>DATMAM010000023.1:0-116723 GCA_035559995.1 Candidatus Acidiferrales bacterium
CAGAGGGCGGCGGCGAGTTTGGCGATGAGTTGCGAGGCGCTCTTGTCGATCGGTTCGCCGTGGCCGAACAGGGCGCGCTCGAACTTAAGCTTCGCGAGCTTCTCGACGCTCCGGTTCGCAAGGGCCATGTCGGCGGTGTACTGAGGATTGGGACCCGTCAGATGGTTGCCGACGTTGTTCATGGCGTCGCCCAGGATAAGCAGCGACGCGACCGGATCGAACACGCACACGTGACCCGGCGTGTGGCCGGGCGTCGCGATGACGCGGAGGCCAAACACTTCGTCGTTGTCGGCGATCGCCTTGAGAGGGCGCGACGACTTAATCTGCGGGATGTCCGCGGCGCCGGCGTATGCCGTGGCCTTGGCCGCGGCCTGCCATACCTCCTCGATGCTGCCGATATGATCGGGATGGTAGTGGGTCAGGATCACGTGGTGAACCGCGTCCCAATTCAGGCCGGCGCTGCGGATGACATCCGCGATCTTCGGTCCATTTCCCGCCGTGCCCGTATCGACCAGCGCGGCTTCTTTGCCCCGGACAAGCACGTAGGCATTGACGAAACCCATGTCGACGCGCAGGGCTTTGGCCGGCCCCAGGCTCTGAGCATGGGCGAGTCCGTTTGCAAGATCACGATCGCCGATGGCGATTCCCCAGCCCCTGCGCCCGAAGCCGAAATTGAGTTCGCTCCAGAGCGCAAAACCGCCCAAGGCGATTCGAGCCAACCACGTCCTGCGGCTCATCTGCTGAATTTTTTCCATCGAACACCTCCAGCGCCTGGAAAGCTTGCCTCTTGTGAGATTTAGCGGCGGCCCGACCGGCCTTCAAGGCGGAGCTGAAAAAAGCCGCACGCGCAAGAACGCATCTTTGCGACCGATCGATGATCACGGGCAGAAGGTGAATCCGGTCGGTCTTAAGGGATCCAATGTTTACGCGCGGCGGGAAATCTCTGCGGCCGGTTGGGGTGCGGCGAAGATCGGCAGGCGCTGACTCGTCCCCGGTCTACTCTCAAGGCTCGCCGTAGAATCTGACCGCGTTGTCCCACATGAGCCTGCGCAGCGCTTCGTCGCCCAGGCTTCGCCACGACAGCACCTTGTCCACAGATTCGGGAAAACGCGACTCCGCATGAGGATAGTCCGAGGCGTACATCAGGATGTGGTCGCCGAGAAAGTCGGTGACCATTTTGGCCAGCTTCTCGCCTTCGTGAATGACGATGCCTGCGAAGAAGCGGCCGCCAACCAGGTACTCGCTGAACTTGTGCTTGAGATTCTTGGGTATCGACCCTTCGCCGATATAAATCGCTTGATCGTCCATTCTGCTTGCCCAAAACGGAAGCCAGCCGAAACCGGACTCAAGAATGCCGAAGCGAATGTTCGGGTAGCGGTCGAGAATGCCTGCGCCAAAGAAGGCCGGGATCGCGCGCATCGCGCCCCAGGGATGAGACGCGAGCCGGCCGATGAAGCGGTTGTCCCAAAGATCCCGATAGCCGGGGAAGCCGAAAGAAAAGCTGTGGTGAACGATCGCAAGGCCGGCTTCGTCAGCGGCCTTCCAGATGGGCTCCAGATCGGGATGATCCAGCGGCTGATCAAGGGCGAGCCGCGGTTCGACGCCCACCGCCCAGGCGCTCCGGCTCCATTTTTTGATCTCCCGGACGGACTCTTCGACGCACAGCCCGCTTGCGATGATGAGCGATTTGAGGCGGTGCGGATACTTCCCGGTGAAGTCGTCAAGATAGCGGTGCTGCGCGCGAATGAAGGCCATCTCGAGATCGGCGTCGTCGGTGCTCGGGATGCCGCCCGGCACCATCATGTGCACGTCGACTCCTTCTTCGTCCATGTCGCGGATGCGCGCCTCCGCATCGAAATCGCCGCCGCCGTAACGCGGAAATTTTGTCCCCATGAATTTCTGAAACGCGCGCTCGCCGTGTGCCGGCGCCGCCGCTTGCCCGAGCATCCGCATCGACTCCTTGTTCCAGCCCTCGTCGCGGGTGCGAAAACGGAAATAATGCCTGAGCGGAGGCTCATAGCGTTCTCCGGCCATGCCGATTTTCACGGGGACCTTGCCCCACCCATGCGCTTGCTCGCGCAGTTCCGGATCCAGGTAGGGAATGATGGTTTCCGCGGTCGGCCGAAGATGAGTATCGCAATCAAAGACTTTTACGCCGTTGCGCATTTGTCATTTCCCTTGCGAAAGCCGTTACGCTCTTCCGCTGAACATGGGGCCGAACGTCATGGGCTTCCTCAAGTTTACGCGTCATCGAGAGGGCATCACACACGGAATCACCTGCCGACTATGGCGGCGATAGAGACGGAAGTCCGAATCGGTCGTAAGTAGCAGCGGCTCGGATAGTATTTCGGTCATGCGCACTAAACACGCATCGGCGAGGCTCATCGGCACGTCAAGGTATTTCCGCAAAAGCCTCAGCACGGATTCGATGTTGTTGTTGAAATCGAAATTCACAACAACGGCCCGCCGGTGAAGTAGGCTGCTGAGGGCGGCGTTTCCACGGCGACCCACAAGGTGGAAGGCTTCCGATAGAACCGCTTCGCAAGTGCGCCAGGGAGGAGCATGTTGGGCAGCCTGGGTGACTGCCCACCGGTGATACGAATCGCGGCGGCTAAGTAAGGCCACTAAAAAACCGGCATCAACGAGCAGATTTCCGGCCATATCCCGTAGCTCTTAAGTAGGGTTTCCTGCGCGCGCTTAGATCGCAAGGGAGGCCGTCCACCGAGCCGATGAGGTCGGCGATGCCGCTAAGGGGCCTGGATCGCCCTCCTTTAGAGCGACCGGACCCCTGCAGGCGCTCGCGGACAACATCAGATTTGGAGCACTTTCGTCCCCGGGATTCCGCTTCAATTTCTGCTACGAGTGCCTCCGGCAGTCGTACGGTGATGGTTTTCACGGGCCAAACTGTATTACATAGACGGCAGCAGCGCAAGACGATGGGCCGGTCACCGGTTCAAGAAGGCGCGGAAGCGCTGAAGGCTGAGGGCCGACCCAGGAATTCCAATTGCGACCAGCTATTGGCGCGCAGGATTCACATTTCGCGCGACCTTACCGGGATAGGCGCCCGTGTGCTCGCCTCTCTCCAAGAGAATCTCCCCGTTGACCACGGTCCATTCGATCCCGCGGGCCAGCTGCTTTCGGCGCTTGGCGCCGCCGGGGAGATCGTAAGCCTCTCCCGGCTCGAGCGGCGCGATCGTGTCGGGATTGAACACCATCACGTCCGCGACCATACCGGGGCGCAGGAGCCCGCGGTCGTACAAACCGAAGAGCGAGGCAGGAATGAAAGTGAGCTTTCGGATCGCCTCCTCGAGCGACATGATTCCCTTTTCGCGAATCCAGTGGGAGAGAAAGTAGGTGGAGTAGCTGTAATCGGTGCGAAAGACGACGTGCGCGCCGCCGTCCGACTGGCCGATCACGGTGTAAGGGCTCGTGAGCAGCGCCGTCATGGCGGCCTCGTCGCTGTTGACTTCACGTCGCTCGAATTCGGTCTCAAGATTCTCCTCGAGAGCGAGATCGAGAAACGCGTCGAGCACGTCTTTCCCCTGCGCGCGCGCGATCTCGGCCACGCTTTTTCCTTTGAGATGCTCATTTTTCGCGAGCGCGGGCCGAAATACGTACTGCAAATCCCAGCGGCGCGTGAAGTCGCCGATTCGGCCGGGATCGTGCGGCGTCTCGACGGCTTCGAAGTGAAGCTTGGCGCGGACCTCAGGGTCGCGAAAGGCTCGTTTGCGTTCCTCCAGGGGCAGGAGCATCACGGACTTCCACGTCGGCATGGCGTCGAAGTGCTGCGCGGTCTTTAAGGTGTAGCGGAGGTCCCCCGGCCGCGGCATTACGAACTGATAGCCGCGGTGCCCTTCGCGCATCATCGTTTCGGCTTCCGCCAACTGCTCGCGCCACCGGTCGGGAGCGACCGCCTGCTGGGTGATGTTGCCGTAGAAGACGGGCTGGCGGATTGCCCGCGCCAGGCGGGCGCCGAGCTTGCGATCGCCGCCGCACTGGACGACGCCGCGTCCCGCTTCGTCCACCACGCCCGCGACCGCGAAGATCTCGTCGTCCGAAGCGAGATTGGTCGGCGCGAGCCGGCCGTTCCAGTCGAAGTGGCGCATGTTGCGCTCGAACGAGACGCCCACGGCGCCGGCTTCGATCCCGTCGCGGACGATGGCCCTCATGGCCTGAATTTCACTCTCCGTCGCGGGTCGCTCCTGCGCGGCCTCGCCCATCACGTAACGGCGCACGGCGGAATGGCCGATCAAGGCCGCGACGTTGATCCCCAGCCGCCGGTCGAGAGCGTTCAGGTACTGCGGGATCGTCTCCCACGACCACTTTACGCCGCACTGTATGGCTTCGAGCGGGATCGCCTCCACATGCGACAGCACGCTCGCCAGCACCTCGCGATCCGCCTCATGGGCCGGAGCCAGCGCGAGCGAGCAGTTGCCGATGACGACCGTGGTTACGCCGTGGTAACAGGAGAAGGTGCAAAGCGGATCCCAGGTGACCTGGGCGTCGTAGTGCGTGTGGTTGTCGATGATGCCCGGCGCGACGACCAGGCCATCCGCGTCGAGAACGCGTCGGGCGTTGCCGCGCACCCGTCCGATCTCGGCGATCCGATCGCCGCTGATGGCTAGGTCGGCGTGAAAGGCGGGTATCCCGGAACCGTCGATCACTTTACCGTTTCTGACGATAAGGTCGTAGGCCATTGTTCCTCCGAGTCCTTTGGTGGCGCTGCGAACGTAGTCGAAGACGGCTTTTATGTCAACCAGCAGGGGAGGACCGGCGCTTTTGGCCGGCGGTGCGCCGCGATATTTTTGCATCGCCGCGAGACGGCCGTTGCCCTTCGGAACTGCTCGGGATAATTTCCCGCCCAGGAAAGACAGCTCGGTGTTTGGAGACCTCAAGCTCGAAGCCCTGGAGCGCCGTCACCGGGTCCCTGTTCCTGGACGTAAACGTGAGCGTGATCCGCTTGGCTTCGATGCACGGCGCTATGGGCTCGCGCGACAAAATTACCACCGGCCGTTCGGCGACTACAAGAGAGGAAAACGCCGAGGGGATGCGAAAACGCCGCCCCGAGCAGAGACGAGGCTCGATTTTCGCGACGAATCTCGGTACGATCGGCGAGAATTCCCGAGCGCGATTCGGAGGCTCATCATGGCGGCAACAGAGGCGCCTTTTCCGGAGCAAGAATACGCGGACCGCTACGAGCGCGCCCGCGCGCTGATGGAGCGCGACGGCCTCGACGCGCTCGTGGTGTCGGAAAAGAACAATTACTGGTACTTCACCGGCCTCATCAGCTATCAGCTGGACCACATCCAGCGGCCGCAGATCTGCTTTTTGCCGAAAAGCGGCAAGCCGATGCTCTTGGTCTATGAAAACGACAAGGCCAAGGCGCGGCAGCTGCCGTGGGTCGGCGAGGTGCGCGCTTACATCGACGTGCCGTTTCCCGAGGAGATGATCGCGGGGTGTTTGAAAGAGATGGGGCTCGGCGAGGCGCGGCTCGGTTTCGAGCTTGGCGACGACCAGCGTCTCGGCTTTCCCGTGAACTATCTTACCCGGCTGACCGAAGCTCTGCCCAAGGCTCAGATCAAAGACGGGACGCGGGCGCTGACCGAGATGAGGCTCATCAAGAGCGCGCGCGAGATCGAGTTCATGCGCAAGGCGTGCGAGATTTCCGTCAAGGCGTACGAGCGCTGCCTCACGCAGCTAAAGCCGGGCATGACGCGGCGCGAGGTCGCGGACCGTTTGTTTATCTCGCTGATCGAAGAGGGGGCCCACCCGCGCCATCCGGGCTTTCTCATGCTCAACCAGTCGACCCGTTACGACGATCGCCGCTACGCCAAGGGCGAGCGCATGATCGCAGACTTCGGCGCCTGCTACGAAGGCTACTACGGCGACGTGACGCGCCACGCGATATTCGGCGCGCCGACGAGCGAACAAAAAAGAGAGCACGCGACCGCCTGCGACGTGATCCAGCTCTGCTTCGAATCGATGCAGCCCGGCACCCCGATTGCCGAGGTGGCGCGCGTGGCCAACCGGGAGCTCCTCAAGCGCGGTTTTCACGCCGTTGAGAGCCCCAAGCGCATCGGCCACGGCATCGGCATGTCGCGCGCCGAGCCGCCCTCGCTCAACGAGGTCGAGAAGGAACTTTACCGGCCGGGAATGATTCTCGCGCTCGAACCGAAAGTTCGCACGGAGAGGTCGGCGTGTCATCTGGAGGAAGATGTCTTGATCACTGAGAAAGGGCCGGAATTTTTGACCAGCGGTTGCCGGGATTTGAGGATCATTGAGTAAGCAGAGGCAAAAACTTTAAGTGAAGCTGATTAAGCTGTCTTGTCATTTGGCCAAAAGGGCTAATCCACAAAGAGCCAGGCCCAGGCCCCCGATTGAGATATTCGGGGCGGCAGATTTTGGATCGAAAAGGCGCGATTCCGCGCTTGTTCAGCTCTCGACCGAACTCTGTCCCGCTCCGTCATTCCCCTGCAGCATCAAAATCTGCGAATTCCGGATTCCCGATAATGGCATTCGGGAATCATGAGCGGTTCCGTCAAGGCGGGGCCGGAATTGCGCGCGGGCGAAAATAAAAATGTCGAAAACAGGTATTCTCTATCTCTCCAACGAGGACGTGAAGGAAATCCTCGATCTCGGGCGCGCGATCGAAATCACCGAGCAGGCGCTGCGCGACCATAGCGCGGGGCGGGTTGTCTGGTCGGTGCCGGAGGATCTCGCCGTCAAGCCCGAGGAGGGCTGGCAGTCGTGGGTGACGGGCTGCGCGCTGAAAGCGCCGCCGGTCGCCGGGTTTCGCATCCGCTCGATCAAGGCCGCAGGCGGCAGCCGCGACCCCGCAAGGCCGCCGCGCGGCCCGCGCCGGATTTTAATCCTGAGCGACCGCGAGGGCGGCGAGATTTGCGCCATCATGGACGAAGACTGGTGCCATGCCGTGCGCACCGCCGCGGCCGCAACGGTGGCGATGCGGCTGCTCGCCCGGACCGAAGCCGCGACGATGGCCATGCTCGGCGCCGGCGATACCGCGCGCGCGGCCGTGCCGGTGATGGCCAAGGCGTTCGCATTAAAAGAAATCCGGGTCACGTCGCGCACGGCGGAATCGAGGCACAAGTTTGCCGAAGAAGTCGGACGCCAATACAGACTTAATATTCGTCCCGTAGACTCTACGGAAGAAGCGCTCGACGGCGCGGAAATCGTCGTGTCAGCGACGACCACCGCCGCGCCGATCGTAAAATTCGCTTGGCTCGGCGCGGGTGCCACCGCGTACTCGATCGGCAAGAACCAGGAGATGGAAAGCGACGTTTACAAAAAGGCGGACAAATTTATCGTCGATAGCTGGGCGCATTGCAAAAACAAGTCGGATCTGCAGCGGATGCTCAAGGAGGGCTTTTTGAACGAGAAAGACCTCTACGCGGAGCTGCCGGAGCTTCTCGCGGGCAAAAAGCCCGGCCGCCAGTCCGAGCGCGAGAGAATCTTCATCCGCGCCATTGGTCTGGTCAACCAAGATGTCGCGCTTGCCGATTGGATCTACCGCCGCGCCCTGGAAGCCGGAGCCGGGACGCGGCTGCCTTACTGATCCATAGCGACCTTGACGCCGTTTTTGGCGCACTCCTCTTCGTACATTTTCCTCAGAGACTCGTCTTCGTCTTCGAACTCGATCTGCTCGACGCCTCCTTCCTCTCTCTGGACCGCGGTATTGGCGTGAAGGGCGACGAACTTGCAGGGCTGGTTGCCCGTGTTGTAGTGCTGGTGCCACGTGCCCGCCGGCGGCGAGATGCAGGTGCCTTCGTGCCAGTCGTAGCGCTGCGGCTTTTCGCCCTCCTTCCACATCAGGGTGTAGCCGGTCGAATCGAGCAAGAAGACGTGGGCTCCCGGGCCGTGGCGGTGCGCTTTCTTGTATCTCCCGACGGGGAATTCCGAGACGTGGGCGAGCATGGCGCTGCCGGACATGTGAATGTACATGTTGCGCGTTCCCTTGCCGCGCTTGTCGCGCGGCACCAGGTTGATCCTGCGGATGTCCGGGATGAAGTTCGTGTGGAGAATGCCGCCGTAGTATTCGGTGAAATATTTTCCTTCCCGCGAGAAGAATTCGGCGTCGGCGGGATCGAAGCGATCCTTAAAACGATAGCTCGTGTTGTAAATGAATTCCGGCTCGCGGAAGAGCTCGAACGCGACCGGCTGGCTGGTGAGCGCGAAATAGCGGCACGGCTCGGTGCCGCTCGCGTTGAAATGCTGATGCCAGGCGTTGAGCGGTATCGCGAACGTCGATCCCCTTTCCCATTCGAAGGTCCGCTTCGGCGTATCATCGTACCAAACGGTCGTGGCGCCGCGCCCGGCGGCGACCGTGATGATCTCTTCGTAAAGCTGGCGTTGCGGTTTGGTGCTCTTGCCGGGCTCGATCTCCGCGATATAAGCGTCGGCGACCATCTGATCGGAAAAAGTGCAAATGGCGCCGTTGCAACCTTTCCTCTTCCAGTAGCCGAGCTTTTCGGCGCGGACGTCCTGCACGAAGGCGCCGCCGATAATCGGCACGCCTTCCGATTCGATCCATTTCCGGTACGCGTTGTACTTGTCCGTCATGAACTGCACGTACGGGTGAACCTCGAACTCTTTTACGGGCCGGGCCATAAACGACTCCTCCTTGGTTAAAGAGTCTCATATTGTACGGTACGATCTTTTTGGAAAAAAACTCCTATCCTCCCTTTGCCAAGGGAGCGATTTCCCCTCTTTGAAAAAAACACGACCTGAGCGCCGTCGAAGAGGCGGAGAAGATTTGTCGATTCAAATTTGCGACTCTTTATGAGCGCGAAGTTACTGCCGCGGCGGGATCAGGTCAATCGCGCGCGGCCGCGACTGACCAGCGGCCGGGGGCGGGACATAGACCGTCAAAAGCCCATGACGGGGCTATTCTGCGAACGGGAAGCTCGGGCGAAGCAATTTAGGGCGGGCCGACCCAGCTTGGTTCGATAGGAATCGTCGGATGACCAGGAGCGCTTGGCTGCGAATACACGCCGGGCGAGCGCTTCGCCAACCGGTCACGTTTCAGGCCGGCTCGAACGAATTAGCGCGGCGGCAGCGGCTTGTTGCCGTTAATGAGTTTGAACAACTCAATGGTCTCGGCGTCGCGCGGCACGCCTCTCACGATCTCTTGCTGCACCTCGGGCATCATCGGGCTCGGATCGTCTCCGGTCAGCTTCTTGAATTCCTTGTGGAACTCGGGATCTTGAAAAGTTTTTTTCATCGCGTCGCGGAGAATTTGCACGAGCTCTTTAGGCGTGCCCGGGGGCAGAAGATAGGGCGTCCCCACGCTTCTCGTGGCGCGTACGAGCGCGAGGAAGCGCCGCTCCCTCTCCGACTTCACAAAGTTGTCGAGCTCGGGCAAGTGATCGAAATTCGGCTCCTTGTCTTCCCTTGGGATCTTAAGGATCGCGATGAAATCGACCGGGGCGTCTTTTTTGAGCACCGCGGGATTGCGCCGAACCACCTCAGCGCTGTTGTTACTGCGCGCGTCCAATTCGCCCCGCGCGATGGCCGCATCGACTTCGAGAGACGAGTAGCCCAGGACAAATTTGGGATCTTTGAGCCCTAATAGCCAGGCAAAGGTGCGTCCGAACGTGTAGGTGGTATGCCCAATGGAGGTGGCACCAATTCGAAGTCCGGGGTAGCTCTGAAGCTTTTCTATCGTTGCGAGGCCGAGCTCCTTGCGCGTTAAGAAAACGTAATGGAACGCGCTGTCGGTGGCCCCCAACCAATGAAATTTGTCGACGTCGTACTGAACTCCGGTCTCGCCCAGGACGGCGGTCGTGAAAATACCGCTGCTAACATGGCCGATGGTGAGCCCGTCTGGGCGCGCCGTGTTAAAGAGATAATTGGCGGCTTTGCGCCCGCCGCCGCCCGGCATGAATTCGTTCACGATGTTCGGATTGCCGGGAATGTATTTCTGCAGAAAGGGTATGACAGCCCGGGATCGTATGTCTCCCGAACCTCCCGGCTCGCGCCCCTGAACCAATTTAATCGTCTTGCCTTGGTAGTACGGCTGCGCCCCGACCTGCGCGCCGGGCGTCAGGAAAGAAACAGCCGCGAAAAGCCCGATACCGGCAAGTGCTTTGCTATGCATACCCATCCCTCCTGGTCTGGCTTGCCCTCCTCATAGGACTTTTCCCTGCGATTATCAAGGAGGCATCTGCGGGAGCCACCCGGATACTTTACGAAACGGTAATTTTCGCATCATCTCGCCGTTAACGTCGCTCCCGTAGAGTCGCATCCGCAGGCGCGCGGCGAAGTTCGTTCAACGTGTCGTGACCTGGCAACCGGTTTGATCGATCCGGGCAATTTGGCTACGATCAAGCCGCCGTTGGCATGGGCTTCTCAAGTATGCGTTTGCTTTTGGTCGAGGACGACGAGCGGACCGCTTCCTTTATTTTAAAGGGCCTCAAGCAGAGCGGCTACGCGGTCGACCATGTCGCGGATGGCGAGCAGGGCCTGTGGATGGCTCTGAACGAGCCGTACGACGCCGCCATCGTCGACATCATGCTTCCGAAGCTCGATGGGCTGGCGCTTATTCGCGGGCTGCGCCGCAAGAACAGCCAGCTCCCGGTGATCGTGCTGAGCGCGCGCGGATCGACCGACGATCGCGTCAAGGGGCTGCAGACCGGAAGCGATGACTATCTGACCAAGCCGTTTGCTTTCTCGGAGCTCCTGGCGCGCATTCAGGCGCTGCTGCGCAGGGCGAGCGGCGTTTCCGAGCCGACCAGCCTGACCGTCGGAGACCTGTCGCTGAACCTGCTGACGCGCGAGGTCACGCGCGGCGGCGTGAAGCTGGATCTGCAACCGCGGGAGTTTGCGCTCCTCGAATATCTCATGCGCAATGCGGGAAGAGTCGTTTCCAAAACGATGATCATGGAACATGTCTGGGACTACAACTTCGATCCCCACACCAACGTCGTCGAAGCATGCGTGTGCAGGCTGCGGGATCGGATCGAGAAGGGCTCGGGCGGCGCAAAGCTCATCCATACCATTCGTGGCGTCGGATATGTTCTTAAGGAACGTCCTTAGCCTGCGCCACACGCTGGTCTTCCGCCTCACGCTCTGGTACGCGGGCGTTTTTACGGCGTCTTCTCTTCTGGCGTTTTTCTTTTTTTATGTCGGGATCACGTCCATTGTGCGCGCGCGCACGGACGCCGAGCTGCGGGAGAGCGTCGGCGAATTCGCCGCGCTTTTGGCGCAGCGGGGACTCGACGCGGTCAAACGGGCCATGGTCTTGGAGGCTAAGGATGACGGCGAGAGCAAGGTTTTCTACCGGCTGTTGACGAGGGATGGGTATGCTCTGGCGTCGTCCAGTCTCGCTCCCTGGGGACAGGTGAGCGTAAGCGGCGACGCTTTGAAGCGCCTAGCCGGGGGCGAGCCCCACGTGTTCGAGACGCTGGCGTTTGGCGGCCGGGAGCACAAAGCTCGCATCATGTACGGTCCGTTAAACGCCGACACGGTGCTGCAGGTCGGCTGGTCCCTGGAGGACGACGACGAATTTCTCGCCCGGTTCCAAGGGATCTTCGGCACGACCGTGGCGGCGGTGATGCTTTTCGCCGCGCTGATCGGATGGTTCATGGCAAAGCGCGCGCTGGCGAGCGTCGAAGAGGTTACCCGCACGGCTCGGATCATAGCGGGAGGCGACTTGAGCCAGCGCGTTCCCGTGAAAGGGCGCGGCAGCGAGATCGACAAGCTGGCGGCGACCTTCAACAGCATGCTTGACCGCATTCAGGCTCTCGTCACCGAGATGAAGGAAATGACAGAAAACATCGCCCACGATCTCAGGAGTCCCATCACGCGCATCCGCGGCATGGCCGAGATGACGTTAACGATCGGAAAAACGATCGACGAGTACGAAGCCGCCGCCGCCAGTACGGTCGAGGACTGCGACCGGCTGCTCGAGATGATCAACACCATGCTGTACATCGCCGAAGCCGAAGCGCTGGCCGGAAGGCCGATGGCCGGCGAGGTTGATCTGGCCAAGGTGGCGCGCGACGCCTGCGACTTGTTTCAACCGGTGGCCGAAGATCAAGGGATCGCCCTGGTCGCCCAGATACAGGACGGCGGCAGGGTTCGCGGCGAGCTCCAAGCGCTACAGCGCATGGTGGCCAATCTGATCGACAACGCCTTGAACTATACCGAGCCGGGCGGGACCGTCACGGTTTCTGTCAACCGCGACGACAACCGGGCGGCCCTCTCGGTTAAGGACACGGGCATCGGAATCCCTCAGGAAGAGATCCCGCGAATCTTCAGGCGCTTTTATCGCTGTGATCGGAGCCGCTCTCGTCCCGGAGTTGGTCTGGGGTTAAGTCTGGTGAAAGCGATCGTGCAGTCCCATCGCGGGGACATCGCCGTCACGAGCACGCCCAATCTCGGCACTACCTTTACCGTCACCTTCCCGCGCGCGAGCGCTGATTCTTAGTTCCTCTCTCTGGAAAGCCGCTCATGGCGCGCGCCACGCTCATCACAAGCGGACAGCATTTCACCAAGTCGAACCTTTGGCCGCCTGTCCTGAGCTTGTCGAAGGGCCTGTCCTGAGCTTGTCGAAGGGTTCACACACTCCCTCACTCAACATTACCAAACGGTAACTTTCGGATCATCTTCGGGTGATTCTAGGTTGCTAGCGTGTGGTTCAAATAGTTTTTTTAGGAGGTCTATATGCTGAAGTGCACGCGCGATGTCTTTGGTTTGACGAAATGCTTCGTCATCTTATTGTTCCCGGCGCTCGGGCTCGTATTGTCTGTTGGCGCGGCAGCCGCTCAAGCCGCGGATTCCGAGTTCACCACCAACTTTCGCTTCGGGGACTGCAAATTCAAAAACAAGGGGGCAAATGCTTACTTCATTCTCCAACCCGGCTATCAGCTGGTATTGGAAGGCCAGGAGGACGGAGAACAAGTCCGGCTCGTGGTCACGGTACTGAAAGACACCGAAACCGTGGATGTTCCCGGGCTGGGTCGGGTGAAAACGAGAGTCGTGGAAGAACGGGAATCCGTGAACGGCGATTTGGTCGAGGTTTCGAGAAACTTTTTCGCGATCTGCGACAAGACCAACGACGTCGTGTATTTCGGCGAGGAGGTCGATATCTGCGAGGATGGTCTTGAGCCCAACGGGAATGGCTTTACCTGTAACGGGGGCGAGCCGGACCATTCCGGCGCTTGGCGTGCGGGGGTCGATGGCGCGCTGCCGGGAATTATTATGCCCGGAACTTTTTTGTTGGGTTCGAGATATTTTCAAGAACTAGCGCCCAACGCGATGGATCAAGCGGAGCATGTCGAGATGGGGCTTGCGGTGGACACAGCGGCGGGCACTTTCGACAACTGCGTGAAAGTAGTCGAGACGACTCCTCTGGAGCCGGGCGCGGAGAGCGAAAAGATCTACTGTCCGGGGGTGGGGCTGACGGTGGACGATGTGCTCGTCCTTGTTCAGTTTGGCCGGAACATCGTCGACGACGACGATTGAGACGCCCTGTCATCGGCCCAGCGCGCAAAAGCGGTTGCGCCTTGAAGATCCAAGGAAGGCGAACGGGAGCGAAGCGTTCGCCGAAGGCTGAGCTCTCGTAGCTTTACCCCGGTTGCGCCGGCGATGAAATGCGGGCAGTCTTTAGGCGCTCGGAGGAATGGAGCCAGCGGCGGTTTCACGCCCGGTCTTGCGGCAATGCGTCTGTCTTGGGCCACCGGCCTATTGTTGCTCGCCGGCTTTGCGGGCGACATAAGAGCGCAACTCGTCGAGAACGCGCAGTACGATATCACCGGCGTCTGGTCGGGCGGGATTTTGCGCGGCGCGACGATCGATCCGGCTGAAGCCGACGTGCAGCCAGGAGAGATCGAAATCGAGGGTCGGATCAGCGCGCTCGATCCGCGGCAGAAAATTCTGCAGATCGGCCCGGTCACGGTGGAGTGGTCGGAGTCCACCAAGTTCGTACGCCTAAAGCGGGAAGCTTTAAAGGTCGGCGCTTCCGTCGAGATCGAATGTCAACTGCTCGGCCCGCGCAGGGTGCGCGCGACGGTGATCGAGCGCGCCGACGCGGCCGCAGAGCCGAACTATCTCAGGATCATGGCGGCGGTTAACAACGTGAAGGAGAACCCCGACGGCTCGGCTCGATTGGATGTGATTGGCGTGCCGGTGATCTTGCCGGCCGAGGTCTATCGCGCGCTCCGCGGTTCGCGCGCTGAACCTGACGAAGAGGAGGACGAAGAGACTAGAGGAACGGCGCTCAAGATTTTCGGCGAATACGAAGTCAAGTTCGACTATCAAAACAATTTTGCGCTCGACCGGCGGCAGCGGAGCGACGTCTTGCACTTGGACCAGGAGTTCCAGCTCCGGTTGTTCTACCCGTACAACGATTGGGTGTCTCTGCTCGTCGAGGGCAAACTCTTCGCCGAGCACGAAATTTACCGCCAGCGCGGCGGTCGGAAGTCCGAGTTTGCGCTCGAGCGCGGCGAAACGTGGGTTCGGTTTGACCGGCTGTTTGGCCATAACCTGACGCTTAAAATCGGCCGGCAAAGCTTTGAGGAGCCGCGGCGCTGGTGGTGGGACGACGAGCTGGACGCTATCGGCATCCGTTTTCGCGCCCATCCGTGGTTTGTGCAATTGGGCGTGGCGCGGGAGCTATTGCCCGAATCGACGTCGGAGAATTTCGTCGACCCGGAAAACGAAGGCGTTTTGCGCGTGCTCGCGCGGGCCGATTGGCGCTATGCCGACGGTCATCGCTTGAGCCTATTTTTTCTGCATCAGCACGATAGCTCGCGGACTCCGGCCACCGGGGCGTTCGTGCGAAAAGCGCGGGAAGACGAGAGCGATGCGCGGCTTTGGTGGGGAGGGCTCCGCGCGATGGGCCTGGCGATTGTCGCCGGCTACGGCGAGTTTTCTTATTGGGCGGACGCGGCGGTCGTCGGGGGCGAAGAGAAGCTGCTGGACCTCGAAGGAGCGGGGCACCGCAAGCTTGTTGTCTCGCGCCGGCGGCAACGCGTGCTGGGTTGGGCCGTCGATTTCGGAGGACGCTGGGCGACGCCGCTGCCCGCCCGGCCGGCCTTTATTTTGGGCTACGCTCTCGGGTCGGGCGATAAGAGCCCGGAAAAGGGCTCGGATCGCGCTTTTCGCCAGACCGGTTTACAGGCCAACGACGAAGAGTTTCGGACCTACGGCGAGCTGTTGCGGCCCGAGCTTTCCAATCTGGGCGTTGCCGTCTGGGCTGTGCAACTCCCGCTCTTGTCGGAAAGCCACGTTGAGTTTGCCTACCGGCATTTTCGGCAACACCATGCGGCGCCTTTCCTGCGAGACGGCCGCATCGAAGCGGAACCGAATGGCAGGAACAAAACTATCGGTCAAGAGTGGATGGTCTACTTCGGATTCAAAGAATGGAAGAACGTGGAAATCGAGGTGGTCGGCGCCGCGTTCCGCGCCGGGCGCGCCTACGGAACGCTCTCGGGCAAGACGGCCTACAGTTTTTTTACACAAGTTACCTACGAGTTCTGAACTGGCAGACGAGGCGAAGCGGAGAGAAGGCGGAGGCGAGACGTGTCCGGCAGAGCGCCCTGCGGCCGCCGGACGATCGAAGCGCGGACGGGCGCTCAATAATCCTTGGGGGCTTTGCCGCCCGCCTTGATTTCTTCGCCCTGCGGGCCGAAGCGTGAGTTCTCGTAGGTCTCGGCTCTGGTGCCGAGAAAAATGTAGCCGGTATGGGCGGGCGCTTCTTGCTGGTAGTACTGTCCCTTCGGGATCACCACGAGCACGCCCGGCGTGATCGACGTTCTCGTGCCGTCCGGAAAGTTCAAATAGCATTCGCCTTCCAAGCCGTAAAACGCCTGGTCCGCCGTGTGCCGGTGCATCGGCCCTTTGTCGCCGGGCTCGCTGTGGTGAATCCAGACGTGGTAGTGGTCCGAATTGAACAAGAGCCGCTCGTGCTTGCCGGCGCCGGCCCCTTTCATGGCGGGGTGCTCGCTAACGACGATGCGCTTGACGGGCATAGAACCTCCGTGTCGTTCTGGTGACTGAGCGATACTCTAAACGCGCAACCGCTGTCAAGAAGCGGGGATTAAAACTGGCCGAAACCTGAGACTACAATCTTCCCAGCGCCTGCGCGGCGGCGCGGCGCACCATCACTTTCACCATCTCGCGTTTATATTCGGCGGAGCCGCGGTTGTCTTCGATCGGGTCGGACTCGGAAGCGGCAATC
The DNA here is from genome assembly GCA_035559995.1 of Candidatus Acidiferrales bacterium. Taxonomy (GTDB): domain Bacteria; phylum Desulfobacterota; class Binatia; order UBA9968; family UBA9968; genus DATMAM01. The sequence continues at coordinate 16,199 of DATMAM010000023.1, forward strand.
TCGGCCATTTCCCGGATCGACGTTGCGGTAATTTTTTCTCCGCGCAGGGTGCGCTCGGCTTTGCGCGCGCGAAAGATTTTCGGCCCGGCGGCGTTGAGCGCAACTCTGATGTCCTTGCAGATCTCGCCTTCGTGTTGCATGGCCACGGCGACTCCAACCGTGGCGAAATCCTCGACGCTGCGCGGGGTGAATTTGATGTGCGCCCAGCTGAGTCCGGGCGCGGGCGGCGGCACGTGGACCTCGGTCAAGAGTTCCCCGCTCCGCAGCGCTGTCTCATAGTAGTCGATGAAGAAGGCTTCCAAGGCCAGGCTGCGCTTGCCGTTGGCGCTCTGAAGCGTCACGCTGGCGTCCAACGCCAGGAGGCTTGCGCCGGGGTCGGTCAGCGGATCGCCTTGGCACAGGTTTCCGCCGACGGTCGCCATGTTGCGAATGCGCGGCTGCGCGACCTTGCGAAAGGTTTCATGGAGAAGGGGGTAGTGCTGGCGGACCGAGGCATCGAGCTCGACATCGCGGTGCCGGGCGCCGGCGCCGATCAAAAGGCCGCGCTTCGGGTCGAACCGGATATTTTCGAATCCGGGTATGCGCGCGAGGCTGACCAGCACCTTGGGATTCAGCAGCCGCTGGCGCATCCAGATGATGAGCGCCGTTCCCCCGGCGAGCGGGCGCGCGTCCTCGCCGTAGCGCTGCAAGAGGTCGCAGGCCTCTTCTATGCTCGCGGGCTCGAAGTATTCAAAGCTACGCATGCGTCTCGGCCGTCACTTCTTTTCTTTTTGCCTGAGCGCGTTCAGCACCTTCTCGGGCGTGATCGGCAGCGTCTTGATGCGCACGCCCACGGCATCGAAGATGGCGTTGCTGATGACCGCGGCGGTCGGATCCATGTTCAGCTCACCCAGGCCCTTCGCGCCGAACGGACCCGTCGGCTCGTACGATTCGGCAAATACATGCTTGAGCGGCGGCATGTCGCGCATCGAGGGGATGCGGTAGTCGGAAAAGTTGGGATTGACCGGGCGACCTTCCTCGATCCTGAGCCCTTCGATCAAAGCGTAGCCGAGACCTTGAGCAAATCCGCCTTCCACTTGACCTTCGGCGCCGAGGGGATAAATCACGGTGCCGCAGTCCGAGGCGATAACAAAATTGAGAATCTTGACCTGGCCGGTTTCCGGGTCGACCTCCACTTCCGCGGCCTGGACGCCGTAGTTGTAGGCTCCCGATTCGTTGCCGAAGCGCGTCTTGTCCGGGAGAACCGAGTCGGCGTCAAAGCTTCCGGAAGCGACGATCGGAGCGCCGCCGCGCCGGAACAGGCGCGCGCGGGCGACCTCCGCCACGGTAACGGATTTGCGCTCCGCGCCGCGCACGAAAATGCGCCCGTCGCGCGCAATTAGATCGCCGGGATCGGCCTCGAGCATCTCCGCGGCCTGCTCGAACAACTGCCGTTTGGCCTTGGCCGCCGCGTCCCTCACGGCATTGCCGCTCACGTACGTGAGCCGGCTCGCGAACGCGCCCAGGCAAAAGGTTGTGAGATCCGTGTCCGCGCGCGAGATTTCCACGTCTTCGACGGGGATTCCCAATTCCTCGGCGGCGATCTGGCACATCGCGGTAAAAACGCCCTGGCCGCATTCGCCCTCGCCGCTCAGAATGAGCGCTTTGCCGTCCTCGTTGATTTTGATCGTGGCGGAGCTGCCGTCGTAGTCGCCGAAGTGGCGCTTGCCGCTCACGTGGACCGTGCACGCCAGTCCGAGGCCGGTGTTGGGTCTTTTCGCGGCGCGCTTTTTCTTCCAATCGATCAGTTTTTCCGTGAGCTCCAGACACTGCTTGAGCTCGCAGCTCGTGACCCGATTCCCGTGCGGCGATACGTACCCCGGCTCGGCGGCGTTGATGCGCGCGACGTCGAGCGGGTCCATCCCGAGCGCGTGCGCCCCCTCATCGATCGCCTGCTCGACCGCCCATTCGGCCGAAGGGTTGCCAAAGCCGCGGAAGGCGCCGGTCGGGATTTTGTTCGTGTAGACGAGGTAGGCTTCGGTTTTGACATCGGAATACTTGTAGCAGGTGTCGTGCCGCATGGCGGCGACGCCGGTGATCGCCGGCGCTTTGGCGGAGTAGGCGCCGTTGTCGGCGATCACCCGGATGTGCTTGGCGCGAATGCGGCCGTCTTTCTTGAAGCCGAGCTTCACGTCAATCTTCATGAACACCCGCGGCCGGCTGCCCGCGAGAAACTCTTCCTCGCGCGTGTTGATGATCTTGACGGGCTTGCCGGCCTTGCGCGCGAGCACGGCCGCGACGAGCGCGTTGTTGTCGTCGCACGATTTTCCGCCGAAGCCGCCGCCCACCGCGCTCTGGATGATGCGCACGTCGGTCTCGCGCACCCCGAGAGCCGCGGCGATCCGATAGCGCGCCATAAAGAGCGTCTGGGTATTCATGTAGATCGTGTATTTGCCGTTGGGCGCGTACTCGGCGACGCTGCCGATCGTTTCAATCGCGCAGTGCCACTGCGGCATGCTCTGGAACGTGTCCTCGACGATGACGTCCGATTCCGCGAAAGCGCGCTCGACGTTGCCGCGCTCGATGTCGATCGTCATCGCGATGTTGCGCTCCTTATCCTCGTGCACCAGCGGCGCGCCTTCGCGCATCGCCTCTTCCGCGTCGAAAACCGCCGGCAGCGGCTCCCAGTCGACCTCGATCAAATCGATCGCCTCTTCGGCCGTGTCGCGATCGACCGCGGCGACCGCCGCCACCTCTTCGCCCACGTAGCGCGCCTTGCCGACGGAAAGGATGTACTGATCGGCGAAGAAGGCGCCCCACGGGCGCTTGATCGTGTCTTCGGCCGTGGCGACCGCGCGGACACCGCGGAGCTTTTCGGCCTTGCTCGTGTCGATGTTGAGGATGCGCGCGTGAGGGTAGGGGCTGCGGAGAATTTTGCCGATGAGCATTCCGGGCAGCGAGATGTCGGCGATGAACTGCGATTCGCCGGTCACCTTCTCGTATCCCTCGACCCGGTGCACCCTCTGGCCGATGACGGAAAATTTTTCAGCTTTGGCCATAACCTTAGAGTCCGTTTTGCCGGCCGCCGTCACTCGGTTTTTGCCACGGGCTTGTAAACGTCCAGGCTCTGGATTTTCGCCTCCTGCTGCTTTTTCCGGAATTGAAAGTCGGGACTGATCTTGTTGTTGACCACGGCGAGGATGGATTCGAGGATCTTGTAGTAGCCGGTGCAGCGGCAAAGATTTCCCGACATCCACTCTTTGATCTCGTCTTCGGTCGGCGAGGGATTTTCGTCGAGGAGCGCCTTGGCGGCGATGATCTGGCCCGGCGTGCAGATGCCGCATTGAAAGCCGCCGTACTCGATAAACGCCTGCTGCAGCGGGTGCAGCCGGCCGGCCTTCGCCAGGCCTTCGATCGTGGTAATCTTTTTGCCGCGGCACGAGACGGCCAAGGTCAGGCAGGAGCTCACGAGGCGGCCGTCGACGATCACGCTGCAGGCGCCGCACACGCCGATGCTGCAGCCCTCTTTCGTGCCCGTGAGTCCCAGGTCTTCGCGCAGCGCGTGCAGTAAAAGCTTGTTGGCTTCAACCTGAATCTCGTGCTCTTCGTCGTTCACGATGAAGACAATGTTTTGTTTCATGGGAACGCGCTCAAGGAGGAATTTCTTGCGGCGAAATAAGTGCGCTATATGGCTCGGCCGGCGTGCGTGCGGCCCCACTTATCGCGCATCGACTGAAATGTCTCGCCTTCGCCCACCTCGACGCGGGTCTGGCGGAGCTTCTCGCCGACTTTCTCGTACTCGCCGCGCGCGGCGAGCTCCGCCTCCTCTTCCAGTTCCTTGGGCCACAGTCCCATCAGGTAGCCGTGCCAGGGCTCCTGGGGTTCGAGCTGCGGCAGGCCCAGCTCCTCCCAGATCCGGCGCGCGCGCTCCATGTAGGGCCTGGGGGGAAGCGAGAGCGGCGGGAAATCGGCTTTGCGCGTGGCGTCGATCAGCAACGAGGACTCCATCTTGTCGTAGCGGCTCGAGGGGTGCGCCAGAACCATGCCGATCGGCGTTGCGCCGAAAGGGCGGTTGCCGACGACCTTGATATCTTTGTGCGGCTGCGACCGGTGCGTGATCGCCCAGGTCACCGCGACCGGATCGTGCGGGTTGATGTCTTCATCGACGGCGATCACGAGCTTGCCGACCCGATCGCCGTATTCGAGCAGGGCGTCCATCGCGCCCCACGGGTCCTGATCGTTTCTTTTCTTCATGCGCAAGACCACGTACGGGCGCAAGTTGACCAGCGGCTCCATGAGCGAGACTTCAAGGACGTTGGGAAAACCCTTGCGGTGCAGGAATCGCTGAATCAAAGTTCCCATTCCCATCGCCTTGATTTTGGAGCTTTCGCTCGGGGTCACCTGGCTGATGATCGAAACCCAGATCGGGTCTTTCCGGTGCATCACGCACGTCAGCTCGAACACAAAGCTCAAGGTTCTGGGATCGACGTAACCCATCGATTCGCCGAACGGGCCTTCCTCTTCGAGGTAGCGCGTCGGGACGATTCCTTCGAAGACGATTTCCGCGGTCGCCGGCACTTCCAGATCGACGGTCTGGCATTTGACGAGCTTGATCGGCTCGCCGACCAGGCCTCCGGCGAGCGCGATCTCATCCATCGTGGGAGGCACCTTTTGCGTCGCGGTGTAAGAGACCGCCGGGACCGTGCCGACCGCGATCGCCACCTGCAGCGGGATCCCCTTCTTCCGGCATTTTTCCCAGTGCGCGGTCAGATCCTGCGGCGAGCCCGACATCAGCCCGCTGACGGTCGGCCCCTTGATCAGGCCGCGGTAGTTGCCGACATTGCGCGCGCCGGTTTCCGGATCCTTTGTGATCCAGTGGCCGGCCGTGATGTAGGGGCCGTTGTCGAAACCGGGCGTCGAAATGGGAATTGGAAATTCGGCGAAACCGCCGCGGCTGGTCAGCGCGGCGCCTTTATGGATCTCCTCCATCACCGGGCCTTCGCTGACGATCTCGGGCGGGATCGGGTGGTCCATGGCGTGCAGCCAGCGGTCGGCGACCTCCTCGGGCCTGCATTGAAGGCCGAGACAGTAGATGTCCGTCGAGGCCGCAAGACCGCCGACGAGCACCGGCGTCCGATAGCTCCTGCCTTTGGCGTCGATGACGTTTTCGAACAGGAACGCCTTTCGCTGATCCTCCTTGAGACCGCCGCGAAACTGCCAGCGCACGAGCGGATGGAGTTCGGTGTCTTTGTTGATCGCTCGTTTGATGCGCAGGAGCTTGCCGTTGGCTTCGAGGACCTGAAGGAACTCTCTGAGATCGCTGTAGGGTTTTTGGTTTTGTCGCGCCACGTCTCAACCTCTCCTCGCTCGTTTAGTCTTTTTTTTACGCCAGCGCAAGGGAAGATCTTGCTTGCAAATCCGCCGCCGATCCGTAAGATGAGGAAAATCCAGAAAAATCTCTTGTGGGCCTTCGGATTTACAATACGCTCTCGGGGACGAAAGAAGATTTCCTTCCGCTGAGCCCGGGGCAAGTGCGGATGTACGTCTGCGGCGTCACCGTCTACGACGATTGCCACGTCGGGCACGCGCGTTCCCTTGTGACTTTCGACGTGATCGTCCGCTATCTTCGCTTTCTCGGCTACGAGGTCACGTTCGTCCGCAACTTTACCGACGTCGACGACAAAATCATCCAGCGGGCCAAAGAGCAGGGAATCAGCGCGCGCCAACTGGCGGAGAAATATATCGAAGCTTTCTATCGCGACGCCGCGGCGCTGGGTCTCGTGACGCCGACTTACGAGCCCAAAGCGACCGAACACATCGCGGACATGATCGCGCTCATCCGGCGCCTTGAAGAGCGCGGCGCGGCGTACCGGGTCGACGGCGACGTTTACTTCGACGTGAGCCGCTTTCCCGAGTACGGGAAGCTTTCTCGCAAAAGGCTCGAAGAGCTGGCAGCCGGAGCGCGCGTGGAGATCGACGAGCGCAAACGCCATCCGGCGGACTTTGCGCTGTGGAAGGAAAGCAAAGAGGGCGAGCCTTTTTGGGAAAGCCCGTGGGGCAAAGGGCGGCCGGGCTGGCACATCGAGTGCTCGGCGATGAGCAGCAAGTATCTCGGGCAGCCGTTCGACATCCATGGCGGCGGGCTCGACTTGATCTTTCCCCATCACGAAAACGAGATCGCGCAATCGGAAGCGGCGCACGGCGCGCCGTTTGCGCGCTACTGGCTGCATCACGGACTGGTCACGATCGACCAGGAAAAGATGTCGAAGTCGCTCGGCAATATCGCGACGATTCAGGAGGTCTTGAGCCGCGCCGACGCCGCCACCTTGCGCCACTATTTTCTCGCGAGCCACTATCGAAGCCCGCTCGATTTTTCGGATCAAGGCCTGGAGGAGGCGGGCAAAGCGCTGGAAAGACTTTACGAGACGTTCGAGCGCATGGAGCGCGTCGCGCCCGTGAGCGAGCAAACGGAGCCGAGCGCGGAAGTTTTAGAGGCGTTTCGCGAGGCGATGAACGACGACTTCAATACGCCGAAGGCGCTGGCGCTTATGTTCGATGAGGCGCGCGCGCTGAACCGCATGGCGGACGAGGGCAAGACCGCCGAGCTGAGGCCGCGCTGGGCGGCCGTGAAGAAGGCGGGTGAAGCGTTGGGTCTCTTGCAGCAGACGCCGCAACAATTTTTCGCCGCAAAGAAGGAGCGCTGGCTCAAGCGCCACCAGATCGCGGCCGACTGGATTGACGACATGCTTGGGCGGCGGGAGAAAGCGCGGAGGGAGAAAAATTGGCAAGAGGCCGACCGGATCCGCGCGGAGCTAAAGCGCAAGGGCATTATTCTCGAGGACTCGCCCGAGGGGACGACGTGGAAAGTCCGATAGCGCGCGCCGAACGGCCGGCGAGCGCGCGACAAAAAACACGGTTCCTTGCGCAATTCTTCCGAGCGTCTCCTCTGCGGTTCGGCAAAAGGCTCAGGATGAGGGCTCAAGGCGCGGGCGTTCTCACGGCATGGTTGCCGCTTCTATTGTTGCCCGTTTTTCTCCAGGCGCAGGACTTGGGTGCGCCAGCGTCGCCGCAGCTCGAGCTCCGCAAGACCGCCAAGACGCGCGAGTACCGAGGAAAGCCGGTCGAAGGAGAGGAAAGGATTGTCCGGCCCGGCGAAACCCTGTGGGGAATCCTCATCGAGGAGAAGGGCCTCTCGGAGAAGCGCTTCGGGCAATACCAATCGGTGGTCGAGATTCTCAATCCGCAGCTCAAGGAGTCGGGCGTCCTCAGAAGCGGCGAGACGATTTTTGTGCCGTTTCGCCTCGACGAATTGCTGGGCGTGGAGGTCTCCGCCGAGGAAGAAGTGCGCATCTATCGCGTGAGGCCGGGCGATACCGCGTACAAGATTTTGCGGCGCGAGCTGCCACTTCAAACCAGAGATGCAATCCAGGCCGCGTTTGAAAAGCTCAAGCAACTCAATCCGGGGAAAAAGGATTGGAACCTGCTTCTGGTCGGCGAGGCGCTCCGCTTTCCGGGCCGGGCCTCGTCGCCGGTGGCCGGTGAAAAAGGCCGCGAAGCGACGGCCGCGGGAACAGCGCCCCCCGAGAAGCCGCCGGCAAGTATCGCGGAGACCCGCTGGGCGATTTTGGAGCAAGTCGCGAACAGCCTGGGCGGGACCTTCAGCCGCGCGGGAGAGGAGGTCTTTGAGCTCCAGGACGGAAAGATCACGCTCGACCGGGCTTTGTTTCCAGTGATCAGCGATCGACGACTGGGGAGAAGGGTGGTCGTGGACGCGCGCGACGCGATACCGGCGGGACTAAAGGCGCGTATTCAGGCAGAGGCCCATGACGCGTCCATTCTTACGGTCAAGCCCGACGCCGGCGCCGCGGATCTCAACGCAGGAATCTTGGCGCAGCTCGGATATCAGATTCTGCCGGCCAACCGGCCGCTCGTGTTTCGGGACAGGGGAATCGGACTTGAGCTCAAGGGCGACTGGATGGTCATGCAGCCGGACACGGTAGGAGCCCGAGAAACGATTTGGATCTTCCTGCTGACCAAAGCGCCGGAGCCGATGCCCGATTCGCTCGATCACTACCTGGAGTCGAAGGGCGTTAAGTTGGCGCAAATTACGCTGTCTTCGAGCGATTCGCGCAACGCCAGGCTGGCGCGCACAAGCGCGCCCGCGGGCGCGGCGGAAAAGTTTCCCGACGAGCGAACGGCGCTCGTGGACAGCCTGTTGCGGAGCTACCCAGTTGAGTTTGTCCGCGACCGTAACGTGTCGGTGTCGTTGCGCGAGGGTATTCGCCTGCAGATGAAAATCGATCGCTATTGGGAAGCCGCGGGCGCGAAGCGAGCATTCGTGTTCGGCAGGCTTTCAAGCGAGATGAAAAAAGCGGTGGAGGAGACCGCGGGTCTTGAGCTCTTCGACCTGGATCTGAGAGGTCAAAGCACGCGCGAGATCGTCGGGCGAGTTCTGCAAGCGCTGGGCGAATCCGCCGCTTACACCGAGAATCGCTTCGCCGCCGGGGAGGGCCGTCTCGGCGACAGCGTGGTGCTGACCGTCCGCGGGTTTCTGGTGCGCAGCCGTTCGCTTCTCGTGACCGATCGCGTCCTTCCGCCAGACGTCGAGCGCTTTATCCTGAATCAGGGAGTCAGGATCGCCTACTTTCGGTAGGCGACGCGCCGGCCCGGTTCGGTTCTCTAAGAACGCGCCCGTAGCTCAACTGGACAGAGCATCAGACTTCGGATCTGAGGGTTGGGGGTTCGAATCCCTCCGGGCGCGCCAGCGCTTCATCTAACGTTGGATAGCGCACCGGGCGAGATGCCGATAAGGCTCGGCTTTTTATGAAGGGTGTCGTCGGCCGCCTGCCGACGGGCAAGAGGCGTTAAACCTGAAGGGGATGGGAAAGAACCGGAGATTGCCCTATAGACTCTTTTTCTTTCAATGCTTCGGCTCGACCGGGCCAATACCATCGGCAAGGGCTTCAGTTCTCGCCGGAGTGGATCGAGACTCAGGCCGAGGGCCTCTAAGGTAAACACACCTAAGAGCGCGCTATCGCCCGCTTCGCCGAATATCACCACCGGCGCCGCCAAGCCGGCCCTGGTTTAAAAAGCGCGATGCCTTTCTTACATCGTATCTTGGTTCCGTCCGCCAACCCAAACTCCTCATCGCGGATGGGTCTGCTTCCGAGACGATCGAGAACCGGCGTCGGAACGACCGAATAGATTACTCCCGAATCAATCGAGCACTCCACCGTTTCGGCAACATCCGGTTGGCCGGATTCCCAACGTTACTTTGCCCCGGTCCTTCCCAGAAGCTCGTTGATGAGTTTAGTCGGAGGGCCGGGGTCCAAAAACCCCGTGACAACGTACTTCAGCTTGTCGTCTCGCTGGCCTGCGGGAAGCACATTGTCTTTCGGGATATCGATCCGCATCGAGTTGGACGGCTCTTTGACCTTCACGTTCATGACTTCCTGCCAGACCATCTGTCCTCTGCGCGAAAGAAACCAGTTCGCAAAGACCGCGGCCGCATGGGGATGAGCCGCCTTGTTGACGAGGGCAAGCCCGCTGTTGCCGTTGAGGCCGATGCGGTTTCCCGCCTCCTTGAGGTGCGTTCGGTCCAGCTCGGCGACCGGAAGACCTTCGCTCTTGGCGCGCTCGATGTCGCCGCAGCCGATGCACAACGGGAACTTTCCAGTTCCGAGCCAATCGGTCGGCTGCCGCCGGTCGCGCGAGATCGTTACGCCCATTTCGCCAAGCAAGCGGCGCAAGAATTCCGGCCCGAGCGCGGGGTTGTAATAGAGCGGGGTAAGAGCGGGGAAGCCGGAACCGGTCCGCTCGAACATCGCAATCTTTCCCTTCCACTTCGGATTGAGAAGGTCCCAGTAGGAGCTGAACTCGGTCGGCTTCACGAGCTCGGTATTGTAATAGACGCTCGTTCCTGCCGGAGTGCCTTCGTAGAGAATGATATAGCTCTCGGCGTCCACATAGTGATGCCTGCCGTTGAGCCACTTGGATTCATCGGTAACCTCGGGAAGGATGAAAGCAGCCCTGATCGGATCGAGCACGCCGGCGCGATAAAACTCGTAGAACGCCGCGCCTCCCATAACGCCGCTGTAGAGATCGGCCAAAAATTTTCCCGCGCGCCGCTCCGCCAGGATCCGCTGCGTGAGATCGCCGACTCTGCCGGTGACCGTGATCGGTTTGATGAAAGGAAACTCTTTCGCGAAAGCCCCGGTAATATCCGGATGCGTGATCTCCGCGTCGCCCCAGAGGTAAACCGCGCCTTCTTTTTTGGCGCCGTCGGCCAGCCGTTGCCATTCCCGCTGCCAGCCCGGCTTTTCCGCGGCTCCTGCCGGCCGAAAAAGCACGAGCAGGACAAAAACACAGCCCCGAAGCCAATGAACGGCGGTACCGCGCGTCGGGCCAACCGCTCGGCGCGGAGCGAAAATCGCTCCTTTCATTTTTCTCCCTTGTCCGATTTGACCGGCTGGTAATCGAGAAAGCCGTGGACCGAAAGATCGATCATATTTCCGTCGATGTCGGACACGCGCAGCTCAGCAAACGAGGTGTCCTCGGGGCGGCGCTTCAGACGCTTTTGAAAGCGCTCCAGCCTGCGCGCGATCTCGTCCATGTCGTCGATCTTGATGCCAAAGTGGTAGAGGCCGTTTGGGCTCTGATCGGGCGTGTTCGCGAGAATCGCGAGCTCGAAGTAGCCGTCGGTCAGGTGGAAGCTTCTCCGCTCCGCGCCTTTGGCGGGCGGCCAGCCCTCCCTCACCTCGCGAAAGCCAAACGCCTCGATGTAAAATTGCGCGAGCTTCTCCGGTTCTTCGGTTCGTATAGCCAGATGCCTGAGTTGGTTCATGAGCGAGTCCTTTCGTAGGCAACCGATTGTTTCAAAAAAGAAATTGCGATCCTAGTATGCCGTCATTCCGGGGCTTTAGCCGAAGAGTCTCTAGAGGCGAGACCCTTCGCTTTGCCCACGGTGACAGCTAAGCCGCCGATTCACTTCTTCTTGCGGTAAGCGTATTTCTCGACCGGCTGATATTCGAGCTTGCCGTCGGCCGATAGATAAATGTGGTTTCCCGAAGGATCGGAAAGCCAAGTCTGCGTCATGGAGCCGATTTCAGCCTTGTACACCGCCTTCGCGGACTGCAGCTTTTCGATATGTTGAACCGTAGCATCCAAATCGTCGGTCTGTATCCCGAAGTGGTGCAGGCCGTTTGAGTTCTGCTGGTTCGTATTCTCCAAGATCGCCAGCTCGACATGGCCGTCGGTGAGATAAATCGTCTTTCGCCCCTCGGGCGCTCGGCGCGATTCCCAGAAGCCGAAAACTTCCTTGTAAAACTCGGCGAGCCGCTCGGTATCGTCCGAGCTGATCGCGATGTGCCGTATCTGCGGCATGGTCTAATGCCTCCTCCAAAAAATTGCTGAGCTTTTCTTAGAGCAGAAGTCGGCCGAAACTGTCAAGATCGATCGCGTTAGGTCGGCTTTGCCCGGCGCAAAAACGAAAGATCCGCGAAATCCTCCAGTTTGACGCCGCGAGCGCGGTCGAGCCCCAGGACGTCGATGACGTGCGCGATCGCGGTCGCGGTGATCTCGTTGGAGTACCACTCGCGGAGCACGTCGTAGTTGCCCTCGACGGCTTCTCGGCCGAGGTAGCCCACGTACTTCATCGCCACGTCAATCGCGTCGTCTTTGTGATCTCGCGCATAGTCGGTCGCGGCAACAACTGCGTTGACGATCTTTTGCACGATCTCGGGCTTTTCATCGATCAGTGCCTGGCTGGTCGCGAGGCACCCCTCGGGCCAGGCGTCTTCCTTGTCCGGATAAGGCAGGAGGTGAAAACCACCTTTCTTGAGCCAAGCCAGATACTGGGGTCTCCCGAACACCGCGGCGAAGCTCGGATCGGCGAAAGCTTTCGCCCGCTCGGCGAGATCGCCGGACACGATCTCAAGGTCGCGCTCCGCATCCCATCCGTACCGGCGGCACAGCCAGAGAACCTCGTTCCGCGACCTGCCGCCGCCGACCATGATTTTTCGGTTCTTGAGATCGGCAAACGAGCGAATATTTTCTCGCGCCGCGCACGGGTGCCTCGAGTTGCTCGTGGCGCAGAGAGCCTTGACTTGGGCGCCTGCCGCCGCGCCTTCGACGATCGCGCTGATCGAGGTGTAAAAAGCGACTTCTCCTTCGACGAGGAGCCGGACGACGCGCCGCTTCGGATCGTGGGAATGGAGGCAGCGGACGCTCGCTCCTTCTTTTTCGAAGAACCCGCGTTCCTCTGCGATGTAGAACGGCAGGCCGCTCAGCGACGGCGCGCGCAGGACGATCAGCATCCGACACCCTCACCTTAATCCTCTCCCATCACGGGAGAGAGTTCTCAAGAACGGCGCGAAGCCGGCGGGACCTTACCGCTTCCCGCCTAGCTGGCGCGCGATGAAAGCCTTGGTCAGCGCCAGCGCGCGCTCGGTCTCCGGCCCCGGGTCTCTGGCAAAGCCATGCGGCATTCCGGGAAAGAGCTCCAGCTGAACGCTGCCGCCGGCGGCGCGGTACGATTCGGCGAAGCGATGGGGAATGGAAAGCGGCACGTTGTCGTCGTTGGTGCCCTGGAGGATCAAGACGGGCGGCAACTCGACCGGCTCGCCGCGCTCGAGGATGAGCTGCGGATTTCCTTCCTTCATGGCTTCCTCGTTGCCGAAATAAGCCTCCGTCGATTCGACCAGTTGAGCGCGTCCGGTCTCTTTCGCGTAGAGATAACGCGCATAGCAGTCCAATACCGGCCAGGCGGCGACGATATACGCGAAAGTTGCGTCAAGGCTCTCGCCTCCGGCGAGAGGCAGCGCCGAGTAGCGCGCGTCACGGGGGCGCATCGCGCTCAGCATGATCGTGTGGCCGCCGCTGGAGCTCCCAAGCCCGCCGAGCCGCCGGCCGTCGGCGTTGAAGTCCTGCGCGCGGGCTTTGAGCCAGCGCGCTCCGTAGTTTACGTCCGCGACCTGGCTCGGATAGGGGTACTTCGGCGCGCGCCGGAGCGCGCTCGCCGCGACAACGATGCCGGTCGCGGCGAGCGCTCGGTCGATAGATTCATTCGAAGTGTAGCTCCCGCGGTTCCAGGCGCCGCCGTGGACGTCGAGCAGCGCGGGAAAGGGGCCCGCGCCTTCGGGCCGATAGATACGCGCGAGCCAACGGCCGTCCCCGTCCTCGCGGTAAGTCACGTCGTAAACCCGAACATCATAAGCGCGCTCCGGCTCGTAGGCGATTGCGTCAATCATAGGGTCCTCCTTGTCGTTGCTTTTGTCGGAATTGCAGATGGCAGAGGAAGAGATAGCGGGTCGGGAATCTGGAGAAAAGACTCCGGCTCCGTTTGCGATGGATCGGCCCGTCTCTCACGCTTCATCCTTTTGTCCAGCTGTGAATGTTCCAGGCCGTCGCGTTGCGGACGCCGGCGGCCTGGCGCGGCTGCACGCCCTTCACGTCGGACCTGACCGTGACGTGCTCGCTGAAATAATAGATGGGAAGCCACGGGAGATCTTGCGACAGCAGGCGCATCAGCTCGGCTTTGAGGAGGCGCGCGCCGGGTTGGAGCAGGGTCTCTTCGAGCCGGTCGATAATCTCGTCCGCCCGCGGGTTGTTCCAGCCGCCGATGTTCTGTCCCGAATACCGGTCCTCGGCCTTGGGGATGTTCGCGCTGTGCAGCTGCGTGTAGAAATACTCGTCGCTGTTGTTGCGCTCGCGCCATTGCAACGTTCCCGGGCGCGCGCGATACTTCTCGTCTCCCATCTGCCGGCGCGGTAGATTCTTGATCTGTATCTCCACGCCGACCGCCTTCCAATAAGCGATCGTCGCCGCCTGGACCTGCTCCAACTCTTTGTTTCCCGCCTCGGTGACGCCGTCGACGGAAAATCTCTCGCCTTTGGCATTGACGAGAACGCCGTCGGCGGCGGGCTTCCACCCGGCCTCTGCCAGAAGCCGCTTGGCTTTCTCGGGGTTGTACTCGTACTTGACGGCGCGTTTGTAAGCTTCCGGAAAAGCCGGGTCTTTCGGCGAGAGCATGAAATGCGCGACCTGAAGCTTTCCGGCAAACAGGGTCTGAACCATTTTTTCGCGATCGAGCGCGTGGAGCAGCGCCTGGCGCACGCGAATGTCCCTGAACCATTCATGGGCGGGGTTGGGTATCACACCGACCCAACTGTTCGGGGAAAAATAAACTTTCCCTTTTCCCCGCATCTCCCATTGCTCGTGCGCGACGACGGCCTGGTCGAACCCGAGCGCCGAGTTTAGCGAAACATCGACCTGGTTGGACAAGACGGCGGCCAGGGCGGCGTTGCGGTCCGGAATAAACTGATAAACGATTCGATCGATCTTGGGCCGGCCCAGGGCGTAATTGGGGAACGCTTCGAGCGTGACCTGATCGCCGGGCCCGAACTCCGCCAGTTTGTAAGGGCCCGCGCCGACGAACTGCCGGTTCCAATAGGGGAGCTTGATCAGAGCGTCGTAGTCGCCCGCGGCGTAGACTTCCTGCAGCAGATGCGTCGGCAGCGGGATCAAGTCGATCATGCCGAGTCCGGCGGCGCTCCAGTGGAGCTTCTTCCACTCGATCACCAAGGTGAGATCGTCGGGCGCCGTAATACTCGAGGCCTGCCGGCTGCCGGGCGTGCCGCGCCACGGCACCTTGGGATCGTTCATGATTTTCCAGCCGAGGATGAAGTCCTTCGCGGTCAGCGGCTTGCCGTCGTGCCATGTGAGCCCCGACCGAAGCTTGTAGACAGTGACGACGGTCCCGTCGCGGTTCACCTTGTAGGTGCCGTTCTGCGCGGACGGAAGCTCGCGCGCCAGCACGGGAAACATCCGGCCGGTGGCGCCGTTCTTTCGCGCGAGCCCCGCGTGCACCATGTTCGTCGGCTCGGCGTCCGCCCGTCCGACGAAAAAGCCCCGCTCGACCGAGTCACCGATGACGGTGAGGGTCGTGCGCGCCGTTTGTACGGCGGCGCCGGAAAATTTTGGCAGCATGCACGAGGCGAGCGCCGCCGTCGCTCCGCCGAGAAAAGCTCGCCGGCTGAGGCGGCCTTCGTTTTCCAATCTCTGCTTCTTCGACATTGAACCTCCGTTCACGGCTGGCGGCCGGCGGAAACTCCCAAAGGAAGGGCGGGCGATCGAGCGTCGGCCGGCTGTGAATGCTCGAGTAACGTCTCCCCACGCGGTTTGGTAATCTTCACTGGCTTTCCGACGCCGGCCATTTGATCGAGTCGCCAGGCACCTGTCAATAGCCGCTCCGCTGGGTCGCCTGCAGCGACGCCGAAGCCAGAGCGCGGCACCTGGCCTCGAGCCTGCGGGATGCTCCGCGCTCCATATCAGCCGGCGGGCGATTTCGCTCGGCATCAAAGATTGCAGGCGCGCCGATGAAGCGCGAGTTCAGGGTGATCATGCACAAGGACAAAAGCCTTTCAGGGCCGATCAGGCCGTTTCTGGAGTTGCTCAAAGTTCGTATCGATCCGGAAAAGGGCCCGGCGCGCGCGTAGGGTTGCCTGCGCGGGCCGACTCTGGTAATCAGCGGCGAGGGAAAACAAGAAGCGCGCGGAGAGAGACAACCCCTCCGAGGAGGAAAAAATGAAAGACGAAGCGACGAAGGGCCTCATGGCCGAAGAGGTGCAAATCTTTGATCCTTTCGAGGCGGTGAACCGGCGCGACGGCATCAGCGGCAGGGTCGATATGGCGCGCTCGCCGAACAGCTACGTTGCCGTTTTTCAGACCCGCCCGCGCGGCGGCGAGACGCACATCCACCAGCATCCCGATTCGGATCAGATCCTTTTTATCCTGCGCGGCGAAGTCACCGTGGAGGGACTCTCCGGAAAGTATGTTTTGAAGCCGAATCAGGGCGTGCTCATCCCCGCCGGAGTTCACTACGGCTTCACCAACGAGACGCAGGAGGACGTGATCTTCCTGACGATCCGGACCGAATCGACGGGAGGCCGGCGGGTCGCGTACGTCGCCAATGTCCCGTCGAACATCCAATTAAAAATTCCCGCAGAAGAGATCTCCGCGAAGGGCGTCGGCCGGCACATCTATCTTTACGCGATGGACCGCAGTACCGTGGGCATTTCCGCTCTGCTGCTTCAGGATTGGAATACCCGGTGCCTGTTGCGCATGCACTGCGAGTACGAAAGGAGCGACGGCGATATCATCGCGAAGCTGCCCCAGCGGCTCGTGAATTGGTACAAGATCGACAGCCTCTCGGAGTCCGACTACCGGCTGATTCCCGAGGAGGATAAAACGAAACTGATCCTGGATCTGAGCCCGTTGCTCAGGAGACAACTTGCCAGCCAGGCGTAAATCGAGGGGAACACGTGGCTAGATCACGGCCGAGGCAAATCACCTATTCGGTCGAGCACTTCTACCCGAAGCATCCCGGGCATCCGATCGCGCCGTTGACGGCCGAGTTTCGCGGCTACTTCCGCGAGGCGGGGATCACGGGAAGTCATCTTGTGATTGCCGGCGACAACGAAGGGTCGATCGACCTGCTGGTCGAAGGCAAGACCGATTTCAGCATGGACGCGCATCCCGCCATGTTGATCGAAGCCAAGGCTCGCGGGAGCGATCTCTACATCATCGGCTCGTATCGGAACGGGCTGCCGTTCAGCGTCGCCGCGCCGCCGGGAAAGATGAGCGGACCGTCGGATCTGAAAGGCAAGCGGTTCGCGACGAACCGGCGGCTCGGCGCCGGCGAGCGCACGATGCGCCTGGTCTACGAGAAGCTCGGCTTCGATCCGGACGGCGACATGGAGGTCGTGCTGATCGACAACGAGGGCGTGCGCGAAAAGGTCGACGCGATCAGGGCGGGCGCCGCGGATTTTCTGTTCTATCATCACAACGGCCCTCAGGGGCGATTCGTCCGCGACCTCATCCGAAAAGGCGAATTGGTCGAGGTGCTGGACCTGTCGACGTTGTTTCCGGACTACGTTGTCCGCTCGATGGCGACGAGCGGGCGCACCTTGCGCGAGCGGCCGGAGGCGGTACGGGCGTTTATTCGCGGCGTCATGCTGGCGCATCGCTTTCTGAAAAATGACGCGAGCGGCCTGGGCGCGGTGGAGATTTTAAAGCGCGCGCTCCGTGTCGACTCGCTCGCCGGGAGCGGCGTCGAAAACGGCATTCCCAAGGGCTGGGCGGTCGAGCCGCGAGAGATCATCGCAAGCGTCGCCGGGGTCCGGGTGCACATCGATGAGCTAAAGAGCCGCGGCAAGATCCCTCGCGAGTTTGCGGTCGAGGACGTGGTGCGCAACGAGCCGGCGGAAGAGGCGCTGGCGGAGCTGAAATGAAGTTTGGTTTCGAATTTTGGTTTCGAGTCTGTTTGTTCGCTATCTCGGATATTACGGCGTAGCCAGCCGAAGACTCAACTGCTGGGTTTCGTCCGGTTTGGCTCGGCCGTTCGCCCTGAGATTTGTCGAAGGATGAACCCGAAACTGAGATACCTGTGAAGCTTACGATCGAACGATTCGAACAATCCGAAGCGCCGCGTGTGGAGACGTATCGCGCCTGGGTCGAGTCGCAAGGAATTCCAGTCATAAAGGGCTTTTACGTCCGGGATATCAGAACGGTCGAGGTCGCTCCATGGACGCTCAAGGGCGGCTTGGGGGCGCTGATCAATCTCGAAGGCGCCGGCGGCACGACGGATGCTTACGTTTGCGAAATCCCGGCCGGCGGAAGGTTGAAGCCGCAGAAGCACCTCTATGAGGAGATGGTGTATGTCGCGACAGGGCATGGAGCGACGACTGTTTGGCAGAAAGAGGGCAAAAAGCACACCTTCGAATGGGGAGCGGGAAGCCTGTTCGCGATTCCGCTGAACGCCTACTACCAGCACTTCAACGCGAGCGGCAGCGAGCCCGCGCGCTACCTCGCCGTTACCAACGCGCCCTTCATGATGAATCTCTTTCACAACGTCGACTTTATTTTCGAGAACGAGTTTCCATTCACGGACCGTTTCGACCCGAACGACGAAAGTTTTTTCAGCGCAAGCGCGAAGCTTTACGGCCGCTCGTGGATGTCGATCAATTTTGTCGCCGATACGCACGCGCTCAGCTTGGGTGAGCAAAGCGAGCGCGGCCCCGGCGCAAAAAATATGAAGTTCGATCTGGCGGGCCAGATCATGTCCGCTCATATCTCAGAGTTTGCCGTAGGGACGTACAAAAAGGCCCACTACCATGGACCCGGCGCTCACGTGCTCATTCTCAGCGGCCAGGGCTATTCGCTGCTTTGGCCGCAGGGAAGCCGTGAAAGGACAAAAGTAGAGTGGGGACCTGGAAGCCTCATCGTGCCGCCCCAGCTTTGGTTTCACCAGCATTTGAACTCGGGCAACGCACCGGCGCGTTATCTTGCGCTCAGGTGGAACAATTGGCGCTATCCGTTCGTGAAAATGGTTGAAGGCTCGCGACGGCAGAGCGTCAAAGAGGGCGGGACGCAGTTGGAATACGAAGACGAGGATCCGGAGATCCATCAAGAATTCGAAACGATTCTAAGGCATGCCGGAGCCAGGTGCCGGATGGGGAGGGTGCATCCGTTCTGTACGGCAAAGTAAAAACGGATAGGGATAGACGGCGGTAGGGGCAGACCCGCGTGTCTGCCGCTGGGCAAAGTTCATCCAGCCCGCTGGAGGAAAAAAGCAGATGGCAATTTTGTTACAGCTTGCATGCGCGGTCCTTTTGGCGCTCGTGTTCATCGCGCGCGCGCTGGCTCAAGATCAGAAGCTGATGGACAGGATCATCGCCGGCGCCAGGAAAGAAGGTCAGGTCAAGGTGGGGCTTACGACCCGCTGGGAGGAAGGAGGGAAGCCGGCGGCAAAAAGAATCGTCGAGCTGTTTCAATCGCGCTATCCGTTTGTGAAGGTGGATTACGAGCGCATCGGCGGCTCGCGCGAGCGCGAGCGGGTCTTGTCGGAGCTCGCGGCCGGCAGGGTGTCGCACGACGTGGCGGTTCTCAGCAGCACGCAGGTGCCGGTCGCGCTCAAGGCAAACCTTATTGAGCGGATTGATTGGAAGGCCTTTGCTGTTCACCCGAGACACATCCACCAAGATGGCGGCGGGGTTTTCTACCGCTCGCAGGTTTACGGGATCGCATATAATCGGAAACTCGTCCCGGACAGTATCGGTGAAAAACTCACCTGGGAGGACTGCGCGGACCCGAAGTGGAAGAAAAAAGTCGCTATGGATAACCGGCCGCGCCACCTGGAAATCTTTTGGCAACCGCACGTCTGGGGGCGCGAGAAGACGCTCACGCACGCGCGCGCGCTTGCGGCCAACCAGACGACGTTCGAGCGCTCGCGCTCCGACGGCATGACGAAGCTTTCCCTCGGCGAATACCCGATCTTTTGCGGCGCCACGTATTCCACGTACAAGGAGCTGGTCACCTACCGCGAGGCCAGACACCTGGGCTACACACTGCCCGAGCCCGTGCCCGTTCCTCAAGGCGACGTTGTTTTTGTGCCGCGCGGCGCAGCCCACCCGAACGCGGGAACGCTGTGGATCGTGTGGTCGCTCACCGAGGAAGGGCAGAAAATTCTCGACGCGGTGGAGTTCAGCGGGAGCCCGTTCATTCCCGGAACGGAGCTTCAAAAATTGTTGAAGGGCAAGAAGGCGGTCTGGTACGAGCCCCAGTACGCCGCCAAGGCCGAAGAGATCCTCAAAGAGATCATCGAGGCGATAGGACTTCCGATCGTTCGGTAAGCGATCATGACGGAGAGGCGCTCGGCGGGCACGCTCGTCTTCTTTGCGCTCGTCGTCGGGATTCTCCTCTGGCTGATCCTCATCCCGCTCGGCCAGATGTTTCTCAACAGTTTCCGCACCGGTCATCCGGTCGCTCCCGGCCCGTTCACGTTCAAGAATTACACCACCGCCTACACCAACCCGCTCACCTACCGGATGATTCTCAACACCGTCGCCTTTGCCGGCGCCGGCACGGCGATCACGGTGGGGATCGCGGTCTTGTTTGCCTGGCTCTTGGAGCGCACGAACCTTCCGCTCCGAAATCTCTGCTGGAGCCTGCTGCTCGTGCCCATGGCGATGCCGGGGCTGCTGTTCTCGATCGCTTACGTGTTTCTGTTCGCGCCGCAGAGCGGGGTCGTCAACGTGTTTTTGCGCGCCGCGCTCGAAAGCTTGGGATTTTCGATCTCCGAAGGGCCGATCAACATTTATTCGCTGGGCGGAATGATCTTCCTCGACGGCATCCGTGGAGTCACGACGGTGTTTTTAATCATCGCCGGCGCTTTTCGGATGACGGACCCGGCGTTTGAAGAAGCGTCGTGGGCCGCCGGAGCGCACAACTGGACCACCGTGCGCCGCATCACGCTGCCGGTTCTGAAGCCGGCGCTCCTCGCCGCGACGATCTACGAGTTTACCTCTTCGATGGAGTCCTTCGAGGCGCCGCTCGTCGTCGGCCTGCCCGCGGGCGTGTACGTTTACAGCACCATGATCTACGTTTCCACGCGCGAGCCGATCGCCAACTACGGTCTCGGCGCGGCTTTCGGCGGGAGTTATTTCTTGCTCGCGGTCGCTTTCGCCTATCTTTATCAACGCGCGGTGTTGCTCCAAAGCGAGCGCTTCGCCACGGTCACGGGAAAGGCTTACCGGCCGCGCGTCATGGAGCTCGGCCCGTGGCGTTACCCGGCGCTGGCGCTTTTCTTTATCTATTTTCTGATCGCCGTTGCGCTCCCGCTCGCGGTGCTGATCTGGACCTCGCTTCTGCGTTTTTACGAGCCCCCTTCCTGGGAAGCGCTGTCGAAAATGACGCTCGATAATTATCGTCTGATTTTTCGCGAGCGCGGCGTCCTCACGGCCGCGTGGAACACGCTGATTGTGACCGTATTCACGGCGACCGCAACCGTCGCGTTGTCCTTTTCGGTCTCCTGGCTGGTCGTGCGCACCAAGGTGAAAGGTCGATTCGCGCTCGACGCTTTGACCTTCGCGTCGCACGCGGTTCCCGGCGTCGTGGTCGCGCTTTCGTTTATCCTCGTCTATCTGCAGCCGCCTTTCCGCTACCTGGGGCTTTACGGCACCGTATGGATTGTCTCGCTTGCGCTCATCACCCAGTATCTGGCTTTCGGGACGCGCGCGACCAACGCCGCGATCACGCAGATCCACAGAGAGCTCGAAGAGGCGGGGGAGGTGAGCGGAGCCGGAAAAGTCCGCGTCCTCTGGCAGATCACGTATCCGCTCATCCGGCCGGCCTTCGTTTCGGCGTGGATCTGGGTCGCGGCCCATGCGGTGCGGTCGTTTTCGATCCCGCTGCTTTTGGCCAGCCGCGAGAACCGAACTTTGTCCGTCATGCTCTGGTATTTCTGGGACGAGGAGGGCAACAAGGCCGCCGCCGCGGCCCTGGGGGTGTTGTTGATTTTACTTTTGACTTTTTTCACGTTTTCGGGAAGGGTACTCATTGCCAGAGGCTTTAGCCAGCGATAGGCGCCCCTTGCGGAGGTACCGAGTTCCCGTCCTGCGCCGAGGCAATCGGAATTAGGAGGTTGAAGATGGCTGTTTTCGTGAGACACAGGCCCGCAAGAGCGAGGATGGCGTGCGCCGCGGCGCTTCTCGGAGGCGCGCTGGCGGCGCCGGCCGCGGCGCAGTCTGACTGGAAGCGCGCATGGGAGCAGACGCTCGCCGCCGCCAAAAAAGAAGGACAGGTGACGATCTATATCTACCGCTACGAGAGAGTCCTGGAGGAGTTCAAGAAAGACTATCCCGATATCAAGGTGGTCTCGGTCGCGGGCAGGGGATCGCAGCTCACCACCAGAATCATTACCGAAAGGCGGGCCGACAAGTTCATCCCCGACGTTTACAGCGGCGGCGCGAACGGGAATCTCGAGATCCTGTACAAAGGTAAGGTCCTCGACCCGATCAAGCCGGCTCTGATTTTGCCGGAGGTGACCGACGAATCGAAATGGTACGGCGGCGAGCACCGCTATGCGGACCCGGAAAAGAAATATATCTTCGCTTACCTCGCAAGCCCAAGCTCGGCCCAGCTGCACTACAACACGCAGCTCGTCAATCCGAAGGAGTTCAAGTCCATCTGGGACGTGACGCATCCAAAGTGGAAGGGAAAGATCGTTTCGCTCGACCCGCGCGATACGGGCATGGGAGCGACGATGCAGTTTCTCTATTACCATCCCGAGATCGGGCCCGAATTCATGAGAAAGTTCTTCGGCGGCATGGATGCGACGTTCAGCAAGAACTTCCGCCAGATGACCGACTGGCTGGCGCAGGGAAAATTCGCCATCTGCATGGGCTGCAAGGACTCGCTGCGCGCCAAGAACCAGGGCCTGCCGGTCGACGAGTTCGAGACGGAGGGTTGGAAGGAGGGCGCGAGCTTCTCCACGGGGGGCGGTTCTCTCAGCCTGCTCAATCGCGCGCCGCATCCCAACGCCGCGAAGGTCTTCATCAACTGGTTTCTTTCGCGCCGCGGCCAGATAGCCCTGCAAAAGCTTGCCGATCCCGACGATCCGCCGAACTCCCGCCGCATCGACATTCCCAAAGACGACGTGCCGCCCGGGAACCGCCTGAAGGAAGGCGCGAGGTACTTCGACGTGGTGCGCCCCGAATATTCCGACATGGGGCGGATCTTCGAGCTCGCGAAAGAGATCATGAAGGCCAACGAGAGCAGGCAGAGGTGAAGAGGGAGAAGGGGACGGGAGCGGCAGCGGTCATCAACCGAGCCCAATCCAGCCCGATTGAAAAAGCCGGAATAATTGCATAGTAGAAACGGCTACCGGGCAAACGCATGCTCTCCGAGGAGCATAAGGAATTCCTAAGCCGCGTGGGTGCGGAAATCCCCGCAGGGACCTCGCTCGCGCGCCGTGGGCACCCGGCGGCCGCAGGCGGAAAGATGACGGAAGAGCGGCCGATCCGAGCGGTCAAGCCGCCGGCATCTTGTTCGGCTACCTTGGGCCGAAGAGCGCGCCGCTTTTCCGGAAAAATCGCTTACAGAACGGCTCGAAACCGTGCTCGCGGGCGGCGCACCGCCGGGAGTCGTTTGCGAGGCGCAAGACAGGCGCGCGATCGAATTTGACGCCGCCCGCCCAAGGACCGGGGTAAGGCGGAAAGCGGCTTGAACGAACGCTGTTGGAGGAGAACTATGGCGCAGCAGGTCGACCCGAAAAGCAAAGATTACATTCCCGAGCGCTACGACACCTACAAGCACTGGCAAGAGGCGCAAAAGATTCCAGTGGTGCGCGGCTTTTTCATCGAGGACATCAACAGCGTCGAACTTGCGCCGTGGGACCTCAAAGGCGGGCTCGCCTCGTTCGTGATTCTCGACGGCACCGGGGGCGTCAACGACGCCTATATCTGCGAGATTCCTCCGGGGCAAAAGCTCAAGCCGCAAAAGCACCTGTACGAGGAGATGGTCTACGTGACCAAGGGACACGGCGCGACCACCGTCTGGCAAAAACAGGGAAAGAAGCACACGTTCGAATGGGGACCCGGAAGCCTGTTTGCGATTCCGCTGAACGCCTACTACCAGCACTTCAACGCGAGCGGTAGCGAGCCCGCGCGCTATTTTGCGGTGACGAACTCTTGCTTCATGATCAATCTCTTTCACAACGTCGATTTCATCTTCAACGACGACTACTCCTTTCTCGACCGGTTCGACCCCGACACGCCGGATTATTTTAGCGGCAACGGCGAGCTCTTCGGCCGGTTTTTCATGTCGACCAATTTTGTCCCCGATACGCGGACGATCAAGCTGGCGGACTATAGCGAGCGCGGCAAGGGCAGCACGAACATGAAATTCGACCTCGCGCGCCAGACGATGTGCGCGCATATCTCGGAGTTTCCCGTCGGCACCTACAAAAAGGCGCACCGCCACGGGCCCGGCGCGCACGTCGTGATCCTGAGCGGGAAGGGCTACTCGATTCTCTGGCCGCGCGAGAAGGAGTACCACCGCGTCGATTGGAAGCCCGGCAGCGTGGTCGTGCCGCCGGATCAATGGTTTCACCAGCACTTCAACTCGGGGGCTGAGCCGGCGCGCTATCTCGCGCTGAGATGGAACAACTGGCGCTTTCGTTTTCTACGGATGAACGAAGAAGGGTCGACCTACACCGACGTCAAAAAAGGCGGCGCGCAAATCGAATTCGAGGACGAGGACCCCGTGATCCACCGGGACTTCGAGGCGGCGATTCGCGCCGCCGGCGCCGAGTGCCAAATGGGGTCGTATCACCCCGGCTGCACCCAAAAGAGCGCGGGGCTACGGACCGCCTGAGGGAGGTGGCAAGGTGGAGTACACCGAAACTGCGCCGATCGGCAGGCAAAAAGCGTCCTGGCTGCCCAGTTTCGACGGCGGGCTTGCGCTGATGGTGGTCCTCATCGGGACGCTGGGCTTCTACATCGTCTATCCTCTTCTTTTGATCCTGATCAACAGCTTCAACGTGGCGACGATCGCCGAGCCGCCGGTCTATGGGCTCAAGGCATGGCAGGAGGCGTTCAGCGAGCCGGGCATCTGGCAGTCGCTCTGGAACAGCATCAAGATCGCCATCGTGTTGCAGGGGATCGCGCTCCCGTTCGCCGTCTTTACCTCATGGCTTCTCGCGCGGACGAACATCCCTTTCGCGCGCGGTTTTGAATTCGGCTTTTGGATTTCTTTTATCCTGCCGAATATCGCCACGACTTTCGGTTGGATCCTGCTGCTCGATCCGAATACCGGCCTTTTCAACTCGTGGATCAAGTCGATCCCGGGGCTGGGCAGCGTCAATTTCAACATCTACTCTTTTTGGGGCATCATCTGGGCCCATCTGATGGCGAACGGCATCTCGACCAAGGTGATGCTCATGACGCCGGCTTTTCGCCGGATGGACGCGGCGATGGAGGAAGCGAGCCGGATGTCGGGCGCCAATACGCTGGTGACCATGCTCAGGATCACCGTGCCGATCATGACCCCGGTCCTGATCGTCGTTTTTCTGCTGAGCGTGATTCGCATCTTTAGCAGCTTCGAAACCGAGCTCCTACTCGGGATCCCGTGGGGCTTTTACGTCTATTCGACCAAGATCGTCGATCTGGCGCGGCAAGAGCCGCCGCTGGTGAGCCACGCGGCGGCGCTCGGGAGCATTGTCCTTCTTTTCCTCGCGGCCTTTATCCCGCTGCAAAGAAAGCTGATCGCGCGCCGCCAGTTCACCACGGTGACGAGCCAGTACAAGCCCAAGATCATCGATTTGGGAATTTGGAAGTGGCCCGCAACCGCGTTCGTCGGCCTGGTGGTGTTGCTGCTCGATGTGGTGCCGGTGTTGAGCGTCATCGGCGGCAGCTTCATGGTGCGGTTTGGATTTTTCAACCTGCCCCGGACCTGGACGCTGGAGTACTGGCAGATGGCGCTCACGGATTCCCGGCTCCTGCTCGCGCTCAAAAATACGCTGATCATCGCGGGCAGCGCGGCCGTCATCGGCCCGATCATCTTTTCCCTGGTGGCCTACGTTCTGGTGCGCACGCGCCTTCCCGGCCGCAATATCCTGGATTCCATCTGCTGGCTGCCGTCGGCGGTTCCCGGCGTGCTTTCGGGGCTCGGGCTTCTATGGATGTTTCTCGGCACGCCGTTTTTCCGGCCGCTCTACGGGACGCTCTTTCTTTTGATGATCGCGTCGATCCTGAGCGGCGTGACGCTGGCGACGCAGATCTTCAAAGCGAACTTCGTCCAGCTCGGCAAAGAGCTGGAGGAGGCGTCGCGCATGTCCGGGGCGGGATTCTGGCGCACGTACGTCAAGATCGTCCTCCCGCTGATGATGCAGACGATGGTTTTGATCGCGGTCATCAAGTTCATGTTCGCCGCGCAGCAGACATCGAGCATTATCCTGCTGGCGACGTCCGAATCCCGGACGCTCTCGCTGCTCGCGTTGGATCAAGTCGCTTCCGGCGGGCGCGAGGTCGCGAGCATCACGGTCATCCTCATCATGGCGCTGACGGTCGGCGTCGCTTTGGTCGCGCGCTCGTTGGGCTTCAAGGCGGGCATTCGGGCGGAGTCGTCCTGAGCGCCACGAAACGGGCAAGGGAAATCGATCCGAGGGCACCAGGCGAATGGCGTTCCTGCGCATACGCAATCTCACCAAATCTTTCGGGCCGGTCGTCGCGGTAAACGACCTCAACCTGGACATCGAGGAGGGTGAATTTTTCACCCTGCTCGGCGCGAGCGGTTGCGGCAAAACCACGACCCTGCGCGCGATCGGCGGCCTCGAAAAGCCGGACGAGGGCGAGATTTACCTGGGGGAGCGGTGCTTGGTTTCCCGAAGCAAGGGTATTTTTGTCAACCCGGAAAAGCGCGAGATGGGGATGGTGTTTCAGTCCTACGCGCTCTGGCCGCACATGACGGTGTTTGAGAACGTGGCGTATCCGCTCAAGCTGCGCTGGGAAAAGAAGCCCGTCATTCGCGAGAAGGTCGGCGCGGCGCTGGAGCTGGTGGGCTTAAGGGGTTTGGAAGACCGGCCGGCGCCGGCGCTGAGCGGCGGGCAGCAGCAGCGCGTCGCGCTCGCGCGCGCGCTCGTCTTCTCGCCGCGCGTGCTTCTTCTCGATGAGCCGCTCAGCAACTTGGACGCGCGCCTGCGCGACGAGATGCGCCAGGAGCTCAAGGCGCTCCAGCGGCGCGTCGGCATCACGATGGTCTTTGTCACGCACGACCAGATCGAAGCGCTCAGCCTTTCCGACCGCATCGCGATCATGCAGGGCGGGCGGCTGCTTCAGGTCGGGACTCCCGAAGAGGTGTACCATCGGCCGACGTCGGCCGTGGTGCGCGACTTTCTGGGGAAGATTTTCTCGCTCTCGGGGCGCATCGTCGAGGCGGGCGATCGATTCTTCCGGGTCGCGGTGCAAGGCTCAGTCGCGACCCTGACGGTGCCGGCGCCTGCGGCCGTGTCACCCGACGCCTTCAAGGTGGGCCAGGAGGTTCTTGTCGCGATCCGGCCGGAGAAAGTCGCGCTCTGGAATTTCGCGCCGAACGGCAAGAACAATCTCGTCCAGGGAACGCTCGAGAGCGTCCATTTTCTCGGCGACCGCTACGAATACACGGTGAGGATCGGCGAAAAAACTCATCTGTTGATTTTGCCCGCGCTTGAAAGCCACAAGGCCGGGGAAAAAATCTTCCTCGAACTCAAGCAAGAAAACATCACCCTCTGGCCCGCGACGGGAACTTCCTAGCCTGCCGGCGGTACGTCTTGCGCTCAGTAAAAGTCCCGCGCCGGGCGCAAACTTCCCGTCGATGCTTGCGCTCCGCCGAGGTTAAAAGGAAAAGCGCGGCAACCGATCTCCGGCCGGCGTCAACTCGACATAGCGAGCGCCGCATATGCTCCGCCCGCGGAAGAATGCGCTGCGGCGTCCGGCATAGCGAACTTTGGCAAAAAGAGCCGCGAAAAAGAAAGCTATCCCTGCGCGGAGGAAAAAGGCGATGAAAAAAGTCAAAGAGGTGCACGTGCCCTACAACACCGGCTGGGCCGGAGAATTAAAGAAGGGCCAAGTGATCCGCATAGTGGCCACAACCACGGTCGATTTCGTCTGCATGCGACTGGACAACCTCAAGGAGCGCTTCGACCAGGCGCGCACCAAGGTCTACAACATGAAAATTTTCCTCTCGACCGGCGACAAGCTCATGGGGAGAGATAACCAGCACATGATGACGATCGCCGAGAACGCGAACTATGAAGGAACTCACGACTTGCAGAAGGGGATGTGCAGCGGCTACCGCTTTCAACTGGCCAAACAGGAGGGAAGGCTCAAGGACTATTACCACCGGGATTTTCGCGATGAGGAAATTCCGGATCACGGCTGCTACGAGAATCTGGCGCAGGTTTTGGCGCCGTACGGGATCGCTCCCGAAGACATACCCAATCCTTTCAACCTCAATCAGCACATGAGAATCGACGGCGTGACCGGGCGCATGGACCACACAGCGGTGCGGCCCAAGCCGGGGAGCTATGTGGACTTGCGGGCAGAGATGGATCTGCTGGTCGCCTTGAGCGCGTGCCCGGATATGCCGGTTGGAGGAAAGCCGGTCGACATTTTGATTTACGAGCCGTGAGGCTTTCAAGCGCGCTCGCCGATTGCCGCGCAGAGACCCTCGAGCGGACGGTGCCGCCAACGCCGATTTCCTCTCGACGCTGCGCGCGCCGGTGCGATCTTTAAACCTACGGCCCGGTCGCAGAAATCGGACAGAGGCCACCCGCTTGAGCCGGCGAATTTCTTGGATTCGGATCATTTCGCGAGCCTGCCGCATCGGCCTTTCGTTTCAGAGCGGCATCCGTTTTGCGAAAAGTCGGAAGAAAGTACCGGTATGCGCGTGGTTTGGTTCCGTCCGCACACTTCGGGTCGCGCAGCCGGAGGAGCTGCCGCATGAAGGCGAAGAAAGAAGTTCTGCAGCGAGACGTGGCGCAGACGTACAACGAGTTCAAGGTGTTCGAGGGTAGAAAATATACCGGCATGAGGGTGGGAGGACGCCACAAGTGGCATTACGAAAAGGGTGAGTGGAACGAAAAAAAGGTTAGCCCGGACAGATGGGAGTTCAGCTACGCGGCGCCGAAACGGCGCGCGGGCCACGCGCCGCCGGGATCCGGCGTTCCGGTCGGCACCGAGTACCACTGGTACATCCTCGCGCACCAGAATGTCCGAAAGCTTGACGCGAACACTTACAGCACGGCGATGACCGGACTCAAGTACAAGCTCGCCCACAAACGCGCCGGAAGCGAAAATTGGAGCGCCGGCGGACGCGCCCAGCGACGGCGTCTGATCAAGATCCTGCAGGAGATGATCGACGACCTCACGAAAGAGGAGCCGCAAGGGGAAATTGCGGCGAGCGCGGGCGAGCGCGAGGAAACGCCACCCACGCGGCGAGCGCCGGCGCCCGCGCGCCGCGCCGCAGCAAGCCGCCAAAGGCGCCCGCTCGCCTCCGCCGCGGGAAAGCGGCGCTGATCTCCACGACAGCCAGAGAGAAACCCGAACGGCGCGCGCGCCTGCCTCGATCAGTTGAGAATTCTGCCGATCCCGCTAAGTTGGAGGCATGAACGAGAGAACCAGGACCGTCCTGTTGGGTATAGGAGCGCTCGCGGCGATTGCGCTTGTTGCCGGCGCGTTGTGGACATCGCAAGCGAAGCGAGCAAGCCGCGGTGGGTGGGAAGAAAAGCCGCTCGAAGGCCTGCAGGTCTTCGGACAAGTGCCGCCGTTCAAGCTTACCGAACGTAGCGGCGCTTGGGTCACGGAGGCCGATCTTAAGGGCCGGGTCAGCGTTGTCAACTTTATCTACACAAACTGCCCGGACACCTGTCCCCTGCAGAGCGCGGAGATGCGAAATCTGCAGGAGGAATTCGATCCGTCGCGGCCGGTCCGGTTTGTCTCGATCACCGTGGATCCGCAGCGCGATACGCCGCAGGTGCTGCAAAAATACGCCGCGCGTTTCAAAGCCGATCCGAAGCGCTGGCTTTTCCTGACCGGGAAAGAAGACGAGATTCGCCGGCTCGCTGAGGAAGGCTTTCACCTGAGCGCCGCGGAGATCCCGGAGGCAAAGCGTCCGGCCTCCGGCGCCACCCATGCCCATAGCCCGCGCTTTGTGCTTCTCGACCGCGAGGCGCGCATCAGGGGCTATTACGCTTCGACGGACAAGGAGGCGCTTGCCCGCCTCCGCCGCGATGCGCGGTCGCTCCTCGACGGTTCAAGCCAGTGACTCATCCGAATGCGGTAGCGCCGCCCCATTTGCTTTAAGGGCTTTCCTTCGGCAGCTTCATGCCTGCGCCGGCGCCCCGGGCGAAAAGCTTGCCAGGGGATACGCGGTGTGGCTAAATCGTAAAGAACGAGCGCTCCGGAGCGGACATGCGCGTCCGCCTTACGGGTGATCGAGATGGACCGGAACACGGAAGTTCGGCGTTTGGTCTGGGCGCTGATGATCACCTCGGTATATTTCGTCGCGGAGGTCGTCGGAGGCCTGTTGACGAACAGCTTGGCGCTGCTATCCGACGCCGGCCACATGCTTTCGGACATCGCGGCGCTCGCGCTCGGCGTCTTCGCCTCTCTGATGACGCGCCGGCCCGTGACGTTAAAACGCACGTACGGCTACTACCGGCTGGAGATTCTCGCGGCCCTGATCAACGGTCTTGCGCTTTGGTTTATCGTCGGCGTGATTTTCCATGCCGCGTACAACCGCTTCACCGATCCCCCGGCGGTGCAGAGCGAGGGGATGCTGGCGATCGCGGCGGTGGGATTGCTCGTGAACGTCGCCGCGGGCTTGATCCTTTATCCGTCGCACAAGCACAACCTCAATGTGCACGGCGCGTTCCTGCACGTTCTCGGGGACGCTCTGGGCTCGCTTGGAGCGATCGGCGCCGGCGCGATCATGGTCACGACCGGTTGGTATGTCGCGGACCCGATCGTAAGCGTGTTCATCGGGCTATTGATCCTTTACACGTCCTGGAGTCTGGTCCGCGACTCGGTCAGCATCTTGATGCAATCGGTACCCAAGGACATTAGCCTCGAGGAAGTCCAGGCGGCCATCGAGGAGGTTCGTGGCGTGCACAAGGTGCACGATTTGCACGTCTGGGCGGTTACTTCCGATGTCTACACGCTGAGCGCGCACGCTGTTACCGACGGCGATCAGACGCTTCCCGACGTTCTCAACGATATCGAGGCGATGCTGCGGGAGCGTTTCGGCATTGAGCATACGACCATCCAGCTGGAGGTGGAGGACCGGACGGAGAAGGAGTTCCAGGCGTTCTAGCCTCCCGGCCCGCCTGCCGTTTGGTTTTCACGAGGACTTGTTTGAGCGAGGGATCGCCGCGTACGCGGCGGCGCCGTTTTTTCGCCGAGGAGAGACCTTGATAGATAAAATCGTCCGGTTGACGGATCTCCATGACGCCTGGCCGGTGCTTTCGCTGCCCGAACGCGTCGAGGGGTTCGAGCTGCTGAGCCGGGATGAGGCGGAGGAATTTTTTCTGCAGCTGAGCGCCCGGGACCGCCTGCAGCTGATCCGGGCGCTGCCGCAAGCGGAGCGCCGGCTGTGGCTGCGCATTCTTCCTCCCGATGACGCGGTGGACGTGATTCAGGAGGCGCCGGCGGAAGAGCGCGCGGAGCTCCTCCAGCTCCTCGACGAGACCACGCGGCGGGAGGTCCGGGGGCTGCTCGCTTATGCCGAAGACGCGGCGGGCGGTCTCATGGACCCGCGCTATGCCCGCCTGCGGCCCGACATGACGGTCGACGAAGCGATCAGCTATTTGAAACGGGACGCGCGCTCGCGCAAGAGCGTTTACTACGCGTTCGTCGTCGATCCCGAGAACCGTTTGCTGGGCGTGGTGTCGTTCCGCGACCTGTTCGCGGCTGCCGGCGATAAAATGGTGCGCGACGTAATGCGAACCGATGTCGTCACGGCATCGGAAGACATGGATCAGGAGGCTTTGAGCCATTTGTTTGCGCGCCATAACCTGATGATGATTCCCGTGGTTGACGCCGAGAGACGCATCAAAGGAGTCGTGACCTTCGATGACATCATCGATGTCGTCCAGGAGGAGGCCACCGAGGACATCCACAAGATCGGCGGCACCGAGGCGCTCGACGCCCCGTACCTGCAAGTGTCGTTGCCGCAGATGGTGCGAAAGAGGGCGGGGTGGCTCGCCGCGCTCTTTCTCGGGGAGATGCTCACCGCCACGGCGATGGGATACTTCGAAGCCGAGATCGCGCGCGCGGTGGTCCTGGCGCTGTTTGTGCCGCTCATCATCAGCAGCGGAGGAAATTCAGGATCGCAGGCTTCGACGCTGGTGATCCGCGCGATGGCGCTGGGAGAGGTGCGGTTGAGGGACTGGTGGCGGGTGGTGCGGCGCGAAGTCCTGACCGGAGTTGCGCTCGGCTCTATCCTGGCGGCGATCGGTTTCGCGCGCATCCTTGTCTGGCAGGCGTTGTTTCGGACCTACGGGGAGCATTACCTGGCGGTCGGAAGTACGGTCGCGTTGAGCTTGATCGGAGTCGTTCTCTGGGGAACACTGGCCGGAGCCACTCTCCCTTTTGTTCTGAAAGGCCTGGGGTTCGACCCGGCGAGCGCTTCGGCGCCCTTTGTGGCGACCTTGGTCGATGTGACGGGCCTGATCATTTACTTTACGGTAGCGAGCTTTGTCCTCAGAGGAACTTTGCTGTGAGCCGCCGCTTTCGCGCGCGGGCGGGAAAACAGGAAAGAGATTGATTTTCGAGCTCACACGGGCAGCGGCGTGGCTCGACTGGCCGTTCCGCTTCGCGCTCGGGCTGTTTTTGCTTTCGGGCTGCGGCGCCAAGGCCGCGCGCCCCCAGACAGCCGCCAGCGCGCTGCTCGTCGGCCGAGTGTTGATTCAGAATAGCTTTCGCGGACCCAACGGGCTGTTGCCGCTGGGCCTTCACGGCGGCCATATTCAGGTAGAGGTGCGGAGCGAGGACGGCGAGCGATCGGCAAGGGCTACGACCGAGCCGGACGGCTACTTCTTCATTCCCAACTTGCCGCCGGGCACATACTATGTGCGGAGCGTGGTTCTGGAGGTCGCCACGCACAAGAAAAGCGACGCGATCCGCTTTCCCATTCACGCGCTCAAAGCGGAGGTGCGGCCGCAGAAGATCGTGTACCTCGGGACCGTTTGGGCGGAAGTCGCGCCGGACGGCCAGATCAAGCTGCAGCACCTGAGCGACCCGGAACAGGCGCGGGAGCGCGCGCGCTCCTTCGCCGAAGGGGCCTGGGGCGATCACGAGTTCGTTTCCGTGCCGCAGGTCCCGCTAAAGCCCCCGTCGCAAAAATTGCCCCGCAAGGAGCGGCGCGCGCCGACGCCGGAGCTTGGCGGATGAAAGACAGAGCGACAACGGATCGTCTCCTCGTTCTCGCGCTGGGCTTGTTGTGTGCCTTCTCGCTCTTCCACGGCCTCGGCGGCGCGGCGCTGTTCGATCCGGACGAAGGGCGAAACGCCGAGGTCGCGCGCGAGATTCTTCTGCTGGAAGACTGGAACACGCCGCATTACAACTTCCTCCCGCGCCTCGACAAGCCGATGTTTTTTTATTGGCTCGTCGCGTTCTCTTACCGGCTTTTCGGCGTCTCGGAATGGGCCGCGCGGCTTCCTTCCGCCGCCGCGGCGCTCGGCTGCATCGTGGTGCTGTTTGTTTACGCCAGACGCGTCTTCGGGCCCTGGACTGCTCTGTGGGCAGGTCTTTTTTTGGCCACGAGCTTTGAGTTTGCGGTCTTCGCGCGCGCGGTCATTGTGGACATGTCGCTCACCTTCTTCGTCACGGCTGCGCTGGCGCTGTTTTATCTGGCGACGACGGGCGAGTCCCCCCTCGTCCGACGCGCCTTTTTCCTGGCGATGTTTGCCGCCATGGGTTTCGGCACGCTCCTCAAAGGGCCGGTCGGAATCGCGCTTCCCGGGGTTGTGATCGTTTGCTATATCGCGGGATCGCGACAGTGGTTTCTCGTGCGCGAGATGGGCATCATTTCGGGCCTTTTTACTTTTCTTGCCATCGTGGTGCCGGGCTATGCATGGCTCGAGATTCACAACCCGGGATTTCTCCGCTACTTTCTTTTGGAGGAGAATCTCGGGCGCTTTTTCACCGGCCGCTTCAACCGAGCACAGCCGCCCTACTACTACATCGTCGTTTTGGCCGCGGGGTTTCTCCCGTGGAGTCTCGTTTTTTTGGCCGGGGCAAAAGCGCTCTTGCGAAGGATCTCGGAAAAGCCGGTGCTTTTTGCCGCGCTCTGGACGCTCGCGCCCGTCGCGCTGTTTACGCTCTCGCGATCGAAGCAACCCGCCTATGCGTTACCCTCTTTTGTCCCCCTGTCCATCCTCGCCGCCGAGTCGCTCGTGCGTGAAGCTCGCGGTGCGCGCGCCGGGGGTTTGGCGCTGGCAGCGCCGTGGCTGGCGATGGCGGGCGCGGTTTGGGCGCCGATCGCGGGAGCGAAATGGGAAAATGCCTTGACCGCGGAAGCGGGCCGGGTCGCGTCGAGCCTTTCGAGCGGTCTTGCACCCTTCCAGCTGGTCACGCTCGGGGTCCTGTTTGTGCTCGTCGGCTGGGCCAGCTGGAAGAACGCGCGTAGCGGGCCTCGGACTCTTTATGCCTCATGGTGCGCGGCAATGATTCTCTTTGTCGGCTTCTGTCAACAGGCGGCCGCCGGCGTTTCGCTCTCCCGCTCCTCCAAAGAAGCGGCACGGTACGCCGACGCGGTTGCGCGTTCCGATCGGCCCGTGGTGATCTATCAGGCGAACTTGGCGGGCCTGCCGTTTTATTTGCGGGTGCGAAGGCCGGTTTGGGTTGTGAGCTCGCGCAAGCACACGGTGATGGGCAGCAGCTATCTCGCGCGGCATGGGATTCGCGACGAGGAGTTCAAGAAGATCGTTCTCACCCCGGAGGAATTTTCCCGCCTTCCGAGCGCGACAAAAAAACAGCTCTGGATTTTTACGCTCCCGCGAGAGCTGTCGCGGCTGCGCGCGCTCGGTCCTCTTGAGAGCGTAACCGACGGGAGCTATGTCCGTCTGGTGACGTTCCGCTGAGAAAACGCGGGAGAGCTTTATCGCGGGTCGACGGTGGCGGAGAAAATCTTTGAAAATAAGGCCGGTGCTGTGGCACTATCGGCCGAGATAGACGCCGTGCGCGCGGTGGCGCCGCCCAGGTACCGGCGCGGCAAGACCCGAACACAAATCAAGCGGTAGCGCTTCGCTCATGTATTTCGGCATCTCGGATCCGAGCCAGCTGCTCGAATACTGGGGCTATCCCGCGATTTTCGTCCTGGTGTTTTTGGGCAATCTGGGAGTGCCGATTCCGGAGGAGACGGTGCTGCTCGTGGCCGGATACCTCGTTTGGAAGGGGACGCTCGTGTTCGAGATTGCGGCCGCGGTCGGGATTCTCAGCGCCATCTGCGGCGATAACTTCGGTTATTTTCTGGGCTACCAGTACGGCGCGCCGGCGTTGCTGCGCTACGGCCGGTGGGTCTTTATCACGCCGGACCGCATCCGCAAGATGGAATGGTTCATGACCCGATACGGCGCGCTCGGAATTTTCCTCGCCCGCTTCCTGCCCGGGTTGCGATTCATGGCGGGCCCGCTCGCCGGGACCACCTCGATGTCGTTTGTGCGCTTTTTCATCGCCAATCTGTGCGGCGCGGTCGTCTATGTGCCGCTGATGCTCTCCGCGGGTTACGGCGTCGGCTTCGGCATCGGCCGGATCCTCCGGCGCTACGAGGTCACGCTGGGCGGGCCCGAACCGATTATCTTATCGATGCTGGTCATCAGCGCCGTGGCAATTATCGCGTGGCGAGCGCTCAGATCGCATCCGCGCCCGTAGTTCGCGAGGCCGGCCCCCTGGCGCGCTCACAGATAATCTTTGCGCTTGAAGTAGAAATAGAGAGCCGCGGATAGCGCGGCCATGACGGCGAGAATCGCCGGATAGCCGTAGCGCCAACGAAGCTCGGGCATGAACTCGAAGTTCATGCCGTAGATGCCGGTGATGGCGGTGATGGCGACCAGAATCGTTCCCCAAGCGGAAAGCCGTTTGATGGTGACGTTGAGCTGGTTCGAGATTGCCGCGAGATGGATTTCGAGCGTGCCGGAAAGAATATCGCGCAGGCTGTCGAGCTCTTCGGTGATGCGGATCAGATGATCGTAAACGTCGCGGAAATAAACGCCGTGCTCGGGGCGCACAAACGGAAAATCGTGGCGCGTGAGCTGGTTGAAGACTTCTCTTTGCGGCCCGGTGGCGCGCCGGATCAGAATCAGCGATCGTTTCAGCGCCAGTAGCCGGTTCATATCTTCGAGCCGCTGCTGTCCGAGGAGCGCCCCCTCCAGGCTTTCGATCTCGTCCTCGATCCGGTCCATCAGCGGAAAGTAGCTGTCCACGATCAGATCAACCGCGGTGTAGAGAAGAAAATCGGGACCCTTCGCAAGCGCGCGATCCAATCGCTCGGTCGCCTGACTGTCGTCGGTCCAACCCGGCACCGGCCCGTAGTGGACCGTGACGACCCAGTGGCGGCCGAGCAGCAAGTCCACCTCTTTGGGCTCCACTTCCAGGCGGTCATTTCGCGCCAGCGGATGGATTGCCATGTAGACGTAGTGCTCGAAGGACTCGAGCTTCGGCCGCTGGTTTTGCTTGACGATGTCTTCGATCGTCAAATGATGGATGCGAAGCTCCGTCTCCAGAAATTTGAGCTCTTCGGCCGTCGGCGCGTCGATATCGAGCCACACGGGCGCCGAAGGGTCGCGCAGGAGCTCGGGAGCGGAAGCGCGATCCAGCTGGGTCACGGCGTCGCCTTGCGCGCGCTTGATGGTGAGCATGATCCTGATTTATATCACCGGCGACGGGGTTCCAAAATCGACAAGGCGGAATCGGTGCGCTGCCGGACGGCATCCTCTCGGCCGCCGCGGTTACAACGGCATGCTCTACGTCGTTCTGTTCATAGCGGGGATCGCCATCGTCCTCTGGTCGGCCGAGCGCGTGACCGAAGGTGTCGTCGGCGCCGCCGCCTCGTTTGCGGTGAGCGCGTTTTTCGTCGGCGCTCTGGTTTCGGGATTCGAGCCGGAAAATTTGCTGACCGGACTGGTGGCGAATTTTGCAGGGCTGCCGCAGGTCGCCCTGGGCACGGTCATCGGGTCGGCGCTGTTCATGCTGCTCGGCGGATTCGGCGCCGCGCTCGTGATCGTGCCGATGGCTGTCGAGGTTCCGCGCGGCGGTGTCATGGTCATGCTGGCGAGCATCCTGCTTTTCGGCCTGGCATTTTTCAACGACGGAATCGTCAGCCGTCTGGAAGGTTTCTTGTTGGTGCTCGGCTGCGGCGCGCTGATGTTTCGCCTCTACAAGACGGCGCCGCTTCTCCTCGAGCATTCCGCCGCGGAGATTGAGAAGCCGAACCGCCGGCGGGCGCTTTTTCTGATCGCGCTCGGGATCGCCGGAACGGTTGTCGGCGCCGAACTTTTGGTCGAGGGTGCAAGAGGCATCATCCGCAGTTTTGCGCTGTCGGAAACGTTCGTCGGCATGGCGGTCGTCGGGCTCGGCGAGAGTCTGGAGGAAACGGCGCGGATGGTCGCGCCGGCGCGCCGAGGTCGCCACGACGTCGCGCTGGGAAACGTGGTGGGAACTACGGTGGCTTTGTCCACACTCAATTTGGGGCTGATCGCGCTGGTCAGCCCCATAACCGCGGATCCGTGGGTTTTGAGGTTCCATGCGCCGTATCTGGTCGCATGCGCCGTTGTTGTGGGAATATTGTTGCTTGCGCTCAAGCGCCTCGGCCGGTGGGTCGGCGGCCTGCTGATCTTGCTCTACGTCGTTTATCTTGGAGTCAACCTGAGATACCTCTAAAGGCGGGCCACCTCCGGAGCCGGCCGTGGCGCAGCCCTCCTTCGACAAAGTGGGCCGCTTTTCTCTCGCGGTAAACAGAGCGTGGCGGCCACCATCACGGGCGCAGCGCGCAAAAACGGATCAGGCGGGACTCCGCTAAAGTCGCGCGATCGGCAATATCGGCAGCCAGTCTCCCAGCGGCCGCCCGTCGGCCGACGAGGCCCGGATCCAACGGGCGCGAGTCTCCCGCTTCGGCCGACAGCGAACAGATATGGCGCGCCGGCTTGAAGCCAGCATGGCGGACGACGCTACCGGCTCAGCGTTCGGTGAGATTCCGCTTGCCGGGCGCGGCGGCTCAAGTCTGGAAGCGCGGCCTGAGGAGGTTATCGGATGGGGGCGCGGGAAGCGGCGGGACGGAGCAGTAAGGCCATGAGCGCGACGCTCGCGATCGAGAGAACTCCGAGAATCCAGAAAATCGTGGCGAGCTCGGTTGCCGCGAGGAGAATGCCCACGATGGACGTCGACGCCGTTTTCGACACTTGCTGCAGCAGCCGGTCGAACGAGACGATGCCGCCGCGGAGCTCGCGCGGCGCCATTTGCGTGAGCAGGCTCTTCTGCATCGGTGAGACGATGCCGTTTGCGATTCCATAAAAAAAGAGCGCGGCCCCGACCAAGCCGACGGTCGGCAAGAGCGGTACCGCCACGAGGGCAGCGCCGCTGACGAGGAACGCAAAGAACAAAAGCTTCGTGGCGTCGGACAGCGCCGCGAGACGGCCCGCCTGGCTGGAAGTCAGCATCGCGCCCGCAGAGAAAAAAATGTAGAGCAGGCCGGCCGTTGCCGTCGAGATCCCGTGGGTTCTCACGAGAAAAAGAGGAAAGTAGGTGAGAAAGCCGTAGTCGAGAAAGAAACGGAGGAAGCCGGCAAAAAACGCAACCACAAGCCGGGGATGGCGCGTCAAATGCAGGACATCTTTCACGTAAGCCGCCGCTCCCGCCGCGTTGGTTCCTCTGGTTTCCGGCAGCCAGAGAAAAGCCAAAACGCCGAGCGGAATCGCCAAAGCGTAAAAGACAAACGGCCAGTACCAGGCCACTGCGGCGAGAATGCCACCCAGGGGAGGCATGACGAGATATCCGACGCGGTCCAGAAAAACCTTCAGCCCCTGCCCGCCGACCTCCTTCGAGCCTTCGAGGGTGTCGCCAATCAGAACGATCGTGAGCGGAATGACGGCGCTGAACGCAACGCCCTGGGCGGCGCGCAAAGCGAGGACCCAGAAAAAGCTCGGCGCCCAGGCGATCGCCGCGCCGGCAATGCCGTAAACGATGAGCCCGCACGCGAGCAGGAGGCGGCGCCCGTAGAGATCCGCGACCATGCCAAAGAGCGGAGAAAGCACGATCGCCGGTGCCGTATAAAGCGTCATCACGAGCGCCAGCGCGGAATCGCTGACCCCAAACGGCCCCGTCATTGCCGGCAGCGCCGGCTGAATGAAATTCACGCCCATGATCAGAGCCAGGCTGGAGGCGTAGGTAATGGCAAGCGTGCGCCGCTGCGCGGATGCGAGCTCGCCGAGGCCAAACAGTTGCGGGAGAGAGACGGCGCGCATGGAAAAGTGCGCCGAATGTAGTTGAACGCGGCGAAAAAAGCAACGAGCCGTTTCGGTTGCGCGGAGGAAAGAGCGGCAAGGCGCCGGCGTCGGCCGGACCGGTGGCCGGATTGCATCCGCGGCCGGCTCAAAAACGGCCGGCTCTGAAGCGTGCGGGCCCACGCGAAGTCCCTCCGGGAGCCATTCGCATTAAAAGGGAAAGCCGAGGGCGCGAGACGCTTCGCGAGAGGCGGCGGGATGACACGCGCCTGCTTGGACGCGAGGCGCCGGCGAACCCTACTTTAGCGCGGCTCGAGATCGTTGACTTTGGCGGCGGGCAAAAGCTAGGAAAAGAAGCGTGGGACCGGAGATCAGCGTCGTTATCCCGACGTACAACCGCCGCGAGATGGTACGCGAGGCCATCGAGTCGGTTCTGCGGCAGACGTGCCGCGACTTTGAGTTGATCGTGGTCGACGACGGCTCGGAGGACGGCACCGGCGCTCTTCTTGCGCGCTATGGGGAAAAGCTTAGGCTGTGCGCTCAGCCTCATCGCGGTGTCGCCGCGGCGCGCAATCGCGGCGTTCAGGAGTCGCGAGGGTATTATCTGGCTTTCTTGGATTCGGATGATCTCTGGCTTCCGCGCAAGCTGGAAGTTCAGCTCGCTTTCATGCGCGAAAACCCGTCGATCGAGATCTGCCAGACGGAGGAGATCTGGTACAGGAACGGCGTGCGGGTAAATCCCAGGGTGAAACACCGCAAGCCCTCGGGAGACATTTTTCGCGCGAGTCTCGAGCTTTGCCTCGTGAGCCCTTCCGCGGTGATGATGACGCGAAGTCTGTTTGAGAGCGCGGGCGGGTTCGACGAGTCGTTTCCGGCGTGCGAAGACTACGATCTGTGGCTGAGGATCGCGCGCTTCTATCCCGTGGCGCTGATCGCTGAGCCGCTTGTGATCAAGAGGGGAGGCCACAGCGATCAGCTGTCGCGTTCGCTTTGGGGTCTCGACCGCTTTCGCGCGCGCTCTCTCCAGAAGCTCCTTGACGCGGGGCTCGAAGGAGAAAGGCGCGAGTGGGTGATGGAGGCGCTTCGGCGTAAAGCGGCCATCCTGAGCCGGGGAGCGCGCAAGCGGGGCAACGAGGAGGCGGCGCGGGCCTACGAAGCCGTTTTAGAATCGTGCGCGGTGAGTGGAGCGAAATGGCACGACCGTTTTTAGATTACGCGCGCGCAAAGGGTTTTCGCGAGACGACCGTCAAGCGTTTTTTGTCGCTCGAGGAGGGAGCGCAGCGAGCGGTTGCGGCGATCGTCGTTCCGCTCAAGGCGAGCGAGAACCACGTTCGGGATATGCTCGACTGGCTGGAGGAAATTTGCCTCCGCGACGGCGTCGCGATCGACGAGCTATTGTCCAGAGAGGCGTTCGCCGCGATCATGGGCGATGCGCGCCTCGGGCGGAGCGACAAGCTCAAACGCGTGAAGGAAGAGCTTCGCAGGATACGATTCCCGCGATTGAGCTGGGTCGAGGGCGAAATCGCGAGGCGAATTCGCGCGCTCAAGCTCGACCCGCGCACCGAGATGACGGTTCCGAAAGGCCTCGAGGGAGGATGGTTGGCGGTGCAGCTGAGGGCGCGCAGCCAGGATGAATTGAAAAGATTGCTCGCCGTTCTGTCGGAGGCGGCGGCGACAGGCGAGGTCAGAGAGATTTTTACGCTTATCGCCAACGGCGGCCTCGAGGAGCCGCAGACAGGCAATGGAACCATTTAGACCCAGCCGCGTTTTCGTGGAACGAGGCTGCGAGGCAAGCCCGATCCTGCGGAACTTAAGGAGAGCTCTTGCCGACGTCCCGTTCGAATTCTTCGAGCGGGGGGCCTTCTCGTTCGCGCGAGCCGGGAACGGCGCCGATTCGTTCGGAAACGCCAAGCGAAGCCTCTTTTTGACGCGCCACAAGGGGGAGTTCTTAAAAAAATGTCCCGGGAGCGAGGGGCAGGTTTGCTGCAACTACTTCGTCATCAACTTTGCGAGCAACTGCCCGATGGACTGCAGCTACTGCTACCTCCAGGAATATCTGGCCGAGAACCCGGCACTGAAAGTTTTCGCCAATATCGATGATCTCATCGCCGAGGCCGATGAGCTTCTCAGCCGCCACCGGCGGTTCTTTTTTCGCATCGGCACGGGCGAGATCACCGACAGCTTGGCGCTCGAGCCCTACATCGGCTTCTGCCGGGAGCTGATTCCGTTCTTCGCGCGCCAGCCGAACGTTCTTCTGGAATTAAAAACCAAGAGCGACTGCGTGGAGAACCTCCTCGACCTCGACCCGAACGAGCGCATCGTCGTTTCCTGGTCGATGAACCCCGAGCGCGTCGTGGCCGCCGACGAGCACCGGACGGCGTCGCTGGAAGAGAGAATTTGGGCGGCGCGCCGCTGCCAGGAGGCGGGCTACAAGCTCGGCTTTCACTTCGATCCGATGATCGAGTACCCGGGCTGGGAAGAAGACTATCGCTCGATGGTGGAAAAAATTTTTGCCGCGGTCGATTTTCGCCGCGTCGCGTGGCTCAGCATGGGCGTTCTCCGCCAGACGCCGGGTCTCAGGCGCGCGATGCGCGAGCGGTTTCCGCAAACGCGGCTCCTCACGGGCGAGCAGGTTTTCTGCCCGGACGGCAAGTTCCGCTATTTTCAGCCGCTGCGCGTGGCGATGTACCGAAAAATGCTTGGCTGGATTCGCGCGCTCGCCCCGCTGCCTCCGGTTTATCTCTGCATGGAATCGCGCGCGGTCTGGGAGCAGGTCTTCGGGTTTGTCCCCCCCTGCGAAAAAGAGCTGGGCAACCAGCTCGCCCACTTCTGATCACTCGCGGAAAGAAGCCGGCCGCGATTGCCGGCCGGCGCTTGTCCGCCGCGACACTTGTCTCAAATGTCTCGAATCGTGTATTTTATTAACGACTGCGCTGCCGCCACAAAGCGCGCGTTCGCGCCCCGAATCCTATGCTTGGAATCATCAAAAAGATCGTCGGCACGAAGAACGAGCGGGAGCTCAGGCGGATTCAACCGCTGGTCGAGCGCGCGAACGCGTTCGAGCCGGAACTGCAGAAGCTTACCGACGCGGAGCTCAGGGCCAAAACGGACGTTTTTCGCAAGCGCATCGCCGAGGAAACGGCGGCGCTGCGGCGGTCGCTGGAGGAGGCCCAAGAGAAGGCCGCGCGCGCGAGCGGGGAAGAGCGCGAGGAGCTCAAGACCGAGGCCGAGCGGCTCGACAAGGAGCTGCGCGAGGCCGAAGCGGAGGTGCTGACCGCGATCTTGCCGGAGGCGTTTGCCGTGGTGCGCGAGGCGTCGCGGCGCACCATCGGGCTCCGCCATTTCGACGTCCAGCTGATCGGCGGCGTCGTCCTCCACGAGGGCAAGATCGCCGAGATGAAGACCGGGGAAGGAAAGACCCTGGTCGCCACGCTCCCGCTCTACCTCAACGCGCTCACGGGCCGCGGCTGCCATCTCGTCACGGTCAACGATTACCTCGCCCGGCGCGACGTTCAGTGGATGGGCCCGATCTTTCACCTGCTCGGGCTCTCGTGCGCGTCGATCGTGCACGAGGCGAGCTATCTCTTTGACCCGACCTACCTCACGAAGGATTACCGCTATCTCAATCTACGGCCGATCTCGCGCAAGGAAGCCTACCTCGCCGACATCACGTACGGCACCAACCACGAGTTCGGCTTCGACTACCTGCGCGACAACATGAAGTTCTCGCTCGACGAGTACGTTCAGCGGGAGCTTAATTTCGCGATCGTCGACGAGGTCGACAATATCTTGATCGATGAGGCGCGGACGCCGCTCATCATTTCCGGCCCGGCGGAGGAATCGACCGACAAGTACTACAAGATCGATCGCATCGTGCCGAAGCTGCAGCGCGGCGCGGTCATTCAGGCGGACCCGACGCAGGAGCAGCGCGCGGAGATCGAGTCGAAGGGCGATTACACGGTTAACGAGAAGAGCAAGACGGTCACGTTAACCGAAAGCGGCGTCGCCAAAGTGGAGCGCCTGCTCGGCATTCACAATTTGTACGACCCGCGCCACATCGACACCTTGCACCACGTGAACCAGGCGCTCAAAGCGCACGCGCTGTTCAAGCGCGACGTGGACTACGTGATCAAGGACGGCGAGGTCATCATCGTCGATGAGTTTACCGGCCGGCTGATGCCGGGCCGGCGCTGGTCCGACGGCCTGCATCAGGCGATCGAAGCCAAGGAAGGCGTGCGCATCCGCGAAGAGAACCAGACGCTCGCGACGATCACGATCCAGAACTACTTCCGCATGTACAAAAAGCTCGCGGGGATGACCGGCACGGCGGATACCGAAGCGACCGAGTTCAAGAAAATCTACAAGCTGGACGTGGTCGTGGTGCCGACCCACCGGAAGATGATCCGCATCGATCATCCCGATGTCGTCTACCGCAGCGAGAAGGAAAAGTTCGACGCGGTGGTCGAAGAGATCGAGGAGTGCCACAAGAAAGGCCAGCCGGTTCTGGTCGGAACGACTTCGGTCGAAAAGTCGGAGCGCGTGTCGCGCATGCTCAAGAAAAAGGGCGTGCGCCACAATGTGCTGAACGCGGTCAACCACGAGGCCGAGGCGAGCATCATCGCTCAGGCGGGAAGGCACGCGGCGGTCACCATCGCGACGAACATGGCCGGGCGCGGCACCGATATTCTTCTCGGCGGCAACCCGGAGTTTTTGGCGCGCACGGACATGGAAAACGAGTGGATCAGCCGCGCCGGCAATCTGCCTTTGCAGGGCGTCAAGCGCTACGAGGACGCGCTGAGAGAGCTCAAGGAAAAATATGAGGAGGAGGTCCGACGGGCGGAGGAGCGCTACCGCGCGCAGGGCGAGGCCTACGAGCAGCAGCGTTCCGAGGCGCTCAAGCGCTCCACCGAGCTGCAGCGCAGCCTGTTGGATCTCTCGCCGTTTCGCAAGGTCCGGGAGGACTACGAGGAGGTCTCCACGACCGAGTGGATCGACGCGCTGCACGAACTCAGGAGCATTCCCGAGCGCTATTTGAAGGCAAAAGAGCAGTGGGAAACGGCGCTGCTGCAAAGCGGCGACTCGATCGAGCCGCAGGCGCGGCGCGAGCTCGACGAGGCGCTGGCGAACTTCAGGTCATTGCTCGCGCGCTGGCAGCAGGCGGACGGGAGCCGGGGCGAGCTGGTCGAGCTCCTGGACGAGACGCGGCGCAACTACGAGCAGCAGCTCGCGGACTACGAGTTCGTGGTGACCAAATCGGTTCTGGCGCAGGGCGATCACGCGGCGCTGGTGCGCGAATACGAAGAGGCCCGGCGCGCCTTCGAGGAGGCGGAAGCGCACTGCGAGCAGATCCGCGCGCCTTATCAAGAGGCGCTGCGCCAGGCGCAGCGCAATTACGAAACCAAGCGCCAGGAGTTCGTGCGCGCGGTCGAGACTATCCGCGAGCAGCTGGAGAAGGCGCCGGAAGCCTATCGCCAG
This sequence comes from Candidatus Acidiferrales bacterium, assembly GCA_035559995.1. Taxonomy (GTDB): domain Bacteria; phylum Desulfobacterota; class Binatia; order UBA9968; family UBA9968; genus DATMAM01. Next base: position 60,462 of record DATMAM010000023.1, read on the forward strand.
CGCTACGAGGAGATTCTCGCCGGCTACCAGAAGATCTGCGCGGAAGAGCGCGAGAAGGTGATCGCCGCGGGCGGTCTCCACATCATTGGAACGGAGCGCCACGAGAGCCGCCGGATCGACAACCAGCTGCGCGGTCGCTCGGGGCGCCAGGGCGATCCCGGCTCGTCGCGATTTTACCTGTCGCTCGAAGACGATTTGATGCGAATTTTCGGCGCCGACCGTATCCAGGGGATCATGACGCGCTTGGGGATGGAGGAGGGGGTGCCGATCGAGCACCGGCTGGTGACGCGCGCGATCGAGAACGCGCAGAAGAAGGTCGAGGCGCACAACTTCGACATCCGCAAACACTTGCTCGAATACGACGACGTCATGAACAAGCAGCGCGAAGTCATTTATCACCTGCGGCGCGAGATTCTTAAAGGCGAGAACCTCAAGGAGCGCGTGATCGAAATGGCGGAGCGGCTTGCGGAGGAGAAAGCGGCGGCCTACGCCGACAAGAACCTCGCGCCCGACGAGTGGGACTTCAAGGGGCTCAATCAGGCCGTGCAGCATCAGTTCAATCTGCGGCTCGAGATTCCGCCCGAGGAGCAAGAGGGGCTCACGCCGGAGCGGCTCCAGGAAATTCTCGTCGAGCGCGTCGTCAACGCTTATGAGCAGAAGGAAAAGCGCTTCGGAGCGCCGCTGATGCGCCAGCTGGAGCAGTTCGTGCTGCTGCAGACGATCGATACGCTCTGGAAGGATCATCTCCTCAATATGGATCATCTCAAAGAGGGGATCAGCCTGCGCGGCTACGGCCAGAAAAATCCGCTGCAGGAATATCAGAAAGAGGCTTTCGAGATGTTTGAGGAGATGATGGACCGCATCGAGGAGGATTCGGTGCAAAAACTCTTCGCCGTCGAGCTCGCCGAAGAGAGGCCGCCCCAGGAGTTCGAAGCGCTCCAGCGGCCGCAGCGAACCGTTCTGAGCCACGGCGACGGCGGCGAGGCGCGCCCGACGCCCGCCCGGCGCCAGGCCGCTAAGGTGGGCCGAAACGATCCGTGCCCGTGCGGCAGCGGCAAAAAGTACAAGCGCTGCTGCGGCAAATGAGCGAGGATCGAGGATCCAAAAAAGAAACGACCAACGGCCGGGGACGGCTGAACCGCAAGCCGCCCGAAGCGCAGGCCCGGGCGCGAGGGCCGCTGTCGGAGGCACGATCACGCGGCCGTATTTTCACTCGGTCGCGAGCTTGCTTCGCAGCCTTTCGTTCACGGTCTTGGGGTTCGCCCTTCCCCGGGTCGCCTTCATTACCTGCCCGACAAGAAAAGCAAAGACCTTTTCGTTGCCGGAGCGGTACTCTTGGACCTGCTTGGCGTAAGACCGTAGAACCTCGTCGATCGCGGTCTCGATACTGCTCGCGTCGCTGACCTGCTCGAGGCCCTTATCGCGCACGATCGCCTGCGGGCTTGAACCCTCGCCGGCCGCCATCGACGCAAAGACCGTCTTGGCGGTTTTGCCGCTGATCTTTTCCTCGTCGACCATGCGCACAAGTTCCGCCAACGATTGCGGCGGAATCGGCCAGGCCGTGATCCGCAGATCTTCATCGAGCCTTTTTTCTTTGATCACGCGGAAGAGATCGCCCATGATCCAGTTGCTGAGCGCCTTCGGGTGCGGATGCGCTTTGACCGCGGCTTCAAAATAGTCGGCCACGTCTCTGCGGCTCGTGAGGAGCTCCGCGTCATAGGCCGGAAGCCCGTACTGGGCGACGAACCGCTCCTTGCGGGCGGTCGGAAGCTCGGGCAGCTCGGCGGCGATCTCCTCGATCCATGACTCCTCGATCACCAGCGGCAAAAGGTCGGGATCGGGAAAGTAGCGGTAGTCGTGCGCGTACTCTTTGGTCCGCATCGCCCGGGTGACCTCGCGCTCGGCGTCCCACAGGCGCGTCTCCTGCGCCAGGTGGCCTCCTTCTTCAAGGATTCGGGTTTGCCGGTGAATCTCGTACTCCAGCGCCTTCTCGACCGCCTTGAACGAGTTCAAGTTCTTGATTTCGACCTTGACGCCGAACGCCTCGCTTCCCCGCGGCCTGACCGAAACGTTCGCGTCGCAGCGAAAGCTCCCTTCCTCCATGTTGCCGTCGCAAATTTCCAGGTACTGCAAGATGGCGCGCAAGGTTCTGAGATAACGCACGGCCTCGTCGCTCGTGCGCATGTCCGGCTCGCTGACGATCTCGAGCAGCGGCACGCCGGCGCGATTCAAATCGACGAGGCTAAAATCTTTGCCGGCGTCGTGAATGCTTTTGCCCGCGTCCTCCTCCATGTGAATGCGGGTCAGGCGAACCTTTTTCTTGCCGCCGTCGGCGGCAATCTCGACGTAGCCGTGCGCGCACAGCGGGAGCTCGTACTGGCTGATCTGGTATCCCTTGGGGAGGTCGGGATAAAAATAATTCTTGCGCGCCCAGCGGCTGTAGCGCGCGATGCGGCAGTTGGTCGCAAGCCCGGCGCGGATCGCGAAGCGCACGACTTCACGGTTGAGCACCGGCAGCACGCCGGGAAAGCCGGCGCAGACCGGGCAGACGTTGTGATTGGGCGCCGCGCCGAACCGGGTCGAGCAGCCGCAGAAAATCTTCGACTGCGTGAGCAGCTCCGCGTGGACTTCCAGCCCGATGACGGCCTCGTAGGTCATAGTGAAGGAGCCGGGATTCACGATACAGAATACAGAATTCAGGATGCAGAATTCAGAATACGGGATTCAGAATACAGAACCAGACACGCCGGCTTTTGCATTCTGCATTCTGAATTCTGGCTTCTGAATTCTGGCTTCTGACGATTGAGGATACAGAATACAGAATTCAGGATACAGAATTCAGAATACGGGATTCAGAATACAGGATTCAGAATACAGAGCCAGACACGCCGGCTTTTGCATTCTGACTTCTGAGTTCTGAATTCTGACTTCTGGCTTCTGACTTCTGCCTTCTGCCTTCTGACCGGCTTCTGCCAATCTCACTCCAACTGCGGTTTTTTCCTATGCCACTCGGTGGCCTGCTCGTACGCATGCGCCACCCTGAGGATGGTGCTCTCGTCAAAGTGCCGGGCGATCATCTGCAGGCCCACCGGCAGGCCCCTCGCGTCGAAACCGCAGGGGATCGACATTGCCGGAAGGCCGGCCAGATTCGCCGAGATCGTAAAAATGTCCGAGAGGTACATCTGTAAAGGATCGGCGATCTTCGCGCCGACGGGAAAAGCCGTCGTCGGGGAGGTGGGGGTCACGATGACGTCGCATCTTTTGAACGCCTCGGCGAAGTCGTTTTTGATGAGCGCCCGCACTTTTTGCGCCTTCAAATAGTACGCGTCGTAGTAGCCGGCCGACAGCGCGTAAGTGCCGAGCATGATCCTGCGCTTGACCTCGGGACCGAAGCCCGTGGCGCGCGACTTGATGTAGGTATCGGCGAGGTCGGCGGCACGCGCGCGAAGGCCGTATCTCATGCCGTCGTAGCGCGCGAGGTTCGAACTCGCCTCCGCCGTGGCGATGAGGTAGTACGTGGCGACGGCATACTCGGTGTGCGGCAGCGAAACCTCCTCGACCGGCATTCCGAGCCGCTCGAGCGCCCCGCATGCCGCGCGCACAGCCGCCTCGACGTCGGGTTCCATTCCGCTGACAAAGTATTCGCGCGGCACCCCGACGCGCAATCCCCGCGCGTCTCCGTCCAGCGCCGCGCTGTAGTCCGGAACGGCGGCGCGCACGGAAGTGGAGTCGGCGGGGTCGTGACCCGCCAAAGCTTGCAGGAGCAGCGCGCAGTCCCGGACATCCTTGGTGAGCGGCCCGACCTGGTCGAGAGAGGAAGCAAAGGCGATGACCCCGTAGCGGCTCACGCGACCGTAGGTGGGTTTTAAGCCGACGATGCCGCAGAATGCCGCCGGCTGGCGAATCGAACCGCCGGTATCGGTTCCCAGGGCCGCGGCGCACTGGCCGGCGGCCACCGCCGCGGCTGAGCCGCCGGAGGAACCGCCGGGCACGCGCTCCAAATTCCACGGATTACGCGTGACGGCAAACGCCGAGTTCTCGGTCGACGAGCCCATGGCAAATTCGTCCATGTTGGTTTTGCCCACGATCACCGCGCCTGCCTCCTTCAGTTTCATGACGGCAGTGGCGTCGTAGGGCGGGATGAAATTGGCGAGGATGCGAGAGGCGCAGGTCGTTCGAACTCCGGCGGTCAAAAAAATGTCCTTGATCGCGATCGGAATACCGAGGAGCGGGTTGATCCTTTCCCGGCTAGCGAAGCGGAGGTCGGCGGCGGCGGCCTCGGCCAGCGCCGACTCGCGGCAAAGCGTGATGTAACAGTTTAGCCTTTCTTCCGTCTGGTCGATGCGTTCGAATACCGACTGCGCAAGTTCCCGCGCCGAGACCTCGCGCCGCTTGAGCCTGTCGTGAAGCTCGTGGATGGTGAGGCCGGCCAGGTTCATTCAATGATTTTGGGAACCTTAAAGAAGTGCTTTTCTCGTTCGGGGGCGTTCGCCAGAATCGATTCCGGCGCGGGCTCGTTGACCACCCGATCCTCGCGGAAAGCGTTGACAATGTCGATCACGTGCGCCAGCGGCTCCACCCCGCTGGTATCGACTCGGTCGAGTTTGTCGACATACTGGAGGATGCTGTCGAGCTGCCCCGTCAGCACCTCTTCCTCGGCGGCGGAGAATTCGAGGCGCGCCAGGGCCGCTACCGCGCGAACCTGTTCCGGCGTAATCTTCACAAAAATTTTGTACCATAGCGGCGAAGGGCATGGCAAATTCGCGCCGGCAGCGGCTGCGTGAATTCCAATTGCAGTTTTGCAGTGTTTTAGTTTAAAAGAAGCTCGTGCGGAACCGCCAGCAATGGCTGGCGCGCGAGATGAGCCTTCCTACCTTCGAACCGGGCGCTTTCGAGGAGGCGGGCTACGCGCGCGGTTATCGGTACATCGCGGGCCTGGACGAGGTGGGCGTGGGGCCTCTCGCCGGACCCGTGGTCGCCGCGGCCGTCGTTCTGCCTCGAGGCCTGTTGAACCTCGAGATCAAAGATTCGAAGCTGCTTGCGGCGTCCAAGCGCGACAGCCTGGCGGCGTGGATCAAGGAGAAGGCTGTAGCCTGGGCGGTGGGGATCGTCAGCGCCGAGGAAATCGACCGCATCAATATTCTCAATGCCACGCATCTGGCCATGGCCATCGCCTTCCGCCAGCTCAATCCCGCGCCGGATTATCTCCTGATCGACGGCGCTTACGAAATTCCCAGAACCCTTCTCCGGGGCGAAAGCTCGCGGCTCGACGCTTTTCCCTGCCAGAAGGCGATCAAGAAGGGCGATCGCATCTGCTTTTCGATCGCGGCCGCTTCGATTTTGGCCAAGGTGACGCGCGACCAGCTCATGCAGGAATACGACCGGCTGTACCCGCAGTACTCTTTCGGGTGCCACAAAGGTTACGCGAGCGAAGTCCACCTCAAAGCGCTGCGGCAGTTCGGTCCTTCGCCGATTCACCGCCGAAGCTTCGGCAGCGTCCGCAAGGTGCTCGGCAAAGCGCTCGGCGAGATGGCGCCCGCGCCGCTCTTCCGCCAGCAGTGATGGCCGACTCAAGAAAGGTCCTGGGAAAAGAAGGGGAGCGTCTCGCCGAGGACTATCTCAAGAAAAAAGGCTACAAGGTTCTCGAAAGAAACTACCGCTGTCCGCTGGGGGAGCTGGACCTCGTCGCGTTGGACGGCCGGGTGGTCGTGTTCGTGGAGGTCAAGATTCGCACGGACGAGCGGTTCGGGCATCCGCTGGAGGCGGTCCACTGGCGCAAACAGGACAAGATGATCCAGGCGGCGCAGTTTTTTCTCGCCCAGTACAAACTGCACCAGCGCGAGGCGCGCTTCGACGTGGTGGGAATCTCGCGCGTGGGCGAGCGGCCTGTGATCGAGCACGTGCGCAACGCGTTTGACATCGACACGCGCTGAACGCGCGCGCTTGCGGCAGAGAAAAGAAGCGACCGCATGCCGCGCAGGCGCAACGGCGCGCGCCGAGCGAAGGAGGGAGGCTCATGATCGAGTTTGCCGGTCGGGAGATACCGCTCGAGCTCGCGGAAGTCGTCGACCCGCGGCGCACGGTGCTTCTCGTTTGGGACATGCAGAACGATCAGGCGGGAGCCGCGTTCAACAAGCAAGAGCTGATCGCGAAGCTGCCGCGGCTCATCGCCGCCGCGCGACAAGCGCGACTGAAGATCATCTACAGCCAGTCGACGCCATACGCCTGGGAGGACGAATCGCCCGCGTGGATCAGGCGCGCGATGAAGGAGCAGGGCGCCGATCACCCGGCGAAGCTCAAGCCCAGGCGCGGGCGCGGAAGCTTCGGCTGGCAACTCATGGAGCCATTCAAGCCCGAGCCGGGCGATCTCGTGCTCGAGAAGCGCCGCGGGACGATGTTTTTGGGCACCGAGTTCGAAAGCGTGCTCGTGCACCGGCGCGCGACGACGGTCGTGATCACGGGCTGTCGCACCGACGCCGGGATCGAAGGGACCGTGCGCGACGGCATGTACCGGGGGTATTTCATGGTTGTGGTCAAAGACTGCGTCGGCACGGATTCCGAAGAGCGGCACAACGGCGCGCTCGCGCGCATGGAACGGTTCGCGGACATTGTCGGCTCCGAAGAGCTGATCGCGATCTGGCGCGGCCGGCCCTGAGGGAGCGGCGCTAGCTCGACCGGCGCTTGAGCCTGCCGGCGCGGATTGGTTGACCCCAAGTTTCCCCCTATGTACGATAGTCGTCCAGCGTCTTTCGCAGGAGAGGTGACCGAGCCCGGCTTAAGGTGCACGACTGGAAATCGTGTGTGCCCCTAAAAGGGCACCGGGGGTTCAAATCCCCCCCTCTCCGCCAGTCTTGCCCGAGCTTTTAGCCGCCCGTTATCCAGCGCTAATTCAAATCAGCAAATCGTTCGGCGCTCCGCCGGGCGCGACATTGGTGCATCGATGACAGCCACCGGATCGGAATTCGCGCAGCTAAAGATCGCGCGCGGCACGTGTTACGCGCTGTTCGTGTACGACATCGCGCTCGCAATCGATCTTGAGAAGGTGGATGCGCGAATCGCTCAGGCGAAGCCGCGGAGAAAAATCAGGCATGGGCGGCGGAGTCCGAAACACTTCGAGTACCACCCCCAGCCGCTGCGCATCACCGAAGAAGGCGAACCATTGGTCATCGGGGCGTATCGGACCCAACCCGCCGTCGATTTGATCCTTTATGATTTCGGCGCCGTTACGGTGCTCTACAGCATCGCCCTTGAAGGCCCGCTGGCGTCGCTCCTGGACCTGAGCGTGAATCTCTACGACAATGACCTGCTGGTTGCGGACTCGCGGAGCCGCGTCGAGCGGATCCTGGGGCTTATCCGAGAGATGGTCCAGCGCCCGAACATCGCGGACATAACGGAAGACTACGTGGTCTTTCATATTCAGTTTTTGCAGCAACCGGATCAGGTCCAGGCGTTGATCGGCGAGCATGCGCAGGAGATCGCGCAAATCCTGCGCGCCGAGGCGCAGGCTCTCTCGGCGGACGAAGTGCAAGACGCGCTGGGCGGTCGGATCTCTTATAGCACGCGCGATCTTACCATTGTCGATTGGAACGCCGCGCTCGTCGTCGACTCGGAAGGGGACGACGTCTTCGCGGTGCTGGAATTTGCCAACGTCGAGCTACTGGAGATGCGCCACCTCGATCGCTCGCTGGACGAGGCGCTTGGACGCGCGTACGAGGTGCTGGCCCGAAGCAAATGGAGCTCGGTTTTTTCGTCCGACGGCGAGGACATGCGGCGAATCGGCCAGCTGCAGGTTGATAGCGCGCTTTTGTTCGAGGGCGTCAACAATGCGCTGAAGCTTCTGGGCGATCAGTATCTGGCGCGGGTTTACCGTTTGGTCTCGCAGCGCTTCCATCTGGCCGAGTGGGACGAAGGAATCCTCCGCAAGCTACAAACGCTGGAGAGCATCTATGAAAAGATTTCGGATCGAGTGTCGACGCGCCGGCTGGAACTGCTTGAGTGGATCATCATTCTGCTGATCTCGATCTCGATCGTCCTGCCGTTCCTATTGGGCTCGGAGCACTAAGCTTCGGCGCGCGGCGCGCATTCTTTTATTTGCTCGCAGCGGTTTCTGTGTTATGTTGTTAGGGTCGCTCGAACGTGATCGTTCTTCTCCCGCGTTGCCGTCAGATTGAGGATGCCGGTTGCTGACAGCCGGGTCCTGTGCAAGGCGGTGCCGTGAACCCCGTCAGGTCCGGAAGGAAGCAGCGGTAACGGATTTCCCCTGTGCCACAGGGAAGCCTGGTTGTCAGCAACCGGCAGCCTCGATACAGGCAAGCGGAAGCTAAAAAATGGAAGCCGAAAGCCGCCCGGGGCTCCGGTCCGGCGTCTTGCCTTTTGGGCTTTTACTTCTGCCGTAACGTCTATGTCGTACGTGGTCGTTGCTCGAAAATGGCGCCCGCTCCGTTTCGAGGATATGGCGGGGCAGGATCACATCACGCGCGTTCTCGTCAACTCCATTCGCGCCGGCCGGATTGCCCACGCCTATCTGTTCAGCGGCATCCGCGGCGTGGGCAAGACCACCGCCGCCCGCATTCTCGCCAAGGCGCTCAACTGCGCGCGCGGGCCCACGCCCGAGCCGTGCAACGAGTGCGATCGCTGCCGGGAGATTTCCGCCGGCAGCTCGATCGACGTCTATGAGATCGACGGCGCGTCGAATCGGGGTATCGACGAAGTCCGCGGGATCATTGAGAACGTTCGCTACCAGCCGGCGAAGTGCCGCTACAAGATCTATATCATCGACGAGGTCCACCAGGTCACCAAGGACGCTTTCAACGCGCTGCTGAAGACTCTCGAAGAGCCGCCGCCGTTTGCCAAGTTTATCCTGGCCACGACCGAGCCGCACCGCGTGCCGGAGACGATCCTGTCGCGCTGCCAGCGCCTGGACTTTCGCCGGATCTCCGTGCGCGAGATCGTGTCGCGCCTGCGCGAGATCGCCGACAGCGAAGGGCTGCGCATCAGCGACGGCGCGCTTGTGGTGATCGCGCGCGAGGCGGAAGGCAGCATGCGGGACGCCCAATCGCTTTTGGAGCAGGTGTTGTCTTACTCCGGCTCGGCCGGGGAAACGGCGGGCCGCAGCGCTGAGATTGACGAGCGGCTCCTCGCGGACATCCTGGGCATCGCGCAGCGGGGGATTCTCTATGATCTGTCGCGCGCGGTGATCGCGGGCGAGCCGGGCGCATGCCTGGAGATCGTCGCGAAGGCGGCGAGTCAGGGTCTGGATATGCCGCGATTGGCGCGCGACCTCGTGGAGCACTTTCGCAATTTATTGGTGGCGCGTTTGCTCTTCGAACCGCAAGGCCAGACGAGAGAAACGACGCCGGCGCTCGCAAACCACCTTTTGGATCTTCCGGGTAACGAGATCGACGAGCTGAAGGAGCAGGCGCGCTCGCTCTCGATCGAAAATCTCATGGATTATTTCTCCGTCATGGCCGGGGCCGACGAGGCGCTCGCCCGATCCGCCTACCCGCGTTTCGCTCTGGAAACGGCCCTGGTGCGGCTCGCGACACTGCCAAAAGTGTTGCCGGTAACGGAAGCGCTCGAGCGGCTGGAACAGCTGGAGGCTAATCTGCGCCAGTCGGCCGGAGGGGCGGCGCGGCCGGCGGCCGAGGAGCCGAAGGCAAGCGCGCGCTCCGCGGCGCCGGATGCAAGCCTGGCGCAGCCGGTTGCGGCGCCGGGCAGCGACGAGCGCGACCGCTGGAAGCGCTTTGTCGCGTTCGTGATGAAAGAGAAGAAGTTTCTCGGCTCGTATCTCGAGCGGGTTCAGCCGCTCGAGCTTTCTCCCACCGAGCTCAAGATCGCCGTCGAGGACCGGCGCTATCTCGGTTATCTGCGCGACGCGGAAAACCTCAACGCCTTGAGGGAGTTCGCGCGCCGGTTCTTTTCGCCGCAAATCGCGGTCAGCATCTCGGCCGGGATGGCGTTGCAGGGCGCAGGCGAGGGCGGGGCGGGTGCAAAACAACCGGACCCTTTGCGCCATATGACCGAAGAGGTGGTGCGAGTCCTCGGCGGCTCGGTCAAAGAGGTGAAAAGAAATATTTAGTTTCGGATCCCGCCCGGCGGCGACCGCGGAAGGAGCATGGTATGGCAAAAGGGTTTGGCGGCTTTGGAAACATGGGCAATCTCTTCAAGCAGGCTCAGGAGATGCAAGCCAAGATGGCCCGCGTCCAGGAGGAGTTGGCGCAAAAGACGGTTGACGCTTCCGCGGGAGGAGGGATGGTACAGGTTTCCGTGACCGGTCAGATGGCGCTCGCGAAGGTGACGATCGACCCGGCGGTGATCAACGCCGAGGAAAAGGAGATGCTGGAGGATCTGGTTCTTGCCGCGGTCAACGAAGGACTGCGCCGCGCGCGCGAGATGGCAGCCGAGGAGATGAGCAAGATCACCGACGGCATCAAGATCCCCGGGCTTACGCCGTGACCCATGAGTAATTATCCTTCCCCGCTGGCGCGCGTCATTCGCGAGCTTTGCAAGCTTCCCGGCATCGGCGAAAAGACGGCCGGGCGGCTGGCATTTCACCTTCTCAAGTCGAATCGGGACGACGTGGCCGCGCTCGCGGACAGCATCGGGCGGCTCAAGAACGAGATCGGGCTCTGCCCGCGCTGCTTTGGGCTGACCGAGGTGAGCGGCGGCGAGCCGCGCGAATGCCAGGTGTGCCGCAACCCGGAGCGGGAGACGGACAAGATCTGCGTCGTGGAAGAGCCCGCCGACATGATGGCGGTGGAAAACGCGCGTGAATTCAAAGGCCTGTACCATGTTCTTCACGGGGCGATCTCGCCCCTGGACGGGATCGGCCCGGAAGCGCTGCGCATTAAAGAATTGATCGAGCGCGTCCAGGGGTCGCGCGTGACGGAAGTGATCGTCGCGACGAATCCGACCGTAGAAGGCGAGGCGACCGCGCTGTACCTGTCGAAGATCATCAAGCCGCTCGGACTGAAAGTGACCCGCATCGCGCGCGGCTTGCCGATGGGCGGCGACTTGGAGTACATCGATGCGGTAACGTTGGGGCAGGCTTTCGAAGGAAGAAGAGAGATCTGATGGCCAAGATGTCGGGAAAAATCGCTGGTCTGCTTTGTGCCGCGGCCCTTTTCCTCTCGGGGTGCGTGACGATCGGAAGGGACTTTTCGACGGCGCCGGTGACGAGCATTAAACAGAACGTGACGACCCAGCGCGAGATCTTCAGCTATTTCGGCGAGCCCTACAAGAAAGGTTGGGAAGACGGGTACGAAACCTGGAGCTATCTCTACAACTACTGGGAGCTCGGCCAGTTGCGCGAGTCCAAGGAGCTGACCGTCGTCTTCAACAAGGACAACACCGTGCGCACCTACTCGTTCAACTCGAAGTAAACAAGCCGTTCGCTCGTTTTCCCTCCGCTCATCGGCCGCCCGCGCCGGCGAGCAGGAAGAGCTTCGTCGCCGCCCAGCCGATCGCGCCACAGATCGGAAACGTAAGAATCCAGGCAAAGACGATTTCGAAGGTCACGCCCCAGCGCACCGCGGAAAACCTCCGGGTTGCGCCCACGCCGATGATCGTCGTGTTGATCGTGTGGGTGGTGCTGAGCGGAATCCCGAGTCGGGTGGCCAGCTCGATGGTCAACGCCGCTCCGGTCTCGGCCGCAAAGCCGTGCACCGGTTCGAGCTTGGTCAGGCGCAGACCCATCGTGCGGACGATGCGCCAGCCGCCGACCGCGGTGCCTATGCCCATCGTCAAAGCGCAGACGATGATGACCCAAAACGGCACTCTAAACTCGGGCAGGATGCCGCCCAAAAGAAGCGTCAGGCTAAACACGCCGATAAATTTCTGCCCGTCGTTGGAGCCGTGGCTGAAGGCCATGAATGCCGCCGAGAGAATCTGCAGCCGGCCAAAGGTCCGCCGCACCGAGCCGGGCCGGCTGTTGGAGAGCGTCCGGTAGAGGAACGACATCAGGAGCAGGCCGCCAAAGAAGCCCAAAAAAGTGGAAAAGAGGAGCCCGATCAAGACCTTACTCCACCCTTCCCATAAAAGGCTCGAGGGCCCCGCGGTGGCCAGGCCGGCGCCGGTGAGCCCCGCGATCAGGGCGTGGCTTTCGCTCGTGGGCAGGCCGTAGTACCAGGCGAGCGTGCTCCAGAAGATGATCCCCACCATGGCGGCGCCCACCGTGGTGAGATTGATCACGTCCGGCCGGACGATATCCTTGCCGATCGTCGCGGCCACCGCCGTCCCGGACATCGCGCCGATCGCGTTGAGCACGGTCGCCATCGCCACCGCCTGATAGGGCGAGAGGACCCGCGTCGAGACGACCGTGGCGATCGCGTTGGGAGCGTCGGTCCAGCCGTTGACGAATTCGGCCGCGAGAACGAGCGCCAGCACCACGAGCACAGCGAGAAGGAGTCCGTCCGGCATCAGAAGATCGAGCTAGGAGTTTTTCAGGCCGATACTTTCGAGAATGTTGGCTACGTCCTCGCAGCGGTCGGTGGCGGACTCGAGGATCTCGTAGATGTCGAGCCACTTGAGGACGTCGAGCGGGGGTTTGCTATCGTCGAAGAGGTTGCCGATGGCTTTGCGGTACACGTCGTCGGCGGCGTTCTCGAGCCGGTTGATCTCGATGCAGTAATCGTCGATGTCGTCGAGCCGCGGCATGTGGGAAACGGCTTTGACGACCTGTTCCGTCGAGTTGACGATGATTTCGGAAAGCTCCTGAGCCTCCTCCGTGACGCGGTCGATCTTGAAAAGAATCATACGCGAGGCGGCAGCCTCGATGGCGTCCATGACGTTATCGAGCGCCGTGGTCAAGGCGTGAATGTCTTCCGCGTCGATCGGCGTCAGAAACGTCTGGTTCAAGCTGCGGATCGTCCGGTGCGTGATCCGGTCGCCTTCGTGCTCGAGGTCTTTGATTCTCTTCCATGAATCGTGAGGATTCTCGTAGCGGTCGAGCATCTCTTTCAGCGCTTTGGCTCCGGCGAGGGCGTTCTCGGCCGACGCCTTGAAAAGGTCGAAGAACTTCTCTTTGTGCGGGCTAAAGTTGAACACGACCCCTCCTTCCCCGACGAAGGCCACTTATTACCAGCTTAAAGCCGGTTGTCAAGCCAAAGGGGACGGCGGCCGCCGCCCGGGCAAGTCGGCGCGCATCAGCGTCTCGACGCGCGCGCGGATTTCGTCGCGAACTTCTCTGAATCTCTGGAGGATTTGTTCTTCGCTGCCCTCGGCGAGCGCGGGATCGGGGAGCGGCCAGTGGAGATGCTCGGCCTTTGCGCCCGCCGCGGGGCAGCTTGCCGCGGCTTCGCCACACAGGGTGACGATCAGGTCGGCGGTCTCCAACGGAACGTCGTCGATGCCTTTTGATTGCTGGCCGGAAATATCGATGCCGACTTCCTGCATGACTTCGACGGCGAGCGGGTGAACGGCGGTCGGGTGCGTGCCCGCGCTGAAGACGGCGACCTCGGGGGGCGCAAGATGGCGCGCAAATCCCTCCGCCATCTGGCTCCGGCAGGAGTTCGCGGCGCACAGGAAAAGCAGCTTTTGGAACGGGCGCGCCGGCCGGGCGGCGGGAAGGCAGATCCGCACGGTGGTGCCTCGCTTGAGCGCGCTTTCGATTCGGAGCGAGCCCTGGTGGGCCTGGACGATGTGCTTCACGATCGCAAGCCCGAGCCCGGTCCCTCCCAGTTCCCGCGAGCGCGCCTTGTCCACGCGATAGAAGCGCTCCGTCAACCGCGGGATGTCCTTCTCGGCGATGCCGCAGCCGGTGTCGCTTACGGCAATTTCGACCGTGGGCGCGTCGGCGCCGTTGACCGGATCGGCGCGCCGCGCGCTCACCTGAACGTCTCCGTCGGGCGGCGTGTACTTGAGCGCGTTGTCGACGAGATTGATCAGGAGCTGCTGCAGGCGGTCGGAGTCGCCGGAGATCGGAGGGACATCCGGATCGACGCGCTGCGACAGGCGAATTCCCTTCTTCTTCGCGTGATCGTGAAAAATTTCCAGGACTCTTCTGAGGAGGTGGTCGACGTTTAGCGGCTCGAAATTGAGCTGCGCCTTTCCCGACTCCAGATCGGAAAGCGTCAAGAGATCGCCAATGAGCCGGCCCAAGCGCTCGGCGTGACGGTCGACGACTTCCAGGAACTCCCGCGCCGCTTCGGGGGCTCTGGGCGGGTTGTGGAGAAGGGTCTCAACGTAACCCTTGATCGCGGCGAGCGGCGTTCTGAGCTCGTGCGACACGTTGGCGACGAAATCCGCGCGGATCGTCTCCAGGCGCTTGATCTCGGTCACGTCGTGGAAAACCATGACGTAGCCGAGCAAAGCGCCGCTCCCGCTCGTCAGGCTGACGGCGTTGACGCGCAGCCATTTGCCGCTGTCGAGCGTCATCTCTTTCGAGAAGCATTCGCGCGCGCAGTCGCACGTCAGGATTTCGCCCGCGAGCTGTTTCATCTCGGGATGGCGCGAGATCTCGAGCATGGAAGCGCCGTGAAAGCTCGGCCCGTCGGGGAGGTCGAACATCCGGCGCGCGTTCTGGTTGATCAGGATCACGCGCCCGTGCGTGTCGAGCACGACGACGCCTTCCATCATGCACCGAACGATCGACTCGACCTTCTCCTTTTCGGCGGTGATGCTGCTGATTTTTTCCTGCAGCGCGGCTTTCATCTCGTTGAGATTTTTCTCCAAAATGCCGAGTTCATCGCGACCGCTCACGGCGAGCGGCTGGCTCGGAAACGAGCCCTGGGCGACCGCCTGCGAAAACTCCGCCATAAGCCGCACTCGGCGCGCGAGCCGCTCGAACAAGAAGAAGCCGAACGGCATGCTCAAACAAAAGGCGGCGAGCAGACCCGCGAGCAGGACGGCCTGGATACGGCGCGCCGAGGCTTCGACCTGATCGAGCGGAACGGCGACCCGCACGATCCGCGCCGGCGCGGGTGACGCCACCAGAACCGCCTTGTAGAGCATCGGATAGTTCACGGTCGTGCTGTAACGGATGCTCTCTCCGGTGCCTTGCGCGCGCGCCTCGACAATCTCGGGGCGAGCGGCGTGGTTCTCCATTCTCGCGGAAGACTCTTCGGAGTCGCCGAGGACTTTGCCGTCGAGATCGACGACGGTGAGACGGGCTTTGAGCTCCGCGGCCAGCTCCTTGCAGCGCGCGTCCAGCGCAGCGCCTGCGAGGTCGGCGGGGAGAAAGCGCGCGACGAGCCTTGCCTCCTCGACCATCTCGCGGCCGAGCGAGGCGATATAGAATTGTTTCAGCAGCTTGCCGGCATAGAAATAGCAGCCGGCGAGAACGAGCAGCGTGAGACCGATATAAGGCAGGAAAAATTTAACGAGGAGCCTATTTGTCCAGGGCTTTCTCATCGAATTTGTAGCCTACGCCGCGCACCGTGAGGATCCACTCGGGCTTGCGATCGTCTCTCTCGACCGCCTTGCGCAGCCGGCGGATGTGCACGTCGACGGTGCGCGGGTCGACGAAAACGTCTGCGCCCCAAACCCGGTCGAGAAGCTGGTCGCGGCTGAGGACGCGGCTGGGATTTTGCACGAGAAACCGCAGCAGTTCGAACTCTTTCAACGTCAGGCGCACCGCGCGCCCGCGGGCGAAGACCTCGTAGGTGGAAAAGTTGATTTTCAGCTCGCCTTTCTCGTAGGACTCGCCGGCGGCGCCGTGGCGGTCGGCGCGCCGGAGAATCGCCTTGACCCGCGCCACCAGCTCGCGCGGGCTGAACGGCTTGGTCAGATAATCGTCGGCTCCCATTTCCAACCCGACGACGCGGTCGGCCTCGCCGGCCTTGGCCGTGAGCATCAGGATGGGGAGGTTGGCGGTTTCCGGCCGCTCGCGCAGGATCTTGCAAAGCTCGAGACCGGGCAGGCCGGGAAGCAGCAGGTCCAGGATGACCAGATCGGGCCGGTCTCGCTGGATCATTTTCAGCGCCTTTTCGCCTTCGTCCGCCTCAAAGACCTTAAAATGCTCCTGGCTCAAATTGTAGTGGACGAGCTTGCGGATATCGGGCTCGTCCTCGACGATCAGGATCCTTTTTCTCGCCATAGAACGGAAGTTAAACCGACGGCGGCAGTTGTTTGAGGTGACGGATGCTTTTGCCCTTGACCATAAAGATCACCATCTCGGCGATGTTGGTGGCGTGATCCGCGATGCGCTCGAGGTATTTGGAAACGAAGCCGATCTTCATCGCCCGGTTGATGGTGTGCGGGTCTTCGATCATGAAGCTCACCGTCTCGCGAAAAATCTGGCTGTTCAGGTCGTCCACCTGCCGGTCGTCCTTGCACACTTTGAGGGCGAGAGCGGTGTCCTCGCGGACGAAGGCGTCGAGACTCTCGCGGATCATGCGCTGGGAAATCCGCGCCATCCGCGGGATGTCGATGTAGGGCTTGAGTTGCGGCTCGCGGTTCAGCTCGAGCGCCCGCTCGCAGATATTGACCGCCATGTCGCCGACGCGCTCGAGATCCGTGGTGATCTTGAGACCCGTCGTGATAAAGCGGAGATCGCGCGCGGCGGGCTGGTGCAGCGCGAGCAGGCGAATGCACAGCTCGTCGATTTCGACGTCCAGCCGGTTGACTTCCCGGTCGCGCTCGATCGTCGCCTCGGCGAGAGGGGAGTCGCGCTCGACCAGGGATTTGACCGCCTTTTGAATCTGGTCCTCGACCAGCCCGCCCATGGAGAGGATATCGTCGCGCAGCTTTTTCAGTTCTTCCTCGTAGCGCTTGTCCGTGTGTTCGGTCCGCATCGGACCCTCCGTTTAGCCGAACCGGCCCGTGATGTAATCTTCGGTCTGGCGCTTCTCGGGCGTGGTAAAGAGCGCGCTGGTCTCGCCGAATTCTATCAACTCGCCCAGATAGAAAAAAGCCGTGTAGTCGGAGACGCGGGCTGCCTGCTGCATGTTGTGGGTGACGATGACGATCGTCAAGCTCTCCTTGAGCTCATGGATAAGCTCTTCGATTTTCGCGGTCGAGATGGGATCGAGCGCGGAGCAGGGCTCGTCCATGAGCAGCACTTCCGGCTCCACGGCCAGGGCGCGCGCAATGCACAGGCGCTGCTGCTGGCCGCCGGAGAGTTCGGCCGCGTTCTTGTGCAGGTTGTCTTTGACCTCGTCCCACAAGGCCGCCCGGCGCAGGTTCTTTTCCGCCGCTTCATCGAGATCGCTCCGCCGGTTGACGCCGACGATGCGCAGCCCGTAGACGACGTTTTCATAGATGCTCTTGGGAAACGGGTTCCATTTTTGGAAGATCATCCCGACGCGGCGCCTGAGATGGATGACGTCGGTCGAAGGCGCGTAGATGTCCATGCCGTCGAGCCTGATGGTTCCCGTGAGCCGGACGCGCGGGATCAGATCGTTCATCCGGTTGAGACAACGCAGAAGCGTGGTTTTGCCACAGCCGGAAGGGCCGATCAGCGCGGTCGCCCTTTTTTCCGGAATTGCGATCGTGACCGATTTGAGAGCGCGGCTGGAGCCGTAGTAGAAATCCACGTTCTCGATCTCGATGACGGGCCTCGGAGTTCGCGCCACGGGGCGCGCGCTTTCTCCGTTTAGCGACGGCAAGCGCGGCGCCCCCGGCGCGGCGATCTGTGCGACTTCATTCATGATGTCCTCTTCTTTCGTTTCGCGCCGGCTCTCGGCCGGACGCTACCACTGAATGCGCTTGCGCAAGCGGTAGCGGAGGTAAACGGCAATACCGTTCATCAGCAGGGTCATGGCGATCAGGACGAGCCCGGCCGCCGCCGCGTTCAGGTGAAACTCTTCTTGCGGGCGGGATATCCAGTTGAACATCTGAATCGGCAACACGGTAAAAGGCGACATCAGCCATTCGAAAGAAATGAACGGAAACTCGGGTTTGAACGGCGCGCCGGGCAAAAAGGCTATAAACGTCAGCGCGCCGATGGTGATCAACGGCGCCGTTTCTCCGATGGCGCGCGAAAGCGCGATGATGACTCCGGTCAGGATGCCGCCGGTCGAGTATGGCAGCACGTGATCGCGCACCGTCTGCCACTTGGTCGCCCCCAAAGCGTAGGCCGCCTCCCTCATGGCCGAAGGAACCGCGCGAATCGACTCGCGCGTCGCCACGATGACGATCGGCAGAATCAGCAGCGCCAGGGTGAGCCCGGCCGTAAGGATCGTGTGGCCCAGGTTGAACTGGTAGACAAAAAGACCGAGCGCCATGAGGCCATAGACGATCGAGGGCACGCCGGCGAGATTGGCGATATTGATTTCGATCACCGCGGTGAGCCAGTTCTTCGGCGCGTACTCTTCGAGGTAAACGCCGGCGGCGACCCCCATCGGCACGGCGCTCAGCGCCGTCACCAGCATGACAAGCGCGCTTCCCACCCACGCGGAGAGAATGCCCGCCTGCGAGGGGAAACGCGAGGGAAAGGAGGTGAAGAAATGCCACGAGAGGCGGCCGGCGCCGTCGATTGCGAGAGCCCCGATCAGCGCGGCCAGCGTGACCATGCCCACCAGCGTGGCGATCAAGCCGACGATGCCGAAGACGCGATCGAGGATTTTTCGGCGCGCGAGCGCCTTTTCGATGTCGGCCATCTCAGTAGGTTTCGCGGAAGCGCTTGCGCAGCCAATAACCGCCAACGTTGAAGGCCAGCGTCATGAGCATCAGCGTCAATCCGGCCGCGAAGATGCTTTGATAGGCGATGCTGCCGTGCGGCAGGTCGCCCAGGCTCACCTGCACGATGTACGCCGTGATCGTCGCCGCTCCTTCCATCGGGTTCAAAGTCAAATTGGGCTGGGTTCCCGCGGCCACGGCGACGACCATCGTCTCGCCGACGGCGCGCGAGAAGCCGAGAACGTAAGCCGAGGCGATCCCCGAAAATGCGGCAGGGACGAGCACGCGGGTCGCGGTCTGGAAACGCGTCGCGCCCATCGCGTAAGAGCCTTCGCGGATGTGCACGGGCACGGCCTTCATCGCGTCTTCGCTCAAAGAGCTGACGTAGGGAAGGATCATGACGCCGATCACGGTGCCCGCGCTCAACATGTTGAAGCCGGGAAGGTTCGGCAGAAGCCGTTGCAACAGCGGCGTCACGAAGAGCAGGGCGAAGTAGCCGAAGACGACCGTGGGCACGGCGCTCAGCAATTCGAGGATCGGCTTTAGGATCTCGCGCGCTTCGACGCTGGCGTATTCGCTCAGGTAAATCGCGATCGTCGTTCCGAGAGGCAGGGCGACGGCCAGAGCGACCGCGGACGTGACGATCGTGCCGCTGACCAGCGGCAGGATGCCGTAGCGAGGCTCGGCGAAAAGAACGGTCCACTGCGTGTCGGTGAAAAAATCAACCAGCGAAACGTGCCTGAAGAACCGCTCGGATTCGTACAGAAGGATGCCGACGATTGCGAGAGTGATCGCGATCGAAAAGAGCGCGGCGACTAGGAGGAGCGACTCGATGGCGCGCTCGCTCAAGCGCCGGACGGTTGCGCGGCTCAGAATCGAACCGCGCGAGAGAGCCCTCGCGCCGGAGTACGTGACGTGAGCGTTGGCTGGCATTGGCTGAGCTTCTGCGCGCCGGAGGCCAGGAGAGAACCCGTCTCCCCTGGCCGGGCGAACGCGGCCTGTTACGGTTTGGGTTCTCTCTTCAGTAGATCGTCGATCGTAACGCCGACGTCGGCGTGCCCGCCGAAGGCCGTTCCCGCCTTGCCGGCGTTGAGACGTTGCAGGCCCAGCGCGTAGACCCTGTCGGGCAGCGGCACGTATTTTATCTGGCGCACGAGCTTCGAGGCGTTCTTCAGGTAGAACTCGACGAACTCCTTGACTTCCGGTCTGGCGGCCGCTCTCTTGCTCACATAGATGTAGATCGGCCGGGACAGCGGCTGGTAGGTGCCGTCGAGGAGGGTTTTTTCGGAGGGCGGCACGGGTCCTTTCCCGTTGTCGATCGCCACCGCTCTCAGTCTGTCCCGGTTCTCCGCGTAGTAGGCGTAACCGAAAAATCCCAAGGCGTTGCGGTCGTTGGCAATGCCCTGGACGAGCACGTTGTCGTCCTCGCTCGCGGTGAAATCTCCCCTGCTCGATTTCGCTTTCCCGACGATTGCTTCCGTAAAATAGTCGAAGGTGCCGGAGTCCGCGCCCGGGCCGAAAAGCCTCAAGGGAGCGGTTGGCCAATTCGGCCGGACCTGGTTCCAGCTCGTGATCTTGCCCTGCGCGGCGGGTTCCCAGATCTTCTTGAGCTCCGCGACCGTCATCACCGTCGCCCATTCATTTCTGGGGTTGATCGTTACGGTGAGGGCGTCGAAGGCGACCGGGATCTCGATGTACTCGATCGCGGCTTGCTTGCACGCTTCCATCTCCGGCCGCAAGATCGGACGGGAAGCGTCGCTGATATCCGTTTCGCCGCGGCAGAACTTCTTGAATCCGCCGCCGGTGCCGGAAATTCCGACCGTGACCTTGACCGCGCCCTTTTTCGCTTTTTGAAACTCTTCGGCCACGGCCTCCGTGACTGGAAAGACCGTGCTGGAGCCGTCGATCTGGATGATCTGCGCCGGCGCGGTCCGCGGCGAGAACGCGAAGTCAAAAACGGCAACGCCCAGCGCGGCCGCAAAAGCAAACAGTGCTCTTCTCATGCTCGATATCCCTTCCTTTCTCGATGTCATCTTAGCGAAGAATTGTTACGCATCGGTTACAAGACTGTGAAGCTTCGGTAGCATCTGACGACGGGCTGCGGCAGCGACATTTCATTCGGCTTATCGCCTCCTTGCCTCGGTGCTGTCCGACGATTCTTTACGGAGGGAAGCTGACGATGAAGTTAAGAGACAATGAAGCTGTCGTGAAAAAACGGCCGGGCGATTTGGCGAGCGGCCGGTCGGCATCGGCGCCCGGAGACGAAACGCGGGGCGTCGCGTTCCACGGCGGAGCGGCTAAATTTCCATTGCCGCACTCAGCCGCGGGCGTGCTCAGGCATCGGTGTTGCGCCAGCAGTCGAGGAAGAGCGCGGCGATCCGCGTGTCGCCGGCCGGCTTCGCTCTCGGGGCATCGCGTGCCCGAGAGTCAAAGCCGCCGTGTTTCATTCGCGGGGCGGCTCAATCGCGCAAAAATTCGTTGCGGCGGAACGGGCGGAACGTTAATTGTTGATTGAGGGGCGCCCGCGTCGAGGGCGGCTCAGCAGCAGGGGAGGGGGTTTTCGATCAAATCGTACACGTTGTCGAAGGTAATTTCGTGGAGCGTGCGCTGAATCTTGAAAAGCCGCGGCGGCTCTCCCTTGAGGAAGACCATGATGGCGGTTTCGACCGGAGGGCAGTTCGGCTTCACGCAGGGCACTTCCTTGACGATGACGGGCGCGTCTTCGGGGAACGTAAAAACCTGCCGGACCCAGTAGGCGATTTGCTCGATCGTGAAGTGGGACACGTCTTGCGTTTGCCAGAGACCGGAAGAGCCGTCGGACGGCCCGCCGTTCGCGCCCACGAGGCACCGCTTGAATCCCTCGAGCAGGACCTCTCTTTCAAGGTCCTTGCCGATAAACACCAGGCGGTTGAGCCGCTCCTCGTCCCGCTGCCACGGCCGCCCGGGCCGGCCCTCGAACACCGAGTGGACGCCGTGGAAGACGAACTGGTGCCCGTCGGCCTTGAGGTTGAGAATCCCTTTCATGCGCAGGATATCGTCGCCGCGCTCGGCCAGCAGGTCGCGGAACCAGTAGCTCAGCTTGCGTCCGTCCAGCTCGCCCGGCTCGACAAAGGCGACGGTGGCGAATGAAGCCGTGTGCTCGTGCCCGGCGCCGTCGAGGAGCTCGGGCTCGCGCGCGAGCTTTTCTTCGAGGCTGAAGCCGCGGGTGTTGAGAAGCACCGCGAGATCGAGCTCGGAGTTGCGCGTGCGAAAGATGCGCGCGACCTCGTTCATCCGCCGGATCCTCGTCTCGAGAAGATCGAGCTCTTCGGCCGTGACCAGGTCGGTCTTGTTGAGCAGGATCGTATCGGCGAAGGCGATCTGCTCCTGCGCCTCGATCCGGTGGTCGAGATGGAGCGGGAGATGCTTCGAGTCGACGACGGTGATGACCGAATCGAGGAGAAACTCGGCCCTAATCCTCTCGTCGATCAGAAGCGTCTGAATGAGCGGCGCGGGATCGGCGAGGCCGGTGGTTTCGACGATGACGCTGTCAAAATTCGCCCGCTGCTCCATGAGCTGGAACAGCACGCGAACGAGATCGCCGCGGACGGTACAGCAGATGCAGCCGTTGTTCATCTGAAAGATCTCCTCCTCGGAAGAGATCAACAGATGATGATCGATGCCGATCTCGCCGAACTCGTTGACGACCACGGCAAGCCGCAGCCCGTGCGGCGCGGTCAAGATCCGGTTGAGCAGGGTGGTTTTGCCGGCGCCGAGAAACCCCGTAAGAATCGTGACGGGCACGCGCGCCCGTTCGACAGACTCAATCGCAGAAGACATGAAGCGAGCACTCCCGCAGAAACTTTTTCCCTGAGATTGGATCGAAAATTCATGTTAACGTTTTGCCGCAAGCCGCTCAAGCCAAACGCCGGCCTACCTGGTGATCACCACCTCGTCGACGCGGTCGACTTCTCTGAGCCTTACCTGAACCTCGCCCTCCTCCGGCAGGTTGATTTTCTTGCCGACAAAGCTCGCGGCGATCGGAAGCTCGCGGCCGCCGCGGTCGATGAGAACGGCGAGATGGATCGCTTTCGGCCGCCCCAGGTCGATAAGGTGGTCCACCGCGGCGCGCGCCGTGCGCCCCCGGTGCAGGACGTCGTCGAAGAGGATGATTTTTTTGTCGTTGATGTCGAACGGGATGCGCGTGTTGTCCACTCTCCCTTCCGGAACGAGCGCGTTGAGGTCGTCGCGATAGAGCGTGATATCCATCTCGCCCAAAGGCACCTCCCTGCCGGCGGACTTTTTGATGATGTTGCACAGGCGCTTGGCCAGGAACAGGCCGCGCGTGCGGATGCCGATAAAGGCGATCCGATCGTCGTTTTTGCTCCGGCTGAGAATCTCCTTCGCCATGCGCTCCAGGCTCGACCTGATCTGGGCGGCGTCGAGGATGCGGATTTTTTTTCTTTCAGTTTTTTTCATTGGCCACTCGCACGATCGCGTCCAGCAAAAGCTGCGTTCCGAGGCAGATGTCGTCGGGGTCGGACCACTCCAGGGGGCTGTGGCTGATCCCGCGCCTGCTCGGGATGAAGATCATGGCTGCCGGGGTGATCTTGGCGATTTGCATGGCGTCGTGGCCCGCGCCCGAAGGCATCGCTTCGTAGGCAATGCCGCGGGCGTCGCAGCACTCCTTGAGCAGCTGAATGAGCCGCTTGTCCAGCGCCACGGGCGCCTCGTCGCGGATGGGCAAAATCTCGACGGCGATGTTCCGGCGGCGCGCGATGTCGCGGGCTTTGGCTCTGACGAGGCGCACGACCTTTTTCTTGGCCGCGGCCGAGATACTGCGGACATCGACCGAGAGCTCGGTCCTCCCGGGGATCGCGTTGATCACGCCCGGCTCGATTTTTATCGCGCCGACCGTCCCGACCACGCGGCCGCGCTCCATCGATGAGAATCTGCGGCAGATTCTCTCGACCGCCGTGACGAGCTCGGCGGCCGCCACCAGAGCGTCTTTTCTCATTTCCATCGGCGTTGTGCCCGAGTGGTCCGCCTGTCCGGTGAAGACGACCTTAAAGCGCGTCGGCGCCGCGATCGCGGTCACCACGCCGATCGGTTTTTTCTTCGCCTCCAGAATCGGTCCTTGCTCGATGTGGAGCTCCAGATAGGCTTTGATCGTGGAAGGGTCGCGCTTGAGGGAGGCGAGGTTATCGCGGTAGATGCCCATGCTGGCCAGGATGTCTTCGAGCTTGGTGCCCTGCGCGTCCACGGCGTTGGCGAGGTCCCTGGGGTGGACCTGGCCCGCGACGAGACTGCTTCCGAGCGTGGAGTAGCCGAAGCGGCTGGACTCTTCGCCGACGAAACAGACGACCTCCACGGGCGAGGCCAGACGAATTTTGTTCTCCTTTAATGTCCGGACGGCTTCCAGCGCGCCGATGACTCCCATCGTGCCATCGAATTTTCCACCCTGCAGGACGGTGTCGAGATGCGAGCCCGCCAGAACCGCGGGGGCTCTGGCATCGAGACCGCTCAGCCGGCCGAAGATGTTGCCGATGCGATCGATGTGAATATCGAGGCCTGCCTGGCGCATCAGGTGGATGAGGAGCTGGCGGCTTCGCAGCTCCTTGATCGAGAAGACCAGGCGCGTTACGGACCCGTGGCTGCCGAGCCCGATACGCGACATCGCGTTGAGGTCGCGAAGAAGGCGGCGCCTGTCGATGGCGATTTGAGCGGGAGCAGGGCTCGCCGCCTGTTTGGCCGCGGCAAGTTTCACTGGCGCATTTTACCAGTTTCGCCTGGGTTGGAGAAACCGCGCAGCCATCATTGGCAAAGGGGTAGGGGTGTGTTATACCCGTCGCTGGTAGGCGGCCGAAACGAGAAAAGAAGAGAGCTTTCATGAGCGAAGTTGCCGAAAAGATCGCCGAGATGTTGCTCCAAACCGAGGCCATTCAAATTTACCGCGAGCGCCCGTTCGTCTTTGTTTCCGGGCGCATCTCGCCGGTCTATATCGACTGCCGGCGGCTGCTTTCGTTCCCCGACGTGCGCGACGCCATCGTCACCGAGCTGGCCAAGAAGGCGCAAGCCGAGATCGGCCTCGACGCGATCGATGTCGTCGCCGGCGGCGAGACGGCGGGGATCCCTTACGCCGCCTTCGTCGCGCATCTGTTGCACAAGCCGATGATTTACATCCGCAAGCAACCGAAAGGGTACGGCGGAACCAAGCAGATCGAGGGCACCTTGGCCGCGGGCCAGCGAGTGCTGCTGGTCGAGGATCTGATTACGGACGGAATGAGCAAGCTCCGCTTCAACATCGGCATCCGGGCCGAGGGGGCGAGAATGACCGACTGCCTGTGCATCTTCGACTACGCTTCGGATCGCCTTAATCTCCACGAAGGGAAAAACAACCTGGCCGAGCACGGCATTCGCTTGCACACGCTCGCCAACTGGGACCACGTACTTCAGGTGGGGATGAGCAAAAACTATCTCACGCGCGAAGCGAGCAACCAGATCCTGGACTTCCTTAAGGACCCCGAGAACTGGGGCCGCACGATGGGCTTTGTGTAAGCCCGCTACGTTCGCGGCGTTTGGCGTTTCCCGCCCGAGAAGGCGTCTCCGCTCCCGGAGGTATTCTCATGCGAACCTTAATTCGCGCTTCGGTGGTCGTCACCATGAACGAGCAAAATGACATCATCGAAAAAGGCGCGCTCTTGATCGAGGGAAACCGGCTCTCGTACGTGGGCCCCGCCGCGCGGCTGCCTGAGGGTCCTTTCGACCGCGAGATCGACGCGGAGCGAATGATCGCCATCCCCGGCATGGTGAACGCCCATTGTCACTCGCCGGCCAATCTCTTCCGCGGGCTCTTCGCCAGCCGGCCGCTCGAGATCTGGCGAAATTATTATCGCGCGGCCCTCAGGGGCATGACGGACGAGGACTTCTACGCGAGCGCGCTACTGGGCGGGCTGGAGATGCTCAAGGCGGGCGCGACGGCCGTGCTCGATCACTTTTTCGGCAATCAGCGCTGCCGGTTCATGGGCGCGGGAGCCGCCGTGCAGGCGATGCGCGATCTGGGGCTGCGCCATGTCGTCGCGCTCACGCTGTCAGACAAAAAGTACGAGGAAACGGTCCCGCTCGAACGAACCGCAACCGAGCTCGCGCCGGAGATCCAGCGCATGACCGAGAGCGAAACGCGCGAAGCCCGCGCGTGGCTCGAAGAGTGTGAAGCGTTTATCGAGGAGTTTCAGGACCCGGAAAAGCTAACGACGTGCTGTCCCGGACCCTCGGCCGTGCAGCGCTGCAGCGACGAGCTTTTGCGCGGCGCGGCGGAGCTCGCGAAAAAAAAGAACCTGCCCCTGCACCTTCATCTCGCGGAGACCAAGGCGCAGCAGGTCATGGGCGCGAGGCTTTACGGCGCTTCGCTCCTCAGCCATTTGGGCTCGCTCGGCGTGCTCGCGCCGAACGTTTCGCTCGCCCACGGCATCTGGATCGACCGGCAGGATATTGAAAAGATCGCCGCCGCGGGCGCGACGGTCGTCCACAACCCCGCGAGCAATCTTCGCCTGGGAAGCGGCTTGGCCCCGGTGCCGCAGCTCCTTTTGGCGGGAGCGCATGTCGCCTTGGGAACCGACGGCGCGGCCTCCAACGACGGGCAGAACATGTTCGATGCGGTCCGGTTGGCGGCGCTCATTCACAACCCCGCGCACGTCGACTTTCGCCAGTGGGTCACCCCCGTCGAGGCGTTTGCCATGGCCACGCGCGCGGGGGCGCGCGCGTTGGGGCTTCCTTGCGGAGCGCTCGCCCCGGGAAGGCTCGCGGATGTGGTGCTGCTCCGGCGCGATTCGGCTGCTTTTACGCCGCTTAACGACGTGATCAACCAGCTCGCGTTCTGCGAAAACGGAAGCTCCGTCGATACCGTCCTCGTGAACGGGGAAGTTGTCGTCCGAGGCGGGCGTGCGACGCGGGTCAACGAGGAAGAGATCCTGAGCCTGGCGAGAAGATCGCGCGCGCGGCTCGATGGCGCGCTGGGGCGCGAGATCGCGGCTGCGCGAAACATGGAGCCTGCTCTGGCCGAAATGTACTTTCGCGTGTTCGGAGCCGGCGCGGCTTAGGGCGCGCCGCGAGCAAGCGCCTCGGCCGCTTGCCGGCTCTCACTGCGCTCCCCTGACTCCGACCTCGTCGAGGTGCCGCAGCAGATCGGCCGGGTCTTGATAGACGCGGTACGCGCCCGCGCGCTCGAGCTCGTCCTGGCCATAACCGCCGGAAAGAAGCCCGACCCCGAGCGCGCGCGCCCTCTGAGCCGCGAGCAGGTCCCACACGCTGTCGCCGACAACCACCGAATCGCTGATGTCGACTCGCAGCAGCTTCGCGGCGGCCACGAACAGGTCCGGATCGGGCTTGGCGCGCGCTACCCGATCGCGCGTGACGACCGGCATATCGCGGTCGATGCCCAGCGCGTCGAGGGCGGGGCGCGCGGTCTCCATTCGGCCGCTGGTAGCGATGGTCCAGGGCACGCCCGCCTGCGTCAGATATTCGAGCAACTCGCGCGCGCCCGGCAGAGGGCGCACCTGGCTCGCGTGACGCTGGTACGCCTCGGCGTGCGCTCTCTGGAGGCGCGCGGCTTCCTCGGGGCTCAGCGGGTGCCCGGTCTCGCGCAGAAGCGCGTGCGCCAACAAGCCGCCGCTCATGCCGATTCTCCGGTGGATGCGCCACACCGCCAGCTCAATGCCCGCCTTCTCCAGCGCCTCGCGCCATGCGAGCACGTGCTGGTAAACGCTGTCGACGAGCGTGCCGTCGAGATCGAACAAAAAGGCGGGCTCCTTTGTATTTGCGGCGTTTCTTTTTCTCATAAACGCTCCGGTTGTGCTGCGGTAAGTTCTAGAGATTCAGGCTAAGCCACGGGGCGACGGCTCTCAAGACTTTCGGCGAAATTTGATCTTGACCTGGAAAAAATTGAAGTGCTAGGTTTGATTTTCTCGATTGCCGGAGGTCGCTGCATGAGAAACTTCGTGTTGTCCAGCCTTGTTTCGCTAACCCTCTTAAGCGTCGGCGGTTCCGCGCCGGCGCAGGAGAAGTTGAGGTTTGCCTGGGCCGGTATCAGCCCCACGAACAGCCCCGTGTGGGTGATTCAGGAAAAGAAGCTCCTGCAGAAACTCGGGGTCGAGCCGGAGATTATCAACATCAGCGCGAGCCCGACGGTTCTGCAAGCGCTTCTGGCGGGGGAGATCGATGCCGCGAGTATCTCGGTGACGACTCTGGTGAGTTCGCGGTTAGCCGGGGCCGACACCGTGATGATTTTGGGCGTGGTTCCGACGTTTGTCGATCACATCGTGACGACCCCGAGCATCATACGCGTGGAGCAATTGAAAGGCAAAACTGGCGGCGTCAATCGATTGGGCAGCACCTCTGATCTGGGGCTTCGCCTGGCGCTCAGAAAGCTCGGAGTCGACCCCGAGAAAGACGCCAAGATTATCTCGGTCGGCGGAAATCCGGAACGATTTGCCGCGCTCTCGAAGGGAGTTATTCAATTCACGATCATGCCGGAGCCGTTTCTCCGCGAAGCGGAGAAGCTGGGGTTCAGGGACCTTTTCAGCATCGGCTCGCTGAAAATTCCCTTCTGGTGGAACGGCGTACTGACGAGAGAAAGCATCATCAAAGCCAAGCGGCCGTTGATGGCCAAGCTCGTGCGCGCAATGGTGGAGGGGATCCACTTCATCAAAACCGAGAGAGAAGCAGCCAAGGCGATCATCGGGAAAAACTTGCACATTAGCGATCCGGAAGGACTCGAACGCGCTTACAGGGACTACTCGGCGGTTTTTCCCGAAGTTCCCTACCCGGTCCCGGAAGGCGTCAAAACTATGCTCGACGACTTGGCGCCGCGTAACCCCAAAGCCGCGGCGGCCGATCCGAAAACGTTCGTCGACTTGAGTTTTGTGAGGGAATTGGAGACCTCGGGCTTTATTAAGCAGCTCTACAAGAAATGAGCGCGGCGGCGCACCGCCATCGCCAGCTCCGTCAATTCCCCGGAGGCGAAGGCGCGTGAAGGTTTTTGCGGTAGCGGCTTAGCTCCTCCGAAAGCCATCGGGCGCTCGCCACGGGCGCCCCGGCGCCGCACTTGACCAGGTAAGGTTTGCCGCTTGTGCTGCTTTCGGCCGCGGCGCGTTGAATAAAGTCTTCAGCGCTTCTGATCAGGCCTTTGTCGAGCAAGTAGCGGTATTTCTTCTCGAGGTGCGCCCGCGCGTCCGGCGCGCCGTGCCAGCTTCCGTTGCGGTAAAACTGGCAACGCGAGATCTCGAGGTAGCGCAAAAGATGCTCGATCTCTGCTTGGGCGTCGGGGCCGTGAGCGGCCGCGGAAAGGATGGTCGCGCAAAAAAGCGCGCCAACGTACATCCGCGCCCTTTTTGAATTTCGCTTCGTCACGGCAGAGCCACGCCGGTCCATGCACCATTGTTCCGGTTTTGCGCCGAGCGCGCGCGAGCGGCGGCGCTTTTGCCGGCGATTTCTCCGAAAACCGCGGAGCGCGCCGCCGCAAAAAGCGCTATTGCCGTGAGGAATGCCGGCGCGCGCCTTCTCGATGGCGATGACGCGCGCGCTCCTGGTTTGCGCGGCGAGCGCGGCGGCGCAGCCGGCGATACCGTCGCCGATCACAAGCACGTCGGTTGCCGCGCGCGCCAAATCTGCCACCGGCGAATTCGAAAAAGTTTGCGGCTCAGAGCCGGCCGATAAAGTCCTGATAGCTCAGCTTGCCGCCGGGGTAGGTGAGCGGGCTGTGAGTGAGCCCGAGCGCGACGCACATCTCGGCGAAGCGGATCGAAATTCCCTTGGTGTTGAACACCGGCACCCCGCTTAGCTTCTGGATTTCCGCGGGATCGACGACGTAGGGAATGAGCGCGCCGCCCAACGGAATGACGCCTTGCGCCCCCGTTTCGTCAACGAGACTGCGGACGAGATCCGCAGCCTTTTGCGTGATTTCCTGGCGCCGCTTCTTCAAGTCGGGACCGTAAATGCCCAGCGCGCGGATACCCGTTACGAACCCGTCCATGCCCATCTGGCGCAGGAGCCGCCACGTGTAGGGGATGTGCGGCGCAAGCGGGACGGTGATGCCGATACGATCGACCAGATTCGCGACGACGTGAATCGTCGTGCGGAAGGGACCGATGACGGGAATCGATACCGAAAGCCGCGCGCCGTCGACGCCGGGATCGAAGGTGTTGCTCTGGATCACAGCGTCATAGCCGTTCTCCGCCGCCCACACGATTTTACGGATGATCGCGGGCGCTTCCATGATGTGATCGAGGCCGTTGAGCATCATCTGGTCGCCCAGCGCTTTCTCGACCCTGGAGCCCTCGAAGTCGTCGGGAAACGCGACCTCGACGCGCGTTCCCGGGGAAGCGTAGCTGTTGAGAAGCTTCTCGATTTCTTCGACGTTGTACGCAACGGCCCTCTTCGGCGCCTTGTTCAAGAACATGATCCGCATAGCTTTTCCTCCGATTCTTGGTTCCATGCCGCGTGTGCCTTACACATCGCACAACGCCGCCGCAAGCGCAAACAGCGCCCGCAGAAGATCTTTACATCCAGCGTGCCGGTCTCTTTAGAGCAGCGCAAAGAACGCTCCCCCGAGCGCGCTCACCGCGACAACGACAACGGGCGGCGCCTTCCAGGCCATGAGCAGAATGAATCCGACCAGCACCACGGCGAAGTCCTTCGGGCCTTGGACCGAACTGGTCCAGATTGGCTGGTAGAGCGCCGCGCCGAGCAGGCCGACGACGCCGGCATTGATGCCGCGCATCACGGCCTGCGTCGCCGTCCGCCGGCGAAAGCTCTCCCAAAACGGCAGCGTGCCGACGTGCAACAGAAGACCCGGGAGAAAGATAACGACCAGAGCGAGGGCCGCGCCGGCCAAGCCATTGGGCTCCGGTTTCATCACTGCGCCCAAATAGGCGGCGAACGTGAAGAGAGGCCCGGGCACAGCCTGCGCCGCGCCATAGCCGGCCAAAAATGTGTCGTGGTCCACCCAGCCGGGCGCGACCACCGTCCCTTGAAGCAACGGCAGTACCACGTGCCCGCCGCCAAACACGAGCGCCCCAGAACGGTAGAAGGCCTCCATCATGGCGACCGCCTGGGACTCGGTGAAAGCACGAAGCAGCGGCAAGCCGAAGAGCAGCCCGAAGAACGCCGCAAGCGCGGCGACGCCCGCGCGGCGCGAGACCTTGATCGGCGCTTGCTCGCCCGCGGTCGACGGGTTCTTGCGGCAGAGCCAGGCGCCGGCAATCGCTCCGAACAGGATCGCTGCCAGCTGCGAGAATGCGGAGGTGCTCAGCAGGACGATGAGCGCCGCTCCGCCGGCGATGGAAGCGCGCTCGCGATCCGGGCACAAGGTTTGCGCCATGCCCCAGACGGCCTGAGCGACGATAACCACGGCGACGAGTTTGAGCCCGTGCAAGATTCCCGCGCCCACAGGGCCGCTCAACGCGCCGGCGCCGTAGGCAAACAGCAGCAGCGCCAGCGCCGAGGGCAGCGTGAACCCCGCCCAGGAGAGAAGCCCACCCAGGTAGCCCGCGCGCATGAGCCCTATGGAAAAGTTCATCTTGCTGCTGGTGGGCCCAGGCGCGAACTGGCAGAGCGCCATCAGATCGGCGTAGCTCTGCTCGTCGATCCACTTCCGCCGGCGCACGTACTCTTCATGGAAATAGCCGAGGTGAGCGATCGGCCCGCCGAAACTCGTCAAGCCGAGCTTCGTCGCTACCCAGAGAACCTCAAGCGGCGATCCCTGGCGTCGGCCACGCGCGAGCTCCGCCGCCGCAGCTTCGACGCGCTCACTCATAGCGTTCAGCGACCTCTTCGAGAGAGCCTTCGGCGATTGTAAGCGCTTTTAGAGCCGTCTCTAAGTCTTCGCTCGGATGCGTCTTGAGAAATTTTCTGCCCTGCACGCGCAGTCCCCTTACGGCCTTTTGCCAGCTTTTCGCCTGCCGGTAGGCTCGGGGATTTCGCGTGCCGCGGATCTCGCCGCTCAAGCCCGTGTGCTCGAGAGTTTCCTCAATCGCGTGCGCCGCGATCTGGAGGGCGAGCACGCCGTGGCCGAGATCTTCGTAGCCGGTTCGCTCATGGACGGCTTTCAGTTGATTTTGCAGCCTTCGCAACTCCTTTCCGATCCCTTCGAGCCTATGCTTTTCCGCTTGTCGTAGCTGTGGCATGGGGTTCCTCCGTTCGGTCGAAATCTCGCGTCGGTGGCTTTACTTGCCCTGCAGCAATTCACCGAAAAGCTCGCTCACTTTTTCCCTCGCGGCCGCGAGGACCTTTCGTCCCAACGGCGTCGCCCGATAGACGCGGCGCGCGCTCTTTCCCGAGCGCTCCCTTGTGGAACGGAGGTAGCCTTTGCGCTCAAGCCCGTGGAGCAGGGGATACAGAGTCCCCGGGCTGAGCTTGTAGCCGTGCCGCGCAAGCTCTTCGATGAACCACAGGCCGAAAACGGGCCGCTCGGCCGCGTGGTGAAGGATGTGCAGGCGAATCAAGCCGCCGTAGAGCTCGTGGTCGCCGGCGGCGTCGGGTGATTTTTTCACTGTTCGATTGTCGTTATCGAAAACCGATACACCCATGGCGGGGTCGTGTCAACGGGCAGAGATTCCAAAGGCGTGGCCTGGAAGCGGGCGCCGGGGGATCCGGCTGGGTAAGTCGGCGACGGCGGGAAACGGACGGGTAAGCTAGCGCTTGCGGCGCTGTTGCGCGCGCGGACGGACCGCTTACCTGAACAAAAGCTCCTTCATGATTTTTTCCATGGGCTTGGCCACCTGCTCGGTCTGCTCGGGGGTGACGACGAGAAGCGGAACGCCCCTCTCGCGCAGGTCGGAAAGCTCTTCGTACAGCGATTTCATTCCTTTGCGGCCGGGGATGCGTCCGGTGGATGCGAGAATCTTCGAGCCCTCCGCGGATAAGACGAAGTCGACGAACAGGGCCGCCGCGTGGGGGCGCGGCGCGTTCGCGTAGATGCTGATGTTACCGCCGACCACGGCGGGAGTCGGATTCGGGAATACGATCGTTGCCGGGCAACCGTTTTGCTTCATGCGCGCGATGGCGTCGGGATAGATCTCGGCGGCGATCTTGAACTCCCCGGCGCACAGCAGTTGCGCTTGCAGAGTGTGGCCGCGGCGGACCGCGGCGCCGTTGGCGATGAGCTTCTGCACGAACTCTCTGGTCTTCTGCTCGCCCCACGCGACGAGCCACGCCATCAAGGCGCGCTCCGGCTCCAGATCAATCGACAAGCTGTCCTTCCATTTCACATCGAGAAGATCGGGGTAGCCCCTGGGCGCCTCTTCTTTCTTGACGAGCCGGTGATTGTAAGCGATCGCGGCGAGCCCCAGACTGTCGGAGTGAAAATAGCCGTCCTTATCGTACTGCTCGGGCGGATAGAATTCGGCCTGCGGAGAGCGATAGCGCGCCCAGAGGCCCGCCCTTTTCAACGCCATGATATTTTCGGTTCCGACCGAGACGACGTCCGCGTCCAGCTTGCCCGTGCGGTGCTCCATCAAGGCGCGCACGACGAGCTTGTTGCCGCTGCCGCGCCAGAACTCGGCTTTGATGAACGGGTATCGATTCATGAACGCCTTGACGTGGGCGCTGATCAGATCGGCATTGGACACGGAATAAAACTTGAGCGCGCCCTCGCGCCGGGCGCCCTCTTCGAGCCGTTTCTGCCTGGCTTCGGGCGGGAGCTTGTTGATCTCGGCAAGGATCGCCTCAGCCGAGCTCGCCCGGGCCAGGGACGAGAAACTGAGAAAGAATAGCGGCAGGATACTGGCGATCAGTACCGATTTGTCCATATGAGACTTCGGGGCAGCGGCCGGAAAGCCGGAACGCTCTTTCACGGCTCCTTTGGTTCCAATTTGCCTCGAAGCTATCCCAGGGGGCTTTCCTGCGTCAAGGAGGATGGGCAGCATGTGGGCTTGCACGGGTGCCACCTTTACACTGTCGCGGAATGCCTAGCTCGTTTGACTGGCGCCGAATGGGAGTGATAGATGCAGTGGGACCGAGCACGTCTGTCGAGGAGCGTATGAGGATGGACCATAGAGTCGAAGCGGATGTCGCGATCGTCGGCGGCGGCGGGGCCGGAGTCGCGGCCGCCATCGATGCCGGCGAAGCGGGAGCGAAAGTCGTCTTGATCGAGCAGGCGGACGAGCTCGGCGGGACGGCCATCATCTCGGGCGGCGGTTGCTGTATCGTGGGAACGCCGCTGCAGCGCTCGCTCGGCATTCACGACACTCCGGACCTCGCGTTTGAGGATTGGGTGAGGTGGGGCCAGGGCGCGGCCGACGAGATCTGGGCGCGCTTTTATATCGAGCACTCGCTCAACGAGCTTTATTTCTGGGCGGAAAAATTCGGCGTGAAATGGGCCGATCTCAAATTCCAGGAAGGCAATCGCGTTCACCGCTGGCACCGGCCGGAAAATAACGGCCTTGGTCTCATGACGGCGCTGATCGACGGGATGAAATCCAAAGGGGCGACGCGGGTGATGGCGGGGCTTAGGGCGGACAAAATTCTGACCGAAAACGGGCGCGTGTCGGGTGTGAGAGCAGCGAGCACGAAGACCGGAGATGTGATCGAGGTGCGCAGTAAAACGCTCGTCATCACCACCGGAGGCTTCAACTCCAATCTGGATATGATCCTGGAGTTCAGGCCGGAATTTAAGTCGTTCAAAGTCATGGAAGGTTCAGGGCGCGGCGCCACGGGCTCCGGTCACAAGCTGATCCGGGAGGTCGGCGGCTACTTCACGCATATGGATCATATCTGGTTTTACGTCTACGCCACTCCCGATTATCGCGACCCGGCGGGAAAGCGCGGTCTCGTCTTTCGTCTGACGCCCGGCTACATCTGGGTCAACCAGCAGGGCAGGCGATTCCACGACGAGTCGCGTACGGGCGGCGCCTCCGCCACCCCCGCGCTGCTCGCGCAGAATCCGCCGCACGCCTGGGCGATTCTGGACACGCCGATGACGGCCCACATGGAGGTCGCCGATCCGTACTACCGCGACGGCGACAAGATCCGCCGCGACAAGGTGCAGGAGCTGCTCGACCACTCGCCCTACATCCGCAAGGCGAGCTCGCTCGAAGAGCTGGGACGAAAAATTGAGGTCGATGGGCCGACATTTCTTGCGGAAATCGAGCGCTACAACCGGGCGTTCGACGCCGGCCTGGAGCGGGAGCCGGCGTTTGGAAAGCCGCTCAAACAGTCGAAGAAGTTCGATACCCCTCCGTACTACGCGATGCAAATTTTCCCGCTCGCGCGCAAAAATTTCGGCGGCGTAAAAACGGACCTGCGCTGCCGCGTCCTCAACCGGTACTTTGAGCCGATCGCCGGGCTCTATGCCGCCGGGGAGGTCGCGGGAATGGCCGGAGGGCATATCAACGGCAAGGCGGGCCTGGAAGGGACGATGCTCGGACCTTCGATCTTTAGCGGTCGCGTCGCCGGAGCGTGGGCGGCGCACGAGGCGGGCTTCGGCCCGGGATTCGTCGGCACGCCCAATCGGCCTTTGTAGCAAATGGGCTCTCGCCGGGAGATTGCCGGCGAAGAGGCATCTTTGGCGTTTGCCTCGAGGCAGGTTTTCCGCGCGCTCTTTGAGTTCTGCGGCGCAAAACCTGCTTCGAGCAAAAACCCGGATAGGGGATGCAACGATGGCGCTACGGAGTACGGCGGAAAGTTTGCTTGCCGGCGCCTACGACATGCACGTTCACAGCGGCCCGGACGTGCTGCCGCGGAAGTTCGACGATCTGGTTCTCGCGCGGCGGGCGGAGGAGCGCGGCATGGGCGGGTTCGTTCTCAAGTCGCACTACGTCTGCACGGCGGATCGGGCCACCTTGATTCGGACCCTGTTTCCGAAACTGAAAGCGTTCGGCGGGGTTGCGTTGAATAACTCCGTCGGCGGGATCAACCCGATCGCGGTGGATATCGCTGGCCGGCTCGGCGCCAAGGTGGTTTGGCTGCCGACGGTGGACTCGGCAAACGAGTTGGAAAACGTCGCGGGGCAGAAAGACGAAACGAAACTGCCGTACTGGATGAGCATCGCGCGCGAGATGCGCGCCCTGGGGATCTCGGGAGACTGGCTCAGAGTCACCGACGAACGCGGCAGGGTGACCGGTGCGCTCAGGCAGTGCCTCGAACTCATCGCCAAGCACGACATGATCCTGGCCACCGCGCATATCAGCCCGCAGGAAATGGCGCCGGTCGTCGAGGCCGCGCGAGCGTGCGGGGTGAAGCGCATCGTCGTTACGCATCCGGAATTTCCGACGACGTGCCTTTCGATCGAGCAGCAGCGCGAGCTGCAGAAATTCGACGTTTTCTTCGAGCGCTGCTTTACGACGCCCTACTCGGGAAAGATCTCCTGGGAGCATGTAATGCGCAACATTCGGACGATCGGCGCGAGCACGACGATCCTCGCGACGGACTTGGGCCAGTCGCACAACCCTCACGTCGATGAGGGCCTCGCGCAATTCATCGAGAAGGTTCTTTCGGCCGGAATAGGCGAAAGGGATGTCGAAAGAATGGTGCGCGACAATCCGGCTCAGGTCCTGGGGGTCGACTGACGGCCCGGCAAGGCGGAGCGCCCGAGCTTCAGCGCGCGTCGGTCTCGATCGGGAACCCGCGCCGCAGCCAGCCTTGATATCCTTCCGGCATGACAGAGATATTGCGATAGCCGCGGTACTCGAGAAAAACGGCGCGGTCGGCGACGTCGTAGGGCTTGCAGTCGCAGTAAAGCACGACGCGGCCGGTTTTGGGGATTTCGGCAAAGCGATCGGCCAGCTCCGCAAGCGGCAGCGAACGCGCCCCGGGAAGCCGGCTTTTCCGGTACTCTTTGAGCGGCCGCATATCGATCAGGACAAGCTTTTCGCCGGCATCCATCAACTGCTTGACGCGATCGGCCGGTAGGTTATCGACCGTGTCTTCCACGCCGTGGCCGGCGGTGGAGAAGGGCGGCTCGGAAAGAAAGATAAAGAGCAGGGCTAAGGAAGCTCCGAGAGTCGCGCCTGCGATCTTCATTGAATTCCCTCGAGGCTTGCCAGGCGATTTTGCAGAAGCACGGCGTGAATATCAAGGGAACTGTTCGCCGCCAAACGAAGAGCGGCTTGACGCGTTTTGCCCGGCGCGCCGGGCCGGCAAGTTTCGCTTCGTTGATTTTCATTTTGCTCTGAGCTAAGGGACGCCTATTCGAAAGGAGCTCCGCATGGCCGAGGCAACGAAGGTCGCGGACGCGCTGGTCGAGTACCTGAGCTTCAAGGGTGTCCGGTACATCTTCGGCATCCTGGCACACACTTCTTTCGAGATCGGCGACGCCGTCGCGCGGCGGCCCAATCTTCGCTTCATCAATTCGCAGCACGAAGGCGGCGCGGGAAATATCGCGCTCGGCTACGCGCGCGCCACCAAAAAGCCGGCCGTCTGTCTCGTCTCCGCGGGCGGCGGCGCCACCAATATCGCGACCGCGGTCGCGCAGGCTTACAAGGAGTCGGTTCCGCTCTTCGTCGTTTCTTCGGAAATCAAAACGGCCGCGGCGGTCAAAGGAGCGTGGTCTTCCTGGCACGGCATCGATCACGCGAGCCTTTTCAAGCCGATCACGAAGCAAGCCTTCAAGCTCGAGCGCGCCGAGGATCTGGGCGCCGTTTTAGACTCCTTGTGGTCGCAAACCACGCGCGGCCGGCCGGGGCCCGTCTATCTGGGCGTGCCGGTCGATCTCCAGTCGGCCGTGACCCCGGCTCCGGCGGTCGCGGAAACCGCAGAGCCCAATCCGCCAGCGATCGACTCGCGCGCGGCGGAAAGAATCGCGGAACTTCTCTTTTCGGCCGACCTGCCGGTCGTGCTTGCCGGGATGGGCGTCTACTGGTCCGGGGCCGAGCGCGAGCTTGAAGAGATCGCCGATCTTTTGGGAAGCCCCGTGGCGACGAGCTACACGGCCAAGGGCGTCTTTCGCGAAAATCATCCGCTCGCGCTCGGGTGTCTGGCGGCCGGCGGACGCCCGTACGCGCGTAAATTCTTCCTTGAAGCGGATTTGATCCTGGCCTTGGGGACAACCTTCAGCGAAGGCACGACGCTCGGGTTCGGCCGTCGCGTGATTGCGGAGAATGCGAAAATCATCCAAATCGATATCGACCCCTACGAGCTCGGCCGGAATTACCCGAGCTATTTTGCGCTTCACGCCGACATAAAGTCGGCGCTCAGGAGCGTGATCGCCGCGTTAAAGGAAAGAAAGGCGCGGCGCCTTTCAGTTCGCGCCGGCGAGAGGGCCGCGGAAATCCGCGACGCGAAGCGGTCGTGGCAAAGAGAGCGCGATCAGCAAATCGAAGGCGGCCGGATCACGAAAGACTCGGTTCTCAAGGCGCTGAACGACCTCTTGACCGAGAAAACGACGCTCGTCACCGCGGGCATGACGGGCGATTTGCTGCGCAACGTGGATGCTCCATCGCCGGTCGTTCACGCGGGCGAGTTTCGCGCGATCGGCACGGCGCTGGCGACGGCGCTCGGAGTAAAGCTCGGCTCGCCTGACGCCAGGGTCGTATGCGTGACCGGCGACGGCTCGTTTATGATGGAACAGCAGGAGCTTGCGACGGCTCGCCTGCACCAGATTCCGGTCATGGTCCTCGTGCTCCGGAACAACGCCTACGGCGGGATGAAACGGGACCAGATCGAGCATTACGACGGGCGCGTGATCGGGACCGAACTCTTTGTGCCGGACCTCGCGCGCTTGGCGGAGCTGTTCGGCGCCAGGGGACTTACGGTCGCTCGCGCGGAGGAGGTGAGGCCGGCGCTCGAGGCGGCTCTGGCAGCCGACGACCTGGTCTTGCTCGACGTTAAGCTGGACGGATAAAGAAGGTTGCCGCCGGCTAGCTGACTCTTCCGCCGTAGAGCCCGTCGATGAACCCGCTCTCATCGACTTCGCGCAGATAGTGCACGTCCCAGAGGGCGAGCGGGCTTAGCTCTTCCGCCGCCTTGTCTTTCAGCAGGCAAAGCTCGTGGGCGTGCATGACGGCCTCGGGAAGCGGGTAGGGCCTCACGGGCATGCGCGCGAGCCTTTCCGCGCGCGCCGACGAGGCTTCCGGCACGCGCCTGCGCAGGCCGTCCAGAATGCGCTCGGTCTCCTCGCGCCGCGTGCGCGCGAAGTGAATGCCCATCACGATCGCCTTGACGAATCTTTCTCCGAGCCGGTCTTTGCGTTTCAGCGT
Organism: Candidatus Acidiferrales bacterium; assembly: GCA_035559995.1. Taxonomy (GTDB): domain Bacteria; phylum Desulfobacterota; class Binatia; order UBA9968; family UBA9968; genus DATMAM01. The sequence continues at coordinate 99,185 of DATMAM010000023.1, forward strand.
GGAAGTCGACGTGGTCAAGGTCGGGCCATTGATCATGGGAAGCGCGTGGAGCTCGAGAACGTGAAATCCCGCCTCCTCGTACGCTCGCGTGTCGCCGGTCACGAACGTCGCGTCGGCGCCTCCGGACTGGAGCAGCTCGAACTGTAGTTTTCTCGCCGCCGGCGTCATGTCCTCGCCGATGTCCACCCATTTGACCTCGTCGAGGCGGAGGCCGGCGCGCAGTAAATAAATCATGTGGTTGCCGCGGACGTGGTTAAAGCCCGCGACGCGGCCTTCCATCGCGAGATCGGCGATTCTCTTTCCGCGAAGCTCCGCAAGCGCACGGATCGGCGCGCGCGAGACGAGTTTATCTCTCACGCTGTTGCTCGGCGAGGCGATGCAGACGATCGGCTTTCCTCTGGCGACGAGCGCGTAGGGCGTAATGTGGTTGCCGGAAATAAAGTCGATTTTGCCGTCGAACAGCGCCGCCTCCGCTTCCGGCGGGCTGCCGCAATACTCCATGCCGAGCCACTCGATGTTTAGCTTCTCCCATATCCCCGCCTTCTCGATGACTTCCCACAGGGGCAGGTGGGAATGCGAACGGTAGAAAGCGCGAATCTCGATCGGTTCATAATCGGCCATTTTCGCCTCCGCCTTTTGAGTTTGGAGTAGGAACGATCGCAAAAGCCTCGCGCCAGACGTGGCGCATGGGATTGAATGCTCGCGGTTCGGTCTATCCGCTTGCCGCGTCGATCTTGGCCGCCAGGATGAAATCGTTTTCCGATAGACCGTCGATCGCGTGCGTCCAGATGTCAAAACGGACGCGGTTGTAGTGAATGTGAATGTCCGGGTGGTGTCCTTCCGCTTCGGCGATAACGGCGACTTTGTCGACGAACTTCATCGCGGCGGCGAAATCCTCAAAGCTGAACTCTTTGGTGATCCATTTGCCCGCAAGCGACCAGCCGGGGAGCTGCGCCAGGTAGCTCTCGACCTGAGGTTCCTGCAGAGGCGGCACGCTCCCTTCGCAAGGAACGCATTTCTTTTTTGCCAGCTCGCTCATGCTCTGAATTCTCCTTCGAAATTGGATTGCACCCCGTTTTGTTTCCGACGCCCCTTCGCGCGCGAGCGACTGAAATCCAGGAGAACGAAAAAAAGCCGCATCCGCCGGCCGGAAACGACGTAAGAAAAGCGCCCGGCGCGCAAGACTTTCCGGGACAGGATACGCCGCGGGCGGCCCCAACCTACAGGACCGCAATGCCCGCGATCTCGATCAGGTACTCTTCGCGCGCCAGCCCCTTGACGACGACCAACGTGCTGGTTGGCGGCGTCCCCTTGTAGTACTGCATCCTCACACGGTTGTAGCCTTCGCGGTACTTGATGTCCGTGATGTACGTCGTCGTCATCACCAGATTATCGAACGAACCGCCCGCCTCTTCGAGCACCGCGGCGATGTTCTTGAAGACCTGATGCGCTTGCGCCTCGATGTCGCCTTTGCCGACGATGTTTCCGTCCTTGTCGCTCGCGGTCTGCCCCGCGATGAACAAGAGCTGACCGGGGCTCGTGAGCAGTCCCTGCGAATACCTCGGCCTGGGATCGTTGAGCGCCTCGGGTTGAACGACCTTTTTGCTTATCGCCATAGAGCCTCCTTCCTTTCTTGGATTACGGATAGACATGCCACCGATCGGGCGGCAAAAAGACAGAAGCTTGCTGGCCAACTTGAAGGTCGGTGTCGCCCGGAAGCTTCACGATGAGGACGACGCCGTTCGCCTCGATTTCGAGCAGAGCGGCGTCCCCCAAATAGTTCTTGGTGACGACCTGGCCCCTGAGGCTGTTGCTGCTCTGCTCGTCCCGCTCGAGCAGGCCGACGTGTTCCGGTCGGATTGCGAGGGTTACCTCTCTGCCCGAAGGGATGTCGTGCGGCAGCCGGCAATGAATTTTTCCGAGAGGCGAATGGACCACCCCTCGATCCTTGACCGTCCCCTTGATGAGGTTCATCTCGCCCACGAACTGGGCGACAAAGAGACTCTTTGGATGCGCGTAAACCTCCCGCGGCCGCCCCACCTGAAGGATCTCGCCGTCGTTCATGACGCAGACTTTGTCTCCGAGGCTCAACGCCTCCGCCTGATCGTGCGTGACGTAGAGGGTTGTGACGCCGATCGCCCGCGTGATCTTTTTCAGCTCGACGCGCATCCGCTCGCGCAGGCGCGCGTCGAGGTTGCTGAGCGGCTCGTCCATGAGCAGAATCTTCGGCTCGGTGACGAGCGCTCTGGCCATGGCGACGCGCTGCTGCTGGCCGCCGCTCAGGTCCGTGGCCGGGCGGTCGGCGAGCCCTTCGAGCTGGACGAGCTTGAGGGCCTGGCGGACCTTTTCGGCAACGAGATTTTTTGGCACGCGCCGGTATCCCTGCGTCAACGGAAAGGCGATATTTTGAAACACGGTCATGTGCGGCCATATGGCGTATGATTGGAACACCATGCCGATATCGCGCTTTTCGGTCGGGACATAGATGCCCCTGGGTGGCGAGTTCACGAGGACGCCGCCGATCTCGATTTCCCCGGCGTCCGGCCTTTCGAGCCCGGCAACGCACCGGAGCGTGGTCGTCTTGCCTGAGCCGCTCGGGCCCAGGAGCACGCAAAACTCGCCCGCGCCGACCTCCAAATCGATCCCCTGGAGCGCGCGCACGGTTCCGTGGCGCGCGGCGAAAGACTTGCGAAGGCCGCTAACCCGGATCATGGAATCGTTCCAAAACTAGGCTGCGCTGCCGACTTCTCCGACGCGGGCGAAGGCGAAGCGCAGCACGCCGACGACAAAAAGCGCGAACAGAATCAGCACCACGCCGAGAGCCGAAACCTCCGGAATCCACCCGGATCCCCAGAACTGCCAGACCACGGTCGAAATGACGACGTTTTTGCGCGTGAACAGCGTAAGCGCCATCGTGACTTCCCGGTAGGAGAGAAGCCCGATCCAAATCCAGCTGTTGAAGATACCCGCGGCGATCAGCGGGATCACGATGCGCACGAGAACGCGCGGGGTGGACGCGCCGGCAACTTTTCCCGCCTCCTCGAGCTCGCGGTGGACCTGAATCATGACGCTGTTCGTCGTGCGCGTGCCGTAGGCGATCCAGTTGATCGTGTGCGCGAGAACGATGATGAAGATCGTGCCGTACAGCGGAAAAATATCCCGGTAGGCCAGGCCCAGGTACGCCAGGCCCACGGCCAAAAGGATTCCCGGAACCGCGTGCGGCACGAAGGCGAGCGTGTCGAGAACGCCGCGGAACTTTACCTGAGTTCGAACGACGACCCAGGAGACGAGCACGCTCAGAACCATGGTCGCGGTCGGGACGGCGAACATCAGGATGATCGTGTTGATGAACGGCAGCGCCCCGGTATGCTGCGGGATCGCAAGATAGTGCTTGAGCGTCAGCGAAGCGAGCGCGCTCGCGGACGGCAGTTGCAGGTAAGGCAAGAGCGACGCCCAGAGCAAAACGAGAAACGGAATGAAGACCTCGATCGCGAGGTAGAGGAAAACAAAAGCAAGCGCCGGCCACTTCCAGCGGCCCAGGGCGATCTCGCGCGGCCGGTAGCCCCGGCCTGTGATCACCGTGTACTTCTTGCCTTGCTTGACCAGCCGCACGTACAGAGCGGCGAGAACGAGCCCGAGCAGGAGCATCATAGCGCCGTACGCGCCCGCGATGCCGTAGGACGGCAAACCGGTCGAGGGCGTGGTCGCCTGGTAGATCAGCGAGCTTAGAACGAGGATGCGCGCGGGAAGGCCGACGATGGCGGGCACCTCGAAGACCGCAATGGCGGTCATAAAGAGATAGACCATCACCCCGGCGATCGCCGGCAGCGTGATGGGGATATTGATCTTCAGGAAAGTTCTGAGCTTGCTCACCCCGCCGGTATAAGCCGCTTCCTCCAGAGCGGGATCCATGGCCCGATAGGCGGCGGCAAGCATGAAGAACGCGCCGGGCACGAAGGAGATCCCCTGGATAAAAGCCATGCCGGTCAGGTTGTAGAGGCTGAGCGGCGGGCTGTCCAGCGCGAAAATTTTTTGCAGCCACTGATTGATAAGCCCGATGCGCGGGCTCAAAAGCAAGATCCACGCGATCGTGCGGAGAAAAACGGGGATGAGGATCCCCACCGTGAGGAGGACGTAGATCGTCTTCTTCAAGGGAATGTCCGTGCGCATCAGCAGCCAGACGAGCGGCACGGTGAACAGCAGCGCTACGGCGACGCTGCCGAACGCGAACGCGAGCGTGTTGAAAAGGATCTCGTAAGTCCCGGAATCGGAATAGACCTCGACAAAATTCTCCAAGGTAAGCGGCGTCGCCTCTCCCGGAAAGCCGGTCCTCAGGCTCATCAGGACGACCATGCCGATCGGCACCCCGACGAGCGCCGAGAGCGCCACGAAAAGAAAGCCGGCAAAGGCGGTGACGCCGTATTGGCGAATCCGGCCGACGGTTTCCCGGAGGGCGACGGCGCCGCGGAGAGACTCGGCTTTCACGTGTCGCCTTTTCTTACGCCGCGATTTCTCTCATCGGTCGAAGCCGAGAATCTTCCCGTACTGGCGCGCGAGCTTGTCGATCATTTCGGCTTTGTCTTGCTTCATGAATACGACCTGTTTCCCCTGAGCGAACTTGTACGCTTTGGTTCCCTTCGCGTGGACCGAGGTGTGGCCCGTGTATTTTTCCCACACCTCCTGAGCCTCGGGGGTCGTCATGAAAACCACGAACAGATGACCGACGTTCGGATGAGGGGCGCCCTTCAAAACCCCGACGTGATATTCGGGGGAGATCACCGGCGACACCTCCTCGGCGAAGGCGAGCGGCGCTCCCGTTTCCGCCGCTTCGTGGAGCTGGCTATCCTGCAACGTGGCGGAAACGAGAACTTCGCCGATCAGAAGCCGCTGCGCCATCTCTCCGGCGCGGCTGAGAGTGGGCTTGAGCTCGGCAAGCTTCTTTACGAAAGCCGTCGTCTTCTCTTCGCCCCAGGGGCCGGCGGCAAGCCGCGCCCAATGGTGCGTCGAGTTAATCACGCCCAGTTTCCCGCCCTTCCATTTCGGGTCGAGAAGATCTTCCCATTTCTTGGGCACGTCTTTGGCCGGGAGAATCTTTTTGTTGTATGCGGGCAGCGCAAACTGGTTCGCGACCGAGACCGTGCCGCTGTCGTACTCGATCTGATTCGGGCTGACGCCCAGGGATTTGTAGTCGAACGGGATGTGAAGTTTTCTCAGCCAGAGCGATCCGTGGTGCGCATCGGTGACGACCATGATGTCCCACTCGGGCGCCACGCCCGAAGCGGAAAGCCCTACCACCTTCGCGGTGTCGCGCGTCATGTTCCCGGACGGGCTATAGTTGAGTTTAATGTTCAAGCCGTATTTCTTGTTGAACGCCGCCGCGAGCGCCTGAGCGCCCTGCGGGCCCAACGTCGAGGGTCCATAGAATTCGATCACGCCCTCTTTTTTGGCGGCCGCGATCAGATCGTCGATCTTGGCCGCGGCCGCGTTTGCCGGGGAGAATCCAACGAGCGCCGCGAGCAAGAGAAGCCGGGCTTGTTTCATAAACACCTCCTGACTAGGGCCAAAGTTCGCTTAACTTCTATGTAACCGTTATGCGGATTTCAAGCATGGCAAGGTAAGCTGGAGATTGCGCCGGACGGTCGGCAGAACAGCTTCGTAGGATGGGTAGAGGCGCCTTGCGCCGATACCCATCGTCTCCTTGTCTGAACGGTGGGTATCGCTGGCGCTCAACGACCTACAGATTTCTGGGCAAAAAAGTCAAGTAGTGCCCGGCAGATATAAGCTTGCTATGGAAGAGGGTAACCGGCAACGTTTGGGAGATTGCTAATCTACCTTGAAGATAGCTGAGGAGTGATCAGGAGTTTTCCCGTCGTGTGGATCGGCCCGGTGTAATTTGACATATGCTCCAAAACCGGCTGCGATAGCCGCGAGGCCCATTGTAATTGGGGGTGGTATAACACTTGCGGCCAGGGAGGCCGTAAACGTCAGCCCAACGCTTGCAATTAGAGAGATGGATGCCACATCAGTAAAAGAAGTTTCCTTTTGTTCATTTTCGTTTTTCATCTTCACACCGTTTTGATAAAAAAAATGAAGGCAGCTAAATGCCTCAGCCCGATACCGTTCGCAAATAGCCCTAACTGTTTAAATTGCGCCCAGCTTGTATTGTATTCGGTCGCTTCCCAGTCTTGATGTAAGGATAGCACGAACAGCAAGGAACAAAAGGCTACCACGATAAAGGCTGCCGTCGTTAACATTCCCACATAAAGCTCATCAGGAATCGGTGTTTTTGATTGAACTAACGGTTGGAGTTGTCTTAACAACTCGAACATGTACAAAAATGCTGCAGAGATAGATGCCAACGTCGCCTGGACACCCAAGTAAAAATCTTGCCTTTTAAGTCCACGCTCGTTCTTGCGAATAAGTTTTTTAGCAACAGCGCCCAGCAAAAGAAAAATTAGCGGCACCCCAAAAGCTGCGGTGGCGGGGTGTGCTAAAAAGGCAAGAACCATGGCCTCCTATACTACTCGTTGTTCCCCCACTTCAATGGCTAAATTGGTCTGATTCAGAACACACGCACTCAGTTCTCGACCCAGGATCAATGTCGGTTAAAACGTCGGGCCGGTGTATTCCAGAATGTATAATCCCCCGTGAATGCGATCGGTCACGTAGACCAGCCGGTCGGTGTCCACGAAAAGATCGTTGAACATCGGCGCTTTCTGGCCCGCGGGCGGCGGCGGAATGAAAAAGCCGATCTCCTCGGGGCGGAATTTGTTGCGGATGTCGAAGACGCGAAGGCCGGCGTTGTAGTACGTGACGAAAATTAGGTTTTCGCTCTGAAACGAGCCGGGCCGGTTCTCGTGGACATTGTGCGGCCCGAAGCGAAGGCCGCGTTTGCAGAAGTCTCCGTCCGGCACGGGGCAGGTGCTCACGATGACCGGATTTCTCTCTTCGCGAATGTCGATCAGCCACACGCGCTTTTCGCCCTCCTGGCAGTTCTCCTTTACCGATTCATCGACGGCGACGACGAGCTTTCTTCCCGGAAGAGGCAAAGTGGTATGAGCATAGCCGCCGAAGGGCGGGCTCCAGTCGATGCGGCTGATGGTCTTTGGCCGGCCGATGTCCGAGATATCGACGATGGCCATGCCGGCGTCGACCATAGCGACGTAGGCGCGATCGCCGTCGGCAATGACGCCGTGGACGTAAAAGTGCTCGCCGGGAAACGGCGTCCAGCCGGGCGGCGTCTCCTCTCCCTCCTTGGTCCCCGGGATCCACCAGAGGCCGGCCTGGCGCGGGTGTGACGGATCGGAGAGGTCGGCGATGAGATAGAGCCTTTCTTTAAAGCCGCCCATCGTCGAAGCGACGTGAGCATACTTGCCGTCGCTGAACCACATCCGATGCACGCCCTTGCCGGGAACGCGCAGATAGCCGATCTCGCGCGGCTGTGCGGGGTTTGCGATGCTGTACACGCGAATGCCGGCCTCGTTCGGCGCTGCGGGGTTGTCCTTTGCCGGACCGAAATAGACGCGCTCCTGATTCTGAATGAGGATGTCGCCGACGATTTGAACCTTGTGCGCGTGAGTGTTCTCGGGGTGCGTCATTTGATGAACGACGCGCGGCTTCTCGGGATCGGAGCAATCGACGATCGAAAGCGCCATCGGCGAGGTTCCGAGATGAGCGACGTAAGCGTAACGGCCGGATTTGATCACCTGCATGCCGTCGCCGTGGCCGTTTAGGTCGGTGTGACCCACAATTCGCAGGTTCACCGCCTCGCTGCGGTTTTGAATCGCGACTGCTTCTTGAGAGGGCACGGCAGGCTCCTTTGGCGGTTATGGTTTGGCCGCGAGCGCGCGGCTGAGATATTGCTGATCGTAGAACCGGCTGAGATCGGTCCCCAGCGGCGGGCTAAAGCCGAACTCGACGCGCAATTTGAGGACCGTTTCGAGCCCGCGCAGATTGAGCTCCGATGTCGGAGGCAGGTTCGCGAGCCGGCCGGCGGCGGCCGACGAGCTCAGGCTTTGGTCGGCGGCGATGAGCCGGATCGCCTCAGCGCGGTTTTCCACGCGTCTGGCCCACGCCGCGGCAGACTCCCACGCGCGCAAAAAACGCACGAGCAGTTCCGGTTCCTTTTCGGCCCAAGCGCGCGCGACCGCGAGCACGCCTCCGGGATAGTCGGGAAGCGCCGCGCGGTGGTCTCCGAAGCGGACCATTCCCGCCGCCTCCGCCTCTTGGTCCCACGGCGGATTCAAGATCGCGGCGAACGTCTCGCCGCGCTTCATCGATGCCAGCCTGTGGGCGGTGGCGCCGGTGGGGACGAGCTCGTAGTCGTTGTTCCGCAGGTCCAGTCCTTGGGTTAAGAGAATGCGCCGCAGCACCAGGGCGTACGCGGTGTCGACGGCGTCGACCGCAAGCGGCTTGCGGCGAAGGTCGCTCCAGTCGCGAATCTCCGGCCGGACGTAAACCGGGAGCAGAATCGCGGCGGCGGCCTGAGCGACCGCGATCATCTCCGCTTTTTCCCGGCCGGACCACGCGAGCACGTTGTCGAAGGCGGTCGACGCGATATCGTACTTGCCGGCGCCGAGGCCGCGCATCTGCGCGGTCGAGTTGGGCGTGACCGCGACCTCGACCTCGACGCCTTGAGCCGCAAAAAGCCCGCGCTGGCGCGCGATGCTCGTCGCGGCATCCGCGTTAAAGACGATCATGCGGACAAAAGCAGGCATCGCCGCCCTACTGTCTTGTGACGTAGAGGTTCATCGCCCCGATCCCTTGAATCTCGGCCTTTAAGACGTCGCCGGGCGCAAGTTTCTGCTGAAACTCGGGCGAGTCGGGGTTTCCCGTCGCGATGAGATCGCCGGGATAGAGCGTCGTCACGGCCGAAAGATAGCTCACCAGGTCCGCCACGCCGTTGATCATGCCCGACGTGCTCGCGGATTGCCTGAGCTCGCCGTTGACCCAAAGCCGCATCGTGAGATTTTGCGGATCGGGGATTTCGTCCCTCGTGGTGATCCACGGGCCGATCGGGGCAAAGCTGTCGAAGCCCTTGCGCACGTTGCGCGTCGCAACCAGGCTCTTGTTTGCGCCGTAGCCGCGGGCGGTGACGTCGAGGATGATCGTGTAGCCGAACACAACCGCCAACGCGTCGGCTTTGGAGACGTTTCGCGCCTGCTTGCCGATCACCGCGCAGAGCTCGAGCTCGGGAAAAATGGTCTCGGCGTTTTTCGGAATGACGATGTTGTCCTCGGGCCCGACGATCGCCGAGGACGGTTTCAGGAACGTCGTCTCGATGATCTCCTCGGGCGTCGCCTGGCGGGCGGCTCCTCGGCCCGCGCTCGATTCGATGCCCGTGCTCCCGCGCCGGTAGTTGCTCGCCGCGGCCCAGATTTTTGAAGGCCGCTCGACCGGCGCCCGCAGCCGCTTGGGGTCCAGCGGGAGCTTTTGACCTTTGCTTGCCGCCGCCTCGATCGCGCCCCGGATCGAATCGTAGGCGCCGATGAGGTCGATCATCGAGGCTCCTCCGGCGAGCTTTCCCTCGCGCGCGAGGACCTCGTCGATGAGAACGATCTCGCCGTTTTTCACGACGGCGAGACTATTCGGCTTCACGGCGGCAAGTTGCATGGCGCTCTCCTTTCCAACCGGGTCGATATAACTTGGCGATGAGGTTTTATCAAGCCGGCTGGCGCTCCCCTCGCTACAGCCCCGCGGGCTTACTCGGAGACTCGGACTAAAACGACGGCCTTGAGCAGGCAGCGTGTAAGCGCTGCCGTATCGAAGAGTGCCGCTTGACGCAGACTCATCGCTGTTGTTAATGGAACGTCATGACCTTGCTTTTGAACAACGCAGAAATTGCGGCGCTCATCTCGATGCGCGAGTGCATCGAGGTCCTGGATGAAGGCTATCGCGAATGCGGCCTCGGCCGAGCGGCGCACCGCCGGCGCAGCAACATCATCGTTCCCACCGGCGAAGGGCGCACCTATGTCTTCGCCAACTTCGAAGGCACCGTGATCAAGAGCGGCTATCACGCGATCAGGCTGCGCTCGGACGTAAACGAGTGGCTCGATCGAAGGGGCGAGCGCACGACGAAGTGGGCGTCACGGCCGGGGCGCTATTGCGGCCTCGTTCTTCTTTACAACATTCACAGCGGCGAGCTGGAGGGAATTCTCAACGACGGTTACCTCCAGGTGATGCGCGTGGGGGCGACGAGCGCGGTCGCGGCGAGGTATTTGAGTCGAGAGAACTCCGCGGTGCTCGGTATCATCGGCGCCGGCAACCAGGCGCGCAGCCATGCGGCAGCGATGTGCGCGATCCGGCCGATCAAAAAGATCAAAGTTTACAGCCTGAGATCGGAGAGCCGGCAAGCCTTTGCGCGCGAGACCGAAGCGAGGCTCGGGATCGAAGCTCGTCCCGTGGAAACGCTCGCGGAGGCTTTTGCCGGAAGCGACATCGTTTGCGCGTGCACGGACGCGCCCCGGCCGTTCGTGAAAACGGCGTGGCTGGCGCCCGGAATGTTCCTGAGCAGCGTGCGGCCGTTTGGCGAAGTCGGCCGGGAGCCGATCTCGGCGTTCGATATTGCGGTCGTGCACGAGCGGGGCTTCGGGCCGCGGTTTTCGGCGGAAAGCGCGGTCAAAGAAAGGCCCGACGCTCCGAACGCGCTCGGCGGCAAGGACGAGCGCGATCTCCCTTCCGGCGCAACGCTGGCTGAGCTCTGCGCGGGCCGCGCGGCCGGGAGAAGCTCAGCCGAACAAAAAACCTACTTCGCCAACAACGAAGGTCACGGCGTGCAGTTTTCCGCCGCTGGGGCTTTTGTGCTCAGGCGCGCGAAACAGCGCGGGGTGGGCCGGGAGCTGCCGACGGAGTGGTTTCTGCAAGATATCTCGACGTAGAGACGGGCCTTCCCCCCTCGGTTCTCGCCCTGGTGGGTTTCGCGGGCTCAACCCACCCTACGGATGCCATAACCATCGTCTCGGCGTCTGGCTGTCCTCTTTAGGTCGAAGTCGCTAATCTACCGCCAAGCGCAGGTGGAGCGCATGAGCCAACAACCCGAGGCCGGCGCTAGCGGTAGAGTTCTTTGTCTTCTTGCGGGGCTTTTCCCGTGTGAATTTGCGGGTAAAGCGAGACGCGCCCCGGCCTGCTTTGAAAGAGAAAATCGACCGGGATGAATCCCTGGAGCAGCGGGATCGGGAGCTGCAACGACGCGTACGGGCTTTTTTCGTCGGTGCCGACAGCGATGCGATTCCCCCACAGCCCGGCGGGCACAGAGCCGGTCAGGTTGAACCCTCTGCCCGAGATATTGCCCTGAATCGGCGGGAGCTTGAGCGCGCGCGGGTCCTTCTCGCTTTCCGCGAGGAACTGATGGTGAGCGGGGCTGCCGCCGGGCGAACCCGCCTCGCGGCGAAAGACCATGTCCGTTCCCTCGGGCGGCAGCTCGGGCTTGCGCGCCCACTCGCCCTGCAGCAGCGATTTGGGCATGTTCTTAAAGCCGCCGGCGCTTCCCTGCGGGCGCTGGTTCACGTCCTGAAGCGCAATGTCGTAATTCTTCTTTCGCAGGGCGACCTTGAAATTGTCGGTGAGCTCCTGGTCGACGAGGTAGCTCTGCGTCTGCACCCCCCAGGGGGATTGGAAGTGCAAGAGGAGCTCCCGGTCGTTCACAAGATTCACGCCGTCGTCGGCCAGCTCCATGTTCTGCGGGTTGTTGTCGAACAGCGCCGGCTTCAGCCGCAATCCGGCCGGGCCGTAAAGCTCCGGATGGTCCATCAGAAATTTCTTGCTCACGCGGATTCCCTGATTTTCGGCTTTGGCCATTTGCGAAAGCTTCGGCAGCGCCTGTGCGGCCGCCTGGCTCTCGCCGTAGTGGTCCAAAATGGCCTGCAGGTACATCCGCCGCGTCTCGCGATCGTCGCTTTTCTCCGCGGCGCTGAGAAGCGCCTGCGCTGCTTTTTCGTTGAGCTCGGCCGCTTTCTCCGCCGGCATGTTTCCGGCCAGCCGGTAATAGGCGAGCGCGCGCTCGTACAGGCCTTGTTTTTCGTAGGCCTCGGCGAGCACCCGATAGACCGCGGCGGCGCTTTCCGACTCGGGGTGCTGGCGAACGTAAGCGGCTCCGGTATCGCGCACTTCCTGGGACGGGACGGGGTCAGCGGTGAGGACGGCCAGCAGGTTGGTTCCCATGATCAGAACATTGGCCGCGCCCATCGTCGTGGCGCCCGCGGCGCCGTAGGTGATCATGGGCGCAGCGCCGATCAGAAGGTTTCGCCTGAGAAAGTCCTCGCCCAGCAAAACGAACTTGACCGTATCGAGCTTGTGACGCGAACGGGCCTCCTCGAACGATCGCAGAAGATTGTATTCCGGATCTTTGAGCAGAAGCTCCGCCCTCCGTCTGTCGCGCTCAGAGCCGGACTTGGCGATAGTCTCGAGAACCTTGGCCGCCTGCTCGTGTTTGCCCTGGATTTCGAGGGCGACGGCCAAGGCGTCGCGCGCGGCGTCGGCGAGCGGCTTGCCGGCATGCTGGCTTTGCAGCTCGCCGGCGGCGCTCTCGATCGCCGCCGGCTCCCTGAGCGCCAAAGCGTAAAGCAGTTCCGCCACCGCCTCGGGTTCCTGAGACGGCGCCGGCGCGGCAGGGACCCGCAGGGCCTCCTCCCGGGCTTCTCTTTGCTTTTGCTCGTCCGACGCGATTTTTTCCAGCGCGCTTTGCGCTTCCTTCGATTCAGGATCGATCAGGAGCGCGAGCTCGTACCGGAAAGCCGCCGCGCGGATATCTTTTTTGCGGAGCGCCTCGCGCGCCTTTTCCAATTCCCTGGCGACGAGAAAGCTCTTCTGTTTGCGCTCGAGAGCCTCGATGCGCTTCCAGATTTCCGCGTTTTTCTCATCCGCGGGATTGCGCTTGAGATATTCCCGGTAGAGAGCGAGCGCGCGGCGCTCGTCTTCCGGCATGGCGGGAGCGCGGCTCAGCGCTTGGTTCAGAGCGGCGTCGACGGCCGCGGCAATGTACGATCCCGAGACGATGCTGATCAAGTCGACCGAGCTCAGAAACGTGTTGACGGCGCCGCTAAAGCGGCTGAGCATGCCGCGCCACTGAAGCTCCTCGGCGCGTTTGAGCTCGTCGTTGCGCAGCCGCGCTTCAATCGTCTTCTTGTGCTCGGGCGACGAGACCGAGCGGAGCGCCTTCTCCTGGGCTTCCAGGTAGCGGGCGCGATCGGTGATCGTGTTGGCATGAAGATCGGCGACGTAATCGGTCAGGCCGGTCACGACGCCGCGCTCGCGCCTGAGCTCCGCGTCCTTCTCGCGGAAAAAGCGCACGTGATCTTCGAGCTTGGAGTTCTGTCCGGTCAGGCTGTCGATGAGCGCCGCGCGCACGCGCCGATCCACCTCGTCGGGGAAAAACTCCGGGGCGGGCGGCGGCTTTTCGAAGGGGTCGTACCTGGGAAGCGGCTGGAGAATGCGGCTGAGATCGTTTTCCTCAGCGACGGCGCCGGAGGCGGCGCTGAGCAGGAGAAGAACAGCGGCGCCAAAGACGCGGCTTCCGAACTTCACTGGTTGAGCCTTTTGACTTTTTCGGTGAGGCCGCGCAGAGCTTCGATTTTTCCTTGGGCCTCGATTTTCTCGACGATCCCGTCCACGCGCGCAACCTCCGTATAGAGCTTTAAGGCAGACTTTGCAAGCTGATCGAAAACGGCGGCGTCGAAGTCGAGCCCCTCGGGATCGTGTTGTGCCACGTAATCTTTCGCGAGCGTGACGTAAAAGTCGCCGAAATCGATCAGGTGGCGGTAGTAGTTCTTGCTCTGGCGGTGCTTGGCGATGAGCTGGCTGTACCCCACGATGACCAGGTCGTTGCCGTTTTTGATCCGGTGCCGGTTGAGCTCGACGAACGTGACTTTCGCGCGATCGACCCTTTCTTCCTCGACGCGCGCCAGAAATTCATACGGCGTGCCTTGATATTTTTTCACCAGCTCGTTCCAGGAAGCGACTTTTTGGTCGAGCGCCTCGAGATAGGCGAACGGATCGTCCGCGGAAAGCGGCGTTTCGATGATTTGCCGGAACGCCTCCAGGGCTGCGATCCTTTGCTTGGACTCCTCGCCCAGGCGGCCGTTCTGCTCGGCGACTTTGCGGTAGTAGGCGAGGGCGCGCTCGTAGTCGCGCAGCTTTTCGTACGCGGTTCCCTTCGTGAACGCGACGATATCGGGAAACCGGCGCGGATTTTTTTTCTCGTAATCTTCGAGCCGGAGCAAGGTCGCCTTCATGACGTTCATGCCGGTCACGTCTTTGGAGATCGGAAACCGGTAGAGGTCCTCGCGCGCCAGGCGCTGGAAGTCCTTTAGGATGTCGAGCAGCCCGCCGGCCGGGACATATTGGGAATCGGGAACGGCTTTGGAGGAACAGCCCGCGAGGGCCAGAAGGCAGACAAAAATTAAGCCTGTCGATTTAAGCACCGCTCTCAAGTCGAAGGATTGTTTCGGAACTTGCAAGCGAAGTCAAGGTGAAAGCGCGCGTTGACATCGGCCGCGCGCGGAGGGAGAGTTGGTTTTGGAGGAGCGCCTATGGCTTGCGGCTTTCAGAAAGTCGGGGTTCTCGGGATCGGCCTGATGGGGAGCGGCATCGCGCAGGTGTCGGCGACTCGAGGATTTGAAACCGTCGTCGTGGACATAACGCCGGAAATCTTGCAAAAGGGCATGGCGCGCATTCACGAGAGCGTCGAGCGGCTGGTGGCGAGCTACGAAAAGACGGGCGGCAAAAGCGGCATTGCGCCCGGAGAAAAAGGGCGCATCCTCGAGCGCGTGCGCGCGACCGTCGACCAGCGCGAGCTCTTAGCGTGCGACGTCGTCGTCGAGGCGATCGTCGAGAACGAGCAAGCGAAAAAAGAGGCGATCTCGGCGCTTTCGCGCGCCGGCTTTGACGGCCTGTTCGCTTCCAACACGTCCTCGATCTCGATTACCCGGCTTGCCACGGCGTACCGATATCCGGACAAGTTCATCGGCATGCACTTTATGAATCCCGTTCCCGTGCAGCCGGGCTGCGAGATGATTCGCGGGCTGTTGACTTCAGATGAGACCTGGCGGCTCGCGACCGAGTTTTGCCGCGACCTGGGAAAGGAGCCGATCTTTGCCGAGGACAAGGCCGGGTTCGGCATCAATCGAATGTTCGTGCCGTTTCTCCTGGAGGCCGTAAAGGTCGTCGAGGAAGGCATCATGAGCTGCGAAGACGCCGACAAGACGACCCTGTGCCTGGGCCACAAGATGGGTCCGATCACCACGCTGGACTACGTCGGATTGGATACGACGCTGGCAATCGCGAACGTGTTGGAGCGCGAGCTCGGCCCCCATTACAAAGCTCCCGACCTTCTCTGCAAGCTCGTCGCCGCGGGGTTCTGCGGCAGCAAGACGGGCAAGGGATTTTATGTTTGGGACAAAGACAAGAAGGTCGGCGTCAACCCGGCGGTCGCGAGATACCGGCGGCGTTAGGTTGCCGCGTCATGCACCTTGAAGAAGTGGGGGCGCCGCGCGCGGCTTAGAAGGCTAAAAATTTGGCTTTATGTTGTGTTCGGCACAGAGCATGCGCGCCTTAAATGTCGTGATAAACGGATCCTTGCTGATCCGCACGAGCCTGGAGGCGCCAGCGCTCTGCTTGGTAATCACCGGCGAGCCTCCCTGAAGGAGAGCTTCTTTCGGAACCCGGTAGAGATCTCCGGTCCCTTTCTCGACGTAAGCTCCCGGTTCAGTCAGTTCCTCCCAGTTACACTCCACCAAAGACTCTCTTCGCTCCGGCTCCATCGATATTACCCGTGCTTCCTCGGCCATAATTTTTTCCTCCTTTCTCTGTTGATCCCACGATTCGCCCGGCGCCCCTCGCTGAGTTTCCCGAGGCGCAAAGGAGGTGCCAGGCAAAGCTTTGCTTAAATCCATCGGTCTTAAGCGTACATGCGCGCGCCGCAAGGCAGGCGCAAAGGGCGTTTTTGTCTAGGTGAGTTGACAGCCTGGAGCGCGCGGGCGGTTTTGGCGGAATTTCGGCGACTTAGCGTGTCTTCCCAGCGAGACAGCTTGGCGGATCCTCTTTCAAGATGGGCCGTTTGCCCGGGCTGTCAGCGACCTGTTTTTCGCTTTTCACGCCCATCCCCTGTCGTTCGCCAAAGCGTTTTTGCGCTTCGCCCACAAACGGCCGCCGGGGTCGAGCCTCGTCCACGACCAGCGTGCGGCCCTCGAGCACGCTTCCATGCAGGGCCTGGATCGCGCTTTGAGCTTCGGCGGCCGAACCCATCTCGACGAAGCCGAAACCCCGCGATCGGCCCGTCCACTTGTCCGAAATCACGCGCGCGAACTTGACGGTTCCGCAAGCGGAAAAGATCTCTCGCAACCGTTGCTCGGTCACAGAGTAAGGCAAGCCGCCGACATAGAGCTTATTGTCCATACGCTGCTGACGAGGGTTCTCGGGCAGAGCACATGAAGGAAGGGGAGCTATCGCTTGGCGCTTCTGAAGACCGGCTCCGGAACTTCGAAATTCGGCTTGATGTTGTGCTCGGCGCAGAGGAGCCGCGCCCTGTGAGTTTCGATAAACGGGTCGGCCGTGATTCTCACAAGCCTCGAGCGACCTTTCGATTCCCTCTGAATCAATGGAGATCCGCCCGGGAGCAAGGCCTCTTTGGGAATCCGATAAAGGTCTCCGGTTTCTGTGTCGACGTACGCGCCGGGCTGGGTCAGATCTTCCCAGGAAACCTCCACCAGGGAGGGTCTCCGCTGTGGCTCTATCGAAACTGCCTGTCCTTCCTCGGCCATCCTCCTCCTTTCTTTTTTTCGTTCGAGATCGGTTGACGATCCAAGCTCCCATTTGGAGAGGGCAAGGCCGATGCCAAGGCTCATAACGGCGGCCATCGATCGAAGTAAAAGGGAATTCCTTGCCGGCGATCGCCGGCGGTCAGGCTTTCTGTCTACGGTCGTCGACAGCGATCAAACGCGGCGAGGGTATCTGTCTACTTGGAGAGACACTTCCGATCCGGCGGCGGGCGGAAAGTTTACGCGGGCCGGCCCTCAGTTGATAAGATCGTAGCGCTTGAGCTTTTTGTAGAGCGCCGCTCGACTGATCCCGAGAAGCCTTGCGGCGGAGGACCGTTTTCCTCTGCTCTTTTGGAGGGCCTCGTTGATCTTTTCTTTTTCAATGAGCTCTTTGGCTTTCTTTGTAGCCTCGGGCAATGCCACGGGAAAGTCCGCAGGCGCCGGCAACTGCGCAGAAAACAAAGCGTCTGCGTCAATCTCCGGCCCGCGACTCAGCAATACGGCCCGTTCGATAAAATTTTCAAGCTCTCTTACGTTGCCCGGCCAGGGTAGCTCCATGAGAAAGCTCAGCGCTTGCAGGGAAACGCGCTTGGGTTCCAGGTTATTCTTCTGGCAGTACTTCTTAACGAAATGGTCGACCAGCAGCGGAGGTCATGTCAAGAGGTGTGTAAACGAGATCAGGCGGCAAGCCTCCCGTTGACCTTCTTTACAGCCACTCCATCAACAAACTTCCTTCCCTTGTAGACCTCTTCCAGCAGGTGCGGTGCGTTGAGCCGGCGAAACTTCTT
>DATMAM010000024.1:0-13623 GCA_035559995.1 Candidatus Acidiferrales bacterium
ATCCCTCCGCCGATTCTTTGCCTATCGGCGGTAAGGATACATCAGCACCTTGCTCTTCCATCATTTTTTCCCTCCTCTGTTTCTTCCGAGGGGGGAATTTTACGTGATTATAAAGGGGGGATTTTTACATGATGGATGACAAGGACTTTTGGCCGGGAGTGAGCTTTGAGGGAGTTGGGGATCTAAACGGCCAGGCGCTTTTGTGGTGCGAGAAGGTCAACAGCCGCGAGCACAGCGAGACCCACGAGAAGCCTCGGGAGCGACTGGCTCGGGAGGGGCTAAGTTCGCTTGCGGCTCGGGCCCGTTATGATACTCGAGAGCATTTCGCTCGGCAGTCAAGCCGAGACTGTTTTGTGTCGTTTGAGGGCAATTTTTATTCCGTGCCGTGGCGCTATGCCGCTAAGGAGTTAACGCTGCTTGTGGGAGAGAGCGAAGTGGAGGTTTTCTGTAATGGCTCAAACGCTGACCGAGAGGTATTGACACTTAGTCTAAATCAACTACGGGTGACCGAGAGGTACTGACACTTGTCCGATTATCGATGAAATGGGCTACCTCCCCATCGATGCTGACGGTAGCAGTCTTTTATTCCAGTTGATTGCTCGCCGCTATGAACAGGGCTCCACCATCGTCACTTCCAATTTGTCTTTTGGCCAGTGGGGATCGTTTCTCGGAAACGATGTGGTTGCCAGTGCCATTTTAGATCGACTGCTTCACCATGGCAGCATCATCAACATGCGAGGGGAGTCTTACCGGCTTAAGGACAAACGGCGCGCGGGACTCATCGGCTCAGCCCGGATCTCTGAGACTGCTAAAGCTGATTCTGGGGGGATACCTCAGCTCCAACCCGATCGAGATCGTTCGTTATAAGCGAAATATGAAAGCCGCTTTTTTACAGCGACCCCCAAAAATAGCCCTATGGAATTTTCAACCGGAAATTTTCGGGAATTTTAAACCGGAGTTGACAATGATCAGCCCAGCCACCATCGACCGCCGCTTGAAACCCAAAAAGCACCAACTCAAAAACGCCTCTACGGGCGCACCAAACCCGGCACCTTGCTCAAACACCACATCCCGATCAAAACCGATTCCTGGGATGTCAGTACTGCGGGCTTCACCGAAACCGACCTGGTCTCGCACTCGGGCAACTCCGAGCGGGGCGAGTTCATCCATTCGCTCAACGTCACCGACATTCACACCACCTGGGTGGAAACCCGCGCCGTGATGGGCAAAGGCCAAGCCGGGGTGCTTCAGGCCATGAAAGAAATCGAGCAGGCGCTGCCCTTTAAGCTTCTAGTGCACTGTCCCAAAATTTCGACCCCAGGTGAAGTCGTTTATGGTATACGCTAGGGGCCATGAAAACTGGGAATGCTGTAGTTCGGTTGACTCGCCGGGAGCGACTGGTTTTGCAGCAACTTTTGCGCAAAGCGCGCACGGGCCTTTGGGTCGCCATGGGATTGCGAGCCGTGTTGCTGGCCGCCGCTGGGCAGACGGTCTCCGGCATTGCGCGCTGGGTTGGGCGCGATCGCAAGTGGGTGCGGCATTGGCTGGGTCGCTTTGCCCGCAAGCGGTTGATAGGGCTGCAAGATGCCCCGCGATCCGGTCGGCCGCCGAAGTTTTCCCCCAGAAGAGCGGCATGAAGTTCTTGGTCTTGCCTGTCACCCCCAGACGGAGTTGGCTGCGGCCCGTACCCACTGGGCTGTGCGCCCGTTGGCCGAAGCGGCTTACCGCTGGGGTTATCTGCGGGGGCGAATCACCAAGAGCACGGTTAGCCGATGGTTGAACGAGGCAGTCCTCAAACCTCATCGGGTGCGACGTTGGTTGCACAGCCCCGATCCAGAGTTTCGGCGCAAGGTGCGCCGCGTTGTGCGCCTGTATTTGCACCCTCCTCGAGGTACCCCAGTGATCTGTGTAGACGAGAAGACCCAGGTCCAACTGCTCGAACGGCTCCATCCAGGGCGGCCACTGGCTCCTGGGCGACCGCAAAGGATCGAGGTCGACTATCGTCGCCACGGGACCTTAGCCGTGCTGGCGGGACTGGAGCTGCGCACCAACCATGTGACGCTCAAGGTACGACGACGGAGGCGGCATCAGGAGTTCTTGGAATTCCTCCAAGCGCTGCGCACTCGCTGGCCGAAAGGCAAACTGATCGTCGTGCTGGACAACCTGTCGATCCATACCACACCCGAGGTTCAGGCGTGGCTCAAAGCGCAGGCAGGCAAAGTACATTTGGAATTTCTCCCCCTGCACGCCTCGTGGCTGAACCAAATCGAGCTGTGGTTCAGCATCCTGGAGCGTCAAGCCCCGCGGCGAGCCCGCGACGCTTCGTATCGCCAGCGAGCCAACCGGATTTACCGATTTGCGGTTCATTGGAACCGAATCGCGCGCCCTTTCCGTTGGACATTCAAGGGATATCCCTTGTGTCAGTAAGACGGGGTGGAACTTATGGGACATTGCACTAGCAGGGTGCCGAAAAACTAATTTTTTTCTTACGCTGCGAAGCACAGTCATGATACATTGCTGCGATCTGAGTTTTGCGGGAGATTGTTTGATGCGTGGAGAAGATCGAAAGCAAGTTGGAATGTTTAGCTACATTTCGCCTGAGCAGCGGGTACCGAAAGACCATCCACTGAGGGCGATTCGGGTGATGACCGACGAGGCGCTGAGCGCCCTGTCGGGTGTGTTCGAGAACCTGTATGCCCGGGTGGGACGGCCTTCGATAGCGCCGGAGAGACTTCTGCGGGCGCTGCTTTTGCAGGTGCTCTACACGGTCAGAAGCGAGCGGCTGCTGATGGAGCAGCTTGATTACAATTTGCTTTTCCGGTGGTTTGTCGGGCTCAACATGGACGATAAGGTATGGGATGCCACGGTGTTCACGAAGAACCGGGAGCGTCTTTTGGCGGGAGAGATCGCACAGAAGTTTTTCGAGCAAATCTATTCGCAGGCACAACAGAAGGGGCTCTTGAGCGACGAGCACTTCACGGTGGATGGGCACTGTGATTGAAGCCTAGGCTGGGCAGAAAAGCTTTAAGAACAAGACTCCACTGGCAGGCTCCGGAGATTCGGGCCGTAACCTGAGCGTGGAGTTTCGGGATGAGAAGAGGACCAACGATACCCACCAGTCCACGACTGACCCCGAGGCACGGCTTTATAAGAAAGCCAAGGGGCAGGAGGCCAAGCTTTGTTGTCTCGGGCACGTGCTGATGGAGAATCGAAATGGTTGGGTGGTCAACAGCTATCTCAGCCAGTCGACGGGCACGGCGGAGCGGGAGGCCGCGGTGGTGATGTGTGATGAGATCGAGGGAAACCATCAGATTACCCTGGGGGCCGATAAGAACTACGATGTGCGGGATTTTGTTAAGGAGCTGCGCGGGATGAAGGTAACCCCGCACGTGGCGCAGAGGGAGCGAGGCAGCGCTGTGGATCGCCGTACGACTCGATACCCTGGATACGGCATCAGCCAGAGAAAGCGCAAACGGGTGGAGGAGATCTTCGGGTGGTTGAAGACTGTTGGGCTGATGTGCAAGACTCGCCATCGAGGGGCCGTACGGGTCGGCTGGATGTTTACCTTCACGCTGGCGGTTTACAACCTGGTAAGAATGAGAAATCTGGTGGCGGTTGTATAGCAGGGTATTCAACAGATGCCCCAGATCGGCTTTGTTTGACCCTGTGAAGGCCGTCTCCCTCATGCAGCCACAGACCAGATCAGATCCCACAGGTAGCATTTTCGCCGAAGTGACCTTCTAGTGGTGGATTGTCAGCCTTGAAACGGTATTTTTCCGCAGCCTGCTAAGACTGGCTCGCCATACATGGATTCATCGTGTAAGCGTCGCGGCGCCAAGATATCGAAAAAGTATGACTCACATACACGGTAACGTTACTGGAGAACAAGCGGCGGTGTCTGATCGCCATTCAAGTTTGCTGCGGGAGGGGTCGGTGGTGGCGCCTGGTACGAGAGTGATCTGCGTTCTCGGTATGCACCGGAGCGGCACCTCGTTGATAACAGGGGTCCTTAAGGTGCTCGGGGCTTATCTGGGTCCTGAAACGCATTTGATGAAACCAAACGCCGACAATCCGAAAGGCTTTTGGGAGCATCAGCTCATTACGAATCTGAACAATGACATCTTGGAGAGGTTAGGCGGGAGCTGGCACGAGCCGCCCGAATTTCCGGTGGGATGGGAGGGTGATCCGAAGCTGGCCGATCTTCGAGAAAGGGCGAGGGCACTTATAGCCGAGGACTTCGCTGGCAAGGATGTCTGGGGGTGGAAAGACCCTCGAACCTGCTTGACTCTCCCTTTCTGGAAGCGGATCGTCCCGGCGATTCGTTACGTCGTGATCATCCGGAATCCTGTGGCCGTAGCACGATCCCTCCAGCGACGGGACGGCTTCACCCTCGAGAAGGGGGTTGGTCTCTGGCTCCTCCACATGACGTCGCTCCTCGAACATACGGCGGGCCAACCGCGAACATTTTTTTTATACGACGACTTCCTCCACGGATGGCAGGCCCAAGTCCGGCGCCTGTGCGATTTCCTGGGACAATCGCCGCCAGACAGGGAAAGTCACGCGATAGCGCAGATCGGGGAGTTCATCGATGGCCAGCTCGAGCATCACCGCGGCTCGTTCTTGGATACCGTGGACAAAGCGGAGTTGGCGTTCCCGTCAAAAGCGCTCTACGTTGCGTTGCGCCTCTATGTGAGCCTTGCCTCGATAGCTCAGCTAAGGGATTACGAGGGCCGTTCGCTGGAGCAAGCTCTAGACGCGTTTGGGCGGTACGCCAAGCACGAGGATGTACAACGCGCGGCGCTTACCGCCAAACTTGCCGCCGCCTCGGACCGCCAGAAGGTCCTTGAGGAGGCGGTTCGGGCGCGGGAGGCTGAGCTGGAAGAGGCGCGGACAGCCCGCGAGAGGGCGGTGGCGGAGTACGAGGGGCGCTTGCAGGCTGAGCGGCAGCGGGCAGAACTGTTGAATGCCGAGGTGGCGCGGATCTATGGCTCGCACGGGTGGAAAGCGTTGCAGGCGTACTATCGCGTGCGAAACTGGGTGTTGCCGCCCGGGACGCGCCGGCGGGCCGTAGCGAGGCTAGTTTTTAACACAATTCTACATCCCGGGTTAGCCTTGCGCATCTTGCACCCGAAGAACGTGGGGAAAATTGCGGTTGGGATCGCAGGATCGCCGGGTGCCTTTGAGGAGCAAATAACGCTATGGGTAACCCGTGGGTTGGATGGTCGAGGTGCGGCTTGCTCCTTTACAGCGGCTCCGGTTCCACCGGTTGTCGTTACGCCGCGGCTGGTGACTGCCAATGAGCTGCAGGCACGGATCGACGTGCTCGCCTTTCCGGTACACGAGCAACCGGTGGTTAGCATCGTGATCCCAACCTATGGCAAGCCAGCAATGACGCTGACCTGCCTCGAGTCCGTGGCGCGGCATTGTCCACGTGCGGCGGTGGAAGTCATGGTGATCGAGGATTGTTCCGGTGACCCAGAGATCGGTCGGCTCCGCAGTGTTCGCGGCCTGCGGTACGAGGAAAACCCGGACAATCTCGGGTTTTTACGCTCCTGCAACCGAGCCAGCACGCTGGTGCGTGGCGATTTCATTCATTTCCTGAACAACGACACGGAGGTCACCGCGGGCTGGCTCGACGCCATGCTGGCCGTGTTTCACCAGTTTCCGGACTGCGGTCTGGTTGGTTCCAAGCTTGTATATCCGGCTGGTCGGTTGCAGGAGGCTGGCGGTATTGTGTGGCGCGATGGTAGCGCGTGGAATTTCGGCCGTCTTGATGATCCGGACGCGTCCGTTTACAACTATACACGGGAGGTAGACTACTGTTCTGGCGCTTCCCTGCTTATCCGAAAGGAGCTTTTCGAACGTCTGGGCCGCTTCGACGAGCGCTACGTGCCCGCATATTGTGAGGACACAGACTTGGCCTTCCGAGTACGCGCAGCTGGCCTGAAGGTCTACTATCAGCCGGCCTCCGTAGTAGTGCACTACGAGGGCCAGTCGCACGGCACCGACACATCACGGGGTGGGAAAGCGCACCAGGCGATCAACCAACGCAAGTTCTTCGAGCGCTGGCGCGCCACGCTGGAGGCGGACCACTTTCCCAACGGCGAATGCTTGTTCGTGGCGCGGGACCGCTCGCGTCAAAAGAGGCGCATCGTGGTCATCGATCACCACGTTCCGCAGCCGGACAAAGATGCCGGGTCGCGCACTATAGTCCAGTTTATGCGCTTGTTCCTCGATGCCGGCATGAACGTCAAGCTCTGGCCGCAGAACCTGTGGCGCGACCCCGTGCACACACAGCCGTTGCAGCAGTGGGGTATCGAGGTCTTCTGCGGGCCGGAGTATGTCAACCGCTTCGAGGCATGGGTGCGTGAGAACGGCTGTTACATTGACTACTTCTTGCTCAGCCGGCCACATGTGGCCGCCGATTACATCGATGCGATTCGCCGACATTCTCGGGCGGCGATTCTCTATTACGGCCATGATATTCACCATCTTCGCTTGAGAGACCAGCTCCGGCACGAACCGGGCAACGCGGCGTTGCGTGTGGAGGCCGCGTCGATGGAAAAACTGGAGAAGCGCGTTTGGCGCTCGGTCGACGTTATCTATTACCCGTCGGCGGCGGAGACTGACTATGTGCAGAAGTATCTCAGCGCCCATGGACTCGGCGTTGCTGCGCGCACGATCCCGGTCCATGCGTTCGAGAGCTTCGCCGACACGGCTGCCGAGAACCTCGCGCTGCGACGAGACGTGCTGTTCGTCGCCGGCTTTCAACACCGACCGAACGTCGATGGGGCTCGCTGGTTGGCTGAGCGTATCATGCCGCTCGTGTGGCGGCAGGAACCCCACGTACATTTGTACCTCGTAGGCTCGAATCCCTCGCGGGAGATAGAGGCCCTAGCCGGTGCGCGCGTAACGGTAACGGGATTCGTTTCCGACGAAGAACTGGCACGGCGCTATGGGCAAGCTCGAGTTGCGGTTGCGCCGCTGCGGTATGGCGCCGGCGTCAAGGGAAAGGTGGTCGAAGCCATGCGTTTCGGGTTGCCCATTGTGACGACATCGGTGGGCGCGCAGGGCCTGGCCGAGGCGCGCCACGCGATTGTCATTGCCGACGAGCCGGAGCCATTTGCCGAGGCAGTGGTCGACCTGCTGCGCAACGACCGACGCTGGCGGCGGATCTCCACGGCCGAGCTGGCGTTCGCTCGCGAGAACTTCTCGCTGACCGCGATGCGCGCCGTATTCGCGGAGCACATCGCATTCGGTCGCAAAGGACAGTGAACGACGGGCGCCTGCACATCCTGGTCGTCAAGACCGGCGGGCTCGGCGACGTCGTCCGCACTTCATACTTCGCCCGTGCATTGCGAGAAAAATGGGGCGACGGCCTACGGCTGTCGTGGCTGACGGCGGCAGCCGCTGCGCCGCTGCTGCGCTTTAACCCCTACATCGACGACCCCTGGACATCGTTTGCCGAGGCGCGGCCGTATTGCTACGACCGCGTGTACTCGCTTGACGATGAACGTGACGTGCTAGAGGGTGTAACCTCCCTTGACTTTAGAACTATCACCGGCGCGTTTCTCAGGGAGGGAACGCCCAGCTATACAGATGATGCTGCCGGCTGGTTCGATATGGGCCTGCTGTCCCGCTTCGGCAAGGCGCGGGCTGACGAGTTGAAAAAGCTTAACACGCGCGGCCATGCAGAGATCTTCAGCGAGATCTTCGGCGTTGACGGAGTGGAGCCGCATTTCTTCGGCAATCCGCGGCTGGAACGCTGGGCCGCGCACTTGCTAGCCGAGCACTCGCGCGTGATCGGTATCAACCCGTTCGCCGGCGGACGGTGGCCGTCCAAAGAGCTTCGGTTGTCAGAATTGAACACGCTGATCGACGCCATTGTTGGAGGCGAAAGCGTGTTCGGACCAAAGTGCACGGTCGTCCTATTCGGAGCCGGCGAGGATCACCACCGAAACAAGGCGCTGGCTGCAGCGCGACCAGGCGCGCGGATTCTCGTGCCCAATACGGACGACTCTGTGCTTCGGCTCGCCGCGCTTATCGGCCGACTGCACACGATGATCACGAGCGACAGCCTGGCGATGCATCTAGCGATCGCGCAGCACGTGCCGACCGTTGCGTTCTTCGCGCCGACGTCGGCAGCGGAGATTGACGACTTCGGCCTGGTACGTAAAGTCGTGTCCACTGCGCCGGACTACTGTTCGTATCGCAAGGACGCGGATAACACGTCATTGACCGCCTGCCGGTTGCTGGAGCAGCTCCGGCTTCTATCGGCTGTCGGTCAAGTGACGGCTGGTGGTTCGGACTGTGGAGCGCGCTCTGTGTCAGTCAACTCAGGAGCGCAGCGGGTTTTCTCGCGTGGGCACTAGAAAGGACTAAAGGGGTCATGTCGGCTGACAGCTATATCGCGAGGCTCCAGGCTCAGATCGACCAATATCGGGACGGCGCGAATATTCACGATCTGCCGGATATCTTCCACTACTGGTCCAACAAGCATTTGCGCCCCAGGCTCAATCAGGTCATGGGCGCTGACAGCATCGTGGACTTCTACGCTTTGCCTTTCGCAAAAGCGCTGGTTTCATGCGGGGAAAATAGAAAACTACTGAGTCTGGGCGCTGCCGATTGTTCGGTTGAGATCGGCGTCGCCAAACGGCTGCTTGAACTTGGCCACGAGAACTTCGAACTGAGTTGCTACGAAGTCTCGCCTCATTTGCTTGAGAGAGCCGAGGCGGCAGTCGAGAAGGAAGGCTTGCGTCGCCTGCTCAAGCTGCATGGGATCGATATCAATCGTTGGAAGCCAAAAGACCGCTTCGCTGGTGTCATGGCTAACCACTCATTGCACCACTTCGTGGAACTTGAGCAGATCTTCGCGGGTGTCTATGCGGCGCTCGAAGACCGAGGTTTCTTTGTCACCAATGACATGATCGGTCGCAACGGGCACATGCGGTGGCCTGAAGTCCTGGAATTCATCGATGCCATCTGGGCCTTCATGCCCGACCGGTACAAGTTCAATCGCCAGTTGAATCGTTTCGAGCAAACGTTTGTTAACTGGGACTGCTCGAACGAGGGGTTCGAGGGAATTCGTGCACAGGACATCCTTCCGCTGCTCAACCGGACGTTCGGATTCGAATCGTTCCTCGCGTTTGGCGGTATCGTCGACGTCTTTGTCGACCGCGCGTTCGGCCACAATTTCGATCCCAACTTGAGCAGCGACAAGGCATTCATCGACTTTCTACAGTTGCTGAATGACCGGCTCATCGAGGCGTCGGTCGTGAAGCCAACCACCATGTTTGCTGTGATGAGAAAACAGTTCGGTATGACGCCCCGCGTGTGGCGGAATTGGACACCGGCGTTTTGCGAGAGGCCCATCGCGATCGGCAGCGGTCGTTGATATGCGTTTTCTGCCGGGCCGGTCGCCTGATCCAATCGGTCGGTTGTCTGCTGAAAGGAGATTTACGATGTCGGTCCGTAGCTTCTCTTGGGTACCCGTCGGTGCTGCAGTTGCAGCTTTGTTCCTAGGCCTTGTTCGAGGCGGGATGCGACGCAGACTCTTACGGTGAAGGGCTGGGGCCCGACAGAGACTCGACGGGGCGAAGCGGTCAATAAGCAGCCGGACGGCTCATCGGCCATCTGGATCCGCGTTACGGGCGTGTCGGCTGAGCCGGCAACCAGGGTTAAGTTCGGCGATCAGCACGCCTCGCCAGCCACCGTAATGCCGGATCTGGTCACGGCCGCGGTACCCAAGGCCGTCATCATGGGCGGTAGAACTCGTTGCCACAAAGGAAGAGTCAAGCAGGTTCGAGGATCCTTCCACCCCCAAAGCGGCTGAGAGCCGAATTCTCCTTCCATTAACTTCCGCGCGCGCTGCCGCAAATCGCCGAGTGCCGGACTCGATTCCCAGCCGGCGGGAAACTCCGGTGGCTCATGCCAACTGCCACCGAATCTCGACAGGATTTCCTCATTGAGGTCTTTCACAAGCTGATGCTCCCAAAAACCCGTGGGATTGTCCGCTTTCGGCTCTAGCAAGAGGTCCTCGCGTCCCAAGTAGACGCCAAGCAGATTAGTGACCCTGGTGATAAGCGAAGTTCCACTCCGATGCATCCCTAAGACACAAACCACTTGGGCAGGATGTCTCCGCGCAGAGAGGTTCACTTCTGTTTCAACTCTCCTTCGTTTATTTCCGTGACCGTCTTTACATCTCCATCTTCGACCTTATAGCCCAATTGCCGCAAACCGACGCCTCCAATTTTGTTGAGATCTCTTATCGTCTGCACCTCTCGCTGCTTCCAACGACCCAAATGGAAATGGGAGGCCTGACTTCTAACCGAACAATTTCCTCCAATCACCCTCCAGTTCGAAAAAATCAAATATTCTCTGGACGGTTGAAGCCGGGTCTGAGCACAGATCTTCGAATCGGATGCGTAGGTGCCTGCCAGGAAGCCTTCTTTCACCGTACTCAGCCGCCTGCACATTAACTCGCGTCCACAACGCAATTGAACGCAACGGTTGCTCCCAGCTGATTTCAGCTCGGTTCAACAGCATGGGTGCATGCTTATTCAATTATCGTCACTCGTAAAAACAAACCTCTTTCACCTCCGCTCAAGATTTTCTCGCGCTGCTGCGACAGTGCCGTGGCAGCTCTTCACTTGCTCGCTGTCCTGCATTAAGTCCCCTGCGCTACGGCAACAAGCAATCTATGATACTCTCCCAGCCCCTGGACTGGGTCTCCCGAGAAACGGAGTGTGCCGTGGTCAAGTAAACAGACTCTGTCGCAGAAGGTTTTTATTTTTACCGGGTCGTGCGAAACAAAGATAATAGTCTTACCCTCCGTTCGTAGGCGGCTCATCCTTTCAGTGCATTTTTTCTGGAAGGCTTCATCGCCCACGGCAAAAATTTCATCGACAAGAAGAACGTCCGGGTCGAGATTCACCGCTAATCCAAAGCCCAGTCGGGCTTGCATCCCCGTTGAATAATTCTTGATCGGTACATCCATAAAACCGTCGAGCTCAGAAAACTCTACCACGGCAGCGTAAATCCCTTCGGCTTGTTTTCGCGTTAAACCGTGGATCGACGCGCCCAAAAAAATGTTTTCTCTTCCGGTGAGCTCCGGATGAAACCCCACGCCTAGTTCGATCATGGTCCCGATGTTGGCCTTCTTGAGCCAGCGGACTTCTCCGGAGGTCGGCGGATAGATGCCCGCGATAATTCTGAGCAGCGTGCTTTTACCCGAGCCGTTCCGGCCGATCAAGCCCAGCGTCTCGCCCTGATGCACGGTGAGGGATATGTCCTTTAAAGCCCACAGCACCTCTTTCGTCTCACGAAACCGCTTGTGGAATAGCCCGATAAAATTCGTTTTTAACGACTGGCTCCGGTTGTGGCGGATGGTGAAGGCTTTCGAAACGTTTTGGATCTCGAGGAGCGGGGACACAAACGACTAAACCTCTTCCGCAAAGCGCAATCTAAAAGCCCGAAACACCGAATAGCCGCACGCCAAGCTTAAAACGCTGATTACGCACAGACCCGTAAAATGGGCTGGGCTTGGGAGGCTCTGCCGATAAAAAATGTCCTGATAGCTGGTTATGAAAAAAGCGACCGGATTCATGAAGACGACGGCGCGCAACGATTCGGCAAGCGCGCGCACGTCATAAACGATGGGCGTCAACCAAAACAGCAGCATGAGGAAGATTTCCGTGAAGTGCCTTACGTCTCTGAAGAAGACCGTCGCGGTGGAGAAAATAAAACACAATCCAACGGTAAAGAGAACGTGCAGCGCGAGGATGGGGATAAACGCCAAGAAGGTCCAAGAGACGCGGGTGGGGAACAACAGCATCGTCGCGGGCAGCAGCACGATCAACGCGAGCAGGAATTGCGCCAGATTAAAGAGAACCGTGGCGATCGGAAACACCTCGATCGGAAGCCGGACTTTCCTAATCAGGTTGCCGTTATCGATCACCGAGCCGGTCGACATCATGAGCGACTGGGCGAAGAAGTTCCACGGGAGAAGTCCCACGAGCAGGAAGTAGGGGAAATCGGGCGTGTCGACGCGAAGCATGCGGGTAAAAACAAAGCTGTAGACCGCGATCAAGAGAAGCGGATTTGCCAGCGACCAGAAAAACCCCAGGGTCGAATCCCGGTACTTGAGCTTGAGGTCCTTGAGAACGAGATTTTTGATCAGCTCGCGATAGGAGAAAAGCTGGATCATCGAGAACGAAATGATTTTACTGGCGGCTGCTGTCCAGGCCCGAGAACGCGCCGGGCTTTCTACCGGTCGCGGTTCTCGGCCGGCTGCTTGCCTGTAATTTTGCGAATGACGGCCACAGCGCGCGCCAGATCGTCGACCACATGATCGGCCCCGCTCTTTCCTTCCGCGGCAATCTCGGCGCCGTAGCCGGTGCGCACTAAAAATGTGGTCGCGCCGATCGCGCGGCCCATCTCAATATCGGAAATTTTGTCGCCAATGACAACGCAATTTTCCAACCTGAAGTCCAGCTCTTGGGCGGCCTTCTTCAGCAGGCCGAGTTTGGGCTTGCGGCAATCGCATCCGTCGTCTGGTTTGTGCGGGCAAACGTAGAGCCCGTCCAGCCGCACGCCTTCCGCCTCCAGAAGTTCGTTGAGCCGTCCGTGCACGGATCTTAGCTGGACGTCGTCAAAAAACCCCCGGCCCACTCCCGATTGGTTCGTGATCACCACCAAGCCAAACCCCATTTGGCTAAGCTCTCGCAGCGCCTGTCCGGCTCCAGGAATCAGCCTTACCTCGTCAGGATCGGAAACATACTCGCGCTCTTCGATGAGCGTACCGTCCCGATCGAGCACGACGAAACGACGCGTTTCATTTTCGCTGATCGGGGTAAGAAAACGCTCCGCCACCGGTCCGGCTCTCACAAGCGAATCTTTCATTGGTCGTCGGTCATATCTCGTGAATAACGGCTTATGTCCTTGTTGTGAAGAGAGTTACTTTACCAGGACCTTTTTCGCTAACTCCACGACCCATTTTGCATCCTCCAATGCGCGCCGGCCATCGTCGGAGGAGTACTCTTCAGTTGGAATAAAATCGACGTCTCCGTAGAAGGCGATCTCGCGCTCCTTTCTGAGTCGCTTGGAAATCTCCGCGGCGCGCCGAAGCTGCGGCCTGATATCTTTGGGGAATCTCTCCCGGTGTTCGGCGAGAAGGCCTCCGACATCGTCATGTTTGGGCGGCTCCACGCCGACCGCTCGAAGCATTCCTTTGAGCGCCAGCTCCACCGTCTCCTGCGCTTCACGGACAACGTCCGAGAAGTTGTTCCTCCTCAACAATGCCTCTAAAGCATCGATCCGTGTTTCGGCCTTCCAGATGTAGCTTCGCGCTAGTTCAGCGCTGGTCATATCTCAAACACATCGCCGGGCTTAAAGTCTGGCTTGAGATCCCAATACCACGCGTTTCCGCGCCAGACCCGGCGGGCTCCCAAACGAGCCAGCCGCTCTCTCAGACGCTGCAGGTAGCTGTCGTATAGCAGAAGATCGTTAACACTTTCTAATGATGAAAAAGTAGCAGCACATCGTTTACAGCCGCAACAGGTTTTTTGTGACTCGGTAGCGGTAGACTCTGACGACTCGACCGTGATGGTAGAACTTGAGCAAACC
>DATMAM010000025.1:0-2631 GCA_035559995.1 Candidatus Acidiferrales bacterium
CAGGGTAATGAGCTTTCCCTCTTTGGTGACCAGGATCAGGTAGTTTTTCTCCAGGTCGAGCAGGCCCACATCGCCTTTGGCTTTGACCGGTTTGGCTTTGGCCTCGGGGGCCTTTTCCTGGGCTGGGGCCTTGCTTTCCGCTGCGGTCGAAGGCTTGGCCTCGG
This sequence comes from Candidatus Acidiferrales bacterium, assembly GCA_035559995.1. Classification (GTDB taxonomy): domain Bacteria; phylum Desulfobacterota; class Binatia; order UBA9968; family UBA9968; genus DATMAM01. The sequence goes on from DATMAM010000025.1 coordinate 165, forward strand.
CTAACGGCGCCGCCGGAAATTTCTCTTCCCGCGCCGCGCAGCCGATGAGAGCGAACACGAGCCAGAGAGGCGCCTGAGCGAAGAATACCTCTTTAATGTTCATGCACCGATTCCAGAGTCTAAGATGGACTACGTGGACTTCCTAATAGCTCGCGCATGCGAGTTGCCACAATACGCTATGGGTAGGATTTTTCTTGGGGGTCGGAGCAGTACTAGGACTAACGTCTGATCCCGCAGGGGAGGCTTCGGCAAGCATGCGACGCGCGCCGCATTGCGGCCAAAAACCCACGTTGGCTTGCCGATAGATTTCGTGTATTTATCGTCTGGTCAGTTTGTCACGGAGGAAACGATGAACCCGATCAAGGTCGTTATCGCGGACGATCACGCGCTTTTTCGTGAGGGACTCAAGCGCATCCTTTCGCTCGAAAAGGACATCTTGGTCGTCGGCGAGGCTACGCGCGGCGACGACGTGATCAAGGTGCTGGAAAGGGCCGGTCCAGACGTGTTGCTCTTGGATCTGAGAATGCCCAAAGGGGACGTCGTGCAGACGCTCATCGACGTGAGCGCCAGGAGCCCGCAAACGAAGGTGCTGATCGTGACGGCGTTCTCGGAGGAAGAGGACATTCTCAACTCCGCCAAGGGCGGCGCGCGCGGATACGTTCTGAAAGGCGCGTCGTCCGCGGCGCTCATGCAAGCGATCAAGACGGTCCATCGCGGGGGTGTCTGGGTGGACAAGGAAATCCCGGCAGCGGACGCTTTTGAGGAAATCGCGCGCTCGCGCACCAGCCGCGGGGAGCGCGCTGTCGTCAACGAGTCGGTGAAAAGCTTAACGAAGAGAGAGATCGAAATCCTGCGGCTCGTCGCCGAAGGGCTGACGAACGAGGAGATCGGCAAGAAAGTTTTTATCAGCGAGAAGACGGTCAAGACCCATCTCACGAATATCTTTGACAAGCTCAAGGTCAACAACCGCTTCAAAGCGGCGCTCGCGATTATGAATCAGGGAAGAGAATTCAATGAAGTTGTTGACTCCAAAAAGAAATCCTCCACGGCGCGCTCGCAACCGTAAGCCCCATGGAACCGCAGATTTCTCTTGAAGAGGCTTGGATTCAGAAAAAACGGAGAATGCTGGACTGGATTCGGTTCGGCTTTTCCGTGCTCACGATCATCGTCGCGTTTCTCGAACCCGATAAGGTCGTGAGATTCCCGCTCCTGTACGATATCTCGCGCTACTCGTTCTGTCTCTACAGCATCGCTGTGCTTGTCCTCGGTTATCGAGCCGGCAACACCAATCCGGTTTTACTGGGCATCGTGACGACTTGCCTCGATCTCTTCTTTGTCGCCGTCATTGATTTTTCGGGCTCTCCCGGGACGCCGTTTTTCGTTTATTACTTGTTCCCTGTGATTACCGCCAGCTCGCGTTACGGCTTAAAGGGGAGCTTGGCGGCCGCGGCCATCGGCATTGCCGTTTACGCCTCCATCCGTTTCGGGTTTTCTTCCTATTGGACCAAAGCTTTTGAATTGGACACTTTTATTGTGCGCTGCATTTATCTGTTCGCCCTCGCCTACATGTTCGGTTTTCTCAGCGATTTTGAAAAGCAGCAGAATCAAAAGCTGATGGCGCTCAACAAGACCGCAGGCGAGGCGGCGATGCACGAGGAAAGACGCCGGCTCGCGCAGGAGCTTCACGACGGACTTCTTCAGGTGCTGGCGACCCTTGCGCTTCGGCTGGAAGTCTGCCGGACACATCTCATGGGCAAACCGGCCGAGCTTGTGCGGGAACTCGATCTTATGGAAAAAGCGGTGAAAGACGCGATGGTCGATATCCGCCATTTCCTTTCCGGCAGTGGCACCCGTCGATTGCAGCCTGGAACGCTGGCCGAGAGTCTCAAAAGGGAGATGGGCTTTCTGCGCGACAGCCTGGGACTGCGATGCATTTTCGATACCGAGCCGGAAGAGCTGGACCTCCCCCCCCAAACCGAGCGCGAGATCTATCTCGTTTTGCGCGAGGGGCTGCGCAACGTAGCCCGCCACGCACACGCTTCGAACGCCCGCATCGCTCTGCGCGTGAGCCCGGATGAGGTCCGGGGAACGATCGCCGACGACGGAATCGGGTTCCATCCGGAAGCAAAAATCGGGCAGGGGTATGGGCTGGCGAGCATGAAGGAGCGGATTGAGAAAGTGGGAGGAAAGCTGGCGATTGAATCGACGCCCGGTAAAGGAACGACGGTTTCGTTTTGGGTGCCGCTAAGTCGCGCCGCGCCACGCAAAGCCGAGCCCGAGTTGAACGTCAGCGAAGCGTAAAAGGCAGGCGACGTCACTCCCCGCGCTTGGCCGGGGTGAACTCGATGGAGGAGAGGATTTTTTTGTCGCCCTTTTCGACGTATTGGACGGAAGCCGACGAGCCGAGGCCGATGTCGCTCATTTTGGCGCGATCTTCCTTGAGCAAGATGGCCTTGGTCTTTTGGTT
>DATMAM010000026.1:0-20190 GCA_035559995.1 Candidatus Acidiferrales bacterium
CAGGGTAATGAGCTTTCCCTCTTTGGTGACCAGGATCAGGTAGTTTTTCTCCAGGTCGAGCAGGCCCACATCGCCTTTGGCTTTGACCGGTTTGGCTTTGGCCTCGGGGGCCTTTTCCTGGGCTGGGGCCTTGCTTTCCGCCGTGGTCGAAGGCTTGGCCTCGGCTAACGGCGCCGCCGGAGCCTTCTCTTCCCGCGCCGCGCAGCCGATGAGAGCCGAAAGGAATGCGGCACCAAGACCCGCTGTCAACGTCTTTGCTAGACTCATCGAGCGCTTCCCGTTCTGACCGACGTTGTAAGACTTAAGGCGTATACTTTACCGGTCCTTTCTTGTCAAGCGCGTCCTCCGCGAGCGCGGCTTGCGCTAGCCACCTTGATTGGTCGCCAAGCTACGACGGAGGAATGACGGTCAAAATCACAAAACGGGCGCGGCGGTTTTTTTGCCGGCATTCCTCGGTCTGCTCCAGGCACGCGGGCGCCTCTTCTCCGTAGCTCACCATTTTAAGCCGCTCCCCATTGACGCCAAGCGTGACGAGGTACTCTTTCGCGGCTAGCGCGCGCTTGGAGCCCAGAGCGAGGTTGTACTCGTTGGATCCCCAATCGTCCGTGTGGCCTTCGATTTCTATCTGAACCGACGGGTGCGCCTTCAGCCACTCCGCGCTTGCTTTGAGAATTTCCAGGGCGTCGGGGCGGAGCTGATAGTCGTCAAAGTCGAATAGAATATCCTTGAGCGGGCTCGAGGGCGGCGTTACCGAGGTCATGCCCTTTTTCATCGCTTCCAGGCTCGAAGGGGTGCGGGGGTCGGCCACGAGTCGCGAGACGGGAACGGACGCCAGCGGCGCCGAGGCCGGCGTCTGGCCGTTGGAGAAAGAGCACGCTCCGGCCGACAGCGTGCTCGCAACAAGACATGCCGCGGGGGAAAACCTGAAGAAGCGCAACATTCTACTCAGTCGCCTCTGGGCAAGACGCTTGCGCAATCATCTTTGGTTGACCGGTGAGTTGTCAAGGATAAAACAGCCGCGCGCGCCGCGCCGGATCACGGCGAGCGGCGTTGAGCAAACTTCCGCCTTGGTTGCCTTTACCGGGGCTGTTTGAGGTTGCGTCAGGAAGCGGGTTTCGCCGGCTGAACGACGAAACGGTCGCGGCGGTTTTTCTGCCAGCATTCCTCGGTTTGCTCGCGGCAAACCGGGAGCTCCTCGCCGTAGCTAATCGTGGAGAGGCGATCGGCGGCGATTCCGAGCGTCGTGAGATAGTCCTTGGCGCTCTGCGCTCGTTTGGCACCGAGAGCGAGGTTGTACTCGTTGGTTCCGCGCTCATCGGCATGACCTTCGATTTGTACTCGGGCGGAAGGGTTCGCTTTGAGCCACGCGGCGTTTGCTTTCAGCGTTTCTCTTGCCGACGGAGTCAAGTCATAGCGATCGAAATCAAAGTAGATCTCTTTGAGCGGCCCCGCTTCAGGCGGAATCCCCCTTTGCGCTTCCTCGAGACTCGAGCTCGGTTTGGAGGCTTGTGTTTTCGCTCCGGTTTTGGCGTCAGCTTGACGCGAGACGCCCGCGGTCGCGGCGTCTGGCTTGGTTGCGGTTTTTGTGGACGAGGAGCAGCCTCCGGCTAGGAAACCGAGCACGAGAAAACCATATCCTAGCCCGTGCAACCGATGAGAAGCCATTTTTGTTCCTCCTCTTGTTTCGATTTTGCGCTTTTTCAAAGATTTAGCACGAAGGACCATTATTGTGCGTCCAACTCCGGCGCAAAGTCAATAAAAAACTCGCCCGCCGGCTTCACGGCCGCGCGGGGTGAAGCCTCGATCTGCGAGGCTGCTTGTGCGCGCCGGGAGCCTACAGCGCGAGCGCGCGCCAAACCAAACGAAGGCCGACAAGCCCGAGCGCGGCTGCAAGGCCGCGGATAATCCAGTCGCCGCGGAGGCGCTCGGAAAAATAGGCTCCCATCTGCGCCCCGACCAGCACTCCGATCCCCAACATGAGCGTTCGCCGAAAACCGTGCGTGAAGGTTCCGGTCAGCAGGTGCACGCCCGTTCCGGTAAGGGCCATGACGGCGAGAATGAACTGGGAGGTGGCGGTGGCGATATGGACGGGGAAGTTGAGCAGATGAACCAGGGCCGGCACGTGAATGAAACCGCCGCCGACCCCAAGCAGGGTTGAGATATAACCGACAACGACGCTGATGCCGATACCCAACGGCAGGTTGTAGAAAAATGCGTGCTCCGTCCCGTTCGCTTCCGTGACGACCCGGCGCTGGTACTGCGAAGAGCCCAGCGGGTTCGGTTTCGCCTTTTTGGTCGGGCGCAAGACCAAAAGCGCGGTGGCCAAGATCATCAAGGCGCCGAACATCCCGTCGAACAGCCGCCGCGAGAAAAGATTCGTGCTGAGCGCTCCGAGAATCGCTCCCGGCACCGTGGCGGCGGAGAAGATGAGCCCGGAGCGATAGTCGATCCGCTTTTGGCGGGAATAAGCAAGCGTGCCGGAAAGCGCGTTAAAAAAAACTACCGCCAGGGAGATGCTGGTGACGGTGTCGGGTGCCTCCTCGGGGTAAGCAAAGAGAAGAAGCGGCACGAGAAGAAAGCCGCCGCCCGCCCCGATGATCGTGCCGTAAGCGCCAAGAAGAAAGCCGACGGGAATAAGCCAGACGTGCTGTAGCATGAGCCGAGTGGTTTAGCTTCTATAGCCTGTTTGCGGGCAGGGGAAAAGCGCTGGTCCTGCGGCGCGTCTGCGCGCGCTTTTTCCGCCCTTTACACCCCCACCCTCGCCTGCTATCACTGCATCGGTGTAAGCGCGGCGTGCCAGGAGGAAAGATGCCAGCGGGCGAAAATCGTTTGCAACAAAATTTTCTTCTCTTCGTTGGGCTTTTCTGCTTTTTCTTTTCCGGCGTTGCCGGACTGATCTACGAAGTGGTGTGGATGCGGATGCTCACGCAGATCTTTGGCAACACGACTTACGCGATCGCGACGGTTCTGGCCTCGTTTATGGCGGGGCTGGCGCTCGGAAGCTACCTTTTCGGCAAGATCGCTGACCGGGGAAAGAATGACTTTTTGCTGTACGGGCTGCTCGAAGCCGGCGTCGGCATCTATGGCCTGTTGGTCCCGTGGCTTTTCAAACTGGGATACGTCTTGTACGCGCCGCTCTACGGGCTGAACGAGTCGTTTCCGTTTCTGTTTAACCTGATGCTCTTCTTTCTCTCTTTCGTTCTCCTCGTCTTCCCGACGATGCTTATGGGGGCGACGCTTCCGGTCTTGAGCCGGTTTTTCGTCCGCTCGCTGACGCACCTGGGACGGCGCGTGGGCGACCTCTACGCGACGAACACGCTCGGGGCGGTGATCGGTTGCGCGGCCGCCGGCTATTTCCTGATCCCGAATTACGGCATGCGCGCGACGATTTTCGTCGCTGCCGGCCTCAATCTGGTCATCGCGGTTTTGATTTTCGCCATCGACAAGCTCAGGGATAAAAGCCCGCTCGAGCTCGAGGCGGTCTCTGGCGAGGCGGTAACGCGCGAGGGGCCTTCTTGGCTCGGCTGGGCGTTACTTTTTTCCTTCGGGCTATCCGGCTTTTCCGCGCTCGTTTACGAGAATGCCTGGACGCGCGCGCTGACCCTGGTTTTGGGAAGCTCGGTGTACTCGTTTACCACGATGCTGGTTACGTTCCTCGTGGGGCTTGCGCTGGGAGGATTTTTCTATGCCCGGCTCTTGGGGGAAAAGGACGCGCGCGTCAGTACGTTCGGGCTGGTCGAGTTTCTGATAGGGGTCTCGGCCCTGGCGACGATTCCGCTGTTTGAAAAGCTCCCGCTCATTTTCTTGCGCCTGCTCGACGGCTTTGGCGAATCGTTTGCGCTCTTTTTGACGTTTCAGCTCGTGCTTTCCGCGGTGGTGATGTTTCTGCCGACGCTGTTTTTCGGCATGACCTTTCCGCTCGTTGCGCGGCTGTTCACGCAGAGCATCTATCGGGTCGGGACGAGCGTGGGCACCTCCTACGCCGCCAACACCCTGGGAGCTATTTTGGGAGCGTTTGCCGGCGGGTTTATCTTGATTCCTTTGATCGGGGTGCAGAACACGATTATCTTCGGCGTCGTCATCAACCTTGTGATCGGCTGGTTTTTGGTCGTGGTGGACCCGCGCTATTCGCTCGCCCCGCGCGCCGCCCTCGGCGTTGCGGTGCTGGTGGCGGCGGTGCTGATCCCGCTGCGCACGCCCAGATGGGATCCGTACGTGCTCACGAGCGGCGTGACGATTTACAACGAGCGCTACGAAGATCTCCCGCTCGACTCGCTTCGGCTCGAAGACATGCATCGGGACGAGATGCTCTATTATAAGGAGGGCTTGACCGCGACGATCAGCGTTCAGCGGATTGGCAAGGATTACATCTACTGGAAAACCAACGGCAAGATCGACGGCTCTCACGGCGACGCTTTGACGCAGCTCATGAGCGGCTATATCGGTATTTTTATGAACCCAAACGCCAAGCGCGCCGCGGTGATCGGCCTGGGCACCGGCATGACCACCAGCGCGATCGCGGCGTTCCCTTTGATCGAAGAGATCGAAGTGCTCGAAATCGAGCCGGCGATGATCGAAGCGGCCGCCTTTTTTAACGATAAGAACGGCAGGATTTTGGAAGACCCGCGCGTGCGCATCATTGCGACCGACGGGCGCAACCACATCCTGGCGACGGCGAAAAAATACGACGTGATTTCCGCCGAGCCGTCCAATCCGTGGATCGCCGGCATCGCCAACCTCTACACGCGCGAATTCTACGAGGTGATCAAATCGAAGCTCGCCGACGGCGGCGTGTTCGCCCAGTGGGTGCACAATTACTCGATGTCGCCGGACGATTTTCGCATGGTGTTTCGCACCTTCGGCGAGGCGTTTCCCTATGTCACGGTGTGGTGCATGAAAGAGAGCGACTTTCTCATGGTGGGGAGCCTGCAAGAGCAGGTGTTCAATTACCCGCTGCTACAGCAGATCTATGCGAACAGCGAGAAGATCCGGTCGGACTTCCGCGACCTCGGGCTTTCGGACATCTATTCGGTTCTCGGCTTCTATCGCATGGGGAAAAAGGAACTTTTGGCGTTTAGCGAAGGGGCCGAAATCAACACCGACGACGGCGCGCAGCTCGAGTACTCGGCGCCGAAAAGCCTGCGGCGCGCGACCTCGATGCTCAATCGAAAGATTATGGAACCTTTCGAGGTAACGGCGCCCTGGCTCGACGCGAAATCGATTCCGGTTCCGCAGGCGCTCCGGCACTTCTATCTGGCGCAGGCCTATCAGGGAAGCAGCTGGACGCCGCGCGCGCTCGAGGAAGTCGATAAAGCCATCCAGCTGGATCCCGTCAATCCGGAGTTTTACGTGCTTAAAGCAAAGCTCTTTCTGGAGCAGGAGAAAAGCGCCGAGGCGGCGCAAGCGGCGCTGGCGGCGCTAAACCTTTCGCCGAAAACGATCCCCGCCGTGCTCCAGATCAGCGACGAGTTTTATCTGCAGGAAGCGAAGACGGTCTACATGAAAACGATCGAGCTCGGAACGCGCGAGGTGCTTCCCTATTTGGGCCTCGGCAACATCGCGCTCCATTATCGGGAATTGGACGAGGCGGAGAAGTGGTTCTCTCGGGCGCGGCGGATCAAGCCCGACCATCCGGCGGTGCTATTGGGATGGGGCCGGTTAATGCTGGCGCGCGACGATGCCGCAAGGGCAAAAGAATTTCTCGAGCAGGCGCGCGCACACGGGGAAGATTCGGGAACGCTCTACGGCGCGCTCGGGGACGCCTACTTCAAGCTCGAGCTGTGGGAACAGGCGGTCGCGGCCTACAAGCAGGCGTTCGACAGAAACAGGCGGCGCAACGTGGAGTGGCGGCGAAAACTGGGAATCGCTCTCGCGCACATGGGTAAAAAGCGGGAGGCGGAGCAAAAATTCCGCGAAGTGCTGGCGTTTACGCCGGACGACGCGGACGCGTGGCGCGAGCTACGGAAAATCGGCGTGCGCTACTGACGCTTCGGCGAACCGAGCGCGCGTTTGGAAGAACCTTATGCGGGTCGCGGCTCAGAGGAGAAAGCGATGCTAAAGGAGCGAATCGGGGTGATCGGCGCCGGAAAGATCGGCTCGGCGATCATGCGCGGCGTGATCCGCGCCGGTTTGGCGGCGCGCGAGCAAGTTATGGCAAGCGACGTGAGCGAGGCGTTCAGACAGTCGCTGGCGGCGGAGCTCGGAGTCGAAATGACGTCGGACAATGGCAGGGTATGCGATTTTGCCGACGTTGTGATTCTGGCGGTCAAGCCTCAGACCGTCGACGCGGTCGTCAAAGAGATCGCAAAAAAAGTGGGAAAGACAAAGCTCGTGGTATCGGTCGCCGCCGGGGTCCCCCTTTCCCGGCTCGAGGCGAATCTTTTGCCGGGGGCGCGCGTCGTGCGCGTCATGCCAAACATCGCCTGCGTGGTGGGAGCCGGGGCGGCCGGCTACGCGGCGGGCGCGCACGCGACGCCCAAGGACGTCGAGATCGTGGGCGCGATCCTGAACAGCTTCGGCGTCGGATTTGAGGTGGAAGAGAGATACCTGGACGCCATCACGGGGCTGAGCGGAAGCGGCCCCGCTTACGTCTTCTTATTTGTCGAAGCCTTGGCCGACGGCGGCGTCCAGGTCGGCCTTCCCCGGGACGTCGCGCTCAAGCTTGCGCTTCAGACCGTTTACGGCGCCGCGCGCATGGCGCTGGAGAGCACCAAGCATGTCGCTGAGCTAAAAGATGAGGTGACCTCGCCTGGCGGGACGACCATCGCGGGCCTGTACGCGCTCGAAAAAGGAGGCTTTCGCGGCACGGTGATGGAAGCCGTGCTACGGGCCACGCGGCGCTCGCAGGAACTGGGAAGAAGCCAGGGATAGCGCGGCGCTGCCGCCCCGGCTGACTTCGCAACCGATTCGAGATAGATATAAGCGAGAAATCCTCAATTGCTTGGCGGGAAGTCTCGCAATGGTGCTCTTTCTCGTTTTGGCCCTCGCGGTCAGCATGGTCGCGGGATTCTTTGCGCTGCAAAACGCGGTCCCGATCACGGTGACCCTTCTCCTGTGGACATTCGAGGGATCTCTCGCGCTGGTTCTGTTGGTAGCTTTCGCGGGCGGCGCCCTCGTCGGCGTGTTGCTGGTTGCGCCCGCGCTGATCAAAGCGCGACTTACGATCGCGCGGCAGAATAGCGAAATCAATGATCTAAAGAAAATTGCCGCGTCGCCGGCATTGTCATCTACAAGACCCTAGTCCGGATATATGGCTTGAAAAACCAAGACGGCGTGTCGCCGAGGACTATCGTAAGAGGCGGGCGAAGGGCGCCTTCGGCCGGTTCCAGGAAAAAACTTTTCACCAGATGCATGGGCCATCGATTGGGTTCGGTCAGCTAGATGCCCAGACCAGAAGGAGGGGGAAGATGAAACGGATCTATTTTTTAATGGCGGTTGGTCTTTTTGTGAGCTTGGCGCTCTTGCCTCGAGCCCAAGCGGCCACGTTGATCTCTCAGGAAAAGGCATCCGAGGTGGTAAGCGTGCGCGGCGTGGAGGTAAAGGACGGGGAGGTTTCCGGCGAGCTGGTGAACCGCTCGGGCCGTTTGCTCCGCGACGTACAGCTTCTGATCCGCTATACGTGGCTGTGGAAAAATGAATTTCGCCCGGGAAAGGACGACCCGGGAATGGCCGTCTACTACACGGTAGACAAATCGATTCCGCCAGGGCAAAGCGTGCGTTTCAGCTATAAGCCCGCCTCGCCTTTACCGTCACGACCGGACGGGAGTTACGTTATAAGCGTATCGGTTGCCGGATTTTCCGAAGTTTTTCAGTAAGCGAGATTTTGAGCGCTTGCCGCGGAAAGGGCGACCTTGACCGGCGCGCGCGGCGGGTGTGGCCGAGCCGCTCCGGCTCTGTCGGCGTTTCTACGGCGGCGAAAATCGCCTGAGGTAACGTGCCGAGACATACCCGGAAGGCTTTCCGTGCTTCGATTGCACCTTGAGCCAATCCCCTTCCGCGTCGACCACTTCTACTCTCGTGTCCTTCGGGATACGCGAGACGATACTGTATTGCGTGCCCGGCCCGCTTCTGACGTTGACTTCGGCTGTGGTCACATACGTGCCCAAAGCCGCTGCGCTCGTTTTTGGCGGCTCCTCGAGCGGGCGAGCGAATCGGTCGAGAATGTAGCCGGGCGGGTTTCCCTGTTTCGAGACGACTTTGAGCCACTCACCCTCATGGCCTGCGACGTTTATCCTGGTTCCGCTCTTGATTGTCGTGACCACGTCGTACTCCAGTCCCGGACCACTGCGTAGGTTCACGTCGATGGTCGTCACGTAAGGGGTAGTCTTTTCCGCGGCGAGGGCACCGCTCGGCCGAAAAAGACTAAGCCGGGCGTCCGGCAAGCTATTTCCCTGCCAGGCGGTAGCAAGAAAACCTGCGAGCGCGCCGGCAGAGAGCCGCCGCAACAAGACTCCGATCTGCGCCACGATAGCGACCTCCGGATCGAGCTGGTTTGTAGTTTAGACGTTTCTGCCGCTCGCTTGAAGAGCCCTGCCGATCAGGTCGGGCACTTCTGCCCGTTCACTTTTGCTGCCGGAATATTTCTCATTTTGTCTTGACAAATTTGCGCAACGCGGGTTAAAAGTGAGGGCCATTGTTTCTTAGTTAGAGGAGGGATTGATGCACAGGTTAAAACCGTTGGTGCTGGGCGTCATCGCGCTTTACCTCGCAGGCTGCGCCCAGATGACTCATCGACAAAAAGTTGCTCTCACAGCCGCGGGTGCTTGTGCTCTTGTCGGGGCAGCTGCCGGAGGAACGTGGGCGCACAATTCTCCCAATCATGGAATCAGTGAAGGTGCCGGAATTCCGGTTGGCGCAGCAACCGGCGCGCTGATTTGCGGAACTTTGGGCTATCTGCTCGCGCAGGAGCCGCCGCCCCCGCCGCCCCCGCCGCCGCCGCCGCCTCCTCCTCCACCTCCACCTCCACCGCCGCCCCCGCCGCCCCCACCGCCCCCGCCGCCGCCGCCCCCGCCACCGCCCGCGAAGGTGGAGCGCACGATTATTCTGGACAACGTTCTATTTGATTTTGACAAGGCCGTGATCAAGCCGGAAGGCGCAAAGATTCTGGATCGTCTGGTGCAGTTCCTAAAAGAAAACCCGGACAGGAAGGTTGAGTTCGAGGGACATACCGACTGGATCGGCACAGACGCGTATAACCAGAAGCTATCCGAAAGGCGCGCCAAGGCAGCGCAGGACTACGTCGTCAAGCAGGGCATTAGTCCCGCGCGCATCACCACACGTGGCTTTGGCGAATCAAAACCGATCGCCGACAACAAGACCAAAGAGGGACGGGCGAAAAATCGCCGCGTCGAGGTCAAAGTTCGGTAAAAGCCGAGGTAGGACGGGATGGCGAGAAGAAAGCAGATTTGGGGCTTGATCCTCGCCATCCTGTTGCTGCCCGCCGCTCTATTCGGCCAGGATACGAGGTATGTCGACCGGAAGACGGCCGAGGACATCAAGCGATGGGAAGCAAAAATCAAGGAGTACAAGGCGTGGCTCGATCTGGTGCGGTCGGACGACTATCGGCTGTGGGTCCGACTGGACGGGTCGCACCGCCCGTACCGGCTCTATCTGGGCGAAGGTTTTAGTCGCGTCGATTCGTCTTCCCAGCAGCAGTTCGTCGAGACGTTCTCCCGCTTTTTGGCCGGCCATCCTGAGAAGTACATGTTGATCGACCTCTACGACAACGCCACCGGCGCTCATGTCGGGGAGTTTGGCTGGGGCGGCTTTAAGCTCTACGCCAACGGGAGCTCGCAAAAACAAAAAAAAGAGCCCGACGACTGAAGCTGTTTCCTCATCCAGCGCTTGGCGCCGCAAGTCTCGCGCCTTGAGTTTTGCGCCCCAGCCAAGCCCCGCGCGAAAGAGAGAACTTTCACGGGCGCTCGCCGTAGCGCAGCCGTTCCGCAGATTGACGACGCTCGAGCTTGGCGCCGCGCTCAATCCGGCGCTAACGTCGCAGAAGCGTAATTGACAAACCGCAAACCGTTGCCTAAGGTCGATGGCGCGCGCCTTCCCGCGGAGCGTCAAGCATGACTTTTGCCCGCGATATCGTCTGTTCCCGATGCGGGAAGCTGTTTTCCAGAGAAACGCCCGTGAATCTTTGTCCGTGCGGCGCGCCGCTTTTTGTCCGCTACGATCTAAAGGCAATCGGCCGCGCGCTCGCCAAGGCGTCGCTCGCCGCCCGCCCGCCCACCCTCTGGCGCTTTCGTGAGTTTCTTCCGGTGCGAGACGACGCGAATATCGTCTCGTTGGGCGAAGGGTGTACGCCGCTCATAGAAGCGACCAGGACGGCGCGCTCGCTCGGTCTGACCAGGCTCTGGATCAAAGACGAGGCGCGAAATCCGACCGGTTCTTTCAAAGACAGAGGCTTGTGCCTGGCGGTCTCGATGGCAAAGGAATTGGGGATCGAGAGGCTCGCGATCCCGTCTGCGGGCAACGCCGGCGCCTCGCTTGCGGCCTATGCGGCGCGCGCGGGCATCGAAGCGCACGTGTTCATGCCCAGGGATACGCCGCGGGCCAATCGGCTTGAAGTCGAAAAATACGGCGGCAAGCTCACGCTGGTCGAGGGGCTCATCGACGAATGCGCCAGAATCGTGACGCAGAGAAAAGGCGCGGAAGGATGGTTCGATGTCTCAACTCTCAAGGAGCCGTACCGTCTCGAAGGGAAAAAGACGATGGGGTTCGAAATCGCCGAGAGGCTCGGCTGGCGGCTGCCCGATGTGATTGTCTATCCTACGGGAGGAGGCACCGGCCTTATCGGAATGTGGAAAGCGTTCCAGGAGCTGGAGGAGGTGGGGTGGATTGGGGCCAAGCGGCCGCGCATGGTAACGGTTCAGGCGCAGGGTTGCGCGCCGATCGTTCGCGCTTTTGCGGCTGGTCGCGAAAAGGCCGAACCCTGGGAAAACGCGGCGACGATCGCCTCAGGAATCAGAGTCCCACAAGCTGTGGGGGATTTTTTGATGCTGCGCGCGCTGCGCGAGAGCAACGGCACGGCCGTAAGCGTCAGCGATGGCGAGATACGCGATGAGATCGCTTTTATCGGCCGCACCGAGGGAGTTTTTCTTTGCCCGGAGGGCGCGGCAGGAGTGGCGGCGCTGCGGCGGTTGACGGCAAAAACGTGGATCAAGCCCGACGAGGAGGTGCTGATTTTCAACACGGCTTCGGGGCTTAAGTACGCGGAAAGCCTCTGATCGCGTGTCGGCATTTTCGGCCTCGGTCCCTGCGCAATGTTGTGAGCCGCGTCCTTTTACGCTAAAGGCGGAATTAGCGGCGCAACTGTCGATCCGGTAACCGGACTGCTCGAGCGAGAAAGAGCCACAAAGGACTTTAACGCGTAGCAGGAGAGCGGCATGGCGAATCTCGGGTTCGTAGGTCTCGGGGTGATGGGTGGCCGCATGGCCAGGAGGCTTCTCGCCGCCGGTCACACGGTTCATGGGTACAACCGGACCAGGTCCAAGGCCCAATGGCTGTTGGACCTGGGAATGAAATGGGCAAAAAGCCCGAAAGCGGCCGCGGAGTCCGGAGATATCGTCTTCTCGATGGTGGCCAACACAGAAGCGCTGCGCGCCGTAACGGCCGGACCGGACGGGATTCTCGCCGGGCTTGGCCCCGGCAAAATCTACGTCGATATGAGCACGGTGAGCCCGGCCGCGGTTCGCGAGCTGGCCGGGCAGGTCGAGGCCCGAGGCGCGCGCATGATCGACGCTCCGGTCTCCGGCAGCGTGTCTACTTTGGAAGAGGGGAAACTTTCGTTCATGGCCGCGGGCGACCGGGAGGCGGTCGAGCGCGTAACCCCCGTTCTCAAGGATATCGGCCCGAAAGTAACTTACGTTGGAAGAAACGGGCTTGCCGTTTCCATGAAGATCGCGACGAACCTGAGCCTCGCGGTACAGATGCTTGCTTTTAGTGAGGGCGTGCTTTTGGCGGAAAAAAGCGGCATCGCGCGGGAGACCGCGGTCGAGGTGCTGCTCAACAGCGTTGTCGCTTCCCCGATGGTGAAATATCGCGGCCCGTTTGTGCTGCGCATGCCCGACGAGGCGTGGTTCGACGTCAATATGATGCAGAAAGATCTCCTCCTCGCTTTGGAAATGGGAAGGGAGCTAAACGTGCCGCTGCCGACGACGGCCGTCACAAACGAAATGCTCACGGCGGCCCGAGGGCTTGGGTTCGAGAAGAAAGATTTCGCCGTCGTTTTTGAAGTTCTGGCAACGCTGGCGGGATCGGGAAGCGCCGGGTAAAAAGCATGGCTCAATCCCCGAAGGATAAACGGAAAGCTCCAAACAGAGCTGCCGGCCGAGAAAAGCTCCTGCATTTTTACCGGCAGATGCTGCGCATCCGGCTGTTCGAGGAGCAGGTAAACCAGCTCTATCTCGGGGCCAAGATGCCCGGCCTCGCCCATCTCTATATCGGGCAGGAGGCGGTGGCGGTGGGAGTGTGCGAGGCATTGCGCAGAGACGACTTCATCACCAGCACGCATCGCGGGCATGGGCACTGCCTGGCGAAGGGCGCTTCGATGGATCGGATGTTCGCGGAGCTGTTGGGCAAGCTTCCCGGATACTGCCGCGGCAAAGGCGGCTCGATGCACATTGCCGATCAGGAGACGGGGAATCTCGGCGCAAACGCGATCGTCGGCGGCAGCGCAGGCATCGCAACCGGCGCCGCGTTGTCCGCGAAGATGCGGGGTACAAACCAGGTCGCCGTCTGTTTTTTTGGCGAAGGAGCGCTGGGTCAAGGGCTGTTGTACGAAGCGATGAATATGGCTTCGCTGTGGCAGCTGCCCGTGATTTATGTCTGCGAGAACAACCAGTACACCGAGTACACCCACTTTCGCGAGACCACAGCGGGCGACGTGACGGTGCGCGTGAAGGGCTTCGGTATCGATCCGCTCACGGTGGACGGCCAGGATGTGCTCGCGGTTCATGAATCGACGCGCCGGCTGGTTGAAAGGGCGCGCGCCGGCCGAGGGCCGGGCTTTTTGATGTGCCATACGTATCGCTTCTATGGCCATCATGTGGGCGATATCGACCGGTCGTACTATCGAGCCAAGTCGGAGGAAGAGGAGTGGAAGAAAAAGCGCGATCCGCTGAAATTGCTCGCCAAGAAAATCACGGTTAGCAAATTGACCGAGGCCAAGCTCCTCGCGGACATGGAGGCGGAGATCCGCCGCGAGGTTGAGCAAGCCGTGGCGTTTGCGTTGAACGCGCCTTACCCCGACCCGAGCGAGGTCGCCCTGCATGTGTACGCCGAGTAGAAGACAAAAATTTTCGATTTTAGATTTTGGATTGTAATCTAAAATCCAAAATGGACCAGCTCAGTCGTGACTAGCTCCTCACCGTTCATGAGAGCGCCTACCCAGAACAGAATTGCAGACGAATCAAAGCTAAGGGAGATCACGTTCGCCCAGGCGATCAATGAAGCTTTGGCCGAGGAGATGCGGCGGGATGCGCGGGTTTTTATCATCGGCGAAGATGTCGCCGAGGCGGGAACGCCGTTCAAAGTGCTTGCCGGGCTGGTACAGGAATTCGGCCCGACGAGAGTGATCGACTCGCCGATCTCGGAGGCGGGCATCGCGGGCATAGGCGTGGGCGCGGCAATGACCGGAATGCGGCCGGTGGTCGACGTCATGTTCGGCGATTTTGTCACGCTGGTCATGGACCAGATCGTCAATCAGGCCGCGAAGATTCACTACATGTCGGGAGGAAAGCTCAAAGTGCCCATGGTGCTGCGCACCACGCTCGGCGCCACCCGGCGTTCCGCGGCGCAGCATAGCCAGAGCCTGCACGCCTGGTTCAGCCATATTCCCGGGCTCAAGGTGGCCGTGCCGTCGACTCCCGCCGACGCCAAAGGCCTTTTGAAGACCGCGATTCGCGACGACAATCCGATCGTATTTTTCGAAGACAAGATGATGTACCAGCAGAAGGGACCGGTGCCGGAAGGCGAATACACGATTCCGTTCGGCGTGGCGGATATCAAGCGCGCCGGGAGCGATATCACCCTGGTGGGAACGAGCAGCATGGTGCAGGTGGCGTTACGCGCGGCGGAGATTCTCGAGGGTAGCGGCATCAGCGCGGAGGTCGTCGACGTGCGCACCACGGTTCCGCTCGACAAGGCGACGCTCATCGAGTCGGCAAAAAAGACCGGGCGCGCGATCGTCATCGACGAGGGTTACGAAAGCTACGGGACAACCGCCGAGATCGCCTCTGTGATTGCCGACGGCGCCTTTTACTATCTGGACGCGCCGGTCAAGCGCATGGGTGCCATGGATGTACCGGTTCCGTTCTCGCCTGTGTTGGAAGACCTGACCGTGCCCACGCCGGAAGCCGTCGCCGAGATGGCGAAGACGATCTGCAACAAGCGGTGAAGCGTTCAAGAGTCAAGCGGTTCGATTGGTTCGAGCGTCGCGACACCAGCCCCGGATTGAACGCCGCGGACTCTGGAACCCTCGAACGTCCGATGAGGAGGTAAGTCATGGGCTTGAAAACTTTCGGCCTGATGGGAGTCGACTGGGAAGAGCGCGTCAACCTCGAGCGCCTGCGCCAGGATCGTCTCGCGCGGGTCAAGCAGGCTCTCAAGAACTCGGAGATGGGCGCGCTTCTTTGCTTCGACATGAACAATATTCGCTACATTACGGCCACCCACATCGGCACCTGGGCGATGGACAAGCTGGTCCGGTTCAGCCTGCTGCCGCAAGACGACGAGCCGATCATCTGGGATTTCGGCTCGGCGGCGCGCCACCATCAGATCTATTGTCCATGGCTGGGCGAGCGCTCGCGAGCCGGGATCTCGACGTTGCGCGGAGCGACCGCGCCCGCCGCCGGCCTCGCTGAAGACGTAGCGCGGAAGATCCGTCTCGAGCTGGAAAAGCGCAAGCTGCAAAACGAGCCGCTCGGCGTGGACGTGATCGAGCTTCCCGTGCTCTTTGCGCTGCAGGCGCAGGGCATCAAGGTCGTGGACTGCCAGCAGCTCATGCACAACGTGCGCAAGATCAAGACCCCCGACGAGATTACTCTTTTAAACACCGCCTGCATGATGGTCGACGCGGCCTACGAAGAGCTCTACCGGTTCATGCGGCCGGGGGTGCGCGAAAACGAGTGCGTCGGTTTGGTGTCCAAGGTGCTTTACGACTTGGGCTCGGAGCACGTGGAGGGCGTCAACGCGATCTCCGGCGAGCGCTGCAGCCCGCATCCTCATGTCTATACGGATCGCGTGCTGCGGCCCGGCGATCCGGCGTTTTTCGATATCCTTCACAGCTACAACGGCTATCGCACCTGTTACTACCGCACGTTTGCGATCGGCAGCGCCTCGCCGGCCATGGTCGATGCGTACAAGCGCTGCCGCGACTATATGGACGCGGCGATCAGCATCGTAAAGCCAGGCATCACAACCGCCGATGTCGTGAAGCTCTGGCCAAAAGCGGAGGAGTTTGGCTTTGCCAACGAAGAGGCCGCTTTCGCGCTACAGTACGGGCACGGCGTGGGGCTATCGATCTGGGAAAAGCCCATCTTCAGCCGGCTCGTCTCGCTCGATCATCCTGAAGTGATCGAGGAGAACATGGTCTTCGCGCTCGAGACCTACTGGCCGGCGTCCGACGGCTGGTCGGCAGCGCGGCTGGAAGAGGAAGTCGTCGTGACCAAAGACGGCTGCGAGGTGATCACGCGCTTTCCCGCGGAAAAGCTTCTCGTTGCCGGAACCCATTATTTCACCGCGGCGGGTCCCCTCCCGAGCACGCGCGAGACTCAGTCCAATCTGAACAATATCGAAGGGGCGCGGCGGATCGCGGGCTTTGCGCCCAGAAGTTAGGCGACAGGCAACAGCGCCTGCGGAATTATGCCCACCGAAGTTATCATGCCGGCGCTTGGAATGGCGCAGGAAAAAGGCACTCTGGTCAGATGGCTCAAGACCGAGGGAGAACCGGTCACGAGAGGCGAGCCGCTGATGGAAGTGGAGACGGACAAGGCTACCGTCGAGATCGAGGCGCCGGCGTCGGGAATTTTATCACACATAAGCGCGAAGCCGGGCGACGAGGTCCCGGTGGGCCATACGATTGCGGTGATCTTCGCAGCCGGCGAGCGAGCGGCTTTCCAGAGCCCTCACCCGCGCCCTCCCCGGGAGGGAGAGGGTAGGGGTGAGGGCTTGACTGCCGCTCCAAGGGGGACGCTGACAACTGCGGCGACGGGGCGTCCTGTCAGAGAAAAACTTCTTGCCTCCCCGGCAGCCAAAAGGATCGCGCGGGAAAAAAGTCTTGATCTTAGGCGGATCGCCGGGAGCGGTCCCGAGGGAGCGATTCTCGCCGCGGATGTTCTCCGCGCGGCAGAAGGACAAGTTTTCGGCCGAAGCGAGCCGGCCGCGCAAAGCTCCATTCTGCCGCTCACTTCGATGCGGCGGATCGTCGGCGAGCGCATGGCCAAGAGCAAGCAAACCGCGCCGCACTTTTACCTGAGCACGGACGTCGATATGACGGCGGTGGAGAAGCAAAGGGCGAAACGCAAGGAAGAAGGCGCCGGGCCGGCGCCGTCCGTCAACGACTGGATCGTTTGGAGCTGCGCGCGCGCCCTGAGGGAGTTTCCGCTGCTCAATTCTCGCTTCACCGAGGGAGGGATCGAGATTGACCCGCAGATCAACGTGGGCGTGGCCGTGGCTGTTGACGATGGCCTTGTCGTGCCCGTGATTCGCCACGCCGACACGTTGACTATCGATGAAATCGCTCGGCGGAGCGCGGAGCTGGTTGAAAAGGCGAGAACGAAGAAGCTTCTCCCCGCCGATTGTGAGGGGGGGACGTTTACCGTTTCAAATCTCGGCATGTTCGGCGTGGACAGCTTTACCGCCATCATCAATCCGCCGCAGTGCGCGATTCTCGCTGTCGGCCGGGTTGCGCCGCGGGTCGTGGTGCACGGGGAAGGGATCGCGGTACGTTCGCTGATGACGATCACGCTCTCGGCGGATCACCGGATCGTCGATGGCGCGATCGCGGCAAGATTCCTGCAGCAACTGAAAACCTTGTTGGAAAAGCCGGCCGAGTAGTGAGAACCCGCAAGGAGGACCAGCCATGGCCAAAATCAAACACGTCGCGATTCGGACTGCGGATCCGGAAAGGACCGCGGCATTCTATAAAGAAGCCTTTGACCTCAAGCAGGTCGGCCTGGGGCAAAACGGTATCTATCTCTCCGACGGCCACATCAATCTGGCGATTCTTAAATCGCAAGGCGGCCGTCTAGGGGTCGACCACCTGGGCTTTCAGGTCGACGAGGTCGAAAAAGTAGTCCTGAAGGTGAAAGAGCTTGGCGGAAAAAAGATGACCGACCACGTCGCGGTAACCCCGACGGATCCTTCCAGTCCGCAATCTTACTACGAGGTCAACTGCCTGGGCCCGGACGACCAGGTCATCGATATCTCGTCAGCCGGCTGGGTCGGCACGGATTGAGCGAAAAAAGAAACTTACCCTCCTTTCCCGGACGGGTCGCCGCAGGTAGCCGGGGCCGCTTCGCCGGACGGGGAGTGAAGAGCCGCTTTCTTGTTGGCGGAGAAGGGAGGGAGTCGAACCCTCCGGGAACCTTACGATCCCCAGACTGGTTTTGAAGACCAGCGGCACCACCGGGCACCTTCCTTCTCCGCTCGTAAAATCAACTGGTTAGCATGTATGAAGGCGCCGGTAAAGGCGCGGTGGGCCGAGTAAGATAAAGGGCAGGCGGCGGCTAAAGAGAGCCCTGGAACGAGGGGTGCGGACGCTTCCAACGCTCCGCGTTACGTCGCGAGCGTGCCTTCGGCGAAGATATCGCCATAGCCGAGCTTACCGCGCGTCATGCCCTGCTCGTAGTTGTACTCGATCAGCGCATCGATCGTGCTGCGGTTCGCTTGGATGCCGTATTTCCACGGATCGCCCCAGGTTTCGATCTGCTCTTTCATGCGCTCGCGCAGGTACACGACCGAAAACCCCGCCTGGTCGCTCAGAACATCGTCGTAGGCGAGTTTCTTGGACTGTTCGAAGGCATCGTAGAGCTTGCGCGCGAGCTCGGGGTATTGGCGGTCGAGCTTTTTGCTCATCACCATGGCGTGAACGGGCGTGTAGATGCCGGTCTCGCGGTAAAGTCGCAGATCCTCCTCCTGGTAGTTGGGAAACAGCCGGGTGATTTGCGGATGGCTCTCGAGCCGCTCGAACAGTTCGCGATCCGAGATATCGGTGATGATCGCGTCGACCTTTCCGTCCGCGAGAGCTCCCACCGGATCGATGCGCCCGCCAGGCGCTTCGATTTTCGTTTTCTCGTCGTAGATGGGGAAATAGCCGGGAGTTGCAAGCCAACGCATCTCGGTAATTTCCACGCCGTGGCGATGTTGCAGGAGCCCGCGCGCCCATACCGTAAGCGCCGTACGGTAAGAGGTGCTGCCGATCGTTTTCCCTTCGAGGTCTTTCGGCGTACGAATGCCGCGGTCGGTTCGACAAAAAATAAACTGGTAGGCGGGCTTGCGCTTGGCGAACACCGGCAGCGCGACCAGCTCCCAGCCGGCCTCGATAGCAGGGAGAAGATAGCCGAGGTTAAGATCCCACACGCCAAAATCGCCGCGCTGCAGGACAGGATTTTCGCTGAAGACCATCGAAGGGGTCTTCACCGGATTGAGCTTTACCCCTTCGATCTCCACCCGGCCCTGGAGAAGGGGAAGCGTGATATCGTAGCGCACGAGCGGGAATCCAACTTCGACCGGTGCCGATCGAGCCATGCCGCTTCCTTTCCTTCGCGATCGTTTGTGCTAGTATGACCGCCCTGCGGGATATCTATTACGTCGATCGCGGGGGGTCAAGACAAGTCCCTCCGGGAAGCCGCGCGCGATCCTCGCGGCCCGGCCAGCCGAATCGCTGCACGGGTCAGGATTTTTCCCCGCGTCGAAGGATAGCGCTCGGCCGGCGGAGATTTTTTCGCGCGCGCATACCAAGTGCTGCGGAGGTTCTCAATGAGCGAGATCGAAACGCTCGAAGATGATTTGCGGATCGCGTCAAAAATTTTGGAGTGGGAGATCGGGGACATCTGGGGCCATGTCGGCGTTCGCCTCCCCGGCGGCAGCGGCATTGCCGTGAAGCTCTTTCGCATGCCTGAGGAAGAGGACCGACAAGATTGGCTCGTCCATTTCGACTATTCGCTCAAAAAGATCTCCGGGGTCGGCGGCATTCCGCGCGAGGCGGCGATTTACTCGGAGATTTTCAAAGCGCGCCCGGACGTAAACGCCGCCACTCACTGTCACGCGCCGATGTGCACGGCGCTCAGCATGGCGAACAGGCAGATCACCACGGTGCACATGCAGTCGAAGCAGTTCGCCGACGGGGTGCCGATTTACCCGAAGCCGATCTACATTATCGACGCGGACGAGGGAAGAGAACTCGCGCAGGCTCTCGGGAAAGCGGTCGCCGTTGTCATTCGCGGGCACGGGATCGTCACGGTGGGAGCCACGATCAGGGAGGCGTGTTTTCAGGCGCTCTATCTGGAACGAACGGCCAAGATGCTGGCGGTCGCTTCGATGCTGGGGTTTGAGAAAGCGGAGCCCGAGTTCTTGCAGCTCTTAAACGGGAGCTTTAAGAAATTGATGGCCTACCAGGGGCGCCCTGAAGGCCGGACCGCCTACGACGCCGAATGGCGCTATTATAAAAACAAGGTCCTCAAGGGCGAGCCTTGGAGTCGCGGCTGGGTATGAACGCATTGAAGTCTGGACCTTTCGAGCGCAATTGGAATCGGTCCGGAAAGTTGAGGTCGTTCCAGCCGTTCAAGCCTTTACGAGGACCGACACGGCCGCGAGGAATTTCCTATGCTTTCGCGCGAGCAAAATGAGCTATTGACGCGCACGGGCCCAGGAACCCCGATGGGCGAGCTGATCCGCCGTTACTGGATCCCGGCGCTTCTTTCCGAGGAGATCCCCGCGCCCGACTGCCCGCCCGTAGAGGTGAGAATCCTAGGAGAAGAGCTGGTTGCGTTTCGCGACACCTTGGGCCGGGTGGGGCTTTTGGAGGAGCACTGCTTGCATCGGGGGACTTCGCTCTTTTACGGGAGAAACGAGGAGTGCGGGCTCAGGTGCATTTATCACGGCTGGAAGTACGACGTGGAGGGCAACGTACTGGACACGCCGGCGGAGCCGGCGGGGAGCGACTTTAAGAGAAAGCTCAAGCACAGG
>DATMAM010000027.1:0-2959 GCA_035559995.1 Candidatus Acidiferrales bacterium
GGTTGGTGATAAAGGCGTCCCCCTCGTGAATCTGCTCGGGCGAATACGCCGCCAGCACCCCCTCGGCGCACGCCGGAAAGGCCCCCATGTGAAGCGGCAGCACCACGTGCTGCGCGACCACTTCGCCGCGGCAGTTCAGCAACGCGCAGCTTGCGTCCTGGGACTCGCGGATAATGGTGGAGTAGCCGGTGCGAAAAAGAGAGTTTTGCATCTCTTGCACGATGCCGGCAAGCCGCGCGCGAATCACTTGAAGCGTGACGGGATCGATTTCCTTCAAAGGAAGCTTCCGACAAAAGGCCGTAGCGGGACGAAAGCGCCGTCCTTTTACTCCATCGATGCTTGGACGTACCGGCGGTCGATGAGCCGCTCGGGGTCGGGCCGCGACGAAAGTTTGCCGCTCTCGATCAGAAGATCGAGCAACACCGCGATGCCTCGCGGGTCGGGCGCAAGGCGAGGCGGCGAGGGGCGGCTGAAATAGAGATCGTAGGTGAGTTCCGCGTGTCTGGGCGCGGTCGCCGTGCAACGGCTTAGAATCGCCACCGCCTTGTCCCGATTCGCGCGCTCGCGGAGCCAGAGCCATGCCGCGCGCAAAGCTCTGACAAAACGAACGAGAGCGTCGCTGATCGCGTGCTCGTAGCGAACGAGACACATCGTAAAAGGGTAGTCGGGCGCAACGTCGAGCGAACAGCCAAGCATCCTAAAGCCCGCCTCCTCGAGTACGAAGTGAAACGGCTCCGTGACCATCGTGGCATCGATGGCGCCCTCTTTTAGTCTCTCACATCGTTCGGGCGGCGGCCCGGCGGAAACCAGCTCGTAAGATCCGGCCTCGATCCCGCCGCGCCGCAGCAGCTTGTGCAACAGGAGCGCCTCGGCGGAACGGCTGTCGTTTACGCCGATCCGGCGCGCGCGCAGCGCGGGGATGGCCTGGATTTCGGGCTTGGCCATAAGGCGGTATTGAAAGCCCACGTTCGTGCCGGCGATCACGCGGAGCGGGGCGCCGTTTGCCATCTCCACAAGCGCGACGTCGGGGATCACGTTGATGAGATCCAACGAGCCCGAGATGAGCGCGCGCACCGGTTCGGGGGGCGAAGTGAAAATTTCGTAACGGACCTCCAATCCTTGCGCCGCAAAGAGATCGAGATCATGAGCGACGAAAAAAGGCCAGTTCATCGCGCTTCGCTGAACCTGGCCGTAGCGTACGGTCGCGCTCATCGGTCTTGCTTGGCTCAAAACGGAGCCTGGCCCGAGAAGCTCGAAAGGCAAGAGGTCTCAGATCTCACAGTGAACTTGCCTGAAAACAATCTGAGCCCTGCCGTTTGGGCGCCTGGCCCGCTTCCCCGGAGGAGCAATATAGAACGACCGCAGAGCTCAAGCAAAAATCTCGCTTCACGGCCCTGGCCAGGCCGGGAAAATTGTCCCTTCGGCAAAGGGATGCCGCGGGATTCAAAAATCTCGCACCCGTCATGGAGTGGCAATCTCTGCTCCCGCGCGCCTTCGCGCCGTCAGCTCGCGATCGACGACGAAGTCATTTTCGACTTTCGCTATGACGATTCCGTACGCCGCCGCGGCCTCTTCAAGCGAGACGTAGCCGTTTTTTACGTCCCGCAGAACAAGGTCAGGATCGCGCTCCAGCGGGTTTCCCAGGCCGCCGCCGCCCGGCGTTTCGAGACGATAGATGGTGCCGGGCGGGAGCGTCAGGTCGGAGCAGCGCGAGGGCAGGACTCGCTCCGCCGGAGTGCCGGGATTGATCGTGCACCTGCCTGTCCTTCCCGGATGGCCGCCGTCGACGCCCTTGGGCGCCACGGTATGTTTCGTCGAGCGCAAGGAGAAGCGTACCTCGTGCTCGAGCACCTGGTACTCGCGAACAAACCCCAGGCCGCCGCGGAATTTTCCCGCGCCGCCGGAGTCGCGGATGAGCTCGAAGCGCCGGACGCGCGTCGGAAACTCCGATTCGATGATCTCCACGGGGGCGATGCGGGCGTTCGACTGATTGACGTTCGTGCCCGAGACGCCGTCTTTGCCCGTGCGCGCGCCTGAGCCGCCGCCGAAGATCTCATAGTGCACGTAACTGTGGCCGGTCTTTCTGTTTCGCCCGCCGATGATGATCGAGCGGCTGCTGCAGCCGTCGGCGACCTTTTTGCGCGCCGTGAGGGAGCTAAACGCCTCGAAGAGCGCTTCGACCAGCGCGTGGACGGTTGGATTGTAGGTGTTGACCGGAGCGGGAAAACGCGGGTTCAAGACGCTGCCCTCGCGGAACCTCATCCGAATCACGCGCGTCAATCCGTGGTTTGCGGCTAGAGTGGGATCGACCAGAGCCGTAAGGCAGTACGCGCACGCGGCGCGGACCACCGTTGGACGGATATTCGCGGGGCCTGCCGTCTGGTCGGCGCTGCCGCTAAAGTCGAAGAGGAGATTGTCGCCGGCCTTCTCGATCCGCACGTGAATGCGGATCGGCTTGTCATGTTCGATGCCGTCGCTATCGACGAATCTCTCTCCTTCGCCCGCGCCGTCGTTCCAGGTCGCGATTTCCGCCCGTACGCGGCGCTCCGTCAGATCGAACAAGGGCGCGTAGGAAGCGAGGACGGTTTCTTTCCCGTACTTGTCCATCAGGTCGTGAAAGCGCTTTTCGCCCAGGCGGTCGGCCCCCACCTGGCCTCTCATGTCGCCGACGACCAGCTCGGGGGTGCGGCTGTTCGCCGCGATGATGCTTTCGATGTCTCGGTTCGGCTCATTGCAGCAGACGTACTTGATGGGCGGAAGATGCAGTCCTTCCTGATAGATCTCGCGCGCCTGGCTCCAGCAGCTTCCCGGCACCGGACCGCCGATATCGCTCTTGTGCGCCATGCTGGCGGCAAAGCCGACCCACTGCCCGCGATAAAACACCGGCGTCAGGACCGCCATGTCCGGCGCGTGCGGGCTTCCCCCCAAATAGGGATGGTTGGTGATAAAGGCGTCCCCC
>DATMAM010000028.1:0-4013 GCA_035559995.1 Candidatus Acidiferrales bacterium
GTCAACCGCTCATCGGGCGCTTCTTCGGCGCTCGCGGGGCTGAGCGGCAGCGCAATCGATCTCGCGAAAGGCTCTCCCGAGCGCGGGGTTCGATCCGCGGCATCGTAAAGTCGCCAGCCGCGCCCTTCGAGCCGGCTCTCGACATACGACAAAGAGCAGCGCGCCCGGCGGCCGCCGAGGCCGCGTCGGCCCAATCGCTCCAAAGCGAAGATGAAGTGAGGGATATGTCCGAGCGCCTTTCCGAAAAGCGTAAGCCCGAGGACGAGCGGCTCCGCCGCGGGCGCGATCCTGCCGCCTTCGGGGACTTCAAAAACAAACGGGTGGGGAGCGGCCGTATATTTCCGCATGACGCGCGCGCCCGCCGGCGGCGGCGTCTCGAAAACGTAAGGGTAGAGGCAGCGCTCTCTCAAAAGACAGTCCGGGCAATCGTAGGTGCGCGTCACGCAGACGGCCTCTTGAAGAGCTCTCCCAAACGCGCCGCGAAACATGCTTCCGGCGTAGCTCGGAAGCGCAAGCGGGACCTCGGGCAAAAACCCCACGGTGAACTGGCCGTAGGTCAGCGGGAGGCCGGTTTTAAGCGTATCTTCTGGCATACGGCCCTACTGCGCTTGGCGGGATCCGCCATTGGACTCGGCGCCATGGAAAAAAAGTTCATGCCTTCGTAAGCCCAGCCGAACGCCGTGCCCGCCTTTGACAGAGCCTCGGAGAGAAGAGGCGCCGACTTTCACGCCGCTTCACGATAGATGGACGGCGATCCCCTCTCCCACGCGGTCGCCGAGCCCGAGAGCTACGATGGGGCCCGCCCCGGGAAGAGGATAGATCCTCACGTCGTCCTCCGCCTCGTCGATGAGCTGCCTCAAAGAGAGCTTTAGCTCCGAAAGCTCCGGCCAACTGAGCGAGCAGAGAAAGACCGAAAGCTGCAAGTGAAGGCCTCTTTCTTTCATGAAGCGGCAGGCGCGATTCAACCGCCTGGGGTCCGCGATATCGTAGCAAACGAGATAGCGGGCCTGCATGTCAGAACTCCCAAAGCATCCGAGCGTATTGTTCCAGCATCAAGCGGACGAGCGCTTCCAGGCGCGGCCGAGCGGACTCGAACTGCGCCGCCAGCGCGCGCGTGCACGCGCGCGCGTTTCCTCGCTCGGGTAGCGCAAGCGAAAGCCAAATAGCGTCCACATCCGCCTGCAGCGCCAAGGCGAACTCCTTAACCAAGCCCAGCGGCGTCGCGCCGTTTCGCGCCCCCGCATGCGGGTTCCAACCCGCCGCGATAATCTCGGCGGCGATTAGCTCTTGGAGCGCGCCGCGCAAGAATGCGCGCGCGTGCAGTTGTTGGCCTCGCGCCCGCGACGCGGCGAGAACCCACTCTTCGTAGTCGCTCCTGCGAAAACCGGTCCGGCGCCAGAGCAAGCTCCTCGAAGGATCGACCTGGCGGAGCAGCCGAAGCTGCCGCCCGCGCTCCCACGCGTCGAGCCAATTCGCAATCCGCCTGCGGCTCTCGCGCTCCTCCTGGAGCGCGGCCTGCCGCGCGCGGCGCTGGACCGCGCCATCCTCCGTGCCCAGGACGATCGCGACCGGCTCGCCCTTGCGGTCGAGCAAAGTGATGGGCACGCCGCGGCGCGCCAGCAACGTCAAGGCGCCGGTGTCGAGAGCGACATTGCCCACAACGATCATGCGGCTGACAAGGCGCGCGGGGACGCGCCGGCCCGCGCGCCGCTCCTGCTCGATCCAGAGCGAGGGGCCGTCACTGCGAACCCGCAGGTTCTGATTCTCCGCGAGATAAAGCGTCTTCTCCATCGACAAGGGTCCGCGCTAAAGCCTGAACTTCGTCGCGCATCGCCGCGCGGCGCGGCGCGATCCACTCCTCGTAGGCCTGGTAGTAGCGTCCACGCGCAGTCTTCTTTAGGTAAATGCCGGCTCGCTCCTGTTCGGCGGCGAAGTCGCGCTCCGTAAATTGGCGCGATCGGAACAGAGTCCAAACCCAGCGGTCTGTTTCCGGCCGAAACGGCTCGTTCAGATCGCAGGCCAGAGACTCCCGCCCGTAATCGAGCTGGTGATAAAAGCCGACCAGCGGATCGAGGCCGATGAGCTCGCATTCGCGAACCCATTCGTAATGGACCAGGGTATAGGTGAGCGAGAGGAGCGCGTTTACCGGATCCCTGGGCGGCCTGCGACTGCGCCCATTGAACAAGCCATCGGGAAAGATGTGCGAGAGGGCGGCGAAATAGGCTGCCGCTGCCCCTCCCTCCAAGCCGCGTAGGCTGTCGAGAGAATTTGCCGCGCGCGCCTTCTCCGCCACTTGCCCGACGATATCGGCCGCCCGAAAAAGCGCCCGGCGCGCGGCCGGCCGCTCGTCGAGCGCCTCGTTTAGAAACGAAAGCTGCCGCTCTAGCTTTTTTCCTATCCAGGCGCGGGCAAGCCTGAGCGCAAGCGGCCCTGTGCTCGACTCGTACTGCCGAATACGCAGCCGCGCATGCCGATGATGCCGTCCAACCAATCGCCCGCGGTAGCGCTGACGCTTGCCGGAAAGGAAAACCACGTCCACGCCTCGATCGGCCAGCCGGTGCAAGACTGCAGAGCGGATCAGAAGGTCGCCGATCACCACAACCCGCCCCAAAGGACCCAGCGGAACCGTGCCGACCCGCTCTCCCGCCGCATAAACGCCGATCGCGGACCCGTCCAGCCTCAGCTCGGCGTGCTTGCGGTCTATGTAAGCTATCCCGGACACCGCGATCAGCCAAAATAGAAGAACTCGGGATCGGACGGCGGCACGGCGATTCCCAGCGTGTGTGGGCGGCTGCGGCCGTCGAGCGCAAAAATATGCACGCGGTCCTCGTAATCCACGATTAGCTCCTCGAGGGAGCGCCTAAGCGCAAGAAGCTCCGCCGGAGTGCACCAGCATTCGTAAACCGACTTTTGTCCCCCCGTGCTGAACTCCTTGAGGAGCTCGCGCACCCGGTTGAGCCGGCGCGGCTCGGCGATGTCATAGGCGATGAGGTAAAGCCTCCTCATAGTCTCTTGCGCTCAGCTTCATTTCTCGAGCTTGGGAAAACCCCGGCCCGCGCTCGATTCCCAAAATCTCCTGCGCCGACGTGCTGAACGAAGCGTAAGTCTCGTCGCGACACGCCCCCAGCCCGCGCGCCACCCGCGAGCCGTTGCGCGCCGCTTGGATTTTTTGAACCCCTCCTCGCGGCCGCAAACTGTCTTCCCTCCGGCTCGCCCAATGCTCCCAAAAGCCGCTACGTCGCCTCCAGGGGGTAATTCGACGAAGTTGGACTGCGCTCAACAATCGGCCCCGCCCAAAGCTCCCCAGCGAGGTGCTGCCCGGCCACGATCACGTCCGCGGGGGATCGCCCGCCCGTAAGCGCGCGCTCCGCCCCGGAGAGCGCTCGCACGGCATTCCGATTCCTGACGCTGATCTTTTCTGCCTCGAGCCTCCCATGTGTTTTTCACCGCCCGATCGGCTCTCATGCTCGACGGCTCGAAGATACATGGACCAGCCCGTAAACGCGACCGCCGAGCGCGACTGGAAATATTTCCGTTTTTCGCCCGCCGCTCGGCAGGACGCCCCGCCCGCGCCTGCTTCAAATGCCATGGAATCGTGTCCTGCTATCCTTTGCGTGAACGCCGCCCTTGAGCCTCGCCGTTTCCTGGGCCTACGCCCGTCCGCAAGCCGATCGGGTCGCGGGCAAGTTGGAAGCGGCTCGTTTTTGAGATTTTTAGGACGCGCAAAACGCGCCGACACCGGGGCCCGGAACGCCCGAGATAAGGAGAATTTTACGAGCACTGCCGGCCGCGCAAAATCGCGCGCGAAGACGGCTTAAAAATTTCCAGCCCGCGGCGCTGCCTAAAAGCAACCGTCAACTCGCTCCTCAACGAGCGCGCGCCTTTTTTCTCCGGCCTCTCGGCCTGCCCTGTCTGAGCTTTATCTCCGCGTTTACGTTCTCCTTGAGCCTCTTGAGGAAGTTGGGAATTTTCCCGTTCGCGTTTCTCACCAGATAGTTCACGTCCCTCCGAAG
>DATMAM010000029.1:0-168825 GCA_035559995.1 Candidatus Acidiferrales bacterium
AACTGGCGCGAAAAGGCGCTGCAGTCTACGACATCCTGCAAATCCACATTCCACGCGAGGATCTGAAACTTGTACCCTTTCGGAGATAACGGCTCCTTGCCCGATTCGCCGGTTGTCCTGAGCAAGCGGAACGCGGTGGCGCGTGCCTTTCCTATTACCGAACTTTTGGAAGTTCAAAGGTAAGTAGTGATCCGGCGATCGTCAAATTGGATTTTTGCTGCCCTCCAGCATGGCGCTCACTGGCTGCGAGCTCATCGGGGACGTTTTTCAGGCGGGAGTCGGGGTCGGCGCACTCCTGGTCATTGTTGTCATCGGCGCGGTGATCTGGATGATTTCCAAGGGCGTGAGCTGAGACCAGAACTGGCGATTGCCGCCCGGATCGGTCGCGATAAACTCCGCGATTGAATCAACTTGTCGTCACGGCCGTTACCGCTTTCCTGGCAGCCTTTCAAATTTTCTTGATCGCCCCGTCTTTTTTCTTCGCCTCTCGCGGCAGCTCTTTCGCCTCGGCTGCATGGAGATCCACTTTTTTGCCTCCGTGCGCCTGCGAAAGAGCCGAGGGGAGCAGGACGGCCCGACTTACCCCTTACGCCCTCGCCAGTAGCTTTTGCGTTCTTTCAAGGAGCTCTTCGAGCACAATCGGCTTTAAGACGAAGGCGTCCGGATCGAGTCTCGCTTTCACAAGGTCGCCGTAATAAGCGGTCACGAGCAACGTCGGGGTGCCAGGACGCGTGGAGGCGATGATATCGCGCAGCAAAAGGCCGTTCAGCTGCGGCATCCGGATGTCGGTAATCACAAGATCAACTTTTTCGTTCTGGAGAACAGCCAGAGCTTCCTTCCCATCGCGCGCCTCCACGGTTTGATAGCCGTTCTCCCGAAGAAATATGGAGATATTTCTCCGAGCAAGCGGCTCATCGTCGACCACCAGAATCTTGGCTTGCATCGCTGCGCCGAAAAATCTTTTCCAAAAATGTTAGAGGCGAGCGATCACTTTTTCAATAGGGTTGCGGCAAAACTTCCGGACGCGGTTGCTGGCTCCGGCAACAGGGGGAATTCGCTCCTTTCGGCCGGCATCGCTGGCTGTGCATAGGCCGAAACGAGCTCTTGCAGAAGAAAAAAAGCCGCGCCGAAAGCGAATTGACAAAATACGGCAACGCGAGCTTCTCTTGTACTACTTAATGTAGCGGGATGCCCATCCATTGCGCGTGGAACATCTTTTGCGAGTGGTAGAACCAACGACCGCTCCGCGCAGAAGGGAAATTCAGATATGGACATCAATCAGCTCCTGAAAATCATGGTCGACAAAGACGCCTCGGATCTCTACCTGACGGTCGGCAGCCCGCCGGTATATCGGATCGAGGGAGCCATGAAAGCTCTTGCCAGTGAACCCCTCGGGACCGAGGACCTTGAGGTCCTGGCTAAATCCGTCATGAACGAGAAGCAGTGGCATGACTTCAGCGAACGGCTCGAGATGGACCTGGTCGTGATTCACTCGGTTCCGAGCCTTAGCCGTTTTCGCGTCAATGCCTTTCGGCAGCGGGGCTCGATCGGGTTGGTCATCCGAAAAATTCGTTACGAAATCAAAAACACCGCGGCTCTCGGACTGCCCTCGATCCTCGACGATTTGGTCCTTTTGAAGCGCGGCCTCATTCTCATTGCGGGAGCCACCGGAACCGGCAAATCCACGACCCTGGCGGCCATGATCGACCACCGCAATTCCCACGGCTCGGGACATATCATCACCATCGAGGACCCCATCGAATTCGTCCACAAGCACAAGAAATGCCTCGTTAATCAGAGAGAGCTCGGCTTCGACACCCTCTCTTTCGCGGACGCGCTAAAGAGAGCCGTGCGCCAGGCGCCTGACGTGGTCGTGATCGGTGAGATCCGCGACACCGAATCGATGGAGGCGGCGATCACGTTCGCGGATACGGGACATTTGTGTTTAGCCACGTTGCACGCGGCCAACGCCACCCAAGCGCTTGAGCGGATCATCAACTTCTTTCCGGAAACGCGGCGCCCGCAGCTTTTCATGCAGCTTTCCCTGAATTTGCGCGCGATCATCTCGCAACGGCTGATCCCCGCCCTGGGGGACAACAGGCGCGTCGCCGCGGTTGAGATTCTCCTGGATACGCCGCGGATCAAGGATTTGATCAAGTCCGGCGACATCGATTCTCTGCAGGAGGCGATGGAACACGGCGTCCACGAAGGTTGCCAGACTTTCGATCAGGCGCTGTTCAAGCTCTATCAGGACGGCCACATCAGTCTCGAGCAAGCCCTCGCAAACGCCGACAGCACGAATAATCTCCGCCTCAAGATCAAGCTGGAAGATATGAAAGAGAAGGCGGAGGAAAAGGCGCTAAAAATCAAAAAGGAAATTACCGCCAGAGTAATCTAGCCGACCGGATCAACGCGCAAAGCATTTTTTTGGCCCCGAGAACTGGCCTTGAGCCGTCGGTGGGTCTTACCCGCACGATACCGTCGCCCTGGGGATTGCTTTGAAAACAACTTCAAGCTCGTAGCTCTGGTGGTGGCCTTTTTTTCGGAGAGTTGGTTGTTTTATCGCCGGCGGCGGAGCAACGACAAGAGAAATCCAGCCACGAGTCCTGCGACCAGACCACCGCCTCCGTACACCCACTTCGTCGTGTTGAGCCAAGTATTGACAAAAACGTTGTTCAGCGGGTTGATCGAGCCGTGCATGCGGATCGCCTTCCAATCGCCATTTTCTTTGCGCGCCACTGCGGTCCATAGCATAGGGAACCGGTACTCTCTTCCTTCGGCGGTCTTGATGAACTCGTCCGTAGTGCCGTACGAGAGCGCGAGATCGCCGTACAGCTCGGTGTTCGTGACATTGACTTTGACCTGATAAGTGCCTCCCTTTCCGATCAGCTCCCAGATCTTTTTAAAGTAGGCCTGAAGTTCTTGCGCGCCTTTTACTTCATCGCCTGTCGGCGTGACCGCGGTCAAATTCGCTCCCAAATGCGGAAAGAGCCTCGAGAGGTCTTCGGATCTTACGACCTCTTCATAAGTCGCCTTGATCTTCCGCAGCGCCTCGTGATCGGCCTCCTCGCTCGCCTGCGCTGCCATTGCGCTCGCCAAAACAACGGCGGCGATCGCAAACCCCCGGTAATGTTCTCGCACGACAGCTCTCATAGCGTCCAACCCTCCGTCCTGATCCGTTTGCGCCCGGCTTTCATAGCCCGAGCCGCCTGACATCGAAAAGCGCCTTCATAAGCAAACGCGCCGAGAAGGATTCCTCCGACCGCGTCCAAAGCGACGTGCTGCTTCGTGGCAAGCATCGCCCAGATAATCGCCGCCACCCACGTCCAGACGGCGGCGCGCCAGATCCCCGGACAGTCCGCGCGCTGAAAGAGCTGCTCGCAGCAGCGCGCGGAGAATACCGCCATCGCCGCGTGCAAAGAAGGAAACGCGTTGAGCGGCATGTCCCACGCGACCAGCGTCCGGTAGATCAGGTTGGCTCCATCCCCGCGCGGGCGTGTTACCGCGGTCGGCCAAAACAGAAATACAAGATCCGCGGCGACGCTCATCGCGGCGACGCCGCAAGCGTAGCGCCGCAGCTGGCTACTTTCCTCCATCAGCATCGGCCCAACCGGCATCAACAAAAACAAAGAAAGATAGACCCAAACCGCGTCGGGTCGAAAGCCGATCCAAACATCCACCTGGCTTTGTGGCAAAAAAGTTACTGGAAAGTAAGGATTTCGCTGCAGCCAGAAGTACGGCGCGAACGCGCCGAGATTCAGTCCTACGGCGAGCGCGAGCTTAAAACCGAGATGCGCGCGCAGCCGATCAAAAAGCGTTGGTGACAGTGGCGCAACGCGATTCACTCTCTCTCCCTCGCGCGAATCCGCTTGCCACCTTTGAAGGAGCAGAAAGGCGGCAATAGCAAACGCGCGTCCGTGCTTTCATTGGGAGCGATTTCTGCACCCGCCGTCAGTAGCGAGTATCCCCCGACTTGAGCGCCATCGCCGAGCCTTACCGCGCCGAGCAAAAGTTCGAACTTTCCAGCGGAACTCTTCACAACCACGTGAGGATTGATGCGCACGCCGGCGCCGAAGACTACGTCATTGCCGATCTCGACAAACGGCCGGTCCAAAACGAAGGTGCCGGGAGCCCAGAAGGTAAGCCGCCCGATACGCGCGCCCCAAAGTCTGAGCCAGGCGGAATACGCTCCTGGCACAAGCCTGAGCGCTTCTTCCAGCGCAGGCAGGCGGCAAAAAATCATTTGGAGCTGGAACAAAGCCCACCAAGCGAAGAACGGGGTGGAGCCGACAGCGATCCTCCCTTCAGGGATTTTCCAGCGCGTGCGCACGAGATAAGCGATCGCCGGCGGCAAAAGATACAAGGCCGCAAGGGCGAGTAGCGCGCGCGTAAACCAGTTACCGGGGGAAAAGACAAGGAGGGCAAGCGTGATCGTAACATGCGCGAGCGGAATGAAATTCAGCGCGAGAAGCAGAATCTTCTGCCGCCCGGTCAGCGCCGTGTCTGCCCCGCTCGCTCGAAGCGTTTTAGGATGCGCTGCTTCGTCATCGAACAATGACGCCTGCATAATAGTTCTCCACGTGTTCGGCCGCCGGCCGCGGCCCGCGCCACATTTTGAGATACGCGAGGAGCAAATTCCCGCGCGCGAATTCCGGACCCGAATACAACGTGGGAAGATATATCCAAGGCACCGTTGGATTCAGGTGATGATTGAGGTGCCAATTATGGTTGAGCCAGAGGGCGTCCAGCCAGCGGAACGTCTTCAGATTCCGCGCGCCTTTCTGCACGTCGCGCACTGTGCCGAAATGGTGCACGTACTGCATCGCCGACCAGCTAAAGCCGAAACCAAAGAGCACAGCCGCGTAGTTCTGCCACGGGATGCCGCCTAGCCAAATAATTCCTCCGTGTAAAACGAACACCGACAGTGCCTCAAGCCGAACCAGCCTGAAGAATTTGGGATTCAACGAAGCGAGAAAGGCGGCCGTCGGACGGTCGAAGCGCGCGTACTTGGGCTCCAGTAAACGCGGCTTGATTAAGGCGAGCAGGTTGCCCAAAACAATCACAACCCAGAAAAACCCGGTCAGGATCCCGTAAAATTGAAGAGCTTTCCAGATCGGGCTCTCCCCTTCGAAATAGAAATCGAAGGCCTCGTCGTCGGAGCGGTTCCGCATATGGTGCCCGAGATGTCCCTGGCGCAAAAGATGAAAAGGCGCGGGAAAGAAAAGCGCAAGCAAAACTCCGCCCATCTGATTGACTAGAGGACGCGGGTGAAAAAGATTGTGCTCGGCCTCGTGCAGGAGCGCGTACCCGCTATTCATCAAGACGCCGTATGCAATCGCCAGCAGCGCCAGCTCCCAACGGCTTCCCGCCTTCCCGGCCAGCGCCAGAATCGCCGGCAGCAGAACGAGCAGCACGGCGGCAAGCAGGAGATTCAGCCGCGCGGGAATTGGATGCTCCGTCCGATTCATCGGTTCTCGCTGTTCGGCCAGTAGCCGCACAGTACCCGAGAAAGCGGCGCGAACTCAGGCCAGCGATCGAACAGCGCAAATGTCTTTGGCACCGTCGCTCTGGAATACAAGGAAAGATTCCAATCGCGGCTACATTCAAGCGCAAGGAGCGCGCGCCGCATTCCCTCAAAGCGCGTTTTCAGCTCGGCAAACTCGTTAGCCAGCTCCGCGATGACGCGAAGGTTCGAGCGCTTGGGAGTAATCATAAATTCTTCAAGCATGCGGCAAAAAAGGGCTGCCAAGATTCTCCGCGCGCCAGCGCTGGCGCTCCCCCAGATCGCGGCCAAGATCTCCTGGTCCCATTCGACATGATCGATCTCATCGGCGAGATGGGCGCGCTGCAGCGCGACAAAATGGGGCTCAAGCTCGTCCTTTCGGCGCAGCACCTCCCGTCCCAAGAATACCGCGCGCTCTTCCTGTAGCAGCATGAGCCATACAAAAAGGGCGAAAAACCAAGGCCGCTTCGTACTCCAGTCGAGCACCACCTTAAGACCTGCCGGCATCACAACGAAGTAGAACTCGTTTCGCCCGTATAAATGAGGCAAACAGCGTAGGTTCCAGTCACGGAACATCCGCGCGTGGCGCCGCTCCTCATTCAGAAACACACTCAGCTCCGGCCGCATCGCCTCCAGTCCCCGCGCCCGCCCGACTCCTGAGAGAACATTTTCGGCGATGAACTTTTCAAAAAACATGATCTGCTCGTTGCAATAGCAACCATGAAGCTGGTTGTAGCGGCGCCGCTGCTCCGGCGTCAGCTCCGCATAAAGCGGCGTGTAAAAAAGCGGCGTAAAGGCCTCGGGCACGAAGTAGCGCGTGAAGTCGATCGCGTCGTCTAAATGGAGCTCCAGCCGCGCCACGTTACAGCGCCTCCTCTCGCCTGCACGCCGAAACTCTCTCCCAGCTTCCCGCGTCGAACACCTCCATCTTGTTGATCTGGCGAATGAACGCCCCGAGCGGCGCGTCCGACTCTACCAAATTGGCGCGGAAATCGACCTCTTCGAGGAGCTTTCGATCTCTGACTAAAATGTGGCCCATGACGAGGCTGGCAATCGCGAGAAGAGCGCGGTTTATTTGCAAAAAACACGCGAGGCCATGCCGCTTCGGAGCAAAGAGAATGGTTTGGCTCGCGCTCCGCCCGCCGCTGAGCGGCCGATGGGTGAACAGAACCAGAAGCGGAAACCTCCCGAGGCTGCCTTCGATCATCGCCAAGTTGCCGCCCAAGGTTGTAAAGGAAGCCTCGACAGTCTCGCCGGAAAAAAGGCGCACCGCGCGCTCGAAGAAGCTGCGCCCTCCGAGCCGGATCTTCAACCTGAGCCTCACGCTAAAAGGGCTCGGCTCGTCCCAAACGGGGTCGTCCACGAAATCAAGCTCGTGCACGGTCTTGAAGTGCTGCACGTCAAGGCCGTTGCACGCGAGCAGATGAGGATGGCACGACAAAACCCGCGGCTTAAAGAAAACCCAGAGAAGCTCCTCTTCGCGCCACTCAGAAAAAGTTGGCAGCGAAAACAGCGGCCGCGGCCCGTTAAAAATCCACGCCGCCCCATACTTCTCCTCTACCGGATAGGAGAAGACCCGCGCGAAAGACGGGATTGAATTCTTGTAAGGAATACGGACGCACTCGCCGCCGCCGTTGAACGTCCAATGGTGAAACGCGCAGCGGAGATTGTTTCCGACCACATCGCCATGAGCCAAGTTTGCGCCGAGATGAGGACAGCGCGCGTAAAGCGCGTCGCACCTGCCGTCTTGGCCGCGGTAGACGGCGATTTTTTGGTTCAGGAGTTCCCGGCAGATCACCTTCCCCGGCGCTATCTCGCGCGAGCGGGCAACGAGATACCAGCTTTCGGGCGCGACATCGGGGTTGTGAAACAGTTTGGTCATTGTCTCTGTTTAAGGGCGTGGTAGCGGTCCACGGCGAGTCCTCGGTAAATCTCTGGCGGCGCGCCGCACCACGAGATCTCGGCGTCGACAGGGCCCGCGAACTCCCCGAGACCAAAATGAGCGCGCCGGTCGCCCTGCGCGGCAAAGGCGTTTGCGATCTGAACCTCGCGCAGTTGCCGTACGCGCTTTCCGTTCTGTACATACGCGACTCGCACTTTGGTCCCCGCTGCGTCGCGGTTGCAGTTTTGGCCGCTCCCCTCGAGCTTAAACCCAATCCAGTGCTTGTTTG
The DNA here is from genome assembly GCA_035559995.1 of Candidatus Acidiferrales bacterium. Lineage (GTDB taxonomy): Bacteria > Desulfobacterota > Binatia > UBA9968 > UBA9968 > DATMAM01. The sequence goes on from DATMAM010000029.1 coordinate 7,675, forward strand.
CCCCGTCCGCGCCGTCGTACAGGCTGTTTCGATACAGCGACAACGGCGCGACCATATGAGTGATGGCCACGTCAAGATCGCCGTCGTTATCGAGATCCGCAAGCAGCGCCCCGCGGGACGGATAAGTTTCCTTCCAGCCGATCTCGGCGGCGACATCGATAAATTGCAGTTTGCTTTTGTCGCCGCGGCTTAAGTAGACGCGGTTTCGCTCGCGTCCGTTGATGCAATAGCCGCGGAGATCTCCCCACATATCCACATACGTGTGGATTTCCGGTCCCGAGCGCATGAGCTTTTCATTGACATACCAGTAGCTCGGACAATCGGGATAACGCTTGTCGAGCGTGTCGTCGACCATGCCGTTTACCTGAACGATGTCGAGCCAGCCGTCGTTGTTGAGATCGCCCAGCGCGCCGCCCCAACCGAAGCGATGCTCGTTGAGCGCGCCGCGCCGCCATGCCTCGTCACGGAAAACCGGCTGGAAGCGGTCCTTCGACGGGTAGGTCATCCACAAGAGGCTGCCCTCGGCCTGGAGCGGCACGTGCACGTTCGAGACATAGATGTCGAGATAGCCGTTGCGGTCGATGTCGCCGAGGGAGCTGTTCATGCCTTTGTACGTGTCGCGACCGACGCTTCCGAACAGCCGGCCGCTTACTCTCTGGAACCGCTTCCCCTGTTCGTTCAGATAGAGATCGTCCGGCCCGAAGTCGTTGGCGATATAAAGGTCCGTCCAGCCGTCGTTGTTGAGATCGCCGGTGCCGACGGCGAGGCTCCAGTGCGTCTCGGGCATGCCGAACGCTGTCATGTCGATTTTCGCAAAGCGGCCTCCGCCGGCGTTGCGGTAGAGCGCGTTCAATCCGCCGTTTCGCGCGTTGTCCCAGCTCCTGTGCATGAACGGAAACATGCGCCGATCACCGGGGTATTCCGGCTTCGGCAGAGCGAAAATGTTGAGCGGCCGCGGCGGCGTGTAGCTTTCGAGATACGGACTGAGCGCGTTGGCGATAAATAGATCGAGCCTGCCGTCACGGTCGAAGTCCAAAGCATTCGCCGCGATGCTGATCGTGTACTCGTCGAGCCCAGATTCAGCGGTCGCGTCGATGAAGCTCGCAACCCCTTTTTCCGCGAGCTGATTCCTGAGCAGCCGGCTTTTTCCGTAGCCCACGCTTAAAAACAGATCCTGATCGCCGTCGTTGTCGTAGTCGAGAAAGAGCGCTCCCGAGACCGCGCCATAATTGACCGGATCGAAGCTCACTGCCGCGAGAGCGGGAACTTCGACGCGCGCGAAGCGAAAATTTCCGAGATTGCGGTAAAGGGCGTTGCGGTCGGCGTCGTCCTTGAGCAAATTCGTCACGAACAGATCCAGTAGGCCGTCATTGTCATAATCGCCGGCGGCAACCGCATCCCCGGCCGACAAAAGCCATTTCGCAACGTGCTGCACCCGCGGGTCTGCCCTGTCGAGCAAATTTCCCGCCTTCGCGTCGATCCCCGAGTGAGAGGCCTTCACCTCGACAAGGCCAAAACCAAGCTCGACCTCGCGGACGTCGGGATAGATCGCGCCTTTATAAAGAAGGATGATGCCGGCGCCGATTCCGCCGACAAGCGCATACGCGCGGCGGCTCTCCGCGCTCCAGAGTCGATCGCGAAAAAAGGCCGCCATCCCTCCGTACCAGAGGGACTTCAAATGGAGGTACAGAAAGCGAGACGCGCCTACGGCCAGGGCGGCGTAGAAAAACGTGTAAAGGCTGGTCAACCGGTGAAAATAAAGATCGACGAGGGTCAACGCCAGAGCCGTTGCGATCTGACCCTTCTTTGTTGAAGGAGACGTCTGCGGGTCTGTGATCATATAAAACACGAAAAGATAAAACGGCGCCGAGGTGAGCGTGCCCAACAGCAGCGCCTCCGGCGGCAGATACCAGCGCATGATGTAGGCGCGAAGTGAAATCTGGATGAGATAGAAGCCGAGGAAAGAAAGAATCAACGCGTTGCGCCCGATGTTAAACACAAAAAACGCAAGCGCCATCGTCACCATGAAGGCCGACATCGCCCACGTGCCGCCCCACTGGTAAGCCGGCGCCGTCGTGATGAGATCGCCGCCGAGCAGGAGCGAAACCGCGACCCCGAACATCGAGGGGTTGAAAACATGCCGGCCGTTGTACGTAAACACGTACTTCGAGCCGATCGCGAGATAAACCGGCAAAAAAAGAAGCAGCGAGCCGTGCGCGTAATTCAACAACAGCGCGAGCGAAAGGCCGGTGATGTAGGCGCTTAGCGGGACGACAAGCTGGCGCCGGAGGATCAAGGACAGAGTCGTGTCCAACAGACACGCCGAAACCACCGTGAGCGCCATCTGAAACGGATCGCGGCTAAACGTGAGCACTGTGCAGCCGAGAACGGCATAAAACGTAAGAATCAGCGCGAACGGAACGCGCGGATCGCGGAGCGAGGGCCACGACCAGGTCCAATCGAGAGCCTTCGCCGCGGGCCGAGCGCCCGCGGCCGCCACTGCAGGAACTTCCGCTTCGATGGTTCCGTCCTTCATACCAGCGCAAGCTCCACGTACGGGACCATGCCGTTTAAACTTCTGAAAAGATCGGCGCCGTCGTCAAAATGGACGGCGAACAGACGCGCCGCGAATGGCGTCAGCGAGAACTCGTCGAGAACAGCGCCGAGCGGGTCTTTTTCATGCAGGCCGACCACGAAGTAGTCGTAGGACGAGCCCGCGTGATCGTTGAAGAGCGCCCGCATGAGCGCTCTGAATACGGCGATATCGTCGTCATCAATGGCGATAAAGCTCGCGTAAAAGTAGCGAAGCTCGGCTCCTGGAGGCGGATAGACCGGCCCGCCGGTAATGGACGAAACGAAATTGTAGAGCGGCCGAAGAAAGCGCGCCTTTACACGATAGCCGGTCACGACCGTCTGCCTCAAGGCGCGCTGGTCCCACTTCCCGACGACGCCCGTAACCCGCCCGTTTCTCAGAGCAACGTAAAAATCCTCGATTCTGAATCCAGGAAGCCGCGCGGAAAAATCCTCGACTTCATAGAAGGGCGCAAACTGGCGCCGCCGGTGGTTTCGATTGATGCAATCGACGATCTCCGGCAATCGATCGACGGCGCCGCGAACGATCTCGACGTCCCGAGGACGCCCGGCTTTCCGGCGCAGCAGGTTTACTGCCGGCGTGTGAATTCGCCCGAGGTCGCGGTAAGGCGGGAGGCCCGCGCGCCCGCGCGCGATGGTTTTCAATGCCGTTTCGTTCTCTTCGGCGACGAGCGTGAAGTAGAGAGCTGTCTTTGCGTCCTGATGCAGGCGCTGCAAATACCGGTATGCCCGCGCGACGAGAACTCCCGACCGGTACCGTTTGTCGAGTCTAAGATCGGCGAGGTAGCCGACGGCGCGCGCTTCGCCATTCACATACCTCTTGCGCACGGCGCGCGTCCCCGAGCCGATGATCTCACCGGTCTCGGTGTCGCGCGCGGCGATGACTTGAAAGAAAGGCCCCTGCAGGGCGGCGGCCGAAAAGAAGTTAGGCTCGCGGCGGAAAGAAATTTGAATCTCGCCTTCCATCTCTGTCGCGGCGAAAAGACGCCTGAGACTTGCCTCATGCTCGTCTGTTGCCATTTCAAATGTGAAGCGGCTCATGGACATTCCCGTCTCGATCACCGGCGGCTCTCTCGAACCAGACGGACCAGCCGGGCTTGCAGTGAAGCGCCGTGGGCTTGATGCTTCCGAGCCGCTGCCCCAGAGCAACGCATCGCTCCAGGTAGCGCCGGGCGCCGTCGCGCACCGGCAATGCCTGAAGCGGGCCGAGCTGGCCCAGGCGCCGGCAGTAAGCGTAGTGATGGCCCTCGCGCAAAAGCTCATCGAGGCGATCCGCCAATTGAGCGAGAATATCAGCGCTTACACCCGACGCTTCGATCAACAGGCAGTAGCGCGGCGGCCAGCCCCATTCCGGCGCGAGCATCGCAAACGAGGGGGTGAGGCGAAATTCAGCGAGCGCCGCGCCCAACGCGGTCTCCACGCGCGCGGCGTGAAGCTTCTCGCCGCAGAGGTCCGAGACGGCGCTCTCCTTGCCGATGAACTCCACCAGCGGCGTCTCGCCGACGTACCCCACAACCTGAATCCAGTCTCCCAGGTCGTAGCGATAGAGGCCGCCGCCCGTCGTAAGCAAAACTTTGTAGATCTGGCCGTTGTCGAGCTCATCGGCGAGAAGCGGGCGCGCGCGTGAACCGCCTTCCGGAATGAATTCAAAAAAGTGCGACGTAAGGGCGAGCGCCCCGCCCGGATGCCCCAAGATCGGAATCGAAACAACGCCTTCCGTCGCGAGCAGCCCCTTTGGTTGGATCTCGACACCCGGAAACAGGCTTTGGAGCTCCGGCAAAAAGTTGCGCGCGTTGCCGCTCGCCCAACAGCTAATCAGACTGAGCTTCGGCCAAACTTCGATCGGCGCAAGCTTGCCAAGACGGCGAAGAATCTCCTCCAGCTCGCGCGCGCGGCTGGGCCGCGGCGCAAGACCGCGCGCCAACGACGCGTGCAGATGGGACGGCAGCGCGCGCGGCGGCGTCAGAGTTCCCCGGCGAATATCCTCGATCAAGCGCGCGCCGTGCTCTTCGAGGAGACCAACAAGCAGGGTGAGAAAGCTCGGATTCCAGACGGAGATGAACGCCAGGCGCGGCGTCTCCAACAGGAAGCGGAGCGTCACATATCGGCCGGACTCGACGTCGCTTACCTTGGCCAGTTCTGCGGGCACCAGAATCAGCCGGTCCAGTAGTTTGCGGTCGAGTTTGCCAAAATATTCGCGCTCGTCGTCGCAGCCGACGCGAAGTCCGCCCTGAGTCACCTCGGGCACCGCGGCAAGCGGAGTGATGCTCCAGTAGCTTCCGCCGAGCAGCATCTTTCGCCGATGCCGGTAGAGATCCGCCATCCACGGCGCGACGGCCGCTTGAAACTCTCGCTTGAGATTCGCCGTATACGGGATATATTTCGCCGCGCCTGTCGAGCCGGTGGTCTTCTCCAGCCAGAGGACCGGCTCCTCGGTCAACACGCGCTCGCGCCCGCGCTTGATGGCTTCGATTTCCTCCCCAAGCGAATCATAGGTAACAATGGGGACGGCGTCCTGAAACTCGCGAATCGACCGCACGCGTTCGAACGCGTACCGCCGGCCATAATCCGAGCGGGCATTCTGCTTGAGTAACGAGATTAGCCGGCCTTCCTGCGTCGCTCGCGGACGCCGGAGCGCAGCGTGAAAGGCGCGCGTTTTTTGCCAGCCGCTCGAAATCCAGAGCAAGTTAGCGACAAGGTAATTAAACGCTTCTCTCATACGTCACGCGACCAGCGGCAGCGCCGCTTTCATCCCGATTTCCAGCTCGCGCCGCGCAACCGACCGCATATTTGCAGGCGAGATTTCCGCGACGCACACTAATTCGCTCCCGAAGCCGTAATTCGGATTTTTTCGCACAAAGAAGTCGACGTGAGGATTGTTTAGGCGCTTCGGCGCCGCGTCCAGCTCGCTTTTGAGCCGGTCGTGCGCCGAGCCATATTCAATAAGACCGCTTCCGGGATTGAACTCGCGCGGGAACTTCGCGGCGCCCAAAGTGTTGATCAATTGGGCTTCGAAGAGCGGCGTCGGGCGATCATAGCGCGGGTAGAAATCATTAAAGAACGATGGAAGATAAAGATAGGTTCTGTGCCCCTTAGAGATCAAAAACCAGTAGAGCGGCCGGCCGCCGTTTTGCGCCTTCACGGTTCCCGCCAAGCGGCACCACGCCCGGACCAGTTCCAGAGAACCCCAGTAGCGCGGATGAATGACGGTATCGCCGGAAAAGAGCGCGTGCACCGGGCGCTCGTTGATGTTTGTGTCCATGAGGAGCTGGGTCGAAAAGCCGACCACTTCGCCTCTTTCCTCGAACAGCAAGATCACCCACTGTTTTTCCTCGAGGTCCGCGCGAAAGCGCGCCGGGTCGGTTCCGTCATAGCAGCTCGCGTAGAGACGGTAGAGCCGCTCTTCATGTCGCGTGAGAACCCGCGTCGCGGGCACGATTTCCGCCCTAAGCCCTTTCATAGCGATTCTTCAGTTCCTTCAGACAAGACGCGAAACGGGACCAACGGTAAAGAATTCTTCGTTCGTTTCTTCCTTCTCCCACTGGAGGGTTAGGATGAGGGGTTTTCAAGTTCGCTCGACCTCACGGGTGCAAACTGTCCAGTTAACGACCGGAAAGAAAACCGCCGCGGCGCGCCGCAGAAACACAACTAAATCGCTATACGCGAACAGAACGGCCACCCATGTCACGTTATTGATGAGAGCAAACTTTGGCTCGTCGCTCGCAAAGTAGATCCCGATCTTGCCTTCGGTCGCGCGGAAGAACAGCCACGCGAGCGCGATCTCACACAGTAACCCCGCGCGTATCGAAACAAGAAAGCGGCGCGCGGCCCGGTTCTCCCGATCACCGAGCGCCCGCAGCTTCTCCCGCCGGAGCCACACAAGCCCCGTGATCAGCCCGACCGAGAAAAAGTCGTGCGCGATGCCGTAAGGCGGAAGCCACGAGATGCTGACATAAAGCATCCACAATTCGACCGCGCCGCGGAGACAGAAATTCGCGAGATGAACGGCGTAAATATCTCGTAGCGGCGCTCGCACCAGCGCCGAGCGCCAAACAAAAAACGGCACGATGAACCAGGCCAAAAGCGTATAATCGAGCCATAGAAGTTTCGCGACGGACATCGCGCCGCCGATCTGGCCGGCGAAATTCTGCCGGTAATAAAACCAAAGAGAGAAGGCAGCGAGCGCCGCCACGGCTCCGGGAAATGCAAGGGTTCGCGTGGGCATGTACGACGGTTGACGCCTCAGAACCGAAGGATGACCTCGGTTTCCTCCTCGGTTCGCGCTCGCGGACGATCGCCGCCGTTTCGCGCCGCGCCCTGCCACAGCTCCCAGATGTGCGGCCCGACAAGATCGCTCTTTACGAAAGTGAACTCAGCCGCGCCGAACCTCCGCAGTTGCTCTGTCTGCGCTTTAAGCACCTTCACGTCTTGCGCGATGATCCTCCGGGCGAGCGGCGCAAAAAGAAGCCTCACCAGCCATCCGATCCGGCCAAAACGAAACGTGACGACGGTGTAAACCTCAGTTTCGGATTCAGAGACCGGCGTGCATTGAGAGGTAATGATGAAATGGCGATCGGCACCGAAGGAATAATCGACCCGGCTCGTCGTGGGCATAAGAAACCTGTCCGTGTGGACCATCTTCTTGTCCGCCGGAAACAAAAGGCGGGAGACCACGCTTTGCGCGTCGCGTTCATTGAAAAACTCGACGTCAACTCCGTCGTTGCGCCGGCGCACGCGCGCGCGGACCTCGCTGGCCGCGCGGCTCCGGAACCACGTGGTATGCACGAAAACTGTATGCGGGCAATCGAGGAAATTCTCCAGGCACGCAAACGCGCTGGCCTCGAACCTGGTCTCCATCGTGAAGGTGGTCCATTCCCGGTCCCCGTAATGTGGAAAGGCTCGCGGCGGGCCGGCGGGAGCACTTGAGCCCATATAGACCCAGACGAAACCATCTCTTTCTGCCGTCGGGAAGGATTGCACCTTGACATTCGCGGGTTCTGCCGCGCCATTGGCCATCGACGGAATCTCCACGCAGGTGCCATCGCCGCGGTAACGCCAGCCGTGGTACGAGCATTCAACCGTGCCGTGACAAACGCGGCCGCGCGAGAGCGCCATGTTGCGGTGGGCGCAGCGATCAATAAGCGCAGCAGCTTTGCCGTCAGCCTCGCGAAATAAAACCAACGGGACTCCCAGAACCGTCCGCGCTAACGGCCGAGAGCGAAGCTCCGTCGCGCGCGCAGCGATATACCAGTATTCCTTCAGCGCGGAGACCAATTTCGTGTTGACATCGGCCTGCTGCTGCATCGCGGCGAAAAGACGGAGTCACACCGGATATAAACCCAGAGACGTTAAGGAGCCGAATTATATATGAGAGGTAGTATCGCGGGTCAATCAAAATTTCGCCGCGCCGAGGGCCTTTCGGTTCCGCGTCGCCCAATGGATCACCAGAACGACCGCGATAATGCCGATCCACGTGGCGACCCCGCTCACGATCTTCGGTTCTGAGGCGCCGAAAAGCCAGCCCATGTCCCGGCGCCGCGCCCTGCCGAAGAGGTCGAATGTTTTTAGGCTAAATACCCAGCCGGCGTGGAGCCCGATCGCGAGGTAGAGCGAGCCCGTGCGGAAAAACGCGTAGCTGAGCGCGATGCCGATGAGAAAAAGCCCGATAACGCCCGGAAGGATCTCCCGGAGGTCGAGCAGCGCCGCGAAGGACCCGGCGAGGTATCTAAAACCGGCCAGGGGATCGATTTCGGTAAGCGGCACTTTCTCCGCCGGCTTGACGAAGTGAATGACGGAATAGAAAAGATTCGCCAGGCAATAGGCCGCCGCCTTGCGCGTGTCTTCGACAAGCCCTTTAAAGATCATGCCGCGAAAGAAGATCTCCTCGATGAAGCCGACCGTCAGGCCCGCCATCAGGGCTCCAAAGGCGCTCCCGAGGGCCGACGCCAGCGAGCGGCGAAACCCCGGTGTGAAAACACCGGCGAACGCCATCGCGGCCACGACGGCGGCAAACGAGCCGCACGCGAGGAGAAACCCCATGACGACATCGCGCCACCAGGCGCGCTCGCGCGTAAGGCCCATTTGGCGAAACGACTCGATTCCAAGCATGCGGCGGCAAACAAAAAAAAGGACGATGCCCATCACCATGTAGAGGCGGCTGAAGATCCGCGAGAACGGCTGCTGGTAGTCGCGCCACTCCGGCACCGCGTGCAAAATCGCATTCCAGAGCGCGGCCATCCACGGGCTGAGGACGCCGGTGAGCGCGAGAACAAGGAGAAGAAAAATGAGAATCCGTTTGTAGCTTTTCATGCGGAATCTTTCCTTCGCGCTCGCGGATTTCGTCCGGGGGCAGAGCTTGGCAGGCCCCGGCCGGTTAGCCGGGCCGGGATTCTTTTGCGGCTTTTGTCAGCGCGGGCACGATTTCGAAAAGATCTCCGATCACGCCGAAGTGGGCGACCTGAAAGATGGGCGCGTTGGGGTCCTTGTTGATCGCAATGATGCGCTTGGACTCCCGCATGCCGGACAAGTGCTGGATCGCGCCGGAGATGCCGCACGCGATGTAAACTTTCGGGGCGACGGTTTTGCCGGAGGCGCCGACCTGCCGCTCGCGCGGAAGCCAGCCAACGTCGACGACCGGTCGCGAGCACGCCAAGACCCCGCCGAGCGCTTCCGCTAACTCTGAAACGAGACGGATCTTTTCCGCGCCGCCGATCCCGCGCCCTACCGCAACGATAATCGCGGCCTTCGTCAAATCGACCTCGCCCCGAGGTTCCTCCGTAACGCCAACGAGGCGGCTTTGCGCCGAAAAATTCTCGAGATCGAGGGCGAGCCGCTCCACGGGGGCCTCCTTCGCGGAAGGCTTGAGCTCCGGCGCGGCGCCCTTCTGCAGCGCGACCACCGCCGTTTCATCTCCCTCCAGCGCAATCTCGACGTGCAGCGTGTTGTCGAACACCGGCCGCGTAACCTTGACCGCGCCGTCAACCGCGTCGATGCCGACGCAATTCGTAAACGCGTTGGCGCCGAGCCTGGCGGCGATCGCGGGCGCAAGTTCCATCCCCGCAAGCGTGTAACCCATCAGGATCAGGCGCGGCTTTATTTGACGCGCCACCTCGCCGAGCGCCTGCGCTTGAACCTCCCCGCTGGCGCGCGCCAATCTCGGATCGTCGACGGCGACGATCCGATCCAGCGCGGCGCTCTGGAGAGCCCGAACGACGCCGTCGTGCCGGTAGCCGATAACCGCAGCCACCAGCTCCACTTTCAACTTTTCCGCAAGCCGCTGCCCGATCGCCAGCAGCTGGGAAGCCGCCGAGTCGATCTTTCCTTCGCAATGCTCGATAAGCACCAACACCCCGCGCGCCATCGCTAGAGAGCCTCCCGGATTTTGCTGATGAGAGCGGCGGCGATTTCCTGCGGGGTTCCATCGAGAAACTCCACCCGGTGGCTCCGCTGCGGCGGATGAACGTCGACAAGGCGGTAGCCCTTCGGCGCAAGAGCTGCGGGGTCGAGGCCCAGGTCGGCCGGCGTAAACGACGCCACGGATTGTTGCCGCGCGCGCATTCTCCGCGCGGGCGGGACAAACGCGAGCGGCTGGATGCCTGTTTGGACGCACAACAGAGCGGGCAACGAAAGCTCTACTTCGGCATAGCGCCCTCCTCCGAGCTCCTTCCGCGCCTTGACCGCACTTGCGCTGGCCATCTGAATCTCGACGACGGCGTAGGCGAACGGCAAGCCGAGCAGAGCCGCGGCGGCGATCCCGACCTGGCCGCCCAGGGTGTCGCGCGCTTGCGTTCCCGTCAATACAAGGTCGAAGTCGAGTTTTTTCAATGCCGCCGCCAGCACGGTGCTCGCAACCCGCGCGTCGCTCGTCTCGCAATCGACCCGAACCGCCCTGTCCGCCCCCTTGGCGAGAGCGAAGTATAAAATCTCCAGCGCCTTGATGTTTCCCATCGTGACGACGGTCACGTTGCCCCCGTGCGCGCGCTTGAGCGCGAGAGCTTCCTCCAGCGCGTACTCGTCGCACTCGTTGATCGCCAGAAGCTGCCCTTGATATTCCAGCGACTTGGCGTCGGCCCCGACCTTGACTTCCGTGACGAGGCCGGGAACCGCCTTGCAGCAGACCACAATATTCATCGCCGTTGACCCGTGAAAGCTGGTTTCACCGAATACGACACAAAGGCAAAGCCCCTCTGCGCCCTCTGTGTCTCTGCGGTGTTTTTTTGCTTGCGCCGCTACGCGCCGGCAGCGTTCGCGCCCGCGATCTTTCCCGTCACCGCGCCGCGCATCAGCCCGGAGCCGCTGGGATAGTTGTAGTAGAAAAAGCCCGCGGTCAGCTCGCCGGCGGCGTAAAGCCCGGGGATCGGCCGATCCTGCAGGTTCAGCACCTGGCAGCGGGTGTTGATCTTCAGCCCGCCGTAAGTGAACGTGACGCCGCATGTCGCGGCATAAGCGACGAAGGGCGGCGTGTCGATTTTTTGCGCCCAATTGCTTTTGGGGGGATAGATGCCCTTCGTCGCGTTGCCGTCGCGAATCACCTCATTGAAAGGCCGGCCGCCGACGACCGCTCTGTTGAACTCGTCCACGGTTTTTTCCAGCGCGTCCGGGTTGATCTCGAGCTTCTCGGCCAGCTCTCTGATCGTGTTGGCGATCACCGGCGTCGCGCCGTCGTAGAGCTGGCGGCTGAGAGGCTCTTTCACCTTGTCGTCGAAAATCTGGTAGGCGATGCCGCCCGGCTGCTTCAGAATCTCCGCGCCGTTCTTGGCGTAGGTGAAAGCGTGGAAATCCTCGCCCTCGTCCACGAACCTTCGTCCCTCGGTATTGACCATGATGCCGAGCGTCCAGGCGTAGCGGTGCGTTCGGTAGCGGCGGTTCGCCGGGTCGAGAAATCCGCCCTCGTAGTCGCCGGCGTCGGCGTCGATCGGGGTGGAGTGAGTGCCGCTCCAGTGGCCGAAAGGTTGCGCGCCGATATCGAGCGCCATCTGGATGCCGTCGCCGGTGTTGTACCGGGTGCCACGCACCTTGGCCAGGTCCCAACCGGCGCCGAGGAACTGCGCGCGCAGCGCGGGATTGGCCTCGAAGCCGCCGCAGGCCAAGACGACTCCTTTGCAATGGATCTCGCTCAATCCTTCCGGGCTCTGAGCGACGATGCCGTAGACCGCGCCCTTCTCGTTCGTCAGAAGCCGCACCGCGCCGGTCTCAAACCTGACCGGGATGCCTTTCTCCTGAATGATCCGGTACCACATCTCGACCAGCCCTCCGCCGCCGTCCTTGGCGTGAATGAAGCTGCTCCCCTGGTGCCAGCGGAAGCGGCCGCCCTCCGGCTTTGCCGCCGTGTAAAGGATTTCCCACTGGATGCCCATTTCCTGCATCCATTTGACGGTCGGGTAAGATTCATTGACGAGCAACTCCGCCAGCTCCGGCACCGCTCGCCCGCGCGTGACGCGCATGAGATCGCCGTAAAACTCGTCTTTGGTGTAGGGCGGAAGGTCAATTTTTTCCCACTCGCTCTCGCTGATATGGGGCAGAAGCGGCTTTTCGTCCTGAATGCCGTTGTGCGCGTGGCGAAACTGCGCGCCGTGGCTGAACCAGGTATTGCCGCCCTTCTTCGCCTGCGGCGCCTTTTCCAACACGAGAACCTTCGCGCCCGCCTGATGCGCGGAGACCGCCGCGGCTTCGGCCGCGTTCCCTAGTCCGACGACGACCACGTCCGAGCTTTCCGTCTTCATGAATCGATCCTCCGGTTTTGTTTTTGGCTTGCTGGGACGCGCGAGCAAAAAACGGCTTTCGGCTTTCGCCGGCGGCGGTCGCGCGTGCGCCAAAGACGAACACCGCTGTTCCTAATCTTTTCGCGCGGAAAGATCAACCTGCGCGCGCTGATCGGGAAAACCAATGCCGTGATGGCCAATATCGGCGCGCGCGCAAACGGACTCGGCGGCCGTGGGCGCCGTGCCGGCGGGCTATTCGGATTGCATTAACCGGCCGTAGCCGGAGACGGGCTTCCAGTAGTCTAGCTGCTCGAGCAGGTACCAAACCGACGCCGTCTGATTCGTGATCACCGGCTTGCCGTATTCCTCTTCCAAGCGTGTGATGACCGGAAGCGTGAGCCACGACCCGCCGCCGATGTAGACCGCGTCCGCGTCGGGATACTTCTCGAACGCGCCGCGCCCGAGATCATAGGCGAGCTGGGTGCTGGCGTCGTTCGTCCACTTGAGGAACTCGGACGGGGCCATCGCGCGCGTGTTCCAGCCGATAAGCGAGACCCCTTCCGCGGCGAAGAATTGCCCGAGCGTCCGATTCATCGCCTCGGTCCATTTGTTCGCCGCGGCAATTTTTTTCGCTCCGAGGCGCCTCGCCGCCGCGACCACGCCGAAGACCTGAGCCGTGACCGGCACTTCGGCTCTCGAGGCCATACGATCGAGGAGCTTTCTCAGAGCCTCGGGGCCGATGAGAATCGGCAGCGGCACCCCCGATTGGTAGATGATATCCACGCCCCGCTCCGTCAACAGATCGATCTTCTCGTCGACCGTCGAAAAAACGCGCTCGACGTCCTTCGCCGAGAACTCCTGCAGCCCCAGCGGCACCATCACGGTCATGACATCCTTCGGCGCGAGCTTGTAAAACTCGTAAGCGTAGGTATCGATCACCGCGAGCGGACAGAGGCAGCCGATCTTTTTCTTGGGTATGTAGTCCTCGAACATGCGACCCTCCCCGGGAGGACTGGCGCAGCGAGTATCGGGTCGAACCCGGCGCTTTCTGTTTGGGCCCGGCCCACCCTCACCTTCCCTTGCGCTTTTTGATCTCCTCGATGAGCTGCGGGACGACTTTAAAGACGTCGCCGACGACGCCGAAATCGGAGTACTGAAAGATCGGCGCCTCGGGATCCTTGTTGATCGAGATGATGGTCTTGGAGGTCTTCATGCCGGAAAGATGCTGGACGGCGCCCGAAATTCCGCAGGCGATATAGACTTCCGGCTTGACGGTCTTGCCGGTCTGGCCGATTTGCATCGCGTAAGGCACCCAGCCCGCGTCGACCGCGGCGCGCGTCGCCCCGACGGCCCCGCCGAGCAGGTCGGCGAGCTCTTTGAGCATCGCGAAATTCTCCTCGCCTCTGAGCCCGCGGCCGCCGGAGACGATGACCTTTGCGCCTTCGAGCTGCGGCCCTTCGCGCTTGACCGCCACGCGCTCCTTGACGCGAATGGCGCGGAGCGCCTGATCGGCCGGCGCTTCGACCTCCTCGACCGCAAGCGGCTGCTCGTTGATCTTGGGCTCGAAAGACTTCGGCCGAACCAACAAAAGCTTCGTTCCCTCGCTGACCAAGGTCGCGGTGTTGAGATAACTCGCGCCAAGGGCGGGGATCGTCGCTTCGACGCTCCCGTCCTTCAGCTGAAAGTCGCCGACATCCGTGATTGCGCCGCAATCGAATCTGGCGCTCAGGTTTGCGGCGAGATCCCGCCCGGCATAGCTTGAGGCAAACAACATGACGGCGGGCTTGTGCTTCTCGATGAGACCCGCGACTGTTGCCGCCGCCGGCAGTGTCAGGTAATCGCGGTAGACCGGATCGGCCGAGCGATAGACCTTGCTCGCGCCGTACCGCGCGAGCGTTTCGGGCGCGTCATCAGGAGCCGGCCCGAGAAGCACGGCCTCGGCTTTGCCCACCTCGGCGGCCTTGGCCAGCATTTCGAGCGTCGTCGCCGTGATCTTGCCCTCGACGACCTCCGCGTATACCCAGATAACTTCCGGCACTAGAGCACCTTGATCTCGGCCAAAAAATCGGCGATTTGCTTCCCGCCCTCTCCTTCGTCCGTGACGATCTTGCCGGCCTGGCGCTTGGGCGGGCGCCCGATCGACAAAACTTTCTCGCGCGCGCCTTTCTCGCCCACCTGATCGGCGCTGAACCCCAAATCCGCCGCGGTGTAAACTTTGATTTCCTTCTTCTTCGCCGCCATGATGCCTTTGAGCTGAGGATAACGCGGCTCGTTGATGCCGCTCGTCGTGGTGACGAGCGCGGGCAGCGTCGACTCGACGACGTCGTAGCCGCTCTCGCTTTGCCGTTTGATGACGAGCTTGCTTCCATCCACGGCGATCTCTCTTGCAAAGGTAAGCGCGGGGATCCCGAGAAAATACGCGATCTGTCCCGGAACGATCCCGGAATAGCTGTCGCTGCTCTCCGTCGCGCAAAGCACGAGATCGAACGGCTGCTTCTTGATCGCCGCGGCGAGCAGCTTCGCGGTCGCGAGCGTGTCCGAGCCGGCAACCGCGTCGTCGAGAATATGAACGGCCGAAGCCGCCCCCATCGCAAGCGCGCTGCGAATGCCGATGGTCGCGTCCTGGATGCCCATCGTGTAGAGCACGACGGCGCCGCCGTGCTTTTCGGCGAGCCGAAGCCCCTCTTCCAGCGCGCTCGCCGCCGCCGGATCCAACTCGTGAGCGACGCCCTTGCGCACCATGCGCTTGGTTGTCGGATCGATCTCTATCGTAACGGTGCTGGCGGGAATGACCTTACCGCAAACGGCGATGTTCAAATTCCATCCTCCCGGCAAAGCTCGACGACAGATACAACGAAGGCGCCTTGCCGTTCAAGGCGCCTTCGTCAAGCGGAATCGGAAAGACGCTGGCTTAAGGAACGGCGCCAGGCGCTTACGACAGCCACTCCTTGACGTTTCCCTCCATGACCACGTCGAGGATCTCTTTGCAATCGGCGATCGCCTTCTCAACGAGCTGGGGATCGTCCTTCACGTGGGGCATGGCCGAATTGACCGCGCCCTTTAGCGCCTGGATGAACTCCTTGAGCTGCTGATCCAGTGCCTCCGTATTGGGTGCTGGCTCCATATCTCTTTTCTCTGCTTGTGGCCCGGGCTTGCCGCCGGCGATTCTCGATCGAACCGCAACCTGAAACCCGGAACCCGTTCTTACATATAAAGGCGGCCCTTGTTGGGATCGGGAACCGTAAGTCCCATCTTTCTGATGAGCGCGTCGACCTCCTCCTTGTACTGCCGGCGCGCCTCGGCGTTGGTTCGCTGCTTGAGGCCCCAAAAACGATAGCGCTCCGAGCGGTAGGAGTCGGACCGGCCGAACATGTCCAAGCCCTTGGCGTACCAGTAATCGACGGCCTTTTGAATTTTTTCCTTCGCCTCTCCGCCTTTCGCCGCGTACTCGGCCGTGCAGTTCGTGCCGTAGTCGATGTGACCCTCCTCCTCCCGAATGATGTCAGGATCCTCGACCACTCGCGCCAGCGGCAAATACGTGCAGCCGATGAATTCTTCGAGCTGGAAACGCCCCACGCGGTCGATCAAAAATCCAAACACGCAGAAATCTTCCCACGTCGTGATCTGGCCGCGAAACGCTTCCACGTACCGCTCGCGGTTGGGCCGGCTGAGAATGTACGAGACGTCGACGCCGATGTCTCCGGCGATGCGGGCCATCTTTCTGAAGTGGTCCATCTCCTCGGCTGCCGTGCGCGCCACGATCAACTGATCGAGCTTGGTCGGAGCGCCGGGCAGAATGTCCTTCACGTAGAGATGCGGCCCGCCGATCTCGCAGTCGGCCTGAATGGCGACCACGCGCCGGACGAGATCTTGGTACTCCGGATCCTGTTTTTCGAAGTCCTTGAGGTCAACTTTGTCCTGAAACATCGAGTGTCTCCTCTGCTTTTCTGAGCCCAGATCCAACGCTTAGCAAAAGCCCGATTTGAAATCAACAATTGCGCGCGGTTTGGCCGACGCGCGGGCGCGCGGTTTACTTAGTGGGATTTTTACACTAGACTGGCCCTCGACTCTCCGGTCATCGAGCAGCGATGGAAAGCCCGCCCGACCTCGCTCTTCTTACCGACCTTTATGAACTCACGATGGCGCAGAGCTACTTCCAGGCGCGCAAATTCGAACGCGCGACGTTCAGCCTGTTCATCCGCGCTTACCCGCCGCGCCGCGGCTACTTCGTTACCGCCGGGCTCGAGGACGTGCTTCGATTCCTCGAGGGCTTTTCCTTCGATGCC
The DNA here is from genome assembly GCA_035559995.1 of Candidatus Acidiferrales bacterium. GTDB lineage: Bacteria > Desulfobacterota > Binatia > UBA9968 > UBA9968 > DATMAM01. Next base: position 24,254 of record DATMAM010000029.1, read on the forward strand.
GCGCACATCGATTTTCTCAGCCGGCAGAAACTCTTTACCGGCGACTTTCTCGACTACCTGAAGAGCCTGCGCTTCACCGGCGAAGTCTGGGCGATTCCCGAAGGCCGCCTCGCTTTCAGGGACGAGCCGCTGCTTGAGGTCACCGCCCCGATCATCGAGGCGCAGATCGTCGAAACCTTCATCATCAACCAGATCAATCTGCAAACCTTGATCGCCACCAAGGCGGCGCGCTGCGTTCACGCGGCCGCGGGCCGCGCCGCCGTGGATTTTTCGCTCCGCCGGACGCATGGAACCGACGCCGGCATGAAGGTCGCCCGCGCGAGCTATCTGGCCGGGTTTGCGGGAACGAGCAATGTCCTTGCGGGAATGCGCTACGGCATTCCGATTGTCGGAACGATGGCCCATTCGTTCGTCTCCAGCTTCGAGCACGAGATCGATGCGTTTCGGCAGTTCGTCGCGAGCTTCCCGGCAAACTCGATTCTGCTGATCGACACCTATGACACTCTTGAGGGGGCGCGCAGGGCGGTTCAAGTCGCGCGCGAGATGGCCGCGCGCGGCGAGCGCCTGCAGGGCGTGCGGATCGATAGCGGCGATCTTGCGGCGCTGGCGCACGCGGTAAGGCGCATTTTCGATGACGCGGGGTTCAAGGATGTCAAGATTATCGGCAGCGGCGGGCTCGACGAATACGATCTCGCCAGGCTCGATGCCGCCGGCGCGCCTTTCGACAGCTATGGCATCGGCACCCAGATGGGAGTCTCCGCGGACGCGCCGTGGTTCGACATCGCCTATAAGCTGGTGGAGCACAATGGCCGGCCGGTCGTGAAGCTTTCGACCGGCAAGGTCTCTATTCCGGGAGCGAAGCAGGTTTTTCGCTTCACCGGCGGCGGCGTCTTGGAAAAGGACCTGATCGCGCTGCGCCAGGAAAACGTGCCCGGCGCCGAGCCGCTTCTCAAACGAGTCATGGAAGGGGGCAAGATCGTTCAGCCGCTGCCCTCGCTCAATGAGATCAGGGAGGGTTTTCTCGCCGAATTCGCCCGGCTCGACCCGCGCATCAAGGCGATTCACGATCCCGCGCTCTACCCGGTCGAGCTTACGCCCGAGTTGCGGGAGCTGCGGCAAAGAGTCGAGCGCCAGCTCGCGTCCTCGCTGCGCTCGGAATAGCGGATCGCAAATCCCCGATTGTTGGAGCCGCGTCTCTTCCTTTTGCTTGACAGTACCGGCGCGCCGCAGTACTTCGAAATCCGATGGCAGCCCGCCAACGACGCCGCGCCGCCGGTAAGAGAAGCTTCCTTGCCAGCGCGCTCGATTTTGTCGAGCGCGCCGGCAACCGGCTTCCCCATCCGATCATTCTCTTCGCTTTCCTCGCCGGCCTGGTCCTGATCGTTTCGTGGGTCGCCGCCCTGTTGGGCATCGGCGTCGGCCATCCTGTGACCGGAAAAAGAATCGCCGCCGTCAATCTCCTCGATCGCCAGGGCCTGCAAAACATCGTCACCAAAGCGGTCACCAACTTCACGGGATTCGCCCCGCTCGGAACCGTGCTCGTTGCCATGCTCGGGGTCGGCGTGGCGGAGCGGAGCGGCTTGTTTTCGGCGGCGCTGAAAGGTTTCATCGCCGCGGTTCCCGGATGGCTGATCACAACCGCGCTCGTGTTCGCCGGCATCAACGCAAGCCTCACCGCAGACGCGGGCTACGTGATCCTGGTGCCGTTGGGCGCGCTCCTCTTCAACCAGGTCGGCCGAAATCCCATCGCGGGCCTGGCCGCCGCGTTCGCCGGCGTCTCCGGCGGCTTTAGCGCCAATATCTTCCTGACGCCGGTCGATCCTCTCCTCGCCGGCCTCACTCAAGAAGCGGCGCGCCTTTACGACTCGGGCTATATCGTCCCGGTAACGGCAAACTATTACTTTATGGTCGCTTCAACCTTTGTGCTCACGCTCGCCGGCGTCTGGGTGAACAACCGCCTGGTAGAGCCCCGGCTGGGCCCGGCGGACGCGCCGCGCGACGATGAGCCCGGAGCGCTCAGCGCAGACGAGCGCCGCGGCCTTGCTGCGGCCGCGATCGTGCTGGCGCTGGAGTTCGCGCTCTTGCTCATCGCGACCCTCCCCAGCGGCGGCATGCTCCGCGACACCAAAGGAGGCCTCGAGCCTTTTTTTCAAGGCCTCGTGACGCTCATGGCGGCGGGCTTTCTTTTCCTGGGTCTGGGCTACGGCTTTGCCGCCGGAACGATCAAGAGCGAAAAAGATATCGGCCGCATGCTCGAAGAGACGATGAGCACGATGGGAAGCTATATCGCGCTTGCGTTCGCCGCCAGCCAGTTCGTCGCTTACTTCGGCTGGTCGAACCTGGGCCTCATCCTCGCGATCAGCGGCGCCGATCTTCTGCGCGCCAGCGGCATCTCGGGCATTCCGCTTCTGGTGCTGTTTATCTTTGTCTGCGCGCTGGTGGACCTGGTCGTCGCCAGTGCGTCCGCAAAGTGGGCCGTGACCGGCCCGGTTTTTGTCCCCATGCTGATGATCATGGGCTATTCCCCGGAGCTGACGCAGGCAGCGTACCGGATCGGCGACTCGTTTACGAACATCGTAACGCCCCTCATGCCTTACATGCCGCTGATCATCGCGTTCGCGCGCAGGTATGATCGCAACTTCGGGCTCGGAACCCTCTTGGCGATCATGCTGCCTTACTCGGTGACATTTGCGATCGTCTGGACCGCGCTGCTTGCGGTGTGGCTGCTGCTGGGCATTCCGCTCGGCCCCGGCGCTTCCCTGGTTTATCCGCCGGCGTAAGCGCATGGAAGAGCCCATCGTTGCGGCCCTGCGGGCTTACTCAGCGACTCGGACAGCGAATCCCGCGCCGCCCCCTGGCCGGGATGACGCACCAATGGCTCGTCGAAATTGACAAAGTTCACCGATTCCATGGCTTCGGAATCAAAAATCAAAGTTCTCGTCCGCGGCCTCTGCCTCAGCTGTCCGCGCTGCGGCGCGCGGGGGATTTTTCAAAGCTTCTGGAACTTGCGGCGCCGCTGTCCGGCATGCCGCCTGAAGTTCGAGCGCGAGCAGGGCTACTTCGTCGGCGCCATTTATCTCAACTACGCCGCGACTGTCTCTATCGTTGTGCCCGGGTATTTTTTGCTGGACTACTTTGCGGGTGTCTCGCTAAGAACGCAGCTACTCGTCTGGGGATCCGCCGCCGTGATCTTTCCGATCGCGTTTTTTCCCTTCTCCAAAGGATTGTGGCTGGGGCTGGGGTATATGCTGTCTTCCGAAGACCGGCAGGACGCTACGGCCGAGTAATAGAGCGCCGGAGCAATGGGTTAGATCCATCACTCATTGCTCCGATACTCCCATTTCTGTCCACTAGAACCGAATGACTGCGGCGCCCCAGGCAAAGCCGGCGCCGAAGGCGTTGAGAAGGACGACGTCGCCGGGAGCGATGCGCCCCTGCCGGCGCGCCTCGTCCAAGGCGACGGGAACCGAGGCGGCCGAGGTGTTTCCGTATTTATCCAGGTTGACGACGACTTTCTCCATAGGGACACCCAGCCGATCGGCGAGCGCCTTGATGATTCTGCGGTTGGCCTGGTGGGGAACGACCAGAGCGACCTCGTCGATGCACACGCCGGCCTCGCGGAGCGCGTCGCGGCTGATCTCTTCCATCGCGCGGACGGCGACTTTGAATACCTCTTTGCCGTTCATGGTAATCGTGTTCTCCCGCGCCTTGACCGCCTCGATATCGGCCGGCTTGAGCGACCCGCCCGCCGGCACGTAGAGCGTTTTCACGTAAGAGCCGTCGGTGCGCAGGCGCGTGCTCAAAACGCCGCGTTTGCCGTCCTTCGCGGCGCCGACCACCATCGCGCCGGCGCCGTCGCCGAACAGAATGCACGTCGCCCGATCCTGCCAGTTGAGCAAACGGCTGAGCGCGTCCGAGCCGACGACCAGCGCATTTTTGATCTTTCCTGCGCGGATAAACGAATCGGCGACCGCGAGCGCGTTGAGAAAGCCCGAGCACGCGGCGTTGACATCGAAGGAAAAAGCGCCGCGCGCCCCGAGCAAGTTCTCGAGCACGCAGGCGGAGCTGGGAAAAGGATAATCCGGCGTGCAGGTCCCGACGATAATCGCCTCGAGGTCCCCGGCGTCCAGCCGGGCGTCTTCCAGCGCCCGCCGCGCCGCGTGGTACGCCATATCCGCGCTGCCCTTCCCCTCCTCGAGGATCCGCCTCTCCTTGATCCCGGTGCGCGTGGTGATCCATTCATCGCTGGTGTCCACCATCCGCTCCAGCTCGGCATTGGTCACGATCCTCGAAGGAAGCTCGGAGCCCGTGCCGAGAATGACCGTTCTGTATTCGCTGCTCAACCTTCTCTCCTGAAGATCACGCAGGCGTTGGTGCCGCCGAATCCGAACGAGTTCGAAAGCGCCGCGCGCATATCGGCCTTGCGCGCGCGATTCGGCACGTAGTCCAGATCGCACTGCGGATCGGGTTCTTCGTAGTTGATCGTCGGCGGTATCATCCCGTGATACAGGGCGAGCACCGTGTAGACGCCTTCGACGGCGCCCGCCGCGCCGAGCATGTGCCCGGTCATCGACTTGGTCGAGCTCACCGGAATCTGATAGGCGCGCGCGCCGAAGACCTTCTTGATGGCCTGCGTCTCATTGACATCGTTGTATTCGGTCGACGTGCCGTGAGCGTTGATATAGTCGATCTCCTCGGCAGCGATCCCCGCGTCCGCCAGCGCCAGCGCCATGCAGCGCGCCGCGCCCTCGCCTTCGGGCGAAGGCGAGGTGATGTGGTAGGCGTCGCCGTTACAGCCGTAGCCGATCACTTCGCCGTAAACTCGCGCGCCGCGCGCGAGCGCGCGCTCCCTCTCCTCCAGAATCATGATGCCCGAGCCTTCCGCGATCACAAATCCGTCGCGGTTTTTGTCGAACGGCCGGCTCGCCCTTTCGGGCTCGTTGTTGCGCGTCGAGAGCGCTTTCATCGCGCTGAAACCGCCCACGCCGAGCGGCGTTATGGCCGCTTCCGCCCCGCCCGTGATCATCACGTCCTGCAGCCCGCGGCGGATCAGGTGAAACGCCTCGCCGATCGCGTGGTTTCCCGAAGCGCACGCGGAGGTGGGCGTCCAGTTGACGCCCTTTGCGCCGTGGCGGATGGCGACGTAACCGGGCGCCAAGTTGGAGATGACTTTGGGAATAAAGAACGGGGAGATCTTGCGCGGGCCTCCTTCAAGATAGGCCCTGTGGTAGCTCTCCAGCGACTCCAACCCGAGCAGGCCGACGCCGATGATCACCCCGACTCGCTCGGCAAATTCGGCGCCGATCGTAAGGCCGCTGTCGCGCATCGCCATCTCGGCGGCAGCGATGCTGAACTGGATGAAGCGGTCCATCTTTTTGATCTCCCGCGGCTCGATATAGTCCTCGGGAGAAAAGTCGCGCACCTCGCCGGCGATGCGCGACGCGAAAAACTCAACGTTCGAAAACCGGGTAATCGGCCCGATGCCCGAACGGCCGTGCATCAACGCGTTCCAGTTCTTCTCTACGCCGGTGCCGAGCGGCGTGACCAGGCCGAGGCCGGTAACCACGACTCTACGGTTTGTCTTGTGTTCCATCTTCAACCCGCTTAAGCGCGGTAGGATAGGTCAGGTTATGGGAAGCGTCAACAACATTTTTGCCGGGGATTGTCCTGTTTACTCGCCCGTACGCGAAGCGCGCGTCCATGACGCGTTTGAGCGGATCCGATTACCAGTACCTCTCCTGGATCGCGCGCACTCGATGAATGACTCTTTGTACCGGCTCGCCCGCCACGGCTGGAGAAATATCGCCCTTGCGCTCGGAGGCCAGCGCCTCCAAAACCGCAACCGCCGAGTTCCTCAACGCCAGAAGGTCATAGCCGCCCTCGAGGACAAGAGCGATTCTGCCCCCGGCGTGCTTCGCGGCGACTTCTAACAGGAGCGAAGCCAACGTTGCAAAACCGTCCTCGGTCATCGCCATTCCCGCCAACGGGTCGCGCCGATGCGGGTCGAACCCGGCCGAAACCAAAACCCAGTCCGGCGCGAACTTGTCCGCGATCGGAATGACGATCTCTTGAAACGCGCGGACATACTCCGCATCGGCTGAGCCCGCCGGAAGCGGGACATTTACGGTGAACCCAGCCCCCATTCCTTGCCCCACCTCCGTCGCCGCTCCCGTGCCCGGATAAAAAGGGTACTGATGCGTCGAGACGTATAGAACCGACGGATCCCCGTAGAAAATATCCTGCGTGCCGTTGCCGTGGTGGACGTCCCAGTCCGCGATTAGAACCCGTTTCGCTCCATGGCGCCGGATCGCGTGAAGAGCCCCGATCGCCACCGTATTGAAAAGGCAAAAACCCATCGCGCGGGCGGGGAGCGCGTGATGTCCCGGAGGTCTCACGAGCGCAAACCCGTTCGCGAAATTTCCCGCCGCAACACCGTCGATCAGCTCCAGAAACCCGCCGACCGCAAGGAGGCCTACCCCGAACGAGTCCCTACTGGTGACCGTGTCGCCGTCGAGCGCGTAGCGGTTTGCTTTCGAAGTGGCCGCGATAAGGTCCACGTACTCCTTGGGGTGACAGCGTTCGATTTCCTCTCTCAGGGCGACGCGCGGGGCGGCGATCTCGTACCTCGATCGGTCGAGCTCGCGTGCGAGCTCCAAAAGGGACTGGATCCGCTCGGGCCTCTCCGGGTGTCCCGGGCCGGGGTCGTGCTTTAGATACTCTCTATCGATAACGACGGCGGTCCGGCGCATATTGGCATTGCGTAGCACTCCCCCGAGCCTATGTAAAGGCGAGAGGCAGGGGGAGGCTTGGACCAAAAAGATTCCGGGACTTCCCGACCATGGCTAGCAAAGGCCAGTGAAACCTCCTACGGCGACATGAGAAAAAAGCTTACAACCCGGTGAAAAATCTTGCCAAATCGGCATAAATCGATACAATGCGCAGCCAACGGGCGGCCGGCTGCGAAGGGCGCGCCAGCCGGCTAAGAAGCCTCAGCGTAGGGACGCAAAAACCGTTTCAGCCCATGGCTTTTTTGGCAAAATCCGCTTCCTTGCACTCGCTCGCCCGGCGTCTTTGGTCGGTTGTCCCCGTCGGCGGCTCCCTCCCTGAAGCGGTTTGGCTGCAGCGCCACCGGTTTCTTAGCGGCTTGACGTGGTTTCATGCGGTCATCATCGCGCTTATCGGTCCAGTTGCCGGCTACAGCTGGGAGTTGAGCCTTGAGGCCCTCTTTCGCGACGGCACCGTCCTGCATACGCTTTTCGAGGGGCTGATCGTAGCTTTCTTTGCGCTCCTCGGCTCTTTCACCACAAGCCGCGCCTTCAAATCGGCCGCCATTAGCTTTGGCCTGATCAGCGCTTCGGCCGTTTTGGTCCACCTTTCGGGCGGCTACATCGAGCTGCATTTTCACTTTTTTGTGATGCTCGTTTTTTTGGCTCTCTATCAGGATTGGGCGCCTTACGTTCTTGGGATCGCGTACGTGGCGGTTCACCACGGCCTGGTCGGAACGCTCTGGCCGGAGGAGGTCTTTAACCACTCCGCGGCGCTCGAGGCTCCGTGGACCTGGGCTGGAATCCACGCGTTTTTTGTCCTGTGGTCTTCTGTCGGCAGCGTTATCGCGTGGCGCTTTAACGAGAGAGCCGCGGCGCGGACGCAAACGATCCTGAACTCGGTAGGCGAAGGCATCTACGGGCTCGATCGAGACGGAAAAGTGATCTTTGCGAATCCGGCGGCGGCTGAAACGCTAGGGCTCAGGCTCGATGATCTGCTCGGAAACTCCGTGCGCGAAATTTTGGCTCGCGCAGGCGTCGACGGCTACCACGAGCGGCCGGCTTCCGCGGTGTTCGGCCCGTTACCGGCCGGCGTCACGCAGGAGGAGGGCCGGCAAGTCTTTCGGCGCAGCGACGGCACGCGCTTCGCCGTCGATTACGTCAGCACCGCCATCATCGAGCGCGGAGAGCCTACCGGCACGGTCGTGAGCTTCAGGGACGTCACCGAGCGGGAGCGGGCCGAAGAGGCGATGCGACGCTATCACGGCCTCGTCAACTCCATTGACGGGATCGTGTGGGAAGCCGACGCGCAAACTTTTCGGTTTACCTTTGTGAGCCCGCAGGCTGAGCGGATTTTGGGATACCCCAAGGAACGCTGGCTCGAGGATGCCGGCTTCTGGGCCGACCACATTCATCCGGAGGATCGGGACTGGGCGGTCAGATTCTGCGCGCAGTCGACTCAGGAAAAGAGGCCGCATCGGTTCGAGTATCGAATGATCGCGGCCGACGGGCGCGTGGTCTGGCTGAGCGATATCATCACCGTCATCACAGAAGATGACCGGCCCGCCAAGCTGCGCGGCGTCATGATCGACATCACCGAGCGCAAGCAAGCGGAGGCAAGAGCGCGCCTCAACCACGAGCGCGTTCTTGCCCTGCATGAAATCGGCATGGCGACCAGCTCGAGCCTCGATCTCGAAACCGTGCTCGAAACCCTCATGCAGAAGATCGCGGCGCTGCTTCCCTATTCGGCGGTCCAGGTCTGGCTCAAGAGCAGGGAAACGGGCCGGCTCGAGCGCTCGACCTGTTTGCACATTGACAAGAAAGCCTGGCTGGAGCGAAACCTTGCGGAGGTTCCCTACCTGGTGAGGACGGCCGTGGAGACCAAGCGCTACGTCGTATCGTCCAATGTGCAAACCGATCCCCGAGTGCTCGACCCTGGATTTTACCGCAAGGAGGGAATCGTTTCTTACCTCGGCGTCCCCCTGGTCGCCAAGGAAGAAGCCCTCGGCGTGCTCGTGCTGCTCACGCGGCAGGAGCACGAATTCTCCTCGGAGGAGATCGAGTTTCTCGGCGCTCTGGCGAGTCAGGCGGCGCTGGCAATCCAAAATTCGGAGCTCTACTCCCGCACCAGACAGCAGGCAGTCGAGCTTGAAAAGGCAAACCGCGAGATCAACGATTTCACGGCGATGATCGCGCACGACCTGCGCTCGCCGCTCATCAACATGATCGCAGTAGCCCAGATGATGGCCGACGGCCTGTTCGGCCCTGTCAATGACGAGCAGAAAAAATGGCTCGAGAGGACGGTGGGAAGCGGCCGGCAGTTGATTGAGCTGATCGGCGATTTTCTCGACGTCTCCAAGCTGGAGGCGGGCCATATCGAGCTGGCGCTCGAAGAGGTCCAGGTCGATAGGCTGCTGCACGCGGCGCTCGACAGCTATCACCTTCTGGCGCAAGAGAAAAGGATCGCGCTCAAGAGCGAAATCGGCCCTGCCCTTCCGCCGATTCGGGCCGACCGCCGGCGTCTGGAGCAGGTTTTGCACAACCTTCTGAGCAATGCGTTAAAGTTTACGCCCGCCGGCGGCACGGTCACGGTGAGCGCGCGGATCCGTGAAGCGGGCCTCGCGAAGCGTATCTCACCGGAGGAGAACAGCCGGGATACGAGCGACGACCTACGAGCCCCGAATCACGAACCACGAGCCACGACCGACGTGGAGTTCTCCGTGTCCGACACCGGCATCGGCATCCCCGCCGACGAGATCGGGCAGCTTTTTGAGAAATACAAGCAAACCACTAGCGGCAAGACCTCGGAGCACAAGGGCACCGGGCTTGGCTTGGTGATCTGCAAGATGATCGTCGAGGCCCACGGCGGAAAGATCTGGGTCGAGAGCGAGGAAGGCAAAGGAAGTACGTTTACCTTCACCCTCCCCGCTTCACCCGTCGAAGCCGGCATTGCGCCCCAACCGCGTAAGCCATGAGGTCGCGCAACGCACCCGGGGAGCAGATCCTGCAGATCGCGGAGAACGTCCCCGCATTGCGCTTCCATTATCGGGAACTGTGAGCGGCTTTACGCAACGAAAAACAGAAATCCGAGAGTTCCAGAGGCCAGTGCCAGACGCTCGGCAGCGGCAGCGCGCAACGCGGCGGGCATCTTCGCCTTTGACGGGCGAGGCCGCAGCCACTGGCGGAGGGGAAGAAATTTTCGTTTTCGTCGTCCGAGACGCGCCATGATCGACGCTAACACCCGGGCGTAGAACTCTCCGCGCGCGCCCTCCCCATGCCCACCGTTCCTTGACACTTCACCGGCCAAGGGAGCATAATCGACTAGCTTTAACAGTGCTGTAGTGTTTTGGCTGGGTTATACCGGCTGAGCTTGTAGCGGCGTTACACCGGGACGTTTGACCATGAAGCCCGACTGGAGCTTTCCCAGTCGGGCTTTTTGTTAATGGGCCATAGTCTACGCCGTTTGTTCGGCGCCGGGGAGATGAGTGCCGCCGACGCTCGAAACCTAACGCCTAGAACCAGAAACCTGACATAACAAAGGAATTACAAAGACGGACAGCCGCTTTCACGAGATGCGAGATGGAATTCAATATTTCGATTCCGCTGAAAAACCGTAAGAGTGCTTCGACTAAGCTCAGCACGAACGGAAAATCTCCAACAATTTCAACGGCTCCTCCGTTCGTCCTGAGGCACTCGAAGGATGAACGGAGGGTTCAGCAGAATCATATTTCAATGTCTGACCCCGTCCGACGCGATGAGGCGAAATACCCTTCGACTGGGCTCAGGGCAGGCGAGAGACGAAATGCGTAGCACGGTCTTATGAAGATCCGCACCTACCTTATCCTGCTTGTCGTCGCCGCGGTGCTGCCCGTCGTGGTCTTCGCCAGCGTAATGATCTTCGCTTTTATTGCAGAACGCACGAGGAGCGTGGATGAGGGATTGCTACATGCAGCGCGTGCCCTGTCAGTTGCGGTTGACCGCGAAATCAGCGGCAAAATTCAGGCGCTGCGCGCGCTCGCGACATCCGAGCACCTCATCTCTCGGGAACTGCGAAAATTTTACGCCGAAGCGGCTCGAGTCAAACAAGTCAATCCGCATTGGGAAACAATTTTACTCATCGACTCCTCCGGACAACAGTTGGTGAACCTTCGGGTGCCTTTTGGAGAGCCGCTGCCGCGGCCCCCTATCTCGGAGCTGAGCAAGCATGTCTTCAGTACCGGACAGCCGGGCGTCTCCAATCTTTTTATGGGTCCCATCGGTAAGATCCCCCTGTTGAGCGTGAGCGTGCCGGTTGTCGTACAAGGCAGGGTCAAATACGCGCTCACATCAAGCGAATCGCCGCAGGTCCTCCAGAACTTGTTGCTAGCGCAAAAAATGTCGCCTGAATGGTGGGCGACCCTCGTCGACCGAAACAAGGTGACGGTGGCGCGAACGCGGAGTTTTGAACAGTTTTTCTCTAAGCCCGTGTCGCCGCAATTCGCTCAAAAGATCGACGAAACTCAGGAAGCGGTTTGGAAAACCCGTACAAGAGAGGGGCTCCTAATTCGCACGGCGCACCACCGCTCTGAGTTGACCGGCTGGGTAACCGCAGTGGCCGCGCCGGTCTCAGTTGTGCAGGCGCCGATCCGGCGTTCGCTTCTAACAACCGCTGCCGGTGGGCTGTTTCTTCTATTAACAGGCATCGGCCTTGCAATTTTTTTTGGCGGCAAGCTCGCGACGTCGATGTCAAATCTATCGAACATTGCCAAGCCGTTACTAGAGGGAAATCCTGCTGCTGCTGCTGCTGCTGCTGCTGCTGCTGCTGGCACAAGTGGTGCCAGATGGGAGCAGATTGCTGAAGTGGTCCAAGTCGCGCGAGCGATCGAGGATGCAGCACTCAAGCGCAGACACGCGGAAGAGGCGGTGCGGAGAAACGCGCAGCGGCTGCGCAACATCCTTGACGGTCTCGGGCCACAGATGTTCGTGGGGCTGCTGACCACCGACGGTAAAGTGATCGAAGCTAACAGACCTGCGCTGGCGGCAGCCGGCCTTAAGTCCGAAGAAGTACTGGGCAGGTCGGTCGAAGATACCTACTGGTTTTCCTATTCCGAGCCGATCCAACGGCAGTTGCGCGATGCCATCGAACGCGCGGGACGCGGAGAGCCGTCGCGCTACGATGTGGAAATCCGCGTCGCGGAGAGTCAATTCATCGTGATCGACTTCTCGCTGCAACCGTTGCGGGACGAGACCGGGAAGATCGTATTCCTCGTGCCGTCAGCGATCGACATCACCGAGCGCAAGCGCGCGGAGGAGGCGCTGCGCCAAAGCGAGGAAAAGTACCGCACGCTCACCGAGAACCTCACGGACCTGATCTACCGCGCCGACCCGGAAACGTTTGCGGCGACGTTTGTCAACCGCGCCGTGGAGGATATTTACGGCTACACGGTCGAACAGTGGCTGTCGGAACCGCTTTTGTGGAAAAACACAATCCATCCGGAGGATAGAGAGAGAGTTCTGAAATTGTTCGCTGACGCGGCGCGCGACGCTCAAAACGACTTGGCCGAGTATCGCATCATTCGGAAAGACGGCGCCGAGCGGTGGGTAGAGAACCGGTTCTCTTGGGAAAAAGCACGAGACGGTCGGGTCGTCGCCCTCCAGGGCGTCCTGTCGGACGTTACCGCGCGCAGGAACGCTGCAGCGGAAATCCAACGCGCGAAAGAGCTGCTGGAGCAACTTACCGGATATCTGCAAAACGTTCGGGAGGAAGAGAAAAGCCGGATCTCGCGGGAGGTGCACGACGAGCTTGGGCAAGCGCTGACTGCGCTAAAAATGGACATCGCAGGGATTAAAAGCGGTCCCCTTCCCATTTCAGCCTTGGCAAAGTTGGAATCAGCCTCAAAACTGATCGACGCCACAATCGAAAAAGTGCGCCAAATTGCCACCGAACTTAGGCCGGGCATTCTCGACGACTTGGGGCTGCGCGAGGCGCTCGAATGGCAGACGGCGGACTTCGAGTCGCGCTCAGGAATCAAGTGCACATTCGTCTCCAACCTCAAAGAACCGCTGGATAAGAAGCTCTCCACGGCTCTATTCCGCATCGCTCAGGAATCCTTGACCAACGTGGCGCGCCACGCCAACGCGACGACTGTGGAACTTTCTCTGTTGCACGACAATGGACTGCTCGAGCTCAGCATTCAGGACAACGGCCGCGGAATCAAAATGGACCGCGCCGCTCCGTCACGGGAGTCGCTCGGAATCATGGGCATGCGCGAGCGCGCCGCGCTGGTCGGCGGCAGCCTCGAGATCGACGGCATTGAAGGAAAAGGAACGAAAGTCACCGTGAGGGTGCCGCTGACGCCGAGCGAGGACTGAGTGAATTCACCACGAATACGCCGAGTTCACCGAGTAGGGCGAGCTGCCGGCCGCCCTTCCCCTCCGCGTGCTCCGCGCCTCGGCGGTGAAAGCGGGGCGAACCTATGTGTCCAGCCCAAACCTGAGGGCGCGCGAAGGCTTCGAAAGAGCTTCGAATTTGCCGGCCTACCTCATGAAACAACAACGCGATAACAAGACAGCGCAGAAACCGGCGGCGGCCGTCGCGCCGGGACCGCTCCGCATCTTGATCGCCGACGACCATGCGATCGTGCGCCAGGGGCTGAGGCGGATCGTCTCGAGCGGATTCGGCGAGGCGATCGTCGGCGAAGCCGGGGACGCGCAGGCGGTTCTCAAGGCCGTGCGCGAGCAGAACTGGGATGTGCTCGTGCTGGATATCACCATGCCCGGACGAAGCGGCATCGACGTTTTGAAGGACATCAAGGCTTTGCGCCCCAAACTTCCTGTCCTCATTCTCAGCGTAGGGGCCGAGGACCAATACGGACCGCGCGTTCTAAAGGCGGGCGCCGCCGGCTTCATCGGCAAAGAAAAGGCCCCGGAAGAGCTGATCGACGCGATCAAGAGGGTCGTCGCCGGCGGCCGCTACGCGAGCCCCGCCCTACTCGAGAAAATGGCGTTCGACTCCGCCGCGGACATGAAGCCCCACGAGATTCTCTCCGACCGCGAATACGAAGTCATGTGCATGATCGCCGCGGGAAAAAAAATCAGCGACATTGCCAAGACCTTGCATTTGGGCACCAACACGGTCAACACCTACCGCCAGCGAGTCCTGGAAAAGATGGGCATGAAGAGCAACGCCGAGCTGATCCGCTACTGCATCAACAACAAACTGATCCCATAATGCCGCCGCCCTGCGCCTGTTGGGTCAGGCCGCCGCGATTGATTTACTCAGCGTATTGAGTAAAATTACTCAATACTTTGAGCAAACCACAATACAAGAGAGCGGTCTTTCAGACGCTTCTAAAACGGCTGCGGGAGCCCAGGCGCTTCATCCAGGTATTGGCTGGACCGAGGCAGGCGGGAAAAACGGTTCTGGCGCGGCAGTTGATGGAAGCCCTTCCAATCCCCAGCCACTACGCGTCCGCCGACGAGCCTACGCAGTTCCGCATTCAGCGGAAGCTGGTTATCGGAGGGCAGGGAATTCCAGTTGAGGAATGCTTGCTCAAACCGGCCGAGGCGTGGCTGAAATAATCTAGCTCGCCCTCGCTCCCCTTTACAGACTCGCCCCGCAGACACTTTTTCAAGATACCTCTCTGCCAGCGCGTGTGCGCCCAAAGCTATCGACGCCTCGCTCCGGCCGTACCCGCGATCGCGGTGGATCAGGTTCCTAGCGCCCCAAAGTTCTGCCGGCGGACACATAGGTCCGCTGCTACCCGCCGTGCACGGGCCCTCATCCTAACCGTCTCCCCGAGGGAGAAGGAACAAAAACGCACCCAGTCGTCATCGCGCAACCGCCCGAAACCCCCTCAATTCCCCTTTTCTCCAACCTGAAACCCGAAATCTGACACCTGGAACCTGCCGCTCGTGACCCAGTCCCCGTTACTCAGTCCTCAGTCCTGCGCCTACTCCTTACCGCTCATGCCTTACTGACTTACTCCCGGCGTGTCACAGAAACTGTGACAGGCCGCTGAGCCAAATCACGACAAAACAATCACAGTTTTTCAGCGTGGTCCTTTGGCCGGCGCGCGGTTATCCTCACGACATGCATCGGACGAGAAGCCACGACGGCACGGAGCGATCGAAACATCAAGGAGAGAAGAAAGTGAAACTGCTTATCGCCGACGATTCGCCAATGCTGCGCGAGCGCCTTGCGACGCTCCTAAGTCAAATTCCGGGGATCGAATTGGTCGGCCAGGCGGAAAACGGCCGCGAGGCGGTCCGCCTCGCGGCAACGCTCAAGCCCGACATCGTGGTCATGGACATCAAGATGCCGGAGAAAAACGGCATCGAAGCGCTCGTAGAGATCAAGAAAGAACAAAGCTCCCCCCGGGTTGTCATCTTTACGAGCTTTCCCTTCCCGCAGCACGAGAAGCGCTGCCTGGAGCTGGGCGCAGAGCGCTTTCTCGATAAATCGAACGATATCGATCAGCTGCAGCAGTTTTTGAAAGGCGCCGTGCAGGCGAAAAGCGACTTTGAATGCAAGTGACGGTATTCGGGGGCATAAAGATGAATCATACCGCCCTGTTCGCGGAGGGGCGCGATTCATCACGCCCGGGATCGAAGGACACAAGAGCGTATCGAGTAGCGAAAAAAGGCAAAGGCGGAGTTTTGATTTTATGACCATTCTTATCGTCGACGATCACCCGACTGACCGCAGGCTGTTGCGGGTTACGCTGCAAGCTGAGGGACACAGCGTCGTGGAGGCCGGGGACGGGGTCGAAGCGCTCCAACTGCTCGGAGCAAAGGAGGTTGACATGGTTATTTCCGATATCCTGATGCCCCGCATGGACGGGTTTCAATTGTGCCGCGAGATCAAAAAGAACGAGGCTTTGAAGCAACTGCCGTTTGTCTTCTACAGCGGCACATACATCGACCCCGAAGACCGGGAGTTCGCACTGAGTCTGGGAGCCGACCTTTTCGTTGCCAAGCCCGCGCAACCGGAAGCTTTTGTGCAAGCACTGGATGAAGCGATCAAAACGGCCGCATCTTCCCATCCGGCACCCCTGCCGCCTGAGCTCGAAGAAGAGATCTATCTCAAGGAATACAACGAGCGGCTGGTCCGGAAGCTGGAAGAGAAAGAACTGCGTCTAAGGGAGATAAACAAAACTCTCGCCGCGAGCGACCGCCGCCTCCGCACGATCATCGAGAAGGCTCCGGAGTGCATCAAAGTCATTGCCCGCGACGGGACGCTCCTGGAAATGAACCCCGCTGGGCTTGCGATGATCGAGGCCGAAAGCGCCGACGAGGTTGTCGGCAACACCGTCTATGGCATCATCGCGCCCGAGCACCGGGATGCGTTTCGACGCCTGACCGAGCAGGTCTTTCAAGGAGCCGAGGGCACTCTCGACTTTGAAGTGGTCGGTCTCAAAGGGACGCGCCGCTGGCTCACCACCAAGGTCGTGCCGCTCTTCAACGACCGTAACGAAGTCGCCGCCTCTCTGGGAATTACCCGCGACATCACCGGAGACAGACAGAAGCAAGAGCTGCTGCAAGAAAGCGAAGAGAAGTTTCGCCAGATCGCCGAGAACATTCGCGAAGTCTTCTGGATGACCGATCCCGAGAAAACTCGGATGCTGTATATCAGCCCCGCTTATGAAAAGATCTGGGGCCGCTCTTGCGAGAGCCTATACGACGCGCCCCTTTCTTTCCTCGAGGCCATTCATCCCGAAGACCGCGCCCGCGTGGAGGGAGCGCTCCGCAACCAGATCGACAGCACTTTCGAAGAGGAATATCGGATTATCCGGCCCGACGGCTCTCTTCGCTGGATCCGCGACCGCGCTTTTCCCGTCCGGAACCGGGCCGGAGAAGTCTACCGCATCGTCGGTATCGCGGAGGATATCACCGAGCGCAAGCTGGCTGAGCAGGAAAAGGAGCGAAACCTCGGCCGGATTCGCGCGCTCCACGAGATCGAGCGCGCCATTAGCTCCACTCTGGACCTGAAAACCGTTCTGTACGTCCTGCTACAGAACCTCGATCAATTTCTTGCTTTCCCCACTGTAAGCGCCGTCCGTCTCATCCAAGAGAACGGCGCGCTGGACACGGTGGCGTGCCGGAACCTTGATCTCGATTTATGGATAAGGCAATTCCATGAATCCGCCCCGGCTGCGGCGGTGATCGCCACGCGCGCGCCGGTAATGATTCGCGACCTTCGGTCCGTTCCGCAAACTACAATCAACACGTTTTGCCGCAGGCACGGTTTGGCCTCATACCTGGGACTGCCGCTGCTCGCAAAAGATCAGTTGCTGGGCGTTCTTTGCGTGTTCACCAGGGAACAGCACGAATTTAATGCTCAGGAAGTCGAATTCCTGATGGCGCTCGCAGGCCAAGCCGCAATCGCGATCCACAACGCCCAGCTCTACGAGCGCACGAAGCGCCAGTCACGCGAGCTGGAAGAAATGGCTGCGAACTTGAGAAGACGAGAGCAAACTCAGACGCTTCTCAAGGAGCTGAACCAGGATATCACCACCATGGACCTCAAGAGCCTGCTCCAGAAGCTGACCGCGGCGGGCCGCGCCTTTCTCGGCGTCGACATCTGCGACATCCGGGTTTGGCAAGAAAAGGGGAGCCGGGTCATAGCCGCATCCGGCATCGCCGCAGAAAAGCTAGAGTCAATTCCGCGCCAAGGCAGAACGCGGATGAAAGCTTACGTCGAAAACAAACAGGTCGTGGCCGTTTACGATCTCGCTTCGGACAGCAGTCGCCAGTCGGAACGCAGTACGGTTCGAACGCTTGGTATTCGCGGCTATCTCGGCGCGCCGTTTTTCTCCAAAAACGGCCAGATCCTCGGCGTGATCCGAGCGCTGACGTACAGCCCCAGGGAGTTCTCCCGCGAAGACGTGGAGCTGCTCGAGCACCTGGCCAATGGAGCGGCGATCGCCATCGAAAACGCGCGCCTGTACCACGAATTGGAGAGATCGAACAGAGTGAAGTCGGAGTTTCTCGGCGTTATGTCGCACGAGCTTCGAACGCCGCTCAACATCATCATGGGCTTCGCGGGCCTGCTGGAAGAACAAGTTTTAGGATCCCTCCACCCGGCACAAAAAGACGCGCTGGCGAAAATTACAAGCCAGTCCAACCACCTCTTAAGCATGATCACGAGCATTCTGGAGGCGACGAAAATCGAATCCGGCGCAACTGTCTTCGAAACGGAATCCATTGATCTGACTGCGGCCATCGAAGAGCTGAAGCAAGAGTGTGACCCTCCGCCGGAGAAAGAGCTCAGCCTTGTCTGGCACTGCCCGCCGGATTTGCCCGAGCTGATCACCGACGGCCGCAAATTAAAAACGATTCTGCGAAACCTGATCGGCAATGCGATCAAGTTCACGGAGCGCGGAACGGTCACGGTGAGCGTGCGGGTCGGTGAAGCGGCCCTCGCGAAGCGTATCTCGCCGGAGGAGAGCAGCCGAGATACGAGCGACAAGACACGAGCCACGAGCCACGACCTGCGAGCCACGACCTACGTGGAGTTTACCGTCCAGGACACCGGCATCGGCATCGCCAGGGAGAACCTGCCGAGCATCTTCGACATGTTTCGGCAGGTCGATTCGTCGGACACAAGGCTTTACGGCGGCGTGGGCCTGGGGCTCTACATCGCGAAGAAGTACGCCGAGATGCTCGGCGCCACGATCGATGTTGAGAGCGAAGTCGGCAAGGGATCGATGTTCACGGTGAGAATACCAGTAACGAGGACCGAGGACTAAGTGAATTCACCGCAGGGATGCAGAGTTCGCCGAGTAAGGGGAATCTGCCGGTCGCTCTTACCCTCCGCGTCCTCCGCGCCTCGGCGGTGAAACGGCGAGCGAAAAGCGCACGCGCCGTGGGGGCGAGCTATGCGTGCGCCCGCAAAGGTAGACGGCGAGGCCTACTCCTGGAGTTCGGCAGGGAGAAACCGATGATGGGAGCGGACAGTAGCGTCCGTCGTACAGAAAGGCACACGGCGAGCAGCGCTGTGAGCCGCAAGCAGGCGGTCGAAAGGGTCACGAGTCCAGTCGAGCCTGAGGGCATGTCGAACGAGAGCTGCCATCGCGATATCGTCGACAGTAAATCGCGGGTCCGCCATTACTGTATTTGTAAACTCGGGGTTACGAACGGAGAGCCGTCCGACCTCGGCGAGAAACTGGATCTCAAGGAAGGAGACAGGAGAAACGCCCCACGGGCGATACCGGCCTAACCAAGGAAATGCAGTCAGCCGTTTCGATCCAAGCAACAGCCAGATCAAAAAATGGGTGTCGAGAAGCAGGGTCACCGCGAAGACCGCCGCGCAACGAGCCTGCGCGCGGGGCCCCGCCACTCCCACGACCAGCGGTCCGCTTGGTCGGCATCCGGCACCCGCAGAAGGCGTTTGTATTGCCGCGCACCTTTGCCGCTGCGCGTGCGGCGCGGTTCTTCTCGATGCAGCACCAGCCGTTGTCCTTTGCGCTCGACCGCGATCACCTCTCCGCCGAGAGCTTCGTCGAGAAGGCGAAACCAATTCTTCCTTGCCTCAGACGCGGTCACGTTTTTCATACGTACAATGTACAAGAGCGGTCCCCGGCGATCAAGGCCGGCGCTTTGCGGCGAGCCACGGGAGCAACGGGTCTCGAGTTCCGCGTTAGCAGTGAATTCAATCGGTATGCACGGTCGGGTTGACAGGTCCGTGCACGGCGCCGTAGCGGCGAGTTAGCGCGACGACCGCCGCGGAACGAGCTTGCGCGCGGAGCTCGCCGCTCCCACGACCAGCGGTCCGCTTGGTCGGCGTCCGGCACCCGCAGAAGGCGTTTGTATTGCCGCGCACCTTTGCCGCTGCGCGCGCGGCGCGGTTCTTGCCCGCGCGGCGGACGCGCCGCTCCAAGCTGTTGCCTCTATGGGGGAAATCGTCTAGCTTAGTCGCGGAGGAACGAATGTTTGGCATCGGCATGCCGGAATTGCTCGTGATCCTCGGGCTGGCGCTCATCGTCCTGGGCCCAAAGCGGCTGCCCGAGATCGCCCGCGCTCTGGGAAAAGGGATGTCGGAATTCCGGCGCGCCACCGACGAACTTAAAGACGAGCTGCGCCACCTGGAAGAGGAAGCGCAGGAGCCCCCTCCCGCCGGAGACGACCCCGCCTCGCCCCACGCCGCGACAGCCCAAGAGAGTGAACCGCCAAGCAAGTAAGGGGCATCCCGACGATGCCAGAATGCCCCTCACGGCGCATCTCGAAGAGCTGCGGTCGCGCCTGATCAAGTCTTTGGTCGCCTTGGTCGTTGGGTTTGCCGTCTGCTTTGCCTTCGTCGAGCGGATCTTCGAAGTCTTGATCGCGCCGCTTGCGCGCCTGCAAGTCAAAGATCTTTCCCTGATCGGTACCGCCGTACCGGAAGCGTTCGTGACCAAGCTCAAAGTCGCCTTTCTCGCGTCCTTGGTCGCCGCCCTGCCCGTGATCCTGTGGCAGGCCTGGCAGTTCGTCGCGCCCGGACTCTACGAGCACGAGAGGCGCCCGGCGCGGTATTTCGTCTTCTTCGGCACCTTCTTTTTCCTGCTGGGCGCGGCCTTTTGCTACGAGATCGTGTTTCCCGCGTCGTTCAATTTTTTTCTCTCGCGCTATCAGGCCATTCAGGTCCGCCCGGCAATTCGCATCGGCGAGTACCTGGCGTTTTCCTCGAAGCTGTTAATCGCGTTCGGAGTCTGCTTCGAAATGCCGGTGGTGGCCTATTTTTTAGCCCGCGTCGGGCTGATCGACCACAGGTCCCTCTTGCGCCACTTTCGCTACGCGATCATCGGGATCTTTATTCTCGCCGCGATCCTGACCCCGCCCGACGTGCTTTCCCAAACTCTGCTGGCGCTGCCGCTGACGCTCCTTTACGGCGTGAGCATCCTCACGGCCTATGTGGCGGCGCGGTTCAGAAGAGAATAGCCAAGATCAGGCGGGTTGAGCGCTTCGACTGCGCCAGCATGGGCGCTGCATTGCCGCCGGCCCAAAGACGGCGCAAGCGCCTTCACCGACCCGCAAAGCTCCTCAGGCCTTCGGCCGGCTGGCTTCGCCGGACGATCCGGCAGAGGAAAAGCCGTTTGCGGAATCCGATTCTTCGGGCAGGGCCGGCGAAGGGAGCTTTTGGCGGGTCGGCTACTTATCGTTGCCGGGAACGTCGTCGTTGATGAAGACCGCGGCGGCGAACACGGTGGTCCAAAGTCCGTCCTTGTTGCCGATCGCCGACTGCGTGATATTGGACGTGCGCACGATCTTGCCCGACATCTTGAAGAGCTGCTCGCGCTCGTCCCATGCCGTGTCGGGGTTAAACTCGATCCCCAAGGTGGTCGCCAGCATGCTCGCGGCGAGATCCTCGGCGTACTCGCCCGCTTTCTCTTCGGTCTCGCCGAACGAGTGATGCTCGGAGAGATACCCGTACTGCTCCTGGTCCGCCGGTATCGCCACGCCGACGGAAGCCGCGACCAGGCGATTGGGCTCGTTGGTGCTCTCCCGGTCGTAAACGCAGAAGACGATCTCTCCCGGGCGCAGGAGCTTCAAGCCTTCTTCCTTGGAGATCCGCTTGCATCCGGGAGGGTAGATGCTCGACACCAGCACGAGATTACAGTGCGCCAGCCCGGCCATGCGGAGCGCGAGCTCAAAGGACGCCAGGCGCTCTTTGTGAACTCCCACTCCTTTGGTGAAGAAGACTTTCTTCGGAACCATCGGCCCGCCCTATAACACGAAAGAAATTTGCCGACAACAAATTTTTTGTTAAAAAATAATTTTTTTTCGTTTGCTATTCAACTACCAGAAGCACTTTTCCTGCTTCGACGGTGTCTCCGGCCTTCACGCGCACCTCTTTGACCTCGCCGTTGATCGGCGAGCGCACCTCGTTTTCCATCTTCATCGCCTCGACGATCACCAGGCCCTGGCCTTTTTCCACTTTGTCGCCTTCCGCAACGAGGACGGCGACGATTTTTCCCGGCATCGGCACCGAGATCTCCTGGCGGCCGCGCAGCTCGATTCCCGACCGAAGCCCGCCGAGCCGCATCTTGCGCTCGTCGACCAGGCGCACGTGGTAGGTCCTGCCGTCAGCCAGCACGCGGAACTCATCGTCGGAAACGTCGACGTCGACCTCGAAGGAGCGCCTGTCGATGATCAACGAGTAGTTGGTCCGGCCCGTCTTGCGCCCGTCGACCAGAAGCTCGTTGCCATCGATCACGACCTTGTAGAGGTGCTCGCCGACCTCTTCGATCTCCAGGTTGTAGGTACGCTCGCCCAGCTTCGCGATGTAGGCCACGATCAGGACTGTGATTTCTTGCTCTGGAACGCCGCGCCGATGACCAGCCCCAGCTGTTCGATCCGGCCGAGCTGCCGCCAGCGCCCTTTGCTCGTCGTTTCGTCGGGAAGCGCCCGGATCATGGGCTTTTCGCGCTCGCGGTAAAGCGCGGCGATGGCGGCCGCGGCGAGCGCGATATCCTTATGCGGGTAGAGTTCTTCGCGCTGGGTGAAGGAGTATTCCTCGTCGATGAAGCGGGTGTCGAAATCCCCGGCCATGAACCGCGGGTGGCGCAGGATCCACTGGTGAAAAGGGAGGTTGGTCTTGATGCCGCGCACCTGGTACTCGCGCAGCGCGCGGCGCATGCGCAGGATCGCTTCGACGCGATTCTCACCCCACACGATCAGCTTCGCGATCATCGGATCGTAGTAGATCGGCACTTCCGCGCCCTCGTAAACGCCGCAGTCGTTCCGCACGCCCAGGCCTTCGGGGAGCCGCAGCCCTTCGATTCGTCCCGGACAGGGCATGAAGTCATTCTCGGGATCTTCCGCGAAGATCCGGCACTCGATGGCATGCCCCGTCTGCGTGATGTGGCGCTGGCGCCAGGGAAGGCGCGCGCCGCTGGCGACCTCGATCTGCGCCTTGACGAGATCGATACCGACGACTCGTTCCGTGACCGGATGCTCCACCTGCAGGCGCGTGTTCATCTCCAGAAAATAGAAATTCTTTTCCTGGTCCAGCAGAAACTCCAAGGTGCCGACGCCGACGTAGCGAAGCGCCCGGGTGATTTTGATCGCGACCTTGCCGAGCGCGCGGCGGGTGCGGCCGTCGAGACCGGGGGCCGGGCATTCCTCGATGATCTTCTGATGCCGTCTCTGGATCGAGCATTCGCGGTCGTAGAGGTGGACGGCGTTGCCGTAAAGATCGCCGATCACCTGCATCTCGATGTGGCGCGGGTTGTCGAGAAATTTTTCGATATAGAGTCGCGGATCGCCGAAATACGACGCCGCCTCGGAGCGCACGGCCCGATACGCGGACGCCACCTCCCGGTGCGAGCGCACCAGCCTGAGCCCCTTGCCGCCGCCGCCGGCGACCGCTTTGAGCATCAGGGGGTAGCCGATCGTCGCCGCGGCTTCGAGAACTTCCTGCTCCGAATTCAAAACCCCGGACCCCGGCACCATCGGAACGCCCACCCTCTCCATCGTCTTTCTCGCCATCACCTTGTCGCCCATCTGCTGAATGACTTCCGGCGACGGACCGATAAAGACGATCCCCTCATCGACGCAACGCCGCGCGAACGCGGGGTTCTCGGAAAGAAAGCCGTACCCGGGATGAATCGCCTCGGCGCCGCTTTCGCGCGCCGCCTGGATGATCCGGTCGATGCAGAGATAGCTTTCCTTCGAAGGGGCGGGGCCGATCGGGTACGCGTAGTCCGCATACGTGACGTGAAGCGCCTCGCGGTCCGCGTCCGAATATACCGCGACCGTTTCGATGTCGAGTTCGCGGCACGCGCGGATAATCCGCACCGCAATCTCGCCCCGGTTGGCAATTAAAATGCGCTTAAACATCGGCTTACCCCTTACATCCCGACGTGAGGCAGAGGGTAAGAAGGAGGCGAACTACAGCGGGATATTGCCATGCTTTTTGGGAGGATGATTTTCGCGCTTGTTCTTGAGCATCTCAAGCGAGCGAATCAACATGGGCCGGGTTTCCTCGGGCAAAATGACGGCGTCCAGATAACCGAGTTCGGCCGCCTTGAAAGGGTTGGCGAATTTCCTCCGGTACTCTTCGACCAGTTCCTGCCGCGCCCGTTCCGGATCCTCGGCTTGCTCGAGCTGCTCGCGGAAGATGATATTGATCGCCCCCTCGGGACCCATGACGGCGATCTCGCCGGTCGGGTAAGCCAGGTTGATGTCGCCGCGCAAGTGCTTGCTTCCCATCACGATGTAACCGCCGCCGTACGCTTTGCGCGTGATCACGGTCACCTTGGGCACCGTCGCTTCCGCGTACGCGTACACCAGTTTTGCGCCATGCCGGATGATGCCGCTGTATTCCTGAATCGTGCCCGGAAGGAACCCGGGGACGTCGACGAACGTGACGACCGGAATATTGAAGCAATCGCAAAAACGGATAAAGCGCGCCCCCTTGACCGCCGCGTCAATATCGATACAGCCGGCGAGATGCGCCGGCTGGTTGGCGACAATCCCCACCGAGCGGCCGCCGAGCCGGGCAAAACCGACGATCATGTTCGGGGCGAAGTCGCGCTGGACTTCGTAAAAGTACCCCTCGTCGATGACCGCGAGAATGATTTCCTTCATATCGTAAGGGCGGTTCGGGTTGTCGGGAACGATCTCCTTTAGCTTCCACTCGGTCCTGTTGGGGTCGTCCGAAGTGGGATGAAACGGCGGCTCCTCGAGATTATTGCCGGGCAAAAAGCCGATCAGCTCGCGAATCATCAACAGGCACTGCTTTTCGTCGTCGGCGGAAAAATGGGCGACGCCGCTTCTGGCGTTGTGGGTCTCCGCCCCTCCCAGCTCTTCTTTTGAAACTTCCTCGTGCGTCACGGCCTTGATGACGTCCGGGCCGGTGATGAACATGTAGCTGCTCGATTTGACCATGAAGATAAAATCCGTGATCGCGGGCGAGTAAACCGCGCCGCCGGCGCACGGGCCCATGATCGCTGAGATCTGCGGCACCACCCCGGAAGCCACGACGTTCTTCCAGAAGATATCGCCGTAGCCGGCAAGGCTCACGACCCCCTCTTGAATCCGCGCCCCGCCCGAATCGTTGATCGCGATAATGGGCGCCCCGTTCTTGAGCGCGAGGTCCATCACCTTGCAAATCTTCTCCGCGACCACCCCGCTTAAGCTTCCGCCGAAAACCGTGAAGTCCTGGGAGTACACATAGACGAGCCGCTCGTCGATGTAGCCATAGCCCGTGATGACGGCGTCTCCGGGAATCCGCTTGGCGTCCATTCCGAAGTCCGAGCAGGAGTGGGTGCGGAAGCGGTCCAGCTCTACGAAGCTTCCCCGATCGAGCAGGGTTTCGATTCGCTCCCGCGCCAGAAGCTTGTTTTGCTGCCGCTGGCGTTCGATCTTATCCTCACCGCCGCCAAGCTCGGCGCGGCGATGAAGCTCGTGCAACGTTTCGAGATTTTCTTTCAGCGCCATTGACGACCTTTCTGATTTCGAGGCTGGCATCATAACAGACGAGCGCCGACTGTCAATACAAAACGGCGCTGTCTGCGGTCGCGCTTCGGTTGAAGTTCCTTTGAAAAATTGATAACTTGCGCTAACCTGCCGCTTGCAATCCCATTGCTCAGGCCAGGCCTTCCAAGAGCGCGCTCTAGCGAGGAGAGACAGCACCGATGGCCGTGCGGAAAAGCAAAACAGAACCGAAAACCATCGTCATGTTCGCCGCCAGCGACACCGACGCCAACATGCTGTACGCGACCGGCTTTTTCGCGCCGGACCCGTTTATTTTCTTTAGCCACCGCGGCCGCAAGTATGTCGTCATGAGCGATCTTGAGATCGACCGCGCCAAGAAACAATCGCAGGCGGACCGGGTTCTCTCGCTCAGCGAGTACCAGCGGCGACTGCGCAAGATGGGACGCCCGGCCGGTATCGCCGACGTTCTGGAGCTCGCGCTAAAGGAGCGGCGCATCCGAGCCGCCACCATCCCCGCGAACTTTCCTACCTTGCTCGCGGACGAGCTGCGCGCCCGGAAGCTAAGGCTAAAGGTAAGAAAAGACCCTTTCTTTCCGGAGCGGGAGAAAAAGACGCCTGAAGAGGTCAGGAACATCGAGGCGTCGCTGCGCTGCGCCGAGGCGGGGCTCGAGGCCGGGATCGAACTTCTGAAAAACGCAAAAATTGGCAAGGACAGCTATCTTTACGTCGACGGCCGACGGCTCACTTCCGAGATGTTAAAGGCAGCCGTCAACACAACCATCATGAGCCGGGGATGGGTGCCGAGTCACACGATCATCGCGGCCGGCAACCAGTGCTGCGACCCCCACAACGAAGGCTCGGGTCCGATCAAAGCGCACAGCTCGATTGTTTTTGATATCTTTCCCCGGTCTCAGAAGACCGGCTACTTCGGCGACCTGAGCCGAACTCTGGTGAGAGGGCGAGCATCGGAAAAGCTAAAAGAGCTGTTCGCGACGGTTCGCCAGGGACAGGAGCTCGGGTTTCGTCTCATACGCGACGGCGCCAACGGCCAGGAAATCCATCAGAAGATCCTCGACCTTTTTACGCAAAAAGGGTTTCCGACCGGAAAAATCGGCGGCCGCATGCAGGGCTTCTTTCACGGCACGGGCCACGGGCTCGGTCTCGACATCCACGAGCCGCCGCGGATCGCGCCGGTGCCGGCGATCTTGCGCGCGGGGCATGTCGTTACGGTAGAGCCCGGCCTTTACTATCCCGGGCTCGGCGGGGTTCGTCTGGAGGACGTGGTTTTGGTCACTCAAACCGGCAATCGGAACTTGACCAAGTATCCTAAATTCCTCGAGATTTGATTTGCCTGCGCGGCCTTTCGACTCTTCAACCCTTCGTCCCGTCGAGCTTTCGTCGGAGTATCCGTTTTTCGCCGCGCCCAAGCCGAGAGTGATCGGCCATCGCGGCGCGGCGGGACTCGTTCCCGAGAATACCTTGCCCTCCTTCCAGCGAGCTTTTGCCGACGGCGCGGCGCTGGTCGAGCTGGACGTGCGCCAGAGCAGCGACGAGGAGATCGTCATCATCCACGATGCGACCCTGGACAGAACCACCGATGGCTCCGGACCCGTAAGCGAGCGCCCGCTGCGCGAGCTAAAGCGGCTCGACGCCGGGTTTTTCTTTACCACCGACGGCGGGGCGACCTTTCCATTCCGCGGCCAGGGATTCGAAATTCCTACCCTGGAAGAATTCCTCGAGGGCTTGCCCGGCGCGCGCGCCATCGTCGAGATCAAGCAGTTGACGCCGTCGGTGGTTGCGAAAACCGTTGACACCATCGCCAAATTCGCTGCCGACGACCGGGTGCTGCTTGCCACCGAAGACGACGCCGTCATGGCGGCGATCCGCGCCGAACTCAAGCGCCGCGGGCGCAAGATCGCAACCGGCTTTTGCTATTCGGAAGTGGCCGCCTTCATCGGCTGGGTGGCCGGCGGGTTGGCCGGCTCCTATCGGCCGCCGGGACAGGCTTTTCAGCTGCCGCCGGCGTTTAACGACGTGACGCTCGTGTCCGCGGCGACGATTGCGGCCGCCCATCGCCTCGGGCTCGAGATCTTCGTGTGGACCATCAATGACCCTGACGAAATGAACGCTTTTCTCGAACTGGGCGTCGACGGTATCATTACCGACTACCCCGCAAGGCTGTTTGCGCTGGTGCGACAAAGGCGTTGACGCGGGCGGCCGCCATCTCGGGCCGCTTTCGTTTCGCCTGCGAAAACCTTCCTTGCGGTTAATTACCTTTTAGACTATAAAGGGATTGTTCATGATATTTCTAGCGCTTGGGACGCCGCACTTTATCGGGTTCCCAAGGCCTTTGGCCTCCCCCCTCCTCGCTGTCGCGCCAGCCGCAGTCAAGCCTCAATGAAGAGAGAAATCATTGTCAACGCCACCGCGCCGGAGTGCCGTATCGCCATCCTCGAGAACGGCGCGCTGGCCGAGATGCTGATCGAGAGAAAGCAGGAAAGAGGTCTCGTCGGCAATATCTACAAGGGGAAAGTCGCCCGCGTGCTGCCCGGGATGCAGGCCGCTTTCGTCGATATCGGCCTCGAAAAGGCCGCCTTTCTCCACGTCTCCGACATTTCGCCCGTTCCGCAAGAAGTGTCCAAGATTCTCGCCGAAACCGAGGACGAGATCCTGCTCGAGGAGCGGCCGGCGGCCCATCACGCCTCGCACCACGTCCCGATCGAGCGGCAGCTTTCGGCCGGCCAGGAGATTTTGGTTCAAGTCGCCAAAGACCCCCTGGGCATGAAAGGCGCGCGCATCACCTCCCACATTTCGCTCCCCGGCCGCTACATGGTCTACATGCCGACGGCCAAGCATGTCGGCGTCTCGCGCCGCATCGAAGATGAAAAAGAGCGCAAGCGGCTAAAGGAAATCGCCGAATCCCTGCCGACGGACAAGGGCGGGTTTATCTTGCGCACCGCCTGCGAGGGCAGGAGCAAGCGCGAGATCCTGAGGGATTTTCGTTTTCTTACCAAGCTCTGGCAGCGCATTCAGCAGAAGGCCGCCGGCGCGACCGCGCCCGCTCTCATCCATCAGGATTTGGACCTGCTGTTGCGCACCGTGCGCGACTTTGTGACGCCGGAAACCGAGAAGGTTCTGATCGATAATCCGAAAGAGTACCGGCGGGTTTTAGACTTCGTGCGCCAATTCATGCCGCGCTCAAAATCCATGATCGTTCGCTACGACGAAGATGAGCCGATCATGGACCGCTTCGGCGTCGAAGCGATGATCGCGAAGGCTTTGGAGCGCAAGGTGTGGCTGCGCTCCGGCGGCTACATCACGATCGAGCATACCGAAGGGCTGGTCGCGATCGACGTCAACACGGGCCGATTTGTCGGCAAGAAAAACCAGGAGGAGACGATCCTCAGAACCAATCTCGAGGCGGCCAATGAAATCGTGCGGCAGCTACGGCTCCGCAATATCGGCGGGATCATCATCATCGATTTCATCGATATGGAAAAGGCCAGCAATCGCAAGAAAGTTTACGACGCTTTGAGAGAAGCGATTAAGGTGGACAAGGCGCGGACCAAGATCTTGCGGATTTCTGAGCTCGGAGTCGTGCAGATGACGCGCCAGCGCACGCGCGAGAGCCTCGAGCAGCAGCTCCTGACGGCGTGCCCCTATTGCGACGGCAAGGGGCGGATCAAATCGCGCGCCACCATCGCGTACGAAATTCTGCGCGCCATCAAAAGGGAAAAAGCGCGCATCCAGGACGGCAAGCGCATCCTGCTCCGAATTCATCCCGATATCGCCAACTTCCTCTACGACGAGGAGAATCACAGCCTCGACATGCTGGAAAAAGAGCTCAATCAAAAAGTGATCATCAAAGCAAGCGAAGCGCTCCACCACGAGAAGTACGAGATTTCGGTCGTGTGAGCGCGGCGGCTTGGAGGGATCGCCGTTCGTGCTTCGAGAGCCTCCGCACGAACGGCTAAACTCGCGCGATCGCACACCGTCACCCTGAGGCCCCCGAAGGGTGACCGGTGGGTTCCTTTGGCGCCTAAATCCTGGCTTTTAAGATTCCGCGGATCGGGGCCACTCCCGGGATTTCCCACTCATCCCACATCTCGTCGACCATCTTTTGGATGTGGGCAAAATGCTCCTCTTGGAGGTGCTCGAAACGGCCCTGCTTGGTGAGGAACTCCTTCACGGGAATTCTGCCTTTCCCCGTCTTGCGCGCATCGTAAGTATAGATGACGTTCCCCTCGACAATTTCGTACAGCGGGTAGAGGCCGCATTTGATTCCGAGCTCGCCGAGCTCGTTTGAGTAGCGCGGGTGGTAATCCCAACCCTTCGGGCAAGGATCGTACGTGTGAATAAAGGTCGGGCCGCCGATCTGGAGCGCCTTGCGCACCTTGTTTAGATAGTCCGTCGGCGGATAGGTGGCGCAGGCGGTCGCGACATACTTGCAGGTCGGGTGGCCGACCGCGAGCATGCCGGCGACGTTCTTTTTCCAGCGCCGCTGCATGATCGGATGTTTTGTCCCCGGAGGCGTGAACGTGGTCTGGGCGCCGTAAGTCGTTAGCCCGGTCGCCTGGATATCGGTGTTCGCGGCCGATTCGTTATCGTACATGATAATGAGCAGGTCGTAATCGCTCTGGAGCGCCGCGGAAATCCCGCCGATTCCCATGTCGCCGGCGCCGAGATCGCCGGAAAAGTTGATGACGTGGATCTTCTCGTCCTTGATCTTGCCCTTGCGCTTGAGCGCGCGCAGGCCCGCCGCCATGCCGATGGCCGAAGAGCCGCCGGCGCCGAGCTGGGTATGCATCCAGGGAACGATCCAGGGAGTGGTCATGTAGGAGGTGTTGGCGACGTACATGCAGCCGGTCGCTCCGGTCACGACCGTGCGCGGTCCCGCGGCTTTGATGAAGCCGCGCATCGTGGTGGCGGATTCGCAGCCCTGGCAGGTCCGGTGCCCCGAGGTGTAAAACTCCTCCAGCGGAACATTCTTGACGCCTTTGATTCTCTCGTAATCGATAACGGGTGCGGTCGACATAAGCGCTCCTCCTTCCTTATTCTCTCAGGCCGATCCAGGTTATGAACTCATCCAGGGAATCTTTTTTGGCCGCCTGCTGCGTGATGTCGTACATTTTCTGCGCGTCGGCGATCGAGAGATCGCGCCCGCCCAAGCCGCCGATGAAGTTGACGATCGCCGGCCGGTCCTTCGCCGGATAGAGGCAGGAGCGGATCTCGTGCATCAAGATGCCGCAATTGTCGGGCGAGCCGTGCGCGAAATCCCTGTCGACAACGCCGACAGCCTTGAAGCGGCTCAACGACTCGCGCAGCTCGACGGTCGGAAACGGGCGAAACCAGCGCAGGTTTATGTAGCCGACCTTCTGCCCTTTCTCGCGCAGCCGCCTTGCCGCAGTCTTGGCCGGGCTCGCGACCGTGCCGATGCCGATCAATACCGCTTCGGCATCGTCCGTCATGAACTCATCGAAGTAGTAGGGCTCGGCGTAGCGCGGGCCGAAAACGCCGTTGAACTCTTCATACGCCTCTTTGACGACTCCGCGCGCGCGCTTGGCCGCTTCCCAATTTTGACGCCGGATCTCCATCACCCAATCCTCGTTCGCCTGCGGCGCGATCGAAATCGGGTTGTCCGGATGGAGCCGCCGCTCGCCGAGATCGTACGGGGGGAGAAACCTCTTTGCCGCCTCCACCGAGGGGATCTTCACCATGTGCTGCGAATGCGTGAGAAACGCGCCGTCCATCGCCAAGCCCATCGGCATCCTGACCCTCTTGTCCTCGGCGATGCGGTATCCGATCAATACGTGCTCGAGCGCCTCCTGCGGGCTCGTGACCCAGCAGAGGAGCCAGCCCATGTCGCGGATCGCCATCGCGTCGTTGTGCTCGACGCCGAAGGCTCCCGGATCGTCGAGAGCGCGGTTTCCCACCAGAAAAAGCGGCGGCAGCCGGTCGGTTGCGGTAACGACGAGCGCCTCGAAGCCGTACATCCAGCCGGTCCCGCTCGAGCCGCCGAAGGCGCGGGCGTTGACCGAGCTTGCGTGCTTGACGATTTCAAACTGAGAGTGCTCGCTGTCGGCGACGATGTACTCGGCGTCGAACTGGCCGTCGGCGATAAGCTTCGAGATCGCGTCCATCACCTCGGTGTACGGGCGAATCGGATAGGCGGCGATCACATCGACGTCCGCGAGGCGCACGCCGTGCGCGACCGCCTGGCAACCGTTTAAAAGATCCTCCCGCTCGTAGACGCCTGTGATGTCTGATTTGGCTTTCGCTTCCGCGACGCTCATGCTTCGACCTCCTCGGTTTTTTTGACGGGCACGATCTTTCCTTCGGGCATCACTTCGCCCTCCGTCACCAGAATCCCCTTGCCGGTTACCACCGGGTAAGAGATCCGCGCTTTGCCCTTTTTGCTCTCGGCCCACTGGATGTACCCTTTGGGATCTCTTTTCCAGTGTTCCCACGGGCTCGAGTCGTCCTCGAACTGAAGCTCATCCACCATGACGATGCATTCCTTGACCGGACATACCTGGGCGCATTTGCCGCAGCCGACGCAGTACTGGTAATCGATGTCATACAAGCCGTCCTCGGTCGGATCGAAACACTCGTCCGGGCACTCCGCCCAGCAAAGCGTGCATTTGGTGCAAAGATCGAAGCGCACGACGGGGCGCTGCGTTTTTGTCGTGCCGCGCTTGAACCCGGGATTCCTCGTCTGGCCTCTGGGGCCGAGGCGAAAGCCGCGCTGGACCGCCGGCACAACGACGCCCTCCCGCATCTCGAACCACTTCGGCAGCACGGGGATCTCATGCGGCCAGTCGACCCCCTCGTCGGGCGTCACCGTGCGCACGCGCGGCGGCTTTGCCTCCTGCCGCAAGGACTCGTACGCGGCGCGCGCCGCTTCCGCCCGGCGCTTGTCCTTGGTTTTTTCAATGAGATAAGCCTCGACCGCCTCGATGCTGATCAGGCTCGGATCGATGGCGGCGATCCCGCCGAGCGCGCGCTCGTGCGTGTAATCGTCCTTGTTGACCCAGAGCCCGGCC
The DNA here is from genome assembly GCA_035559995.1 of Candidatus Acidiferrales bacterium. GTDB lineage: Bacteria > Desulfobacterota > Binatia > UBA9968 > UBA9968 > DATMAM01. The sequence continues at coordinate 56,457 of DATMAM010000029.1, forward strand.
AGGCTGGCGTCGCCGTCGAGAATCGCCAGGCGGTAGTTGTACGGCTTTTTTCCGATGAACTTGAGAAGCTCCTCGTGGCTCTTCCTCGAAAAGACGAGCAGGCAGCCGTCTTCCACGACCCTCTCGTTGATCGGGCGAATGCCGTGCCAGCCCCACGGCTCGACGCCCTTGCACATGGTATCGTCGAGCACCACAGAGATGTTCGCCTCATCGATCTCAAGCTTGGCGCCGCATTCGGCTTCCAGCTCCTCCTCCGAGAGATCCGGCGAGACGAACGCGAAGTATTTGCACGGAATGCCGTTTCTCTCCGGGGAGTCGCTGTACCGCCCGTTCGAGAACGCCGTCTGGCCCATCCGGCTTGCGATCATCACGATGTCGCTGCCGATCTTTTTCGCCAGATTCTTCTGAAAGATGCCTCGGTAGTTGACCTCCACGCGCTTGATCATGCTTTCCTCCTTTTCATTTCACCTTCAATGACTTCGGCTCGACCGCCGCTAACTTGCTCTTCGGGATAGGGCGTATGGAGTCTCTTTTCTTTCGCCGCAAGCACGTTCCGCTCGACCTGTTCGATGTGGCTGAGCATGGCGGCGCGCGCCCGCTCCTGATCGTGAGCTTCGATGGCGGCAAGAATTTCACGATGAGAAGCCAGAGAAGCCAAGCGCCGGCCGCGCGTCTGCAGGGATTCCTCGCGGCTGTGGCTCAAGATGTCCATGAGAGCCGAAATCAGCCTCGTGAGCGCCTGGTTTTGGGTTGCCTGGCCGATGGCGAAATGGAACTGGGTGTCGGCGTCCACGCCGCTCCCGCCGGCGCTCACCGCAGCCTCCTGCTTATCGAGGATACGCGTCATGCTGTCCACGTCGGCCCTGGTCGCCCGCTCGGCGGCCAACGCGGCGATGTGCGGCTCGACGAGCTTTCGCAATTCAAAAATGTCGGCGAGCGCGTCCTTCTCTTCGATGAGAAGGCTGGCAAGGGGCTGAACCAGGGTTTCGATGGGAAGGTCCGCGATGAACGTTCCCATGCCGGTTCGCGTCGTGACGAGACCTTTGCTCTCAAGCGCGCGAATCGCCTCTCGCACCGAAGTCCTGCTGACCTTGAATGTCTCCGCGAGCTCTCTTTCGGAAGGTAGTTGATCGCCGGCTCTGAGCTTGCCCTCGCGAATCAACTCATGAATTTGCGACACCACTTCCTCGTAAATACGAGTTTTCTTGATGGCCTTGAGCATGTCTGCCTGTCTGCTGGTCAGACCAGATTTACGCCCCTCCGCCCTAAATGTCAAGACAGGAACGTACGGCTCGGAGGGTCGAAAAAGATCGCCGGCACCTTAGCTCTTTTCTGCGCGGTTTTCTGACGGAGATTGCCGCGCCGCCATCCCGCCGGAGCTTCCGCCAGAGGGCCGGTCAAGACGGCTCACCAAAACCTTGTCGATCCGCTTCCCGTCCATGTCGACGATCTCAAAACACAGGCCGTTCCACTCGTAACGCTCGGAGACCGACGGGACGCGCCCCATCTGGGTAAACAAAAATCCCCCGAGGGTTTGATACGCGTCCTTTTTTTCGCCCGGGAGAGTCTCCTGGTGAAAGATTTCCTTAAACTCATCGATCGAAAGCATGCCGTCCAAAAGCCACGAGCCGTCGTGGCGCTGCACCGCCTTGGGCTCGGCCGGCACACTGCCGAACGGAATGTCCCCCGCGATCGCCTCCAGAATATCATGATGCGTGAGCAGCCCTTCGATCCCGCCGTATTCGTCGACGACAAGCGCGATGTGGCTTCCGGAACGCTTGATAAATTCCAATACCTGCAAGGCGGACATGGTGCGCGGGACAAAGGCTGGTTGTTGAACATAAGCCGAGAGGTTGAGCGGCTTTTCCGCCAACGCTCCGCTCAGCAAATCTTTCGCCTGCACGATGCCGATGACGTTGTCGAGCGTTTCGTTACAGACCGGAAACCGCGAATGGCCGCTTTCGGCCAGCTTTCTCTGGATCTCCTGCTGGGAGTCGTTGACGTCGAGCCAGACGATCTGCGTCCGCGGCGTCATGAGCGCGCGCGCCGACTTGTCGCCGAGCCGGAATACCGCCTCCACCATTTCTTGCTCTGACGGCTCAACCACGCCCGCCTCCGTTCCCTTCTGGACCAGCGTCCGGATATCCTCCTCGGTCACGGCCGGGCGCTCCCGGGGCGGCATCCGAAACGGCCGCAAAATTATGCCGGCGAAAAAGTCCAGAAGGCGCGCCGCCGGAGCGAGAATTTTTCGCGCGATGCGGATCGGGATGGCGACAACCAGCGCGACCCTCTCGGGATTCAAGCCGGCCAGCCGCCGCGGCACCAGTTCGCCAAAGACGACCAAAAAAGACGAGACTCCGGCAACGACCAATGCAAGAGCAAGCGCGCCGCTGTAGGCTTCCAGCCCCGCAACCGAACGCAAATAGTTCTGCAATGACTGGGCGATTCCCCTGCTGGCGAATACGCCGACGAGAAGCGTCGTGAGGGTGACCGCGAACTGCACCGTCGGCAGCGTCAGCGAGCGCGCGTCGACGATTTCCAACGCAGCCCGAGCCGTTACGCTCCCCCCGTCCGCCCACTCCTGAAGTCTCGACTTGCGCGCCGTCGCGAGCGCCGCCTCGGACATGACAAAGGCGCCGTTGACCAGGATGAGAAGCGCGAGTCTTAGGATTTCGGCCGCAATATCCGTCATCTCGCGCACCGCTCTCCGGTCAAGCGCCGCGCCCGTGCGTCAGGATCTTCGTCCGTAGGTTCTCCCCCTCCCACCGGCATTGACAATTGATTCGACCGTAATATAGGCTTTCGCCGTTGTCAAAAAGGCTTTCTTAGCTCGCCTAAAATCGTTTTAGAGGCCAAAGACGGCATGGTCCAGCACACGTCCTTGGGTTTGGAAGAGGCGCAGCGCGCCATCGCGGCGGTATTCGAGCAGGCCAAAAAAGACGGCAGGGCGGTTGCGGTAGCGGTTGTCGACGACCACGGAGAGCTGATCTCGTGCGCGCGCATGGATGGAGCCCACGCCCGCATCCTGCGCCATGCTATCAGAAAAGCGTACACCGCCGCCACCATGGCCAGAGATACCCTGGATTTCAAAAAGGACATGGCGGAAGCCAACAGAACGCTCGCCGATTATGGAGACCCGTCGCTTACGACCTTGCAGGGCGGGCTCGTAATTCGCTCAGGCGGACGCGTTGTCGGCGCGATTGGCGCCGGCGGAAGCCCGAAGCTGCGGGACGTGGAAATGGCGCGGATCGGGATCGAAGCGATGGGCCTGGCCGAGAAGTAGTTTCCACGACCGCCGCCCGCGCGTGACTCCAAGGAGGAGCTTATGGCTGTCGAACGTCAAGCGTTTTATCTTCCGAAAACCGAAGCCCAAACCGATGTGCCCGCCGCCGTCAGGGCGGGAAATTTATTTTTCAGCTCCTCGATCACGGCGAAAGACCCCGAGACCGGAAAGCTCGCGGGCGACGGCGCAAGACAGTTCGATCTTGCTTTTCGCAACCTGCGCGCCGCCGTCGAGAACGCCGGATTGACAGCGGACGACATCGCGCACGTTACCGTCTTTATTCCCGACGCGAGCGGCCGGCAGTTGATCAACAAGCCCTGGCTCGAAATGTTCCCCGACGAGCACAACCGTCCGGCAAGAAAGACGACCACCTATCCTCTGCCCCAAGGCCAGCTCGTCCAGCTCCAGGCCTTTGCCGTCGCCGGCGGCAGACGCCAGCCCCTGGAGATTCCCGGTCTTGCGCATCGCGACCCGCTGCCGATGGGCGCCAGGGCGGGCAAGATGGTCTACTCTTCGGTGATCGGCGGGCAAGATCCCAAAACCAACAAGCAAGTCGCAGGCGTAAAGCCGCAGATCGATCAGGCTTTTCAAAATATGAAGGCGCTCGTCGAGCAGGCGGGCGGAACGACCGACAACATCGGTCACGTCTGGGTTTTCATGCGCGACAGGGAAGACCAGCCGGCAATGGTCGACACCTGGCTGAAAATGTTCCCCGAGGACGGCAATCGCCCCGCGCGCAAGACCATAATGTACGATGAGCTAAAGGGGCGCGAGACTTTGATCCAGCTTCAGTTCACGGCGGTCCTGGAGGGCAAACGCAAGAACTACGAAATTCCCGGGGTCGGCCACCACGATCCGATCCCCATGGGTGCAAGCCTCGGCAACCTGTTCTTTTCTTCCGGCGTCGGCGGCTATGATGCAAAGACCGGCGAGCGAGCGGAAGGTTTGGCGGCTCAAGCCGAGCTCGCGTTCGAGAACGTACGCGCGCTGATGGCCCAGGCCCAATCGACCTTGAAAGCGGTGACGCATCTCACCGTCATGGTGCGGGATTATTCCGCCGAGCCGACCGTCATGAAAAAGTTTTACGCGACGTTTTCCGAGCGCGACAGCCGGCCTGCCTGCCACATGATGGCTCTGGGGCTTCCCGGAGAGAATCTCGTCCAGCTCCACGTCATCGGCGTGCTCTAGACGCCGCCGAGCGCGCGTCCCAGGCGCCTGCCTTGACCAAACCGCGCGTTTGGCATAAAGGTGTGACGCTTGCACTCAACGCGCCGGCACGCGCGCGCAAAATCCGTTTCGGAGGCCAATCGATGCCATTTGAAGAATCCAAGTTTTGGCGCAAGGGGAGCCGCCAGGCCACGTTTTACGCCGACGATTTGCGTCGGACGATCGAGGAACGGGAACGGGACGCCCAATACCCCAAGTCGGTAAAGCCCGAGGATGCGCCGTGGGAAGACAGCCCGCACGGTCGGCTAAAGCATCTCGCGCATGAAGGAATGAACCCGCGGATCAAAGACGTCGACATGTACATTCAGGAGCTTCCGCCGGGCGGCCGGTCGGGAAAGCACCGCCACATGGCGGAGGAGCTGATGTACATCCTGGAGGGGCGCGGCTACTCGCTGCATTGGGACGTCGAGTTTGACCTCAAAGACGAAGGCTACGAATGGAAAATTCCCGCCGAGCCGAAGCGCTTCGATTGGGAAGAGGGCGACCTCGTTTTCATCCCCGTCAACACCGTGCACCAGCACTTCAACAGCGATCCGGACAAGCCGGCCCGCTTCATCTCGGCAAGCAACCGCATTTACAAGTATCTCGGCTGGGGAGAGATCGAACAGCTCGAGGACGCGCCGCCGCCGGGTAAGCGAGGATTGTGAGGATCGCCTCCGGACAGATCCGGAGCGAGCGCAAAAAGCAGAAACAGTTTCGAGGCCTTTATATGGAAAAAACATGGTCGCGACCCTCGACAGAGACTCTCGCCTGGAAGCTTGCCGCCGCGGCTCAGGGAATAAGAAACAACGTCTTTTCTCTGGTGATCGCTTTTCTTCTTTTGTGGGTCGTCGCGGCCCCGATCGTGATGCTCATCCTGTCGAGCTTGCGCGAGGGGAACTTCATCTCCCCGGGCGCCTACACGCTCAACAACTACAAGACGGTCTATCTGAGCCCGCTTACCTACCCTGCGCTCGTCAACACGATGATCTACGCGGTCGTCGTAAGCGCGATCAGCCTCGCGCTGGCGACGACCTTCGCCTGGCTGGTCGAGCGCACCGATATGCCCGGCCGCGATTGGGCGTGGACCATGATGCTCTTGCCGCTGGCGATGCCGGGAATTCTTCGCCCGATGGCTTGGATTCTCCTCCTCAGCCCGCGCAGCGGCGTCGTCAATGTCTACACGCGTGAGGTCCTGAACTGGTTCGGCGTGAAGCTCACCGAGGGGCCGTTCAACATCTTTAGCCTTCCAGGGATGATCTTCATCGAGGGTCTGAGCGGAAGCACCACCCTGTTCCTGCTGATGGTGGGAGCGTTCCGGCTCATGGACCCGTCGATGGAAGAAGCGGCGCGCATCTCCGGCGCGCGCACGCTGACGACGCTGCGGCGCGTGACGCTGGGGCTCATGCTGCCGGCGGTGCTCGCGGCCGCCATGTACGCGTTTCTCGGCAACCTGGACGACTTCGAAACGCCGCTTCTCGTCGGCCTTCAGGCCGGCGTCTATCTGCTTCCCACCTTGATCTATTTTACCGCCTACGTGAGCCCGAGCTACGGCCTGGCGACCGCGTACTCTTCGCTGTTCATCATCTTTACCGTGATCATGGTGTGGATCTATTACCGCGTCATCATCCGCAAGTCCGAGAAGTATGCTTCGATTACGGGCAAGGGGTACAGGCCGCGGCGGCTCTCGCTCGGGCGCTGGCGCTGGCCGGCGTTCGGGCTTTTCGCGGCGTTCTTCTTTCTCAATATCCTGTTGCCCTTCTTCATTCTGCTCTGGGCCGCCTTGCTGCCGAGCTACATGGTGCCGTCCAAGCAGGCGCTCCAATTCTTGAGCTTGGACAATTTTAAGACCCTGGTCAGCGAGCCGTTGATCGTCGACGCGACCGTCAACACGATCCTCCTGGGGATCGTCACGGCGACCGCCACGATGGGATTGGCCTACTTCGTCTCCTGGATCATCGTGCGCTTGAAGGTGAAAGGCGGGCTATTTCTCGACGGCATGGCGTTTATTCCGCACGCGATCCCGACCGTTTCCATCGCGCTCGCGCTGATCGTGTTCTATCTGCATCCGGCGGTGCGCTGGATACCCGTTTACGGCACGATCTGGATCATGATGCTCGCTCTCATGACGCGCTACATTGCCTTCGCCACCAGGACATCGAACTCGGCGATGACCCAGCTTCACCGCGAGCTCGAAGAGGCCGCGCGCACGAGCGGCGCAAGCCGCATGACCACTCTCCTGCGCATCACGTTTCCTCTGCTGTTGCCGCCTTTCATCGGCGGCTGGGTGTGGGTTTTCGCTCACACGATCCGGAGCTTCAGCATCCCGTTGATGATGGCGACCCCCGGCAATCAAACGATCGCCGTCGTCATGTACCACTACTGGGAAAGAAAGGCGGACTTCTCCCTGGCGTCGACGTTGGGGGTCGCGATGCTGGTCGTGATCGGCATCATGACGTTCCTATCGCGGAAGTTCATCTCTCAGGGCTTTACGCGCGAGCAGTAAAATCGCAAAGGATAAGGCCCGTTTGCGGGGATTGCGCCTAGGCGCTCTTCGGCTTGCCCGCAACCTTGCCGACCGCGGCCAGGGCGGACCCCGGCACTAATCTCACCGCCAGCAACACCGCCAGAATGCTTCCGTACAGCGCGGGCCGGCGGATGTCCGCTTTGACGAGCCACAGGAAGTGAAGCACGCCGCCGAGCGCGCTCACGTAGATCAGCCGATGGAGTTGCCGCCAGCGCTTCCCGAGCCGCCTGATCATCGCCGCGGTTGAGGTCGCGGCCAAAGGTATGAGCAGGACAAAGCTCACGAAGCCGGCGGTGATGAACGGCCGCTTGATCACGTCCTTGGCGATCGCGCCCCAGTCGAAAAACTGGTCGAGCCAGACGTATGTCAAAAAGTGCAGGCAGCCGTAGAAAAAGGCGTACAGCCCCAGCATCCGGCGGAGCTTGATGAGGTCGCGCCAGCCGGTGATTTTCCTTAGCGGGGTGACCGCAAGCGTGATCAGGATAAAGATTAAAGTCCATTTGCCGCTCGCGCGCGTGATCGCCTCGATCGGGTTGGCGCCGAGATTATCGGTATAGCCGTCCCAGACGAGCAGCCCGAGCGGCGCGAGGCAGGCGAAAAACGCGGCGGCCTTGAGTCGCTTCATTGCTGTAGCTTCGCCTTTCTCTTTTTCGCGCGCGTTGCGTCAATAGTACTTCTGCAAATCCATTCCCTGATACAGATGCGCGACCTGATCCGCGTAGCCGTTGAACATGAGCGTCGGGCGCTTAAAAAATTCGCCGATCCGCCGCTCCCGCGCTTGGCTCCAGCGCGGGTGATCGACTTGCGGGTTCACGTTGGAGTAAAAACCGTATTCGTGCGGCGCGGCTTTCATCCAGCTCGTGAGCGGCTGCTTTTCGACGAAACGGATGCGCACAATCGACTTGATGCTCTTGAAGCCGTACTTCCAGGGCACCACCAGCCGGATCGGAGCGCCGTTCTGCGCCGGCAAGATTTCCCCGTAAAGACCCACCGACAGTATGGTCAGGGGATGCATGGCCTCGTCCATCCTCAGCCCCTCGACGTAAGGCCACTCGAGAACCGACACGGTTTGTCCCGGCATCCGCTTGGGGTCGTAAAGCGTGCGCAGCTCGACGTACTTGGCGTTGCCGGTTGGCTCGACGCGCCTGATGAGCGCGCTCAGCGGGAACCCGATCCACGGGATCACCATCGACCAAGCCTCCACGCAGCGCAGCCGATAGATGCGCTCCTCCAGCGGGCTGATCTTCATCAGCTCTTCGATATCGTACGTCCTGGGCTTTTTGACTTCCCCTTCGATAACGACGGTCCACGGCCGCGTGACCAGATACTTGGCGTTGCGCGCCGGATCGCTCTTGTCCGTGCCCAGCTCGTAAAAGTTGTTGTACGTCGTGATGTCTTTGTACGAATTGACCGGCTCATTGGTGCTGAGCGCGCTCTTGCGGACGCCCTCGAGCTTGACGCCGGCGCAAGCCGGCCGCGCGCGCGCGAGGTCGGCCGCGCCCGCAGAAAGGACGCCGACCGCTAGCGCCGCGCGCTTCACGAACTGGCGGCGGTTGAGATAGACGTCCTTGGGAGTAATTTCGCTCGCTTTGATATCGTTGGGCTTCTTGATCAGCATTTAACACCCCCCAAGAGCCGGATCGCTTGAAGCATTAAAGACGAACGCGCCGCCCAAGTAAAGCCGCCTCGCGGACCCCCGGATTCTTCACACTTATTGAAAAAGTCACGACACCGCGTAACCGACGCTGAGCCCTCGCCGGCGTCAATAATGCGGACCCTCGCTTTGGGTTCAGGCGATGCCTTTTACTCGCGCGCCGCGGATCGCTGCCTTAAGACGCTCGTGAAAACGGGCTCAAACTGCTTTCCAACCATGATCGGAAAGATGGACGGCGCTTCTTTCCAATGCCACTGTGACAACGGGCCGCGCGGTAAAAAAGTTCCCTCCCTCGGACGCGCCGCGATCCAAAAAAGATGCGCGGGGCGTCAGTTTCCGGACCCTCCGCCGCGGCTCGGCCTATCAGGCGCGTTAGCCCGCGGCTCGGGCGAAGAGCGGCGCCTCCTTCATGGCCTCGTATTGGGAGGAGTCAATGTAGCCAACGCGCATCATGCGCCGGAGAACCAGATTTCGGCGGCGCAGCAGGCTTTTCTCGCGATAGGCGAGCGGGCTCGGCAGCAAGGCCGCCAGAGTCGCGGCTTCAGGAACGGTTAAGTCTGCGGCTGATTTCCCGAAGTAATGGCGCGCCGCCATCTCGGCGCCATAGACCCCGGGGCCCCATTCGACCACGTTCAGGTAAAGTTCAAAGATTCGCCGCTTCGAAAGAACCCGTTCCAGCTCGTACGCGATCATGATCTCACGGCCCTTCCGCAGCAGGCTCTTTTCCGGGCTGAGGTAGAGATTGCGCGCAAGCTGCATCGTGATCGTGCTTGCGCCGCGTTTGAACCGGCCCTGCTCCAGGTCTTGCTTGATCGCTTCTTTTAGCTCGAAGAGATCGACCCCCTGATGGCTGAAAAACGCGGCGTCCTCGGCAAGAAGAACCGCGCGCTTGAGGTGATCGGGGAAGCGGTCGTAAGGCATCCAGATTTGGCGGCGCACCGGCTTGAGGCCCTTGCGCCGGTATTGCTCGGCCCTCACTTCCATCAGGGCGGTCGTCCTTGGATTCGAATGCTTGAGCCGCGCCACATCGGGAAGACTCAAGTACTCGTAGGTCAGGTAAACAACCGCAAGAACCAACAGAGCCGCAAAGGCCTTGAGCAAAAACCTGAGAATCTTCACCTGGGTTGCGTCAGACGGGATCGACGGCGCGCTGCGTTCGCGACGCTAAGCGCGCCGCTTTCATGCTCAACGACGAAAGCGGGTAACGGCCGAGGGAAGCAAGCGGCACCCAGCGCCACCCCGTGCCGCCATTCAAACGGGGCCTCCAAGCGGCTGAAACAAAAACCGGCGCGCGAATTCGATAGCGCGTGATCGAGTGTCGCACCTCACCCGCCGGCCTGAGCTTGCCAAAAAACCGCCCCATGCTTCCAAGCTCGCGCCGCAAAGTCTCGCGCGCTTTCTCGCCGGGCAGCTTTCTTCCTCCCGGGACCTCCCACAGTCCCGCCAGCAGGCCGCCGCCCGCGCGCCGACGCAGAAGAATTTTTCCCGAGTCGAGGATCACCAAAAGCGGCCAGATCACCGCTTCGGAATTGGCAGGCGGCCGGCGGCGAAGCTCGTATCTTCCCGAGCGGCGCGCCGCGCACGGGCGCCGCCACGGGCACGCGTTACACTTGGGGTCGCGCGGAAGGCAGATCTGGGCGCCGAGATCCATGAGCGCCTGGTTGAAGTCGCCCGGGCGCGCTTGCGGCACGAACCTTTTTGCCAGTTCGTTCAGCTCCGCCGAGGTGCGCGTCTGAAAGAGCCGCTGCAGGACGCGCCGGGCGTTCCCGTCCAGCGCGGGATACCGTTGACCGAAAGCGATGCTCGCCAGCGCGCCGGCGGTATAGTCGCCGACGCCCGGGAGCGCCCGCAGCGTTTCGAAGGCGCGCGGCATTGTCCCGCCAAAGTCGCGCGCGATTACTCGCGCCGCCCTTTTGAGATTTTCCGCGCGCCGGTAATAGCCAAGCCCGGCCCAGAGAGCGAGAACTTTCTCCAGCGGCGCGCGCTCGAGGGCGCGAAGCGAGGGAAACGCCTTTAGAAACGACCGGTAATAAGGAAGCACGGTCCTGATCTGCGTTTGCTGGAGCATGGTCTCGGCGATCCACAGCGCGTAGGGATCGCGCGTTCTCCGCCACGGCAGATCGCGCTTGTTGCGATCGTACCAGCGGAGCAGGCTCCGGCGCAGCGTGGTGAACCGTGCTTTGGCGAGAAATACGCCCCGGTTTTCGCGCGGCGCGGATCGATCGCCGCCGTCGCAGCCCGCTCCGAGGCGCGTGGAAGACGGCGGCCGGCGGAGCGCGCCTGGCGCCCGTGTCTGTGCTGGCCCGGCGCTCAAGCCGTTAGATTTTGGTAATTCCACCGCCGGGAGGCGGGGTCGGCTGGCTTACGCCCGGCAGCCAGTCGGCCTCTTTTCTCGGGCCGTAGCCCTTTACGAAAAACCTCGCTTTGCCGAGCCCCACGATCTCGATTTCTAGGATATCGCCGTCGTTGAGGGGACCGAGGCCGACATGGTACGTGCCTGTGGCGACCACGTCGCCGGGCTGAAAGCGCACGAAGCGCGTGAGCCACGCGATCTGGTCGTCGATCTTATGAGCCATGAATTGCGTGCCGTAGTTTTGCCGCGGCTGCCCGTTCACCCATGACTTCACGACGAGTTTGTGCGGCTCCACCACCTCGTCGCTCGTGGTAATCCACGGCCCGCAAGGGCCGTGGGTATCCTGGCCCTTGGGAACGAATTGCGTGCGCCGCACCAGCCCGCGAGCGGAGATGTCGAAGAACGGCACGTAGCCGAAAACATAATTCATCGCGTCCGCTTGCTTTACGTTCCGCGGCGTTCTTTTCATGACAAAGGCCAATTCAGCTTCGGGCTGATAGACAACGACCTGCGGCAGGTCGAGCAGCTCGATCGTGCCTTCGGGCCCGAGGAGTTCCGGAGCCTTGTAGAAATATTCGTTCGGCATGTTCTCGATTTTTCGCGTCGGGCTGTCGAGATAGTTCGAAAATGCCGCCAGGCATTTGCTGGGCCGGGGGACGGGCGCGAGCAGCTTGACGCTGGCCAGCGGGACGCCGCTTTCCTGGTCGAGGCGGCGCTCGAAAACGCGCCGATAGGAATCAAACTGGTCGATCACTTCTTCGATGACTGTTTGCGGCCCTTTCTCGACGCGATGGCTGATCGCGTCGCTTACGTCCACGATGTGGGTATCGTTTCGCACCACGCCGATTCGATCGTCATTAAAGCGCGCTATCTTCATCGTTGGCCTCCGTCAAAAAAGCTCCGAACCGAGTGACGCGAGCATACAACCGCGATTTGTTGTTTACAACACAAACCGCGGCGCGCGAAACGGGACGACGAAAGCCGCTGGAGGGATGCCCAGATTTTCGGCTGGCGCCGCGCCAGCGCATCGATTATAGTCGCTCCAGCTTCACTCGCGCGCGCTCTTTGGAACCTAACCGCCAATCAGGCACTTCGACTGTTCCCGGGCCCCGGCCTTGGGCCTCCTTTGGCATTCGGGATTTCACGCTCCTTTGGACGGCAAACCTGATCGTCTCCGTCTCGGTCGAGATGCGCTCCGTCGCCAGCTTGTACCAGGTCTACCGGCTGTCCGGCTCCTCGTTTCAGCTCGGCCTTACCGGTTTTTTCCAGGCGCTTCCCTTTATTGTTTTCGGCTTGTTCGGCGGCGTCCTCGCGGACGCGTTTGATCGCCGCAGGCTTCTTCTCCTCGCTCAGGCGCTGAACATCCTCCCCGGGCTTGCCCTCGGGTTGCTTACCGCGACGGGAAAAATTCATGTCTTCCATATTTACGCTCTCGGCCTCGTCAGCTCGTTTGTCCAGCTGATCAGCTGGCCGGCGCGCTCCGCCTTCATTCCGCAGGTGGTTCCCGAAGCGCATCTCCTCAACGCGATCACGCTCAACAGCATGGCCCAGCAGGCAAGCGTCCTTTGCGCGCCGCTCATCGCGGGGAGCCTGATCGATCTGATCGGCTTGGAGCACGCCTACCTGGTCGATGCGAGCCTCGCGGTGCCGGGGCTTTTGGCGCTTCTCGCCGTCAGGACGTCAGGAAAGCCTGAAGGCCAACGCGGCCGGATCGATCTAAAGAGCGTCACGGAAGGCCTTTTTTTCGTCTGGCGGCAGCGGGTCATCCTTTCGCTTTTTCTTCTCGATTTCGGCGTCACGCTGGTAGGATTTTACCGGCCGATCCTCCCCGTGTTCGCCACCGATATCTTTCGCGTCGGCGCAACCGGCCTGGGAGCGCTGTACGCCGCGCCCGCCGTCGGCGCCATGCTGGGTTTTGCCGCGCTGCTGCTGATCGGCGATGTTCGGCGCAAAGGCGTTCTCGCCCTGGGCGCGGCGCTCGTCTTCGGCGCGGGTCTCGGTTTGCTGGGCTTTTCGCGGACGCTCGCGATGGCGATCGGCGCCGTTCTCATTCTCGGCTTTACGGACGCGATCAGCGTCGTCGTGCGCCGCACGGTCGTTCAGCTGCTCGCGCCCGACGCTCTGCGCGGGCGCGCATCGAGCCTGATCACGGTCTTCGCTCAGGCCACCAACGCGCTTGGAGCTTTGCTCGCGGGCAGCGCGGCAGCCTTGATGGGCGCGCCCTACACGATGCTCTGCGGCAGCGTTCTCTGCATCCTGATCGTCCTTGCGATCGGCCGCGCCGCGCCGGAGCTGGCGCGCTATCGCTCCGGCAGCTCCACGGGCTAGCCTCCACGCCTTTTCCCTTGCAAGGGCGCCTCAGGCCAGCTTTCGCCGCCAATCCTCAAGCCACGGGTCGTTGTCGATGAAGCGAAGGAAATTTCGCCCTACCGTGCGCTCGAGCGCTTCGGCCGTTAAGCCCTTGAGCTCGGCGAGCGCGCTAACGACCCGGCGCAGATCCGCGGGCATCCCCGGCGTTCCGCGCAACCACTTTAGCCCTCCGGGATTGTCGGTCTCGGTGAGGATCTGAGCCAGTGGGATCGCGCGCGCGATCTCGCGAATGGCCGCGGAAAACAGGATCTCGACGCCGATGGTAAAATAGAGCCCCGCGCCGATCATCGCGCGCAACACATCCAGCGGGCCCGAGTACCAATGGATGATCGCCCTTTCGACGCCATAATGTTCAAGCGCATCCAGCACTTCCCTTTCCGCGCCCTTGGTATGCAGGTTGACGGCTTTTTTCTGCTCGCGCGCCGCCGCCAGAAAATATTCGAACACTTTTCTCTCCGCCGGGTACTCGGCCGCGTCCTCAACCCAGTAAAAATCGAGCCCGATCTCGCCGATCAAAGGCGTGCGCTCGATCTGGGGCCCGAAGCTCTGAAGTTTCGCGGCGTTCCTGGCGGCGTACTTGGGATGAATTCCAAAGGTCGGCAGCACAAACGGGCATGCCGCGGCGATTTCCAAATTTCGCTCGTAGGACGAAGCGTCCACGGAGTTGGCGAGGGTCCAGATCGCATTCTCTTCGATTTCGCCGAGCGCTCGAGCGAGAAGCCCGCCGTAGCGGTCGAGATGCGCATGGGCGTCGATCAACGCCATCCCTTCGTCCCTCTGCTACACGCCGAGATAGCGCGCTTTGATCTCGTGGTCTTGCTCCAGCTCGGCCGGTGTGGCCTGGTAGACGATTCTCCCCTTGCTGAGGATATAGACGCGCTCCGCGTGGCGCAGCGCGAACGCGAGGTTTTGCTCGACCAGCAGAACGGCAAGCCCGGCGTTCTTCAGCCGATCGATCAGCGTCCCGACCTCGCGCACGATCAACGGCGCCAGCCCCTCGGTCGGCTCGTCCATCAAGAGACACTGCGGATTGCCGGCGAGCGCGCGCGCGATCGCGAGCATCTGTTGCTCGCCGCCGCTCAGATGCTTCGCGGGCTGTCGGCTCCTCTCCCGCAGCCGCGGAAAGAGCGCCGATAGCTTCTCCGCGCCCCAGCCGTCGCTTTTGCCCGCGGCCGGCGGCCGCATGGCGACCTCGATGTTTTCTCTCACCGTGAGCGAAGGAAAAATTCGCCGTCCCTGGGGCACCCAGCCAATCCCCATGCGCGCGATCTCGTGCGTCGGGCGATGAGTGATCTCCTCGCCCCGGAAGAAAATTTTTCCCGCGCGCGCGGGGGTAAGCCCGATCACGGAACGGACCAGAGTCGTTTTGCCCATGCCGTTTCGTCCCAACACGGCGGCGACCGTACCGGCGGGGACGTCGACGGACACCCCCTGGAGCACGTAGCTCTCGCCGTAGTAGGTGTGAATATCCTCGACCTTCAGCATGGCGCGGCGCGCGGCTCTCGCGGGTCGATTCGCATTGGCGGGCGATTCTGGTAAAGATGAGGAGTGCGCATCTGTTCTTTTTTGCCGAGCGCGACCGAGATCCTCTTTGCTCTAGGCCTCGGCGATGACATTGTTGGCGTCACTCACGAGTGCGATTATCCGCCGCAGGCGCGCTCCAAGCCCGTCGTCGTCCGCTCCGCCGTCGACCCGGCCGAGATGACTAGCAGAGAAATCGATCAAAGGGTGCGCGACCTTCGGTCCCAAAAAATGGACATTTACGCCATCGACAGCGAGCGTTTGCAACAAGCGCGTCCCGATATCATCTTCACGCAGGCGCTGTGCGACGTTTGCGCGCTTGATTATAACGGGGTCGTGCGGGCGAGCCAATCGCTTACGCCCAAACCGGAGATCGTCGCGCTCAACCCGCGCTTTTTCGCCGACGTGCTCGGCGATATCCGGCGCGTGGGGCGGGTCACCGGAAGGGAGAAAGCGGCCGAAATTTTGCTTTCCGCGCTCAAAGATCGCGTCGCGGCGGTCGCAACGCGCGCCAGGTCGCTCGGGCGGCCGCGCGTTGCCTGCATAGAATGGCTCGATCCCATGTACGCCGCCGGCCACTGGATACCGGAAATGGTGGAGCTGGCCGGCGGCGACAGCGGATGGTCGGAAAAAGGCGCGCCGGCGCGCCGGATCGGCTGGCGGGAAGTCGTCGAATTTTCGCCTGAAGTGCTGATCCTCATGCCCTGCGGCTTCGACGCACAACGCGCGCTCGCGGAAGCGCGGCCGCTCGCCCGCGAAGCCTGGTGGGCCAAGCTTCCCGCGGTAACCAACGATCGCGTATTCGCCGTCGACGCTTCCGCTTACTTTAGCCGCCCGGGGCCGCGGCTCGTCGATGGGCTGGAAATCCTCGCGCGGATCATCCACCCCGAACTTTTCCCCGACGCAACTTCTCCCGGCGCGGCGCGCAAGTTTCGCTAACCATGCTGGCCTGGCTTTTCTTTGTTTTTACGGTCGTCCCGATCGTCGAGCTTTACGTGCTGATAAAGATCGGTAACGTCCTGGGCGCGCTCAACACGGTCGTGTTGCTGGTCGCAACCGCGCTCGCCGGGGCTTTTCTCGTGCGCCTGGAAGGGATTCGCACGTTTGCGCGCATGACAAGCAACCTCGCCCGAGGAATCGTTCCCGCCGAAGAGCTGGTCGACGGGCTTCTCATTTTCGTTGCCGGCGTGCTGCTGATCACGCCCGGTATCTTCACGGATGTTTTGGCTCTGTTCCTTTTGATTCCTTTTTCGCGCGCGTTCATGAAACGCTGGCTGCGGCGGCGGTTCGACCGGATGATCGCGTCCGGGCGCGCTCGGCTCTATTTCCGTTAGCGCCGCGGAAAAATGAACCGCAAATAAATCGGCTCGCAATCCACGAGGAGGTTCACTCATGAGCAGGACGATCATCGTTACGGGCGGCGCGGGCGGCATCGGCTCGGAAATCTGCCGCGGGCTCGCGCGGGACGGCCTTCGGGTCGTGATTGCAGACTATGACGCAAACGCCGCCCGTTCTCTGGCCGGCGCGATCGCCAAAGAGGGGGCGGCCGCCCTGCCGGTGCAAGTCGACGTCGGAGACAAGGCGAGCGTCGAGCAAATGGTGCAAGCCACCCTGCTCCGTTTCGGCGAGATCGATTTTTTGCTCAACGGCGCCGGCATCATCACGCGCACGCCGGTAAAAGACATGCCCGAGGAGCACTGGGACCGCGTGCTGCGCGTGAACTTGAAAGGCGTGTTTCTCTGTTGCCAGGCCGTCATCCCGCACATGATCGAAAACAGGCGCGGCCGGATTATCAGCATCGCCTCGGGCCGGGGATTGGCGGGGCAGCCCAACGCCGCGCACTACGCCGCCTCCAAGGCGGGCGTGATCGCGTTTACGAAATCGCTCGCTCAAGAGCTTGCGCCCTACAATGTGACCGCGAACACGATCGCTCCGGGCGCGACCGATACGCCGATGGCCCGCGGGCGCTCTTCCGAAGAAGAATGGAAAAAGCGCGAAGCCGTGCCCCCGCTCATGGGCGGGCTCACTCAAAAGGACGAAATCGTCGGTTTGATCCGTTATCTTCTCTCCGAGCCGGCGCGCTTCATTACCGGCCAGACATTTCTGCTGCGCACCCCGAGATAGAGCAACGGGAGGTGCAAGACAGCCCCGTCGGTTTTTAGGATAATCTTGCCACGGCTTTTTGGGGTTTGGCCGCGCTAAATCGCGGGCCTAGCCGGTCTCTTAAGTACAAAAATGGTCAACTGGCAAGAAATTTTGCCAATTTGCGTCCAGATTCTTTCCGCCCGCCAACTGGAGGCTTTCGCCTCTCGCAAAAAATCCTTCCAAATGAAAGCCTTTTGAGGCAGGCGGCGTCTTTCACCCTTTGGCACGTTTTGTGCCCGCGATAAACGCAGCGGGGAACTTACCTATAAAGGAAAGGAGAAAAAAAGGATGGAAGAAATCATTACCCCATCACAGGTGGCAAATCTGCTGCAGATACACGTTAAGACGGTCTACCGCTTGGCCTCGGAGGGAACCATTCCCGGCAATCGGATTGGCCGGAGCTGGCGCTTCAGCAAATCCGACATACTCAAGCTGGTGAGCGGCGTACCCGCAAAGCCCGGCCAGAATTCCAAGAGCTTGGCCCAGCAAAAGCGCATCTGAGCTTTCGCTCCGGCTTGCCGACGCGTTCAGCACGGAAGCGATCTTCAATGCTGACGGACTGGCTGACACGCGTCCTGTTTAAGAAAGATGAAAATAATTGGCCGGGGATAGTAGCGGTCTTTGTCGCGCTCGTCTCCCCTATCATCCTTCTTGCCATTCTCACGTACCGGCAGGTTTACGGCGACCTGACGAGGAACGCCCTTTCAGGCCGCCAGGCGATCGCCTACCTCGCCGCCACGACCCTAAAGGAAAAGCTCGATCGCCTGCTCGATCTCGCTACCTATCTGGCCACGCGGGTCCGCTTCCGGCGATTGGTCCAGGCCGGCGACTGGAAACAAGCCATCGATTTTCTTCGGAGCGAGCCCAAAGATTTCCAGTTCGTCGACCGGATTTTTCTCGCCGACCCCGACGGCGTCGTCATGGCCGACATGCCGCGATTGCCCGGCGCGCGCGACAAAAGCCTCAAGAACCAGGACTGGTATAAAGGCGTTCGCCGCGACTGGCAGCCCTACATATCGCCTGCCTACCGTCGGAGCCCCAAGCCTCACGACAACGTCGTCGCCGCCGCCGTGCCGATCCGGAACGAGAAGCAAGCGATCATAGGAATCCTCGTCCTGGAGGTGAGGCTGGCCACCTTCTTTCAGTGGAGCCGGGCGCTCGATGTCGGGCCGACCGGGACGTTACAGTTCGTCGATCGGCTCGGCCAGCTTGTCGCCGACTCAAAGTCCCTTGACCAGGAAGGAATTTCCGCGCGCGCCGCTATCCCCTCCGTGCAAAGAGTCCTGCGCGGCGAGCGCGGCACGGCCATTTTTTTTGAGCCGAGCGCAAAGCGCGACCTCATCGTCTCTTATGAGCCGGTTACCCAATACGGGTGGGGCGCGCTGGCGGTCGAGCCGGCCGAGACCGCCTTTGCCGGGCGCAGCGAGGCGCTCGCGCGCCTGCTCCTGATCTGTTTGCTGGTTCTCGCTTTGGGCTCTTCGCTTTCTGCGCTGATCCTGCGCACGCTCGCCGACCGCCAGAAAACAGCCCGCGCGCTCAGCAAGAGCGAAGAGCGGCGCCGCTCGATCATCGAGACGGCTCGGGACGCGTTTGTGGCGATCGACGAGCGCGGGACGATCATCGACTGGAACCGCCAGGCCGAGCTGACGTTCGGCTGGTCGCGCTCCGAGGCGCTCGGCCAAAAGATGGCCGAGCTGATTATCCCCGTCGAAAATCGCGCCGCTCACAGCGAAGGGATCGAGCGCTTTCTGGCGACCGGCGAGGGCCCGATCCTCAACCGGCGCGTCGAACTCACGGCGCTTCATCGGAGCGGGAAGACTTTCCCTGTGGGACTGATCGTGTGGCCGGTCAAATCGGACGAGGGCACGACGTTCAACGCCTTTTGCCGCGACATCACGGAATACAAGCGCGCGCAGGAAACGCGCTCGACTTTAATCGCGATCGTTGAGTCGTGCGACGACGCGATCGTCGGCTGCAGCTTGGAAGGCGCGATCCTCAGCTGGAACCGGGGCGCGCGGAACATTTACGGCTACACCGCGGAGGAAGCGTTGGGACAGCCGGTTTCAATGCTGAGCCCGCCGGACCGCGCCGACGAGATCGTCGAGAGCCTGGCAAGACTGCGCCGCGGCGAGCGCATCGACAACTACCGGACCGAGCGCGTGCGCAAGGACGGCAAGCGGATCCATGTCTCGCTGACGATCTCGCCGATCCGAGACGCTGCAGGGAAGGTCGTGGGGATTTCCTCGATCTCGCGCGACATCACCGAGCGGATTCAGGCCGAACAGGCGATCGACAAGCTCCATGAGGACCTCAGGCGCCGCGCGCTCGAGCTGGAGGCCGCCAACCGGGAACTGGAATCGTTTTGCTACTCGGTGTCGCACGATCTTCGCGCGCCGCTGCGCGGGATCAACGGCTTCGCGCAGGCCCTGCTCGAGGACTACAGCGGCCGGCTTGACGAGGTCGGCAAGGGCTATCTGCAGCGCGTTTGCGCCGCGAGCCAGCACATGGGCGAGCTGATCGATGACCTGCTGAGCCTGTCGCGGCTCGCGCGCCAAGAGATGCGCCGGGAAACCGTCGATCTGAGCGCGCTCGCCGCCGCAATTGCCGCCGAGCTGGAGCAGGCCGAGCCCGAACGCGCAGCCGAGTTTGTCATCGCCCCCGGCCTGCTCGCGGAGGGCGATCACGGGCTCCTGCGGGTGGCGCTGCGCAACCTGCTCGAGAACGCATGGAAATTTACCTCGAAACGAGCGCACGCCCGGATCGAGTTTGGCCGGATCGAGGAGAACGGCAACAGGAGCTATTACGTTCGCGACAATGGCGCGGGCTTCGATATGGCTTACGCCGGCAAGCTGTTTCGCGCCTTCCAGCGTCTCCACTCCGCGAGCGAGTTCGAGGGCACCGGCATCGGTCTTGCAACCGTGCAGCGCATCATCTACCGCCACGGCGGGCGCGTCTGGGCCGAAGCGGCCCCCGATCAGGGAGCCACCTTCTACTTCACGCTGTGCTGACGCCGCGCGCGCGCCACGCCATCCCGATTAAAATCCGTATTTCTGCCAGTTCGCCAGCACCTTCTCTCTGATTTCGCTCGGCCACAGATTTTCCAGCGTGGCCTTCACCGGCACCGCCTCGGGCGGCCAATCTTTGGGCCACGTGCAATCGAACACAACGCCGGCGGCGTCGCCCAGCAAGCGCTCTTTGGGCGGCAAAAAGGGCAGCAGAACAGGGAAGCCGGGAATGTGTGGCACTTGGTAAATTCCGTTTATCGGATGGCATTTGGTTGTGATCGCGTGCAGCACTTCATCCATGTTCGTCGGATCGACGTCCGGCTCGACGACCACGATGTAGTACGTGAAAAGGCCCGGCTTGGTCGCCCAGACCGCATGCGCGACCCGTTTAGCAAAATTGACAAACGGGGTCTCGGTCGACACGACCACCATGTGGCCGACGCCATACGGAGGCACGAACGCGCCTTTGACCGGCAGTCCCATTTTCTTTAGCTCGGCGTAAATCTCGGCGCCCTTGAACAGAGCCGTTGTCGTTTGACTTTCATGAACCGGCATTCCCATGTTGGAAAACGGCAGGATCGGGTCGCGGCGGTGCGTGATCGCTTTGACGCGAAAAACAGGCTTTGGCGAGCTTTTCCCGGCCTCGTACCCCATGTACTCGCCGAACGGCCCTTCGAGCCGCCGCTCGTGCGGCAGGACTTCGCCTTCGAGCACGATCTCCGACGTTGCGGGAACCTCGAGATCGAGCGTCTCGCACTTGACGAGCGGAACCGGGCTCTCCTGCAGGCCGCCAGCGATATCCGCCTCGTTCACGTAAGGGGGAAGCTGCGCGCAGCTTACGATCGGGACGACCGGCGGGCCGCCGATCGCGACCGCCGCCGGCATCGGCGCGTTTCGCGCCTCCCATTTTTGGTACATTTGGCCGATATGCTGCTGCATCGGGAAAAGACAGCCGAGAGAGTTCCGATCGTGAATCATCAGGCGGTACATTCCCCAGTTCACCCAATCGCTGTCGGGATCTTTGGTGATGACCGTATGCCACGTGCCGATGTAGCGCCCGCCGTCGCCGCCGTGAATCAACGGCACCGGAAACTTCGTCACGTCGACGTCGTCTCCAAGCGCGACAACCTCCTTGCACGGACCTTCGTTCACGATGACCGGCTTCACCGGCCTCTCTTTCCGCGCCAAGTAGACCTCGATGATCTTTTTCGGCGGCGTCTCGGGAGCCAGTCCGAGAGCGATCGCGGTACGGGCATAGAGGGAGCGCCCCGGCCGCCGGCTAGGGCCGAGCGGCGCCCCGAGAGCGCTATATCCCGGCGGATAGCCCTTGATGTTCTCAAACAACGGCGCCGGCGCGCCCAGGTCGTAACAACGCCTGACGATCGCGCCCATCTCAAGATTCCAGTCGACCTCCGCGCGCACCCGCACCAGCTCTCCGCAATTTTCCAGCGCCTTCACATAATCTCGCAGATCGCTAAATACCATAGGTACCGCCGTAAAATTAGTTAATACGTTGACTATTCGAGCTCAAATGATATCATTAACGGCATCGTCCTGCGACCGCCTCCCTTACTCTCCGTCCGATGACTTTGAATTTCAAAAAAGCGCGCCTGTGGCTTCTTTGCCGCCTGTCCGAAGCGGCGTTCTGGATCGTTTGCGCGTTGCTGAAGGCGCTTCCGCCAGCGACATTTCGCGGGATCGCCCGTCCGCTGGTGGGAGTTTTGATCGCCGGCGTTGTTCCGAAGCGACGGATCGTCAAAAACCTCTCCGCCGCCTTTGGTGAAAGCTACTCCCTAGCCAGCAAAAAAGGGCTCGCCAGAGGAGTGCAGGACCACTTCGTCAAGAACCTGATCGACTGTTTTTTCCAGCTGCGGTTTCCCGGCTACACCCGCCAGGTCGTCCGTATCGAGGGCAAGGAAAATCTCGACGCAGCCCTGGCCAAAGGCAGAGGGATTATAGCTTTGGGTGCGCACATCGGCAACTTTGTTCTCGTCGGCACGCGTTTGGGAAGCGAAGGGTTGAAGGTGCACACTCTGTTTCGTCTTCCCAAGGATCAAAGAGTCCAGGCGCTCATCAAAAGCCGCGTGGCCGGCTTTCACCAGCGGTTGATCCCGTCGTTTCCCCGGCGCCCGGCGGTCAGCGCGATCCTGCAGGCGCTGCGCCAAAACGAGGTCGTCTTCATTCTCGCCGATAATCTAAGAGGCGGAAAGATCCAGACAAAATTCTTTGGCCAGCGCGTCCGCACCTCGCGCGGGCCTGTCAGCCTGGCGCTGCGCTCGGGCGCCGCGGTTGTTCCCGTCTACCTGATCCGAAGCTACGCGGGCGATCTCAAGCTCGTGATCGAGCCCGAGATGGAGTTGGTTCGGACCGGGAATCTGGCGGCGGACGTGCTGCGCAATACCGCGCGCCTCGCTTCTTACCTGGAGCAGCTGATCCGCCGCTATCCCGACCAGTGGAACTGGCTTACCGTGCGCATGCGCGGCGCGTTGGACGCGCGCGCGCCGCAAACCAGACCGCAAGACGCGGCTCTTAGCCCTACCCTTAACGCTCCCGCCCGCGAACACCGCGTGTAGCCCCGGCTCGCCGCCGCCGCTGGCTGGACAACGACGCGGTTGTCCGATAAACAGCTTTTCATTCGGAGGGCTCCATGGAAACGGAATGGAAGCGCAGCTGGATGTTCGTCCCCGGGCACCGCCAGAGAATGATTGAAAAGGCGCTCGGTCTTGCCGCCGACGCGATCATGCTCGACATCGAAGACGGCGTGCCGCCGAGCGAAAAAGACAACGCGCGCAGGCTCATCGCCGAGGCGCTCTCGCAACGGCCCGCCGTCGGCTCTCCCGCCTGCTTTGTGCGCGTCAACGCGATCGGCCACGAACGGATGGAGCAGGACCTGAGGGTCGTGATTCGGCCGGGACTCGACGGGTTGGTTCTCCCCAAAGTGGAAACCACTGACGCAATCCTCGAAGCGGCGGACGCGGTCGCCCGCTACGAGAGCGAGCGCGGCATCGCCGGCGGCGCCATAAAGTTTCTCGTCGCGGTCGAGAGCCCCAAGGGGCTGTTGAACGCTCCCGCGCTCGCCGCCTGCTCGCCTCGAGTGATAGGTTTGATGTTCGGCGCCGAAGATTACGGGCGCGAGCTGGGCTTGCCGACGATTCGCGAAGGAGAAGCGCGCGACATGCTCTATCCGCGCTCCGCGCTGGCGCTGGCCGCCGCATCGGCGCACGTGCAGGCGGTCGACGGCGTCTGGGTCGATCTCAAAGACATGGAGGGACTTCGAGCTTTCGCGACGCAGTCGCGCCGCCTCGGGTTTACCGGCATGTCGCTCATCCATCCCTCTCAAATCGAGCCGATCAACTCTGTTTTCAGCCCGACCACCTCGGAGATTCAATACGCGGAGCGCGTCCTTCAAGCCTTCGCCGAAGCGGTCGCGCGCGGCGACGGTTCCATCGCTTTTGGCGGGCAGCTGATCGACCGGCCCATCGTAGAGCGCGCGCGCCGCACCCTGGAGGTTGCCAAAAAATTGGGCATCTCCGCGGACCCCGCATGAGTTCGCCTTACAACGACGGCGCGAAACGCATAAAGGCAATGGCCGGCAAACAATACCTCTTCGTCTACGGAACCCTGCGAAAAGAACTGAACACGCCGATGAGCCGCTGGCTGGCTCGCCGCGCGCAATTTTGCGGCCGCGCCACCTATCAAGGGAAACTTTTTGATGCCGGCGCTTACCCGGGCGCGATCCCGTCAAAGTCGCGCGGGGACAAGGTCGATGGCGATCTGTACGCCGCGCGCGATGAGAAAACGCTCTTTCGCGTGCTCGATCACTACGAAGGCAAGAAGTTCCGCCGCCAGCGCAGAACGGTCAGGGATACGCACGGGAACAAGCTCAGCGCGTGGATTTATCTGCTCCGGCGGCCCCCGGCCGGCTTGCGCTTAATCCCCGGAGGCAACTACGCCCGTTTTAAAAGTCTCGGCTAACCCTGCGGGTCGCGGCCCCATGGTCGGCGTGACGCGCTTCCCGGGCCAGGGTCCGCCGACGACGATCGGCTCACGCCGCCACGGTCCGCGCCAGAGTAAAAACGTACACCTCTTTAGCGCCCGCGCGCAGGAGCGCGCGCGCACACTCGTTCACCGTCGCGCCGGAGGTGTAGACATCGTCCACGAGCAGGACCGACTCGCCTTTGACCTTCGCGCCCTCGACCGCGAACGCCTGTCTTACGTTTCTCCTTCGCTCCTCCTCGGGAAGCTCGGTCTGCGGTCGCGTTTCCTTCAGCCGAACGAGCGCAAATGGGTCGACCGGCAGCTCCCAAGCGCGCCCGACCTCGCGCGCCAGAACCAAGGATTGATTGAACCCGCGCCAGCGCAGCCGCCGCGGGTGCAGCGGCACGGGAACGACGCGCTCGAGATGAACGTCGCGGAAATGATCGCGCCCGCCTTCGGCCATGAGACGGCCCAGCGGCTTTCCGAGCGACACGCGGCGCCCGTACTTGAACTGCTGCAGCACCTCGCGCAGCGGATGCCCCTCGTGCTCGTCTCTTGGATAGCACGCCCACGCACGCGCGCGCGCAAAGTGAGGCGGGCGGACGATGCAGGCGCTGCAGTCGTGGCTGTCGCCGCTCGCGTCCAGGAAAGGCCGGCCGCAGGTCGCGCACAGGGGATGGGACACCAGACGAATTTTGCTCCGGCAGCCCGAACAGAAGGTCTGGGCCTGGTTTGCAAGACAGCGCTTGCAGAAGCGGCAGCGCGGCGGATAGAGCGAGTTGAGCAGGATATCGAACCCGCGGCTCAGAGCCTCGCGGACGCGCGCGCGCCCCAAAAGCGAGTTCTGATCCCCGACGTCGATCACGGCGGCCAGCGCGGCTAGGGCGCCGCAATCAGCGAGCGACCCGTCATTTCCGGCGGCTTGGGGATCCGCCACAGGCTGAGGATGGTGGGCGCGACGTCGATGGCGCTCCCGCTCATGAGTCGCGCCGACCGAAACTCCTCGCCGACCAGAATCAGCGGCACGGGATTGCTGGTGTGGGCGGTGTGCGGCTGGCCGGTTTCGTAATCCACCATCTGCTCGGCGTTCCCGTGATCGCCCGTGATCAAGAGATACCCCTTCTGCTTGAGCGTCGCCTCGGCCACCTTGCCGATGCATTCGTCGACGACCTCGCAAGCGCGCACGGTCGCCGGAAAATTTCCCGTATGGCCCACCATGTCGGCGTTCGCGTAGTTGAGCACGACCAGCCCCCAGCGTTGCTCCGCCATTTTTTTGAGCAGCGCCTCCGTGATCTCGTACGCGCTCATCGCGGGCCGCAAATCGTACGTGGGCACCTCTTTCGTCGAAGGAATCAACACGCGCTCCTCGAGCGCGAACTTTTTCTCTTCGCCGCCGTTGAAAAAGTAGGTCACGTGCGCGTACTTCTCCGTCTCCGCGATGCGAAGCTGCGTCATGCCCTCCCGGCTCACGACCTCTCCCAGGATGTTCCTGAGCGAGCGCGGCGGGAAAGCGACGGGAAGTTTGAAGGTGTGGTCGTACTCGGTCATCGTGACAAACGCGGTCAAAGCGATCCGGCGCGGGCGCGGGAACTCCTGGAAATTCTCCTCGGTAAAAGCGCGCGTCAGCTGGCGCGCGCGGTCCGCGCGAAAGTTGAAAAAGATGACGCTGTCCTTGTCGCGGATGAGCCCGGCGGGCAAACACGACTCGATCAGGGTGGGGACGACGAATTCGTCGGTGACTTGCTGGCGGTAGCTTTCCCGGATCGCGTCCAGCGGCGAAGGGCGAACGACGCCGACGCCTTCGGTCAGCGCCCGGTACGCCTTTTCCGTCCTTTCCCAGCGCCGATCGCGGTCCATCGCGTAAAAGCGCCCGGACAGAGAGGCGATGCGGGCGCCGGGAAACGCCTTCAGTCGCTCGAGCAGAGCCTGCAAAAAAGTCTCGGCGCTCGTGGGCGGGGTGTCGCGCCCGTCGAGAAAAAGATGGAGATAGATCTCGCCGGCGTCTTCCCTGTGGCCCAGCTCGATCAGCGCTTCGAGATGGCGCTGGTGGCTGTGCACGCCGCCGTCGCCCAAGAGGCCCATCAAATGGACGCGCCCGCGGTTTCGTTTGGTGTCCCTGATCGCTTGCAGCAGCACCTCGTTGCGAAAAAAGCTGCCGTCGTCGATGGCGCGGTGAATCAGCGTGAGGTCCTGGTAGATCACCCGGCCCGAGCCGATGTGCATATGCCCGACCTCGGAGTTTCCCATCTGGCCGTCGGGCAGACCCACGTCCAGCCCGGAAATCGAGATCGTCGTTGCCGGATAGTTCCGCGTCAGGCTGTCCATGCGCGGCGTCGCGGCGTGCGCTATCGCGTTCCCTTCTTTTCTCGGGTTGACTCCCCAGCCATCCAGGATCATGAGCACGGTGGGTCTCGGGTCGCGCAAGTGGGTCCTCCTTCGGCGGTGAGGTTGATCGGAGCGTGCACCGACGCGCTTCGTTAAGGCAAGCCGTCGGCCCGAATACGGAACTGATTGACGAGCGTCGAGTAAGGCTCCGGCAGCTCGACGCGCGGCGCGTGCGCCCAGAGGCCTTCCAGGTCGTAGAACTCGCGCACCGGCTGATAGAAGATGTGAACGATCACGTCGGCGTAATCCATCAGCACCCACTGCCCCCGGCTGAACCCTTCGAGCGACAGCGGGAACGCTGAGCTTTTGCGGAGATTTTCCTCGATGCCCTGCGCGATGCTCTGAACCTGGCGGTCGGAGCGCCCCGAGCAGATCAGAAAATAGTCGGCAATGGACGTGAGGTCGCGGACTTCCAAGAGGACCAGATCGTAGGCTTTTTTCTCAAGCGCGAAACGACTGATGAGAAGCGCTTTTTCCCAGGAGTCCAAACTCTTCTTTCCGTTTATCGCGGTGTGACCTTCCTCCGATACAGCCCCTTCTCTTTTATATAGCCCTCCACTTCAGAAGGGACCAGATATCGAATCGACCTTCCGGCGGCAACGTGCTTGCGGATTTCCGAAGCCGAAATTGCGATGTCGGTAATCCGCAAAAAATAAATATAAGTACCACTTTGATGGCGGTAGGCGCGCTTTTTTTCTTCATAACAAAATAGCTCCCGCACGGCAACGGGGAGATCGGGAAAGGGCGCGGAAGGCTCGGCCCCCGGGCGCGAGGTGACGATAAAGTTGCAGAGCGCAAAGATCTCCCGAAACTCCTTCCACGAGCCGATCTCGGAAAAAGCGTCCCGGCCGATGATGAAATAGTACTCCTCGCCGCGGGAGCGCGCGGCCAGCTCGCGCAAGGTGTCGACCGTGTAGGACTTGCCCGAACGCTCCAGCTCGATCGTGCAGAGGTCGAATTGGGGATGCCCCGCGATCGCCAGCCGCACCATCTGCGCCCGCTCCTCCGGCGTACTTAGGGGCTGCTTTTTCTTGTGCGGCGGAACCGCCGCCGGCACGAACAGAACGCGATCCAAGTCGAAGGCCTCGCGCGCCTCTTCCGCGCTGCGCAGGTGCGCCCAGTGAATCGGATCAAACGTGCCGCCGAAGAGCCCCGTTCTCATGCGATCTGCGCTCGCCCAAGACCGGCCGCCGCTGGGGGGACGGCGGCGCGCAAGCGCTCACGGGGAAGGGTCGGCTCTTGCAAACGCGGGTTCAACAAAGGCGCAGGGCTGGTCTTTGCAGAAAGATATTACTCGCGGATCTGGCCGTCTCCGAAGACGACAAACTTCGTCGTCGTCAGCTCCTCCAGGCCCATCGGTCCAAAGGCGTGGAGCTTGCTCGTGCTGATGCCGATCTCGGCTCCGAGGCCGAGCTCGCCGCCGTCGTTGAAGCGCGTCGAGGCGTTGACCATCACGGCCGAGGAATGCACGCGGTCGATAAAAGCGCGCGCCGCGGCGTAATCGGCGGTGACGATCGCTTCGGTGTGCTGCGAGCCGTAGCGCTCGATGTGATCGATCGCCTCATCCATGTCCCGGACGACGCGGACCGAAAGGATGAGATCGAGATACTCGGTCGCCCAATCTTCCTCCGTCGCGGCCTTGACTGCGGGCGCCAACGTCCGCGTCCTCTCGCAGCCGCGGACCTCGACGCCCGCGCGCTGCAGCTTCTCGATCACGGCGGGAAGAAAGCGCGGCGCGATCGCTTCGTGCACGAGCAAGGTTTCCATCGCGTTGCACACCGACGGGCGCTGCACCTTGGCGTTTAAGGCGATGCGCTCCGCCATCTCGAGCGGGGCATCCCGGTCGACGTACACGTGGCAGACGCCCTTGAAATGTTTGACGACGGGAACTTTGGAACGCGCCGTGACCGCCGCGATCAACTCCTCGCCGCCGCGCGGAATGACGAGATCGATCGACCCGTCGAGTTGCAGCAGCTCGTCGACCAAGCCGCGGTCCGTCGACTGCACCACCTGCACGGCGTCTTCGGGAACGGCGCTGCCGCGGCACGCCGCGCGCAGCACGTCGCCGATCGCCTGATTGGAGAAAAACGCCTCGCTCCCGCCGCGCAGGATCGCCGCGTTTCCCGACTTGAGACAGAGCGCCGCGGCGTCCGCGGTCACGTTCGGCCGCGCCTCGTAGATGAGCGCGATCACGCCGAGCGGGATCCGCATCCTGCCGACCTGCAGACCGTTGGGCCGCCGCCACATCTTGACGATTTCGCCGACCGGGTCGGGCAGTGCCGCCACGTCGCGGATCGCCTTCGCCATCCCCTGAACGCGGCTCGGATTGAGCGCGATGCGATCGAGGAGCGCCGCGCTCAAGCCCGCGCCGCGCGCGGCCTCGAGGTCTTTTTGGTTCGCGCCGAGAACGCGCTCCTGCGCGCCGATCAGACCTTCGGCCATTTTGAGCAGAACTCGGTTCTTCTCCTCCGCGGAAAGCTGCGCGAGCCGGCGCGCGGCCTGCTTGGCGCGCCGGGCGATCTCTACGGCCTCGTCTCGAAGCGCGGTCGCTTTCTGCTGCTGGACGGGAAGGCTCACGGTGGCGTCGTTTCTCTACAAAAGAACCAGGTCGTCTCGGTGGATGATCTCGTCGTAGATCTTGTACCCCAGAACTTTCTCAATCCCACTTGTATGCAATCCCTTGATTTGATGCAACTCCTGCGCGCCGTAATTGACAAGGCCGCGCGCGAATTCGCGCCCGCGGCTGTCCAGGCACGACACGCAGTCCCCGGCCCCGAACGAGCCTCTCACCTCTTTGAGCCCGGACGGCAGCAGGCTTTTCCCTTTCTTGACGAGCGCGTCGTACGCGCCCTCGTCGACGACGATGGCGCCGGCCGGCTTCAGATTATAGGCGATCCAGTGCTTGCGGTTGGTCAGGCGATTGCCGTTCGGGAGAATCAGCGTTCCGACTTCGTCGTTCGGATCGAAAAGGCGCGGCAGGATGCCGGCCTCGTGCCCGTTGGCGATCAATGTCGGAATGCCCGCGGCGCCGGCCTTCTCGGCGGCATCGATCTTGCTCGCGATGCCGCCGGTTCCGTAAAAGCTCAACGCCGCGTTGCCGAGCCGCTCTTTTGATTTTTTTACATCCGCGATCAGCGGAATCAGCGCCGACTCCGGATGGCGCCGGGGATCGCGTTCATAGACCCCGTCGACGTCGCTCAGCATGACGAGGAGATCGGCTTCGAGCAGCGTCGACACCAGCGCGGAAAGCTGGTCGTTGTCGCCGAACTTCATTTCCTCCACGGCCACCGTGTCGTTCTCGTTGATGATCGGGATAATCCGCTCCTGGAGAAGCGTGCTGAGCGTGTGTTTGGCGTTGAGATAGCGCCGCCGGTTCGCCAGATCCTCGTGCGTCAACAGGACCTGCGCCACGCTTTTGTCAAAGCGCGAGAAGTAGCGCTCGTAGAGCGCCATCAGGCGGATCTGGCCGATCGCCGCGAGCGCCTGCTTTTGCGGAATCGTTTTGGGCCGCTCGCGCACGCCGAGCCGCGTCATTCCCGCCGCCACGGCCCCCGAGCTGACGAGGATCACGTCCTTGTTTTGATCGTGCAGCGCCGCCAGATCGCGCGCCAGCCCTCTGATCCTCGCCTCCTCGAGACCCGCCGGCGAGGAGAGCACCTGGCTCCCGATCTTGACCACGACGCGCCTGACGCCGCGCAGGATCTTTTTCTTATGCTCGAGCTGTGACATGGGCTTCGGTCGCGGTGCGTTTTGTTGCCGCCAAAAGCTCGGCCATCCGGCTTCTCAAGTCCGCCAGACCCGCGCCCGTAAGCGCGGACACCGCGCAAGACGAAACGCCGCGCGCGGCGGCGGCCGCTTCGATCGCGGCGGCCTTCGCGCGCGCCTCGGGCAAATCGATCTTGTTGGCCGCAAGAATTTGCGGCTTGAGCAGCAATGCCGGATCGAACAGCTCCAGCTCGCGGTTGATCGCCTCCCAGTCCTTGAGCGGCTCATCGACGCTTACGCGCGCCGCGTCAACGACGTGAATCAGCAAGGTTGTGCGGCTGATGTGGCGCAAGAACTTGTGTCCCAGGCCTTCGCCGCGGTGCGCGCCCTCGATCAGCCCGGGAATGTCCGCGATAACATAGCGCGTCTCGTCCCCGGTCGTGACCACTCCCAGGTTCGGCACCAGGGTCGTGAACGGATAGTCGGCAATCTGCGGCCGCGCCGACGTGAGCGCCGCAATCAAAGTGGACTTTCCGGCGTTGGGGAGGCCGATGATGCCCACGTCCGCCAGGAGCTTTAGCTCCAGGTCCAGCTCCCTCTCCTCCCCGGGCGAGCCCGGCGTCGCCTTGCGCGGGCTCCGGTTGGTTGAGGAGACGAAATGGGCGTTGCCGAGCCCTCCCTTGCCGCCGGCCGCGACAACCACGCGCTGACCCGGCTCAGTGAGATCGGCGATGACTTCTCCCGTCTCGGCGTCCCGGACGAGAGTCCCCACGGGCACCTTGATGATCCGGTCCTCGCCGCGCCTGCCGTACTGATTCTTGCCCCTTCCGTGCTCCCCGCGTCCGGCGCGGTACTGCCTCTGATAGCTGAGGTCGAGCAGAGTCGTCAATTGTCCGTCGGCTTCCACGATCACGTCCCCGCCCGCGCCGCCGTCGCCACCGTCCGGCCCGCCGCGCGGGACAAACTTCTCCCTGCGGAAACTGACGCAGCCTCGCCCGCCGTCGCCCGCCTTTACTTTAATTCTGACCTCGTCGACAAATTTCATCAAAGTCGCTGTTCGACCGCACGGACGGCGGCTTCATCCTTCGCCGAACCAATCCGGTCTTGAGGCAAAAAAAAAGCCCCGTGAGGGGCTTTTCTCGGACTGGACAGGCTCACGCGGGCAGCACCGCAACCCTTTTCCTTTCGCGGTCGAGCCGCTCGTAGCGCACGATGCCGTCGATTTTGGCGAACAGCGTGTAGTCCCGGCCCATGCCGACGTTTTTTCCGGGATGAATCCTCGTCCCCAGTTGCCGCACCAGAATGTTGCCGGCTTTCACCTGCTCGCCGCCAAAAACCTTCACGCCTCGTCTCTGTCCCTGGCTATCCCGCCCGTTGCGCGAGCTCCCGCCCGATTTCTTGTGCGCCATCTAAGGCCTCCTCTGCTTCAGCCGTTGATCTCGACCACTTTCAACGTGGTAATTTCCTGCCGGTGGCCGCGCTTTCGGCTATAGCTTTTGCGCCTTTTTTTCTTAAACACGATGGTCTTTTTCGATTTCCCCTGAGCGACGATCTCGGCCGTCACCTTGGCGTCCGTGACCAGCGGCCGACCGATCTTGAGGTCGCCGTTTCCCCCGATCAGCAAGACCTCGCGCAGCTCGACCTTGTCGCCCACGTTCCCGGCGAGCTTCTCGACGCGCACGATGTCGCCCGGGGCGACCCGGTACTGCTTCCCTCCGGTCTTGATCACCGCGTACATGACCCGATTTTTCTAAAGGAAATCCCCTTTTAAGTCAACCTGTTGGCGGGCTCGTGCCGCGACTAACCGCCGTAAAAAATCTTCTCGCCCAGGTCCTTTAACATCAACGTAATGTCGTCGGGGCGCCCCTCCACCTGAACGGCAACTCCCGCATCTTTGACCTCGCCGACGAAGATCGAATGATCGCCCTTCTCGACCGTATCGACGAGCGCGCATTCAACGAAGGCAGGCGCCTTTTCCAAGATCGGGGTCTTCAAAGAGCCGTAGCGGAACGGCTGGCCGCCGATGGAATTGCCCTCGCGGCTGAGCGGCTTAAAAAATGTAAAAGCCACGTCTTTCTGACCTTTGCCGAGCACGTTGAGCGCAAAGGTTTTCGACTCCTTGACAATCGCGTGCGCGCTCGAGTCGGCCTTGACGCCGACGACGACCAGCGGCGGGTCGAAGGCCGTCTGCGTCACCCAGTTCACGGTTGCGGCGGCGACCCGCCCGTCCTTTGCTTCGGCCGTAAGAACATACAAGCCGTACGGAATCATCCTGAGCGCGGTTTTCTTTGCGTTCGCATCCATGATTTTCTCCTTCGCGGGAAACTTTTTTAAACGGGCGGGACGCTCGGCTCTCCACAGCGCAGTCTATGGGAGGCAACGCAACGAATCAAGGAGATCGAAAAAGCAAAACGGGGTCGGGAATCTTTTTCAGGATTCCCGACCCG
This sequence comes from Candidatus Acidiferrales bacterium, assembly GCA_035559995.1. GTDB lineage: Bacteria > Desulfobacterota > Binatia > UBA9968 > UBA9968 > DATMAM01. Next base: position 89,036 of record DATMAM010000029.1, read on the forward strand.
TTTGCCACCGAGGCCCTTTACAATGCCAAATTGTATGCGCGGATGGCGTTCTCGCGACCGAGTTTTCTAATCACCTCGGCGCGAAGCCCCTGGCAGTTCCGCTCCAGGACTTCGCGTGAATAGGGAAAGGTCGTCACGTGGTGCGGGTAGTCGGTGCCGAAGAGAAAGTTATCCTCGCCGTAAATCGGCGTCGTCAAGGCGCCCGCGCGGTCGTCCTCGATGCTAAAAAAGACGTTGTTTCGAATGTACTCGCTCGGATTGAGCTTGTTGATATTGCGCTCCGGATCGTAGGTGCTCTCGCGCCCGAACGCGTAGTCGAGCCGCTCGATCATCGCGGCCACCCACCCGGCGTCGAACTCGGTGCACACGACCCTGAGCTTGGGGTAACGATCAAAAACCCCCGAGAAGATCAAATTACTGATGAACGAGACGGCCGGCAGCGGCCGGCTCATGTCGATCACCCGCGCGCGCACGTCGCCCTCGCGGGGGCCTTCCACGCGCTTGCGCTTCTGCCCCTGGCCGGTACCCGAGTGGATCGCCACAACGAGCCCCAGGTCCTCGGCCGTCGCCCAGAGCGGCTCGTAGCAATCCTCGTAATAACCGCTCCCGCTAATCGTGGCGGGAAGCTGAACGGCGCGGCAGCCCGCGTTCGCGTATTCCTTCATGTCCGCAACCGCAAGCGCGATATCGAGAATGGAAATGAGCGGCATCGGAATCAGCCGCTTCGGGTTGTAGCTGCAGAACTCCAGCAGCCACGCGTTGTAAGAGCGAAAGATCGAGCGCTGGAGCTTGGCGTCGTTTTGGCTGTAGTTGTAGCGCGTCGGGCTCGAAAAGAAGACGCCGGCTTCGATGTGGTCGCGATCCATGTCTTTGAGGCGCGCGGCCGGATCCCAGCCGGCGGGGTAGTCCTCGTAGCGAAAATCTTCGTTGAACCGGCGGATCATGTCGCGAAACTTTATCCTGTCTTCCATCACGCTCATGTGCGTGATGCCTTCGGGCTTCTCGACGATATGGCCCAGCGCGAAATAACCCGATTGCACCGGCGGCAGGCTATCGGCGATGATCCAGAGGCCCTTTCCCAAGCCGGGCGGGTTCTCGACGACATGCGGCGCTCTGTCGCCGAACTCGCGCTGCGCCCGCTCCCACGCGGCCGGATGTTCGTTTACGTGTTCGTCAACGGAGATCAACGGAAAGTCGAGCATCTTGTCGCCCCCTCAGACTGAAAACGGGGTCGGGAGTCTTTTGCCGACCCCGCAAAAGCGCATTCTCAAGGAAACGAGCTTCTCCCTCGCGCGCACGGCAAAAGGTCCGGCTAGCGTTTGAAGCCGCCGAAGACGGCGCGCTTTTTGTTCTCCTGCCGGTAAAAAGTTTTGACATCCTTGAATCCGGCAGCCGTGAGCCAGCTCAGCAGCTCCTCCAAGGAGGGCACGGTCCTGTCGAAGTTGAGAAAACAGCCTCCCGGTTTGACCAGCGGGTAAATTTCGGCGTAAATGCTCCGGATGACCTCCGGCTCGCGCACGTTATGGATCGCGATCGAGGAGACCACCGCTTCGAACGGCTCTTTGAGCGCGCTCGTCCAGCCCTTCTTGCTGAAATCCGAGATCACGTAACTGAAGCGCCCCTTGAAACGCCCCATGCGCTTTTCGCCCAACTCGGCCATCTCCTCCGAACCGTCGTGACACACGGCGGTGGCGTTGGGGAAACACTGCAAGAGAAACTGCGTCAGCCCCCCGTATCCGGCCCCGACGTCGAGAATACGTATCGGCGTATTCTTGCTGTAGGGAATGGTTTCCGCCAGCGTCTCGAACGCCTCGCGCCGCTCCTGCTCCCGTCCGTCCTGGCGCGTCGCCCAAAACGAGACGTAATCCTCCGAGCTCCAGTCGTGCTTCTCATGCGGGTCAACTAGCTTGGCCATCCTTAACCTCCCTGATCGATGAGATCTCCTTGTCGTCGGGCTTTACGCATCGTATGCCACGATCGCATGGCACTTGGCAACCGCGCGTGCTTGACCTGTTCGAGAAGCCGGTGATATTTAAGAACCACGGTCCACGGCGGTCACTAACGGCTTGCAAATTCCTCGTGAGCGAGCCAACGGGCGAGAAATCTCCACGCGCGGGAGAGGAGGAAAGTATGGCAGGCAACGGCAAAAAGGAAATCATCATTTCGGCGGACTCCCACGTGATGGAGCCGCACGATCTCTGGGAGAAAGGCGTGCCGGAAGCGCTCCGCGCAGACGCCCCGCGCTTTAAGCCCTTACCCGTCGGCGAAGGCTTTCAGAAGCATCCGGGCGGTCAGGACCCGCACGCGCGCATCACCGAGATGGAAACCGACGGTCTCAGCGCGGAGGTGCTCTACCCGACGCTCGCGCTCAGCCTCTTTGCGCTCGATGACGCGCGCATGCAAGAGGCCTGCTTTCGCGTCTACAACGATTGGCTCATCGACTACTGCAAAGTCTCCCCCGAGCGTCTCATCGGGATCGGCGCGATCCCCCTGTACGATGTGGACTACGGCCTTAGAGAGCTCGAGCGCTGCAAAAAGGCGGGCCTGAAAGGGGCCATCGTCTGGGAGGTGCCGCATCCCGACCTTCCTTTTTACTCCGATCATTACAACCGCTTCTGGGACGCCGCGCAGGAGCTGGAGATGCCGATCAGCCTCCATATTCTCACCGGCCACAGCTACCACAAACACGAGAGAAAAGGCGTCGAGCGCTACCGCGGGAGCGTAAACTTAAAGCTTCTCGACAACGAAAACGCGCTCTTCGATCTTATCTTCTACGGAATTCTGGAGCGCCATCCCAGACTGAAAATCGTGGTCGTGGAAGCCGAGATCGGCTGGCTGCCGTTTCTTCTCCAGCAATGGGATTACTACTACCGCCGCTTCAAGGACAGAAACCCGCCGCCTATCAGCAAAGACCCGAGCGAGTATTTCAACCGGCAGATCTACGCGACCTTTTTCAAGGACACGGTGGGCGGGCGCTGCCTGGAGTGGTGGGGCGCAGACAACTGCATGTGGTCGAACGACTTCCCGCACGAGAACTCGACGTGGCCGGACTCGCTCAAGTACATCGAGCGCGACCTCGGGCATTTGCCGGAGGAAAAAAGAGCCAAGGTCTTGCGCGAGAACGTGACGAAGCTTTACGGCATTCGCCTTCCGGCGTGAACGGCCGCCGTCGGCACGGGCGGGCGCCTCGTCCGTGACGCAGGCGCAGAGGAGGAGAGCGACAGATGGTCAAGAGAAACGAGCAACTCTTCGAGTGGCGCGAGCCGGCGCCGGGACAGAAAGCCGGATTTGGCAAATGGAAAAATCCGAAATCCCCCTACGACAAGTGGATCGAGTCGCAAGGGATCCAGATCCATCGCGCGATTGGCGTTCATAAGGTTCAGGACCTTCCGCTGTCGCCGTGGAAGCGGCTCGGAGGGCGCGGCATCGCCATCCAGCTTTTCGGCACCGAGGGCATGTACGGCCTCTACGTGGTCGAGGTGCCCGGGGCGGGAGCGCTCAACGCCGAGCGGCACATGTACGAAGAGATCTACTACGTCGTCGAGGGCCGCGGCACGACGGAAGTGTGGCAGCCGAGCCGGCCGAAGAAATTGACGTTCGAATGGAGCCAGGGGTCGCTTTTCGCGATCCCGCTCAATGCCATGCACCGCATCGTCAACGCGACCTCTTCGCCGGCGCTTCTGCTCGCGGCCACGACCGCGCCGAATATCCTTAATTTGATTCGCGACGAAGATTACGTTCTTAACTGCCCCTACGAGTTTCTCGATCGGTTCAACGGCGAGGACGACTACTTCAAGCCTGTGGAGGATATCTACGCCGACCCGGTGCGCGGCCTCGCGATGCGCCGCACGAATATCATCCCGGACATTCTCAATTGCGAGCTGCCGCGCGACAACCGCCGCTCGTTCGACTACCGGCGCATCGAGCCGCACATGGCGGGCGCGAACTTCTACATGAAGATCGCCCAGTACAAGACCGGCCAGTACTCCAAAGCGCACAAGCACACCTCGGGCGCGATCCTGGTCTGCATCAAAGGCAAGGGCTACAGCTACACGTGGCCGGACCGGCTGGGCATGCGGCCGTGGGAGGCGGGGCTCGGCGATCAGGTAAAAAAGCAAACTTACGAACCCGTCGGGATGATCAGCGCCGCCCCGATGGCGGGAGACTGGTTCCACCAGCATTTCGGCACGCATCCGGAAGGTTTACGCCTGCTCGTGTTCGACGGCCCGTACGGCCCGGGCTTTCGCCGGGGCGGAGCGCCGGGCGACGAAGCGATCGACGGGGGAGCCATCGACACGCGCGAGGGCGGCAGGGCCATCTCCTACGTCGACGAGGATCCGGAGATCCGCAGAACCTACGAGGCCGCGCTCGCAGCCGAAGGAATGAAAAGCGGCATGCCTTCGTGGTGCTACACCCAGCGCGTGCCGCCGCCGGGCGAACTCGAGCCGGGCGGGGTCTAGTCTTACGCCGAGTATCGGCTCGGCCGCGCGCGGCGCCGGCCTAATGCGCGCGGCCGGGCGCGTAGCGCCTGCGGGCGCCCAGAACGACCGCGACGACAGCCAGGAGCGGCGAGATCGCGGCAAGCGCGGGCCAACGGGTTTGCAGGACGCCACCCACCATTGCGCCGAGGCAGTAAAAGCCAAACACGCCGAACAACAGCCCCACGCGTTGCTCCCATGGGCCTGCGGCCAGAGCGGCCGGGCTGCCCAACAAGTTTGCGCGCAGCCGGCCGGCGACGGCCTGAATCCATCCGACCAGATCCACAAACAGGGTCGTGATCGTGCCGGTGATGTACGTCGTCGCGATCCCCGGAACTCCGAGCCGGCGTACGGCTGCGGCCTGGATGCCCATCGCGACGCTGAGAAGCAGAATGTGAAGATGTAAGAGGCTTTCCTTTCCCGCTACAAGCCAGAGAAGCGCGAAAACCGCCAGCACGAGAGCTTCGGCCGCAAACGCGCCTGTCACGCTCGCCGGCCACTCGGCCTTCTCGGTGTCGCGCTCGACGATCACGGCCCCCGCAACCACCCCGGCCGCGAACCCTGACAGAGCGAGGATCGAGCGCATCGCGGCGACGATCTCGCCCTGCGCGAGAGCCAAACCGAGCAGGACCGTGTTTCCCGTCATCATGGCGGTGAAGACTTGGCCGAGCCCCAGATAGCTCACGGCGTCCACGTTGCCGGCGGCATACGTGAGAATCAGCAGCATGGGATCACGGCCCAGTCCGCGCAGCGGGGGCATCTCAACGCGCTTCTTGGCCGCGCGCTTTCGTTAGCCGCGGCCGATGATAAGCAGAATAGTGAGACCAAGGGGGTTTTGAAATGATTCGCAAGTTGCCCTCGGGCAAGTATCGCTTGTACTCGAGAAAGAAGGATAGGACAGGCAAGCGGCGCAATCTCGGCACTTTCGACACGCGCGCCGAGGCCGAGCGACACGAACGCGCCATCCAGTTTTTCAAGCGGCGCGGCTGAACGCGCGCGCGTGCCTCTCAACCCTGACGCGCGACACGGTCGAGGTCTTCGCCGTTCTCGGCCAAGCGGAGGCTTCCCAGCTGAATAATTCGCGCGCGCCGGGTGTCGGCGAGCGGCGTCAGAATCACCAGCTCGCGCGCCTCGGGTCGAACCTTCCGAATCAGACCTAGCGCGAGCGTGCGATTGGCGCCGTCATTGATGCCGACGAGCGCGCCCGCTACCGCCCGCGGCAGCGAATCGATCGCGAGTACCGGCGGAAGCGCGCTGCTCAGAAACTTGGAGTAGCGCGCCGCCGGCGCAAGAACAATCACCCGATTGGCCGCAAACGTCCTCTCCCGGGCCGCGCGAAAATACTCGCCGAACCGCTCGACGCGGTAGCGGTAGCGCTCCGCCGGCGAGCGCTCGCGGACCGCGGGCGATACCGGAAGCCTGTGAATCGTTAAGCGGCGGTTGCAGCCCAAAACCGAAAGCAGCATCTTTAGCTCATCGCCGCGCTCGAGCGCGACCACATCGCGCGGCGCGATCCGATCCAGTTTGTTGAGCTTCAGCTGAAACCCGATGCCCTGCCCGATGAGCCCGCTCGTATCGACGAGCACCCGCCGGGCGCCCGCCGCGCGCGCCGTCTCGACGAGGCGCGCGGTAGCCGTTACGGTCTGCAGCAGGTAGCCCGCGGGCGAAACCGCGCCCACAAACTGAAGCGCGTGAACGGGGAGGCTTTCGCCCGCCGCCGTAGGTCGTTTCAAAATCGCCAGACCGACGGCGGCGGGCGGCCCCACGCTCGCCTGCCCGACGTCCGCGTCCACGACGCCCACGGGAGCGCGGCCGCGCTCGAGGAGATAGTCCGCGGCCGCGCGCACGCACGTGGTTTTGCCGGCATCCGTCGGACCCAGAAACGCCGTCACGCCCTCATTTGCGGCGAGCGCCTCGAAGACGCGAGACCACGACTCCGGAATCACGCGGCCGAGCGCCCCCGCCGTCCCTGTGGAGCGCGCGGGCGCCGGATGCGGAGAAGCTCGAGCCGTCTCTGGATCAGCCATCTGGAGGTCGCAACCGATCCTGCTGCGCCCGCGCAGCCAAGACTTTCCGGGCGCGCGGCGGCAAAGACGAAAGCGCGCCGATCGGTACGTAATCCAATTCCCGATTTTCCCGCACGCGCCGGAGCAAGAGCGCGCCGCGCTGCATATCGCCCATCCCGACGAAGTCCGCCGGCACCCGGAGCCGCTCGCCGATCACGCGCGCGACAATATCCAAGTATTTGCCGCTGGCGATGCTCCCGAGAAGAACGATTTCGCAATCCGGGCCGGTCGCCGCCGCAAGCCGCCTGAGGTCGCGCGCCAGCGGCCGGCGGTAGCGCACGTGCTTTGTGTTGATCGGGACGCGCGCGAAACCGCGGAGCCTGCTGATTCGAACCGGGGTATCGTGCGGCACGAGCCCGGCGCTCGGAGTGATGATCATGACCCCGGGGCTACCCCCGGGCGGGCGCGCGAACGCCGTCGCGTAGGCGAGCTTCCCGCGAAAATAGAGCGCGCTCAAAAAGCTGAAGACCTCTCCCAGAGGCACCCCATCGCTAGCGCGCAGCCGGCGGGCGAGATCCAGCTCCGAGTCCGGCTTGAGAATCCAGCGCGCGCGTTCGCCGCTCAGCTTCGCGGGCGAGAGGAGAAAGACCCGGTTCACGGGCAAGCCGCCTTTCGGAACGCTTCGGCGCTCATGGCGTCCGACACCTCGTCGCGCGGGAGCCAGCCGCGCCGTGCCATGGACGCGCCGCGCTCCCCGCGGCGCGGGCCTTTGGCCGAGGGCGCGGCGGCAAAAGTCCGAAAAGCTTCACGCTGACCCTTCCATCGACGCGCTCGTCCCGTCCCCTCTCAGCCGACCGATTTCGACGCCGCGCGCAAAACGCGCCGGGTTGAGCGATCGCTAATCGCGCGCTATCTCATCCCATGCTTTGCGCCGCAAGCGCCATTTCCTCGATTCGCGCGCTCGGCGCCGGAACAGACCGCGCGGCGGTGGACGACTTAACATAACGGCCGCACTCGGATGCGGCAAGTGAGCCATTCTTGCGCGGTTATCCCGATGAGAAAAATTGCGCGGCGACCCAATTTCGTCTAACCAGATCGTATGGGGCAGGACGAGAAGATTGTTTTCGGGGAAAGACCCGCGGGAGAGTTTCGCCTCGGCTTGGTCAAGCTCGCCCACCCGCGCGCGCTCAATGCGATCGATCTCCAAATGTTTCGCGCGCTCGAAAAGAAACTCCTCGAATGGCACCGGCGAGACGAAATCGCCTGCGTCATCTTGCATTCCGACTCGCAGAAAGCTTTCTCGGCCGGCGGCGATGTAAGAGCGCTCGCCGCCGCCTTGCGGCGGAGCCGGAGCTTGACCCCGGCGCAAGAATTTTTCGCTGCGGAATATTTCGTCGATTATCTGATCCACATCTTTCCCAAGCCCATTCTCTGCTGGGCCGACGGGATTACGATGGGCGGCGGCATCGGCATCATGAACGGGGCATCGTGCCGGGTCGTCACGGAGCGGAGCGTTCTGGCGATGCCGGAGATCGTCATCGGCCTTTTTCCCGACGTCGGCGGCACGTATTTCCTCAACCGGGCTCCAGAACCCGTCGGCATGTTCTTAGGATTGACCGGAGCGCGCCTCAACGGCTGCGACGCCGTCGCGATTGGCATGGCGGATTTTCTAGTGCGCTCCGAAAAGAAAGCCGACGTGTTCGGCGATTTGAAAGGCCTCGCGTGGACTTCCGACCCGAACAAGAACAAAGCGATCCTGAACGAGTGCGTGTCTTCCCGGGCGGAACCCGATCCCGCAGGCGGTTCGGATCTCTTGAGGAGCGCGGACATCATCCGATCGCTTGTCGACAAGGCCTCGATGGAAGAAATCGACGCCTCTTTCCGTACTTGGGACCAAACTGATGAGCGGATCAAGAGCGCGATTCAGAACTATCTCGGCGGCTGTCCAACTTCGGCCAAAGCGATTTTTAAACAGCTCCGCACCGGCCGCGGCTTGAGCTTAAAAGAGGTTTTTCTCCGCGAGTGGGATATGGCGCTCAACTTTTGCGCGCGCGCGGACTTTCAGGAAGGGGTGAGAGCGCGGCTCATCGACAGGGACAACCGGCCGCGCTGGCAACCGCCGACTCTCCCGGAGGTCTCCGACGAAGACGTCGAGCGCTTGTTCACAAACCGGCACGGCTGCGCGAATCTGCTGGCTGGAAAGATTGCTGCAGCGGTGCCTTAGGTGTTTTCACTTGCCCATCTCCCCCCGCTCGGCTGCACTCGCGGCCCCCTTTGTCAAACGGGCCGATAAAACCCCGTAGGATAGATGGAGGCGCCTTCGGCCGATACCCATCGTCTGCGCGGCCAAATCTACGACGTCCTCTTCGGCAGCATCTCGGCGGGGATTTGCCGCGGGCCGATACTCTCGTGGTAGCGGTTTGTCTCCAGGTCGTAGCGGCCGTGAAGGTTGCTGGGAACGCCGTCGCGCTGGCTGCGAATGATGATCGCGGCCGTTCGCTCGCCGATATTGAGCTCCGCATGGATATCGCCCGGTCCGGCCAGATGGATATCTCCCGGCGCCGCCACATAGTCGGCGATTTTTCTCACCGCCGCGTAATCGGGCCGCGAGCGGTCGTCGATCCGCTCGTACTTGACGATGCGCTCGTGGCCGTCCAGCAAGCCGTAAGCGGTGTAGATCCGGCCGTGATCGTGAGCGTGCTTCGGCTCGGTCTGGGTCCGGCCCGGCTCGTGAATCTGCCCGTTGACGACGAACCCGTAGTCCGGGTCCTCGTAAAAGAGAAGATTCCCGCCGCGGTGTTCGCCCGAACCGGGAACCGAGCTCGGAACCGGCCAGCGTCTTGAGGCCTCCCGAACTTCCGGATCCGCCAAAAGCTCGGCAAGAATGGGCCGAAGCGCGTGCCAGCGCTTGTCGAGATCCGGCTCTCTGGAGAATAGCTCGCGCGTCTTTCTGACGAACCGCTCGAGAGCGTTTTCATTGACCGTTTCCATGATGGCCATCCTCCTCAGCGAAGTGGGTGTGCGCCGGCGCGGGTTAAGACGCGCGCGCCGGCGGTGGTCGTTTCGCCGACTCCGTAGAAGCGGGCGCAGTTGTCCCACAGGATTTTCCGTTTGTCCTCGTCCGCCAGCGGCAGCTTGAGAAAGCTTTCGGTCGCGCGCGGGTAGCGAGAATCGCCGTGCGGGTAATCCGTTGAGTAGACGAGATTATCGTTGCCGAGAAAATCGATCGCGTAGCGCGCCGGCGCCTCGTCGGGCTCGACCGAGGCGACGCACTGCCGCTTGAAGTATGCGCTCGGCGGCATCGCAAGCTCGGGCATGTCGAGATCGCCTTCCAGTTCGTAGGCTTCATCGAGCCGCCAAAGCAGCCACGGAAGCCACGAGCAATTGGCCTCCAGGAAGGCAACCCTCAGGGCGGGGTGGCGCTCCAGAACGCCGCCGCCGAGAAAACTCCCTACCGCGAGCATCTGCCCCACGGGCTGGCCGTAGGCGCGCTGCAGCCCCGAAGGCGAGCCGAACCAGGGCTTCGTCAGCTGGGGAACGCTCGATGCGGTGGCCTGATGCAACCCCAGCGGAATGTCCAATCGTTCCAGCGTATCCCACAGGGGCTCGTAGTAGCGATCGTGCCACGGCTTCTCGTTCACGATATTCGAGCGCAGGAAGACCGCCTTGAAGCCCAAATCTTGCACCACGCGCCGCGTCTCCTCGACGGCATCACGGATGTCGTAGACCGAGATCATGCCCGCGCCCAGCATGCGCTGCGGATCGGCTTTGCAAAAGTCGGCCAGCCAGTCGTTGTAAGCCCGCGCGATCGCCGCGGCAAAGCGCGGGTCCGAGACGCGCGCGCCGCCGTCCGGCCCGACGAGGGCGTTGAGACCGCGGCTGGGAAACATGACGGCGACATCGATCCCCTCGGTATTCATCGCTTCGAGCTGCACCTCGCCGGACCAGCCGCGCGCGGCATGGTCGCGGTAGAGGGCCTGATTGCGCGCGTAGTTGCGTCCCTTTCTCGCCGTTGTCGCGTACGGCCTCTTCTCCGCGTCGGGCTGCGGAAAGCTGATTCTGAGGTCGCGCACGTTCTCCGACGTCACCCCGCGCGGCGCCAGCGCGCGGAACTCGGGCGCGATGTAGCGCTCCCACAGGTCCGGCGGCTCCATGACATGCATGTCGCTGTCGAATACCCTGAAGCCGTTCTTGGCCACGAACTTTTTCCTCCTTGCGGGCGACCGCTCCGGCCCGCGCGCGTTCTCTCGACGGTCGTGCGCGCGGTCGAGGCGGCGCCCATAGGCTCACTCCGGGTGGCTTCGGAGCCACTCGATGTATTCCGCGAGCGCGCGCTCCGGATCGTACTCGGGCCGGTAGCCGACGTCTTCCCGGATGCGGGTGTTGTCCATGTAAGCGTTCGGCCGGTAACGCGGCCCCCGTCCGGGCTGAAGCTCGATCTGCGTGCCCGGAACGAGCCTCTTCACGATCTCCGCGAACTCGCGGTACGGAAGCGGCGCGTCGTTGCCGATATTGTAGATGCGATGCGAGAGCTTGCCGGCCGTCTGCAGCAGCTGGATGGCAGCCGCGCAGTCCTTGACGTAAAACGCGCCGACCTCATCCTCCTCGTGCGGCGCGCCGCCGCGCGCGCCTTTGAAGTCGACCGGCAGGCCTTTCGCCGCCGCGTGGCAGATGCGGCTCGAAGGGGCCGCGAGCGAGTGATAAAGCGGGCCGAAAGGGCTGCCGATGCGCAGCGAGACGACCTCGAGCCCGGTGCGCGAGGCGTAATGGAAGCCGACGATCTCCATCGCCTTTTTGAAAGTTTCCGTTGGATTTCCCGAAGTCACGGGAAGGAGCATGTCTTCACGAAAAGGGCCGGCGGGAAGTCCGGCGTACACGGCAATCGAGCTGGCCAGGCCGACGCGCTTCACCTCGCACAAGCGCGCGGCCTCGAGAACGTTCAACCACCCCGTCATGTTCACCCGATAATCTTCCGCCGGCGACAGAGCGTTCAGCGCCGGCACCGCGAGGTGAACGATGCCGGTGACCTTGTGCTTGCGCGCGACCTCGATCACGTCGTGCGCGCTGGCGACGTCGAGAGATTCGATGAAAACGCGCTTTCCGATCTCGTCCCTGATGAACTCCGGCTCGCGGCGCACGCGATAATGCGTGAGCACCACCTTCTCGCCGGCATCGAGAAACCGCCGCGCGGTGTGAAGTCCGATAAAGCCGAGCCCCCCGGTGATGAGAATCATGGCGTGATGTCCTCCGCTGTAGCGCTACGGTGCAAACCCCGACCGCTCTCCCGCTGGGCGGGCGAGGCGAAGAAGCCTTTCCTGCCTTGGCCGAAAATTCCCTCGCCGTGCCGTAGGGCGAGGGCGATTTTATAGCCTGTGGGCGGGCGGAAGCTCATGAATTACTGCGCGGGAGGATCGTGTTTTTGTTTGCGACACGAGCTGCGATCTACCAGCGGGCCGTCATCGCCTCTTTCAAAGCCTCCGCCTCGTCCCATTTCGCTCCCGAAGGAAGCAGCGCCTCGGCGGGGCGCACGTGATAGACCTTGCCGTTCAGCGCCGCGCGCGGCGGCTTGCCGTCCTGGAGATCGGCCGCCGCCTTCAACAGCTGCTTGCGCAGTGCGATGATGCCGATGTCGCACGTTCCCAAGTGCTCGCGCGTGCGGTCCACGATCGCTCCCATGCCTTCCTGGACCGAAAAATCCTGCTCGCCCGTCCCCTTGATGCCGGTGAATGTCAGATTCTTCTGAATGTCGCGGTCGATGAGATAGTCGTTCGATTTGTTGCGCAGAGGAATGTGGGTGCCGGGAATCACTTCGGCGTGCACGTATCCGCCCGCGCGCATGTCCGCCAGCTCTCGAGCCGTGAGCGGCCTCTCGACGTTCCACGAGAAGACCCAGCGCGCCGTCGTCTCGTCGTCCAACGGCACGAACGCATGGCAGAGCTTGCGATCGGGGTTTCCCGGGGGCATCGTGTAAAACGGCATGAGAAACAAGTTGCACCGCCAGTAATCCATTCCCTCTTTTCCGCGATACTGTCCGCCGATCATCAACCCGAAATCCGTCTCTTTGGCGTAAAGCTTCGGCGGATTGGTACGCACCCGGTGGACCTGGCGCGGCTGGCCTTCCTTTTTCCCCTGCTCTTGCCATTTATCGAGGTTGCGATGCGAGTCGAGCGTGCTGTGCAGGAATACCGAGTGAATCGTATCGATCCCGCCTTCGATCGCCTGCACGAAGTTGTTTTCCTGGATGCTCCAGGACGAATAGCGATGGCTCTCGGGCACGCGCGCCCATTCGAACTCGGGCAGCTCGGGAATCTGCTCCCGCGGTCCCATGTAGGTCCACAGCACTCCCGCGCGCTCGCGAACCGGATAAGAGGTAAGCCGAACCTTGTCCTTGAACGTGCTTTCCGCGTCTTCGGTCGGCATGTCCACGCACCTGCCTTCGACGTCGTACTTCCAGCCGTGATAGGTGCAGCGCAGGCCGTTTTCTTCGTTGCGGCCGAAGAACAGGTCCGCGCAGCGGTGCGCGCACAGGCGGTCGATCAGTCCGACCCGGCCTTCGGTGTCGCGAAACGCGACGAGCTTTTCGCCGAGCAGATTGACGCGAACCGGCGGGCAGTCGGGCTCGGGCAGATCGCCCACCACCAGAAACGGAATCCAGAAGCGCCGCACCAGCTCTCCCATGGGCGTGCCGCGCCCGACGCGAGTCAGGCGCTCATTCTCTTCGCGGCTAAGCATGGTTGCTTCCTCCTGAAAGAAAATCCTCCGTTTCCGGTTTATAGGACTCGCCTGTAACGCCCGTCAAGGGGTAAGCTCGGAATTGCCCGGCGAGGCTCCCTTATCGCGCCGGCAGCGCCTCCGGGCCTGCGAGCTTTTTCATGAGCGCGATGATTTCCGGCGACCGCGGCAGCTCCTTGATCGTCTTGTCCATCACTTCCGGGAAGACGATCTCCGCCTCGTCGCCGACCATTTTTTCGAACTCCTTGGGGAACTCCGGATCCTTGAAGGCTTTGGTCATGGCCTGCTGCAAAATCTGCACTCGATCCGGCGGGGTCGCCGGCGGCAAAATGAAGGGCGAGCCCACGATCCGGAAAGCGCGCACCAGCGCGATCAGCTCCCGCTCTTTATCGTTGCGCGCAAAAGTCTCGATCTCCGGCAGGTGCGCAAACTTCGGATTCTTTTCGCCTTTCGGAATCTCCAGCACCACGTGAAAGTCCATCAGTCCCTTTTCGAGCCACTCCGGATGCTGCCTTAGCACGCTGTGGCTCTGGTTGAAGCGCGCGTCCACCTCGCCGCGCAAGAGCGCCGCGTCGATTTCAGGGCTGGAATAGCCCGTGACGAAGCGCGCGTCCTTCAGGGGCAGCAGATAGGCGAGCAGGCGGGCGATGTTGTAGTTGCTGTGGCCCACGGACTGAGCGCCGATTCTGAGTCCCGACGCCGCGCGCAGCTTCTCGAGGTTCGCGATCCCGGCCTCCTTGCGCGTATAAAAAACGTAGTGGCCGCCGGCGTCGGCCGCGCCGAGATAATGGAACTTCTCGAGCTGGTATTTGACGCCGGGGTTACCCAACAGCGCAGCGCTGAGCAGGCCGGAACTGACACAGCCGATCGTTAAGCCGTCCGGGCGCACGCCCGAGTAGATATGGTTCGCCGCTCTCAAGCCGCCCCCGCCGCCCATGAATTCGTGGATGATCGTGGGATTTCCCGGAATGTACTTCTGCAAGAATTTCGTGATCGCCCGCGCGCGGAGATCGCCGGTGCCGCCGGGTTCGCGCCCCTGGATGACCGTGATTGTCTTTCCCTGATAGAACGGCTGGGCAAAAGCTCCGAACGGCAGCAAGACCAATGCGCAAAAGCCGATGACCGTATACAGTCCAACCTTGAGCGAAACTCCCATTTGTCTCCTCCTTCTTATTTTTTATTTCGGCTAGCGATACGACCGGAATTGGGTCTACGTTAGACTAGCGCGGCGATGCCCGCAATCAAGACCTCCGGCTAATGATCACGAGAGTCCCGCGCGACGGCTTCGCGCAACTGCACACCCACCAACGCGGCCGTGAGAAAAGCGCACAGCGCGAGAAAAGAAAACGCCGCCGCATAGGAAAGCCGCTCCGCGAGCAGAGCGAACAGCGCCGGGCTCAGAATGTGGCCCACTTCGCCGATCAACCGCCAGATGCCGAAAAACCGCCCGCGCGCCTTTGCCGGCGCGAGATCCGCGCCCAGGACTTGCATGCTCCCGCTCGTGAGGCTCTGCGCGACCGCCATCCACAGAAACGCGGCGATGAACGCGCCCAGGCTCCACTGCCAATAAGCGCCGAGCGCCATGAGGGTCAGCCCCACGCCGACCAAGGTGAATCCGGGGACCATCGTGATCCTGCGGCCGAAGCGATCCATGAGATAGCCGGATGAAAAGGTGATCGGGATTCCGGCGATGCCGGCGGCTGTCGAAAGCACGCCCAGAAGTTCCGGGCCGCTGTGGTACGCGTACGCGACGTACAGGAGCATCGTGCCGCCCCAAAGCGTGCCCCTGGATAATGCCGCAAACAACTGCGCCACGAACAACGTGAGCAGCCGAAAATCCCTGAGCATGCTCCACGGAGGGTTCGGCTCAAACTCAGGCCGCTTCTGCTCCCCAGGCTCTTTTTTGCGGACCGGCAGAGCTTCACGCAGAAGATAAAAACTCGGCAGGATCGCGACGAGGCCTAAAATTCCGTGCACGACAAACGGCGTGCGGATGCTCAAGCCCGCGAGCAATCCGCCGACCGCCGGGCCGAGGAGCCTGCCCGCCGCCTCGGTGCCAACCAGGCCGGTCACTTGCCGGCCGCGCTCGCGCTCTCTGCCCAAGTCGGCGATCATCGTGATGCGCGCCTGCTTCCACATCTCCTGCGCCCATCCCGACACAAACCGGTAAAAAAGCAGTTCCGGAAATGAACCGGCGATCGCGATGAGGAAAGAAGCCGCAGCCATGCATACAGGACCCAGCAACAGAATCGGCTTTCGGCCGAGCCGGTCGAGAAGGAGGCCGGTGGGAATCGTAGAGAGAACCGAGCCCAAATTGTGAACGATAATGACGAGCGAGGCGACGCCGAAGCCGGTGCCGAACGACTTTGCGAACACGGGCACCGCCGGCGTTGCGATGCCGTAGCCGAGCGAAAGCACGACCGCGGGGAAATAGAGCGTCAGAATTGTATGCGCGGAGAGTAGACTTTCGCCTGCCCTGCGCCGGCGATTAAAAATGCTTGCCACGGTTCGGCGCGGGAGGAAGCTAATAGCTTCCGCGCGAAATGACAGTTTCCTGAAGCGTGACGTTTTTCAGCGTTCGCTCGCGGAAATCTCGCGGGACGTCACCGATTGCGTTGGCGATCTCCCGGCCCTTGACCAACTCGCCGAAAACCGCATGCCTGCCGTCGAGCCACGGCGCCGCCTTGCGCCCGGCTGCCGCTGGTGTTCTTTTGCGCTTGTGGCGTTTCATCGAAGGCACATGAGTTAACGCAATGCACCACACAATCGTAGCGTGGGTTGAGCCCTTCGACCTCGCTCAGGCAGGCCCCGCAAAACCCGACGCTGCGAAACCCACCGCGGACCCGGCCGCCGATGTTCCTTCTTGAGAGTTCCGTTTTCGCGTAAGTTTTGCCTGCCGTTCCTGTCCGAGCGGTTTTATTCTTGCTACGCCTTGCTTTTTACTTTTCCTACGGATTCGCTTCGGCCAGCTTTTTGACTCGCTCTATAACTTCGCGCGGCTGGTTGATCACGTCGCGCATTGAAGCTTCAAGCTCCTCGCCCGTGAGAACGTCGAGATCCAACCTTCGCTGCTTTGCCTCGGCGATCACCTCGGGTTCCTTGAGCGCCTTAAGATAAGCTTCTCGGAGAATTCGAACGCGATCGGCGGGGATTCCCGGCGTTGCCAGCATCGGCCGGCCCAACGTTCCCGAAAGCAGTAGAACGCGCGCGACCGCGCGGCTGATCTCCGGCGTCTTCTTTTTCTCCATCAGCTCATGCAGCGTCGGCGTATCCGGCAAGCGGTGGTCCCTCTTCGCTCCCGTTTGGACCAGATGCCGGTCGAAGCCCTCTTTATGCCAAGTCAGGTTCGGCTCCCGTGAGAAATGCGTCGTGATGCCTGTTCCGCGGCAGTGAAGCTCGCCTTTCGCTATCGCGACATCGATTTCGGACGCTCCCGGGTAACCTCTGACAACCTTGAGTTTGACTCCGAGCGTCTCCTCCAGCACGTTGGCAACAATCGTGGTGTTGTCGGCCGTTCCGGTCGCTCCGCACTTCGGCGGTTCCGCCGTTGTGCCGATGTCGTCAATGGATTTCCACGGCGAGTCGGCGCGCACAAAAAGCATGAGATCGGTTTGGTCGACGCTCCCGATCCAAACAAATCGCCGCACGTCGTAGTTGACCTCTTTTTTGCCCAGCAACTGGTCCAGGTAAACTCCTCGGCTGACCATTCCCAAGGTGAGCCCGTCAGGCTTCGCCACGCCATAAACATAATTCGAGGCGACCAGGGAGCCCGCGCCCGGCATGTTTTGGACGATGATTTCGGGATTTCCGGGAATGTGCTTCGGCATAAACCGCGAGAAGATCCGCGCGTAGCCGTCGTAGAGGCCGCCGGGAGTAAAGCCGACGATGAGCCGAATCGTCTTGCCCTTGAAAAACGGCTCTTGCGCGTGAACTGCCGCCGCGCCAAGCGCGGCCAGCCACCCGATGATCGCCGCCAGTGAAACTGTGTAGCTGCGAGCGAACGTCATGAGAGCCATAATGCCTCCTGAAGCGAGCCGGATAAGACGGGCCGCCGGAACAATGGACCGAGTAAGAAATAGTGGAATGCCGGATGCGCGTCAAGGAGCCAGAATAAGGCAGAAAGCTAAAAGAAAAATTCCGGTTTTTCGCTTGCAAGGACCGACGCTACGTCGTACTGAGATGCCCATGGCGCTTTTGCTTACCGCGCGCGATCTCGAGCCGCTTTTTGCAACCCCGGCCTCGGTGGATTCTCTTCTCGAAATGGTCGCTGAGGCGTCTTGCGCGCAAAGCCGCGGTGAGGTAACGGGCGCGGGCGGTTTTTTGCTGCCGCTGCCGGATAAAAAAAGAAATTTTCGCATCATGACGGCGGCCTTGCCGAACGCGGGCGCGCTGCTTCGCGTCTACGCGCTTTTTGCCGGCGCGAAAGACGGCCATTTCAATATTCTCTTCGACGCAGAAAGCGGCGACCTCCTCGCGCTCATCGCCGGCGCCGAGCTTAACGTGTGGCGCACGGGCGCGCCCGCCGGCGTCGCCTGCCGGCTCCTGGCGCGCCACGACGCGCAAACCCTCGCGCTGCTTGGCAGCGGCCGCCAGGCGCGCGGCCAGCTGCTCGCGATCCGCCGCGCCGTGCCGTCGCTCAAGCTGGCGCGCGTCTTTTCCCCGACTGAAGCGCATCGCCGGCGCTTCGCGGAGCAAATGACCTCCTGGCTGGGGCTCGACGTTGAAGCGGCCGAAGACCCGCGCGCCGCTCTCGCGCGCGCCGACATCATCGCGGTTGCGACAAATTCGCGCGCGCCCGTGCTTGACGAGGGCTGGATTGAGCCAGGCGCTCTGATCATCTCAATTACGAGCGGCCAATTGCCGGCGGCGCTTGTCGCGCGCTCGCGCGTCGTCGTCTCGTCACGGGAAGAGCTGCTGAGCTTCAAGCCGCCGCGCCAACCTTACAGCGCGATGATAGCGCGCGGCGCTTGGTCGGCTGACAAGGCCGCGGAATTAGGGGAAGTCATGCTGGGCCAACGACTCGGGCGGCAGGGCGAGAGCGAGATTGTTCTCTTTGAGCTTCTCGGCCTGCCGGCCTGGGATGCGGCGGCGAGCGCCTGGGCCTACCGCTGGGCTCTCGACCACAAAGCCGGCGCGCCCTTCTCCTTGGGATGAGAGCGGCCGGATTGCGGCTTCGCTCTCCGCTTTCTGGGGCCGCTAGAAAGCTATTTGAGCGCCGTGCGCAGTACGCGCACGGCCTTGTCGGCATCCGCCGCCTGGTCGAAAGCGAAATAGGTGACGCTCCGCCGTCCGAGAGCGGCCGCCGAGATGCCGCGCAGGTTGATTCCGGCGTCGGCAAGCGCGCGTGTCATCTTCAGGCCGAGACCCGGCTTGTCCGGCCCCTCGACCCGCACCGAATGCAGGCTCTCGGTGGTGCTGAGGCCGGCTTCCGCCGCCGCGCGGGTCTGCTTGGCTCCTTTGAGCGGCGCTAGGAAAACCACTCCGGTTCCGGGTTTTTCCGGCGCGCGGCGCGCGATGATAAATTCTAAGCTCGCTCCAGCCTTGCTCAGAGACTCGAGCTTGTCAGCCAATCCCCCGGGGCGGTCCTCGATTTCGCCCGCCCAGACATTTACTTTGCTCACCGAATACGCCATGGTGCCACCTCCTTAGAAAGAATTTCCCAGCCGCAACGCGATGGTCATTTGGCCAAGAGCCGCTTCATTCCCTGCAACACTTCTGGCGGCTGAACGACGATTTCTTTCGCCATCGCCTCCAACTCCTCGCCGGCGATCGGCTTAATCCCCCACTGCCTTTTTTCCGCCTCGGCCAGCAGCTCGCGGTCCCCGAGGGCGCCCTTAAACCCTTCGCGCAAGATCTTGAGCCGGTCCGCCGCAATACCCGGAGGGCCGACATAGGGCCGGCCGAAGTCGTCCGCGGCCAGAAGCACTCGCGCCAGCCGCTTCGTCGGCTCGGGCGTTTTGTACTTCTCCATCAGCTCCCAAATCGTCGGCACGTCCGGCAGCTTCGGATCCCGCTGCCTGCCGCCTTGCACGAGCGGGCGCACAAATCCGGTCCTTGCCCAGGTGCGGCCCGGCTCGTTTCCGAGATAGGCCTGCACGGTTCCGCCCCAGCACTGCACCTCGCCCTTCTCGAGCGCAAGATTAACGTCGGACGACCCCTGGTAGCCGGCGACGATCGTGAGCTTTAATCCCAGCGCCTCCTCCAGCAGCCGGGGAAAATAGTGGCTGATGGTCCCGATGCCGGTCGCGCCGCACTTTGTCGGCTCGGGAGCCTTGCGCAGGTCCTCGATCGTGCTATAGCGGTGGTCGGAGCGAATGTAGAAAATTCTGTCGGTGCTCTCCGGGTTGATAACCCAGCTAAACTTTCCCCAGTCGTACTGGATCTCCTTGCTGCCCATGAGCTGCTCGATGTAGAGCGACGGGCTAAAAGTGGCGAGCGTCAAGCCGTCGGGCTTGGCGACGCTGTAGATATAGTTCCCCGCCACCACCGAACCGCCTCCCGGCACGTTCTGAACCACAACCGCCGGGTTGCCGGGGATATACTTGGGCACATGCTGGCCGAAAAGACGGGCCCAGAGGTCGAAAGTGCCGCCGGGAGAAAAACCCACGATGATTCGAATCGTCTTGCCCTTGAAAAAGGGCTCGCCCTGAGCCTGGAGACTCGCGCCGGGGTAGAGCGTCGCCGCGAGCAAAAAAGCCGCCGCTCCGAGACCTCCTCTGTGTGCCATGCTCGCCTCCTTGCACCGCGTGGCCGACACAAACTGAACCGACCGCAGAGGCAAAGTCAATCCAGCCGCGGCGATAGTGCAGGCTTGTTTAGTACAGGGTCGGGGGAAGGTCAAGACGGCGATTCGCGGCCCGGCGGCTACTGTCTCGCGGGCCAGAGGCGGGCGAAGCGCTCCCGGAGGGCCGCGACGCGGCCGTTGCTCGCGAACGCGCGCCAGGTGAGCTTCTGCGCGGCGTCCTCAAAAATGGAGTAAGCGACCGGCGTCACCAGCAAGGTGAGCAGCAAGCACAGCGTCTGTCCTCCGATGACGACCACCGCCACTGCGCGCCGCTCCTCGGCGCCGGGCCCCGAGCCGAGCGCAAGCGGCAACATACCGGCCACCAGCGCCAGCGTTGTCATCAGGATCGGCCGCAGCCGGTCGCGATTGCCCTGCATGATCGCCGCCATCCGCTCCATGCCCTGCTCGCGCAGCTTGTTCATATGGTCGATCTGCAGGATCGCATTCTTCTTGACCACGCCGAAGAGCACGAGAATGCCGAGCGCCGAATAGAGATTCAACGTGTTGCCGCTAACCCAGAGCGACAAGAGCGCGAAAGGCACGGAGAGCGGAAGCGAGAGCAAAATCGTCAACGGATGAATCGTGCTTTCATACTGCGACGCCAGAATCATATACATGAAAATGATCGACAGCAGGAACGCCCACAAAAACTCATTGAACGTTCGCTCCAGCTCCCGTCCGCGCCCGGACACGCTCGTGGTGTACTCGATCGGGAGGTTCATCTCCCGCACCGCTTGCCGCAGAGCTTCCAGCCGATCGGCGAGAGCAAAGCCCGGCGCGATCTGGGCGCGCAGGCTCACCTGCCGTTGGCGGTCCAACCGGTCGATGCGCGAAGCGCTCTTGGCCGATTCGAACTTCACGACGTTGTCGAGCCGGACCAGGCCGTTGCCGCCGCGCGGCACATAAAGACGCGCTATCGTCGACAACTCTTCGCGGTCGTGCGGCGTCAGGCGCAACTGCACGTCGTAGTCCTCATTCAGCTTCGGGTCGATGAAGCGCGACACCTCGGTATCGCCGCCGACCATCAGCCGGAGAGCCGTCGCGATGTCTTCGATGCGCACGTTGAGATCGGCCGCGCGCTGGCGGTCGATGACGACCCGAGCTTCGGGCCTTTCGAGCTTGAGGGTGATATCGGCGTCGATAATGCCCAGTTCCTTCGAGCGGAGGCGGAGCCGTTCGCCGTACTCGGCGAGCGCGTTGAGATCCGGCCCGCGCAAGACAAAATCGATATCCCAGTTGCCGCCGCCGATATTAAAAGACGGCGCGTTGCGCACCTGGGTGCGGAGGTCCGGAAACTGGGCGAGGCGCCGGCGCACCTGCTGCATGACATCGCGCTGCGACGTGATCTCGGTAAAAGCGGCCCAAGGCCGGCCGCTGAGCGTCTCGCGCCACAGCCGGCTCGGCGACGGGGTGCGCTCTTCGTGCGGCGCGATCCGGACATAGCATGAGCCCTGATTCACGTTGCCCAGAAAACCGCCGCCGGCGTCGCAGAGCAGCAAGCGCACGAGCGGCACCGAGCGAATTTCGCTCTCGACGGCGCGCATGATGCCGTCCATCGCCGCGAGGCTCGTGCCTTCAGGCGCGACCACCGTGACGTCGAATTCCGCTTCGTCGACATCGCTCGGGATGTATTCCTGCCGCACCAGTTTGTAGAGCGGGATCGACGAGAGCGCGACCGCCGCCGCGACCAGCATGACCGCCGCGCGATGCCCCATCGACCACCCGAGCATGCGCTCGTAATGGCGGTCGATCCAGGCGTAGAAACCTCGCCGCGAGCGCGCCGCGCCGCGCTCGCCGCCGAGAGCCGCGTCTTCGGCCCGCAGCATGCGCGCGCTCATCATCGGCGTCAGCGTGAACGACACGAGCAGGCTGACGAGCACGGCCACGGCCGCCGTGATGCCGAACTGGAAAAGAAAGCGCCCGGAAATGCTCGACATGAACGACACCGGAACGAAGATGACCACCAGGCTGAAAGTGGTCGCCATAACGGCCAGGCCGATCTCGGCCGTGGCCGCCCGCGCCGCCGCAAAAGCGTTCATGCGCTTCTCTTCGACGAAGCGGAAGATGTTCTCGAGCACGACAATGGCGTCGTCGATGACGACCCCGACCATGAGGACCAGAGCGAGCATCGTGACGCTGTTCAGGGTAAAGTCGAGAGCCCACATCATCCCGAACGTCGAGATCACCGAAGCGGGAATCGCGACCGCGGCGATCACGGTCGAGCGCCAGCTGCGCATGAAGACGAGCACGACAAGCGAGGCGAGAATGCTTCCCAGCACGAGGTGGACATTGATTTCGTGCAGCGCGGCGTAAATGTAGCGCGACTGGTCGCGGATCACTTCCAGCTTGACGTCGCTCGGCAGCTGGCGGCTCACGCGCTCGAGGTTGCGCTTGACCGCCTCGATCACCGCGACCGTATTGGCGCCCGACTGGCGGCGGATCTGAAGCTGCACGGTCGGGACGCCGTTGAGGCGCGAAACCGACCTCTGCTCTTTCGTCCCGTCCTCGGCCGAGCCGATGTCGCGAATGCGGATCGGCGCGCCGTTCACCGTCGCCACCACGAGATCGTTGAATTGCTCGGGAACCTGGATGCGCCCCATCGTGCGCAGCACCTGTTCGTGCGCCCCGCCCGTGATGTTGCCGCCGGGAATATCGGCGTGCTGCCGCTGGATAGCCTCGCGCACGGCGGTGATGGGAATCTGGTAAGCCGCGAGCCGGTCGGCGTCGACCCAGACGTTGATCGCCCGCTCGAGGCCGCCGACGATCCGCACCTCGCCGACGCCGGCGGCGCGCTCGAGCTGGACCTTGACGACTTTGTCGGCCAGCTCGGTGAGCTCGCGCAGCGACCTTTCGCCGGAAAGAGCGATCGTGATCACCGGCGAGTTTTCATTGTTGAACTTCGAGATGACGGGCGGATCGATATCGCGCGGCAACCGATTGAGCACGGTCGCGACCCGATCGCGCACATCCTGGGCCGCGACGTCGATATCGCGATTCAAGTTGAACGTCGCGATAACGAAAGAGGTGCCGGGGCCCGAGATCGAGCGCAGCTCCTCGATGCCCTCGACCGTGTTGACCGCCTCCTCGATGGGTTGCGCGATAACGGTTTCCACTTCCTCGGGTGACGCCCCGGGAAGCGTGGTGCGCACCGAGACGTTCGGCAGATCGACGGAAGGGAACCGGTCTACGCCGAGCCGGAAGTAGCTCGCCGCCCCGACCACGACGAGCGACAGAATGATCATCGAGGCGAAGACCGGACGCCTTATGGAGATCTCGGCGAGCTTCTGCATCAGTTCACCGCGATGACGGGCTGGCCGGCGGCGAGATTGCCGGGCCGGAGGATCACGCGCTCGGTGGCGCTGATCCCTTCGAGAATCTCCACCTGATCGCCGACGCGCCGGCCGGTGCGCACGCGCTTCTCGACCACTTTGCCCTCGGCGACCGTGAGCACCTTGTCGATCCCCGCAAAGGTCACGATCGCATCCTGCGGCACGGCCACGATCTGCTCGCCCGCCTCGACGATGATGTCGCCCTTGGCAAACGCCCCGGGCCGCAGGAGGCCGTGGGGATTGGCGACCTCGGCCTCAACGAGCAAGGTCCTGTTCGTCTCTGAGATCGCGGGGGAAAGGCGCACGACGCGCCCCGTGTACTTGTTGGGATCGCCTTCGACGGTCAGCTCCACGGTCTGTCCGACCCGCACCATTCCCGCTTCCCGCTCCGGCACCGAAAGCCGCAGACGCAGCGGATGGATCCGCACGAGGGTCACTACCGGAGTCCCCTCCGCCAGATACTGGCCGACCGACGCCTGCCGCTCGCTCACGGCGCCGTCTATCGGCGACACGATCACGGTATCGGCGAGCTGCTGGCGCGCGATCTCGAGTTCGGCGCGGCGCTGGACGACCAGGGCCTGACGATTGCGGACTTCCTCGATCGCATCCTGATAGCGCCCTTCGGCGACCGTGAGCTGGGAAATCGCCGCGTCGAGCTCGGCGCGCGCGATAAAATTTCCTTCCCAGAGTTTTACCATCCGGTCGTGCGTCAACCGCGCCTCCTTGAGAACGGCCGCCGCCTGGCGCACCAGCGCCGTCTCTTCGAGGTCGATGGTATCCTCCGCGCCGTCCGGCGTCAGTCCCAGGCGCACGCGCGCCTGCTGGAGCGCGGCTTGGGCCTGCTTCACCCGTAACTCGTAGTCGCTCGGGTCGATGCGCGCGAGCGGCTGCCCTTTTTTCACGCGGCTGCCGAGATCCACGTGGATCTCGCTCAGCCGCCCGACGACTTTCGCGCCGAGCACCACCCGGTCCTCGGCGGCGAGCGTTCCGATGGCGCTCACGACGCGCGGCACGCTGATTTGCGCAGCCGAAGCGAGCCGGACTTGGCGGGGGGCGCTCTCCGTTCCCGGGCGCGCCGTCGCCGGCGGGTCGCTCTTGCACGAAGCCAAGCCGATGCCCAAAAACGCCGCTGCGAGCGGCCGCCGCCATCCTCGAGAGCGCATCTTTCGAGGAAAAAACGCCGCCTTCACGGGCCACGCGCTCATCGCTCGGCTTCCTCCCTTTGAGCGTAAGCTTTGAGCGCCGCGAGCGAAAACCTGGTGATGTGGTTCGCCAATCTGTCGACGTCCTTGACGGCGGGTTTATTTTCCGGATACAGCCGCTCGATCACGGCGCGCGCGTGATGATAATAAACGCACTGGCTCAGGATGCTGAGCGTGCACAGGCGCACGGCCGAGTCGCTCGCGCGGGGACCGAGCAACTCGCGCACGATGGCGCGCAGCTCTTCGTGCAGCGGGCGCGCGACTTCTTCCACGAGCATGTCCAGCGCGGCCGTCGGCTCGATCATTTCGCGCGCGATGATTTTCGTGTGCCAGCCGGGACGCCCGTTGTCGAAGACGCGCTGCAGGAACGAGCGGACGTAGGCGTAAAGCTTCCGTTCGGCGCCGGCGACTTTGCCCGAATTCGCCGGGTACTTGATCGCGTGCGCCTTGGGCACCGACCGCAGAACCGCCATGTAGAGCCCCTGTTTGTCGCCGAAATGATAGTTGACGGCGGCGACATTGGTTCCCGCCCGCTCGCAGATCTGCCGGATGGTCGCCGCCTGATAGCCGTACTGCGCGAAGATTTCGCCCGCCGCCTCGAGCAGCCGCCGTTCGGTCGATCTTTGCTCGTGCCGCTTTTTGTCAATCATACGCTTCAAACAAACGTATGAAACAAACGATTGAAAATCAACCGCGCCGGGATTTTGCTTTTTTCGTCCCGCCATGGGATGTTTGACGGACAGCGGAGTTTTTTTCGATGACGCTCGTTCTCAATACCGAGGAGGTGGTTCAAGCTCTCGATCTCGACGGCTACATCGCGGCGATGGAAGAAGCGTTTATCGAACTTGGGAAAGGGGCCGCGATCAACGCGCCGCGCACGGAAGCCGGCATTCCACTGCTCCGCTACGGCGCGTCGGAGACGATCCGGCTGCAAGCGCAGAGGCTGTTGCGCGCAATTCCCGAGGACGGAGACCCGCGCCAGTCGCCGCAGTGGATGAAAGCGGCCAAGGAATCCGACGAGCTCAACTACCGCCTCAAAACGATCGCCGGCGGCTATCCCAAGTGCGGCATCATGGCGCTCAAGATCGACTCGACGACGGATACGCGCCCGGTGATCGGCGGGAAAAAACGCAGCGTCAAAATGCCGCTCGGGGACGGCTGGCGCTACACCGGCATGATGCTCCTTTTCAACATCGTTACCGGCGAGCTGCTCGCGATTCTGCCGCTCGGCCCCCTGCAAAGAAACCGCGTTGCGGCGACCTCGGCCGTCGGCATCAAGTATCTGTCCCGCCAGGAATCGGAAACTCTGGGGCTCATAGGTTCGGGTTTCCAAGCCGAAGGCCAGGTTCTGGCGGCCGTGCGGGTCCGCCGTCTAAAGAAGATCAAAGTCTTTAGCCCAAATGCCGATCATCGCGCCGATTTTGCCGCGCGGATGGAAAAGGCGGCGGGCGTCGAAATCGTTCCGGTCGAACGGCCCGAAGCGGCGTTCGGCGGCGTCGATATCGCTCTTAGCGCCACAACCGCGATGGATCCGGTTTTCGAATTTGGCTGGCTGCAACCGGGCGCGCATCTCGGCACGATCAATATTATGGAGGCGGATAACGAAAGCTTTACGCGGAGCAACACCGTCGTTGTCAACGCGCGCCCGTTCGGCGGTAAAAGCGATCTCATCCATGAATTCTCGATGGGAAAAGAGATGGATACCGGCGGAAAGACTCTCAATACGAAGTCCGCCCGACTGGATTGGCAGTCGATGCACGAGTTGGGCGATCTTCTTACGGGCAGGATTGCCGGCAGGAGAAGGCAGGAAGATATTACCTTTCATTGCAACAACATCGGTTTGGGGATCCAGCACGCCGCCACGGGCGCGCGAATCCTCGCCAACGCCCGGCGGCTAGGCTTGGGCCGGGAGATTCCGACCGAGTGGTTTTTACAAAAAGATCACACGTGAGGCCCTTCCGCCCGCGCCGAAACCGATCGCTCCCGCCCTCCGCGGTCGGTTTCGCGGAGCTCGACCCACCCTATGGTGTTATCCTCGGCACAACCACCGCAAGCGAAGAAACCGAAATCCGTAGGATGGGTTGAGGCGCCTTGCGCCGATACCCATCGCGCCCGCCCGCCGCGGTCGGTTTCGCGGAGCTCGACCCACCCTACGGTTTTATCCCCGATACAACCACCGCAAGCGAATAAACCGAAATCCGCAGGTTGGGTTGAGGCGCCTTGCGCCGATACCCATCGCGCCCGCCCGCCGCGGTCGGTTTCGCGGAGCTCGACCCACCCTACGGTTTTATCCTCGGCACAACCACCGCAAGCGGAGAAACCAAAAAATCCGTAGGATGGGTTGAGGCGCCTTGCGCCGATACCCATCACCTCCGACGCCGCGGTCGGTTTCGCGGAGCTCAACCCACCCTACGGTTCCTGTCGACAACTCCCCTCCGTCTTCCTTTTGTCACGACAACGCCATTCAGCTCGGGCTTGACAACCGGCCGCCGGAAGCGCGATATAGCCGCGATCATGCCTTCGCCGGGAGGGGAAATGAACAGGAGCTTCAATCTTAAGTTCGCCGTCACCGGAGAGGCGCGGGGCGAAATCGTCGCGCGGGTTGTTCTCGCGTTCTATCAGGTTCTCCGCGGCACGCCGAACCAGGTCTCGTTCATCTTCGGCAGCGCCGATTCCGAGCTCGGCGGAACAGGGGCGCCGCTGTCGGTCGGAAAAAAGAAGTACGATCTGGCGCTGGCCAATCCCGCGTCGCTTGCGCGCATGGCCGTTTTGGGCAAGGGATTCTACAAAAAGAAAATACCGCTGAGAGCGATCGGAGTGTTTCCCTCGTGGGACCGGCTGGTATTCGCGGTCCACCCGCGCACAGGCATCCGCTCGCTCGACGACCTCAAGGAAAAGAGATATCCGCTCCGAGTCTCCACTCGCCAGGGAGGCAAATACCACTCGACGCTGTTTGCGATCGACCGGGTTCTGGAGGCTCACGCGTTCAGCTTGGCCGATATCGAAAGGTGGGGCGGAAAGATCCTGCGCGCCGCCAGCCCCAGCTCCGCCGACCGCAGAGAGCATATCGAGAGCGGCGCCGTCGATGCCGTGTTCGACGAGGGCGTCAAAAGCTGGGCGCCGCTGGCGCTAAAGGCCGGCATGCGGTTTCTCGGTTTGAGCGACGAAGTCCTGCGCGCGCTCGAGAGCACGGGCTATGGGCGCGCGCCTCTCGGGCCGGAGCACTATCCGCAGCTCGATCGCGCCGTCGAGACCGTCGATTTTAGCGGCTGGCTCTTGTTCAGCCATCGGGAGCTTGCGCACGCTCTTGCCTACCAAGTGGCCGCCGCTGTCGATCGGGCGCACGAGCGCCTGCCGTCGGACCATTTCGACGGCCGCCCGATGACGATGCGGGAATTTTGCCGCGGCGGCGACGGCGGGCCGCTGACGATCCCTCTGCATCCGGGCGCAAAGAAATACTTCGCGGAAAAGGCCTGGTTGTAACCGGCCGGACCGGCTGCCCTGAACGATTCTCGCTCGGGACCCTGCGCGTTTTTGAACACGTTCAAAGGCAATCCTTACCGCCCGCGCCAGGATTTACCAAGCAAGGCCTGGTACGACAGTTGCCCTACCCCGTTTAGCAGCAATTTTCGCTCAGGCGTTCGACAATCAAGATCACACTCCGTTGAGCGAGACAAATGGAGGTGAAGAGATGGTGACGCCGTCCCAAGAGACAAGCCGTGCCGATTCGCCGCTTCCGGAAACACCCGCGGAAATCTTTCGCAAGACTCAATACAAGCGCTGCACGATCCAGGCGACGTCTTATTCCGTGGGGCCGACCGAGTGGGTTCCCGAGGCGTATTTTTGGAAGTACACGGAGACCGGCTGGAGGCGTTTCTGGATTCAAAGCTTCGACCATCTGTTTAGCAAGCCCGGCCTGACCTTTCCCACGCAAAGAGATGCCGACTTCCACGCTTTCGGCCTGGCGCGAACTTTGATCGATACCATGTCGGGTGAGCTACCCAAGCCGGCCGGCAAAACCAAACTGTCCTGGGCCTCCTACCTGAGCAAACTGCTCCGCACCTCCTGATCCGGCGGCGTCTCGGCCGCTCCGTCAAAATCTCAAGAAGAGCCGTAGGGCTCGGCTCGCGCGGCAGACGTGTTAGGGTTTCGCGCCGCGCCGCCCGGTTGCCCTTTTTCGCGGCTTTTCCTATGCTCCGTTACGATTGATCCACAACGAGGAGGGCGAGAGATGCTGTCGAAGGAGGAAAATGAGCTGCTGACCAGAGTGGGTCCGGGAACACCGATGGGTGAGGTGATGCGGCGGTATTGGATTCCGGCGCTCCTTTGCTCGGAACTTCCCGCGCCGGACTGCCCCCCGGTGCGAGTCAAACTTTTAGGGGAAGAGCTCGTCGCGTTTCGCGACACGCAGGGTAGAGTCGGCCTTCTTGATGAGTACTGCCCGCACCGGCTCGCCTCGCTTTTCTTGGGGCGCAACGAAGAGAGCGGTCTCCGCTGCGTTTTCCACGGCTGGAAATTCGATGTCGCGGGCCATTGCGTCGACATGCCCAACGAGCCGCTCGAGAGCCGCTTCAAAGAAAAGATCCGTCAGAAATCTTATCCAACGATCGAGCTGGGGGGCGTGATCTGGGCCTACATGGGCCCGCCGGAAAAAATGCCCGAACCGCCGGGCATGGAATGGACGCGCGCGCCGGAGGATCACCGGTTCGTTTCCAAGACCATCGAATACTGTAACTACCTCCAGGGAGTGGAGGGCGGCATCGACACCTGCCACGGATCGTTCCTGCATAACAACGATCTTTCGGATAAGCTCGAATTTCACAGGATCGATACGGCGCCCAGGCTCGAGGTTGAGCGTACCGCCTACGGCTTCAGGTATGTCGGCATCCGCGACCTGGGAGAGATTGGAAACTATATCCGCATGTATCAGTTCGTCTTGCCTTTTCATCAGTTCCGCTCTCAACAAATCGTCCGGCGCAAGGGAAAGGATGGCGGCAAGCGGGAATCGATTCCGGTGATCAAAGGGCACATGTGGGTGCCGATGGATGACCACAACACGATGATCTACAACTGGATGCTCGCGGTGGACGAAGACAAGCCGTTGACGCCGGAGTTTATCCTGAAATCGGAAACCAGCGCGGGCAGAGGACCGGGCGGGGAAACGACCGTGCGCCACCGGACGCGCGAGAACGACTGGTTGATCGACCGGGAGGTCCAACGAACCAAAACCTTCACCGGGATCGAAGGCGTCAACACCCAAGACTTGGCCGTGCAGGAAAGCATGGGACCGATCGTGGACCGATCGCGCGAGCACCTCGGAACCACGGACAAGGCGATCATCACGTACCGCCGCATCCTTCTGGACGTGATCCGGGACTTTCAAAAAGGCATCGAGCCGCCGGGCGTGGACCCGAAGACGTATTGGTCCGTGCGCTCGGCGGATGTCGTCTTGCCGAAAGACGCGCGCTGGCAAGATATGGCGGAGCAGAACTCCGCCGTGTGGTAGGCGAGCGAAACCGGGCGGCTAGAGCAGCAGCGAGGCTTTTCGAACAATTTGAACGCTTGGAACGTCTTGAACGGTTCAAATCGTTCAAGCGGTTCAAAGATGTCGGTTAGCTGCTCTCATCGTCGAGAATTGTGTCGATTTCTTTTAGCTCATCCGCCGTCAGCTTCCAGTCCAGCGCGCGGAGGTTAGCGCTCAACTGCTCCGGGCTCGATGCGCCCGCTATCACCGTTGAGACCTGATCGTTTGCCAGAAGCCAGGCAATCGCCAGCTCGCCGACCGTGTGATCCCGCTCCGCGGCAAAACGCTCGAGCTTTGCCAGGAGCGAAAAGTTTCTCTCGCCAAAGAACCGATTATGCCGCGGCGTCGCGGCGAAGCGCGTGCCGGGAGGAATCGGCTCGCCTGGCCGGTACTTTCCCGTGAGAAATCCCGCCGCCAGCGGGCGGTAAGGAATAATGCCGATATTGTAGCGCCGGCAGCAAGGCAAGAGCTCGTTTTCGATCTCTCGTTCCAGCAGATTGTAGGGCGGCTGAACCGAGACGAACGAATGAAGGTTGGCCATCCGCGCCGTCCAGATGGCCTCGCAGAGTTCCCATGCGGCAAAACCGGAGCAGCCGATATAGATCACCTTTCCTTGCCGAATCAGGTCGTCGAGCGCGCGCAAGGTCTCCTCGATCGGCGTCTCCGGATCGGCGACATGCATCTGATAGACGTCGATGTAATCCGTGGCGAGCCGGCGCAAGCTCGCCTCGACGGCCTGCATGATATGATACCGTGAACCGCCGGAATCGTTCGCTCCCTCACCCGTAGCTCGCCCGAATTTCGTCGCGACCAACGCTTGGCGGCGTCTGCCCTTTAATGCCTTTCCGATAAATTCTTCGGATTGGCCATCTCCGTAGCGGTTCGCCGTATCGATAAAGTTGATCCCCAAATCGAGCGCCGCGTGGAGCACGCGCACGCTCGCGCGCTCGTCCAGCCGCTCGCCGAAATTATTCGTTCCCAAACCCAGCGCCGAAACTTTTAGACCGCTGTGGCCCAAGCGTCGATAGTCCATCTTCGTCTGCCGCTCTATTTCTCAACCTTGGGAAAGCCAAAGGCTTTCACGACCATCTCTTCCCATCTGCGTGTGTGGTGCCACGTGTCCCAGTTGTTCGCGGATACTTTTTTTCCTTTCCTCGCCAGCATCCGCACCATGCGTGCTTGCCCTCAAAGATCGTAAGCGGCGCCGTCAGCGTCGCCTTCGCGGGCATCGCCGATTGAATCCCGAGCGCGTTACGACTTCTTGAGCGCGCAGCGCGCCAGTCGCCACTTAAGCTTAGCCCTTGAGGCGCTGTCAAGATTAAAAGTCGTCACCGTCCACGTTAAAGCCGAGTTAAGCTTCCGGGCGCTCGAAACGCAGGCGCGTCGTCCATGTCGGCGCGGAAGTTCCGCGTCGGATAGGAGCGGAGCGCGGCTCTTACCGCCTGCCGCAGCACTCGGGAAATCGGCGGCTCGCGCCAGCCAATAGGCAGAACGTTGTCATATACACCCACGATGAAAGCGAGGAAGCATAGCGCGGCGACGGCCGACCTAGCCGATTTCGCTTTCCCTTTGGCAGCAAGTTTTCTTCGTGCTATACGATGCTTTCGTTTGAGCTCGGCGCTTCAGCGCCGCGGAAACCCTGGAGGGGACTATATGGCCGATAAAAACAAAATCGTCACCGGCCTCGGCAAAGCCGAAGAGCGCCGGATCCTTGTTCGCGGTCGCGACCTGATCGAGGAGCTGCTGGGTAAGATTTCTTTTACCGAGATGACCTGGCTGATGCTCGCGGGGCGCATGCCGACCCCGGCAGAGGCGCGCATGATCGATGCGCTCCTCGTGGTGCTGGTCGAGCACGGCATGGTGAGCAGCGTGGTCGCCGCGCGCCTTACCTACGAGACCGCGCCTGAATCGCTGCAAGGAGCGGTGGCGGCATCGCTGCTTGGAGCCGGAAGCGTGCATCTCGGCTCGTCCGAATACGCCGCCAAGTGGATGGTCGACGCTCTCCCGCCGCAGGCCGGGGACGCGGACCTCGACCAGCTCGCCCGCAAAATCGTCGATGAGCACGCGCAGCAGAAGAAGCGCATCGCCGGCATCGGCCACCGAACGCACCCGCACGGCGACCCGCGCGCGGTAAAGCTTTTTGAGATCGCGCGCGAGACCGGCGTCTACGGGCGCTACTCGGAGCTGATTCAGCGCGTGAGCGCCGCCGCCAAAGAGCGCCACGGCCGCGCCTTTCCGCCCAACGTGACCGGCGCCATCGCGGCGATCGCGCTCGACATGGGAGTTCCGTGGCAGCTGACCAAGGGCTTCGCGCTGATCGGCCGGACGCTCGGCACGATCGCGCACATCGGAGAGGAAATCAAAAATCCCACGTGGCAGGCGCTCAACAGCGCGATCAAGGCGCAGTTGGTCTATGAACCGTAGCGGCGAGCCGATGGGTCGCCGTCGCAAGCCCGTCCGTTTGCCCGCGCGGCGCGACCCCGGATCTCGCGTGCGGTCGCCCCATCCCGACCGCCCATAACCGTACCCACAGTAAGGAGCGCCATGGCACGACCGCCCGTCACGGAACGATTTGCAGCTTTTGTCGCTGAAACCGACTATTCGGCGCTCTCGCCGAACGCGATTCGAAATGCCAAGCTTCACATCCTCGACACGCTGGGCGTTGCGCTCGCGGGTTACGAGCACCCGGTCGCTGAGATCGTGCTGGACTATTGCAGGTTCGTGGGCGGAACCGCTCATGTGACCGTCATAGGCTCCAAGGAAAGGACCTCGGTCCCAGCGGGCGCTTTCGCCAACGGGCTCCTGGCGCACGCCATCGATTACGACGATTGGGACGCGGTCGCGCGCGTCGGCCATCCGAGCTGTCAGGTCGTGGCGGCGGCGCTTGCGACCGGCGAAGCGCGCGGCGCTTCCGGGAAGGATCTCCTCGGGGCTTATGCCGTGGGGATCGAGATCGCCACGCAAATCGCCGCCGCTTGTCCGGACATCATCAAGAGAGGTTTTCACAGCACGCCGATTTACGGCAGCATCGGCGCCGCGGCAGCGGCAGCCAGCACGTTGCGGCTCAAATCGAGTCAGGTCAGAGCGGCCTTCGGCATCGCCGCCTCCGCCGCCGGCGGACTTTTCCGCCAGCAAGGCTCCATGGTCAAGCCCTTTCATGCCGGAAACGGCGCGCGCAACGGAGTCGAGGCCGCGCTGCTGGCGCAAAGAGGTTTTACCGCGGACGAGGCGATCATCGAAAACCCTATCGGCTTTTGCGATACGTTTTTCTTCGGCGACGACACGTGCGACTACGAAAAGATGCTTCAAGGCCTGGGCAATCCGTTCTACGTCGATTCGCCCGGTCTCTCGTTCAAGCTCCATCCCTGTAGCGCGCCGCAGTTCCTCGCGGCGGACGCGACGCTCCATTTGGTGCGCCAGCACAACATCCGCTTTGAAGACATCGAACGCGTCGAGCTCAGGCTGAACCCGTTCCGCTACGACTGGCACTACCGCCCGAGCGTGCAGTCTGGCCTGCAAGCGAAATTCACGACGAACTACGTTTGCGCGGTCGCCATCCTCGACGGCCGTCTCGACAGGTCGAGCTTTTCCGACGCCAAGACGCGGGAGCCCAAGGTTCTGGAAGCGATGAGCAAAGTCAGCGTGATCCGAGACGAGACGATTCCCGAGCAGGGAGAATACTGCCCGGTGGCAGTCGAGCTAAAGGACGGAAGAAAGGTTCAATACACGGCCACGATTCAAAGAGGCCACGCGAAAAATCCTCTTACCGAAGATGAGGTGCTGGAAAAGTTTCGCAGCAACGCCGCGGTGAGGATCCCGCACGGGCAGGCCGAAGAAGTCATTGCCTGCGTTCGCGGTCTGGAAAAACTGGCCAGCCTGCGGGAGCTCACAAAACTCCTGGTGCCTTAGGCTGGCCGTCGGCCGGCTCGAACCACTCCCGCCCTGACCCTTTCCCTCGCCCTCGCCGCTAACCCCGGCTTGCGCGGTTCGATACCGCCTCGGGGCTGAGGCCCGCAGCCCACGGGTAAGACTTCTGGCTATGGACCGTCTTGCTGCTGACCATGAGCTCGGCAAAGCGGATGCCGACCGCCTGTGTGTTGACGACCGGAATGCCGACCTCGCGCTCGACCTCCTGTGGAGAGACCGCCTCCGGGATGAGACGCGTTGCGAGCGGCACCAAAGCCTGCGCGCCGCCGGCAACGAGATCGCGCGCGACCGCGATCGTGCGCTCCAGGATGGCGTCATGAAATTGGCTGAGATCGCCGACCTCGAAAAGGTCGATGACGCGAATGCCGCTTACGAAGTGCTCCATGCGGTACGTTTCCACCATGCGCCAGACGTAGGGGACATAGCTCTCGACCGGAACCGTAATCGCAAAGCGCTCGCAAAGCGTCGCCGCAAACGCGCACGAAGCGCGGAGCAAACCGACGACGGGGATGCGCACGGCCAAGCGCGCCGCCTCGACGCCGGGGTCGAAGGCGTCGATCTGGACGACCGCGTCGAACCCCGCGCGCTCCGCCTCGATGGTCTTCTTGACCAGCGCCGGCGTTCCCAAAATGTGGTGCAGCCCGGAAAGGGCTTTCGTTTTTCTGAGGTGGTGTAGCACCTCGCTTCCGCCCAGATCCTCGGGATAATCCATTTCGATCGTCGTCCCGGGCGAGGCGTAGCTCTGGAGCCTGTCCAGACGGCGCTTTTCGAGTTCGGGGCTGATGTCGCGCACAAACGTGTGATTGAGCGCCAGAATGCGCATGAGTATTCCTCCGGTTTCGGGTTTCTTGTTTCTGGTTTCGCGTTTCCGGTTATGCTTGCGGCCTCTTACGGTCCGCAAATTCTCGCGCGCATCGCGCGTCTCTACGATGGGCAGCTAGATATTACAACCGCGAAGCTGTTCGTTCGTGCTCGAGCCACGAGCACGAGCCACGAGTCACGAGTCACGAGCCACGAGCCACGATCCACGAACCACGATCACGAGCCACGATCCACGAGTCACGAGCACGAGTCACGATCACGAGCGAAACTTATTTTCTCTCCGCCCGCGGAAATCCAAAAGCCCTCACGATCTCCTCTTCATACTTGCCCATCTTCGGGTAGTGCTCCCAGGCGAGCACAGAAACCTGCTTGCCCCTTGTCAGTTGTTCGTGAATCGAGCCCGGGCTCAAAATGGACGCGGCGAGATCAACTTCATCGAGGATCTTCTGTCCCTCTGCGCTGGCTTGAAATTCAAGCCATAGCAAACCCGCGTACGGATTCGCCGCCGCGTTCAAAACCGCTTCGGCCTCGGTCAAACGCGCCGGCACCGGCTCAATGACTTTATAGTCCAAAACCTTGCGCGCGTCTTTTTCCTGCACCAGCTTGAACGACTTGTAATTGGGTCCGAGGCACAAGCCAATCTCGCCGGCAATCATAGATATCATCAAGCGCTGCTCTCCCCGAAACCAGATCGGCTCCTGCGCCGCGAGCTTACGCGCGATATCCACAGTTTTCTCCATCCCCCACACGGGGACCAAGGCGGCAAGCATCTTGGGACGGATGTCGAGCGCAAATTTTCTGCCTTTGAACTCCGGCCGCAAAAAACCCTCCCAACTGTCGGGCAGCTTGGCGGCAGGCATGAGCTCTTTGTGAAAAGCGATGACTTGCATGTTGCTCTGGACCGCTACCACATGCCGGTTCAGCGGGTCGACCAGTTTCGGCGCGATCTGCAACACCCCGTGCTGAGCCATCCCGAGAAGGTCGAATTTCTTTTGATACGGGAGGAAGTCGTTGTAGAAATCAAAAGCGACGTAGTTGACGTCCCAGGTTTTCGCCAACCCCGCTTTCATCTCCTGCAGTATCCGCTGATAGTTTTCGAGGCCGACAATCTCCTCGGCCCGGATGTCGATGAACGGGTACTTCTTCTTGAACGCTTCCGCCATCGCTTTGATCGATCTCGGCTCTTGCGAGCTGAACACGCGCAGCTTCCCTTCCTTCTTCGCGCGCTCGACGATCTCCTCGCGGCTGGTGACAAAAACATAGCCCCTCGCTTCGGCCTCCTGCTTGGCCTTGAGTAGGGCCGCGCTCGGAGCCGCAGCGGCCCGGACGTCTACCCACGATCCGAGAACAAACGCGACAAGCCAGAGATATCTAAGTTTCATGATGCCTCCTGTACGGTTCTAAGACCGTTTCGACCCGAGACCGTTGAAAGCAAATCCAGCGTTCCTGGTGGCTGCTGCATTTGGATGGGGATAAGATTTTGCCCTACGGGTGAACGCTTTCCAAAAACCAGTCGGTGGGAATCTCCCGGCCGACTCCCTTCGCGATGGCCTGCGAGAGAACCGCGGCGCCCACGGCCGCAAACTGAAGGCCCATCCCGATATTGTTCAAAAAGCACGTGCTCTCCTCGGGCGAACCTCGCCCCGAAACCTTTCCCGTCACAAGGTCCTTTAATTCCGGCGCTGCGAGCCAGAACGGTTCCGGCTTGCGGGGCGGCGTTTTTCCGCTCATGACGACGTCAATCGGATCGTGCGCTTCGATTTTGTCGTCGCCCAATCCGGCGATGTAATTTTCCGGCGCCTGCTTGCGCCAGTGAATCACCAGTCGGTCCACCTTGCGGATCGTCTCGTCGCCCAACTCGGGCACCTTCACGCAGGTCACATGGATGCCGGGCTTCACCCATTCAGGCGGAACCACTCTCGATAGAGAGTTCGTTGTGCTCGCGATGATATCGGCGTCGCGCACGGCTTCCTCGGGAGCGCTGACCGGATGAACCTCCGCGGAAACTTTTCTCTCCATCTCGCGCGCAAAGCTTTCCCGGTTGTTCTTGGTCGGGCTGTACACGCAGACTTTTTTGATGTTCCGAACCGCACACATCGCCGGAACGTGGCTTCCCGCCTGCCAGCCCGAGCCAAAGATCGCAAGCGTGCCTGCGTCCGCGCGCGCCAGGTAGCGCGCCGCCAGCGCGCTGCTCGCGGCAACGCGCATGCGCTGGACGACGCCGTCGGGAAACATCGCCAGCGGCTCCCCGTTCTCGGCCGAGAACAGCATCACCAGCCCCACCCACTTTCCGCCCGGCGCCGCGGGCACTTTGATCTTGACGAGCTTGCCTTGTTGCTCGCGCCAGCGGATGACGTCGGAGTTGATGCGCAGCGCCACGATCGGCGGATCGGCCATCCCCGCCTCCATCGATTTGAAACCGTAAACGCCCGCCTCGTTCGGCGACGGCAACAACAGATCCGTTCGCGGGCGATTGATCGCTCGCCCTTCCGCCCAGCGCTTGTAGGCCTTTTCCAAAGCGTCGATACAATCGGTGATGTCGAGAAACTCGTCGATCTCTTCGTTGCTCAATATCAGCATGCCCGCTACGTATATGAACGGCGTAACCCTGTCAAGGAAGCCGCGTGACGCGCCAGCGCGTTGGCGCCGAAGATCGATCGCGTGCGTGTCCGGCGTTTCACTCTGCCGCGCGTCGACCCGGCGCGGAGAACGTCGATCTACGCCGGCAGCGCCGTGGAAGGATTCGCTCTAGAGCTCGGGGCCAGCGGGACCGCGGGCGTCGGCGGCAGCGCCGCTCATCCCCTCGTCATCTCCGGCGACGATGTCGAGGCGCAGCTCAACGGCCCGGTCCAAGAGGTCGGCTGCTATTTCTCAAGGCTAGGTTCAGCAACTGCTCGCGCGCGAGGGAGTTCGCGCCCTCCGAAGCGCCCTCAAGCCGCCGTCTCGTCTTCCCGATCATCCCCGTAATTTACCACCCGCCTGATGACAATCGTTCCGGCGGGGCTACGCTGAGAGATCGAGCGGTTCTCTTGGCCCGGCTTGAACCCTTGCCCTTCAATCTCTATTCGACTTTCCTGGTCTCATCCTCGAAACACGGTATCCGAATGCCAGACTAGGAACTCGCGATTCGGACGGCTGTCAGGATCCCGCGGGAGCCAAATGCCAGTCCCGTTCAGACGAAAGTAGTCTTCGCCGTTGTCGAAATCGTCTTTCAGCTTACGGCTCGCCCGGAACTTGTAATCCGGCGTTACCGTCACGTATCCGGCATCGAAAAGCTTGTGGATGTCAGACCGAAGGAGAAGCCCGTTATCGATTCGGTGCTTTCCTTGCTGAGTGACGGGTTGGATATGGGCTGCTTCCAGCGCCGGGAGGGCTTTTTCCCCGGTGATCGCGCAGCGACGCTCATAAGTATCCGTTACTAGGACTCGAAAAACTCCCTGCCCAAGGCGTTGCCGGACCAAAACTGGGCTGCCCCACACGGCCTCCCATTCCCTCACCTGTAACTGCGAACCAGGCCGAGACTTGACACGCATCTGAACAGCCTCGAAAAGCTCTCTTCCTGTCGTAGAGTCCAGGTCGTAACTTTTGCCCTGGACGATGTTCAGAGAAAAATCTCTTGGAACCGGAATCCACTCTCGTTCCGGAAAGAAGAATGGTTGCTGTAGAAGGATGCACCCAATCTCAAAATCTTCGCGCTGATCCGAAGCTGCACCGCGGTACCGAACAATCTTCGCTCGCATCTCGGTGAACGTCGCGGCCCCGTTCTTTTCGCCAAACGCCTCCCAAGCCAAACTGACCGGCAATATCGACGAATATGTGAAGAACCCACCGCCAGCGATGTAATTCTGGGGGCTGTGGAGCTTGAACAGAAAAAGCTCGCCAGGTTGGAGAGCGCGAAACTGGCTACTGCCGCCTGGCTGCCAGAAATTGACCTCGTCAACATTTGGCAGTTGGGTCAAGAACCGGTACCAATCGTAGTCCGTGACGGCAACGTAGAGCTTCATCGTAAAAGGTTCTCCGTTTTTCGCCGCGCCTTATGCGGCGATCGCGGTCGCGAGCACTCTATCCAGAGTCCGGATCAACTCTTCTAGATGCGCTGAAGTAAACAACCCCTCCGGCCCTTTCGGCGTAAGGTCCGTGAATGGTGATTCGTAGAGCCTATCTGGTCCCACGACCCCGTGCTCTGTTAGGTGATCGACGATCAAATTGATGAACTCGATCTGGTTGGCCGCCAATGTCTTTCCCGCAATAAACGCTGCCGTCGCCTCTTTCGCAGCTTCGCGATCCATGCCCACGAGAGATCTTACGAACAAGCTCAAGCCGTGCCGTTTTTCCGCCGCGCGACGGAGGTCATCCGCCGTGCCCAAGCCGTTCTCCAGCAGCATTCGCTCTAGTTCTGCGAGATCGGTCGTCGTGAGCCGCTTGTTTCGCCGAAGTTTCTGGATAGCGACGTGATCCACGTGATTGCGGAGGAACGCCCGCGTCTTTTCCAAAAATCTTCCATAGTCGGTGCCGACCGCGAGACCCGGCAACACGAATGATTCCCGTCGGCGAGTGATGCAAGGCCAAGCGGGTCAATACTACCTTCACCTTGAATTTCAGGATCAAACAGCGAGCGATACGGCGACAACATAAGCGTGAGGATTTAACTGCTGGAGC
This sequence comes from Candidatus Acidiferrales bacterium, assembly GCA_035559995.1. Classification (GTDB taxonomy): domain Bacteria; phylum Desulfobacterota; class Binatia; order UBA9968; family UBA9968; genus DATMAM01. Next base: position 128,499 of record DATMAM010000029.1, read on the forward strand.
AAACTCGCGAAAAGTGAGAATTGCTGCGGGATTTAACCCATTTCGCGCTCAAGGCAAACTTCGGGCGGGCTCTGCCTACGAAACGGAGAAAGAACTCGGAGCCGCTGGATCAGAAACCCCGCGGCACACTCTCAAAAAACGGCCCGATAATACCAGAACAAAAGTAAATTGCAAAAAAACAAAAACCGAGGGGCGCAACCCGGGTAGACCGTGGTGATTTGGAGCAATCTGAAGCAGGATGGAGCGGCCTTCTCTGGACTACCCCCATCTCGCGGATGTATCTCATTCTCTCCGGATTCAGAAAATATGAGATAGAGCCCCGGCACTACACCACAGCGCACGCCCCCGAAAGAAAATAACCTCCCGCCGACGCTTCACGTTTCTGGAGTTCTCGAAACGCGGAAGCGCGAAACAGATAGCAACGGACGCGAAATCAGGCGCGAGTATTGATTACTTCCGCACGCGGGCGGCCAAAACCAGAGCCGATGACTGTGGATTGCGAGGACTCTGATTCGAAATCGAAGATCTTCCAGCCCGTCAGGAGATCACGGGATCGCTTCTCTCCCGCCGCGTTCCACCGCTCATCCCCTCCCCGCCAATCCCACGTTTCCGGAATTCCGGAAACGTGAGGTTTGGTTCTTCCAGAGAACTTGCAGCGAATCGGAATCAGCGATTTTCCACCGGCCGAGGTGATTTCAGGAGCGGTTCTATAACACCTTGTCGCTCTCTGCCGACACCGAGCCACGTACTTAGCGGCCGCGTTTGCCGCGGCTTTTAATTGATCCGGAGGATCGAGGCAAACGCGGCAAGCATCGCGCGGGCCGAACAGGAGATCAAAAGACACAACCCGTAAGCTGGGCAAGAATGGGTCGTGTTGTGATCCAACATCGCTCACTCCCCTAACTCTACCGGTGAATTCATGCCGATTTTTCTTATTAGTGAGAAGCAAGGCGAACTGGAGGCTCTATCAAGGCTCTATCAATTGGCTAACCGCAATGACACGCTCAACCGAATTCCGGAGTTGCGATCCACCCCGGGATGCGAGGAGCGATTCCCCGGTAGTTGGAAGACCGTAGCGATGGGAAAAGTGAAATAAGATTTGGCTTTCAGAAGGAATTTGCGAGTTTGACAATAAAGGCCCGGTTCCGGTCTTATTCTTAAGAAAATATCGACGTTCGGTGGTTAATGAAACGCTTCTATGACAGCGTTTCATTTCAAAAAAATCCCCAAAAGCCTGTGCCTAAGGCTGCGTTGCATCGTGGCAGAGATATTGCGTAACCACCGCCATAGGCCCTTTTGCACAAAGCCAGTTTCGCTAGTTTTAGGTGGCAGCTTTCTCTCAGCAAAGGAGGCTGTTATGGCTGCTGCATCTTCTCCAACAATTGATGCCGAGCCCCGCGGACCCGCTCCGGTTCCTTCGGCCATTTCATCGTTAAACCGCCGCGAGTTTCTCAAGATATGCGCCACGACGGCGGCGCTATTGGGCGTCGGTCGGGCCGCTGTTCCTCGCATCGCCGAAGCTTTAGAGAAAGCCGCCGCCAAGCGTCCGTCTGTGATCTGGCTTAATTTTGCTTCGGACACCGGCTGCACCGAGGCGCTGATCAAAGCGAACTATCCTAATGCCGCGCAGTTGATCCTTGAAACCTTGAGCCTCGATTACAACGAGACCGTGATGGCCGCGGCCGGAACCCAGGCGGAAGAGATTCTGAGCGAAGCTTTGAAGCGGGGTGATTACTTTCTGATTATCGAAGGTGGAATTCCGACCAAGAAAGGCTACGGGATGATCGCGCGCCGCGAGATGCTCGACATCGGCAAGGAATTCGCCGCCAAGGCCAAGGCCGTGATCGCCGTGGGAAGCTGCGCGACCTGGGGCGGCGTTCCCGCGGGGTCGCCGAACCCGGCGGGATTGAAAGGGGTGCGCGATGCGCTGGGCGTACCGTGCATCAATCTCGATCTTTGTCCGGTCAACGAAGGCATCCTCGTGGCAACGATCGTAGACATTCTGCTCACTAACCGCCTTCCCGCAATGGATAGTTTCGGCCGGCCTAAAATTTTCTATGGGCAGACGATTCACGATCAGTGCGAGCGGCGCGCGCATTTTGAAGCGGGGCGGTTCGTCGAGCGCTTTGGCAGCAGCGAAGAGGAACTCGGCTACTGCCTTTATAAAGTCGGTTGCAAAGGACCGATGACGTCGGCCAATTGTTCAAAGTTTCGCTATAACGATCGCGTCAGTTGGTGCATCGGCGCTGGCGCGCCTTGTATCGGCTGCGCCGAGCCGGGCTGGGTAGACAAGTTCGCCGGATTCTATGAGCGCCTGCCGGGGGTCAAAATTCCCGGCATCGAAGGCGTCGAGGCTGGCGCCGACAAGATCGGCGTTGTCGTCGGCGCCGCAACCGCCGTGGGAATCGTCGGGCACGCTATCGGCACCGCAATGAGCGGTCGCTTCAAACGAGAAGCCCCGGCCAACGAAGCGGAAAAGCCGCCTGAGGAAAGGGGGTGACCTCACGTGACTCGCATCGTCATCGATCCGATCACACGAATCGAAGGGCATCTCGCCATCGAAGTCGAAGTCGATGGCGGCAAAGTCAAAGATGCGTGGACATCGGGGACGTTGTTTCGAGGCTTTGAAGTTGTGCTCAAGGGGCGCGACCCACGCGACGCCTACCACATCACGCAGCGTATCTGCGGTGTCTGCCCAACATCTCACGCTCACGCTGCATCGCTTTGCCTCGAAAACGCCGTGGGGATTCACCCCCCGGAGATGGGCCGGCTGGTACGCAACATGGTCGAGGGCGCGCAGTTCCTGCATTCGCATATTTTATGGTTTTACCACCTCGCCGCCCTCGACTTTGTCGACGTCGTGGCGGCGCTCAAGGCGCAGCCGAAAGAGCGGTCGCTGCGCGAAGTTCAGGCGCGGCTAAAAAAATTCGTCGATAGCGGCCAGCTCGGCCCATTTGCCAACGCTTACTGGGGCCATCCGGCTTACAGGCTGCCGCCCGATCTCAATCTTCTCGCGGTTGCGCACTATCTCGAGGCCCTGGACAAGCAGGCTCAAGCATCACATATCTCCGCTATTTTTGGCGGGCGCATGCCGATGACGATGACGACCCCCGCGGGCGGTTCCGTCCATATTCCCACCGTCGATGATATCGCGAACTTAAAACCGAGGCTCCTGGAAATACGCGACTGGGTTGACAGCGTTTACATCCCCGATGTCTTAGCTATCGCGCCGTATTATCTCGATTATGCCGCGGTGGGCAGAGGTCCGGCAAACTTTCTCGCCTGGGGCGTGTTTGACGATCCGAGTTTCGATACCAAAAAGCGACTGTTCCCGAGCGGTTTGGTCGTAGGGGGTGGCCTCAAGGCCGAAGAGATCAACGAGAAAGCGGTCACCGAAGACGTGACCCATGGCTGGTACAGGGACGGCAAAGCGTTGCACCCGAGCGTCGGCGTGACCGAGCCGGAATACACCGAGTGGAACGTAGAGAAAAAGTACACGTGGGCTAAAGCGCCGCGCTACGATGAGCGGCCGATGGAAGTCGGCGCGCTTGCACGCATGGTGGTCGCTTACGCGAAAGGTCATCCGACGGCAAAGCCGTTGATCGACCAGACCCTGGCCAAGCTCGGCGTTGCCGGGAAACCCGCGGTGCTTTTGTCGGTGCTCGGGCGGATCGCGGCGCGCGCGCTTGAAACCAAATTGATCGCGGATGCCATGGTTGACTGGTCCGACGCCATCTTGGAAAACCTCAAGAACGGCAAGAAAGAAACGTTTACCCAGTACAAGTTGCCGGAGCGCGCTCATGGCGTCGGTTTGTGGGAGGCCCCCCGGGGCGCGCTGGGGCACTGGAACCAGATCGAAAATACCCGTCTCGCCAATTATCAGGTGATCACGCCGACCTGCTGGAACATCTCGCCGCGCGACGGCAAGGGCGCGCGGGGGACTATCGAAGAGGCTCTGATCGGCACCCCAGTGGCCGACCCGAAGCGGCCGCTCGAAATCCTGCGCGTCGCTCACTCGTTCGACCCATGCCTCGCCTGCACGGTTCATGTGATCGACCCGCAGAGCAACGAAGTTTACAAGGTGCGGGTCGCGTGAGGTGCGTATGGAACGCGAAGAATACATCTATCGTTGGAATCTCACCTATCGCGTTCACCATTGGGTCCTGGTGATTGCGCTTACGGTCCTTACTGTCAGCGGATTTTACATTCACTGGCCATTTGTTAAGGGAACTCCGGGCGGCATCGATGTAATGGCCTGGATGCGGTTTTCGCACTTCGTGGCCGGATACGCGCTCATCTTGGTAGTTGTGACGCGGATCTATCTCGCTTTCATGTCGACTTTTTGTGCCGACTGGCGCGAGTTCGGAATTTGGCGGAATCTCCGAAGCGTTCCCGATATGCTCGCGTATTACCTGTTCATTAAGCCGACCCACAGAGAAGAAGGGCGCTACAATCCGCTGCAGGCTTTGACGTATCTCTTTTGGGCCCTGCTGGTTCTCTTTTCGGCTCTAACTGGATTTGCGCTGTACCGGGGAAAGGTGTTTGGGATCATCGCTGCTCCGGATAGCTTCCAATGGGTCAATGCCTTGCTTGGCGGAGAGTCTTACACCCGTATCTGGCACTATCTCGCCATGTGGGTTTTTCTCATCACGGTAGCGATTCACATCTACATGGCCACGCTGACGACATGGGTGAACCGCGACCACACGCTGCGTGCCATCTTTAGCGGGTACAAGCTCAAAACGCGGAGGGCCTGATGGCAGCTCCGCGGATTTTGGTTCTCGGCGTTGGCAACACGCTCATGGGAGACGACGGCGTCGGGGCTCACGCGGTCCAGGCGTTTGCCGGCCGCTATGAGTTGCCCGCGAACCTGCGTGTCATTGACGGAGGGGTAGCCGGTCTTGGACTGCTCGGAGAAATTGCTGCGGTAGACTATCTCCTCATTGTCGATGCCGTGAGAAATGGCGGCCTACCGGGCACGATCCATCGCTTGCGCCGGGAGGAGATTGCGCCTCGCGGCGGGCCGCTTGTCTCGGCGCATGAAGTCGGCGTCGCCGAGCTTCTGGCTGCCGCAGAATTTTCCGGGCAACTGCCTGTCGCCGATATTATCGGAGTCGAGCCACTTCAAACGGAGACGATGACGCTCGAACTCTCCGTGCCGGTGCGCCGCGCCATGCCGGAAATCGTGGCTGCGATCGTTGATACGCTTCACGCGCACGGCGTCGAGCTGAAAGAAAAATCCAAAGTCGGAACTCCGTGCTGCGGGCCGGAAGAACTCGATGCATGAACTCTCGATCGTGCAGGATATCGTCGCAACCGTGATGCGCCATCTGCCGCCCGAGAATCGAGCGCCGGTGCGATGGATCAAGCTCCGCGTCGGCGTGCTCAACCATCTTTCCGGCGATTCACTGCGCTTTTGCTTCCAAGCCGCGAGCGAAGGGACCGCGCTCGAGGGCGCAAAGCTCGACATTGAAGAAGCCCCGGGCGACGAAATCCGCGTCGTCGAATTCGAGCTCGACGACCGGAGGCGCTCATGAATCAGCGCGCGCATATCGCCGTGCGCGGGGCCGTTCAGGGCGTCGGCTTTCGCCCGTTTATTTATCGTCTGGCGAACGAAATCGGTCTCGTCGGTTGGGTCCTCAACTCGCCCCAAGGGGTTTTCATCGAGGTCGAAGGAGAGAAGAGTCGACTCGACGAATTTGTCCTGCGCATCGAGAAAAATCGACCGCCGCGCGCTTCGATTCAGAGTCTTGAATGCCGTTTTGTCGATCCCGTGGGCTACCGTGATTTTACGATCCGCGAGAGCGACGCAGGCGGCGCGCGCACCACGCTGGTTCTCCCCGACATCGCCGCTTGTCCCGACTGTGTGCGGGAGATTTTTGATCCGAGCGACCGGCGCTATCGCTATCCGTTCACCAATTGTACGCATTGCGGCCCGCGCTTCACGATCGTCGAATCGCTGCCGTACGACCGGGCCAACACCAGCATGCGCAAATTCGACATGTGCGCCGACTGCCGGCGCGAATATCAAGATCCGCGCGATCGTCGGTTCCATGCCCAACCCAACGCCTGTCCAAAGTGCGGTCCCCAGCTCCGCTTGTGGGATGAGCAAGGCCGTGTCGTGGCGACCGGGGATCGTGCTTTGTGTGAAGCCGTCGACTCGATCCGATCGGGCAGGATTGTTGCGATCAAAGGTCTCGGCGGCTTTCATCTCGTCACCGACGCGCGCAACGATAGGGCGGTAAGCCGGCTCAGAGAACGCAAGCGGCGCGAAGAAAAGCCCTTTGCTTTGATGGCGCCCTCGCTCGAAGCGGTGAAAACAGTCTGTGAAGTATCTGCCCTCGAAGAGCGGTTGCTCCTCGGGCCTGAAGCGCCGATTGTTTTGCTTCGGCGTCATCCCGGCTGTGTCAATTCAGCGGTTAGTCCTGCCGTAGCGCCGCGCAATCCGTATCTGGGAATCATGTTGCCCTATACGCCGCTGCATCATCTGCTCATGCGCGCCCTGGGCTTTTTCATCGTCGCCACCAGCGCGAATCTTTCGGATGAGCCGATTTGCACCGACGAACGAGAAGCGGTGGAACGGCTGCATGGCATCGCCGATGTTTTTCTCGTGCACAATCGCCCCATTGTCCGCCATGCCGACGACTCGGTAGCGCGCATCATGGGTGGCAGAGAGCTTTTATTGCGCCGCGCGCGCGGCTATGCGCCGCTCCCCGTGTGCTTGAAACAAGATGCGCCGGCGCTGCTCGCCGTCGGTGGACAGCTCAAAAACTCGGTGGCGATCACAGTCGGGCCGCAGGTATTCATCAGCCAACATATCGGCGATCTGGAGACAACAGAGGCTTTTACCGCATTTCGCGATACTATCGAGTCTTTGCAGCGGCTCTACGGCGTGACCCCGCAACGCAATCTCTGCGATCTCCATCCGGACTACCTCTCGACGAGATATGCTCGCGAGCGCGCCGTCTCTGCCGAGGCGATTCAGCACCACTGGGCTCACATTGCCTCCTGCATGGCGGAAAATGAGCTGGAAGGAGACATTTTGGGCGTTGCCTGGGACGGCACCGGTTACGGCCCGGATGGGACCGTCTGGGGAGGCGAGTTTCTGCTGACGGATGGTGCGTCCTTTCGCCGCTTCGCGTCGCTGCGGCGCTTTCGCCTGCCAGGCGGCGAGCGAGCGATCCGTGAGCCGCGGCGGGCTGCGCTGGGCGTATTGTATGAAATCTTTGGCGACCAACTATTCGATGGCAGCGAGTTCACTTTGCTTGATCAGTTCGATAGCGCGGAGCGCGCGGTTCTCCGGCAGATGGTCAAGAAAGCCGTCAACTCTCCTTACACATCGAGCGCAGGCCGTTTGTTCGACGCGGTCTCGTCGCTCCTGGGGCTGTGCCAGCGCAGCCGGTTTGAAGGCCAGGCGGCGATGGAACTCGAATTCGCCGCTGACCAGATAGCGACCGAAGAGCGCTATCCGTTCTCGTTTTTCGCCGGCAAAGGCGAGGGGAAATATGATCCTGCTTGGGTCGTCGATTGGGAGCCACTCATCCGCGCGGTACTGAAAGATGCTGCGGCGGATGTACCGCGGGGCATAATCGCGGCAAAGTTTCACAACACGCTGGTGGAAGTGATCGCCGCGACCGCAACGCGTGCGGGCGAAAGGCGGATAGCGCTGAGCGGCGGCTGTTTTCAAAATCGTTATCTTCTGGAGCGCGTCATCGGGCGCTTGCAGGCCGCGGGTTTGCACCCGTATTGGCATCAACGCGTGCCGCCCAATGATGGCGGCATCGCCCTCGGACAAGTCTACGCCTGGCTGCACGCCCATCGACGGGAAGACATGGAAGAGACCAGCGAAGAGAAAGCAGGACGTGGAACACAGCAGGCGGAAGAGATTAAGGATTTTGTATGTGCTTAGGTGTTCCGGGACGAGTTGTTGATATTGACGAGCTTGGCGCCAGCGTCGATTTTTGGGGCGTGAAGCGAAGGGTCAGACTCGAGACGGTGGACGAGCCTGTGCAGGTCGGTGATTATGTGTTGGTGCATGTCGGATTTGCGATCCGGCGCATCCCGCCAGAACAGATCGAAGAAACTCTCTACCTCTACAATCGGCTCATCGAGGCCAGCAGCCAAGACCTGATGGCCGCCGATATTCAAACCGAAGTCGCCGCGACGGCGAGAGTCAACGGAGGATCCCGTGGGCGCTGAGGCAGCGGTCGAACGTTTGGAATTTCGCGACCCGGAGCGCGCTCGCGCCTTGACCCGGCGCCTCGCGCTGTTGTGCGAAGAGATAGCGAAGCCCGTAAGCGTGATGCATGTGTGCGGCACCCACGAGCAGAGCATCGCGCGCTTTGGCCTGAGAAGTCTCTTGCCGAAAGCGCTGACTGTCCTCATGGGGCCCGGCTGTCCGGTTTGCGTCACCGACATGCCGGAAGTCGACGAAGCCGTCGCACTCGCGCGCCAGGGCATCGTCATCGCCACCTTCGGCGACATGTTCCGCGTCCCCGGCAGCGTTCACTCCCTCGCCGAGGCCAAGGCAGCGGGCGCCGACGTGCGCGTGGTTTACAATCCTTTCGAAGCACTTAAGATCGCCCAGGAAACGGCCAAGGAGGTCGTCTTTTTCGCCACCGGTTTCGAGACCACAGCGGTTGCGACTGCCGCGCTGGTGCTTGCGCATCCGCCTAGAAATCTCAGCGTCCTTTCAGCGCACAAATATATTCCGCCGGTCATGGAGATTGTCGCCGAGATGCCTCAGACCCACGTTCAGGGTTTCCTCGCCGCGGGGCATGCGGCGACGATTACGGGCTGGCGCATCTTCGAGCGGTTCGTGGCACGCCATCATATCCCCGTGGTGACCGCCGGCTTCGAGCCGCTCGACATCCTCGCGGCTCTGAGTGAGCTTTTACGACTCATTCGCGATCGTGAAGAGCGGGTCGTCAACGCCTACCCGCGCTGCGTCACAGCCGAGGGCAACCGCGAAGCGCAAAAACTCTTGTGGGAAGTGTTCGCCACCGAAGGGGGAAACTGGCGCGGCATCGCCCATGTGCCAAACGGCAACTTGCGGCTGCGGCCAAAATATTCGTCGGTTGACGCGCGCTGTCGCTTTGATATCGCTTCGTCCGATCTCGCGGACGAAGCGCCGCCGCGACTGGCTCAGGAATGCATTTGTGGAAACATCATGGCCGGGATCGCAGGCCCAGCTGATTGCCGCTTGTTCGGCAAGGAATGCACACCGCAAAATCCGGTCGGCGCGTGCATGGTGAGCAGCGAGGGAACATGCAAAATCTGGCATGAGTATGGAGGGCACGTGATCGTTAACGAGTGAGCGCCTTTGGTGAACCGCCTGACTCGAGGCTTCACATGATCGAAACAACCCAAAGTGCAGAAACGGCGCATATTTTGACCGAACAGAAGGGAGCCGTCGGCATCATCCTGATGGCCCGACCGGAGCGCTTCAATGCGCTGGACGTTCAAATGGCGCGCGACCTGCGCAAAGCTGCGCTCGGCTATGCGCGCGACGATGCGATCCGCTGTGTCGTTATCGCCGGCGGCGAAAAAGTCTTTTGCAGCGGCGCCGATTTGAAATATGTCCGCGAAAAGGGCGCGGAAAAAGACTTCTCTTATCTGCAACCCGGTGCCCGTGTAGTCGAGGCGAGCTACGGCGCCTCGTTCAAAGAGATTCTCGAGTACATCCACAGCACAATCTCGGAGATTCGCCGCGCGCCCAAGCCCTTCATCGCCGCGGTCAAGGGCGTTGCCGCCGCCGGCGGCTTCGGTCTGGCGATGAGCTGCGATCTGGTGTTTGCCGCCGAAGGCGCGAGCTTCGAATGGGCTTATGGCAGAACCGGTCTTACCGGAGCGGAAAGCTCGACGTTTTTCCTGGCTCGATTGGTTGGCCTTAGGCGCGCCTTCGGACTGGTTTTCCTCAATCCTCGTCTCGATGCCCGTCAAGCGCTTAACGCGGGCCTGATCAACGATGTCTTTGCTCGGGAAAACTTCGATGCTGAAGTCCTGAGCGTCGCGGAGCGGCTCGCCGCCGGACCGACGCGTGCGTACGGCATCACGAAGCGATTGATCAACGAGGCATCAGGAATCGATCGCCTCGATGCTCACATGGATAAAGAACTGCGAAATCTTACAGATATCGCTCAAGGGGAAGATTTTAACGCCGGCTTAGAGGCGTTTTTCGCCAAGCAAGCACCGTGCTTCAAAGGCAACGCTCCATGATACGAGATAAACAGATTCTGCTCGGCCACGGCAGCGGCGGCAAGCTGATGCACGAGCTGATCGAAGAGCTGTTTCAGCCCGCGCTGTTTTTGCCCGATGGCCAGGTATTGAACGACGCCGCAGTCGTGCGCGCGGCGGGCGCGCGTCTGGCCATGACTACGGACTCTTTCGTCGTCGATCCGATCTTTTTCCCCGGCGGCGATATCGGGGCAATGGCAGTCTTTGGCACGGTGAACGATCTTGCCGTCAGCGGAGCGCGTCCTCTGTTTCTCAGCGCTGCGTTTATTTTGGAGGAAGGGCTGCCGATTGCCGATTTGAGCCAGGTGGTCGCTTCAATGCGGCAAGCGTGCGCGGAGGCAGATGTCCGGTTGATCACAGGCGATACCAAAGTCGTCGATCGCGGCAAGGGCGATAAAGTCTTTATCAACACCACCGGTATCGGGATCGTCGAGCACCCGCTGGAGATTTCCGCGGACCGCGCGCGGCCAGGCGACAAAATCTTACTGAACGGCCCCATCGCCGCCCATGGAGTGGCGATCATGCTAGCGCGCGAAAATATAGAATATAATCGTCCGATTGTTTCCGATAGCGCGCCGCTGAACGGCCTTGTCCGTGACATGCTGGACGCAAGCCTGGAGGTCCATTGCATGCGCGACCTCACCCGCGGGGGCCTAGCTGGAGCGCTAAACGAAATTGCTGCCGCCTCCCATGTCGGCATTCGCATTTACGAGGACCTCATCCCGATTCAAGACGAAGTGAGAGGAGCCTGCGAGATCCTCGGCCTCGACCCACTTCACGTGGCCAACGAAGGCAAACTGATCGCCATCGTCAGCGCGAAGTACGTGGATCCGATTTTGGCGAGCATGCAGCAGAACCGGCACGGCCAGCAATCGGCTATCATCGGCGAAGTCGTCGCGGATCAACCGGGCAGAGTGCTCATGAAAACCACCGTCGGTGGCTATCGGATTGTCGATAGGCTTGCCGGCGAACAACTGCCAAGGATTTGTTAAGGGATCGCCGCCGCACCGGTTCTGCCAATCGGATTCTCACGCAAGCCAAAAAACACCAAGATTTTTCGCATCTGAGAGTCTACGTAGCGACTTTTCTCATTGCTGCGAAGCAAGCTCCAGGAGAAACCGCGTCAATTGGCTGGGCGACGCGTTCCAGCCTCCACCTGCGGGGCCAGACTGTTTTGCGATGCCGAATGCACCCTAATGCCCTTCTGACGCCAACTTGGAAAGAAAGAAAGCAAACTCTTCGTCTCTCCGCTCTTCAGATCGGGCGCAAAAATACATCCTTCGATTATCGCCTCATCGGGAGGACACCCTGAAAGTCTCATGGTTCGCTGCGGCCGTGCCGGTGGCATGTCTCTTGCCCGCGTAGTGGTGTTCTGGCCGGAACTGGAGTCCCGGACGTAAGGGTATGGACGAAAATAACGGTGGGGCGCTCGATCTCATTCGCCGTAAGGAGCGCGAACTGGCCGAGCGGCTCAAAGACGCGGAGCGAAGGGCGAAGGAAAAATTGGCCCTGGCAGAGGCGCGCGCCGCCGAGATTCGTCAAGAAGCCGAAAGCGCGGGGCGGCGTGAAGCCGAGCAGTTCTTTCTCAATGAGGTGGCACGGGCAAGAGAAGCTGCAGCGGTGATCCGCGACACGGCCCGACACGAATGCGAGCAGCTAGCCGGTCGCGGCGAGCGGTGTCTGGACCGCGCCGTACAAATTGTCATCGAGTCTATTTTCCCCAAATGAAGCGATCATGCTGCTGCCGATGGCGAAAATCCGGATTGTCGGTGCGAAGGAAAAGCTCGACACAACGTTGTGCGCTATTCAACGGCTCGGCGTGATGCAAATTCAAGATGTCGCCGAGCAGCCACAGGCGCCGCTGCTAACGAAACTAAGCCTCGATGCAAGCGCCGTTGAACGGCGCAACGAAATAAGTTTCTTGGTCGCTCGCTTAGGATCATTGGCGGCGATGCTGCCGCAAGCGATCAACACTGCAGATCTTAGCCGTCGGTATGATGCGGCGTCGCTAATGCCTACTGAGGAACTTATCGTGGACGCCAGGCGGGTCGTTGATGAACTTGGACCCGAGAGCCAAGCGCTGGCGCTGCGCCGCGATCAGCTCCAAGCCGAGGAGGCTTCGCTTACTCGCTATCAGGCGACACTGCGCAAGCTGTTGCCGCTTGCCGGGGAAATTCCTCAGCTTGACGGCTACGAAACCGTCGCCTTGCTCATTGAACGGCGTGCCAGCGGCGTATTGGACCTAGTGCGGCAACAACTCGGCGAGTTACTGGGCGATCGCTTCGAGCTCAATGCGCGCCATGTCGATGACCAGACAACGGCCGCTATCGTGGTTTTTCCGAAGGAGCAGAGCGCCCGGGTCAACGCGCTGCTCGGCCGTGAAAACATCAGTCCGCTGCGGCTGCCGCAGGAGTTGGCCCGCGTTTCATTAACGGAGACGCTCGCGACGATGGAGCGGCGTCTCGCCGAGATTCCGCGGGAGATGGCGCGGGTGGACGATGAGCTGCGCGAGTTGGGCAGATCTTGGGGATCCACCGTCGCGCTTTTGCGCGCTGTCTTGACCGACCGCTTGAGACAAATGGATGTCATCGGCTTGGTTGGCGCAACCCGCTATACCTTTGTCTTGGCGGGTTGGATAGCGCGGCGCGATGTGAAGAAGCTCAAGGATACCTTGGCCCAGGAGGTGGGCCACGAGCTGCTGGTGGAGGAATTGAGAGTGAGTGGAGAAGAACTGAAACAGGTTCCAGTGGCGCTCGCCAATCCACCGCCGGTGAGGCCTTTTGAGTTTCTCGTTCGGTTGATCGCGCTGCCGCGCTATGGCGCTCTCGATCCAACGCCGCTGCTTGCTTTCTTTATGCCGATCTTTTTCGGTGTGATCCTTGGCGACATTGCGTACGGGATCCTCCTATTGCTGCTCGCCGGGCTGGTGCTTCGCACCTCTCGGCGGCCAGTCTATCGCAGCATCGGCCAAGTTCTGCTTCTTTGCGGCTTTTGGTCGGTTTTGTTTGGCGTCCTGTTCGGCGAGTTTTTGGGCGCGCTGGGGCACCAACTCTTTGGTCTAAAGCCCGTGTGGATGGAGCGGAGCGGCGCGACGCTGAAAGCGCTATTTGTCTTCGCGCTCGCCGTGGGAGGGGTCCATGTGGTGCTTGGATTTGTCTTGGGTATTTGGGAAGCGTTTCGGATCAGGAGCCACAAGGAGTTGAGCGAGCGCTTGGGTAAGTTCATTGCGCTGATTGCGGTCTTTTGGCTCGTTGCCATCGTTGCTGGAAAGCTGCCGCGCGATCTCACGACGCCCGGCACGGTCGCGCTCATCATCGGTATCGTGTTGCTCAGCGTTCCTATGGGCTGGTTGGGCGGGCTCCTTGGTCCCATTGAGACACTCGGGCTGGTTAGCAATGTTCTCTCTTACCTGCGCCTGGCTGCGATTGGCCTGGCCTCTTTCTATTTGGCTGAGGTGGCCAACCGGCTTTACGGAATTTCCACCGATGTGGCGATCGGCACCGTCGTCGCGGCCCTCTTGCACGCGCTCAACTTGGCGATCGGCATCGTGAGCGCAAGCATTCAATCCCTGCGGCTTCATTACGTTGAGTTTTTCACCAAGTTCTACGAGAGCGGCGGTTCACCTTTCAGACCGTTCAAGCAAAGCGGGGTTTAGGCAAAGGAGGATACGATGGATCTCACGACAGGATTGTTAGCGATCGGCGCGGGATTGGCGGTTGGCCTGGCAGCTTTGGCGACGGGCTTGGCGCAGGGACGCATCGGCTCGGCAGGGGTGGGCGCGCTCACTGAGAAACCCGAGCTTTTTGGCTCCATACTGATCATGCTCGCGTTGCCGGAAACGCTGGTGATTTTGGGCTTCGCCGTAGCGTCGATGATCATTCTGCTGCTCAAAACCGGAGCGTAAGCGGACCGGTTGATTCTGCCCAGCGACGCGCGGGTAGGAAACTCGGGGCTAGCGGTAACCGGAAGAGGCACGAGGCGATGGGCCTTAGGGAAATTCTCCAGGCGATGGAAGTGAAAGCGCATCAGCAGATCGCGGAACGCGAAAGTGCGGCCGAGCAAGAAAGCCGCTCGATCATTGAGAGGGCCGAAGCGGAAGCCAAGCGAATCAAGGAAGCGCACCGCGCCATGGCGTTAGAAAAATTGCGCCGCGAAAGGGAGCGGCTTTTCGACGCCGCTCAATTGGATCGGCAACGACAACTTGCGGTCGCGCGCGAGCATTGGCTTGACCGGGTATTGGCGCAAGCGAGGCGTGAGTTAATGACTTTACGTAGCAGCGACGACTACGGGCGAGGTTATGAGCGACTTGTCTGTGAGGCGGCGAACGAGATCCCTTCCGCCGTAAAGTTAGAAATCGATCCAAGGGACCAACAGCTCGCGCGCCAGATCCTGGACACGCGCGGCATCGAAGGAGAACTCGTACCGTGTCTTGATACTTCAGGTGGTGTACGCGTGAGCAGTCTCGATGGATGCATCGTCGTGAACAATACCGTAGAGGCAAGGTTGGACAATGCGTGGAGAGAGCTCCGGCAAAAACTGGTCGCGCTGTTGAGCGCCGAGGAATCGTTGTGTCCAGCGACTACGGATACGCCAACGCGCGCATCCGCGCGCTCAAGTCGGTCCTGCTGAGCGGGGAGGACTATGATCGGTTGATCGCCGCCACGAGCGCCGACGCGCTCATTGAGGCGCTACTCCGCACGGCCTATAAGCCCGATGTGGAAGCGGCGCTGGTACGCTACCACGGCGTTCGCTGCCTCACCGATGCCGTGCGCCGCAATGTCACTCGGACGGTGGGTTCGTTGCGCCGCTTTTTCGACGCGCGAGCGCGCGAGCTCATCGAACTGCTGTTGGCGCGCTGGGATTTGTTCAACGTCATCGCCATCTTGCGCGGGCAGTCTCGCGGTGTCGCGACCGACGAGATTCTAAGTGTGCTGGTGCCGGCGGGAATGCTTACGGAGGCGGAGCTTTGCGAACTGGCAAAGCAGCCAACGATGCAAGCGACAGGTGAGTTGATGCTGACCTGGCGTCTTCCTTTCGCCGGAGCTGTTGCCGAGGCGCTGCGGTCATCCGGCGGCGAGCTTGCGCACGTGGAGCGTCGGCTGCACCAGATCCGTTTTCGTGAGGCCTTTTCTCGCCTCCGAAGCGAGCCCAACGACGGCATGGTGCGGGAAATGCTGGTGGCCGAGGTCGACGGATTGAATCTTTCGCTGTTGGTTCGCCTGCGGCCGCTGCGAAGCCATGCGATGGCGGGGCTCGTGCGCTCGGGTGCTGATGACGTTCAGGCAATGCTGATCGCCGGCGGCAGTTTGCCGCTTCACTTATTGCTCGAGATCGCCACTACGACGGATGTCGACGCGATGGTTGGGCGACTTGCGGGCACTCCTTATGGCCTCGCTTTGCGGCAGGGGCTCGATGACTACGAGCAGCGTGGCGAAGTTGCGGCGTTTGAGCGTGCGCTGGAGAAGTTTCTCGTGCGCAAAGGCATCCACATGTTCCGTCGCGATCCACTCACGATCGCCATGGCGATTGGTTACCTTTGGGCTAAAACAACCGAGGTCGCCAACCTGCGCTTGATCGCTCAAGGAAAGGAGCTGGGTTGGCAGAGTGACGCTATCCGCAACGAGCTAACATTGGTGTAGAGAGCAAAGCTATGGCGAAGATTGTGGTCATCACCCGTCCGGCTCAAGCGGCAGGATTCGCTCTAGCTGGCGCGGAATCGTATTCGGCTGCGAATGCAGGGGAAGCCAAAGAAATTCTTTTGAGGCTAATGGAAGACCCCGAAGTTGGCGTCGTCGCTATTGACGCTGGCTACTTGAACGCGCTTGATCAAACCACGCGGACGCAAGTGAGCGAGAGCTACGCGCCAGTAGTTGTGGCGTTACCCAGCGGTTTGCCGACCGAAGCCGGCGAGCGGCCCGGCGAGCAGATTGCCGAGATGATTCGCCGGGCGATCGGTTTTCGTATTAGCTTCAAGGAACGTTAGACCGATGGCGGCCATGAACCACCACAGCGGTCGAATTTGCCGAGTTGTTGGCCCCGTCGTCGTCGCGGATGGCCTGCGCGGCGCGCGCATCGCCGATGTCGCTCTGGTCGGTGCTGCGCGCCTTATTGGCGAAATCATCCGTCTTGACCGCGATCAGGTTACACTTCAGGTTTACGAAGACACCATCGGTTTGCGGGTGGGCGACCCGGTCATTTCCACCGGCGAGCCGCTTATGGCTGAGCTCGGCCCGGGACTTTTAGCCGGCATATTTGACGGACTTGGGCGATCTCTGCCGGACCTCCACCGGCAGGCCGGCGACTTTATTCCTAAGGGCGCGCTGGTGCCGACGCTGCGACGTGATATCCGCTGGAAATTTTCACCTGCTGTCAAAGCCGGCGAGGAGGTAGAGCCGGGTGATGTGCTCGGAACCGTGCCTGAGACGCCGGGCTTGGCCCATCAAATCCTTGTTCCGCCGGGGGTTCAAGGTACTGTGGTTGAGATCCGCCAGGGGAATTTTTCGGTTGAGGAGGTTGTCGCTTGGATCGCCACAAGAACTGCCGGCGAGCCGGTGGAAGTTCGTTTGATGCAACGCTGGCCAGTGCGCCAGGCCCGTCCATGTCGCGACAAGCTTGCCCCGAACACGCCGCTGATCACCGGTCAGCGGGTGATCGATACTTTTTTTCCGATTGCCAAAGGCGGCACAGCGGTGATCCCCGGTGGGTTCGGCACCGGCAAGACGGTAATGGAGCAAACCTTGGCCAAGCGTGCCGAGGTGCAGATCGTCGTCTATGTCGGCTGCGGCGAACGAGGTAACGAGATCGCCGAGGTGTTGGCGGAATTCCCGTGCCTTATCGATCCCAGCGCGGGTGTGCCGCTGATGGACCGCACCATTCTCATTGCCAACACTTCGAACATGCCGGTGGCAGCCCGCGAGGCGTCGATCTACACTGGCCTGACCATCGCCGAGTATTACCGCGACATGGGTTTCGACGTGGCCCTGATGGCTGACTCCACTTCCCGTTGGGGCGAAGCTCTGCGGGAAGTCTCGGGACGCCTCGAAGAGATGCCCGGCGAAGAAGGATATCCAGCTTACCTAGGATCGCGCCTTGCGGACTTTTACGAGAGAGCTGGCCGTGTAGTTTGTCTCGGCAGGGACAGACGGCAAGGCTCGGTGACGATCATTGGCGCGGTGTCGCCACCGGGCGGTGATTTCTCGGAGCCGATGACTCAAAGCTCGCTGCGCGCGGCTGGAGCGTTTTGGGCTCTCGACGTAGGTCTCGCGCGACGGCGCCATTTTCCCGCCATTCATTGGATCACGAGCTATAGTCTGTACGATCTCGGAAAGTGGTTTGAAGCAGAGGTGGCACCGGATTGGAATACGCAGGCGCGCCAGGCGATGGCCCTTCTCCAGAAGGAAGAAGAGCTGCTCGAAATTGTTCAACTGGTCGGTAGCGAGGCGCTGCCCGATGCCGAGAAAGCGGTTCTCCAAGTGGGGCGCCTGCTTCGCGAAGACTACCTGCAGCAGTCTGCGTTTGACCCGAACGATGAGTTCTGCGGGCCGCGCAAGCAAGCGTGGATGCTCAGGGCGATTTTGGCTTTCTACCGTGGTCTCTGTGAGGCGCTAAACACGGGGGCTTCGCTCTCCGACGCCGTCAAGCTTCCGGTCGTGAACGAAATTGCGCGCATGAAAGAATTGCCGCGGGAAATTGCCGAGCGTGAAATTGCTGCGCTGGTCGAGCGGGTTCGGAATAGCTTTGAAAGCTTGAAAAACCAATCTGGCAGGGAACGCTGAGGCCAAATTTCGGTGGGGGAAAGCTTGCGGCGTCTCTACACCAAGGAATATCGCACGCTAGAGAGCGTCTCCGGCGCGTTGTCGGTGTTTCGGCGCACCAGCGCCGTTGCCCACGGCGAGATGGTCGACCTTGTCACGGGTAGCGGCGACACTCGTCGCGGCCAGGTGTTGGAGGTCGATCATGATCACGCCGTGGTCCAAGTATTCGCGGGCACGCGTGGCGTCGATGTTGAGACGACCCGCGCTCGCTTCTTGGGCGACGTTGCGCGTCTCGCAGTGGGCCGTGAAATGCTCGGCCGAGTCTTCGACGGTTCAGGCCGGCCGCTGGATGGAGTCCCGGCGATTATCGCCGAGAAGGAGTTGGAAGTCGGGGGTTTGCCGTTCAATCCTTTCGCCCGCGAGCATCCCACCGATTTTATTCAAACCGGATTTTCAGCGATCGACGGACTCAATACTCTCGTGCGCGGTCAGAAGCTGCCGGTCTTTTCTTGTTTCGGTCTGCCGGCGGCCGAGATCGCCGCGCAAATTGCCGTACAGGCCCAAGTCGTCAGTGAGTCCGAGGAGGCAAGCCGGGAGCCGTTTGCCGTGGTGTTCGCCGCAGTTGGCATCACCCATCGCGAGGCGAGTTATTTTCATTCGACGTTCCAAGAAAGCGGCGCGCGCCAGCGCACGGTGTCGTTTTTGAATCTCGCCGACGATCCGAGCATCGAACGTCTGTTGACGCCCCGATTGGCGCTCACGACGGCGGAGTACTTGGCCTTCGAGCGCGAGATGCATGTGTTGGTCATTCTCACTGACATGATCCATTACGCCGAAGCGTTGCGCGAGGTTTCAACCGCGCGGGAGGAGGTGCCCGGACGCCGGGGTTATCCAGGTTATCTCTACAGTGACCTCTCGACAATCTACGAGCGTGCCGGCCGGCTTCAGGGCAAGCGCGGTTCGGTCACGCAACTGATTATTCTTACGATGCCCGACGATGACATCACTCACCCGGTGCCCGACCTAACCGGCTACATTACTGAAGGCCAGATCGTGCTGTCGCGCGAGCTCCATCGCAAGGGAATCTTCCCGCCTATCGATGTTTTGCCGAGCCTTTCGCGCCTGATGCATTCAGGAATCGGCGCCGGCAAGACTCGCGTCGATCATCGCAATGTTGCCGACCAACTCTATGCATCGTACGCAAAAGGGCGGGACTTGCGCCGGCTGGTCGCCATCGTCGGCGAAGCGGCCTTATCGGGGCTAGACCGTCGGTATCTCGAATTTGCCGACCGCTTTGAACAACGCTTTCTTAACCAGGGGCGCACGGCGCGAACGATCCGCGATACGCTGGACCAAGCCTGGGAAATCTTATCGATGCTGCCCGAGAGCGAGCTCAAGCGCATCTCCCCCGAGTACATCGGAAAATTTTACCGGCGTAAGGAAAGTCATGGCTGAAAGACCTTCCCCCACAAGGTTTGAACTGCTAGCGACAAAAGCTCAGCTGATGTTGGCACGGCAGGGGCGAGATTTGTTGAAAGAAAAGCGCCGAGCGATGATGCAAGAGTTCATGGGTGCGGCGGGCAACCTGCTTGAAAAAGGTCGAGACCTTGAACGCGGCGCCGCCGCTGCCCGGCACGCCCTGGCGCTTGCCGAAGCGATCGACGGCGAGGAAGCGGTGCGCTCGGCGTCGTTTGCGGCTCGTGGCGAGGCCTCGATCAGCGTCGACACCGCTCAGGTGATGGGCGTCCGGATTCCTAAATTTGAGCGGAAGAATTTTGTCCGCTCGGTTGTCGAGCGCGGCTACAGTCCGGTTGCCACGTCGGCAAGAATTGACGCCGCCGCCCGACGCTTCGAGGAAGAACTGAATATCGTTGTCGAGGTGGCGGCGCAACAGGCGGCGCTGCGCCGGCTAGCCGCGGAAATCCAGCGCACCACCCGCCGGGTCAACGCCCTCGAGAACGTCACGCTGCCGCGGTTGGCGGGGCAGTGCCGCCTGATTCAGATGATTTTAGAGGAACGGGAGCGCGAAGATCTTTTTCGGCTCAAGCGAGTGAAACAAAAAATCAGCGAGCGGCACGCGCGATGACAACTGGAGCAGCTTTCGCCAGTAGGGGCTGCGGTGCAATTACCGAACGGGCACAAATGTCATCCCGATCGGCGCTAACTAGCGACGAATCTGTTATTTTCCGACGCTTACGAAAAGCAGATTGTCCGGCTATCGCCTCGGACTGACATTGCGGCACATCTCGTGGCAGAGAAGATGAGCTAACGGAATCTGGCACCGTCGGGAGAGAGCTGGTCTTCCCTGGAGTTCGACGCCATGTGACCAATGCCGCTTTCCGGCATGCGTGGGGTGCGGCGTATCGCACGGCGGCACCACAGAGGCGTGAGGGATGAATGGTCAGGAGGCACGCCAATCAAAAAAACAAGTCAAAGGTAAGGGAGGCAAAGCTCAAGAGGAAACGTATTAACGAATCACGGAACGAGAAACCGCAGATAGGTATAGCGCCAAAGACTCTAACCTTCTGGGCGACATTGAGAATTCTCGAAACCTGCCTAAAAGCGACCAACCCGAGCACAGCAGGCTTCCAAAATTCCGAAAGCGTGCGTTGGGGAAGGGCAACCGCCGGTTTCCTCGCCGGCCCCGTTCCGCCATCGAGTCAAAGACGTGCGGGGGAAACTTTCCGGCAGATCGTAAGCGACCTCGCGGGCTTTGTTTTCGAAACAAAAACAGCCTCCACTCGTGGCCCCAAACCGCTTAACAAATCATTTTCCACGCATGATTTACCCGAGCAAAAAGCTGCCCGGACATAAAGGAGCCTACCTGGACCGTGCGATTTTGAGCAGTGTGCGGAGCAGATGCACAGCCCGGGCCGGAGCTTATGTCGATAGCCGTGTCACGGCGCGCTCTGCCCTGTCGGTCGCGATTTGCTTTGACAGGTTTGCTCGTGACCGACACGCTTTCTCGGCGGCGCTTCGAGTTTCGGAATTCCGGAATCGTGATCACGAATAGCCGGACGGTTAGAACAAAGTATAGATCCGCCAGTGAAGGGTAAAGCGGAGCCTCTGATGGAAACCACGTCAACCGATGGAACCGCGAATCAGTCGGATGCGAACGCCTCGCCAACGCCCACCCCATCTCATGTTTCCGGAATTCCGGAAACGTGCGATGGGTCAATTCGAGCGGGCAAATCCGGACTGCCTTTGGAAACCATCTCAGCCACGAGCTGTTCGGCAGGGCGCGCGCTTTAGAGTTGCGCCGCGTGCTTGCGTGCTCATCGAGGGCTCGACATAGGTCGCGGCGCAGGAAAACGGCCCAACGGGTATCGGCGCAAAGCGCCTCAACCCATCCCACAGAGTTGGTTTTATTGTCGTCGATGCAACGGGCCCGGGTACGTGATAAAGGGCTGCATCGAATCGTAGGGTGGGTTGAGCGCTGCGCGAAACCCACCGCGGAGGGAAATCGAAAGGGAGCATAAAACCGTAGGTGGGTTGAGCTCCGCGAAACCCGCCGCGGAAGCCGGCCCAACGGGCATCGGCGCCACGCGCCTCGACCCATCCCACGGATCTGTTTTTATCCTCGTGCGACGGCCGGGCGGACGCAACCGAGAGCCGCATGAAAACTGTACGAAGGAAGCTCCGCGAAACCCGCCGCGAGCGGCGGCCACGCTGCGCCGACCCTAACGTTTCGCGTTGAAAACACACCCCAAGTCGTTTATGACAATTCGACAACGCGGCTGATTGTTTGCTCAGCGATAAAAAACCGGTCCCATCGTGCCGCGGTTGGAACCGCAGGAAAGTACGCCGCGGCATGAAAGGCTCGGCGCAGCAGCGAGTAGAACATGGGCAGGATTCACTTGACCCTGGCGTGCGAGGATTATGACCGCACCCGGCCGCTGAAGGACGGCCGCATTCAACCGGAAGGGATCGATCTCAACTACCTTGTCATGCCCGTCGAGGAGATCTTCTGGCGCATGATGAGGTACGAGGAGTTCGACGCGTCCGAATTGTCCATGGGCGCCTTTCTCATCGCGGCGGCGAGAGGACGGCGGCCCTTCGTCGCGATCCCGGTCTTTCCTTCGAGAACTTTTCGCCATCGCTGCATTTTTATCAATGCCGGCTCGGGCATCGAGCGGCCTCAAGATTTGCGCGGCAAGCGCATGGGCGTCCCCGAATACAGCATGACCGCCGCGGTGTGGCTGCGCGGTTTGTTGCAGCATGAGTACGGCGTATCCCCTGACGAGATGCACTGGATTCAAGCGGGCGAGGAACATCCCGGAAGAAAGGACCGAGTGGACTTCGAAATGCCTCCCGGGGTCCGACTCGAGAGCAGGCCCGATCGCACCTTAAACGAGATGATCGATCGCGGCGAGATCGACGCCTTGATGTCGCCGCGAATGCCCACGTGCTTTCTCAACGGCTCGCCGCGCGTCCGGCGGCTGTTCCCCAACTACAAGCAAGCGGAGATGGAGTACTTTAGAAAGACGGGGCTGTTTCCGATCATGCACGTCATCGTGATCAAATGGGCCATCTATGAAAAACAGCCGTGGGTGGCGCAAGCGCTTTACAAAGCTTTTTCAGAAGCCAAGGACCTCTGCATGCGCGAGCTTTACGACACGAACATTCTTCGCGTGAGCCTTCCCTGGACCTCGGCGGAATATGAAGAGACGAGAGATTTTATGACCGCGGACTACTGGCCGTACGGACTCGATCCCAACCGCGCCAACCTCGAAACCTTGCACGGCTACCTCCACGAGCAAGGGCTGATCGGGCGGAAGCTCGATCTCGACGAGCTCTTCGCCCGCGAAACCCGCGAAGCCTTCAAGATCTAGCCGACTGACTTCGCTCAGGGGCATCCAACGCTCGCCGTGCGCGTTCGCCGCGTCCGCCCGGCGCGGTGCCGGCGACACCCGGCGCTTGTCGAGGGCAATAGCGGAGAGCTTCTCTCAGAGCGCAACGGGCTCGTTTGCGCGCTCTGCCGTAACGAACGGGAAATTGTGCGCCAGCCAGGCGTCGATCCCGCCTTCGAGCGGGCGGACCCTGGTGATGCCTTTGTCTCGCAGCAGCAGCGCCACCCGGGCGCTCGTCGCTTCGTTGGGTCACGAGCAGTAAAGCACGACGTCGCGGTCCCGAGGAATCTCTCCGTGGCGATCTTCGATCTCTTCCATCGCGATACGGAGCGCGCCGGGAATCATCTGCGGAAACGCCTTGATATCGATGGGCTGGCGCAAATCGACGATTGAGATCTCTTCCCCGGCCGCGAGTTTGGCCATTAGTTCTTTCGGAGTGATGCGCGCAATCCGCAGCCCACGAAGGAAGCGCCGGCGCTGGATGTACCTCCATAGAATATAAGCCGCCAAGCTTCCGGCCAGAACCGCGACCAGCCAACCGCCCCAGCGCAGCGCGCGGACCGCGATCTCCTCCAGCTGATCGCTAAAAATCACGCCCGAGCCCGTGAAGGTGAGGACCCAAAGCAATCCGCCCGAGGCGTCGAAAATCATGAAACGTCCGACCGGCATGCGAAAGACTCCCGCCAGCGACGGCGCGGCGGTGTTCAGGCCCGGGATAAATTTCGCAACGAGCAAAGACCTGGCGCCGTGCCGGACGAAAAGATTCTCGGTTCGCCGAACGCACGAGTCGGGTTCGAGGGAAATGCGGCAGAGCAGCTTCAGTATGCGGCCGCCCCGGTAACGTCCCAGAGAGTACCAGAACAGGTCAGCCACAATGACCGCGATCAAGGACAGGGCCGCCGCAACCGTCAAATTCATCTTGCCGGCGCCGGCCAGCGCGCCGGCCGCAACCAGCAGAGGGACGGCCGGGATAGGCAGGCCCATTTGCTCGAGCAGCACCCAGCCGAACAGCAAAGCGTAGCCGTGGCCGAGGAGGAACTCGGCCGCCCGTTTCGGGCTCAGACCCTCGAAGAAGCGGGCCGTCTCGGTCAATAGGCCGGCAAAAAGGAAACTGAGACCGGTCAATACTAGAGCCGCAACCGCCGATTCGAC
Source organism: Candidatus Acidiferrales bacterium (assembly GCA_035559995.1). Taxonomy (GTDB): domain Bacteria; phylum Desulfobacterota; class Binatia; order UBA9968; family UBA9968; genus DATMAM01. The sequence goes on from DATMAM010000029.1 coordinate 152,491, forward strand.
ATAGATCCGCCGCGCCCGCGACCGCAAGCCTTTGTCGGCGCCTTCATCATCGACCCGCTCTTCGCCGCCGTTCATCTTGCGCGCGCCGCGCGCAGCGAGAGCGACTCAGGTCTTTTTGCGAGCCTCGGAAAGCGCGAGAGTTCCCATCCAGAACGGCAGAAACAGCAACGAAAACCACCTGCGGCTTACTTCCGCATGCATGAAAATGGCCGCCAGGACAACTCCCGTGGCGAGCATGGCGCCGCCGGCGAGCAAACGCTTGCGCGCTTCCTTCGGCCCGATGTTGGCGAGCTCGGACTTTTCGACGGTCATCGCAGCTTGCCGGTCGCTTTCATTTTCTTCGACCCGCTCGGGTCTCATCCTGTAATAGCCGACATTCGTATAGCCGGCCAGAGCCCCGTAAGCCGACCGCCTGTACTTGCGTTATTTTTTAGAGATTAACCCGACCCAAACGCCGAGCGCCGCCGGCCGGCGAGGCGGCCCGGCTTTTCCCGTCTAGGTTCCCGCAGCGCATTCGTGCTAGTCTCATGATGCAATCGCTGTTTGGCGCAACGGCGCCGTCTCCGCAGATCATGAAGAAGGAGACAGCCGAGATTCTCTCGATCGACGGGCGCGAGGTCCGGGTGACCCATCCCGATAAGCCCTACTTCACCAAGCAGGCAAAGCTCTCCAAGCTCGATCTCGTGCGCTACTACCTTTCGGTCGCGCCGGGCGCCCTTGCCGGCATCCGCGACCGACCGCTGGTCCTCAAGCGCTTCGTCAACGGCGCCGAGGGCGAGGCGTTCTATCAAAAACGCGCGCCGGTCAGGCGGCCGTCGTGGCTGCGCACCGTCACGCTTTCGTTTCCGTCCGGCCGGACCGCAGAGGAGATCGTCGTCGACGACGCGGCCGGGCTGGCGTGGGTCGTGAACCTCGGCTGCATCGAGCTCCATCCGCATCCGGTGCGCTCGGACGACCTCGACCATCCCGACGAGCTCAGGGTCGATCTCGATCCGGGTCCCGGCGTCCCGTGGGATGACGTGCGGCGTGTCGCCCTCGAGGTGAAGGCGTTTCTGGAAGAGATGGGGCTTTGCGGCTGGCCAAAGACGAGCGGTTCGCGCGGCATGCATATCAATGTGCGGATCGAGCGTCGCTGGACCTTCGTCGAGGTGCGGCGCGCCGCGCTCGCCTTGTCGCGCGCGATCGAGCGGCGCGTGCCGGCGCTGGCCACCTCCAAGTGGTGGAAAGAGGAACGCCACGGCGTGTTTCTCGATTACAATCAGAACGCCAAGGACCGCACGACGTGCTCGGCGTATTCCGTCCGCCCGCTTCCCGACGCGCGGGTGTCGACACCGCTTCGTTGGGACGAGGTTCCCGACTGCGATCCCGCGGATTTCACCGTGCTCACGGTTCCAAAGAGGTTCGCGGAGATCGGCGATCCCCATTCGCAGATGGACTCCGCACCGGGCTCGCTGGAAAAGCTCTTGCAGCTTGCGGCGGAAGACGAGGCGGCCGGCCTCGGCGACGCGCCCTGGCCGCCGCACTTCCGCAAAATGGCGGGCGAGCCACCGCGCGTGCAGCCCTCGCGCTCTCCCGCGAACAAACGCCGCGCGGCGAGGAGGCGCGCCAAGACGCCGCTCATCGTGGTCGCGAACTCGCCCGATCGAGAAGCGGCGCTTGCCGGACTCGAGAGATGGAAAGCCAAACACCCTGAAGCGGCCGCGCGGCTCGCCGGGGGCGACGTGCTCGTCGACTCGATGCGCGGCCGGTCGTCCACATGGACGCGCATCCGCGTAAACTTGAGACACGTCCCGGAAGAAATGCGCCCGCCTGCGGAAGCCCCCGATCCGGACGACGACCCCACACGCGATGGGCGCAATCGCCGGCGCTAGCAAACTCACCGGCCGCTCGCAAAAATCACCGAAAGCTCTTCGGGTGGAACGACCTCGAGCTGGGCGTACGTGCAGTCTTGAGGCTTCTTGTCGAACCGCCAGCGGCGAAACTGCGCCGTATGGCGGAAGCGGTTACCCTGCATGTGATCGTAGGCGACCTCAACCACCAGCTCGGGGCGCAGCGGTTCCCAGCTCAGGTCCTTGCCGCCGCTCCAGCGGCTCTGGGCGCCTGGCATGCGCCGCTCGGCGTTGTCCCCGGCGGCCTCCGCCCAATCTTTCCAGGGATGGCGGGCGAGAGCATCCTTTCGGTAGGGCGCGAGGAATTCGACAAGCTCGCGGCGCTTCTTGTCCGTGAAGCCGGCGCACACGCCCACGTGCTGCAGCGCGCCTTCGTCGTCGTAAAGCCCGAGCAGCAGCGACCCGACCGCGCTTTTCCCTCCCCTTTTGTGCCAGCGAAACCCCGCGACGACGCAATCGCACTCGCGTTCGTGCTTGACTTTCACCATCGCCCGCCTGTTCGGCTCGTAGATCCCCGAAGCCGGCTTGGCGATGACGCCGTCGAGGCCGGCGCCTTCGAAGCGGCGAAACCAGTCGGCCGCCATTTCCGCATCCTCGGTCGCCGGCGTCAGATGGATGGGCGGTGACGCCGATGACAGAACCGCTTCGAGCCGGCGCCGTCGCTCCTCAAAGGCTGCGCCGCGCAAATCCCGATCGCCCTCGCTCAAGAGATCGAAGAACACGATCGACGCCGGAGTCTCCCGCGAGAGAAGCTTCACCCGCGAGGCGGCGGGATGGATGCGGAGCTCGAGCGCGTCGAAGTCCAGCGCGCCATCCTTCGCGATGACAATTTCGCCGTCAAGCACCGCGCGGCGAGGCAACTGCGAGCGCAGCGCGTCGAGCAGTTCGGGGAAGTAGCGGTTGAGCGATTTCCCGTCGCGGCTCTGGATCAGAATCTCAGGCCCGTCGCGAAACACGAGGGCGCGAAAGCCGTCCCACTTTGGCTCGAAGATCCATCTTCCGCCTTTCGGCAATTCGGCGGCGCGCTTGGCGAGCATGGGCAAAAGCGGCGGGTTGACGGGAAGCTTCATGGTCAGGGCCGCAGCGAACCGTCTCGCGCGGGCGGCTCATACCGATCAGGTCGCGTCGCCTCGCCAGGCGCGCGCCGTTGGTTCGGTCCCGTCAAGCCGAAAGCCTTCAAGCTTGCTTTGCGGCGCGCCGGAGATCTTCCATCCGCGCGATAAGATCTCCGGCGCTTTCGCCCTCGCGCAAAAACTGCGCGTAAATGACGACCTCCGCGGCGCCGAGCTTTTGCGCCCTCGAAAAATCCTCGGCAATTTGCTCGAGCGTCCCGGTAAAATCGGCCCGATCTTTCTCGACGGGCCTTGGGTGAATTTGCACCGCCGCGTTGATGATAAGCTCGAGAGCGGAAGGATCGCGGCCAGCTTCCTTCGCCGTCTTCTTGATACCGTCGAAGATCGCTCCGACCTCACCGAGCGGAATGCCGACCGGAAGCCAGCCGTCGGCCTCGATCGCAACCCGCCTCATGGCGGAAGGCACAAACGCCGCCATATAGATCGGCGGGTGGGGTTTCTGCACGGGTTTGGGACCGATGAAGGATTTCGGAATCCGATAATACTTACCTTCGAACTCGACGGGGTCCGTTGTCCAGATTTTCTTGAGCGCCTTGAGCGCCTCGTCGGCGCGCTTGCCGCGTTCCTGCCACGCGACACCCGCGGCTTCGTATTCGTCCGGCGACCAGCCGATACCAAACCCGATCCGCAAGCGTCCCCTGGAAAGCACGTCGAGAGTGGTCAGCTGACGCGCGAGCAGAACCGGATTGTACCAGGGAAGGTTGAGGACGCCGGTCGCAAGCGCGATGCGGCTCGTGCGCGCGGCTGCAAACGTCAGCGTTTCCATCGGGTCGAGCACATTTTTATATTGCTCGGGCAGGGAGCCGTCGCCGACCGGATAGGGCGCCCGCGGATTGACCGGCCAGAGAATGCGGTCGAGAATCCAAAGGCTATCGTAGCCGACGGCTTCGGCGCGTTCGGCGACCGCCGCCAACGCGTCCGGTCCGGCTACCGAGCCGATCTGGGGAAGGGCAAATCCAAAACGCATCGTAACCTCCTGAGCCGGCCGATGGTGAAATATTCGATTTTACCGTCTCGCGAACGGCTTGCCGCGCGAGACGCCAAGAATAACTCTAGCAGACAGGATCGCCGAGGAAAGGCGGGAGGATTTTTTGCCGACGAATCTTCTTGATGGCTTCGTCGGTATGTAGGCATGCTGCGCGGCGCCGACTCGCCTAGCCTGTCCCGGCGAACCGTTCGTTCAGTTCCTGCTCGTACGCGAAAAGCTTTTTCACGCTCGGGCGCTCCAGCATGCGCTTGAAATGCGCGGCGACGTTGGCGAACCCGGAAATGTCGACCCTGCGCAGAAGCAGGGGGTCAGGTGTTACAATCACACACGGCGCTTCGGGCTGACCAGTTGCACAAACTCCCCGCTTGCGTGCCTCACCCTCGACAGTCAAACCGGGACGTCTTCGACCCAAAGAAGATACGCCGAGAAAGGCCCTCTGCTGACGGCGCGATAAAATCCCGCATCGGCCGTTACTAACGGGAACTCAAGCGCGAGCGCCGAAGCGAGATAGAGACTGTCATGAACGGTACGATTCTCGGCGCATGCAATGTCCAAAGCCAGAGGGATGAGCAGCCGTGACGGCTGCACCAGCAGGTTCACCGTTAGCAAGCCCTCGAGTGCAGCATTGGCCTCGTTCTCAGAAATCTCGTTTTTACGAAATCGCTTCCAGAGAACGTTACCAAACTCTGAAAAAATTAGGTCAGGAGCGTGCAGCGTATGCCGTGGCAAAAGCAGCCGGAGCGCAGCGTCAGAGTGAATCTCGGGAAAAAACCACTTGACCGCTACACTGGCATCGACGACAAAAACACTCACCGCGCTCGGTCTCGCCGGATCAGAGTCGAACTGTCGCTGAACTTACGGCCGGCAAGGAGCTTGCGCACCTCGTTGACCTTAGCCCGAAGAGCTTTTGGGTTTTGGCGGGCGGCCTGCTCAAGGATGTCCTTGAGTTCTTCTTGCAAGGAACGGTGGTGTTGCTTGGCGCGTATCTTCAGGCTCCTCACCGTTTCTGCCGCGAGGTTTCTCACCAATACCTGACCCATAGATACTCCTCCCGCCAAATGATAGCAAAATGCTATCACCGTTGACTAACCGTCGCAAAGTGTTCGAAAGAATAGGCCGTACCGAGTTCCAGGGGCCGGGGCTGCGGCGCCGACTCGCTTAGCCTGTCCCCGCGAACCGTTCGTTCAGTTCCTGCTCGTACGCGAAAAGCTTTTTCACGCTCGGGCGCTCGTGCATGCGCTTGAAATGCGCGGCGACGTTGGCGAACCCGGAAATGTCGACCCCTAACTGTGTGGCGCGGCGGCAGCACCAGAAGAAATGAGCGTCGGGCGCGGTGAAATGGTCGAAGAAGTACTCGCGCCCGGCCAACAAATTGTCGGCGATTCGGAAGTTCTCGAACAGAAAGTCGGTCGCGATCTTGATCACGCTTTCCGAAGCGCCCGGAGCGTCGCAGACTTTGGCGGGATTGTTGATGCGGCTCAGATACGGGTGAATGCCGCTGGCGCACCAGGCATGGAGCGAGATCGCCTGCAACTCGTCCCAAGGGTCGGCCGGCAAAAGCCTCGCGCTCGGGAAGGTCCGATGGACCCATTGATGGATGGCGACGTTCTCGGTCAGGATCTTGCCGTCGACGACGAGCACGGGCACCTTGTGCTTCGGGTTAATCTTCAGGTACTCGGGCGACAGGTTCTCCCGCTTACGATAGTCGAGCGGCCGCACCTCGAAGTCGGCGCCCGCTTCGGTGAGCGTGACGTAGGGAGCGAGCGCGCAGGTGTTGACGGCGTAGTAAAGAGCGATTTTCATCGGCGTCTCCTTTCGTTGAATCGGTCCAGCGCAAATCGATTACCGGCCGGCCGCGGGCGCAATCGATCCCCAAAGCGGCGGCGCTCTGGAGTCGGCTCAAGGGCCGGTATCAGTCTCTGATCTCCTCCGGCGGCCTGATGTTCCGAAAGGTGAAATAGTACATGATGTCGTGCGTGAACTGAATGGCTCCGCCGATATAGAAAGGAAACGAGGTCGAAACCGCCGCCATTAGATACGCCGCCACGCTCGGCGCGAAGGAGGCCGGAAGCCTCTGAAACACCGCCGTGATTCCCCGGGCACGCCCGCGCTCCTCTCGCGGCACAATCGACATCATGTACGACTGCTTGATGGGGCTATCCATCCGGCCAATCGATTGCCGCACGATTTGAATGATCGCGGCTGTTTGGAAATCGGGCGCCAGCGGCAGCAAAAACAACAGCAGCGGCGCCGGCAGATGAGTGAGTACCGTCGCGTTGACGTTGCCAATCTTGTCCGCGAGCTTCGCTCCGATCAGGAGAGTGAGGCTGCCCGCCAGATTCGAGATTGCAAAGAGCGGTCCGATTTCACTCAACGCCGCGTTGTGAACGACAAAAAACCAGTATGAAAGAAGCGAGCTGTGGAGCCCGGCCCCGAAGCTATCGACCGCGCCGAGCAGCGCCATTTTGGCGACGAACTTGCGGCTTTTCTCGGGAATCAGGGTCGATCGCATCGTATTCCTGGCGGCCGCTTGTTCGCTCGCGGCGAAAAGGTTGCTTGGATTGGATTTGTGTTCTCGGAAAAAGAGCAGAGTCGCGATGTAGAGCAGGCTCATCGCGCTGGCGAAGCCAAACATCGCTCGATAGGAGGCGAGCTCATCAAGCCGGTACCTTGTCTGCAGCCAATCGGGCACCGCCGCGAGCAGCGCCCCGAATGAGCCGGCGACCGTCAGCACGATCGCGTTCACGGCAAAAATAACGTTCCGGTGTTTCGCCGGCGATTCGTCGGCGAGCATGGCCGTCTGGCCGACCATGACCGGTCCCCCTAAGCCGCCCGCGCCGCTGCCGCCGGCGCGCGCGCCCAGTAAACCCAGCGCCGACATCGTCGCCACCCAGAACGGATCGCTGGTGAACGCGAAGACAAGCGAAGAGAAAAACGTCAGCGCGCCAAAAAGGATCATGACGCGCTTGCGCGGGAAGCGGTCGAAAAGAACGCTGGCGATCAGCGTCTGAACGACGCCGCTGATGCTCGAGAGGGTGAGAATGGTGCCGATGGCGATCGTGTCGTAGCCGAGCCTGGAAAGGTAGATGGCGAAGACAATATTGTAAAAGCCAAAGCCAAGGTTTCTGATCGCTCCCGCGGCGAGCAATAGAGCGATCTCTCTAGACAGCCACACCCCTAACGGTTCCTCTGGAGAGACCTGCCGGAATCGAAGCCCGTGCGGTTGAGCGGCGAGCCCAACGCGCTTATTTTCCGCGGTCGGCTTTGGGAAACCCCAGCGCCTTGAAAATCTCGCTCGAATACTCGCCGCGCCGCGCAAAATGCTCCCAGTCGAAGACCGAGAGCTTCCGTCCCGCGATCACCTTTTCCACCATCGATCCCGGAGCGAAGACGGACGCTTTCCCCGGATCGGCCTCGTCGATAATATCTTGCCCTTCGGGCCCGGCCATATATTCCAACAGCAACAGCGCCGCGTGCGGGCGCCTCGCCCCCTTCACAATCGCGTGCGGCTCTCCCAGGCGGACCGGAATCGGCTCCAGAAAGATCGGCTCGAGATCCACCGCTCCTCTCTTTTTTGCCCGCATGACGGTGCTGTAGTACGTGCTCAACGTCAACGCGTACTCGCCGTTGGTCATCGCGGTGAGAACTCTCGTCTGCCCGCGCGCCCAGACCGGATCCTGCGCCGCCAATTTACGCGCGTAGCCGAGCACCCATTCCATTCCTTTTACCGGCACGAGACCGGCAAGACCGCTCGGCTTGATATCCGTCACGAACTTTTTCCCCTTGAGCTCGGGCTTGAGAAAATCCTCCCACGTCGCCGGCACCTCGGCGGGCTTGAGCATCTTCACGTTGTACGCGGCGACGTCGGTGAACACGCCCATGCTGACCGCGTTGCGGTCCTGCGGGCTCACCATCGCCGGCGGGATACTGAGAACCTTCCGCCGGGCCATGCCGAGGAGATCCACCTTCTCAAGGTAAGGCGCATATTCCCTGTAGTGATCCACCGACAGGTAGATCACGTCCCAATCGCCTCCTCTTCCGGCGGCCAGCTCCAACAACAGTCGTTGCGAGTTGTCGCTGCCGGTAATTTCCTCGAAATGAACGCTGAGAAAAGGGTACTTTTTGCCGAACCGCTCCTTGATGAGCTTTATCGCGCCCGGATCGACGCCCAAGAGCCCGCGCACCGCTCCTTCCTTCTTCGCTTTCGATAAGATCGCCTCGCGGTTCGTCTCCGACCAGTAACCCCTCGGCGCTCCTTCCTGCTCGGCCGCCAAAGAAGCGGCAGCGAAAAGCGGCCGACTGAAAGCAAAAAAGAGTAGAACAAACGCCACGCCAGCTTTGTCCGCGAACCCTTTCATGGCGACCTCCGATCCGCGCTACGCTCCGATTTCCTTTGATTCGTAATGCCGCGCGCTTCTCCTTCGGTTATCCCCTAGCCACGCTGGCGCCGCTCTGGAACGGGCTCGCACGCGATGGTGCCGTCTTCGGCTGTCCGCACCTGAAACGGTTGGCACGAATACGTTTCCGTCGGGTGCTTGAGGCAGGCGCCGGTACGGATATCGAATTGCCCGCCATGATAGGCGCAGGTGAGCGTGTATCCCCGCAGCTTTCCTCTGCTCAAGGGAAACCCCCGGTGCGGGCATCGGTTGCCGAGCGCGTAAACGCGCCCGTCGACTCTGGCCCAAAGGACCGGCTTCCCGTCCACCACCGCCGCGGCCATCTGGCCGTCGGCAAGTTGCGCGGCGCGCGGCGGCGTTTCCGGTATGCGCCTCCAGAACTCCTCGATGAAGTAGTGGCGGACTCTTTTGATCTCCTCGTCCTCTTCGGCAAGCTCGTTTGCAAGCTCGTTCAGCTCGTCGTAGCTGAGATTCTCCAACTCCGCTTTGCCCGGCGTTCTCATATTTCCTCCCCCGCGCGCAGCGTGCCGTCCAAAGCCTCCGTGACCTCAAACCTTTTTACCGGCTTGATATCGGCGCCAGGAGCGATGACCTCTCCGGTACGCACGTCGAATCTGGCGTTGTGCCAGCGGCAAGTGACAGTGTAGCCGTCGAGCTTGCCGCGGCTTAACGGATAACCCGAATGGCCGCACGCGTTATCGATGGCGTAAACTCTTCCCGCCACCTTCGCCAGAAGAATCTCGCGCGCACCCTCTTTGGTGGTCGTCATCGCGCCCTCGGGAATGTCGGTAAGCTTCACGCGCGGCGCCGGAGCTTTTTTCCGCATCGCCCTCTGGACCGCCTCGCGCAGGAGTTGCCGCTGGCGCGAAAACGCCATGTAATCTCTCCATTCGGATTCCAGTTTCTCGTCGGAATACTGCGCGATCTCATCCGCGCTGTAGTCAAGCATGTTCGGTTTCATAAAGCCGCCCTCCGCTCACAGGCTCATTTGCCCGCCTTGGGAAAGCCGTAGGCCTCCACAATTTTTTCCTGGTACTGCTTCATTTTATGAAAGTGGCTCCAGTCGATGACGGAAAGTCTTTTGCCTCGAGTCAGCTCTTCGAGCGCCGAGCCCGGCACATAGATCGAAGCTCCGTACGGTTCGTGCTTATCGGCGATTTTCTGCGCCTCGGGGCTCGCTTCGAACTCCAACCAGAGCAACGCCGCATACGGATGCTCAGCCACGGCCAGAAGTCCCGGACTCTTGCTCAACCTGGTCGGCACCGGCTCCAGAACCTTAAAGTCGAGCGCTCGGGTCGGATCTTTCGCCTGCGCCCTTCTCACGGTCGAGTAGTTGGGCGCAAGAAACACCTGAAACTCGCCGCTCGCCACGCTGGTCACGTTTCGCTCTCCGCCGCGGACCCAGATGGGATTTTGCGCGGCAAGCTTGCGCGCAAACTCGATTGTCTTTTCCAGTCCCCAGGCGGGAATCAGAGAGGCAATCTGTGTGGGCCTCATATCGAGCGCAAATTTTTTCTCCTTGAACTCGGGCCCGAGAAGCCCTTGCCAGCTCGCCGGCACCTTTTCCGGCGCGATGAGTTTTTTGTTGAAAGCTAAGACCTGGACCTGGCTGCCGACCTCGATGATGTTGCGGTTGACCGGATCGATCATGGGCAGTGGAATGCCGAGAATTCCGTGCCGCGCCATCCCGAGAATGTCGAATTTCTTGAAGTGCGGCGCCATCTCGGAATAGAAGTCCGGATGATTGTTCACGATGTCCCAGCCTCTGGCGCCGCCGGATTTTACTTCCAGGGTGTTGCGCTGGGCGGCATCGATTCCGGCCGTTTCTTCGATGTGGACGTCGATGAAAGGATACTTTTTCTTGAACGCCTCTCTTAAGTAGGGAAACAGATCGCGTCCCCACCCGCTGAGAATCTTGACCCGCCCTTCCTTCCTGGCCTTCGCGAGGATATCGTCACGGCTGGTCTCAAAGATGTACCCTTTCGCTTCTGCTTCGCTTTTCGCCTTGAGCAGAGCGGGGTCCGCGACCGCGAACAGCGCTCGCGGCGTAAGGGTTACCAGCGCAAAAGCCCAGAGCACCAGTAGGGTGGGTTGAGCGCTCCGCGAAACCGACCGGCAACGGGAAAACCCGCCGATGACGCGAAACCCACCGACTCGTCGGCGGGCTTTGCGGAGCTCAATCCACCCTGCGGTTTGCCGCCGCCCTCTATCGCGCTTGTCCTTTGCACGAATGAGAATAAAGGGCCTCCTTTTGGCGGGGAGGATAAAGGCGAGGATGGCTTTGCGGCCTACGGTCCTACCCCGCCGCCTCGCCGGCTCTCGCGCGCGCCTGCAAAATTTGCTCGAGCGCCGCCAGCAAGTGCGCGCCGGCCAGCGCGACATCCTTTCGGTAATTGCTCCGGCGCAACGCGATCATTTTGGCGCGCTCGCAGACCGCCGAGAGATCGGCGCCGGAAAAGCCTTCCGTCTTGGCAGCTACGGTCTCGATCGCCCTTTGCATCTCTTCCTGGTCTTCGACGACCGTGTTTGCGAGGAGCACCTGAAGAATTTCGTTTCGCGCCTGGAAGTCGGGAAGGCCGACGTAGATTTCCAGACCCAACCGCCCCGGCCTGAGCAGCGCCGGATCGAGGAGATCGCGCCGGTTGGTCGCCGCGACGACGATGATCTGGCTCGCGGACTTTAAGCCGTCCATCTCGGCGAGCAGCTGGTTCACGACGCGTTCGGTGGTCGCGTTCGCCGCCTCGCCGCGGCGCTTGGGCGCGATCGCGTCGATCTGATCGAACAAGATCACCGTCGGCTGCACCTGCCGCGCCATCTGAAAGACGTTGCGGATCGTCTCCTCGGACTCGCCGAGCCACATGCTGAAAATTTCCGGCCCGTTGACGGGAATAAAGTTGGCGCCGCACTCGTTCGCGAGCGCCTTGGCGAGCATCGTCTTGCCGGTTCCCGGCGGCCCGTAAAGCAAGATCCCCGTCGAGGGCCGCACGCCCAGCCGCGCAAACGCGTCGGGATAAACGAGCGGCGTCTCCACGGCCTCGCGCAACTGCTCGATCACGTCCTTCAGGCCGCCGATGTCTTTCCAGGAAACGTCCGGCGTCACCCACAGCGTTTCGCGCAGCGCCGACGGCGAGGTCTTCTCGAGCGCGGCTTCGAAATCTTCCTTGCGCACGATGACGTTTTCGAGGTTGCCGTTGGCCTCGAGTAGCGTCGCCATGCCCGGCCCCGCCACCCTGCGCAGCGCGTTCAAGCCCGCCTGCCGCACGAGCTCCATCAAGTCCGCGCCGACGTACCCATGGGTGCGCCGCGCCACTTCCGGCAGAAAAGCGATCGCCTCCTCGTCCATCGGCATTCTGCGCGTATGGATGTTCAAGATCTCCAGCCGGCCTTCCACGTTGGGCGGGGCGATGTAAATCTCGCGATCGAAGCGGCCCGGCCGCCTGAGCGCCGGATCGACCGAGTCGATCCGGTTGGTGGTGCCGATCACGACGACGTCTTCCATGCTGATGAGCCCGTCCAGCAGCGACAAAAGCTGCGTGCCCATGCGCACGTCGGCCTGCGAGCCGCTCTCGCCGCGCCGCGGCGCGATGGCGTCGAGCTCGTCCATCATCACCACCGACGGGCTGTGCTCCATGGCTTCTTCGAACACCCGCCTGAGATTGGCTTCCGTCCCGCCATGAACCGAGCTTACCAGCTCCGGCCCGTTGACGTACAAGAAGTGCGCGCCGATCTCGTTCGCGATCGCCTTGGCGAGATAGGTTTTCCCGACTCCGGGCGGCCCGTAAAACAGAATGCCGCGGGGCGCCTCGATCCCCAGGTGCTCGTAGACGTGCGGATACTGAATCGGGCATTCGATAAGCTCGCGGATCGCGTCGATCTCGGCCCGCAAGCCGCCGACGTCGTCGAACGTCACCATGTTGGCCGCGACGCCGGCGCGGAGCGCGCTCGTGCGCAGCACCACGCGCGTGTTTTCCCCCACGACCGAGCGGTCCGGCTCGGCGGAGATGACCCGGAACACGACATTGCGGGGAAACTCGGAAAGCTTGACGGAAAGCGCCATGCCGCTGCAGGTAAGCTGCTTTTCCTCGACAAAGCGGCGCTGCAGCTCGCGCTCGAGCGCCGTCAGATTTCCGCTGAGAGGCGCCATCGGCTCCAAAACCAAACGCCGCGCCTCCTCGATTTGAACGGGCGTGAGCGAAATTTTCTCGCGCAGATCCGGCTTGAGAAACTGGATCTGATAACGGTCGAGCCGCACGCAGCCGCGTCCTTCGTCCGCCGGGCGCGCGGCCACGCGCGCGAGCAGGCGCCGCCCGCGGTGCGTCTTCAGCTCCACGACGCTCCCCTCTTCGAGGCCGGCGTCCGCGATAATTTTCGGATCCAGAAAAGCCAGATTGCGCCCGCCTTCGGCGCTCGGCAGCCGCTCAACCGCCAATTGCAACATCGCCCAATTCACTCCTTATTTCTTCCAACTCGAGGCGTCGCCGATGTGCTCGATGCCTCCCAAAAATTCGTGCGCCAGCTGGCGCGGCCACGTGGAAAGCAGCCGCGCCGGAGCGCTCCCGTCGTTGAAATGTTGATGCGCGGTCATCGGCGGAATACAGATGATGTCGCCCGCCTCCCACGGGTATTTCGTCTCCTCGTGCACGTCGTAGCCCTTGCCCTCCTGAACGTAAATCATCTCTTCGAAGATGTGGCGGTGTTTTCCGGTATGGCCTTGCGGCTCGATTTCCATCGCCACAAAGTCGAGCGCGCGCGCGGCGACCTCGGTCCACAGGCTGATGTAAAATTTAAGCTTGCCCTGCCGGGTGTTCTCCCACGGCCGCTCTGCCCCCTTGATCACGCGCGGGCCTTCCTCTTCCAGGCGGTTCTCGTCGACCAGCCGCTTGAGAAACCAGTCGTACTTGGTGTTTCCTTCGGCGACCTTCTTGACCGCCCGGCGCGCCCGGAAAACCGTCTCGCGCTTGCCGTCGGCGCCCTTGCGCACCTCGAGGTCCTCCTCCAGGCCCAGGATCCCGCGCGGCACGCGAAACCCTACGAGCTCGCCCGAAGCGTCCTTGATCGGCTCGGTTCCCTCGGGAATGCTTTTGAACTCAAACTGCTCCTGCCACAAAAGCCCGAGCACGTGCCAGAGCCTTACCTGCGGCAACCACGCGCGAAACCCGCTCGGGCCGGCGACGAACTGTTGGGTCGCGTAAGGCGGGATCACGACCAGGTCGTTCGCGCCAAAGCCGTAGCTCTTGTCGTCCTGCAGGCATTCGCCGCTTCCTTCGAGAACATAGGCGATCATCGAAGGAATGAGGCGGATCCTTTCGGTCCGCTCGTTGGGTTTTGCTTCGAGGAAACTGCACGTGAGGGCGCTGAGCGGCGCCACCGTGTAGCGCTCAAAGACGCGCAAATCCCCGAGCGCGTGGCCGCCTTTGGCGAACATCGCCGGCTTGACCACCCGCGGCAGAAGCTCCATACGCTCGCGCTCGAGCTTCTGCTTGATAAATCTCCCTTCGTAATCGTAGTAAAGCTTCGGATCGACTTCTTCTTCCCGCAAGCGCTCTCGCACGCGCTCCTGTTCTGCCATCGTCGCTTACCTCGCTTTCTCGCCGAATTCCGGCGCATCTTCCAGTTGTTCGATCCCGCCTAGGCCCAGATCCGTGCACATGCTCGGCATCGAGCTCATCAGCAAGACGGGGTTTTCTCCGTCGGCGTTGAAGTGCTGATGCTCGACCATGGCCGGAATATTGATCAGATCGCCCTTCTGCCAGTTCCACCGCTCGCCGTCGTGAATATCGTAGCCCCGGCCATTGATGATGAACACTTGCTCCTCCGCCATGTGGCGGTGTTTGCCCGAGCGGCTTCCCGGGGGGATTTCCTGCATGTAGAGCCACACCCGCCGCGCGGAGCATTCGATATGCGGGTGCGTGTACCATTTGAGGCGCCCCTGCCTCGTCCATTCCCACGGCTGCTCCTCGTAGCGTATCACGTGCGTGATCGTCTTGCAGAATCTCACTTCGTCGCGCAGCAGCTTGCGGTAGCGGTCGTAGGTATTCTCGACCGGCTCGTTCCACTCGGAGCTGTCGAGCCGGGCGCGGAACACGCTTTCGACGTCCGGGGACGGCCCCAGATAAACGTCGATGTCCTCGGTGATGCCCAGGACGCCTTTCTTGATCCGGTAACCGATCAGCTTCTTCTCGCTATCGTAGAGCGGCTCGGTCCCGTCCGGGAACGTGGGCTTTTCGCCGAACTTGATCTGCTCGCGGTGCAGCAGCCCCAGAGCGTGAATCATGCGCGTTTGCGGAACGTAGATCTGACAGCCGATGTCGCGGTCGCCGCCGTGCTGGTGAATCGTGTACGGCGGCACCACCAGCAGGTCATAGACCTCGAACGTGTAGGTCTCGCCGTCGTTCCATTCCCAGCCCTTGCCCGACGTACAGAAAAGCGTCGGCGCGCTGATGTGGCGGTGCGCGCCGCGCACCGGCGCGTTGGGCGGGATGTCCGAAAAGTGGCAGGTAAGATCGTAGAGCGGCGCGCGCTGCAAGATGTCGTAGCACAGGAGATCGCCCGTCTGATGCGGGCTGCTGTGGCCCATGACCGTCCCTTTCGGAGGAATCGGCTTGATCACGTGCGGCAGCGACTCGACGAACGAGTTTTCCCGGTGCTGATGGACGAACCGCTTGAGCTTATCCGAGTATTGCCTTTCTTCGCCGTCTTCCCACGGAGTCAAATCAGCCATGAAAGTTTCCTCTTGTGCATCGATCCGTTGGCCCGCATCGACCGCTTGGTCGCAAGCCGGCGGCGCCCTCGCCCTAACGGTCCCCCGAAAGGGAGGGTCGCTTCAGCCTCCGTACTCCGGCGCGTCCTCGATCTGCTCGAAGCCCCCGACGCCCAAATTCAGATACGTGCTCGGCGACGCGCATAAAAGCAGCGCCCGATCCGATCCCGTGTTGAAGTGTTGATGCGCCGTCATCCCCGGGATGCAGATCAGTTCCCCCTGCTCCCAGTCCCAGCGCTCGCCGTCGTGCACGTCGTAACCCTTGCCCTCGAGAACCAAGATCAGCTCCTCGGCGACATGCCGGTGCTTTCCCGAGCGGCTCCCCGGCGGTATCTCCTGGAAATAAATATACTTGCGCTTGGTCGCCAGCTCCATCTCCGGGTGAATCAGCCACTTGATTCGTCCCTGTCTCGTCCATTCCCACGGCTGCTCTTTTTCCAGAACGACGTGCGGCGCATGGCGGCACAAGTCGGCTTCGTCGTGCATGAGCTTAAGATAGCGGTCGTAGGTGTTCTCGACCGCGCCCTTCCACGCGCCCGCGTTGCGGCGCGCCTGAAAGCTCGCCTCGCGGTTGGGCTCGGGGCCGAGGATCACCTCGATATCCCTGGCGATCCCCAAAACCCCTTTTTTGATTCGATAGCCGATCAGCTTGCCCTCGGCGTCTTCGATCGGCTCGGTGCCTTGCGGAAACGACGGCTTCTCGTTGAGCTTGTGCTGCTCGCGCCAAATCAATCCCATAACGTGGTGGATTCTTCCGTCTTCCGGAACAAAGATCGTGCAGCCGATGTCCTTGTCGCCGCCGTGCTGATGGATCGTGTACGGCGGCACGGTGAGAATGTCGTACGTCTCGAAATAGTACGTTTCGCCGTCGTTCCATTCCCAGCCCTTGCCCGTGAGGCAGAAGAGCGACGGCGCGCCGATGTGCCGGTGCGCGCCTCTCACCGGCGCGTGCGGCGCGATGCGCGTGAAGTGGCTGGTCATGCAGTAAAGCGGGCCGCGCGTCAGCATGTCGTAAGAGACGTGATCTCCGGTCTGGTGCGGGCTGTCCATGCCCATGACCGTCGGCTGCATCGGCAGTTGCTTGAGCACGTGCGGCAGCGAGCGCGCGCGCGCGTCTTCCTGCTGCTGGTAGACAAACCGCTTCAACCGATCGGGAACGTTCTGGACC
>DATMAM010000030.1:0-250364 GCA_035559995.1 Candidatus Acidiferrales bacterium
CGGAGGCGGTCCGCGACGCGAGCGAGACTTTGGCGGCCGAAGCGCCGCGCGGCGCCCGCATCCTCGGCCGCATCGACCTCAAACAAACCATGCGCGTCGAGCCGGCGCCGACTCCGGTGTTGCGCCGCCGTCCCGGTGCGCCCGCCCAGCCTGGGACGCGCGGAGTGGAGCCGGAAGCCGCGCCTGGCGCGGACGGCGAAAAGGCCGCGGGCGAAGAGAAGCCAAGGGCGGGGCGACACAAAAAGCGCGTCGTTAAGAAGCAGGATGTCTTGGAGCTTCGCGAGAAGGATTTGCGGGGCGGCCGGATTCCGAAGAAAAAGCGTGCGTTGCCCGGCAAGGAGATCAAGAAAACCGAAATTACGGTCCCCAAAGCGAGCAAGCGGGTGATCAAGAAACTCATGGCCATGGGCATGATGGCGACCATCAATCAAGTGCTCGACGCCGACACGGCGACCCTGATCGCCGGCGAATTCGATCATCAGGTGGAAAACGTCGTTTTCGACGTGGACAGCTTGCTCGAAGCCGAGCACGAAGTCGAAGATCAGGAGGCGGCGCTCGTGCCGCGCCCGCCGGTGGTGACGATCATGGGCCATGTCGATCACGGCAAAACTTCTCTGTTGGACGCCATTCGCAGCACCAACGTGACGGCCCAGGAGCATGGCGGCATCACCCAGCACATCGGCGCGTACCACGTTCAGGTAGACGGCCGCAGCGTGACTTTCTTGGACACTCCGGGCCACGAGGCGTTCACGGCGATGCGCGCTCGCGGCGCCAAGGTCACCGATATCGTCGTGTTGGTCGTCGCGGCCGACGACGGCGTGATGCCGCAGACGATCGAGGCGATCAACCACGCGCGCGCGGCCGATGTGCCGATCATCGTGGCGGTCAACAAGATCGACCTGCCCGGCGCGAACGTCGAGCGCATCAAAAAAGAGCTGTCGCAGTACGGGCTGGCGCCCGAGGAATGGGGCGGCAGCACGATCTACGTGCCGGTTTCCGCCAAGACGAAAGAGGGCATCCCGCAGCTGATCGAGATGCTGCTGTTGCAGGCGGACCTGCTCGACCTCAAGGCCAATCCCAACAAGCTCGCGCGCGGCACGATCGTCGAGGCGAAGCTCGACCGCGGCCGCGGACCGGTCGCCACCGTGCTGGTGCAGGAAGGCACGCTGCGCGTCGGCGATCCCATCGTCTGCGGTCCGCATTACGGGCGGGTGCGGGCGATGATCGACGATCGCGGGAGGAAGGTCGAAGAGGCGCGCCCGTCGCTGCCGGTCGAGCTGTTGGGACTGCAGGGCGTGCCGCAGGCCGGCGACTCGTTCGTGGCCCTGACCGACGAGGCGAAGGCGCGGCAGATCGCCGAGTACCGCAGCAAAAAACAACGCGAGACGGAGCTCGTGAAGTCGGCGAAGGTCTCGCTCGAAGACCTTTACGAGCAGATTAAGGCCGGAGACGTGAAGGAGCTGCGGGTGGTCATCAAGGCCGACGTGCATGGCTCGGTGGAAGCCGTCTGCGACGCGCTCAACCGCTTGTCGACGAGCGACGTCAAGCTGCGGGTGATCCACAGCTCGGTCGGCGGCATCACGGAAAGCGATATCCTGCTCGCGGCGGCCTCCAACGCGGTCGTCATCGGCTTCAACGTACGGCCGGAGGCAAAGGCGAACGCGCTCGCCGCTCAGGAGGGTGTCGACGTGCGGCTCTACACGATCATTTACGATCTCCTGGCGGACGTGCGCGCGGCGATGGAAGGCTTGCTCGAGCCGACGTTTCGCGAGCAAATGCACGGGCGCGCGCAGGTGCGACAGGTCTTTCAAATCCGCGGCCAGGGCAACGTGGCGGGATGCTATGTTCAGGAAGGCAAGATCCTGCGCTCGAGCCTGGTCAGGCTGTTGCGCGATCAGGTCGTCGTTTACGAGGGCAAGCTCGCGAGCCTCAGGCGCTTCAAGGACGACGTGCGCGAGGTCGCGGCCGGGTTCGAGTGCGGCCTGGCCCTCGACGCGTTCCAGGACATAAAGGTCGGCGACATCATCGAAGCCTACGAGAAGGTGCCGGTGATCCGCCGCATCGCGCCGGTCGCGCGCGAGCGCGAAATGGCGCCGCTGTCCGCCGCGGAAAAACGCTGAGCCCAGCGTCCGCCGAGAGGTTCAGGCCGCGGCGATGGTCGTCGGCGTCCTCAAGCTGCAGCTGATCCTGCCGGAAAATCACTCGCTCAAGGGCAAAAGGGGGATTCTCAAGCGAATTCAGGCGCGTGTTGCCCAGGAATTCAACGTCTCGGTGACGGAGTGCGGCGACCAGGACCTGTGGCAGAGCGCGGTTCTAGGTTTCGGAGCGGTCGGCAGCAATTCTCAGGTGGTCGAAGCGACGCTGCGCCAGATTGTCGAATTCGTTGACGGGTTGAGCCTGGCCCAAGTCGGCGACACCGGGGTCGAGATCTTTCACTGCTGAGTCCGGTTCTTCCGCACATGAGTCGCCGGCGCGCGGCCGATTGGATCGATGGAATCGAAACGCCCAGATCGGCTGGCGGAGCTGCTCCTGGAAGACATCTCCGAGCTTCTGAGCCGCGAGGTGAACGATCCGCGCATTGCGCCGGTCACGCTGACCGCCGCCCACGTCAGCAAGGATTTGCAGCACGCCCGCATCTATTTTTCCCTTCTCGACCCCGCGCGCGACCGCGCTGAGGTGTTGAGCGGGTTGCGCAGCGCAACCGCGTTCATTCGCGGACGCGTGGCCAGGCGATTAAAGCTCCGCTTCGTTCCCACAATCGAGTTCCTCTACGACGAGGGCGCGGCGCAGGCGGCGCGCATCGAGCAGCTTTTGCGCGACGTCAAGCCGCGCTAGGAGCGTTTGTGCAAAGCGGCATTCTCGCGATCGACAAGCCGGAAGGGCCCTCGTCCGCCCGGGTCGTCGAAAGAGTGAAAAGAATCCTCGGCGCGCGCAAGGTCGGCCATCTCGGGACCTTGGACCCGTTCGCCTCCGGACTGCTGCCGATGGGGGTGAACGAGGGAACCAAGATCGCCCAGTTCCTGCTCGCCGCCGAAAAGAGCTATGCCGGCGCGATCGCGCTGGGAATCGAGACCGACACGCAAGATCGCACGGGCAAAGTCTTGCGCGTGCGGCCGCCGACGCCGCTCACGCCCGCCGTGCTGGAGGAGCTGCGCGCGGCTTTCACGGGAAATCTCCGGCAGACGCCGCCGATGTACTCGGCTCTGAAGCGGGCCGGGGTGCGCCTGTACGAGCTGGCGCGCAGGGGCGAGTGGGTCGCGCGCGAGGTGCGCGAGGTGACGGTGAAAAGCCTCCGGCTCTGGCAGATCGGCGAAAGCGAGATCGGCTTCGAGGTCGCCTGCTCAAAGGGCACCTACGTGAGGACTCTGGCGGCCAATATGGGAGAGTATTTGGGTTGCGGCGCCCATCTAAAGTTTCTGCGGCGCTTGTCGTGCGGGTCGCTGACGCTGGACCAGGCGGTCTCTCTGGAGGAGCTCGAACAATGCCGGGCGAAAGGCGCGGTGCCGCTGATCCCGCTGAACGAGGCGCTCCGGCATCTCCCGGCCTTCGCCGTGGCGCCCGCGGCGCTGGAGCGCGTAAGAAAGGGACGGCAGGAGGCGCTTGCCGGCCTGCCGCCGGCGGATCACCAAAGGATCGCGCGCCTCCTCGACGAGCGCGGGGAGCTTGCGGCTCTGATTGAGTGGCGCGCGGGCGAGGGCCGACCGGGCTGGCGGCTGATGCGCGTGTTTGGGGCGAACGAACCGCCATAGGCATCGCGCGCAGCGCAAGAGCGAAGAACAGGCTCGTGGCCGTGCGCCGCGCGCTTTTTGCTGCCTATGAAGGTCTACGCCGGAACAAGCGGCTACGGCTACAAGGAATGGAGAGGGAATTTTTACCCGCGCGACCTTCCCGCGCGCGAGATGCTCGGCTTTTTCGCCACGCGGTTGCCCGCGGTCGAGATCAACAACACTTTTTACCGCCTCCCGAGCGGCAAAGTGCTGCAAGCGTGGGCCGATCAGGTGCCGGAGGATTTTCGCTTTGCCATCA
Source organism: Candidatus Acidiferrales bacterium (assembly GCA_035559995.1). Lineage (GTDB taxonomy): Bacteria > Desulfobacterota > Binatia > UBA9968 > UBA9968 > DATMAM01. The sequence continues at coordinate 4,027 of DATMAM010000030.1, forward strand.
AGGCGTCGCAGCGGATCACGCATCTCAAGCGCCTGAAAGGGGCCGAAGAGGAAACGCGCTTTCTGCTGCGCTCGCTCGAGGCCCTGGGAGCGCGGCTGGGCGTCGTTCTCTTTCAGCTCCCGCCGCAGCTGCGCAAGGACTGTGAGAGGCTCAGGCATTTCCTCGGCGTCATCCCGCCCGGCGTGCGCGCGGCGTTCGAGTTTCGCCATCCGTCGTGGCTGGCGGACGATGTCCTGGCCATCCTTAACGAGCACGGCGCGGTATGGTGCGTCGCGGACACCGAGGAAGCGGCCGGCGCTATCGTGGAGGGCGGCGCGTGCGGGTATCTGCGGTTGCGGCGCGCGCACTATTCGGATGCGGAGCTTCGGCTCTGGGTTGAGCGCGTGCTCGGCCAACCGTGGGACGAAGCGTACGTTTTTTTCAAGCATGAGGATGCCGGAATCGGGCCCGCGCTGGCGCAGCGTTTCCTGGAGCTCGCGCGGGCGCGCCAGCGCTAGCGGGAAGTTGCCCGGATTTCGCCCGCCGACTACAATGCGCTGAAAAACCCGCGCGCGTTCCGGAGCGGTCGGACGGGAGAAAACGACATGACGCTTGAAGGGATTGGATTTGTCCTGGGGATCATCGGCGCGCTCTGGATGAAGAGCGCGCTCGGGCTCCTCGAGCGGGAAAGGCGCGGCGGCGGCGGGCAGCTGCGCGCTCCCAAAAGCGAAAGCGCCGCGCTCAAGGCTTTCCTCCGCGGCATCGCCCTGATCCTCGCCGGCTTTGGATGTGAAACCTTTGCCCGACTGTTTCTCAACCACCAGTGAAGCGAGGCCGCGCTTTGCTGCCCGCGCCGCGCTTCGGCGCGGTGAATGAGCGCCCTTCTGAAACGCCCGCCCGATTCGGGAAAAGAAGCGAAGACCGTCGCACGTCCAGGAGGTCCCAGCATGGCATCGTTCGACATCGTCAGCCGCGTTGACCTGCAGGAAGTTGACAACGCGGTCAATACAGCGCGCAAGGCCATTCTCAATCGCTTCGATTTTCGGCAGTCGAAAACGGAAATTAGCCTGGACAAGAAAGAAAAGAAGATCGCCATCGTGACGGAGGACGAGATGAAGCTCAAGGCCGTCCAGGAGACCCTGATCGAGCATCTCGTCAAGCGCAAAGTCGATGTGAAATGCTTGGCTCCCGGCGCCATCGAGATGGCCGCTCACGGCATGGTGCGCCGCGAGCTGGCCGTCAAAGAAGGCGTGGACGCGGATACCGCGCGCGCCATCGTCAAGATGATCAAGGAGCAAAAGCTCAAGGTGCAGGCGGCGATTCAGGAAAAGCAGGTCAGGGTGAGCGGCAAGAACATCGACGACCTGCAGGCGATTATCAAAATGCTAAGGGCGAGCAAGCTCGAAATCCCGCTCCAGTTCGTGAACCTGACGAGATAGGCCCATGCGAAGCGAAGCGCATCGCCGCGGCCAGAGTTGGCGCGCGGGGCTACTTCGCGCGGGATTGGCGCTGTGGCTCCTCTGCGGCCTCGGCCAGCCGCAGCCTCACGCCGAGGAGCAGGCCGCGGCCGCGCGCCAGGAGCGGAGCTCCTTCTGGCGCGTGCGCTCGGGGAAAGGCACGGTGTACATGCTGGGCTCGGTTCACCTTCTCAAGCCGGAGCACTACCCGCTCAGCCCGGCGATCGAGAAGGCGTTCGCTTCGAGCGCCAGGCTCGTCCTCGAAGTCAACCTCGATACCGTGAACGCGGAGGGGGTGCAGCAAGCGGTGCTCGCCCGGGGGCGCCTCGAGCCCGGGCAGACCTTGCGGAGCGTTTTGCGCCCGGCGAGCTACGCGCTCCTCAAGCAACAGGCCGAGGCGATGGGAGTTCCACTCCAGGCGCTCGAGACCCTAAAACCGTGGCTTGTCGCGCTCACGCTGACGACCGTCAAGCTGCGGCAGCTGGGCTACGACCCGGAGCACGGCATCGACCGCTATTTCTTGCGCAAGGCCAAGGAGCAAAACAAGCAAATCCTCGGGCTCGAAACCCTGGAGTTTCAGGTCGGGTTGCTCGATCAAATGACGCCGCGGCTGCAGGAGCTTTTTTTGCTGCAGACGCTCGAAGACCTCGATGTTCTCGAACAACAGTTCGCGCGCCTGGTCGACGCATGGAAACAGGGCGACGCGGCGGGGTTGGAGAAGATCCTGATGGCGAGCTTCAAGGAATATCCCGAGGTTTACGAGCGGATGGTCGTCGATCGCAACCGCAAGTGGCTCGCGGAGGTGGAAAAGCTTTTGGAGGGCGATGAAAGCGCGCTGGTCGTAGTGGGAGCCGGACACCTGGTGGGGAAAGAGGGCCTGATCGAGCTTCTGCGCGCCCGCGGCTATGCCGTCGAGCAGTGGTGAGATGGCCGAGCCGCCATGAACCTCCTTGCGCGCCGCGCTAACCGATTTGGGAGGCGCCGTTCTGCCGCAGTCGCCGGCTCGCCTCGTACAGGCGGACGTAGTCGTCGGCCATGCGCTTTACCGAGAAGCGTTTTTCGAAAACCTTCCGGCAGCGCTCGCGGTCGAAATGCGCGACCCGTTTCAAGGCGCTGACGGCCTCGCGAGCATCGCGCGCGATGAAGCCCGTGACGCCGTGGTCGACCACCTCGGGAACGGAACCTCTGGGGTAGGCGATCACGGGCGTGCCGCACGCCATCGACTCGATCAGCACGAGCCCAAACGGCTCGCACCAGTCGATCGGAAAAAGCAGGGCGTAAGCGTCGCCGAGAAAATCCCCTTTTTCGTGCTCGCCGATTTCGCCGATGAATTCGACCCGCGGATCGTCCAGCAAAGGCTGTATGGCCGTTTGCATATATTCCCTGTCGACGCGATCCACCTTGGCCGCGATTTTCAGTTTCATGCCGAAGCTTTTGGCAATCTCGATTGCCGTGTCCAGTCGCTTTTCCGGCGAGATGCGTCCCAAAAAAGCCAGATACTTGCCCTGGCCGCGGCGCAACGGGTAGAGGTCGAGCGGGATGCCGTGATGGACGGTTCCCTGCCAGTTGATCCAGGGAAGCGGCACGCGCTGCGCGCGCGAGATCGAAACCACCGGCATTTCGCTGAACTCGCGATAGAGCGACGCCAATTCCGGGAGATCGAGCCTGCCGTGGAGCGTCGTCAAGTGGGCGACCTCGTGTCGGCGAGACAGCGGGAAGTGCAGGTAATCGATGTGAAAATGAACGATGTCAAACAGATGAGCGCGCTGAAAAACGTGCTCCAGAAGCAAAATGTGATAGGCGAAAGGATCGGAGCAATTCTCGTCCAGCCGCAGCGAGCGCGCGCACGGCGCCAACAGCGACGCGCCCGTCACCGAATCGCCGCTCGCAAACAGCGTGACGTCGTGCCCCTGTCTGACGAGTTCCTCGGTTAAATACGAGACGACGCGTTCCGTCCCGCCGTAATAGAGCGGTGGAACCCGCTCGTAGAGCGGCGCCACCTGTGCGATGCGCATTGCAGGGTTCCTTCTGGAGCGACTGAACAAAGCAACTGCCGTACCACTTGCGGAGAAAATATTTGGTCGCGGTTTCTTTGACGGACCTCTTTGGCGCGGCGAAAAACGTCCTAACGGTGGGAAAGCGCGCGGCGGGCGCGCACCGAAAAGTGGGCGGCGCGGCCGCGCGCGCTTGCGTTTCCCAGGGTCGCCCGCTAACTGTCGGGTATGACTGCTTTTCAAGACTTGGGTTCGGTTCGACACTGCTTTGGCTGCGGCGCCGACAATCCGCACGGCCTGCAGATCAAAAGCTACTGGGACGGCGAGGACGCCGTTTGCACCTGGCAGCCCGAGCCCTATCATTGCGCCGGGCGCACCGATATCGTCTACGGCGGCATTCTGGCCTCCGTTCTGGACTGCCACAGCGTAAACCTCGCCATCGCGCACGCGTACAAAAAGGAAGAGCGGCCGATCGGCAGCGCGCCGCGGATTTTTTACGTGACCGCGCAGCTTACGGTGTCCTATCTTTTGCCGACGCCGATGGGCGAGCCGCTCGCGCTGCGCGCGAAGCTAAAGAAAGTCGAGGGGCGAAAGACCTGGGTGGAGTCCGCGCTGAGCGCGGCAGGCCAGGTTCGGGTGAAAGCCGAAGTGCTGGCGATTCGCGTCTACCCGGACGAAAGACAGGCTGCGGGATAGCCGAAGGTCGACGATCGAGCAAAGCAAATCGCCATCGGAAACAGGCTTCAAAGAGGCTTGGTGATCGCGAGATAAGCGGCAGCCCCGGCAAGCAGCGGCACCAGCCACCAGAACAGAGCCGCCTGCTGCCTGTATCTGGCGATTACGGCGGGCAGCGCTCCAAGAACGACCCAGATGCCGATTTTCGCCCAGACCCATAGGGGCCACGCGGCGCCGTGGTCGATTCCCAGGCGCGCCAAAAGCCCAAAGCCGCTCACCAGGGCGATGAGCAGGCCGAGCCCATGGGTGACCGCGACCCACCTTCGTCCGGGGTAGGGCACGCGGGCGCCGCCGCCCATGACCGCCAGCGACGCGCCGCCGAGCGCGACAAGAACGAGAAAAATCCCCAACAGGTGGATGACCTTATAGGCGGTGTAGCTAACCGTAAGCGCTCCCAGACTTCAGAGTCGTAAAAGAGGCGGGAGAAAGTTCCGGCGAAAGAGCAGAAGTTCACTCCTTTTGGACTGGAGAACCGTGCGGCGCAAAGACCTCCACGCAAAGGCTGAACGTGCGTTGCTCTGACGCGTGCAGCGCGCCAACGCCGACGACCTGGCGTCCGATCTCCTCGCCGCGATCGTTCCGAATTACCAGCACGACGCAATACTCCCAGGGCTCGCCGACGCTCGGGTGCCGTATCGTGCCTTCGATGCGCAAGGGGGAAAAGCTCGGCTGCGGCCGCCGCTCGGGGGTGACGTCGAAGCGCAGATGGTGATGGCAGGAAGGGCAGACGCTGGCGCTTTCCAGGATGGTCGCCTTGCAGTGTGGACAAACGCGAGTCTTGCCGGCGGCGGAACCGCGCGCTGCAATCATCGTTGCGATCCGTCGCTTTTTTTGCCGTCGAGCTGGGCGAGCGTTCTCTCATCCCAGCCAAATTCCGCGCGCCCGCGCATGCGCGACCCGGCCGCAACCGTCAGAGAGCCGGCCTTCAAGTCGCCGACCAAAACCCCGCTCTCCTGAAGCTCCACGCGGGCCGCAGCGTGAATGTTTCCTTCCAGCTCGCCCGCGACGGTCACCGTCTGCGCCCGCACTTCGCCTGTCACACGGGCGCCGCGCTCGATCGTGAGGTTGCCGTCGACGTGGACATCGCCTTTGAAGCACCCCGCGATGCGCACATGTCCGGCGCCTTCGATTTTCCCCTCGATCGTGAGATGCGCGGCGATCAGGGACTCCCCGCCGCTTTCGTGCGCCGAAGACCGCCGCGCCAAACCGAAGGCCGGCACGCCGCCGTCCGCTTCGGGCGGCGCTCCGTCCTTGCCGATCGCTTCGCTTGCCCTTGTGTCCCTTGCCTGCGGCTCTTTCGAGGTCGCTTCCTTCCACAACGCCATGACAGTCCCTCCTTCCGCCCCGCAGCGGGGATAGCCCGTAAATGACACAGCGGCCCGGGAAGTGTCAAACAGTTTTACCGTTGTCGACCTTGGTCCAAGAGCGCGTCCGCCTTGGCGGCAAAGACGAAATCGCTTTCGGTAAGGCCGTCGATCTTGTGCGTCCAGACCGTCAATTTGACTCGCCCCCACGCCAGGTAGATGTCCGGGTGGTGCCCCTGCGCTTCGGCCAGCTCGCCGACTTTGACGGTAAAGTCGAGCGCCTCGCGGAAGTTCTTGAAGCGATACTCCTTTTCCAGGTGATGTTCTGCGATGACCTGCCAGCCGCCGCCCAATTCTTCCAACAGCCGCTTGAGCTCGGGTCCTTTCAGCGGCGGTACGCCGCCTTTGCAGGGGACGCATTCTTTTTGCGCAAGAGAGCTCATGATCGCTTCTCCTTGTGCTTGGAGCGCGCCGCGCGCGATCTCGGCGGAGCGCCGCCCGCCCTTGGCGCTAGGCTCTGGCCGCTCAACACAAAATCGAGGATATCGCTGCGCGTGATGATCCCGACCAGCCGGTCTTTTTCCATGACCGGCAGCGAGCCGACCCGGTGGCGCCGCAGCAGCGACACGGCGTGCGCCAGCGGCGTGTCCGGCCCGACCGTAATCACGTTGAAAGTCATCACGGCTTCGACGGTGTAGGAGTTGGCAAAGCGGTCGATTTCTTTCGTGCGATGAATCATCATGCTCGTGGGGTAAGCGTCGCGGATATCGCGGTCGGTGACGATGCCGACGAGTCTGTCGCCGTCGAGCACCGGTAGCTGGTTGACGCGGTTCTTTGCCATAATGCGGCGCGCGGTCGCGATGCTGTCGAACGGCTCGACCGTGAGCACTTTTTTGGACATCCAGTCGGAGACTTTAAGGGTGTCGGCCATTGGGGTTCCTCACGTTTTCGGCGCCGCGATTGCTGATTTTGCCGCGGCGGAGTCGCTGCCGTTTCTCGTCCGCATAGGCTGGCATGCCTTCGACCGCGCTCGGCTCGTCGACGAATTTCGCGCAAGGCGCGCCCGCCCTATTGGGCGCGCCTTGCGCGGAGCTAAAAGCGTAACACAGCGCGGCCCGAGAGAAAAATGGTATAAGCTCAAGCTCGAATGACCGACGTCCACGTTCACCTCGCCGCGCTGCCCACCGCGGAGAACGGCTGCCTGCTGTCCCGAAGAATGCAGCGGAGTCTCCTCTGCAAGGCGATCGTCTTTTCGCAGAAGTTGAGCCGCCACTCTCCCGAAGCCGCCAATCAGGCCTATATCGAAAGGCTCAAGCGGGAGCTCTCCCGGTCCCAAGCGGTCACGCGCGCCGTCGTTCTCGCGCTGGACGGCGTTTACGATAGCAGCGGCCGCCTGGACGAGGCGCGGACCGATTTTCTTGTCGCCAACGACTATCTTTTCAGCGTCGTCGCCGCCGAGCCGCGATTCCTCGCCGGGGCATCGGTCAACCCGCAGCGGCGCGACGCGCTTGCCGAGTTGGAGCGCTGCGCCGCGAGAGGGGCGGTGCTCATCAAGGTCCTGCCCAATGTCCAGGGATTCGATCCGGCCGAAAGGCGCTACCTCCCGTTCTATAAAAGGATGGCCGAGTTGCGCCTAGCGTTGCTCAGCCATGTCGGCTATGAGTTCAGCCTCTTCGCCGCGGCGCAGTCCTTCGGCGAACCCGAGAGGCTCATCCCCGCGCTCGACCAGGGAGTTACCGTCGTCGCCGCTCACGGCTGTAGCACCGGGAAGTTCGTCTCCGGCCTTTATCGCGCCGCGTTCGAGCTGGCGCGGCGCTATCCCAACTTCTTTATCGACACCTCGGCTCTGACTTTGCCCAATCGCGTGCGCGCGCTGTTCGAGCTCAGGCGCTCGCCCGAACTGTTCGACCGGCTGATCTTCGGCACGGACTATCCTCTTCCCTGTCTCAGCTACCCGTGTCTGGGAAACCTGGACGTAAGAAGCTACTTGCGGGCGCGCGCGCTTCCGAGCCGCTTCGATCGCCAAAAGGAGGTTTTGGAAGCGCTCGGCGTGCCGGCGGGAAAGGACTTTATGTCGCTCGTCAACCGGAGCGCCTGAGGATGCCGGAAAGCCGATGTCAGCGCTTTCGAAACAGCCAGCCGTCCAGGCCCAAAGTCCTTCCGGGATTGGAAAGAAGGATGATAACGAGAGACACGATAAAGGTCTGCTGCTGCGCCAGACTCGCGCCGCCGCGCGCCATGCCGGGACCGAGCAAGTAGTTGATCAACATGAAAAGGCCGACGGCGGCGCTGAAGCGCGTGAGAAGGCCCAGGAGGAGGCACGCCCCGACGAGAATTTCGCCGATCATCACGAGATAGCCGAAGAGTTCCTGGTTCGGCATGACGACGTTCTGCAAAAAACCCTTGTACCAGCCAAAGAGGTTCAACTCCGCCGGGTTGCCAATCTGGCGCTGAAACCAATCGCGGTGGGGAAAATCGCGCAGATACTTGTTGATGCCTTGCTGCAGCAGATAGTAACCGATCCAGAGCCGCAGCAGGACCACATAGGCGAGGTAAGTTCTTTCCTTGAGATTCACGGTCAACCTCCGGCCGATCAGTACTGGTCTTTGAGTTCGCGCACCTTGCTGAAGACCGCAAGCGGGTCCACGCTGGCGATCAGGGATTTGCGCCGCAGCGTTTCGTGAATGGCCGGGCTGTCCCAGCGCAAAAACGGATTCGTCTCCTTTTCTTCCGCGATCGTGGAAGGCACCGTCGGCTGGCCGCGCGCGCGCAGGCTCCGGACCTTATTAAGCTTCTCTTTGAGCTTCGGGTTGGTCTCCTCCAGAGTTAATGCGAACTCGAGATTTTTCTGCGTGTACTCGTGGCCGCAATACACCAGCGTGCTATCGGGCAAGGCTTTGAGTCGCGCAAGCGACGCCAGCATTTGCTCCGCGGTTCCCTCGAACAGCCGGCCGCAGCCACCGGCAAACAGGGTATCGCCACAAAAAAGCTTCTCGCCAAAAAGATACGCCACATGGCCTTTGGTGTGCCCGGGAATAAAAAGCACCTTGCCGCGCAGCTTGCCGACAGTGACCTCGTCACCTTCTTCCACCGGATCGGATAAGCCCGGAATCCTCTCTCGATCGACTCGGTGACCGTAGACGCGCAGGTTCAACCGTTCGAGCAAAAAAGAATTTCCGCCGGTGTGATCGCGATGGTGATGGGTGTTGAGAATCGCTTTGAGCTCGACCTTTTCGGCCTCGACGGCGCGCAGGACCGGCTCGCCCTCGGAAGGATCGACGACCGCAGCCTCGCCGGTGTCCGGGCAGACAATCAGATAACCGTAGTTATCTCTCAACAGCGGGATTTGAATGACCCTCATCGCCTTTCCTCGGGCTTATTGTTACCGGCGATTTCTCTTTCATTGGCTATACGATTTTGTCAACGCAAGCAACAAAAGATGGCAGGCGGTGACTTTTTCCGCGTTCTTGTTCCGTGGCGAGATCGTGATCTCCGTCGCCCACAGGGGGGAGGAAAACGCGCTCGAGTTTTCCGTGCGCGACACCGGCGTGGGGATCCCGCACGAGATGATTCCCTTGATCTTTGAGAAATTCCGCCAGCTCGACAGCTCCGATACGCGCCTTCATGAAGGGGTCGGCCTGGGGCTCTTCATCGTAAAGAGCTTTACCGCCCTCCTGGGCGGAACGATCCGGGTCGAAAGCGAGCTTGGTCGAGGGTCGCTCTTCTCGCTAACGATCCCGTGCCGGGCCGCGCTTGATCTCGCCCACAATCCATAATACTCCTCTCTCATGCTCCGCGTCGGCGTGGGAGAATCGAGCCTGGCCCAGACGAGCGCGGCGGTGGCGCAAGCCGCGGAAAAGGCGATGAGCCGGCTCGACGGCGATGCCGATCTTGCGCTCGTTTTTGCGACCGCCGAACACTGGCAAAACGCGAACGCGCTGCTTGCCGGCCTGCGCGCGGCCAGCAAGGCCGAGCACATCGTCGGCTGTAGCGGCGCCGGAGTTCTCACCCAAGACAGCGAAAACGATGCCGGCCCCGGCATCGCCGTGCTGGCGCTTGCGTCGGACACCATCCAGGCTCGACCTTTCCTTTACCGGCCGCTGCGCGCGCGCGAAAGAGGCTTCGGCCCCTGGCTGCGCGAGAGGGCCGGCATCACGAGCGCGAGCGGAGCGCTCCTGGCGCTGTTTCCCGACAGCTACAACGGCGATCCGCGCGCGCTCCTTCAGGGCGTCGGCGACGCGTGTGGCAACTTGCCGGTCGTCGGCGCGGGCTGCTCGGAGAACGGCGCCGCCGGCAAGACTTACCAGATGGGCGGCGGCGAGATCGCCACGAACGCAGTGGCCGGGCTGGCCTTCACCGGCGCTTTCCATGCCTCGGTGGGCATCACGCAGGGATGCCAGCCGGTGGCCGCGCCGGTCACCGTGACAAAAGCGGAGGGGCGCCTCATCCTCGAGCTCGACGGCCGTCCCGCCTTTGAGGTTTTCGCGGGGCTGATTGGCGCGCCGCTCCTCGAGAATTTGCGCCGCGCTCTGGCGTATGTGTTCGTCGGCGTTCCCGCCGACCGCGAACTTAACCGCGTCGGCCCCGGGGAGTACCTGGCGCGAAACATCATCGGCATCGATCCGCGCCAGGGAATCCTGGCGGTAAGCGACGAGATCTTTGAGGGCGAGAAGATCGTCTTTACGCTCCGCGACGGCCAGCGCGCGCGCGAAGATCTCGTTCAGATGCTTCAACGCCAGGCGCAAGAGCTCAAGGGAAAGAAGCCCGGATTCGGGCTGTACTTCGACTGCTTGGCGCGCGGGCGCTCGCTTTACGGCATCCCGGGAATCGACACCGCCTATATCCGCAACCTCTTGGGCGACTTTCCGCTGATCGGCTTTTTTGGCAATTTCGAGCTGGGTCCGCTCGGCGGCAGAAATCAGCTGCTCGCCTACACGGGCGTGCTGGCTTTAATCGACGAAAGCGAGCCTTGATTTGGGGGGCAGAATCGAGGAGTCGGAAGTCAGAAGTCAGAATTCAGGAGTCAGAAGTCAGAAGTCAGAAGTCAGGAGTCAGAAGTCAGGGGTCAGAAGGGTTGGCCGCAAGCTCTCCGCCCCGACGAGCGCGAGGACCGAGCGCGCGCAAGTCAGAAGCGGCCGATACGCCGGCGCTTGTTCGCCAGATAGTCGACCACGATGTAGTTCCCGATCTGATCGGGAGAGGTGTAAAAGACGCGCCCGGTGTTGATGCGCGAGAGCTGGTCGATGAAACCTCTTCGGTAGCGGTCGGTTCCGAGCATGAAGGTGTTGATTTTGATTTTGCTCTGCGTGCAGCGGCGGACCTCCTTAAGGGTCTCCTGCACGATGCGCTCGTGGAGCAGGGCGGAGCCCCAGCCGCTGTGCAGCCGCCCGCCGCGGTCGAGCGTCGCGGCGGTCGGCTCGCCGTCCGTGATGAGGATGATCTGGCGATTGGCCGCCTTGCGCGGTCCCAAAAGCTCGCGCGCAAAACGCAGGGCTTCTTTGATGTCGGTGCCGTGCTCCATGAAGTAGGTGATGGCGACGATCGAGGGCAGGTCCTCGGCGCGAATGATCTTCGCGTTGGAGCGGAAGGCGACAAGATGCAGCACGTCCTGCGGGAACTTGGTATCGATCAGACGGTGGAGCGCGAGCGCGACTTTTTTTCCGGCGTGCAGCGCGTCGTTCATCAGCATGGAGTAGCTCACGTCGATCAGGAGTACCGTCTCGGTGTTGGTGCTAAATTCGTTGCGGTACACCGTGAAATCGCCGGGCGAAAGCTTTACCGGAATCTCCGTTTTGCCGTTTTCGACCGCGTTGAGCACGGTCTCGCTGATGTTGACGTTTAGCGGATCGCCGAATTCGTACTTCTTTGTCTCCTCGAGCCGATCTCCCTGCGAGCCCTGAGCCGAGGTCTGGTGGTTTCCCCAGCGCTGCTTGGCGAGCATGTGAAAGATCTCACGCAGCGCTTTGTCGCCGATCTTGCGCATCCCTTTCGGGGAAAGCTTGAGGCCTTCGTCGGAGCGGATCAGAAAGCCCTCCTCGACGAGCATGTCCTCGACGCCCCTGAGGTACTTGAGATTCTCGAACGCTTCCTCGCCCAAGATCTCGCGGATCTCATCGAGATCGAGCTCCGAGACGTTGCCTAGGCCGCGCTGGCCCCAGCGGAGGAACCGTTCGAGGCCGCGCATCTGCCGCAGGATCTGGCCCGCTTCGCCCAGTCCCATTCTCTGCGCGCCGCGAAAACCAAACTGATTGAGCAGGCTTTCGAGCTGCTCCATCTGCGCCAGCTGTTGGCTCAGCTGATTGAGCTGCTCATCGGTGAGCGAATCCAGATTGTCGAGGAGATTGTCCAGGTCTTCGGCGGCGGCGTCGAGCATGTTCGGCAGGTTCTTGAGAAAGTTTTCGTCCTGCAGGAGCTGGTTGAGGCGGTCCAGCATCTGCATGAGACCCTCGTAGCCCGGACCGGTAAGGTCCTGCGGGCGTTTCATGCTGCGCTGCGCGATTTGATCCCTCAAGCGCTGGCGCAGTTCCTGAAACTTCTGATACGCCTGCTGCGCGCGCCGCGCCATCTCGTCCATCTGGTTGGCGTAGCGCCCCGAAAGGCGCTCCATAAAATTGCGCATCTGCTCGTGGTAGGCCTCGAGCTTTTCGGCAAGCTGATTGAGCTTGTCGCGCAGCGCCCGGCTCTCCTCGGGCGTGAGCTTGAAAGAGTCGGGCGAGTACTTGTCCAGCAGCTCCTTGCGCTTTTGCTCGGCCTCGCGCAGGAGGTCGCGCAGCCCCTTGACCGACCGCTCGCCGTCGTCCGAGACAAAGCCGCGGCGCATCAAATCGCGCAGCGCCTTGCGGACGCCGTCCTCATCGAGAAAGCTGTCGGAGAGATGCTTGAGAAGATCTTCGGCGGTGGGAAACAAAACTTCCTGGGTTCCGTCCCAGGCCGTGTAGCGATGAATTCTCATTGCCAGCCACTATAACTTAGGATGCTCGAAGCGTGCAAGCGGGTCGCGCGCGCGGCTTCGAGCCGGCGACTCTGTTCCCGCCCCGACAGCCGCTTCGGCGCGCGCGAAAACGCCGCGGCACGTTCCGCCAGCGCGCGCTTCGCTTTTATCGACGCCCCGATCTGGTATTATACAACGCGAGCGACAAGGAAAAAGAGTTTGGGCCATTCGAGCGAAAGCGAGGCGGCGATGAAAATTACGGTCGATCGGCAAAAGTGCGAAGGCTACGCCAAGTGCGTGCAGGTGACGCCCAGGGTCTTCAGGCTCGACGACAAGTTCATCTCCGAAGTGGTGGACGCAAAGGGCGATAGCGACGAAAAGATCCTCATGGCGGCGAAAATGTGCCCGACGAAAGCGATCACGCTCGAAGAAGAGGACACGGGCAGGCGAATTTTCCCGCTCCCCTGATCGCGCATGCGCTCGGCACGAATCGTCATTGTCGGCGCCGGCTTTGCCGGAGCGGCTAGCGCGTACCAGCTGGCGCGCCGCGGCGCGCGGCATGTCTTGCTCGTGGAGCAAGAACGTGTGGCCGGATATCACGCGTCCGGCCGCAACGCCTCGCTGGTGCGCCAGGTCATCGCCGATCAAAGCACGATGGCGCTGGCGTGCCGGGGCGCCGCGTTTTTGCGCGATTTGCCGGCGGATTGGCCGGCTCCCGTCGAATACAGGCGGAACGGATCGATGCTGCTAGCGTGCGGGGCCTCTTGGACGGCGCTGCAGCGCGACGCCGAGCGGGCGCGCGCGCTCGGCGTCGAGGCGGAGATTTTATCGCGCGCAGACGCGAGCCGCCGCGTCGAGATCCTCGAGGATGCCGAGTTCGATGGCGCGCTTTGGTGCCCCACCGACGGCGTCGTCGATATCCACGCGCTCCTTTCGGGTTATCTCAAGCAAGCCGCCTCTTACGGCGCGGAGATCCGTTACGGCTGCCGCCTCGCCGCCGTCGACACCAGGCACGGGCGCGTGAGCAGGATCTTGCTGGACAGCGACTGGACTGCAGCCGATGTGCTCGTCGACGCGGCGGGCGCGTGGGCGGGCGAGGTGGCGGCAAAGGCCGGAGCCGTAAATATCCCGCTCCGCCCGCTCCGGCGCCACCTGTTTGTCACCGGGCCGCTCTCCTGGGTGAAGCCCCACTGGCCTTTCGTTTGGGACGTCGCGCACGGGTTTTATTTCAGGCCGGATTCGGGCGGCCTGCTCCTGTGCCCGTGCGACGAGGACGAGATGGCGGCTTGCGACGCGCCGACCTCCGAGACGGCCCTCGAGCTTCTCGCGGAAAAAACGCGCCGTTACTTTCCGCGTTTTTCCGACCTGCCGATCATGAAAGGATGGGCGGGGCTGCGCACGTTTGCGCCGGACGGCCGGTTTGTGATCGGCTGGGACCCGCAGCTGGAAGGTTTCTTCTGGGTCGCCGCTCTCGGCGGCCATGGAGTGACGACGAGCCCGGCGGTGGGCGCGCTCGTCGCGGACATGATTCTCGACGGGCGGGCAAGTCCGTTCGAGGAGATGTCGCCCGCGCGCTTCATCGAAAAAGCGGCGCGGTGACGGGAGGAGGGAGGATCGTGGCGCTAAGAGAGGGGGCCGTTTTCGTGGGCAAGCTTACGACGGTGGGAAGAAAAACCGGCCAGCCGCGCACGGTCGAGCTTCGTCTGGTTTTCCTTGGCGGTAAGTTTTACGCCTCCTCGGCGCGCGTGAAAGGCAAGCACTGGTGCCAGAACATGCTCAAGAACCCGGCCGTGGAGGTGAGTGCCGACGGCCAGCGCTACCGCTGCGCGGCCAGGCAAGTGACCGACGACGGGCTACGAAGAAAGATTCTCAGCCTGCGCGATTCGCCGCCTCTGATGGAGCGAGTCGTTTTCGAGCTCTCTCCGCAGCGCTAGCCGCTCGCAAGCAAAGGGCGCCTGCGGAGTCTCCGTCATGCGGCTCCATTTCGCAGCCGAGGGCACAGGATACCCTCTGATCATCTTGCACGGGCTTTTGGGCTCGTGCGAAAACTGGCGCGCGCAGAGAAAATTTTTCGCCCGGAGCTACCGCGTCTTTGCCGTCGATTTGCGCAACCACGGCCACTCGCCGCACAGCGAAGTATTCACTTTCGCGGCGATGGCGGAGGATTTAAAGGAGTTTCTGGAAGACCAGGCGCTTGAGAGCGTTCATCTTTTGGGCCATTCGCTCGGCGGCAAAGTCGCGATGCAGTTTGCAACAAGCTGGCCCGAGAGCGTGGCGAAGCTTGTGATCGTCGACATCGCGCCGAAGAGCTACCCCGGAGAGCATCTGGAGATCCTTGCGGCGATGGAAAGCCTCGACCTTTCGGCCTTGCGCTCTCGGGCGCAAGCCGAAGCGGCGCTCGCGGCTACGGTCCCGGCTCTTAGCATGAGGCGTTTTCTTCTGAAAAATCTCGAATATCGAGATCAAAAGCTTAGGTGGAGGATTAATTTACCGGCGCTTCGCAGGAACTATCCCGCCATCCTCGCGGCGCTCCCGCTCGACCGGCAATTCGACAAGCCGGCGCTCTTTGTGAAAGGCGAAAGATCACGCTCTATCGAGCCCAAAGACGAGGAGCAGATCCGGCGGTTCTTTCCGCGCGCCGAGATCGTGACGCTTGCCGGCGCCGGGCACTGGGTTCATAGCGACAATCCCGAGGCGTTTCAGCAGGCGGTGCTTTCGTTTCTCCGCCGGGAGTAATTTTTATGCGATTTTCGGCTTGACCTATCGTCGGGCGCGGAAAGGGGGAGGGAATGCCGGACAGGGAGTGCGAAGAGGCCTGCTTGGAGGCTTATCAGGAGGCGGTAAAAAACTGTTACCGCGTCCTTTTCGATTCGCTCGCGGCCGCGCGCACGGAGGAGGAGCGGCGGGAGTGCAAGGAAAGGTTTAACCGCTGCATGGAACTCTCCAAAGAAGCGCGAAAAACTTGTCTCGACGCGTGCCATGGCCAGTAGCGCCGCCGCTCTTTCGGCGTTACGGCCCTTCTCTTGTTATCGCTCGCTTCGGTCGCTCTTTTGCTCCAGCCCTTCCATCCGCCCCGTCTCTTTCGCTTGGGTGGGTCGCGGGCCGGTGTACTCGAGAATGTAGAGGCCGCCGGCGATCCTGTCGGTGATGTAAATCAAGCCGTCGCTATCGACATAGACGTCGTTAATTTGAATCGCCTCCTGGCCCTTCGGCGCCGGCGGTATGAAGAAGCCCGTCTCCGTCGGGCGAAAGGCGTTGCTGATATCGACAACGCGAATGCCGGCGTTGAAGTAGCACAAGTAAATCAACAGATCGTCATCCATGGAGCCGGGGCGATTCTCGTGAATGTTGTGCGGCCCGAAGCGGCCGCCGCGCGCGCAAAAATCGCCCTCCGGGATCGGGAAGGTTGCGATCGGGATCGGCTTGGTTTCATCGCGCACGTCGACGACCCAGACCATCTTGTAGGCGTCGGCGCAGCGATTTTTGACCGCTTCCTCGGCGACGACGAGGAGCTTGCGTCGCGGCAGCGGCAGCACCGTGTGCGTGTGGCCGCGAAACGGATACATCAGATCGAGGCGGCTGATCATGCGCGGCTTGGAGGGGTTGCTGATATCGAGGATCACGAAACCCTCGTCCTCGTACGCGACGTAAGCGCGATCGCCGGAAGGCGAGGGAATGATGCCGTGACACCAGACGCTCTTTTGCGGGTTCCATGTCGGACTCTCGCCGCCGGCTGCCCACAGGCCGGGAAGCCACCAGCGGCCCACCTCTTCGACGCGGCTGGGGTTGCGCACATCGACGATCCGATAGATCCGGTTCGAGTAGCCTTCGGCCGAGGTGGGTAGATGCGCGTAGCGCCCGTCGCTGAACCAGAAGCGATGAACGCCTTTGTCGTAAGTCTCAAAAAAACTGATCGGCTTGGGCGACTCGGGCCGCGAAACATCGTAGAGCGCAAGCCCGGGCCGATAGGGTCCGGTTTCCCACGGCGCGCGCTCGTGGTTGACGAGCATGAGGTCGCCAGCGACCTGCACCTTGTGCGAGTGAACCCCCGGGGCTTTTTCGATCTGGTGCACCACTTTGGGGTTGGTCGGATCTTCGACGTTCAAAACCGTGACCGCAACGTCTTTCATGTGCGCCACGAAAAGATAATTTCCCTTCTTGTCGATGCGGCTGCCGTCGCCGTGTCCTCTCAGATCGCTATGACCGAGAAGGCGCATGTTCCAGCTTTCGGAGCGCGCCGCGATCTCCGCTACTTCTGGATTCTGTGGTGCCACCGTTCCTCCTGGCGCGGGACCTCACTAAAACGGAGCGAGTTTATTGAATTGCGACAAAGCGCGCAAGCCGACCCGCGCCGCATCGAAATGAACCGCCGAACGTTTCCGGACTCGCTTTCAAAAGGGGCGGCGCCCGGCCACAGGCGAGCGCCGGCGCGGCACGCGCCTAGGAACAGAACGCGGCGAGGCGCTTGAGCGCGTCGTTCTTTTCGGTCGGCGCCAGCTTGGCGCGCTCCACCGAGCGGCGCAGGATTTCGATCGAGCGGTCGTAGACTTCCCGGTTCACGGGATAGGGATAGCCGTCCTTGCCGCCGTGCGCGAAGCTGAATTTTGCGGGGTCCTTCCACGAGGCGGGCGTGCCGTAGGCGACCTCGGCGATCAGCGCCAGAGCGCGCAACGTCTTAGCGCCGACGCCCGGCAGCGCGAGCAAGCTTTCGAAGTCCGCGGCTTTGGCTTCATAGGTTTTCAGCAAAACCTTCTCGATCGAGGCGGGCCGCAAGTCCTTGGCCGAGATCCCGTGGTGCGGCGGCAGCGAAAGATGTTGCATGGCTTCGATCTCGCGCGCGATTTTGCCGGGCGCCTCGCGCGCGAGCGCCGTGATGATTTTCTGCGCGGGCACGCTCTCGGCCGCGACCAGATTCAGCACCCGCTCTTTTTCGACGCTGCTGCAGATGGCCGAGTGGGGATCCACCGTGAGCCGATCGACCTTCTCGGAGTGCCAGTGATAGCGGCGGGCGAAGCGACCGCTCATTCCCTGCTGCACCACGGCCCAGGAGCCGCTCAGCGTAAAAAAGAAGTTGTGATGGTAGAGCTGAAAGCCGTCCTGGATCGCGTTGTTGTCGATCTTGGCGGTCAGGCGGCTCAAGTAGACGAGCTCTTGCGGGCTACGCGCGAGCGCAAAACGCTCGCCCGCGGCGACGATCTCGGCGGGCGTTTTGCGCGAAGCGGCGCCCTTGCCGCCGGCGATGAGCAGGCCGAAGTCGCGCTCCCGGCCGCGCAGCGCCTCTTTGAGCGCGCCGCACACGGTTGTCGTCACCCCCGAGGAATGCCAGTCGAAGCCCAGGACGCAACCGAGGGATTGAAACCAGAAGGGATCCGAGATGCGCGCGAGCAGCGCCTCGGGTCCCGCGTCCTCGACGATGAGGCGGGCGATCTCGCCGCCGAGCCGCACCATGCGCTGGAAGAGCCATGCGGGAGCTTTGCCGCCGTGAAGCGGCAAATTGGCGATGCCGGTTTGGCGCATCGGAGGGAAAAAACGAGAGCGAAGCGGATCGTCGCCGGCTCAACCCTTCGAGCGGCCCGGCGCCGGCTTGCGCGGGCAGCGGCGCGCGGGCTTAATCGTCGATCTCGCCGAAATAATCGCGCAGGATTCGCTCCTTGATGTATTCCAAAGCTCCCAGGTCCTGGATGATGTCGCCGCCAGAGTCATAGAAAAAAATGTCGCCTTTTTCGTTCCGCCCAATCGCCACAAGCCACTCGAGACGATCGCGGTCCTCGAGAAGGTAGTTGATGACCTGATTCGCGCCTTTGGAGCTGATGATCGTCACCTTCGGACTTGTGCTCTTCTTGGGCTGGCTCATAGTGCGTTACACCTCCTGAATTCCTCTCTAATGTACCATATCAGTGGCCGTTCCTCAGGACCCACTCGGCGACCTCGTCGTGGCGCGCAAACCACACGCGCGGGAATTGCTTGAAATACTTGAGCGCCGCAAAAATCATCGCCGACATCAGCGGCCGGCCCCCGAAGTGGGCGTGCACGGTGAAATTGATCATTCCCGCCGGCTCGTTCTCGTAAAGATAGTCGAAGGTCGTTCGATAGACCGCGAGAAAATCCGCCGGGCTCGCCCGCAGCACCCGGTTGTCGGTAAAGTCGCTGTGCGGAATCGCCACGAGAGTTCCCTTGGCGGTGGTCAACGCATAAGGAAAATCCGTGTCGTTGTAGTCGCCGTGCCAGAGAAAATTCTCCTCGGCCAGAAACTCCGCGGTCCGGGGCGTCGGCGCCGCCACCGGGCTGAACCAGCCGCGCGGCCGGCAACCGGTCGCGCGCTCGAGAATGCCCGCCGAGCGACGGATAATGTCGCGCTCTTCGTCGGCGCTCAGGTACGGCAGAATCGTATCTTGCGTGTACGAATGCGCGGCGATTTCGTGACCGCCGTCGGCCAGACGCCTGACCGCGTCCGGATAAAGCTCGGCGCATTTGGCGTTCGCGCACACGGTCGCTTTGACGCCGAACGACTCGAGGATACGCGCGATCCTCCAGATGCCGGTCTTGCCGCCGTACTCGGACCACGAAATGCCGAGAAGATCCAAGGTTCCGGGCCGCAGCGCGGTGGTCATCGGCGAGTAGGGCGGCGCTTTTCCCTCGGACCAGCTTTCCAGCATGACCGTGATCAGGACGGCGATCTTGGCGTTATCGGGCCAGGCAAGCGGCTCCATGGATCTTACGTCGGGGTCGGCGCGTGACCGGAGAGGAAAATTCCGGCTACAGAATAATATCAAATTGCGCCGTTCACAACAGGCTATGCGGCCGCGCGCTTGATTTCCGCCAGCACCTCGACGTGAAACGTCTGCGGGAAAAGATCGAACGGCTGAACGCGGGCGAGCGCGTAGCCGCTTCTTTGGAGAGCGGCGAGGTCGCGCGCGAGCGTTGCCGGATCGCACGAGACGTACAGGATGGTATCCGCGCCGAGCCGCGAAAGGTCGATGTCTTTTGCGCCGGCGCGCGGCGGGTCCAAAACCAGCCGCGAAAAAACCTGCCGCTCCCGATCGAGGCGCGCGGCGACTTCGTGTACATCGCCGCCGATCCATTCGATGTTTTGGAGGCCGTGAAGGCGCGCGTTGGCGCGCGCGTTCTCGAGCGCGAGCCGGTCCCGTTCCACCGCGTAAACGCAGCCGGCGCGTCTGGCCACGGGCAGGGTAAAGTTGCCTGCGCCGCAGTAAAGCTCCAAAACACGGTCGCTCTTTTGAAAATCGCCCCAGCGAACGAGGGTTTGCGCGAGCGCCTGGCTCACAACGGGATTGACCTGGCTAAAAACGTCGGCGTCCACGGCGAGGGCCAGGTCATCCGCGGTCGCAATCGAGACTTTGATTTCTCCCCACGCGCGGCGCCAGCCCGGGCCGCGGAGCACGATCCCCGAAACCTCCGGATGCGCCGCAAGCCAGCGCGTCGAGACGCGTTCGTCGGCGGCGACAAAACGGCCCGCCGCCGTTCCGACGAAAACGGTTCGGCTGCCACGATCGCCCCTGACAATCTCGATCGTTTTCACAGCCGTCGCGAGCAAGCCGGCCCACAGCCTAGCGCCCGCGAGCCGGCGGTTGAGTTCGGGATCGGCGATCAGGCAGTGCTCGATCTCGACGACTTCGCGCGACGCCGCCCGATGGAAGCCCACCCGGCCGGCGGCGTCGCGCTGCAAGCGGACCCGCCGGCGGTAGTGATACTCGCCGGGGGAGGCGACGATCGGCGCGAGCGGCGGCTCGGAAATGCCGCCGATGCGGCGGAGGGCTTCGCGCACGGCGTCTTCTTTGGCGGCGAGCTGGTGGCGATACGCGATGTGCTGCCACGGGCAGCCGCCGCAGGCGGGAAAGTAGCGGCAGGGCGGGTCCTGCCGCTGCGCCGACGGCCGGACCAGGCGAACAAGCTCGGCGGTGGCGTAATTTTTCCTTTCCTCGATGATCTTGATCTCGGCCTCGTCTCCGGGAGCCGTAAGCTCGACCAGCACGACCCGGCCTCCCTGCCGCCCGACTCCGTAGCGGCCGTAAGATAGCGACTGAATTCTGACCGGCGGCGCGGACTGCTTGGGCGCGTTTTTCGTCATGGTCGAAGAAGCGTTCCTCGCCCTCTGTTCCTGGCGGCGAGCGGCATGCTATACACAAGACGACGGGAGCTTTTATAGTTTAGCCCCAGAGGATGTCGCCAACAATGGAAGTTCGGTACGACGGCCGTTTGCTCAAAGGCATCGAGGAGTTCAACGAAGGCCTCTTTTTCGAGTGCCACGAGACGCTGGAAGAAATCTGGCTCGAGGAACACGGCAGGGACCGGGAATTTTATCAGGGGCTCATCCAGATCGCCGCCGGCTATCTAAAGTGGGAGCAGGGCGTACTCAGGGGCGCGATCAAGCTCTGGCGCTCGGGGCTGAGCAAACTCGAGGGCTACGGCGCCGAGCACCTCGGCGTTCACCTTGCGCCCTTTGTCGAGCAAGTCAGGGAGAACCTGAGGAAAGTCGAGCTGGCCCACGAGAGGGGAGAAGACTTCGCGACCCTGGAGGTTCCGGTCCTGGCGCTGGCGTTTTAATGATCCGGCTGCTCGATGTCCACAAGGTGTACGGCCAGGGGAGTAACGAGGTCACGGCGCTTGCCGGCGTTTCACTCGAGATCGCGCGCGGCGATTTCGTCTCGATCATAGGCCCGAGCGGATCGGGCAAGAGCACGCTCCTTCATCTCATCGGCGGTCTCGACCGGCCGACGCGCGGCGACGTCCTCATCGACGGGCGAATCATTTCTCGGCTGCCCGACCGCGACCTGACCCGCTTCCGTCGCGCCAAGATCGGTTTTGTCTTTCAGTTCTTCAATCTGCTGCCGCTTCTCACGGCGCGCGAGAACGTCATGCTGCCGCTCGTCCTTGACGGCAGGGGCCGCGCCGAGGCGGCCGCTCGGGCGAACGCCCTGCTCGAGCGCGTCGGCCTCGGCGGGCGCGCGGAGCACACCCCCGATCAGCTATCCGGCGGCGAGATGCAGCGGGTCGCGATCGCGCGGGCGCTCGCTTTCTCCCCGTCAATTCTGCTCGCCGACGAGCCGACGGGAAACCTCGATTCGAAAAGCGGCGAAGCGGTGCTCGATCTGATCCGGCGCGTGAACCGGGAGGAGCGTTGCACGGTGGTCATGGTGACCCACAATGAGCGCGCCGCTCGTTATGCCGGGCGGATCGTTTACCTTAGCGACGGCACAATCGTCGGCGCGCCATCCTCCAGATGATCAGCCTGCTCGGCTTTGTCTCCCTGCGGCATCTCGCGCGCCACCGGCTGCGCACGGCGCTCACGCTCTGCGGCATCGTGCTCGGGGTGGCGGCGATCACCGCGATCGGCATGGTCAATCGGACCGTCCTGCAGTCGTTCCAACGCACGATCGATCTCGTCGCCGGAAAGGCTGTCCTGCAGGTGACCAACGGCGAGAGCGGCGTCAAGGAGTCGGTGTTTCCGGTGGTTCGCGACGCGCCGGGCGTCGCGGCGGCCGCGGCCAGCGTGGAAGGCTTTCTTCCCATGACGGAGTTTCCCGGGGAGCGCCTTTTTCTTCTCGGCGTCGATTTTCTTACCGACGCCTTTCTCCGCGATCACCAGTTCGCGGGCGGCGCGCTCGAGCGGGAGCGGGGCCTGGACTTTATCGCGCCGGCCGATTCGATCGCGCTGACGGAGTCGCTGGCGCGCCGCTTGGGTCTCGCTCTCGGGGCGCGAGTCGCTTTAACGACGGCCGAAGGCGTCAAAAGGTACACCGTGCGCGCGTTGCTGAAGGAAGAAGGCACGGCGAGGGCATTCGGCGGCAACATCGCGCTCATGGACCTGCCGGTCGCGCAGCTTGCTCTCGGCAAATGGGGAAAGCTGGACACCGTCGATTTAACCGTGGAACAGGGACAAGACATCGAAGCGCTGCGGCGACGGCTTGCCGACAGATTGGGCGGCGCCGCGCAGGTCGAGCGCCCGAGCAAGAGGGGCGAGCAGGTCGAATCGCTCATCGCCTCGTTTCGTGTCGGCCTTTTCTTCGTCAGCCTGGTCGCGCTCTTCGTCGGCGTTTTTTTGATCTACAACACGGTTTCCGTCTCCGTCGTTCAAAGGCGGCGCGAGATCGGGATCCTGCGCTGCCTGGGGACCGCTCGCGGCCAGATCATGAAGCTCTTTCTTTTCGAGGCTCTGGCTCTGGGCCTGGCCGGCGCTCTCGGCGGGCTTCTGGCCGGAGTGCTTCTCGCCAAAGCGGCCCTTGGCGCGGTCACGCAGACGATCGGCAATCTCTTTTTTCACATCGACGCGAGCGGCACGAGCTTGAGCTGGCGCGAGGTGGGGCTGGGTCTGGGCGGCGGGATCGGCGTCGCGGTGATTGCGGCGCTTCAGCCGGCGTGGGAGGCGGCGCGCATCGGCCCGGCCGAGAGCGCGCGCCAAGAGCCTTGGCGAAAAGACGCGCGGCGCTTCTCGCGCCTCGCGCTCGCGGCGCTTTCTTTGCTCGCTGTGGCGCCCCTGGTGTGGTTTTTTTCGCCCGGCCATTTCACGCCGGTGCAAAAATTCAGCGCCGGGATGACCTCGATGTTTCTTTTCCTGCTCGGCGTCTGTCTTCTCTCGCCGCTGATCACGCTGCTCGCGTCGGGGGCCATCCTGCGGGCGCTCAGGGCGGGTTTTTGCGTCAGCGCGCGACTTGCGTGCGACGGGCTTGCGCGAAACCCGGTCCGCTCCGGCATGACGGTATCGACGCTGATGATCAGCCTGGCCGCGATCTTTACGGTCGCCGTCCTGGTTCACAGCGTGCGCGTGTCGCTTCTTTCGTGGGTGGACCAGATGGTCTCGGCCGACCTCGTGGTCCATTCGAGCGCGCCCACCGCCGGCTCGTTGAACGTGCCGCTCAAAGAAGAGATCGGCGCCGCGTTCAAGGAAATACCGGGAGTCAAGCTCGTCGATTTTTACCGGCTGATCCGTTCGACGTACCAAGGTAAGCCCATTCTGATCGAATCGTTTTCCGCGCGCGCCGCGCGCGCGGTGCGGAGTTTGCCGATGGTCGCCGGCGACGGCCAGGAGACGTTGCGGCGGATGGCGGCGGGCGAAGGGGTGGTGGTAAGCGAGAGCTTCGAGAGCAAGTTCGGCAAGGGTCGCGGGGATACGCTCGAGCTCCCGACGCCTTCGGGCGCGGTGTCCTTCCGCATCCTGGGCGTATACGTCGATTACTCGTCGGACGCGGGAAGCGTGCTTCTCGATCGCGCGCTCTACAGCAAGCTATGGGGCGACCGTCTGGTCGACGCTTTCGACCTGTGGCTGGAGCCCGGCGCCGACAGGGACGCAGTGATCCGCGAGATCAAAGAGAAGTACGGCGAGCGCTACCAGCTGTTTGTCAACACGCACGCCGAGCTTAAACAGGCCGTCGTCGGCATCATGGAGCAATCGTTCCGCGTGAACTACGCGGTTGAAGTGATCGCCGTGATCGTCGCGATCTTCAGCGTGATCAACACCCTGATCGCTTCCGTCCTCGACCGGACCCGCGAGATCGGCGTGCTCAGAGCGATTGGCGCCACCGAGGGCCAACTCAAGGCCATCTTCGTTCTGGAAGCAGCGGGGATGGGGCTTTTGGGGGGGCTGCTCGGCCTGATCGCGGGAACGATCATGTCGTACCAGCATGTGGTCTACAATACGAAAGTTCTTACGGGTTGGACGTTTCAATATTCGTATCCGCCGGGAGTGGCGGCCGCGTGCGTGCTCCTTACGGTGGCGCTCTGCCTGATCGTCGCGTATGCCCCGGCCCGGCGCGCCGCCCAGCTCAACATCGTCAAAGCGATCGCGTACGAGTAGGCAGAACCGGCCGAACTTGTCGTCCGTAGAGCCGAGCCGCCCTAAGCAGCCCTTCACCGCTCGTGCTCGGTGCGCCTCCGTTACGCTGGCAGAGAACGCAAATCCAAGCGCCGCGGCGCGCGATAAGGGCGGGGAAACTTGAGAGTTAGTCGTACTCGGGGCGCCGGCGACTTTCCTTGAAAAGGGCCCGATTAACCGGCTTAATAAAGCCTCACGAGCGCGCCGCGGTGACAGTCGCTTGTCGGCGAAAATCCGCCGCAGAGCCCTTTGCGCTCCCGCTTCGGAGGGGCCGCCGCCGCATGGACCCGCGGCCTTGTCGCCCGGTCTCCTGCAAGGCGGATAAGAAGATTCGCTGTGGAGACGGAAACCAAAGATTTCGACCTCAATGCCCTGCGCATCGAGCGCTCAGGCGCCGGCTTTTCGCGGCGGCCGCGGCGGCGGAAAATCCTGTTTTGGACGGTTACGCTCGCCGGTATCGCGGGCTTACTGCTCCTGGCCGGCGATCTGCTGAATCCCGCGGTGCCGGTTCAGCTCGCGACCGCCTCGTTGACTTCTCCCGCGCAGGCAAAGTCCGTGTTGACAGCGAGCGGCTATGTGGTTGCGAGGCGCCAGGCGGCCGTCGCCTCGAAGGGAACGGGGCAGCTGGTCTATCTCGCCGTCGAAGAAGGCGACAGCGTAAAGAAAGGCCAGCTGATCGCGCGCCTGGAGTCTTCCGACGTCGAGGCGGCGCTGGAACGCGCGCGCGAGAACCTCCGCATGCAGGAGGCCGACCTGAGCGACGCACAGCAGTCGCTCGAGCGCCAGCGGATCCTGCTGCAAAAACAGTTTATCGCGCCCGCGGAATACGACGCGGCCGAAGCGCGCTACAAGCGCGTCGTCGCCTCCATTGAAGCGGCGCGGGCCGCGGTCAGGGAAGCGGAGGCGGCGGTCGCGAACACGCGCATTTACGCGCCTTTCGACGGCACGGTCGTCAACAAGAACGCCGATATCGGCGAAATCGTGGCGCCGCTGGCCGGCGCGGTGAGCTCGCGCGCGGCCGTGGTGACCATCGCCGATCTCAACTCGCTCGAGGTCGAAGCGGACGTTTCGGAGTCGAATCTCACGCGCGTTTTCCCGGATCAGCCTTGCGACATCACCCTCGACGCCTACCCGGATCGCCATTACCCGGGATTCGTGAGCAAGATCGTGCCGACCGCGGACCGCTCCAAGGCAACCGTTCAGGTGAAGATCCGCTTTAAGTCTTACGACCGCCGCGTTTTGCCCGAGATGAGCGCAAAAATCTCTTTTCTGCCGAAAGGGCAGGAGGAGCTAGCGCAAATGAAGCCGGTGCTGACCGTGCCGGCAACGGCGGTCGCGACGAGGAACGGCAGGCACGTGGTCTATCAGATGAAGGACGGGAAGGCGGCGGAAGTTCCCGTGACGGTGGGAGCGGAGATGGGAAGCCTGATCGAGATCAAGCAGGGGCTCAAGGCGGGCGATAAGGTCATCGCGAGCGTCAATGAGAGCATTGAAGCGGGCACCAGGGTCGCGCTCAAAACGCCATAGCCTGCCGCGAATTGATTCCCGGGATCGCCAGGGCGATCGCGTGTCAATGCTCCGTATGCTTTGCCGAGGGGCTCGCTCCTGTGTTTGCGCGGGGCGAGCAGGCGCGCGCGGATTGCAACGTGCACCCTCAGCAGGCATCCGTTACGCGTAGGCGATTCCTGCGGATTTCTCCCGCGTTCGACAAGCGACCTTCACGATCTCGATTGCCGCAACAACGAGAATCCCTAAGCCGAAGATAATCGCGAGATCATACGGCGACGGCGTTGCAATGCCAAAAGCCTCGCGCACCGCCGGGAACTGGATCAAAGCGGCGATGAGAGCCACCTCCCAGAGGATCGCGAGTAGCAGCCACTTGTGCGGCGGCACCTGAATGAGGCTGTATCGTAAGGAGCGAAAGTTGACCGCGATAATAAGCTCGATCAGCACGAACATGAAGAATATCCGAGTCCGCGCCAGAACCATATCCGGCTGGCTTTCGAAGAACATCCACAGGAATATGGGACATTCGATCAGCACAGCCATAAGAATGAGGGTTCTCACATCGGCAGAGAACACGCTCTCGCGGGGGTCGCGGGGCGGTTTGCGCATAATATCCGGATCGGCGGGAGAGATGCCGAGCGCGAGCGCGGGTAAGCCGTCAGTAGCGAGATTAATATAGAGAATCGCGGCGGGCAGCAGCGGCAGATACTCCGGGCCCATGACCATTACGACTCCGCCCAACACGACCACTTCGGTGATGTTCGCACGGAGCAGGTAGGTCAAGTACTTCTTGATGTTGTCGTAAATCCAGCGGCCGCGCTCGATGGCGCGCACGATCGTGGCAAAGTTGTCGTCGCTGAGAACCATGTCCGCCGCCTCCTTCGCCACCTCTGTGCCGGTGATTCCCATCGCCACGCCGATATCGGCGTGCTTGAGCGCCGGCGCGTCGTTGACGCCGTCACCCGTCATCGCCACGACATCGCCGCGCGCTTTCCACGCCCTGACGATTTTGAGCTTGTCGAGCGGGGAAACGCGGGCGTACACCGTCACCTTGTCGACCTGGTGTGCAAATTCCACCTCGTCGATTTTGCCGAGCTCTTCCCCCGTCAGCACCATGTCGCCGTCGCGATAGATGCCGATCTCTCTTGCAACGGCCAGCGCCGTGAGCTTGTGGTCGCCCGTGATCATGATCGGCCTGATCTTGACCTCGCGGCAGACTCTGACCGCTTCCATCGCCTCCTCGCGCGGAGGATCCATCATTCCGACGAGGCCCAGGAACACGAGGTCCTTTTCCACCTGATTTTCGCTGTAGCCGTTTCCCGCCGGAAGATCGCGGTAGGCGATTGCGAGCACCCGCAACGCGCCTTGCGCCATCTCCTCATTGACCTCGAGGATCGCGTCGCGCCGGGCATCGTCGAGCGGCAAAGGCTGGTCGCCTTGCAGGAAACGCGTGCACCGCTGGAGGATCACCTCCGGCGCGCCCTTGACAAACGCGGTCGCGCTACCGTTTCCCACCGCGTGGATCGTCGTCATCCTTTTTCGGTCGGAGCTGAACGGGAACTCGGTCAAGCGTGGATATTTTTGTCTCGTCTCGTCCTGATTCAAGCCTGCCTTGGCCGCCAGCACGACCAGCGCGCCTTCGGTGGGATCGCCTCTCACGGACCATTTGCCGGAGTCTTCCGTCAGGCTGGCGTCGTTACAAAGGACCCCGCCGCGAAGAAGCATGCTGAGCGCGGCGTTGTTTACGGCGGGCGTGAAGATTCCCTGAGGCACGTACCCCGCGCCGCTTACATCGATCAGCTCTCCTCCCGCCCAGACGCGGCGTACGGTCATCTCGCCTTTGGTCAGCGTTCCGGTCTTGTCGGAGCAGATCACGGTCGTGCACCCGAGCGTTTCCACGGCGGGCATCTTTCTTATGAGCGCGTTTCGCTTCGCCATCTCGTGCATGCCGATTGCCAGGGCTCCGGTCACGATCGCGGCGAGCGCCTCCGGCACCGCGGCGACGGCCAGCGCGACAGCGAACATCAACATCGTGAGCGTGAACTCGAGGTCCAAGGTGCCGCGGAGAGCTTCGCGGGCGATGCTCGTGATCGCCACCAGAACGCAGACGCCGAGCGCGATAATACCGACCCATTTCCCGATCTCCTCCGTTCTCTTCTCGAGAGGCGTCTTCTCCTGCTCTACGGAGGCGAGCTCGGCGGCGATCTGGCCAAACTCCGTGTTGGCTCCGGTTGCGGTGACAACGGCCTTGCCTCTCCCGTAGGTCACGCTGGTACCGGTAAAGACCATGTTCTTTCTGTCGCCCACCGGCACATCGGGCGCTAAAGCGGCGAGTTCTTTGGCGACGGGAAAGGACTCGCCCGTCAAGGGAGCCTCGTCGCATTGCAAAGAATAGATTTCAACCAGGCGCCCGTCGGCGGGGATTTTATCTCCGGCTTCGAGCACAAGGACGTCTCCGGGAACGACCTCCTTTGACGGAATCTTTTGCTCTTTTCTCCCCCGGAGGACGGTGATCGTCGGGGTGAGCATTCTCTTTAAGGCATCGAGCGCTCGCTCCGCCCGATATTCCTGGATGAAACCCAGAAGGGCGCAGAAGACGACGATCACCATGATGATGACCGCGTCCACAATTTCGCCGACCAGAGCGGACAATGCGGTGGCGGCGAGCAGAATGACAATGAGCGTGTTCTTGAACTGGTTGAGAAACAGCGCGAGCGGGGATGCTCTGTCTTCCTCTTTGAGCTCGTTGTAGCCGTATTTTTCCAGGCGCCGAGCCGCCTCTTCCGCCGACAGTCCTTGCCGCGGATCGGTATCGAGCTCCTTTAGAAGCGCGCCGATCTCGATCGCATGCCAAGCTACATTCGCCATCGGTTTTTCCGTTCTCCTTCCATGAAAATACGGTTGCGAATCACAACGGTTGTGATCCAAGTCCCGATTTCCCGAGTAACGCAGCGCGTATCCTTCGATACGGCGGCGCTTCGCGCTTGCCTAACTCAGGATCGATCCGATTTCCCGAGTAGGCCCGCAGGGCCGTAGCGAGGGATACCCGACCCCGGTCGGCCGCGGGGATGCCGAGGAGTTGGGCTTCGCTGCGCAACAGCTACCAAAGGGACTGGACAACAGGTGAGGGCCATTTCATCCTCTGCGGACGGGCGTAAGCCCATGAAACACTCTTCTGCGTATGAGCACCGTTAGCCTACCACTGAGCACCGTGTCGGGAAACGGGACCGAACCTAAATACCCAACCGCATTTGTGCTAGCGGCCAACTCTCCTGACGCGCGCAGTTGCCGCGCGCGCCGCTACGATCGCATCCTCATAGCGCCGCTCCGCGAGCGCATCGGCGGCGGCCCGTAGCGCCGCCTCGGCCTCCCGGACCACAGCCGGCGGCGGCGTATAAAAGCTTTTCGCCTCCAGCACATCGCGCTGGGCGACTCGAACCGCCACCATCGCATGATCCGCGGACGGTCCTTTTCGGATGGCCGCGGTCTTGACCGCCGCGAGAATGCCGACGAACACGGCCGCCAAAAACCAGGCGCTCACCATCTGCCGCGGCGCGGCTTTGAGCCGCCAAGCCTCGGGGCGAAGCTCGTCCGCGGGGAGCGAGAACGATTCGAACAACTCTCGCAGTGTCATGGCGATAAATCCAGATTCGCCGTCGGGACATTTTCGGCTGAAGACAATCCGGGTGAGCGTCCCGCCTAAAGGCGGTCAACCGGCGGAGCGCAGTTTTTCCGCTACGAAGTCCCGACGGGATGGCCCGAACCGAAGCCTCAGAAAAAGCCGTCGGGTTAGCGGTGTTTAGATTCGCAGGACTTTAATTTCGCGGTAGATACCGTGCTTTGCGCGGAATGGGAAAAGGGAAGCGCTTCGCGGCTGGCCGGGGCTGGCGGCGGCCGCGACGAGAAAGGCGGCCCGTAGGCGGAGCGGAATTGCCGCTCGGTGCAAGCGCGCGCGGAGCGGCGCCCGGCCGCTCGCGCTAAAGGAGAGATCCTCGCTTGGGCCGCGCCGGGAGCTTTCGCCTTCCGACTCACCGTCGGCCAAGTGGGTTTCGGCAATCTCAGGAGCCGGAAAGAAGGCCAGGGAAAACAACAGGCCAAAGACGATCAGGCTCCGCTTCATCTCGCGACACCTATCAGGGGCCCGCGGCAACGTCAACAATCGACCGCTCGGGAAGTGGCCGGTTCGGCCCGGCGGGCCGTCCTAGGAGTTAAACCCAAGCTCGCGGCGCACGATCTTTGTTCCTTCGACCATCGCTTTGAGCTTCGCCAGCGCGATCCAGCGCGGCGTCGGGTTGAAGCCGCAGTCAGGATTGACCCAAAGCTTTTCCGCCGGCACGTACTTGAGCGCGATTCGGATCCGCTCGGCGACATCGTCCGGAGTCTCGACGTAGAACGACTTCTGGTCGACGAGGCCGGCGCCGAGCTCTTTGCGGTCTCCCACTTCTTTCCACAGCTCGATTTCGGCCATCTCCCGGTTGGCGAACTCGAGCACCAGCTGATCGCATTTGGCGTCGAGAATGCCGGGAAAGAGCTTTCGGTAGGTTCTCTTCACCAGCGGCCGGCCGCGATGATTGCCGAAGCAAATGTGCATCGCCAGCTTCGCCTGCACGCCCTCCACGGTCTCGTTGAAGATCTCCGCCAGCTCTCTTCCGTCTTGATGGAGCTCGCTGAACGCGGGCTCGTCGATCTGGATAAAATCCGCGCCCGCGGCCACCAGCGCTTTGAGCTCTCGGTTGACGATGCCGACGAAATCCCAGGCGAGCTCCTTTTGGTCCCGATAGCCCGACCTGATGGACGTCCCCGAGGCGAAGGTCGTCGGCCCCGTGCAGGTGGCCTTCACGGCTTTGGTCGCATGCTCCTTCAAGTAGCGAAATTCTTCCACGATACCGAGGCCGCGTGGGGCGGCAATCTTGCCCGTCACTTCGTACGACTCTTTGGTATCGTATCCCTGATCGCCGAGCGTCCGCTCCGGCGCGACCATCTGGATGCCGTCGATCCGCCGCAGGTAGGTGCGGAAGAAGGCGCCGAAGCGCCGCATCTCGCCGTCGGTGATGACGTCGACCCCGGCGCGCTCCTGATCGAGAATCGCGATGTCGGTAGCGGTGTCCAAAGCCTCGGCGACGTCCCTGGGTCCGAGCCGCCCCGACTCCGCCTCCTGCCGGATGAGATACCACCAGCTCATCTTCGCATGGCTCCCCACGACCGAGGTGGGAAGCACCGGTAGAGTCGCTTTCATAAGCCCTCCAAACGCCCCGTCGCGCTCACGCGGGGCCCCACACTTGGCGCGCGGTCTCGACGACGACTTCCAGCTTTCGCTTCTGATCGTCCTCGCTGATGAGATTGCCGACGACATCGGAGGCGAAGCCGCATTGCGGGCTGATCGCCAACCGATCGAGCGGGACGTATCGGGCGGCCTCGTCGATGCGCCGCTTGAGATCGTCAACTTTCTCCAGCTCGGGCACCTTGGTGCTTACCAGACCCAAAACCACGACCTTGCCTTTCGGGACAAACCGGAGCGGCTCAAAAGTGCCGGCGCGCGGCGTGTCGTATTCGAGCAGTAGCCGGTCGTGCGCCAATTGCGTAAAAAGGACCTCGGCGATCGCGTCGTAGGTTCCCTCGCGATGCCACATGCTGCGCTGATTGCCGCGGCAGAGATGAATGCCGAAGGTGATGCCGTCAAACAGCCGCAGCAGCTCGTTGTCCGCCTTGATCGAGCGCTCGAGGTTTTTCATCGGATCTTCGCCGCGCTGGCGCATGGCCGCCAGGGACGGCTCGTCGACGTAAGCCGTATAGCCGGGCGCATCGATTTGGACGTAGCGGCATCCCGCGTCGACGAGCGCGCGAATCATCTCCCGTTCGATGCGCACCACGTCGGCGATAAAATCGTCCATGCTCCAGTAGACGGATTTCGAGTTCGCATGATCGAATCGCTGCACGATCCGATCGGGCCCGACCAGGGTGACCTTGACGGGCTTCGTCGCCACCCGGCTCACGAAAAGATACTCTTCCAGAGGGAGATTTCTCGCCAGCCGAAGCCGCTGCGAGACGGGCCGGCGCTGCAGGAGCGCCGCGCCTTCGGCCGCCCGATAATTAAAATCCCATCTTTGCAGCGGCTTTCCCTCTCGCGAGAGGTTTTCCATGAACCGAAGTGTCACGGGGCGCGCGTCGAATCCGATCACGGAGGCGGCAAAGCTGTCCTGGAAGTTCAGGCGCCGGAACTCGCCGTCGGTGACGACATCAAGCCCGACTTCTTCCTGCAGGCTCACAGCCTCCCGGATAGCCTGATCCTGGATTGCCGACAGTTCTTCGGCTCCTATTTTACCTTCTTCGCGCTCCACGTAGGCTTGCTTGAGATAGGCGGGGCGGAGAAGGCTACCGACCACGTCGGTCCTGATTTTTGCCAAAGACGCTTCTTTTGTCTGCTCCATCGGCGCCTCCGTCCGGCATATCGCCGGCAACGATGAGCGACGAGCGACGCTCTACCCGTCCGTATACTGAAACCGACGCGCGGCCACAAGATGCGACAGAAGGGTTCGTTGGGCCTATTGACCGAAAACGGTCTTGATCCGTGCTCTTTCGAAAATACCGTGGCAAATCACAACGTTTGGCTCTATCGGCGAAAGCATAAGGCGCGTCGATCCTCAGTACGCGAGGAGACCCGCCGGTCGTCGACCAGCAGTAAGCTCCCGATTTCCCGGGTGGCGCGCAGCGCGTATCCTTCGATACGGCAGCGTTTGGCGCTGCCTACTCAGGATCACCCTTCGATACGGGAGCGCTTTGCGCCCGCCTGACTC
The DNA here is from genome assembly GCA_035559995.1 of Candidatus Acidiferrales bacterium. Lineage (GTDB taxonomy): Bacteria > Desulfobacterota > Binatia > UBA9968 > UBA9968 > DATMAM01. The sequence goes on from DATMAM010000030.1 coordinate 36,557, forward strand.
AGGATCATCGGCTTGATCCGATCTCGCGAGCAGGCGCGCAGGGCCATAGCGAGGGAGACGCGACCCGGACGATCGCTACTCGGGGAGTCGGAGGAGTTGGGCTTCGGCGCGCAAAAACTCCCAGAGAGGCTGGACAACAGGTGAGGGCCATCGGCGGGAGCGGAGCTGACGCGCCGCCTGGACGGAGTCCTGCAAACGCTTTATTTGCTCTTCAACGAGGGCTACAAGGCTTCGGTCGGCGAGCAGCTCATACGCGAGGAGCTCTGCCGCGAAGCGATCCGGCTGTGCGCGCTTTTGGCCGAACACCCGACCTGCGGGAGGCCGCGGACGCACGCGCTGCTCGCGCTCATGCTGCTAAACGGCGCGCGTTTGCGTTCGCGCCTGGACGCGGACGGGAACATTCTTCGCCTGAAAGAGCAGGATCGGTCGTGCTGGGACCGGTCGATGATCGCGCGCGGGCTTTACCATCTCGTGCAGTCGGCCGCCGGCGATGAGGTCGGCGCCTATCATCTTCAGGCGGGAATCGCCGCCTGTCATTGCGCGGCGAAGGATTACGAGTCGACGGACTGGCCGCAGATCCTCTCGCTGTACGATCGGCTGATCGAGATCGACGATTCTCCGGTCGTGGCGCTCAATCGCGCGGTGGCCGTGGCCAATGTTCACGGGCCGCGCGCGGGCATCGAAGCGGTGGAAGCGATCCAGAACCGGCAGCCGTTGAGCTCGTACTATCTGCTGTACGTCGTCCTCGGTGAGTTCGAGGCCAATCTGAACCACCGCGAGGCCGCGATCAACTATTTTCGGAAATCGCTCGAGCTGGCCACGATTCATTCCGAACAGATGTTCCTGGAAAAAAAGCTACAGGAGCTCGAAGGCTCGAGGTAGCCCGATCGGGAAATTTTCGTTTCGCCGGGCGGCGCCCCGCGCCCGTGCCTTCGCGGCGGAAAGTCGAAAATCTAAAAAGGCATTCTCTTTAGGGAGGTGTCGGCACGACGCTGCCGCAGCGCTTGCAGGTCCTCAGCGTCTCGTCGCTGTAGAATTTCCGGTGAACTTGCGAGACCGGGTCGTCGCGATAGTCGCCGACTTCAACGGTCGCTTCGTAAACTTTTGCGCCACAGTTGTCGCAAAGCCACAAGAATTGGTCTTTCTCGCCGGGCCTGCGCTTGCGCTCGAAGACGATAAACCAGGAATCGGCCTCGACCCTGGGCGAATGGGGAACCCCGCCGGGACACAGGAGGATCTGGCCGGCGCGGATGACCGCCGTCTGCTGCCTTCCGTCGGGCGTGAGATAAACGAGGCTTTGCGCTCCGCTCAGTTGCAACGTCACTTCATCGCTCGGGTCGGTGTGAAAGTCTCTTCTTTCCTTGCGCCCGCTGCTGAGAAAAGCGATGGATTCCGAGTCCTGCCAAAGCACGCGCCGTTTCTTCCCCTCGGCTTTGACTTCTGCCACGATTTGTTCCAGGTCGATCGGGATCAACGCTCCCATAAAGTTCCTCCCGCCGAGACTATAGCGCGCGCGCGAAATTGGGAGCAACATGTCTGCGCGCGAGTGAGGGGAGCGATATCGTTGGCAGCGGCGGAAGATGCCTTTAGATTCAGGGCAGGGGACGGTCCCCTTTTTGATTCCGCGTCGGGGCGAGAGCTTGCTCCGAGGCTATCGGAAGTATCAAGGAGGCGACCCTTTGCCAAGGATCCGCATGATGTGCGGGTCTTCCGTGCTTTTGGTACATTCGAGGAAAGATGTCAGACCAGAATTTACGCCTCTTGAAAAAGGGTGCGACAGAGTTTTGGATCTGGGCAATTTTATCTCCGGTCCATATGCGGCCGTCCTTCTCGCCGATACGGGGGCGGAAGTGATCAAGGTAGAGAGTCCGCAAGGCGGCGGCCTTTTCGCGGCTGGGATTTCGGCGGAGATCAGCCGACTTTCTAGGCGTATAACAGGGGAAAGAAAAGCGTTACTTTAAATCTGCAGACGGTCGAAGGCCGCGAGATTTTCTAGCTTTTAATTACGCCCGCGTCCCGTTTCGGTAGGGGCGACGGACCGCTCGCCCCCGCGCCGCCAAATCGGCGGAAAAACCTCAAGCCCGTTGCAAAACGGCGAAAAAACAAACAGCGTAAGCTTCATGGAGAGCCGGCGGAATAGTGCACGAGTATTCGCGGCCGGCCTTTTTCTGTTGTCGCTTCTCTGTTCGTCTCCCGCTTTCGCTAACGAGCTCCGCTTCCTCACCTTCAAGCCGCCGACGATGCGCGTTTGGGAGCGCGCCATCGCCATCTTCGAAGCGCAAAACCCGGGAACCAAGGTCGTCCTCGAGCTGGGGCCGCACTCCTCCACGGAATTTCACGATCTCGTCACGCAAAAGCTCAGGAATCGCGACCCCTCGCTCGACGTTTTCTTCATGGACGTGATCTGGCCGCCCGAGTTTGTGGCCGCGGGCTGGGCGCTCCCGCTGGATTCGTATTTTCCCGTGGCCGAGCGGGAAAAGTTTCTCCGCGCTCCCATCGTCGCGAACACCTATCGCGGCCGCATCTACGGCGCCCCGGTGTTCGTCGACGCCTCGATGCTTTACTATCGGAAGGACCTTCTCCAAAAGTACGGCTTTGCGCCGCCGGCGACCTGGCCCGAGCTTGTCCGCCAGGCGCAGACGATCCTCGAGCGCGAAAACGATCCGTCGCTCTCCGGCTTTTCCGGGCAGTTCAAACAGTACGAGGGCCTGGTGTGCAATATGATGGAGTACATCATGAGCAACGGCGGCGCGCTCGTCGACGAAACCGGGCTCACAAGCGCGCTCGACGAGCCCAAAGCGCGTGCCGCGGTGCGCTTTGTCCGCGACAAAATCGTCGGCGAGATCGGAAGAAAAGGCATGCTCGCGTACCAGGAGCCGGAATCGCTCGCGGTTTTCGCGCAGGGAAAGGCCGTCTTCCACCGGAACTGGCCCTACGCGTGGGAGATCAGCAACGACCCCAGACAGTCGAAGGTGAGCGGCGCGGTCGGCCTGAGCCCGCTGCCTTATTTTCCCGGCGGGCGGAGCGTGTCGACGCTCGGCGGCTGGCAGCTCGCGATCAGCCGCTTTTCCCGCCAGCCGGAGCTCGCCTGGAAGTTCATCGCCGTCATGACCGGCGAGCAGGTACAAAAGGAAATCGCCCTTGCCATGGGGCGGGGTCCGGGCCGGGCGCGCCTCTATCGCGACCCCGAGGTGTTGGAGAAAAATCCGCAGTTTGCGCAGCTCGTCGAGATCGTCGCGCGCGCCGTGCCGCGTCCGCGGACGCCGGTTTACGCGCCGCTTTCCAATATCATGCAGCGCTATTTCAGCGCGGCGATCGCGGTCCCCGATTCGAATATCGAGCAGCTCGCGCGCATCGCCGCGCGCGACATGAATCGCGTCCTCGATCTGCTGCGCGACCACGCCCAACCATGAACGAATCCCCGTGGGTGGCGCTCCGCTATCTGTTTTGCGCGCTCGTTCTGATCGGGCTGTTCTTCGTCTTTCCGATTTTGGACTCGTTGCGGCTCAGCTTCTTTCGCCTGATTCTCGCTTTTCCGTGGCTCGGCGAGAAGTTCGTCGGGCTGGAAAATTACCGCGACCTGTTCACCGACCCGATAGCGTTCAAGGCGCTTTTGACCACGCTCGTTTTCGTCGCGGTCACGACATCCCTGGAAGTGACTTTCGGTTTGGGCATCGCGCTCGTGCTCAACGAGACGTTTCGCGGCCGCGGCCTGCTTAGGGCGCTCGTGCTCATCCCGTGGGCGATTCCCACCGTGGTTTCATCGCAGATGTGGCGCTTTATCTTCAACGATCAATACGGCGTCTTGAACGCGTTTTTGCCGGACGCGCTGAAGGCGTCGTACGGGGCGCCGCTCGCCGATCCGGAGCTGGCGCCGATTGCGATCATGATCGCCGAGGTTTGGAAAACGACTTCGTTCGCCGCGTTGATCATCCTGGCGGGACTGCAGTCGATTCCGGACGAGCTGTACGAAGCCGGCAGCATCGACGGGATGAGTTCATGGCAGCAGTTTCGCAATATCACCTTGCCGCTGGTCAAGCCGGCGCTTCTGCTCGCGCTTCTCTTTCGCACGATCGACGCGTTGCGCGTTTTCGACCTGGTCTTCGTGATGACCCAGGGAGGGCCGGCCGACGCCACCAACGTGATCCAGTATTACGGCTACAAAAAGATCTTCGCCGAGGGAATGGTGGGCTATGGCTCGGCGGTGGCGGTCGGGATTTTCATCGTGTCGCTGGTCCTGTCGCTCCTCTACATCCGCACGGTCGGCGCGCGCCTTCTCGAGGCGGAGGCGAAATGACGGCGCGCCTGCGGCTACTGTTACTTTCGCTTCTGATCGGCGGCGTCAGTCTCCTGCCGTTTCTCTGGTTCGTGCTCACGTCTTTCAAGGCGCCGGCCGAGATCACGGCGATCCCGCCGCGGCTTATCCCTTCCTTCGACTGGTCGGCTTACAGTTCCGCCATCTCGAAGTACGGGCTGTTGAACTACATGAAAAACAGCGCTCTGGTCGCGATCGCGACCACGGCCTTGGCGCTCGTTGTCGCCGCGCCGGCCAGCTACGCGCTCGTGCGCTTTCGCCTGCCCTGGGGCCGCGCCTGCCTGATGCTCTTTCTTGCCGTTTCCATGTTTCCTCAGATCGCGATCGCGGGTCCGGTGTGGCAGATCCTGAACGCGCTGGAGCTTCTCAACACCTTCAGCGGTCTTATCGCCGTCTACGTGGCGCTTTCGCTGCCGCTTGCGGTCTGGATCCTCGCCACATTTTTCAACGAGCTGCCGCTCGAGATCGAAGAGGCGGCGCAGGTGGACGGCTTTAGCCGCCGGCAGATTTTGACGAGGGTGGTCTTGCCGATGGCCGCGCCCGGCCTTTTCACGGCCGCCATTTTGATTTTTATCCACGCCTGGAACGAATTTTTTTTCGCGTTGCTGATCATGACCAACCCCGACCGGCAAACCCTCCCGGTCGGCATCGCGCTTTTCCCCGGCGAATACACGATGCCCTGGGGCGAGATTGCGGCGGCATCGACGATGGCAACCTTGCCGCTTATCGCCCTCACGCTTTTGTTTCAGCGCCGGATCGTGCGCGGCCTAGCGGCGGGCGCGGTCAAAGGATAAAGCGCGCCGGGCGTATCGCGGGAAAAAACATGGCGCGCGATGAAGCGCATTTTGCAGTTTTGTTCAGGCGCTGATAAGAAGCTTCTTTTGATTCCACAAGAGGGCAACCAGCCATGAACCCAAACGAAGAGTTTGTCACGCGGCCGGCGGCGGCGCTTCTCAAGGCGCGCTCCGTGGCCATGATCGGCGCATCGCCCAAGGGGCGCTGGCCGGCGCTCATTTTTCGCAACCTCAAAGAGGGACGCTATCCGGGCAACATCTATCTGGTGAACCCAAACTACAAAGAACTGTGGGAGCAGCCCTGTTATCCGAATCTCAAGGCGCTGCCGGAGCCGCCGGAGCATATCCTGGTGCTCGTGCCGACTCGGGCGGTCATGGGAACCCTCGAAGAGGCCGCGGCGCTCGGGACGAAAGCGGCCACGATTTACAGCTCGGGATTCGGCGAAGGGGAAGATCCGCGCAGCAAAGAGCGCGGCCGCGCGCTGCAGGAGTTCTCCGAGCGCTCCGGCCTCGTCTGTTGCGGGCCCAACTGCATGGGGACGGTGTCGGTGCGCGAGGGGCAGTGGTGCTTTCCGACCCTGTTCCCCAATTTGCGCCACGGGCCCGTCGGCTTGATTTTTCAGAGCGGCGGGTCGCTGGGCGCGTGGTTGCGCGCCGCGGGCGAGCGCGGCGTCGGCTTTAGCTACGCGATCTCCAGCGGAAACGAGGTGAGCCTCGATACCGTCGACTATTTGAAGTTCTTGCTCGACGACGAAGCGACAAAGCTGATCGGCTTGATGATCGAAGGTATCCGCCGCCCGGGCGCGTTGATGAGCCTTGCGGCCGAGGCTCTCCGGCGCGGCAAGCCCATTCTCGTCGTCAAGCTCGGCCGATCGGAGGGCGGCAAGCGGCAGGCGATCTCGCACACGGGCGCGCTGGCCGGAGCGGACGACGTGTTCGACGCGGTCTGCCGGCGCTACGGTCTCGTGCGCTGCCCCTCGCTTGAAGACCTGCTGGAGACGACGCTCGCTTTTGTTCCGGGAAAGATTCCGCGCGGCAATCGTACCTCGCTGGTCGTCAACTCGGGCGGCATGAAAGGCCTCCTCATGGACGACGTCGAGGAGGCGGGGACGGTTCTCTCGCAGTGGAGCGAGGCGACGCGCGCGGCGATCCGGCCGCTGATCCCGGAGGATCTCGCCGTCGAAAACCCGCTGGAGTGCGGCGTCGCCGGTTTTGGCGATGAAGAAAATTACATGACGATCATCCGCCGGATCGCCGCGGACGAGAGCGTCGACCTGATCGCGATTCATGGCGAGCTGCCCCGGCCGCCCGACAAGCGCACGCCGGAGAACTATGCCGCGCTCGCGGCCAGCATCGCGCAGCCGCTCATCGCCTTTGCGCGCGTGACGCACAATCTGACGGACGAAAGCCGCGCCTTTCAGGACGCCGCGGGCATGCCGTTTCTTCAGGGAATCAAGCCGACCTTAAGGGCGCTCAAGGCGCTGTGCTTTTACGGCGCCAGGCAGCCGCAGGCGGCCAAGCTTCAGCCGCTCCCGGAGCCTTCCGGCAAGCCGTCGGATCTTGAAGCCGGTTCCCTGGAAAAAATTCTGCAGGCGATCGGCGTGACCCCGCCGCGCCAGGCGCGCGCCTCGAGCGCCGCGGAAGCGGCGCGCAAGGCCGATGAGATCGGCTATCCGGTGGCGCTCAAGCTCGAAGCCGAGGGCGTCGTTCACAAAACGGAGGCCGGCGGCGTCGCGCTCAACTTGGGATCGGCAGCCGAGGTGCTCGGGCGCGCCGAGGAGATGCTGCGCCGGCACGAGCGCGCCACGCTTCTGGTGCAGGAGATGGTCCAGGGGACCGAGGTCATCCTCGGAGCCAGAAGCGACCCGCAGTACGGCCCGTTCATCATGCTCGGCATGGGCGGAATCTTTGTCGAGATCTTAAACGACAAGGCGATGAGGCTCTTGCCCGTCGATGAAGACCAGGCGTTCGAGATGCTGCGCGAGCTGCGCGGCTATCGCATGCTCGAAGGCGCGCGCGGCCGGCCTAAGAGCGACATTCCCGCTCTGGTGCGAGCGATTGCGGGACTTTCGAACCTCTACTTGAACTACCGGTCTTTTCTTTCCGACCTCGAAGTTAATCCGTTGATGGTGCGCGAAGAAGGAAAGGGGGTCGCCGCGGTCGACGTGAGAGTGGTTCGAAAGCCAAACGGCTAGACGCTGTTGCCGATCACGCCTGCAGGCGCAAAACGGCGAAGCGCCGGCGCGCCGAGCGCCTGAGCGCGCTTCGCGTTCCAGAAAAGACCGCGCAGGGTGCGACGCGCGTAAAACCGGCTTGATCTGTCCCACGGCTGCGCCACCGAGGATTTACAGTCCCGCGCGAGCGACACCGCTAGCGCGGGCGTGATTAAAATCTCATCGGCGCGCGCTCTTCGCGCCGCCAAACATCAGCCACCGCAGGCAAGCGCGGTTTTTTTCTTTGGCACAAAGCTTGCTCAAACACGGCTGAGAGTCCCGAGAGCCGCCGCTGCGCGCGCGCAGCGCTCTGGCTCTGGCGCTTTCGGAGGAGGGATCATGCGCAAGTTGCTCTCGCCGTGTTTTTTATTTTTGCTCGGCCTGGCGGTCGGCGCCCAACGGCTCGACCTTCAGACAGACTCGCCCGGCGCCGTCAAGCGAGCCGGCCTTCTTGAAAACCTCGGCTTATCTTCTCCCACTAGGCTACCGGACTTCGTTTCGCTGACAAAAAAGCTTCAGCCTGCCGTCGTGAATGTCTCGACGACGCAAAAGAAAGCGGCGCCGCAATTCGGTTTTCCCATGGGAGCGGAAGGTCCGTTGGAAGAGCTGATGCCGGAAGGTCCGGGCCGGCAGGCTCCGCTGCCGCAACAGCGCAATTTGGGTTCGGGATTCATCATCGCGCCTGACGGGCTCATCCTCACCAATTACCACGTTGTCGAAAACGCGGAGAAGATCACGGTTCAGCTTTCCGACAAGCGCGCGTTCGAGGCAAAGGTCGTCGGCAAAGATCAGAAAACCGACGTCGCGCTCATCAAGATTGACGCCAAGGGCAGCCTTCCCACGGCGCCGCTGGGAGATTCGGACCAGCTCGAGGTGGGGGAGTGGGTGCTGGCCATGGGCAATCCGTTCGGTCTCGACAACAGCGTCACGTCGGGAATCGTCAGCGCCAAAGGGCGCCATATCGGAGCGGGGCCTTACGACAGCTTCATTCAGACCGACGCGCCGATCAACCCCGGGAATTCGGGCGGCCCGTTGGTCAACTTGCGCGGCGAAGTCATCGGCATCAACATGGCGATCGTAAGCCAGACGGGCGGCAACATCGGGATCGGCTTTGCCACCCCTATCAATCTCGTCAAGGATTTTTTGCCGCAGCTAAAAACCGCCGGCAAGGTGACCCGGGGGTGGGTAGGGCTTGCGATCCAGCCGCTCACGCCGGAAATGGCGCAATCGCTGGGGCTCGAAAAACCTCAAGGCGCGCTGGTGGTGGAAGTCGTAAAGAGCGGCCCGGCGGATGAGGCCGGGATAAGGAAGGGCGATATCGTCACCGAGTACGACGGCCGCGCGGTGAGCGACGCCGGCGGGCTGCCGATCATGGTGGCGCGGACCCAGATCGGCAAAAAAGTTCAAATAAAGGTTCGACGCGGCAAACAAACCCTCCCCCTCACCGTCACCGTTCGGGAGCTGCGGGAGCAGCCTCCGGCGGAGCCAGCAAAAGAGGTGGGCTGATGACGCTCGTTTGCGGCGCGCCACTCTAGCGCCCGCCGAAGAGGCCTTCGAGCCCGCGACGAATCTCTTCGACGGGATCTCTTCTCCTGCGCTCCTGCGAGCCGGAGGGAGGCTCTTGCTGGAGCGGCGCCTCGGCGGCGCCACGGCGCGAGCGGCGCCTGAAGAGCTGCTCAAATCCCTGCTCGACGGCGCCCTTTTGCATGGCGCGCGCAATATAGCCGATGTCCGGTCGCGGTTTGGCCCCGGGAAGCCTGCCCGACAGGGTAAACGGGATCTCGATGCGCCCGCTCTCGTTGGCGAGGCCGCGGGTCGCGGGCGTGCGGCTGGTAATATCCTGCGAAAGAGCTTGCGAGAACAGCAGCACGCCGCGAAAGTCGACCGTCCGATCGAACGCGAACCACCCCTTGCCCGTGCTCTCGAACTCGGCCGCGGCGACGACGAGATCGTCGGTGTACGCACGGCCGTCGCTGATCGTGGCCGATCCTTTGAGCTGCTTAAATTCCGTGTCTTTCGAGCTGAAGACATTGGGGTACTTTCGGCGGATATCCGCGGGGATTAAATTTATCGCCCCCGGAACTCCGGTGTTCGAGAGCACGCTTTCGGCGAGATTTACGTCCCGCAGCAGGCCGTCGATGACTTCAGCCCTGCCTTTGCCTTTGAGGGTTTTCTGAATCGCCGGCCATTCTTTTCCGAATCCCGTGACATCGAGGTCCATGTTGATGCGCCCTGCGATATTTTGCGGCGCGGAGGGAAAGAGCGCGCGGGAAATCTCAGTCAGGTTCATCGCCTTCACGTTGGTCGTGATCGCAAAGCGCGGCGTCGCCTCGCGCATGTCGTAGCGGCCGCTTGCCGCCATAGAGCCGTCAAACGCGCCAAAGCTCAGGCTCTCGATCGTGAGAACGTTTCCCGCAAAGGAAGTCGTCGCGCGGAGATCGCGGTATTCGGCGTCCGCGATCGTTCCGCTCGGGGAGCTGAGGCTGCCGCGTTGCGTGACGGCGCCGTTTTTCAGCGCCACGGTGCCTTCGCCCTTGAGGTCCCTTAGAATCTCGGGCCGCTTTTTTCCCGCCGCCGGCGCGCGCAGATCGGCGAGATGAAGCTCCGGCGATCCGAGCCGGTAGGTGAGGTGAAGCGGGTTCAACGTGGCCGCGGTCGCCGCCAGGCGCAGTTGCGACTTGCCGATACGAAAGGAAGTTTCCGGCAGATCGGCGGTTTGGCCCGTAAACTTGATGTTTGCGTTGAGATCTGTGATGGGCGCGGCCAATTGCGGAACGCGCGCGCGAATGCTCTGAAGCTGCAGGGTGCCCCTGACGGCGGGCAAGGCGCCGTTGCCGAAGGCGCCCGAGACGCGCGCCTTCACTCCCAGCGAGCCGGCCAGATCGAGCCCCCGAAGGATGCGTTCGTGCAGGCGCGGCAGCGCCGTTTCCAAAGCCGCAAGCGGCACCGGCTGCAGCTCGACGTCTCCTTCCACGGACAGGTTCCCGTCGGCCTGGCCAGCCAGCGGTCGCACTCGCCCGGCCACCTTGAGATTTTGTTTGGCGGCCCCGAGAATCGCGGCCTCGAGCGCGAGCTCGACGGGCCGATCGAAGCCCGCGTCTTTGATTCTGAAGTCGAGCTGGGTCACTCGCAGATCGAGGCCCCGCCTCTTGTCGATGTAATGGACCGCGCCGTCATCGACGTCGACCAGCGAGACGATCAGGCCCGGGGCCGCGCCGCGCTCGGCGCGCCGGTCGCGCTTTTCACGGTCCGTCTCTTTGCGCGGTTCCCTTTTCTCCTTGTCGCGGCCCAGCGTGGAAAAGTTGTACTGCCCCCTGTGGTCGCGGATGACGGTGATCACGGGCCGATGGAGGATCACTTTGCTGATCTCAAACTCTTTGCGCAGCAGCGGCCAAAGCTTCATGTTGATCTGCAAATCGGCCGCGCGCACGAAAGGCTCGTTTGAAAACGACGGGTCGTCGGCCAGGGAAAATTTCTTGAAGCGCGCGCCGATCCCGCCCCAGAGCGTGAGCCCGATATCGCCGACGGAAATTTTGCGCCCCAGGGCGGCCTCGGCCTGCGCGATGAGATAGTCCTTGTTGCGGTTGATCAACGAGTTAAGATTCGCGACCGCAAAGCCCGCCACAACGATCAGCACGAGCACGACCCCGCCGAGGATCATCCATTTTCGCATCGCATCCCTCTGCCGTGGGTTAACGCCTCAAGTATGGCGGTAAAGCTTGGCGGTTTCCAGTTTTTTCGCGGCGGCTTTTGCGCCTCAGACGTTCATCGGCGGCGATTGGATAGCGTGGAAAGCGAGCTCCGCGTCCTTTTTTTGAAACCGCCAATGGCTTTTGCCGGGAAGGAAAAACTTTCTGCGCGAGAAAAGCGCAAGCCGTCATTCGGGACGTTTCGCTTTTTTCAGCGCTTGGTAAATCTTTTCCGCCGTGATCGGCAGATCGCGGATGCGCACGCCGACGGCGTCCTCGACGGCGTTGGCGATGGCGGCGGCGACGGGCGCTACCGGGTTTTCGCCGATGCCTTTGGTCTTGTAGGGCCCGACTCCGGTCTCCGATTTGAGAAGGATCGTCGCCAGCTCGGGGATGTCCCTGGCCGTCGGGATCTTGTAGTCGCCGAAATTGGTCGTGGTTACGCGGCCGTCCTCCACCCGGACCTGCTCCATCAGCGCGTAGCCGACGCCTTGCACGACGCCGCCGTCGATCTGACCTTGATGGCCGACGGGATTGATGATGATCCCGGTGTCGTGGGCCGTCGTGAAGCGGCGCAGCGTGACCTCTCCGGTTTCGGGATCGACGGCGACCTCGGCGACCTGCGCGGCGAATGCCGTGACCGGCGCATGCTCGTTGTCCCGATTGACGACTTCTTTTGTCAGCGGCCGGCCGGCGCGCTTGAGCAGCTCGTCCCAACGGTGGCGCCGGCGGCTTTTCTTGTGCACGAGATGGTGGCCGGCGACGGCCGTTTCCTCTTTGCGCCAGCCCAGGAGCGTTTCCGCGAGGTTTGAGAGCTCCTCTTTTACCTCGGTGACGGCGCGGAAAGCCGCGCCGGCCGCAACGCGCGTGCCGCGGCTGCCGCCGATTCCGGTGTCGAACGGTACTCCCGAATCGGTATCCAGCACTTTTACCTGAACTTCCCCGGGATCGAGAGACAGCTCTTCCGCGACGACTTGCCTGAGCGTCGTGTAGGTTCCGGTCCCTTGCTCAAAAACGGACGTTTGAAGGACGACCGAACCGTCGGGGCTCAGCGTCAAGACCACGGACGTGCTGCCGCTTCCCGGAGCGCGGTAGCCCATGGCGACGCCGCGGCCGACGTTGGGCGGTTTGGGTTTTCCGTAACCCGCCGCTTTGACCGCCGCGCTGAGCGTCTCCTTCGCCCGGATGTCCCGATAGTGAGCGCCCGTCATCGTCTTGTCGCCGTCCTCGATCAGGTTTTTCAAGCGAAACTCGACCGGGTCCATTCCCAGCGCGCGCGCCACGCAATCCATCTGTGACTCCGCGGCGAAAAAACCCTGCGGCTCTCCCGGCGCCCTCATCTGGCCGCCGGGAATGTTGTTCGTGTAGACGCGCTTGACGACGATGCGCGCGTTGGGAGACCTGTAGCATCCGCCGGCGTGGGCGATCCCTCCGAGACTGGCCGACGGCCTAAGCCCGCCGTAGGCGCCGCTGTCGAGGATCGCTTCCATCTCGTGCGCCACGATCGTGCCGTCGCGTTTGACGCCGGTCTTCATGTGCACGATCGCCTTGTGGCGCGGCGCGCCGGCGATGAACTCTTCCTGATATTCCATTACCATCTTGACGGGCCTGCCGGTCCGAAGCGCAAGCATGTAGCACAGCGGCTCGTCGAGAGGGCAGCCCTTGCCGCCGAAGTCCGCGCCGATCGTGACGGGATTGACGCGGATGGTTTCCTTGGCGATTCCGAGCGCCACGGCCAGGCTCTGTTTGAGCCCGTGCGGGACTTTGTTCGGCGACCAGACCTGGACGCGTTCCTGCTCGTCGATCCACACCAGACAACAGTGGGGCTCGAGAAACGCCTGATGCTGGCGCGAGACGGTAAAGGTGTTTTCGACAACGAGATCCGCTTGCGAAAAGCCCTCCCGGAGATCGCCTCTTTCCCAGACGTCGTGAGAGAAAAGGTTCGAGGGAGCGGCCAGCGGCTTGGGAAGTCCCGGGTAGCTGTTCACATCGGGGTGGAGAATCGGCGCGCCTTCCTGCAGCGCCTCTTCGGGATCGAACACGGCGGGCAGCTCCTCGTACGCCACGTCGATCAGGGCGAGCGCTTCTTGAGCCGCTTCGGCGTCCTCCGCGGCCACGGCGGCAACGCGCTCGCCGACGAAGCGCACGCGCTCCTGCGCGAGCACCGGCACGTCGCGATAACGCCGGCCGATCAGAATGCCGCGGACATCCGCGCCCGTCAGCACCGCGCGCACGCCCGGGGCCCGCGCCGCGCGCGCCGTGTCGATCCGGACGATGCGCGCGTGCGGGTAGGGGCTTCTCAAGACCTTCGCCCAGAGAGTCCCGGGAAGACAAACGTCGGCCGTATAGCGTGCTTCGCCAGTGACTTTTCCCGCCACTTCAACGCGCGGCACCGGTTGTCCAATAACGCGGTAGGCCACGAGCTTCCCTCCGTTTCAGAGAATCTGAAAAATTCGCGGGCTAGAATTAGTTTATGCGTGGAAAAAATTCAACCGCTCGGCTAATCGAATTGCTTTTTTGGGCGCGATCCGTTCGAGCTTGCTCCAAACTCCGTAGCCGGGTTGAGCCATAGGCCCCGCCGATACCCAGCGCGGAGCGGAGACCATGGGTATCGGCGCAAGGCGCCTCCACCCATCCTACAAGCCTGTCGCTCAGAGTGACACTCCGGGGCGTCAGGCCAACTTGCGACAGTTTCGGCGACCTCTCAGTCGCGAACGCACAGAATTAGCCGTTATTCGGACTTTTTAATTCCGTACAGCCGCTTGGGGTTTTCGCGCGCGATTTTGCGCTTGGAGGCCGGCGGAATATCTGCGCGCGCCAGGAACTCGTTGACGGCGGCGGCCATGTCGACGATGCCCTCGTGCGGAAAGTCGGAAGCCCAGAGCAAGCACTCATCCCCAAGAATTTCCAGATCGCGGCGGGTGGTCAGCTCCTCGCCGCACTGAAAGTAGATCTGGCCGCGCTCGATGAGCTTCGATGGGCGCGGCAGGTTGTTCATCCGCGGCTCCATCTTGCTGATCAGATACGGCGCCCACCCCGACCCGGCTTCCAGAAAAGCGAGGCGCAGATTGGGCAGGCGGCCGAGAACGCCCGAGAACATAAAGCTCGTGAACTGGCGCATCTGCGGCCAAACGTGCGCGAGCGTCGCCGCCTCATCTTTCCACAAAAAGAGATCGTTGTTGCGCAGCGAGTTTTGCGCGTGAACGGCGAGCATGCAGCCCAATCGGTCCGCCTCCTCGTAGAGCGGGTAAAACTCCGAGTGCGCAAGCGGCCGCGGCAGGCCGTCGGCCGGCAGAATCCCGCCGACCATCGAGTGCTCTTTGACGGCGCGCCGCAGCTCCGCGACGGCCGCGGCAACGTCCTGGAGCGGCAGCACGGCCATGCCCTTGAGCCGGGGCTCGTGCCGGAGGAAACGATCGTACAGGTAATCGTTGTAAGCCCGGGCGAGATCGACCGCGAACTCGGCGATGCCAACCTGGCCGATGTGCATGAAGCGCGTGGGGTAAAGCACGGCCGCTTCGAGATTTCCCCGGCGCAAGGCTTCCTGCCAATCCTTGAGCGTGGGAATCAGAAAAGATCCGCGCTGGCTGCCCAGCGCCTGCCGGTGCCAGCCGTGATGCGGGAGCAAAGGAAAATAAAGCACCGCTTCGCGCCGCTTGCGGTAGCGCTCGGGAAGGTACTCAAACACGTCGCTTTCGAGTTCGCGAATGTGGCCGTCGGCATCGACCATTTTCCAATCCGTCGTCATGGCTTCCCTCCAGCGGCAAGTTTTATTTTCTTTGCCGCGCCGAAGCAACTGCGCTCTCGTTTGCCGTGAAGCGGCGGAAAAAGTAAAAAGAAACAGCCCAGAGAGGAGGTCGCCGATGGCGGGAATAAGGGAACGCTTGAACGAAGACCTCAAGGCCGCGATGCGCGAGAAGGCGGAGCTCAAACTCTCGACGATCCGCATGATCCGCGCCGAGATCTTGAACAAGGACAAAGAGACCGGGAAAGACGCAAGCGAAGAGGACATTCTCAAAGTTCTCCAGTCGATGGTGAAGAAGCGGGAGGATGCCGCGGAGCAGTTCGCCAGAGGCGGCCGCGCCGAACTTGCCGCCAGGGAGCGCGCGGAGATCGCCATCATCCAGAGTTATCTTCCGGCTCAAGTGAGCGACGAGGAACTGCGCCGGGCCGTCGAAGAAGCGGTCGCCCAAACGGGAGCCTCGTCGATGAAAGAAATGGGAAAGGTGATGGCGCTGCTCAACCAGCGGCTCGCGGGCCGCGCCGCCGCCGCGCGCGTCAGCCAGGCCGTGAAAGAAAAGCTAAGCAAGTAAACGGGTAGCGCGAGGCCAATGCAGACGAATTCTCTTTGGTCGTCTCCGCCTCATGGTGGGTATCGCGGGGCTCAACCCACCCTACGGTTTCATTGAAACAGCCATGCGCTTGCTTGTCACCCTGAGCGGTAGCGAAGGGTCTCGCAGTAAAGAGAGATTCTTCGCCTCCGCATAGCTTCGGCTCAGAATGACAGAGAGGGCAACACGGAGGTGATCAGAAGGAGATTAATAAATGTCGGGCGTCCTCTGCCGCTATGAAAACGGCTGCCGACCTCTATTCAGATGCGTAAAGATCGCGGATAAAGCCGCCGTTATCGAGCTCGGCCAGCCAGCGCGAGTCCATCATGTCCTCGACGCGCATGCTTGCCGCCGCCGGGTCGATCTTGGCCGCTTCGGACAGGACGCGATGGATGCCGGGGACGCTGGGGTAGGGCCTTTGCTGAAAGTACCGATTCGCGGCCGCGTAGCACTGGCGCGCCACGCCTTCGTCTTCGATCAGGCTGTATCTCCGCAAAACGTCCACGGCAAGATCCGGATCGGCCTTGTAGCGATGAATGCCGCGCACGTAGGCGCGCACGACGCGGCGCGCGACTTCCGGGTTGGCCTCGACGTAGGAGAGGCGCGCGACGATGCCGCCGAGCTGGTAGTCGATCGCGTAGTCGCCGGAATCGATCAGGGTCCGGTAGCCGCGTTTTAGCGCCGCAAACGAATAGGGCGGGCTAAAAAGGGCGCCGTCGATCTCGCCGGCCGCGATCTTGGCGATCGCGTCAGGCTGGCTTTCAATAAAACGGGTCTTAACCTCGCTGAATTCCAGCCCCAACTGTTTCAGCAAGTAGGGAATCAGGAAGTCGTCGACGCCGCCACCGCGGCCCGCGCCCAGGGTCTTGCCGCGCAGTTGCTCCGCGCTTTGAATTTCCGGGCGCGTGATGATCGATTGGATCAGCCGGTTGACGCCGCCGGTCAGATAGACGAGGTCGCCGCCGGCGAGGTTGGCGCGCACGACGAGCGGCGCGGCGATGTTTGCGAACTCGACCTCGTTGGCGAGCATGGCGGCGGTGACGCGGCCGCTGCCCCGGATCAGCTTCAGCTCGACATCGAGCCCCTCGTCGGCAAAGATTCCCGCCTCTTTGGCGACCCACACCGGCGAGCTTCCGCTCCCGAGCGCCGCGTAGGCGATGCGCACCGGCAGCAAAGTTTTTTGCTCCACATCTCCTCCTTTCGGAATGAGCGCCTCGGCGCCTCTCTCCGCGACCGCGGCGTTGGCCGTCGGCCTTCCGGCACGAACCATACCACCGGGGAACGAAAAGTAAAAAGCCGGCGGCCCTTTCGCGCGTGCGTCCGCGGGCGGCGCGCGCGGTTGACAACGTTGCGACAGGGCTGATAACTACTCGGACAAGCCTGCAGCTAATTCGAGACAACGGAGGTGCCTATGCTCACTGCCAACGAGTTAAACGGGATGCTCGCCATGATGCCGGCCTTTGCGACGCCGGACGCGGTCGACATCAAGGCGACGCAAACGATCGCCGTCGACAATCTCAAAGAGGGCGTCGATCGCATGATCCGGGACGCGGCGCCGAACATCGCCACGACCGGAACCTACGGCGAGTGCTACAACCTGCTGTTCGACGAGTTCAAAACGCTCGCGGTTGCGACGGTCGAAGCGGTAAAAAAGCGGGTGCCGGTTTTCATCGGCTGTACGAGCCCGAACCCGCGCGAGGTCGTGCAGAAAATGAAGTTCGTCGACGAGATCGGCGCGGACGGCGTTCTTCTCGGCGTGCCCTACTATGAGACGCTGCCCGTGGACGACGCGATTCAGTTCTACCGCGACATTGCCGAGCTCTTCCCGAAACTAAACATCGTCATCTATCACAACCCGGAGAATCATAAGTTCACGATGCCGGTGGCGGCCTTCAGGGAGATCGTCAAAAGCCCGAACATTATCGGCATGAAAGACAGTCACCGGGACACGCGCGCGTTCATGCAGCTTCAGAAAATCGTCAAGGGCAAGATCAGCGTTTTCGTCAACCAGCTGCAGCTCTATCCGTACTACGAGCTGGGCGCGGCGGGATGCTGGTCCACCGAGGTGTGGATGGGTCCCTGGCCGATCCTGTACCTGCTCGACGTCGTCCGCAAAGGCGACAAGGAAAAAGCGATCGAGGTCATCTCCGATATCGCGGGCGACGGCACGGGCGGCGGGCGGCCGCGGCCCGGGGCGGGCAGCAAACGCCCGGCGGAGTTTGCCGATTACTGTAAAGTGGGGCCGACGCGCGTTCCTTTCCTCCATTTCCCGGAGATCGAACTGCAGAGAGCGAAAAAGCGCGCCGAGCACTGGATGAAGCTGAACGAGAAGTATCGCCCGCTCGTCGAGGCCGAGCGGGGGCGCTCGGCCGCCTGATCTGCAGCGACGACGGACGAAAAGGCCCCCTCGTGCGCCAGGGGGCTTTTTCATTTTTGGAGCTCAGCGACGCAAGACCGACAGCGAGCGGAGGTGAAAGGATGGGTTTCAGGATCAAGCCGATCTCGAGGATTTTGGCGGCGTTTTTTCTCGTCTCGGCCGCGCCTGTTTTTGCCCAGACTCCCTACTTCAAAGGCAAAACCATCACGATCATTCGCGGCGGCGAGCCCGGCGGCAGCGGCGACATGCAGGCGAAAGCCTTGATCCCGTTTTTCAAGAAGTACATTCCGGGCGAGCCGACGATCGTCATCGAGAATATGCCCGGGGCCGCCGGCATGAAAGCCGTGAACTACATCTACTCCACGGCCAGGCCGGACGGGCTGAGCATTGCCGCGGTGGGAGCGGGGCTCGTCGCGGGTCCGATTCTCGGACTTCCCGGGGCAAAGTACGACCTCGAAAAGCTCATCTATCTCGGCTCGACCGAGAGCGGCGATCCGTACATCTTCGTCAGCCGCAAGGCGGCCGGTTTCGACAGTCTGGAAAAGCTCCGCGCCGCCTCGGGCATCCGCATCGGCGCGCAGACGGTGGGGCATCCCAATTATATCGCGGGCAAAATGTTCGCGCTCCTGCTCGGCCTCAAAGAGCCGAAGCTGGTCGTGGGCTACGGCGGTCTCGAACTGGACCTCGCCCTGGAACGCGGCGAGATCGACGCCCGGACCAACAGCGCCGATACGGTCGTGCGGCGCAACCGCGAGGCATTGGAGAAAGGGCTTTACAACGTGCACGCGACCATTACGATCCCCAAGGGAAAGTTTCATCCGCGATTTGCCAATCTGCCCGAGCTCGAGAGCTTCGCCAGAAACGACCGCGAGCGCCAGCTCGTCGATCTCTTTCGGACCTTTCTTTATCCGCGCTGGCCGTACGTTCTGCCGCCCGGCACGCCGGGCGAGATCGTAAGGACGCTGCGCGCGGCGATGGCGCAGGCGTTCAAGGACGCCGAATTTCAGAAAGAGTACGTCAAACTCATGGCGAGCGCCGCGACGCCGCTTACGGGGGAGGAAGTCGAAGCCGCGATCCGCAACCTGCCGCGCGATCCCGAAACGATCGCGCTGTACAAGAAGCTGGCCGAGCAAGGGCCCGTGCCCGCAAGGTAGCGCCGGAGGGAAAAACAAAGCTCGAGGACCTAAAACCATGGACGATCACGGCAAGCGTCTGCTGTTGCGCAGGCTGCTCGACGGTCAAGAGGGGATTGCGGCGCCGAGCGCGCCCGATCCGATGTTTGCCCGTCTGATTCAGGACTGCGGCTTTAAACTGTTTCACCTGGCCGGCAACGGCGTGCACCGGAGCCTGATCTTGCCCGATTGCAGCATGGTGACGATGACCGAGATGGCGGAACGCGCCGGCGCGATCGCCCAGGCGATCGATATTCCCACGCTCGTGGACGGCGAGACGGGCTACGGCGGGCCGCCGCAGACCGCGCGCGCGGTGCGCGCCTTTGAGCGCGCCGGGGTCGCCGGCATTCGCTTCGAAGACAGCCTGTTTGGCCAAAACGGGATCGACGCCGAGCGCCCGGTCGTCAGCGTGGGCGAGATGGTGGACAAGATGAAAGCCGCCGCCGACGCGCGCGCGGACGGCGACCTGGTTCTCGCGGTGCGCTGCGACGCGCGGCGCTACGAGCCCCGCGAGCAGGTTCTGGCGCGCATCCACGCGTATCTCGAAGCCGGGGCTGACGCGATCGGCGTTCATCTCGCCGATCGCGAAGAGCACAGGTGGTTCGGCGCGGCCGTGCGCGCGCCGCTCATGAACCCGTGGCCGCGCGCGGGCATCGACACGCTCCAGGAGTTCTTTGCCATGGGCTACAAGGTGGCGCTTGTGACCTCGAGCGTCTCGCTGGCCGCGCTCGCGGGCGCGCGCGATATGCTGCTCGAGCTCAAGAAAACCGGCTCTCAGGATGGCTACTTTGCCGATGTGAGCGGGTTCGACGAGATCCGACGCTGGTATCGCGATCTCGGCTTTCGCCCGACAAAAGCGCTCGGGTGAAAGGGAGAAGCGCCTCAGGGGATTCCCAGCAGCGCGGCGGCGTTCTCGCCCAGCACCTTTCTTTTGTTTTCCTCGGAAAGCTTCCTGCTCTCGACGATAGGTTTTGTCACCTCGCCGGGTCTCGACGAGTCCCAGTGCGGGGTGTCCGTCGCCAGCACCAGATTGTCGTCGCCCAGGAGCTGGATCGCCCACTCGAAAAGCGGGTCTTCGAACGGCTCGCAACCGACGTAAACCTGCCGGTTGAAATATTCGGTCGGCTTGCGTTTGAGCCAGGGGACCAGATGGCCGAGCTTCTCGTAGTGCTCGTCCATGCGCGCAAGCCACCACGGCATGTGCGAGGCGCCGGCTTCGAGCAAAACCAACTGAAGCCCGGGGAACTTTTCCAGCACGCCGCCGCAGATAAAGACCATGGCTGAGACCATCCCTTCGAACACGCGCCCGACCATATGCGAGAAGAAAAAATTGTCGGCAAAGCGCTCCTGGCCGAGCGACGCGGTTTTGGTGTCGTGAAGGATGATCGGGAAATTGAGCTTTTCGATCTCGCGATAGACCGGATCGTAGTAGGGATCCCACCACTCGCGCCCCTTGACGGGCACCGCCTTCAGGTTGAGCCCTCTGTTTCCCATCTCGCGAGAGCGATGGAGCTCCTTGATCGCTTCGTCCGGATCTTGCATCGGGATGACGCCCGCCCACATAAGGCGGCCGGGATGGCGCGAGCAATACCGGGCCATGTAAGCGTTCTCGGCGCGGCAATAGGCCGCGGCCAGCTCGGGATCATCGGCGAACCACAGCACATCGAGGGCGGGAGAGTTAGGCGAGAGCACGGCGATATCGATCCCGTCCTTGTCGAGATTGCGCACGCGCCCCTCGGGGGTGAGATCTTGGGGCGTATACCAGATCGGCTTCTGCGCGCTCTGTTGGGTTAGCTCCGAGCCGACCATGATGCGGTTCCCCACGAGCGTGAGCTTGCGCTCGTTTGGCTTGGTCGGGAGCTTGCGCGGGAGAAGCGGCTTCCACTTCTCCTCGATCGTCTCCTCCCAGCTTTCGATATCGCCGACCAGGTGGCTGTCGAGATCGATGACGGTCATGCCTGCGACTGACATAGGCCCGCCTCCTTTGGCTCGCGGTCGAGTGGCACCATAACGCCAAGCGGAGTTGACTTTCAAGCGCGCAAAGTTCACGGGCCTCTTTCCGTCGCTCCGCCGCGCCAAAGTTGACAGCGGGCGCGCGCGGCGATAAGGAGGCTGAAACACGCGGAGGCGCGCGATGGAACAATACGATCACGTTCTGGTCGTCGACGCGGACGGTCACGTCCAGGATGGCGACGTCGATCTCCGGCCGTGGCTTCCCGAGAGATGGCGCTCGCAGGCTCCGATCAGGGTCAAAGACAATCTGGGGCACACCCGCACCTTGCTGGAAGGAAGAGTCTGGGCCGCTTCCCAGGGGCGCGGCCCGGGAGTGACGGGGCCGATGACCGAGAAGGCGCGCAAGCCGCGCCCAGGAATGACGGAGCCGGAAGCGCGCCTCGAAGACATGGATCTCGAAGGCATCGATGTCGCCGTGCTTTTCGGCACGGCCATCGCGCTCACCGTGAACGGCCTCAGGACCAAAGAGCTGGCCGGAGCGATCTGCCGCGCCGTCAACGAGTGGCTGTTGGAGTACTGCGCCGCGGATCGCAAGCGGCTGCTGCCGGTGGGGCTCATCCCGTGCCAGGATCCTCCGGCGGCGGCAAAGGAGCTAGAATTCCTCGCCAAAAACGGCGCGGTCACGGCGATGCTGCCGACGAACGTCTACGGGATCAATCTGGGCGAGCCCCTGTTCGATCCCATTTACGATGCCGCGCAGAGCCTTGGGATGCCGCTCAGCGTCCATCCGCAAACGGGTCACGACGGCGACTACGGTGTTTCAGGAGTGATGGGCGCCGGAAGCCGGCGATTCTTTAAATACGTCTACGTGCACATGACGGCATTTCCTTTCGAGCTGATGATCGCGATGATGCACATGATCGGCGAGGGAGTGTTCGATCGCTTCCCGCGCCTGAAAGTGGGCTTCATGGAAGGCGGCGCAGGCTGGCTGCCGTACTGGATGGAGCGCTTCGACGAGCACCTGGAGAAGCTGGCGCCGCAGATGCCCGCGTTGAAGCGCCGCCCCAGCGACATCATCAGAAGCGAGCAGATCGTGCTCACTTGCGAGTCCGAGGAGACCGGGCTCGATCGCGTGCTCGAGGCGGCGGGCGAGAAAACTGTGCTTTACGCTTCCGATTACTGCCACTGGGACTGTCATTTTCCTTATTCCGTAAAGGACATTGTGTCGTCGCGCGATCTCGATGACGCCGAGAAAGAGCGCGTTCTCGGAAAAAACGCGATCGAGTTCTTCGGCCTGAAGGATTTGCCTCAGCCGCAAGCCCTCCGGCTTGCGCGCCAAGGCTGGGAAGAGAAAAAGGCAACGGCGGCCGGCTGATTTGGATTTTCGGTTTCGGTTTTGATTTCGGGGATCGGCGGCCGCGTCCGGTGAAGGTCACAACCGTGCCATTCGTACAGCGCAGTCCCCGCATCGGTCTCATCGTTCCTTCGAGCAATTGTCTTTCCGAGGCTCAGTTTCACCGCTACGCGCCGACGGGCGTCGATATCCAGGTAACGCGCCTGCGCATGACGGGCCGATGGCAGAGGTCGCTTGCCGAGTTGGAAGGAGCGATAGCGGAGGCCGCGGCGGCGATTTCCGATACGCGGCCCGGGCTGATCCTGTTCAACTGCACCGGGACGTCCATGGAAGAGGGGCTCTCGGGCGAGGCGCGAATTCTCGAGATCGTCGAGCGCGCAAGCGGCTGCGCCGCCTTGACGACGAGCCAGGCGATCAACGAGGCGCTCAGGGCGCTGGCGATTCACAGGCTTGTGTTGATCAGCCCGTATGTCGAGGAGACCAATCGAAAGGAGATCGCGTATCTGAGAGAGGCGGGGTTCGAGGTCGTGCACGATTTCGCGTTGGGCCTCGGCGGCGGCCAGCAGTACATCGCGGTGACGCCCGGGCGCTGGCGGGACATCACGCTCGAAAACGCGCGGCCGCAAGCCGACGGTTACTTTCTCAGCTGCACGAATACGACGATGATCGAGGCGATCTCGGAGCTCGAAGCGCGCCTCGAAAAACCTGTCGTCACCAGCAATCAGGCGGCACTCTGGGCCTCTCTCAAGCGGCTCAACCTGGGCGCGCGCATCGCCGGGTTGGGAAGGCTCTTCGAGATCGATTGAACGGCGCTTAAAGCGGCGAAAATTCGCGCGCCGAGTTTTCGTCTTGCGCTTTTACTTCTTAGCTTGCTTTAGCGCGCTATAGACCTTCTCGGCTGTGATCGGCAGGTCGTGGATGCGCACGCCGACCGCGTCCTCGATCGCGTTTGCAATGGCCGGCGCCACGGGCGAAATCGGGTTCTCGCCGATTCCCTTGACGTTGTACGGGCCGACGCCGCTCTCGCCTTCGAGGATGACGGTTCTCAGGTCCGGCACATCCTTGATGGTGGGAATTTTATAATCGCCGAAGTGGGTCGTGATCACGCGCCCGTTTTCCACGCGCACTTCTTCCATAAGCCCGTAGCCGAGACCCTGAACGACGCCGCCCTCGATCTGACCCTGGTGGCCGATCGGGTTCAGGATCGTGCCGGTGTCGTGAGCTGTCGTGAACTGGCGCAGCTTGACCGCGCCGGTCTGGGGATCTACGGCGACCTCCGCGACCTGCGCGGTGAACGAGGTCACGTGCGCGTGGCCTTCGTCGCGGTTGAGCGCGCGCCGCGTGATCGGCCGCCCTTCTCGCGCGAGCAGCCTGTCCCAGCGCTCGCGCTTTCGCGTCTTCGTATGGACGACGTACTTTCCGGCCAGGATCAGCTCGCTCTTGGGCCACCCCAGGAGCTTCTCGCTCAGCGCAAAGAGCGCTTCTTTTGCCTCCCGCGCCGCTTGAAACGCGGCGCGGCTGGCGATGCGCGTTCCGCGACTCCCGCCGATGCCGGAGTCGAAAGGCGACGAATCCGTGTCCAGCACCTTGACGCGGATCTCGGCGGGATCGGCGCCCAACTCCTCGGCGACGACTTGCCGCAGGCTCGTGTACGTCCAGGTTCCTTGCTCGAGCATGGCGGTCTCGATATCGATTGTGCCGTCGGTATTCAGATTGACGGTGACCGAGGTGGCGCCGCCTCCCGGCGAGCGAAAACCGATCGCGATTCCGCGGCCGACGTTGGCCGGCTTCGGCGTGCCGTACTTCGAAGCCTTGGCGGCTGCGACCAGCGTCTCGATCGCCCTTACCTCTTCGTAATGCTCCCCGGTGACGGTCGGCTCGCCGCGTTCAATCAGGTTCTTGAGGCGGAACTCGTAGGGGTCCATGCCGATCGCCCGCGCGACGCAATCGATTTGCGACTCGGCCGCAAAAAAACCCTGCGGCTCGCTCGGCGCCCGCATCTGGCCGCCGGGAATATTGTTGGTGTAGACGCGCGCGACTAAAACCCGCGCGTTCGGGATGCGATAGCAGCCGCCCGCATGAGTCGCGCCCGTGAAGCTCGCGCCCGGCCGCAGCCCGCCGTAAGCGCCGCTGTCGAAATAGGCTTCCATCTGATGCGCGACCAGGGTGCCGTCGCGTTTGACGCCGGTCTTCATCCTGATGATTGCGGCGTGGCGGGGCGCTCCGGCGGTAAACTCCTCCTGATAGTCCATCACCATCTTGACGGGGCGGCGGGTGCGCAGGCTGAGCAAGTAGCAGACCGGCTCGTCCAGCGCGCCGCCCTTGCCGCCAAAGTCGCCGCCGATGGCCACCGGATTGACCCGAATGCGTTCCTTGGGAATGGCAAACGCCTCCGCCAGCGTTTGCTTCACGACGTGCGGCGCCTTGCTCGATGACCACACTTGAATCCTGTCTTTGTCGTCGACCCAGACAACCGAGCAGTGAGGCTCCAAAAACGCCTGATGGACGCGCGAGACCGTGAAGGTGTTCTCGACGATGACATCCGCCTGGGCAAAGCCCTGTTGCAGGTTGCCCCGCTCAATAACGTCGCAATAGAAGGCGTTGGATGGCGTCGGCAGGGGCCTCGGCAAACCGGGATACGAGTTCACGTCCGGATGAATGAGCGGCGCGCCTTCCTGCAGCGCCTCGATGGGATCGAAAACCGCCGGCAGCTCCTCGTATTCGACCTCGATAAGCCCGAGCGCCTCTTCGGCCGCTTCGCGCTCCTCCGCCGCCACGGCGGCGACCCGCTCGCCCATGAAGCGAACCCGGTCATGGGCGAGAACGGTTAAATCCCGGTAGCGCCGGCCGTAGAGGATGCCGCGCGCGTCTTCGCCGGTGATGACCGCGCGCACGCCGGGCGCTTTCGCGGCGCGCGAGGCGTCGATGCGGACGATGCGCGCGTGGGAGTACGGGCTGCGAAGCGCTTTGGCCCAGAGCATCCCGGGCAGCAGGACGTCGGCGGTGTAGCGCGTTTCTCCGGTAACTTTCCCCGCGTTGTCCGTGCGGGGGATGGGCTTGCCTATGACTCGATACGGCACGAGCTCTCCTCCGTGCTCATTTTTCGGCAACAACTAATCCATATACGACGAAATATCAAACCGCTCCAGGCGCGCGCATCTCGGCCGGGAAACGATCGGCCGTTCCGAAAGAAAGCGCAAAGGGCGGTGAATTCAAGGGAACGATTTCCGGCCGGGAAAATTTTCCCGTCGGCGTTAGTAGTTTTTGTCGCCCTGCGATATATTGGGCGAAGCGATAGAGAGTCTTTGATTCAGCCCGTACCGTCTTTTTGAAAAAATTCCTGCTATCGTCTCTTTGCCGGCGGGAGTTTCCCTTTTTTGCGGGGAGGGGAGGTTTACCGATTCAATCTTGTAAAAGTTCCGGAGGCTACGATGCTCGGCTTTGTGCCCGATGAAATCGAAAACTACGCCGCGGCTCACACAAGCCCGCTTTCCGAAATTCACGCGACGGTGTGGCGAGAGACGCACGAGCGAACGCGCTCGCCCATGATGATGGTCGGCCCTCTCGAGGGGGCGCTCCTCCGCCTCCTGGTGCGGCTCGTGCAAGCGCGGCGGGTGCTCGAAATTGGAATGTTCACGGGCTACGGCGCGCTGGCGATGGCGGAAGCGTTGCCGCAAGACGGCGAGCTTGTCACCTGCGATGTCAACCCCGACACCACCGAGATGGCGCGGCGCTATTTCGCCGCAAGCCCTCACGGGCACAAGATTCAAGTCAAGCTCGGGCCGGCGCTCGACACCCTGAGATCCCTCAGCGGCCCGTTCGATCTTTGTTTCATCGATGCGGACAAGCAAAACTACGGCGCCTACTACGACGCCTGCATCGATCTTGTGCGCAAAAACGGCTTGATCGTCCTGGACAACATGCTCCAGAGCGGGAGGGTCCTTTATCCCCAAGACCAGCGCGGGAGGGCAATCGCGGCTCTCAACGACCGGATCCAGCGCGACAGCCGGGTCGAAAACGTGCTGCTGCCGATTCGCGACGGCATCATGCTCGCCTACAAGCTTTAGACGAAGGAGAAAAAAACATGACGGCCGTTGACGTCCACGCGCATTACATTCCGCCGGCGGCGCTCGAGCGCTTGCGGCAAGCGCCGGAGTGCGGCGTCGAGATCGCAGGCTGGGGCGCGGACGGGCCGCAGCTCAAGTTCGGTAACGCGTCGCCCAGCCGCCCGATCATCAAAGAGCTACTGGATCTGGACGAAAGAAAAAGCACGCTCGAAAAGAAAAACCTCCAGCATCAGGTGCTCTCGACGTGGCTCGATACGGTCGGCTACAACCTTCCCGTCGAGCAGGGATGCCGCTGGAGCCGCCTCCTGAACGTCAGCCTGCGCGCGGCGCTGAACGAGCGCGGGCGCGCAAGTTCGTTTTCGGCGATCGCCACGGTCCCTCTCCAGTCCGGCGAAAGAGCCGCCGAAGAGCTCGAGTTTGCCGTGAAGGAGTGCGGCTGCTTGGGCGTGACGATCGGGACGCACGTCAACGGCAAAAATCTCGATGACCGATCGCTGGAGCCCTTCTGGCGCGCGGCGGAAAGATTAAACGTGCCGATCATCGTTCACCCTTTTTTCCCTCTGGGAAGCGAGCGTTTGGGTTCGTATTTCTTGACCCACGTCGTCGGTTTGACCGCGGAGACCACGCTCGCCGCGATGTCGCTCTACTGCGGCGGCGTGATCGACCGTTTTCCCGATCTGAAGATCATCCTCTGCCACGGCGGCGGTTTTTTCCCGTACCAGTTCGGGCGCCTGGACCGAGCGCGCGAGACGCGCGACGACATCAAAAAAGCCACGCGGCGGGCGGCGCGCGCGGTGGTTTCCTGGTTCCACTACGACACGATTCTGTTCGAGCCCGAAGTTCTCGAGTTTTTGATCTCCGAGGCCGGCGCCGACCACGTCTTGCTCGGAAGCGACTGCCCTTTTGGCATCGGCGATCCGGATCCGACGCGCATTGTTTCAGCGGCCCGCGTGTCCGAAGAAGACAAGGAAAAAATCTTGAGCGGCAATGCCCGGCGGCTGTTTCGGGTTCCGGCCTGAGAACGCTTGTTGTCGATGACGATCTAGCCGTGTCGTGGAGTCTCTCCGCGCGTAAAGGATCCGGACGCACTCGCCAATGAAGCCCGCCCCGTTTCGCTACTATCGGGCCTCCTCCGTCGAGGAAGCCCTGGATCTTCTGAACGGCCCTGCCGCCGGCGGAAAGCTCCTGGCGGGAGGACAGAGCCTTGTGCCGCTGATGAATCTTCGCCTGGCGCGCCCAGAAGCGATCGTGGATTTGAACCGGATCGCGGCGCTTTCCTATATCCGGCCCGAGGGCGGCGAGATCGCCATCGGCGCGCTCACGCGCCACCGGGAATTGGAGTTCTCCCCGCTCGTTCGGGCGGAGCTTCCGATCCTCGCCGAGGCCGTGCCGCAGATCGGCCACCCCGCGATCCGCAACCGCGGAACCGTAGGGGGAAGCGTCGCACACGCCGACCCGGCCGCGGAGCTCCCCTGCGTGTTCAGCGCGCTCGACGCGCGGATCGTCGTGGCCGGCACGGGCGGCCGAAGGACCATAGCCGCCCGAGATTTCTTCGTTGGCTTTTACGAAACCGCGCTCGCCGAAGGGGAAATCGTCGAAGAGGTTCGCGTTCCGGTTCGCCCGCGCCCCAAAGGCTGGAGCTTTCTAGAGTTTGCCCGCCGCCACGGCGACTTCGCGCTCGCAGAGGCCAGCGCGTTGCTTTATCCCGACGATTCCGGCGCGCGCTGCGCGGCGGCCCGAGTCGTGGTCGGCGGCGGCGCCGTCGATAAACCGTTTGCGCCGGCGAGCGTGGAAAATCTGCTCCAGGACGAGTTCAACTCAAACTTGAAGATGGACTCCATCGCATCTCTGCTAAAAAGGGCGGGCGAGCTTGCGGAAGCTGAAATTCGCGCGCGCGGCGCGGCCCGGGAAGACGGGGCTTATCTGTTTCGCCTCGCCGCTACCCTGGTGAGCCGGAGCCTGGGCGCGGCGATTCGGCGCTGGCAGGGCTCATGAACACGCCCGAGCTCGTCTCTGTCTCTGTCGAGGTGAACGGGGCTTGCTTTGACGCCACCGTCGAAGCGCGAAAAACGCTCGCCGACTTTCTCCGCGAGGATCTGGGTTTTACCGGCGTCAACCTCGGCTGCGAGCACGGCGTCTGCGGCGCGTGCTCGGTGTTACTGGACGGCGCGGTCGTGCGCTCCTGCATCATGTTCGCGGGGCAGGCGGACGGCGCCAAGATCGTCACGATCGAGGGGCTGGCGCGCGGCGGCAAGCTCCATCCGGTGCAGCGGGCCTTTCTCGACCATCACGCGCTGCAGTGCGGGTTCTGCACTCCGGGGATGGTGCTCGCGGCGGTGGATCTCCTGCGGCGGAATGCAAACCCGACCGCCGGCGAGATCCGCGAAGCGCTCGCGGGAAATCTCTGCATGTGCACGGGCTATGTCAACATCGTCCGCGCGGTCAAAGCGGCGGCTCAAATTTTGCAAGCGGAGCGCGCAGGGTGAGCGGCGGATCGGGTCAGTGGAAGGGAAGGGCGCTGCGGCCGCGCGAGGACGAGCGTTTTGTCACGGGGCGCGGGCTCTATCTGGCGAACCTCAATTTGCCGCGGTCGCTGCACGCGGCGATTCTCCGGAGCGTTCACCCCCATGCGCGGATCATCTCGGTCGACGCCAGCGAAGCGCTGAAGCTTCCCGGCGTCGCCTGCGTCCTCACCGGCGAGCAGGCCAAGGCCATCTCCAGGCCGCTCCGGTCGCTGATTCCCCTGCCCGTCGAGGTTCCGCATTACTGCCTGGCGCACGACAAGGTGAGGTACGTGGGCGAGCCGGTGGCGGCGGTCGCGGCGACGAGCCGCTACATCGCCGAGGACGCGCTCGAGAAGATTCGCGTCGAATACGAGCCGCTGCCCGCGGCGGTGGATCCCGAAAAATCGATGGCGCCCGGAGCGCCTATCCTCTATGAATCCTTGGGAAGCAATGTCTTGTGGCACGACTGCTTCGACTACGGCGAGGTGGACCGGGTCTTCGCCCAGGCCGCTCATGTCCTGACCGAAAGATTCTTTATCCAGCGCTATTCGTCGACCCCGCTCGAGACGTTCGGCTGCATCGCGAACTACGACGACGCGCGCTCGTATCTGACGCTCTGGACGAACGATCAGCGGCCGGGCCAGGCGATGCCGATCATCGCCCATTCGCTCGGCCTCTCCGCGGCGCAGATTCGCTTCATCACGGCCGATATCGGCGGCGGCTTCGGCAACAAGCGCAAGCCGCCGTACCTCGTCTTGACGGCGCTGCT
Source organism: Candidatus Acidiferrales bacterium (assembly GCA_035559995.1). GTDB lineage: Bacteria > Desulfobacterota > Binatia > UBA9968 > UBA9968 > DATMAM01. The sequence goes on from DATMAM010000030.1 coordinate 66,095, forward strand.
CTCCAAGCTGAGCGGCCGGCCGGTCCAGTTCATCGAGGACCGGCGCGAAAACCTGATGGCGCTGGTGCACGCGTGCAACGGAGTGATGGACGTTTCGGTGGCGGTCGCCGAAGATGGGACGCTTGTCGGCCTCAAGGTGCGCGACATCGCGGACGAAGGCGCCAATCTGCTCAACCCGACCGTTCACTCGCTGCTCAAGCTCGGAAACATCACCAATTGCTACGGCATCCGCGCGGTGCGCTTCGACGGCTACTCGGTCGTGACCAACAAGTGCCCGTCGGGCGCCAACCGCGGCATCGGCAAGCCCTTCATGTGCTTTGCGCTCGAGCGCATGATGGACTCGGTTGCGCGGCGGCTCGGAAGGGATCGCATCGAGCTACGGGAGAAAAACCTGCTGCCGCCGGAGTCGATGCCGTACACGACGCCGACCGGCGCGCTTATCGACAGCGGCAATTTTCCGGCAACGCTCAAGAAGCTTCTCGAGATCGCCGATTACCGGTCTTTCAAAGAAGAGCAAAAGCGGGCGCGCGCCGAGGGACGCTGGCTGGGCTTCGGCCTTGCCATCGCCGTCGAGCCAAGCACCTCGAACCAGTCGGCGTATATTCTGACCACCAAAAGGCGAGCCGCGTCGGGCGCGGGCGAGGCCGCGATGGTGAGGGTCGAGAGCGACGGCAGCGTTCAGGTCGTCCTCGGAGATGTCGGCAGCGGGCAGGGGCATCAGACCGCCGCGGCGCAGATCGTCGCCGACGAGCTGGGAGTGCCGTTCGACGAAGTCCAGGTTTCGCCCTACTTCGACTCGCTGGTGAGCCCCTGGATGTACACGACCGGCAACTATTCGAACAAGTTTGCGGGAACCGACGTGGGCGCGATCCAAGGGGCGGCGCGCAAAGTCAAAGAGAAACTGCTCGACCTGGGAGCGCATCTTCTCGGCGTCCCGCGGGAAACCTTGGAGCTCGCCGACGGCGCGGTGAGATCGAGGAGCGACCCGCAGAGAAGAAAAACGCTCGCCGAGCTGGCACACGTCGCGTACCGCGATCTTCTCGCCCTGCCCGCTGCCATGGAGCCCGGCCTGGAGGGGCGCTACTACTACAGGCCGGCTTTGGCCGATCTCCCCGACGATGAGCGCCGCGTGCGCAACCAGCTTTTTGTCAGCAACGCCGCGCATGCCGCGATCGTCGAGGTGGACGTCGAGACCGGCAAGGTGTCGATCCTGAAGTACGCGATTGTCCACGACTGCGGAACGGTGCTGAACCCGCTGATCGTCGAGGGGCTCGTTCACGGCGCAACCGCGCACGGCATCGGCGCGGCGCTTTACGAGGAGTTCGCCTACGACGAGCAGGGGCAGCTTCTCACCACGACGTTTGTCGACTACCTGAAGCCGAGCGCGATGGAGATCCCCGACTTTAAAAACGACCACCTGGAATCGCCGTCGCCGTTTACGCCGTTCGGCATGAAAGGCGTAGGGGAAGGGGGAGCCATTCCGGCGCCGGCGGCTATCGCCAACGCGGTCGACGACGCGCTCGCGCCTTTGGGGGTCCGCCTTACGCATCTCCCGCTCACGCCCGAGCGCGTGTGGAAAGCGATCCAATCAGCGCAAGGAAAAACTTAAAGGGAGGCCCTATGCCGGTCGTTCACGTCTACCTGTACAAAGGGAGGTCAAAAGAGATCAAGAAGGAGCTCGTGCGCCGAATCACCAATGACTTTCAAGAGGTCGCCAACATAGCTCCGGAATCGCTTCAAATTCTCTTTCACGACATGGAAAAAGACGATTGGGGCACCCGCGGCACGCTCGCCTCGGAGCTGCCGCCGAAATAGATGGCAAGCTCCACGGCCGTCGGAACCGCGGGAGTCGCCTTGCTCCCGCTCGCTTTTTTCTTGAACCTGATCAAGCGGCTGGAGCCGGACGATCCGTGGTATCTCGGATTGAATCTCCTGGGCGCGGGCCTGGCGTGCGCGGCGTCCTGGATGATCGGGTTTGTCCCGTTCGTCGTGCTCGAGGGAGCGTGGTTTTCGGTCGCGCTCCTGGGGATGATTCGCCGTCTCGGCCTTTCCGCTTAGCGCGGCCGGGCCGGTGGCGTTTTGGCCGAGTCGAGGCCGTTTGACACGAGCGCGACCGGCAGCCGATAATCCGCGCAAGCCCATCGCGCGCTAAGAGACCCGGCCGTGCTTGATCATATCGGGATTGCCGTCGCCGACTACGAGCGCAGCAAGGCGTTCTTCCAACAGGCGCTGGCGCCGCTCGGCTACCGGCTGCTGATGGAGATCGAGGGCTGGGCGGGATTCGGCGCCGACGATAAGCCCGCGCTCTGGATCATCCAGGCAAACCCGGCGGCCCCCATCCACATCGCTTTTCGCTGTCCTACGCGGCGTGCCGTCGACGCCTTCTACCATGCCGCGCTCGCGGCGGGCGGGCGCGACAACGGAAAGCCGGGCCTGCGGCCCCAATACCACGAGAACTACTACGGCGCGTTCGTTCATGATCCCGACGGCAACAACATCGAGGCGGTGTGCCATGAGCCGGAATGAAATTTTTTTGGCCGCGCGCGCCCAAGATGTTGTGCGCGTCCCCGAGTTGTTTTATCGTGTTTACATCGCGTGGGAACAGTCAGCCGAGTAGGCGCGCGGAAGGGAGTCTGAGTATGAGAAAGCTCGTGGTTTTGCTTGCCGGAGTCTGGTTCGGGCTCCTGCTGATGTCGGGCGATGTCGGCGCAACCGAAGCGCGCAAGAAACTCCGGCTGGCCTACGCCGAATGGGGAATCGGCAGCGCGATCGCGTACGTCGGCATCGACGGCGGCATCTTCAACAAGTTCAATATCGACATTGAAGAGATCTTCATCAAGGACGCTTTTTCCGGCGGCATTCACGCGCTGATCGGAGCCGATTTCCTGCTGGGGTTTGGCAATCCGCTGGCCATCGTGCAGCCGATCCTAAACGGCGCCGATCTGGTGCTGCTGGGGTCGCACGTGAACGTCGAAAAATACGGCATGTGCGTCGCGCAAGAGATCAACAGCGTGCGCGACCTCAAGGGGAAAAAGGTCGGGGTTTCGGCCGTCGGCGGTCGCTCCGATCTGGCGGCGCGCGTGATCCTGCGCCGCGCCGGCCTCGATCCGGTCAAGGACGTGGAGATCGTCGTGGCCGGGTTTTCGCCGAACCGGGCGGCGGCGATCACGAAAAATCTGATCCAAGGGACGCCGCTCAATACCGACCTCTCCGCGCAGGCAAAAAAGCTCGGGCTCAAAGTGCTCGAGGTGAAGGAAGTCCCGATGGTGAGCTCGCTGCTGGTCAGCACGCGCTCGTTTGTCAAGCGGGACGAAGAGGCGACGCGGCGTTTTCTCAAAGGCTATGTCACCGCCATCAACTTCTACCTGACCAAACGCAACGAAAGCATCGCGATCATCAAGAAGTATTTTGCCGGCACCGACGCGCAGTCGGTGGAAAACATGTACGAGGCTTTCGCGGCGCAACTCAAGCCCCTGCCGCTTTTCAACTCCGAGGCGCTTCAGGCGATGATCGATACCGCGGGGGTGGCCGACCAGCGCGCCGCAAAGCTCAAGCCGAAAGAGATGATCGACAGCCGTTTTCTCGAAGAGCTGCAGTCGAGCGGCTACATCGAGCAGCTCTATACCGAGAAGACGAGCCTGTGACCTGCCGAGACCGCGCCTCAACGTCGCCCCGGAGCGCGGAAATCGCGTTCGTGCCGATCGTGGACAGAGCAAACGGCGCGCGCGTTCCGCGGGAAGGGGCTCGGCCGGGCTGGGCGGCAGATTCGCGCAGGATATCCTGTCTTTGAGGCGGCGAGATGGCTGCCCGCGCGCGACCGACGCAATCGGCGCTCCGCGAAGATGTCGTTGCGGCTTGCAAGATTCTTTCGCGGCAAGGATTGGTCGAGGGGTTCGGCCACGTCAGCGCGCGCGTTCCCGGCTCGGAGCTTTTCATCCTCACTCCCAGGATGAGCCTCGAGCTGGTCGAGGCCGGCGACCTGCTGCTGGTTAACCTCGCCGGCGCGATCGTCAAAGGCGAAAAAGCGCCGCCGTTCGAAGCTCCGCTCCACGCGGCGATCTACCGCGCGCGCTCGGATGTGGGAGCGATCGCGCGCTTTCACGGCAGAAAGGCCAACTATTTCGGCGCCACCCGAAAAACGCTCCACCCGGTCCACAACCACGGCAGCTTCTTTTTCGGCGGCGTGCCGGTCTTTCCAAAATCGGACCTGATCACGACCGCAAGCCTGGCGGAGGAGCTGGCGGCGACTTTGGGGAAAAAAAGAGCGGTGTTGCTCCGCGGCAACGGCCAGGTCACGGTCGGCGACTCCGTCGCCGCGGCGGTGATCATGGCGATCTACCTGGAGGAGACGGCCGATATCTACTACGGGGCGCTGCAAATCGGCGCCCCGGTCCTGCTCAGCCGGGAGCAGGCGCGCTCGCGACGCCAGGAGATCCTTTCCCATATCGACCTCGAGCGCGCCTGGAATTTCTTCAAGGCGAAAGCGGCCGAGGCCAGCGGGCCGCGCCGATAGGCGGCGCCGCGCACCCCGGGCGCTTCATTCAGCACAGGTCGTAAATCGACTTCAGCTTGAGCGTGCGGCGCACGAGATCCATCCAGGCGTGTAGGTTCCTGTAGGTCTCGGGCACCGCGGACTTGACGCGATGGTACAGGTAGTGGAGCTGCGTGAAGATGGCGATGTCGGCCAGGGTCATCCGCTCGAAGATGAACTGTTTTCCGGTCAGCAGGAGGTCGAGGCTACGAAAGTGCGTCGCGATTTCATCGCTCGCCTTCCTGATCGCTTCGGGCGCGCTCTCCTGGGCCGCGCGGCGCACCTCGTGAACCGCGCAATTGAGCACTTCGTCCGCCCAGTCCTCGAGCATCAGGCACAGGCCTTTTGCCGACGGGTCCGCCGGGTAGATGCTGTTCTCGGGATAGCGCTCTTCCAAAAACGCGGCGATCACGGTCGAGTCGATCACGCACTGGCCGTGAAAATCCATGACCGGAACTTTTCTTTGCTTCGAGAACTCGATCAGCGAGCGCCGCTCGTCTTTCCTCACGTCGACCGACTCGTAAGGGATGTTTTTCTGCGCGAGCACGATCCGGACTTTCTCGCAGAACATCGAGCTCGGCGTCTCAAACAGGCGGATGCTCATACGCTTCCTCCGAAACGGTTCGATCGGTGGCGCTCTCTCACGGCGCGGCGGCTTGCGGAACGAGCGCCCGCGCCGCCGCGCGCGGGCGCGGGATGCTAAGAGCGATCGCGGCGGCGATTATCCCCATAAAGCCGCCGATGATAAACGCAAGATGGTAATCCCCCAGCCAGACCCGGATCAGGCCGCCGCCGATGGCCGAGAGCGCGGCGCCGATCTGGTGCGCGAGAAAGATCCACCCGTAGACGCGGCCGATGGCGCGCTTGCCGAAAGCGTCGGCCGCCAGAGCGATCGTCGGCGGCACGGTCGCGAACCAGTCGAGGCCGTAGACGACGGCAAACACAAACAGGTGCGAAAAGTCGGTGACGAACGGCAGGATGAAAAGCGACGAGCCGCGCAGCGCGTACACCAGCGCGAGGAGCTTCCTCGGGTTGACGCGATCCGTGAGCCATCCCGAGATCAAGGTGCCGACAAAGTTCATGCCGCCCATGACGCCGATGGTCGCCGCCGCGGTGATTTCGGGAATCCCGTGGTCGATGGAATGCGGTATGAGATGCGTCCCCACCAGGCCATTGGCCGTGCCGCCGCAGACAAAAAAACTGGCGCAGAGAAGCCAAAACGTGGGCGTTCGTAGCACGTCCGGGAACGAGATCTCGCTTTGCGGCCGCGCGCCGGCCGCGCCCGCGCGGAGCCTGAGCGCCTGCTCGGGCGCGGGCTCTTGGGCGCCGTAGGGGAGGAGGCCGACGTTTGCCGGATCGTTTTTCATCCACTTCGAGACCGCAAGCAGCATCGCGAGGCAAATACCGACGAGAAAGACCGAGCTGCCGCGCCATCCCGAATGGACGATGATGGCCATGAGCAAAGGAAAGAAAATGAGCTGGCCCGTGGAACTGGCGCTGTTTAAGATGCCGAGGACAAGCCCCCGCCGAGCGACGAACCAGCGCTGCGCGACCGTCGCCGACAACACCGAAGAACCGCCGCCCGCGCCCAGCCCGACGACGACGCCCCAGAGCACGATCAGCTGCCACAGCTCCGTCATGAAGATCGTGCCGCTAACTCCGATCCCGATGAGCGCCAGGCTCCCGAGCATCACCTGGCGCGGGCCGTAGCGGTCCAAGAGCCAGCCGCTCAGCGGCGCCGCGGCGCCGTACAAAAATAAATTGACGCTGATCGCGGAAGCGATTGCGGCGCGATTCCAGCCGAATTCAGTCTCCAGGGGATGAATGAGGACCGAAGGGGACGAGCGAACGCCGGCAGCGATCAGCGTCGTCAAAAAGCTCGTCGCGACGATGACCCAGCCGTAGTGAAACGGCAATGGGGCGGGCGGCGCTGTCGGAGAGCGCGGCGCGCGGCCCGACACCGGCGGTCCGAAGAAGCTCATCCTCTACCGTTTAACAGTTTCGCGGACGGATCGTCAAACGCGCGCCGCGCGGCAAAACTTCTCCGCGAGCGGTGACGGCCCAAAGCGCCAAAGCGGCTTTATCGTTGGCAGATCGGCGCGGGTGGGTTATAGTGTCGTGCCGTCCGCAGCCATGAACATCCAGCGAGCTTTTGCCGGCGCCTTCGAGGACAAAAGAAAAGCGCTGATCAACCTCCAGTGGCTGGTGGTGATCGTCACGTCCTACCTCTCCGTGTTTAGCGGCGGCACGGTCGTCGCCGACCACCGGGTCTACGCTCTCATCGGCGCGCTCCTCGCGTCGGTCGCCGTGCTGCACCGGCTCTCGCCAAACGCCTTCGAGCACCGCTATTTTGCGCCCGGCCTGGTGGTTGTCGACACGCTGCTCATCGGCTGCGGCATTGCCCTCAACCAGGATCGCCCGTGGGATCTGTTCCTGCTTTTCTTTTTCGCCATCTTCATCGCCGCGATCGGCGAAAGTCTCGTCCAGATCGTGGGCATCTGCCTGGTCGCCAGCGTGATCTTTATCGTCGTCGCGCAAGCGCACGGCGGCGGGCTGGCGGCGCTCGAGTGGGACGCGCTTCTCAGGATCCCGTTCGTCTTCGGTGTTTCGGTTCTCTACGGCTACATGGCGGAGCAGACCAGGAGAGAGAAGAGCCGTCTGCGAGAGGAAGGGGACAAAATCAAAGCGGAGTTTCTGAGCGTGATGTCGCACGAGCTGCGAACGCCGCTCAACGTGATCATGAACTACGCGGCGATGATGCAGAAAGGGGTCCTCGGCGAGCTCAACCCCGAGCAGAAGCGAGCGGTCGAAAAGATGACCCATCATTCGCGCGAGCTGCTGGGCATGATCAACGACATTCTCGAGATCACACGGCTGGGCGCGGAAGCGGTCAAGCTGGAGCGCCACAGGTTCCATCTGAGCCATCTCCTGGACGACATCCGGGCGGGCTACGAAATCCCGCTCGACAAAGACGTGAAGCTTTGCTGGGACTATTCCCCCGAGCTTCCGGTCATCGAGACCGACGCCGGGAAACTGCGACACATCCTTTGGAACCTGATCAACAACGCGATCAAATTTACCGACGCCGGGCGCGTCACCGTCGCGGCGCGCGCCAACGAGCGGGCGGTCGAGCTCAGCGTGTCGGACACCGGCATCGGCATTCCCAAAAAAGACCTGGCGAAGATTTTTGAGATCTTCCATCAAGCGGATAGCTCCGCGGCGCGAGACTACGGCGGCGCGGGCGTGGGCCTGCACATCGTCAAGCGATTTACCGAGATGCTGGGCGGCGCCATCAGGGTGGAAAGCGAAGAAAACCGCGGCTCCACCTTCACCGTGACCTTGCCCTACGCCCCCGAGCCCGTTCGGGAGCGGGTTGAATCTTGCGGCGCAAACAAGTAAAGCTCGCCGAATCGTGAAGAACGACTTCGGCCGCCAGCCGGTCGAGCCGCACGAGCTGTTGAACCGCTGGATCATCGGCGCTAAAGGCGGAGTCGCTCGAGCTCGCCTGGGTCAACTATTTCGGTCACCGGGCGCCCTCAAGCGCCGCGAGTAGCCCGAGCTCACCTTCCCGCTGACGGACTGCCAGCCTGAATGCGACCGAGCGACCCCTTCCAACGAGCGGCGTCAGGCTGCGAATCGCATTCGTTCGACCCGCTTTACAAGGTTCGGCCAAGGCAGTAGAGTTGCTCTTGCGGTGCGCTCGCTTCGTTTCGCTTCCGCGAACCTCCCACCGCGCCCGGCCGTCAAAGCGCCAAGAGCGGCTCGAGGCTGGAGGTTGCCTATGACAAGAGTGAAGGACGTTCTCGCGGTCAAAGGCTCGGCAGTGTACTCGATTGCGCCGGACGCCTCGGTTTATGACGCCATGAAGCTCATGGCGGACAAGGGAATCGGCGCCCTCATCGTCATGGAGGGCGAAAAGGTCGTGGGAGTCATTTCCGAGCGCGACTACGCGCGCAAGGTGATCCTCCAGGGGCGCTCCTCGCGAACGACGCAGGTTCGGGAAATTATGACGAGCCAGGTACTGTACGCCCAGCCCGAGCAAAATATCGAGGAGTGCATGGCCGTCATGACGGAAAAGCGCGTGCGCCACCTCCCGGTATTGGAGGGTGGGAAGGTGATCGGCGTTATTTCGATCGGCGACCTCGTAAAATCGATCATCTCGGAGCAAAAGTTCATTATCGAACAGCTCGAGCGCTACATCACGAGCTGATCCCGCCGCTTTCCGCCGCGAGCCGATTGCCGCGCTTGAAAAACTTAAAAAATTAAGCTTTTAGCCCTCTTAGGCTTTTGTTTTTAAGTCAGAGCCTCCCGGGACTATTTTCACCAAGCGAGTCCGACGAGGGCAATTTCGCCAAATCTTTTACGCGCTTTTAACGGGTCGACGCTCAGAAACCTTGACTTCTGCGACAAAACCTGCCATTTAGAACTTTCGCCTAAAGGCAAGAAATAGCTAAGAAACCAAACTTGTTCGACAAAATCGACTTAAAAATCATCTCGATTCTTCAAAACCACGCCAGGAGGCGCCTTTCGGACATAGCCAAGGAGGTGGACCTCTCGTCTCCGGCGGTCATTGAAAGGGTTAAAAAGCTCGAGAACCAGGGCGTCATCAAGGGGTACCAAGCGGTCCTGGATGCCAAGAAAATCGGCAAAGATATCACGGCTTTTGTCGGGGTCTCGGTCGGTCATCAGGCCAACATGAGCGAGTTTGCCGAGCAGATGATGCGGCATGCGGACGTGCTCGAATGCCATCATGTGACCGGAGAGGAAAGCTTCATTTTAAAAGTAAAGACCAGAAACACCGGCACGCTGGAAAAACTGCTAGCGGAGATCCGCTCGATCGAAGGCGTCACGCGCACCGTCACCAAGGTCGTGCTCTCGACCGCAAAAGAGAGCCAGAGATTGGAGTTCGACAACATTGAAGCCACAGAAACGTAGCGCAGGAAACGGAACGGAGAGGGCCAGCTTCATGACCAGGAACGGCTTGCCGCCCAAACAGGGCCTTTACGATCCCCGATTCGAGCACGACGCTTGCGGCGTCGGCTTCGTCGTCAACGTGAAGGGAGAAAGATCGCGCCAGATCATCGACCAGGCGCTAACCGTCCTTGCCAACCTCGACCACCGGGGCGCTTGCGGCTGTGAGGAGAATACCGGAGACGGCGCCGGCATTTTGCTGCAGATCCCGCACCGGTTTTTCCAGCACGCCTGCGAGGGGCTCGGCTTTCGCTTGCCCGAGCCCGGCCAATACGGGGTCGGCATGATCTTTTTGCCGGACCACCGGGAACAGCGCCGCCGCTTCGAGGGCATGCTCAAAGAAATTATCGTGAGCGAAGGCCAGCGGCTGCTCGGCTGGCGCAAGGTGCCCACCGATAACCTCTATCTTGGCGAGACGGCAAAGTCCTGCGAGCCTTTTGTCCGGCAAGTCTTTATCGGGCGCGGCGACGGCATAAAAGACGACATGGCGTTCGAGCGCAAGCTCTATGTCATCCGCAGGCGCGCCGAGAACGCCATTCGCTACGCGAACTTGCCCGGCGCCGAGTATTTCTACATCCCGAGCCTGTCCTGCAGGACGATCATCTACAAGGGCATGCTCACCGCGAGACAACTGGACACTTTTTACCCCGATCTCACGGACCCTTTGCTTGAAACCGCCATCGCGTTGGTGCACTCGCGCTTCAGCACCAACACCTTCCCTAGCTGGGCGCGGGCGCACCCGTACCGCTATCTCATCCACAACGGCGAGATCAACACGCTGCGCGGCAACGAGAACTGGATGCACGCCCGCCAGGCGATGCTCGCCTCGAAGCTCTTTGGCGACGATTTGCCGAAGCTTTTTCCGATTATCCAGGACGACGGCAGCGACTCGGCCAAATTCGACAATTGCCTGGAGTTCCTCGCGCTGAGCGGACGCTCGCTGCCGCACGCCATGATGATGATGATCCCCGAGCCGTGGGAGAATCACGAGAGCATGGACGATAACAAGAAGGCGTTTTACGAGTACCACAGTTGCCTGATGGAGCCGTGGGACGGACCCGCCTCGATCGCCTTCACCGACGGCGTCGTCGTCGGCGCGGTGCTCGACCGAAACGGGCTGCGGCCGTCGCGCTACTACGTGACCAAAGACGATCTGGTGATCATGGCCTCCGAAGTCGGGGTGTTGGATCTGCCGCCGGAGCGCATTCTGGAAAAGCGCCGCTTGCAGCCGGGCCGGATGTTCCTGGTCGACACGGAAAAGGGGCGCATCGTCAGCGACGAAGAAATCAAGGAGCAAATCGCGACGGCCCGTCCCTACCGGCAGTGGCTCAAGGACAACCTGGTTCGTTTCGACGAGCTGCCGAATCCGCCGGAAAAAGAACCGCCCTACAATCACGAAGCGACGCTCGAGCGCTTGCAGGCGTTCGGCTACAGCTTCGAGGATTTGCGCATCAACATGGGGCCGATGGCGCAAAACGGCATCCAGCCGGTCGGATCGATGGGCACGGACACGCCGCTTGCGGTGCTCTCCGACAAGCCGCAGCTTCTCTACAACTATTTCAAGCAGCTTTTTGCGCAGGTGACCAATCCGCCGATCGATCCGATCCGCGAGGAGCTGGTGACCTCGACGACGTTGACCCTGGGCTCCGAAGGTAACCTGATCGATCCAAAGCCGGATAGCTGCCGGCAGCTGCGCATCTCGGCGCCGATTCTAAAAAACGAGGAGATGAAAAAGCTGCGCCGGCTTGACCTGCCGGGAATCAAATCGGTCACTTTGCCGATTCTGTTCAATCCGAAGAAGGGCAAAGCCGGCCTCGAGAAGGCGCTCGATGAGCTCTGCCGCGCCGCGGACCAAGCGATCGCCACCGGCGCGACCATCCTCATCTTGTCCGACAAGGGCGTCGACCGCACGCACGCGCCGATTCCGGCGCTCCTGGCCTGCTCGGGGTTGCACCATCACCTGATTCGCTCGGGAACGCGCACGCGCGTCGGGCTCGTGGTGGAGTCGGGCGAGCCGCGCGAGGTGCATCACTTCTGCTTGCTCTTGGGATACGGCGCGCAGGCGATCAATCCGTACCTGGCGTTTGAGTGCCTCAACGACATGATCAAGGAGGGCATGCTCGAGAACATCAGCTACCACGACGCCGTCAAAGGCTACGTCAAGGCGGTCGTCAAAGGGGTGGTCAAGGTGATGGCGAAGATGGGCATCTCGACCGTAAAGTCGTACTGCGGCGCGCAGATCTTCGAGGCGGTCGGGCTCAGCCAGGAGCTCGTCGACAAGTATTTCACCTGGACGCCGTCGCGCGTGGGCGGCATCGGCCTGGAAGAGATCGCCCTGGAGGCGGCCGAGCAGCACGCGCGCGCCTACCCCCGGATCCCGCTCAACGGCCGCACCCTGGACGTCTACGGCCAGTACCAGTACCGCAAGGACGGCGAGCTCCATCTCTTCAACCCGAAGACGGTTCATCTCCTCCAGAAGGCGTGCCGCAACAACGACTACCGCGCGTTCAAGGAGTACACGCAGCTGATCGACGACCAGTCGCAGCAGATGGCGACGTTGCGCGGCCTGATGACGTTCAAGTTCGCGCCCGAACCGATACCGATCGAGGAGGTCGAGCCGGTGGAAGAGATCGTCAAGCGCTTCAAGACCGGCGCCATGTCCTACGGCTCGATCAGCAAGGAGGCGCACGAGACGCTGGCGATCGCGATGAACCGCATCGGCGGCAAGAGCAACACCGGCGAGGGCGGGGAGGATCCGGCGCGGTACGTTCCCGATCCCAACGGCGATTCGCGCAACAGCGCCATCAAGCAGGTCGCTTCCGGCCGCTTCGGCGTGACGAGCCTCTATCTCACCAACGCGAAGGAGTTGCAGATCAAAATGGCCCAGGGCGCGAAGCCGGGGGAGGGCGGCGAGCTGCCGGGGCGCAAGGTCTATCCCTGGATCGCGAAGGTTCGCTATTCGACGCCCGGGGTGGGATTGATTTCGCCGCCGCCGCACCACGACATCTATTCGATCGAGGACCTGGCGCAGCTCATCCACGATCTCAAGAATTCCAACGCCAACGCGCGCGTGAGCGTCAAGCTCGTCTCCGAGGTCGGCGTCGGGACGATCGCCGCCGGCGTCGCCAAAGGCCATGCTGACGTCGTGCTGATCAGCGGCCACGACGGCGGCACGGGCGCATCCCCGCAAACGAGCATCAAGCACGCGGGCCTGCCGTGGGAGCTGGGCTTGGCCGAGACGCACCAGACGCTCGTGCTCAACAACCTGCGCAGCCGGATTGCCGTGGAGACCGACGGCCAGCTCAAGACCGGGCGCGACGTCGTCATCGCGGCGCTCCTCGGCGCCGAGGAGTTCGGCTTTGCGACCACGGCTTTGGTGGCGCTCGGTTGCATCATGATGCGCGTTTGCCATCTCGATACTTGCCCGGTCGGCATCGCGACCCAGAACCCCGAGCTCAGAAAGAAGTTTGCCGGCGATCCGGCCTACGTGGTCAATTTCATGCGCTTCATCGCGCAGGAGATGCGCGAGTACATGGCGAAGCTGGGATTTCGCACCGTCAACGAAATGGTCGGCCGCTCGGATCGGCTCGAGATGCGGCGCGCGGTCAACCACTGGAAAGCCAAAGGCCTGGACTACTCGGCCATTCTCTATCAGCCGAACGTCGGTCCGGAAGTCGGCCGGTATTGCCAGATCCCGCAAAATCACGGCCTGGAAAACGCGCTCGACAATCAGGTCCTGCTCGATCTGGCGGCGCCCGCGCTCGAGCGCGGGGAGAAAGTCAAGGCGACGTTGCCGATTCGCAACACCAATCGCGTCGTCGGCACCATTCTCGGGAGCGAAATCACGCGGCGCTACGGCGAGCAGGGGCTGCCTGAGGATACGATCCACTTTCATTTCAAAGGGTCCGCCGGCCAGAGCTTCGGCGCTTTTGTGCCGCGGGGCGTCACGCTCGAGCTCGAGGGGGACGCCAACGACTACTTCGGCAAGGGGCTCTCCGGGGGCAAAATGATCCTCTATCCGCCCGAAGGCTCGACGTTCGCGCCGGAGGAAAACATCATCGTCGGCAACGTGGCGTTTTACGGCGCAACCGCCGGCGAGGCGTACATTCGCGGCATGGCGGGCGAGCGCTTTTGCGTGCGCAACAGCGGCGTGCGCGCCGTCGTGGAAGGCGTCGGCGACCACGGCTGCGAGTACATGACCGGGGGCCGGGTGGTGGTCATCGGCACGACCGGGCGCAACTTTGCGGCCGGCATGTCCGGCGGGCTCGCGTATGTGCTCGATGCCGACGGCACGTTCAAGAGCCGCTGCAATCTGGAAACCGTGACGCTCGAGCGGCTCGACGAAGCCGACCTGCGCGAAGTCGAAGAGATGCTCAAGCGCCACGCGATTTATACGCGCAGCGAGCAGGCGTGGAAAATTCTCGCGTTGTGGGAGGAGACCGCGCCCAAGCTCGTCAAAGTCATTCCCAAAGACTACCGGCGCATGCTCGAAGCGCTGCGGCGCGCCGAAAGCCAGGGTCTGGTCGGCGAGGAGGCGATCATGGCCGCCTTCGAGGCCAACAAGAACGACGCCGCGCGGATCAGCGGGAACTAAAGCGAACCGTTTCGGGTTTTCGCGTCTCGGGCTAAGCGGAAACCGGAAACGCGAAGCGCTTTCGGCGTTCGCCGCAGGTTCGCACCCATCGGTTACAGGCGCGCACGCGTAGGAGAAGTTGACAGGAACAATGGGCAAACCCACCGGATTCATGGAATACCCGCGCGAGCTTCCGCCGGATCGCTCGCCGCTGGAGAGAATCAACGATTGGCAGGAGTTTCACGAGCACTTTCCGGAAAGCAAGCTTCGCCGACAGGGCGGGCGCTGCATGGATTGCGGCATTCCGTTCTGCCACACCGGCACGCTGCTGAACGGCATGGCCTCGGGGTGCCCGATCAACAATCTCATCCCGGAGTGGAACGATCTCGTCTATCGCGGTCTTTGGAAGGAAGCCCTGGAGCGGCTGCACAAGACCAACAATTTCCCGGAGTTCACCGGCCGGGTTTGTCCCGCGCCCTGCGAGGGCTCGTGCGTGCTCGGCATCAACGAGCTCGCGGTAACGATCAAGACCATCGAGTGCGCGATCATCGACAACGGCTTCGCACAGGGTTGGGTGCGTCCCGAGCCGCCGGCCAAGCGGACCGGCAAGAAGGTCGCGGTCGTGGGGTCGGGGCCGGCCGGGCTTGCGTGCGCCGCGCAGCTCAATCGCGCCGGCCACTGGGTGACCGTTTACGAGCGCGCGGACCGCATCGGCGGTCTTCTCATGTACGGCATCCCCAACATGAAGCTCGACAAAGCCATTGTCGAGCGGCGCGTCCGTCTCATGGCGGCCGAAGGGATCCAGTTCGTGACGAACACGGAGATCGGCAAGGACATTCCCGCCAAAAAGCTGCGCGCGGAATTCGACGCCGTCGTCCTGTGCTGCGGCGCGACCAAGCCCCGCGACCTGCCGATTCCCGGACGCGACTTGAAGGGAATCTACTTCGCGATGGAGTTCCTTCACGCGAACACCAAAAGCCTGCTCGACTCGGGGCTCAAAGACGGCCATTACATCTCCGCCAGGGACAAGCACGTCATCGTCGTCGGCGGCGGCGACACCGGCACGGACTGCGTCGGGACCGCGATGCGCCACAAGTGCAGGAGCTTGGTGCAGTTCGAGATCCTCCCGCGCCCGCCCGACGAGCGCCAGCCCGATAACCCGTGGCCGGAGTGGCCGAAGATCTACCGGCTGGACTACGGCCAGGAAGAGGCGAAGGCGCGCTTCGGCGACGACCCGCGCGTCTATCTTACGACGCCGGAAAAGTTCGTCGGCGACGCCAGTGGCCATGTAAAAGAAGTCCACACGGCCACCGTGGAATGGACCAAGACCGAAACGGGAGCCTTCGTGCCGCGGCGGATTCCCGGGACGGAAAGGATCTGGCCGGCCGACCTGGTGTTGCTCGCGATGGGATTTCTCGGCCCGGAAGACACCGTGCTGGAGGAGTTGGGGATCGAGCGCGACGCCCGCTCCAACGCCAAAGCCGAGTACGGAAAGTACGCGACCAATGTGCCGGGCGTGTTCGCCGCCGGAGACATGCGCCGCGGCCAGAGTCTCGTCGTGTGGGCGATCAACGAAGGGCGGGGCGCCGCGCGCGAGTGCGACCGGTACTTGATGGGAACCACGTGCCTTCCCTGACCCTGGCGTAAGCGTCGCCAAGCGAGCGCGCCCGCGCGCGCCGTCAGCAACTTTCTCCGCCTTGCGATCGCATTCGCGCCGCGTCTTGTCACGGGCGCCGTTCACCGCTACATTCATTGACCTTGCCGTGGAAACGGGCAGCGTCTGCGAAACCCTTTTTGCTTCCTCGCCCCGATAGGCCGCGCCGTGAACCCCCAGGATCCGCCCCCAAGGCCGCGCGGCGACGAGCGCGCGTTTCTTTCGCCGCTCCGGCACCGCGATTTTCGCGTCTTCTGGAGCGGTTTGCTCGCTTCGGGGATCGGCAGCCAGTTCACCTCCGTCGCGATGGCCTGGCAGATCTACGAGCTCACCAACTCGGCCTTTCAAATCGGCCTTCTCGGCCTTGCGCGCTTCGTGCCGCAGATTCTGCTTTTGCTCGTCGGCGGACTCCTCGCGGACGCGATCAATCGGCGCAAACTCATGATGTGCACGCAGTCGGGCCTCGTCGTCGTCTCCACGGCGCTCGCGCTGCTCACGGTCACGGGCAACGCCTCGCCGCCGCTGCTCTACGGCGCGAGCATGCTGCTGGCGTTCTTTAGCTCGCTCGAGACGCCGTCGCGGCAGGCGATCGTGCCCAGCCTGGTGCCGCCGCAGGATCTGCCGCGCGCGCTGGCGCTCCACAGCTCGCAGCGCTACGTTTCGGTCATCGTCGGTCCCTCGTTGGCGGGACTCGTGCTCGCCTTTTCGGGCGCAGCCGCGTGCTACGCGATCGACGCGCTCTCCTGGCTGGTGATGCTTTGGGCGCTCGCGATGCTGCGCGCGCCGCTGCGCGAAGGCGGGGGATGGAAGGCGGTTTCCTTCGCATCGCTGCGCGAGGGGTTGCGCTTCGTCTATCGCCATCCGGTGATGTTCCCGTTGATGCTCCTGGATTTTGGCGCGACGTTTTTCGGCTCGGTGCGGGCGCTGCTTCCCGTTTACGCGCGCGATCTGTTGGCGGTCGGCCCCGAGGGCTTGGGCGTGCTGTATGCGGCGACCGCCGCCGGCTCGCTCGCCACGGCCGTTACGGTGAGCTGGCTCGGAGAGTTTCGCCGCGCCGGGTTGTGGATCTTGAGCGGCGTCACGGTCTACGGGGTGTGCGTGATTCTGTTCGCCGGCTCGCGCACCTTCTGGCTCTCGGTCGTTCTGCTGGGAAGCGCGGGCGCCGGCGACATGTTGAGCACGATTTTGCGCGGCGCGATCAACCAGCTGAGCACGCCGGACGAGCTCCGCGGGCGCATGGCGGCGATCAACAGCGTCTTCGTGATGGGCGGCCCGCATCTGGGGCAGTTTGAGTCGGGCGTTGTCGCCGCGTGGCTTGGAGCGGAGCTTTCGGCGATGACCGGCGGCCTTGCGACCCTGGCGATGGTCGCGTTCGTCGCCGCGGCGTTCCCGGCCGTGCGGGACTACCAGCTCCGGCAGGGCCAGGCCGGGCGCTCCGCTACCGTTTCGTCTTCGGACGCGACTTGACTTCCTCGATCAACGGCTGAAGCTTCTTTTTGATGCCGGCGTCCAGCTGATAGGCGCGGTTGAAGTCAGCCGCGGCGGCGGCTTCGTTCGCTTGATGCAGCCGCACCAGCCCCCTCTGCGCGTAGGCTTCCGCGTTGCGCGGGCTCAGCACAATCACCTCCGTGAAGTCCCGCGCGGCCCGCTCGTAATCCCCGAGGCGGCTGTAGGCGAGGCCGCGGTTGTACATCGCCTCCGTATCTTTGGGGTTGAGGCGGAGCGCTTCATCGTAGTCCTCGATCGCCTGCTCGTTTTGTCCCAGATGGAAGCGCGCGAGGCCCCGATTATAGTAGGCGGCGGCCGATTCCGGATGCGCCCGCAGAAGCGCGGAAAAATCTTCGATCGCTTTCTCCATCTCTCCCGTCTCCAAGTAAGCGACGCCGCGATTGTGGCGCGCCTCGAGAAAGTCTGGGTTCAGCGCCAATGCGCGGGTGTAATCCTCGACGGCGTCGGCCGTCTTTCCCATCCTGCTGTAGACGTTGCCGCGGTTGTAGTAGGCCTCGGCGTCCTTGGGGTTAATGCGAATGGCCGCGCTAAAGTCAGCGAGCGCGCGCTCGTACGACTTGAGCGCGGAATAAATGCCGCCGCGGTTGATGTACGCTTGTGGATCTTCGGGCGCGAGCCGGATCGCAGCACTGTAGTCGCGCAGGGCGCGCTCGTGCTGGCCGAGCCGCCGGTAAGCGTTGCCGCGGTTGTAGTAGGCCTCGGCGTCTTTGGGATTCAATTTGAGGGCTTCGCCGTAGTCTTTGATGGCGCGCTCGTTTTGGCCGAGGTCGTAGTAGGCATTGCCGCGGTTGTAATAAGCCTCGGCAAAGCGCGGATTTAGGCGAAGCGCGCGGTCGTAGAGCGCTATTGCCTCCTTGATGCGCCCGGCGTCGTGCAGATTGAGGCCCTCGTTGAGCGCCTCTTCCGCCGGGTCCGGGCGCGCCAGCGCCGGAAAAAGAAGCAGCAGCAGCGCCGCCTTGAGGACCGCTTTTCTCACGATCGCTCGCGCGCCCGCAAAGTGAGTGTGACGCGTCGCCACGCGCGCCCTCCTGTCACATCTGTACGACATCTCCCGGAACCAGACAACCAGGGTGTGCCGACGCCGCTGCGATTTGGCGCGCGAGCCGCTGCCTCTGGACAACCGCGGCAAGGTTGTGCTTAAAAGGGAAAAAATCACAAGCCCGCTTAAGGAGGCCACTCATGAGCACAGCGGAAGCGGTTAGCGAAACGCCGTCGGTGATCGCCGGCGAAATATTGATCTCGGCAGACTCTCACATCATGGAGCCTCCCGATCTCTGGGAGAAACGGCTACCGGCGTCACTCAAGGAACGCGCGATGAAGTTTCCGCCGCGGCGCTCGGTGGGCGCGAAACCGGGAGGGTACGATCCGCATGCGCGGCTGCAAGAAATGGCGGTCGATGGCGTCACGGCCGAGGTGCTGTATCCGACGCTGGGGCTGCGGCTTTTCGCGATGGAGGACGCCGAAGCGCAGGAAGCGTGCTTCCGCGTCGCCAACGACTGGCTGATCGAGTATTGCAGCGTCGCGCCGGGACGGCTGGTCGGGATTCCAATGATCTCGCTCTACAACATCGACAACGGCATCAAGGAGATGGAGCGCTGCAAGAGCGCCGGCCTCAAGGGCGCGCTGATCTGGCAGGTGCCGCCCCCGCATTTGCCTTTTACGTCCGACTACTACGATCCGTTTTGGGCGGCGGCGCAGGATCTCGACATGCCCGTGAATCTGCACATTCTCACGGGTTTCAACTACAGCCGCCGGTTGGAACAGCGCGAAGGGCTCGAAGTCTACCGCGCGAGCGTGAATATCAAGCTCGCGGACGCGGCCAATTCGCTGTTCGACATCGTCTTCTCGGGCGTCCTCGAGCGGTTCCCGCGCCTGAAGATCGTGCTCGTCGAGAACGAGATCGCGTGGATTCCTTTTTTCATGCACGAGTGGGATAAGTATTACCTGCGTCACAAGCCGCAGCATCCGATCTCGCTCGGCAAACTTCCCAGCGAATTCGTCAACAAGCAGGTGTTCGCCACGTTTTTTAGCGACCCTACGGGAGGGCGGCTGCTCGACTGGTGGGGAACGGATACCTGCATGTGGTCGAGCGACTACCCGCACGCGGCGTCGACCTGGCCTTACTCGCGTCAAGTGATCGCGCGCGAGCTGGGCCATTTGCCGAAGCACGTTTTGCGCAAAGTGTTGCGGGAAAACGTGATCAAGCTCTACGACTTGAAAGTCCCCGGCGTGAACGCCTAACTTTTTTTCTGCCCGCGCCTTCGAGGCCCAACCATCCGGTTGGGCCTCGCCGTTTCCGTAGAAGCCTCACGCCTCATCCGGCCGCGATGGTGTATGCGCGGAACTGCACTTATCTTGCACGGGTGTCTCAACTCTTCGACGCAGAGGCGTACAGTTGAAACGCCTTTTGTAGGGAAAACCCTGCGCCCGGCCTTTCGCAATTCGAAACGAACCGGTAAAAAAAGCGCCCCAGCGGCTATGTCCCGCTCTGCTGGCACGGCCCTTGCTGAACCAACTTTTGAGATTGCGGCAAAAAGGCTCGCAATTTCGATTTTGCGGAAGATAGTCGGGTCCTACTGTGACGAGGATCGCAGCAACGCTCATCGTTTCCTTGCTCCTCGGCGGCTGCCGCGACGCGGCGGAGCAGAGCCAGGCCGACCGGCCGGCTTCGAAAGAGCTCGAAAAATACCCCGTCAGGCGGGTCGTGTCGGAGACGTTCGAGCGGCAACAGAAAAAAGACTACGAAATCCAGCTAAAGGCGCTCCGCGACCGCTACGCGCATAACATCGAAGAGCTGAAACACAGATTCGAACGGTCGGGAAGTGAGATGTCCGAGGAGCTCGCGCGCAGCGTTCGCGACCTGGAGCAAAAAACGGCGCGCGTGGATGCGATGCGAAAAAAGCTCGAAGCGGCGAACCTCGAGTCGTGGCAGGAACTAAAGCCCGAGATCCACGCTGCCCTCGACCATCTGGAGGCGGCGTACTACGGTACGCTGTCGCAGATGGTTTATGTGGAAGAGCAAAGACGCGCGAAAGCCGCGCATCCCGGCGGCCCACCCGACAAGCCCAGGGACGTAGTCTCCGTCAACATGGGACAACGCTGAGCCAGTTAAAAGCCAGACTCAACTTTCATCTTTCGGAGGCAATCCGTGGCCATGACAAGGAAAATCGGCGCCGTGATTCTGTCCGCGCCGCTTCTCTTGGGCGGGACCGCCTGCAAGCGCGACGCGGACGGAGAGGGTCCCGCCGAACGCGCGGGAAAGCAGATCGATCGCGGCGTGGAGCGCGCGGGCGAACAGCTCGGCAAGGCGCTCGAGCGCGGCGGAGAGGCGGCGAAAAAGGCTGGAGAGGAACTGCAGAAGGAAGCTTCTAAGTAACGCCGCAAAGCCTTCTCGGCGGCGGCCCACCGCACCGTTCGAATCGGCTTTCCGGCGGGCATTTTGTTGACTTGCCGGAGCAATCCCGTTAATAAATTGAGACTCTTTTTTGCGAGCCGTTAGCTCAGGCGGTAGAGCATCTGCCTTTTAAGCAGAGGGTCGCCGGTTCGAATCCGGCACGGCTCACGTGGGTCCCCGTCGTCTAGCCTGGCCCAGGACACCGGCCTTTCACGCCGGCAACACGGGTTCAAATCCCGTCGGGGACGCCAAAGTAACCCGCAGCCCGCCGGTTTTTGCGCCTCATCGTTCTTTCCGTGAATTTCGCTAAGAAATATTTCGCGCGCGGCGTTTTGCGTCTCGCTTGGTAACGCGCTTTTTTTCTGCGGCGCTCAGCCGGGGCGGCGCGATCAGCGAGCGCGACCCGCTCAGGCGATGGCGACGCTCGCGCGCGTTTCTTTCAAGCGCGCCTTCACTTCGTCGAGGTGCATCACGTCGGCGTACTTGTGATGCAAGTCAAAGAGATTGATCTGGTGCGAAAGTAGATGCCGGTCGAAGCAGCCCTCTTCGACGACGACCATGTGAAAGCCGTAGGAGTAACCGTCCACGGTCGTCGCGCGCACGCAGCCGCTCGTCGTCTCGCCGCAGACGATCAGGCTATCGATACCGAGACGGGTCAGGTGAGCGATGAGCGGCGTGCCGAAAAAGCCGCTCGCGCGTTCTTTGTAAATAATCAGGTCTCCCGGTTCGGGCTTGAACTCCTCCTTGATTTCAAAGTCCTGCCTGCCGAACTCGATCCGCTGGCGGTTTGTCGCGTAGACGGAGCTGGGCTTGACCTCTGTGCGCGTCTCGGTGGTCGTGTAGACGACGGGCATCCCCCTGCTTCTGCACGCCGAAAAAAGCTCCTGAATGGGCTGGATGGCGCTCCAAGCATAGATGCCGCAGGAGCTGGGGTATTCTCGGGCGACTTCGTGCACCGGTTTGGGGCCGCCATAGAAGACCAGATTGTAGAGGTCGATGGCGAGCAAGGCCGGCCTCCGGCCGATGAACGTCTCTCTGCGATAATGAGCGTACACTTCGAGGGTCTCGGGACTTACGACGTCCTTCCAGCAGTGGTCCTCAAAATTCTGCGCCATAACAGCCTCCTTCCATCAGCAACGCTTATGCCGCGGTTTTTCCGGTGTCAAGCGAGCGCGGCCCGGACATTTGCCGCTCTGGACTTTCGCCCGCCTCCTGCGGTATGAGTGCGGACCAAAGCACAAAGGGCGACGAGCGGCGCAGCGGAGCACGAACAAGAGCGGAAGAGCGCCAGCGAGGAGCAAAAGGAGGAGCCCTATGCGAGTCCTCATCGCGCTAGCGATTGTCAGCGTGGGTCTTGGCGCCCGGTTGAGCCCGGCGCAGGAGAGTTTTTACGCCGGCAAGACCGTGCGGATTATCGTCGGCGCGTCGGCCGGCGGCGGCTACGACACTTATTCCCGCACGATCGCGCGCCATATCGGAAAGCATGTCCCGGGAAACCCCACGTTCGTCGTAGAGAACATGCCCGGAGCGGGGTTTCTCATCTCCGCGAACTACATGTTCAAGGTCGCCAAGCCCGACGGGCTTACGATCGGCCATTTTATCGGCGGGCTATTCTTGCAGCAGCTTCTGGGCAAGCCCGGTATCGAATTCGACGCGCGTAAGTTCGACTACATCGGCGTGCCCGCGCAAGACAACTACGTCTTTGGGCTCGCGAAAAGTACCGGAATCACGAGCATGGATCAGTGGCTGGCGTCGAAAACGGTCGTCAAGTTGGGCGGCGTCGGCGCCGGCTCGGCGACCGACGACA
Organism: Candidatus Acidiferrales bacterium; assembly: GCA_035559995.1. Classification (GTDB taxonomy): domain Bacteria; phylum Desulfobacterota; class Binatia; order UBA9968; family UBA9968; genus DATMAM01. The sequence continues at coordinate 88,534 of DATMAM010000030.1, forward strand.
TTCCAAAGGTGCTGATGGCGGCCATCGGCCTGCCGGCTCAGCTGGTCTCCGGCTACAAGGGAACGGCCGACGTGCGGCTGGCCTTCAACAGCGGCGAGGTTCAGGGCGTGTGCAATGCCTGGGAATCGTTCAAGGCGACCTGGCGCAAAGAGCTGGACGCGGGCGATCTCGTTATCGTGCTGCAGAACACGGCCAAGCCGCATCCCGATCTGCCGAAGGTACCGCTAGCGATCAGCTACGCCAAAACCGAGGAAGGTCAAAAGCTCATCCGCGCGCTCGTTCACAGCGTCGGGCCCACGGCGCGACCCTACGTTCTTCCTCCGGGAACGCCGAAGGATCGCGTCGAGATCCTGCGCGGCGCCTTTATGGCGACCATGAAGGACCCGGAATTTCTCGCCGATGCTGCCAAGGCAAAGCTGGATATCAACCCGCTCGGCGGCGCCGAGCTGGAAAAAAACGTGCGCGAAGTCTTCAACCTGGATCCGTCGCTTTTGCCCAAAGCGAAAGAGATCCTGAGATAGCCTACCGCGCCTGGTCGATCACGATATCGACTTTTTGCGCTCCGACCTCGACCGGATTGGCCCGGTACTCTCCGGTCAGATCGCCCGGTTGACGCGTCATCGGATTCCCGTCCCTGTCTAAGCGCGCCGACACATCGAGCTTCCCGCTAAAAGAAACGCCCGGCATCATCACGTTCTCCTGGCTCAAACTGTAGGCGAGCGGGAACTTCGGGTGCTCTATCTTTTTGACGGCAAGCGGCGGCCCGCCGCCGCCCGCCGGCCGCGCGATGATAAAGAGAACCGCCTTTTCGGCCAGCCTCGATGCGACGGCGCCGGCAAGAAAAACCGTGCCGCTGATGCTCTCGTGGCCTTGCGGCTTTTCTTGCGCCGCTTTGCCTTCACCGGAAAGGTTGATCTCGAGGAGCGTCTTCTGGACTTCATCGCGTTCGGGCCCCGCAGGCATGAGGGTCAGGACTTTTTCCAAATGCGCGCGCGCGCCCGCCAAATCCTTTTTCACGTGAAAGAGCAGCATGCCTTTTCCCCAGAGCGCGAGCGCGAAGTTTGGCTCGCTCGAAAGCGCGCGCTCAAACGCCAACAAGGCGCCGTCGTAGTGCCCCGCCTGAGCGAGAATGAACCCCATGTAAGCGTGCGGCTCGGGCTCGGCCGGCTCGAGCTCCGCCGCGCGCTTGAACGAGTCGATGGCCGCGGGCCAATCCTTGCGCTCGAAGGCGGCGCGACCTTGCGATACGAGCGCGAGAAACTCCGCTTGGGGAGCGCGCCCGCCGGCGCGCCCTTGGCTCAGGCCTCCCGGTCCTGTGCCGGTGAGAAAGTCGCCCGTGATCGAGTCGTTTTCGGACGCGCGCGGGCGCAAAGACGCGCTCAGCAGCGCGCCCAGGGTGACGCCGAACAGTAGGATGAAACCGCCGCTCACGGCGAGCACCCACCCGCGGCGCCAAAATCCGATCGCGCCGCGGTCGGGTGCGGCGGGTTTGCTGGCGCGCGGCTTTTCAGGGACGGGCCGAGGCTTCGGCTGCGGCAGAGCGTCGATTTCTTTCAAGACCGCCGCCGCCTGCGCTTCGTAATCGCCGCGCAGTCCTTCGTAGTCGGCGGCGGAGATTTTGCCGGCGTGGTAGTCGAATTCAAGCTCGCGGAGATAGCCGTAGATGCGCGCGCGCTCCTGCTCCAAAACGGCCCGCGGCGTGTCGGCCTCCGCCGGAGCTTCCGGCAAGGCCGGCGCGCTCGCTTCGCTCTGCACGCGCGCCACAAGCTCAGGCTCCACAGGCATTTTTGCGCCGCTATGGCTTCGTTTCACCCAACGGCGGGCGATGAGCAAGACTGCGACCATGCCGACGAACGCCGCGGCGTAGGGAAAGACCCAGAGGACAAGGCTAAGCCCTCTCCGCGAGGGCGCAAGCAGCACCCATTCGCCGTATTTGGCGACAAAAAACGCCTTTACTTCTTCGGGCGTCTTACCCTGCTGCAGTTGTTCGGTGATGAGCGCGCGCATCTGCTGCGCCAGCTCGGACGGCGAGTCGGCGACGGAAAGATTCTGGCAAACCGGACAGCGCAGCTCCGCCGCGATCTGGCGCGTCTGCTCTTCGAGGTCGGCGGACCTGACCGAAGCGGCAACGAAAAACACCGCCCAGGCAACAAAAACGAACCCGCGGCCAACGCTCCATCGCTTCGTAACGTCACGCCGGGGCTTTCGCCGACGAATCCCGTTTGCGCGGACGGCCAAAAAGGCGAGATGCTTCGCTGAGCTCAGCATGACTCTGGCGGGGCGCGTCTTCATTGTGGCGTCACCTTAGCGGATCGACTGGTACGATCCTTTGCCTTCCCGGGCGCTGACGATGTTGCGCCCCGCTTCATCGATCTTCGCCGCCAGCAGCCCCGGGCCCAGCGTGCCGACGTGCTTGTACGAGATCACCCCGTCGCGGTTGATGAAAAAAGTCTCCGGGATGCCCCAAACCCCGAAGCTGATGGCGATGTCTCCGGTATCCATGCCGTTGGGGTAGGTGACGTCGAACTCGCGCAGGAAGGCCAACGCGTTTTCCTTCCGGTCCTGGATCGCGACGCCCAAGAACACCACGCTGTCGTCCTTTAGCGCTCGCCACGCGGCTTCCAGGTCCTGCGCCTCGGCGCGGCACGGCGGGCACCACGACGACCAGAAATTGAGAAACACCACTTGCCCGCGCAGCTCCGCGAGGCGAATTTCCTTCCCGTCAAAAGTCACGAGGCGAAAATCCGGCGCGGGTTTGCCGAGCAGCGGCGAAGGGATGTACCGCGGGTCGCGGTAAAAGCCGTACGCCAGAAGGCCCAGCAGCGGCGCCAGCACGCCGAGCGTGATTGCAAGCCTGCGCCCGCGCAAATTAAGCCTCCACGGTCACGCGCCGGCGAAACGGCCAGATCGCGAGCAGAGTGCCCAGAGCCACGACGGCGCCGCCGAGCCAGATCCAAACGATGAGCGGCCGGACCAGCACTTTCAAAGTCGCGCGATTTTCTTTCAGCTCGCTGAATCCCGACAGGATTAAATAGACATCCTCGGCGAGCGTGCCGCGGCGGACCGCGCGCCCGACCGGAGACTGGTGGTTGGGAAAAAACTTGAGCGCCGGCGCAACGACGCCGAGGTCGTGCGAGGCGTTGAACAGGCGAAACAGACCTTCGACCCGGTAATGCGTCGGCTGCTGCGAGCCGCGAAGCCCCTCGAAGAGGACGTGGTACTTGCTGATCCGCAAGGTGTCGCCCACGGCGAGCGTCGCTTCGCGCTCGGTGCTGTAGCTCATCGAGCCCGCGATCCCCATGACGATGAGAACGACGCCCAGATGGACGACCAGGCCGCCGTAACGGCGTTGGTTGCGGCGCGCCAGCGTCGCAAGCGCGCTGAAGAGCCCCTCGCAGGCGATCCGCCGGCGCGCGCGCACGGCGAGCGTGACATCGAACAGGATCGTAAAGACGACAAAAGCCAACAGGGTAAAGCCGAGCAGCGGGAGAAAGTCGCGCACGCCCCAGACAAAGAGCGCGATCCCGAGCGCCAGCGCCGCGCTCGCGGGCCAAAGAAAATTTCGCCGGAGGTTGTCCCACGAAGCTCTGCGCCAGGCGATCATCGGGCCGACGCCCATGAGAAAGACCATCAACAAAAAAAGCGGCGCCGCAACCGAGTTGAAGTAGGGCGCACCCACGCTGACCTGCACGCCGGTCACGGCCTCCGAGACGAGCGGGAAAATCGTCCCGAGAAGAATGGTGAACAAGGCGGAGACCAGCACGACATTGTTGAGCAAAAACGCCGACTCGCGGCTCAGTAACGAATCGAGCTGGGGCTGCGCGCGCAGCCGATCGCTGCGCCAGGCTAAAAGCCCGAAGGAGCCGATCAGCACGAGCGCCAGGAAGGCGAGAAAAAAAGCGCCGACGGGGCCGCTGGAAAAGGCATGGATCGAAGAGAGGATTCCCGAGCGCGTGAGAAAAGTTCCGAAGATCGTCAGCGAGAACGCGAGGATGATGAGCGAGAGATTCCACACCTTGAGCATGCGGCGGTGCTCCTGAACCTGGATCGAGTGGAGAAAAGCCGTCGCCGGGAGCCACGGCATAAAGGCCGCATTTTCAACCGGGTCCCAGGCCCAGTAGCCGCCCCAGCCGAGCACGTGATACGACCACCAGGCGCCCACCAGGTTGCCCATCGTCAAGAAAAACCACGCGATGATCGTCCAGCGGCGCGTGGTCACGATCCACGCCTCATCGAGCCGACCCGTGATCAGCGCCGCCATCGCGAAGGCGTAGGGCACGGTAAGGCCGACAAAACCGGTGTAAAGCAGCGGCGGATGCGTGAGCATATTGGCGTCTTCGAGGAGAGGATTGAGGCCGCGGCCGTCCGCAGGCACCGGCGAGATTTGCTCGAAGGGATTTGAGGCGAAGGCGATAACGCCGAGAAAAAAGGCCGAGACGACGGAAAAGATGGCGAGCACCCACGGCATGAGATCGCGGTGCCGGTCGCGATAGATCGACGCCACGAGCGCCGCGAAAATAACGAGAATCCACTCCCAGAGCACGAGCGAGCCTTCCAGCGCGCCCCACAGTCCGGTGACGCGATAGTAAATGGGCGTGGCGCGAGTGGTGTTGAAAGCTACGTATTTGATCGAAAAGTCGGTCGTGACGAGGGCATAGATCAACAAAAGCGCCGCGCCCGTGACCATCGCAAACTGCACGCCGATGGCCGCGCGCGCGCTCGCAAGCAGGGTCTCGCGCTTGGTCTGCGCGGCTAGGACCGGGGCTACGATCCCCCAAAGCGCAAAGACCAACGCTACCAGGACTGAGCCCTGACCGAGGATCGCCGTCACCGAGACTTTTCCTCTGGGGCGGGCACAAAACTCATCGCGCGCGGCGGGTGGCCCTCAACGGGCGGGCTGTATTCTTCGGCGTGTTTCGCCATGATCGTCGTCGCGTGAAACACGCCGTCGCTCGTCATCCTGCCCTCGATGACGGCGCCTTTTCCTTCCGCGAACAGATCGGGCGGGACGCCGCGGAAAAAGACCGGAATCGCGTGCGTGCCGTCGGTCAGCTGGAAGCGGTACGTGAGCGTGCTCAAGTCTTTCTGGAGCGAGCCGGCCACGACCATTCCGCCGACGCGCAAAAACTGTTGCTCGGAAGGCGGGCTGCCGCTGCGAAGCTCCGACGGGGTCTTGAAATAGACCATCGCTTCCTGCATCCCGCCGTAGATCAAATAGCCGAGCGCGGCAAGAATGATGAGCCCGCCGACGAGAAAGCGCCTCCTACGCGACATCGTTACGGTCCGACGGAAAATCTAACCAAACGCAGCCGAAACTTCCCACGGCGCAAAGCCGCGCGACACCCCGTGCGCAACAACGAAAGAAGATTTTTGGAGCAGGCTTTTCCGACACTTTGCGCGGATAAAATCTAACAAAAAAATTTCGCCAATAGAATGGTCCTTCACGGCTTCGCGCGCGCCGGGCTCGCGGTCTTCTTAAGCTCGGCATCGAGCGCGCCGGCAAAGACCTCGAAGGGCTGCGCGCCGGAGAGAAACCGCTCGTTGATGAGAAAACCCGGGGTGCCGCGAACGCCGAGCAGAGCGGCCATCGCGGTTTCGGCTTCCACCTTGCTGGCGTACCTGGCCGTCTCCAGGCAGCGATCGAAAGCGGCGGTCTCGAGGCCGATCTCCTTGGCATAGGTTTTGAGCTTACTTTCCGCGAACGCGAAAGGCGTTGCCGCGTGCGCAAAGAGCTTATCGTGGTAAGGCCAAAACTTCCCCTGCTCGTTAGCGCACTCGGAGGCTTGCGCGGCCAGCATCGAGGGCTTTCCCAAAATGGCGAAATGGTGGTAAAGAAACCGCACCTTGCCGGTTTGAATGTATCTTTGGTCGATGAGCGGCAAGGTGTCCTTCCAGAAGCGCCGGCAAAAGCCGCACTGAAAATCCGAAAACTCGATCAGCGTGACGGGCGCCTTGTCCGCTCCCCGAGCGGGGCCGTCCCGGACGATGTAAGCCAAACCCTCTTCCCGGCTGGGCTGTTCCTGCGCCCAAGCGGAAAAAGCGCTGACGAGCAGCAACACCGGCACGACCCCTGCGATCATGACGGCGCGTTGTCGGCGGCCGGCAAATCCGATGACGGTGCCGCCGCCGGCTCCTCGAGCGACGCAAGCTCCGCCTCGACCTTTCGCAGGCGCAGTTTGAGAGCTAGCGTGTAGAGGACAATCGCAAGCCAGACGAGCCCGTAGGCGAGAAAAACAAACCCCCAATGCCCCATCAGCGCCTCCCGTAAAGTCGACGCCGCCTGAGCTCGGCCTGTTTTTCGCCCAGGCGGATCCGCTGCGAAAGCAGATAAAAATAGAGGAGGATGAAAGCGACAAAATTGATCGCCAGCGCGACGAGCATGGAAGGATGAACGTTCTCCCACGGCGGCTTGTCCGGCTGCAGGATGGACGGCGGCTGGTGCAACGTACGCCACCAGTAGACGGACATGTGGATCAGCGGGATGTCGAGAAAGCCGATGATCCCCAGAATGGCGCCGCTCACCGCCGCGCGCTGCTCTTCCTCGATCAAAGCCCTGAGCATGAGATAAGCGACAAAGATGAGGAGCAGGATCGCCGTCAAGGTCAGGCGCGCGTCCCAGGTCCACCACACCCCCCACGTCGGTTTTCCCCAGATGGCGCCTTCCACAATCGTCAGCGCGGTGAACAGGACGCCGATTTCCGCCGCGGCGTAGGCCAGGATGTCGTCGCGCGGCTCGCGCTTCCACAGGTAGAGACAGCTTCCCACAAACACGATGAAAAAAGAAAGGTACGCGGTGAGAATGCTGGGGACGTGCAGATACATGATCCGCTGCGAGTCTCCTTGATAGGCGTCGGGCGGCGCCTTGACGAGACCCCAGTATTGCCCGACGAGGATAAAGACGAGCGCGAGAGCGCCGAGAATTGTGCTTCCCCTGCGGGCTGAAGACATAAAAAGTGTTCTAGTTTCGCCTTTCCGGTTTCGAGCTAAAAGCAAAATGGGCTGACGACCGGCGCGAAACTCGAAACCAGAAACCCGAAACTCCCTTCACGCTTCCACCACCCATTCGAAAATAAGATAGCCCGCGGTCATGAAGATGACGTCAAACGCGATCAGCAAGCGGAGCCAGGGATAGGCCTCGGACCAAGCGCCCGACCGCAAAATGATCTCCAGACAGCGGATCGTCGCCAGAACGACCGGGATCAGAAGCGGAAAAAGCACGAGCGGCAGAAGCAGCTCGCGCGCTCGGGCCTTTAGCGTCACGGCGGAGAAGAGCGTTCCCAGAACGCAAAAGCCGAGCGTGCCCAAGAATGTAACGGCAAAAAGCGACGGCAGCAAGCCCCAGTATTGCAGGTTAAAAAGGATCGCGAACAGCGGAAAAACGACAAGCTCGACCAGGAGCATGAGAATCAAATTGAAAATCACCTTGGAGACAAAAAGCGCGGCGCGATCAAAGGGGGTGAGGAGGAGCGCCTCCAGACAAAAGTTCTCCCGTTCGGGTTGAAAGAGCTGCGTCAGCGCGAGCATCCCCGTGAACACAAAGGCAAGCCAGAGCAGGCCCGGAGTCATCTCCGCAACCCGGTCTTGGCGGATTTCAAACGAGAACTGAAAGAGAAAAAGGAGCAGCGCGCCGAAAAAAAACATCGACATCAGGCTTTCGCGCCGCCGCAGTTCCAGCCGGACATCCTTCCACAGGAGCCAGCACGCCTGCCTCAATAGCTCCACGCTTCCCCTCTCGGGAGCAGGCTTTCTCCCAGGCGATCCAGGTTGGCCGCCGCGTCATCGCGCGGGCCGTCGAAGACAAGCCTCCCCCGGGTCAGGACCAAGGCCCGGGAACAGAGCGCGAGCGCGCGCGGGATTTGATGGGTGGCGATGATCACCGCCGTTTGCGCCCGCGTCAGCTCGCTCACGAAACTCTCCAGCAGATCCACGCCCGCGCCGTCGAGCGGCCCGTAGGGCTCGTCGAGCAGAAGGAGACCGGGCTCGACGAGAAGCCATTTGGCGATGAGGAGCCGGCATTTCATGCCCGCGGAGAGCGCCGATACCAGCCAGTCCTGCGCGCCGGTGAGGCTCGCCCGGCTGAGGGCCTTCTCGACCTCGGCGGGAGTTTTCTTGTTGTTGTGCAGGGCGAGAAACAGGCGGAGATTCTCGCCGACCGTCAAATGCTCGTAGAGATGGGCGCCGGGCACAAGATAGCCCACCGCCGGGCGCGCGAGCTCGATGGCTCCCGAAGTCGGCCGCATGAGCGCGGAGAGAAGCTTGAGAAGCGTCGTTTTTCCCGCTCCGTTTTGCCCGAGCAGGGCGACGCATTCGCCGGCCCTGAGATCAAAGCTCACGTCACGCAGCGCCCATTGGCTTCCAAAGGCCTTCGAGAGCTGCCGCACGCGCAGGATCGGTGGCGAGCGACGTAATGCCGCGGGGGTTTCTTTCAGCGTGACCAGAATTGCTTAGGAATATAGACGCGCCCGCCGGGCGATTCAAGGGAAGGGCCGCCCGCGACGCAGCCGGGGACTCCGGCAGCGCCCGGCGCAAAGCGGCACGATCGACAATTCTCCGACAGGCGCGGAACAGTTTTTCAAAGACGGCACACCTGTGATAAAAAAGCTCGGCGCTATCTGACGGATTCGGCCGGAGGCCGGCGAAAAATTTTCTTTCTTCGGAGGAGCAGCATGGATATGGTCGCGAGCGTGACAGGGGCGTGGGAAGCGTTTGCCACTAAGGTGGGGGCTTTTCTGCCGAACCTGTTTTATGCGCTTTTTGTTTTGGTCGGCGGATGGGTGCTGTGCAATATCGCCAAGCGTGTCATCGTCCGGCTTCTCCGGATCTGCCATTTCGACTGGCTGGCGGATCGAGCGGGCATCACGCGCTCTCTGGAAATCGGTGGCATCCGGCAGAGCAGCAGCGAGATCCTCGGGCTACTCGCCTTTTGGTTTCTCTTCCTGATCGTCATCTTGGCAAGCCTCGACATCCTCGGCCTCACCGGGGCGACGGAAACGCTGGAAGCCATTTTCCTCTATATTCCCAAGGTCGTCGCCGCCGTGGTCGTCCTCATTCTCGGGTTTTACTTCGCCGCCTTCTTGCAGACGGTCACGCGGACCTCGTTTATCAACGCCGGTCTGAGACAGGCGGATACGCTTTCGGCAATCACGTACTACGCCACGGTCGTGTTCATCGTCGCCGCGGTCCTGCAGATCCTCGAGATCGCAGCGGAGATTGTCATGTGGGCCTTTATCCTGCTCTTCGGTTCCGTTTGCTTGGCGCTTGCGATCGCGTTCGGGCTCGGCGGCAGAGAGGTGGCGGCGCGGCAACTCGAGAAGTGGCTCGAAGCGGGCAAGGACGAGCAACTCCCGCCGCAAACTTGACCCAAGAGGGTAATTCCGTTAGATATCAGAAAAATTTTTGTCGCGCTTGAATAGCCTAAGGGCGCCGGCGGTCCTTAGGCTATGTTATTCTGGGGAGGTTCAATGGCGAGCTACCAGCATATCAAGGTGCCGTCGGACGGCGCCAAAATTACGATGTCGGCAAACAAGGAGCTAGAGGTTCCCGACCGCCCGATCATTCCTTTCATCGAGGGCGACGGCACCGGTCGGGATATCTGGCGCGCGTCGGTGCGCGTCTTCGACGCCGCGATCGAGAAGGCTTACCGGGGCAAGCGGAAAATCCGCTGGATGGAAGTCTACGCGGGCGAGAAGTCCTTCAGGATGTTCAACACCTGGCTGCCCGACGAAACCGTGGACGCGTTCGCGGAGTTTCTCGTGGGGATCAAAGGGCCGCTCACGACGCCGATCGGCGGCGGCTTTCGCTCACTGAACGTGGCGCTGAGAAAGCTCTTGGATCTCTACGTCTGTCAGCGCCCCGTGCGCTACTTCAAGGGCGTGCCGTCGCCGTGCAAGCATCCCGAGCATGTCGACATGGTGGTTTTCCGGGAAAACACGGAGGACATTTACGCCGGCATCGAGTTCATCCACGGCACCGAAGAGAACCGAAAGTTCAAGGCGCTGCTCAAGGAACACTTCCCGAAGGAGTACGAGAAGATTCGCTTTCCGGAGACGTCGGGAATCGCGCTCAAGCCCATTTCCGTCGAGGGCACGGAGCGGCTGGTGCGCGCGGCGATCAAATGGGCGCTGGCGAACAAGCGCCGCAACGTGAACTTCGTGCACAAAGGCAATATCATGAAGTACACCGAAGGCGCGTTCATGGAATGGGGCTACGCGCTTGCCAAGCGCGAGTTTCGCCAGGAAATCGTCACGGAGCGCGAGACGTGGATTTTGGCCAACAAGGAGCAAAATCCCGCTCTCAGCGTGGAAGACAACGCCCGCTTGATCGACCCCGGATACGAGATGATGTCGCCCGGGCAGCAGAGCGACATCCGGAGGGAGGTCGAGGAGGCGCTCAAGCTGTGGCCGACGCACGGCGATGGAAAGTGGAAATCGAAGCTCCTGATCAAGGATTCGATCGCCGACGTGACGCTTCAGTTCGTCCTGATCCGCCCGAAAGACTACGACGTGATCGCGACGATGAACTTGAACGGCGATTATCTCTCGGACGCGCTCGCGGCGCAGGTCGGCGGCATCGGCATCGCACCCGGAGCGAACATCAACTACGAGACCGGGCACGCGGTCTTCGAGGCGACCCACGGCACCGCGCCCAAATACGCCGACCTCGACAAAGTCAACCCCGGGTCGGTGATCCTCTCGGGGGAAATGATGCTGCGCTACATGGGATGGACGGAAGCGGCCGACCTGATCATCAAAGGGCTCGAGGGGGCGATCGCCAACAAGACCGTGACGTACGACTTCGAGCGGCTCATGCCCGGCGCCAAGCTGGTGAGCTGCTCGGGGTTCGGCGACGCGATCGTCGCCAACATGTAAAGCGTGGTTTCGGGTTTCGCGCTTCGGCTTTGCGCCAAGACCGAGAAAAGAGAAACCACGAACCGGCAACTTTAGCGTGAGGTTTTTATGCCGCGAACGAAGATCGCTTTGATTGGTGCGGGCAATATCGGCGGGACGATGGCCCACCTCATCGTTCTGAAGGGCCTGGGAGACGTCGTTCTTTACGACGTCGTCGACGGCTTGCCGCAGGGCAAGGCGCTCGACCTGTTGCAGTCGGGGCCGATCGAAAACTTCGACGCGGACATCCGGGGCACGACGAAATTCGAGGATATCGCGGGCGCGAGCGTTTGCATCGTCACCGCGGGAATCGCGCGCAAACCCGGCATGAGCCGCGACGATTTGGTCGCCACCAACGCCCGGATCATGCGCTCGGTTGCCGAAGGAATCAAAACTTACGCTCCCGATTCGTTCGTTATCGTCGTCACCAACCCGCTCGACGCGATGGTCACGCTGGCGCAGCGCGTGACCGGGTTTCCGAAAAACCGCGTCGTCGGGCAATCGGGAATTCTCGACTCCGCGCGTTACCGGACCTTCGTCGCCCAGGAACTGAAAGTCTCCGTCGCCAGCGTCTCCGCGCTCGTGCTCGGCGGCCACGGAGACGACATGGTTCCGGTCCGCAGTCGCTGCCAGGTCTGCGGCGTCCCGGTGGAGCGGTTTCTCTCGAGCCAGCGTTTGGACGAAATCGAGGCGCGGACGCGAAACGCGGGCGGCGAGATCGTCGCGCTCCTCAAGACCGGCTCGGCCTTTTATTCGCCCGCCTCCGCGGCCGTTCGCATGGCGGAGGCCTATTTGAAGGACAAAAAAGAGATCCTCCCCTGTGCCGCGCTCCTGGAAGGCGAGTACGGGATCAACGGCTACTACTTCTCGGTTCCGGTCATGATCGGAGCGGGCGGGGTGGAAAAGGTCATCGAGATCGATCTGACGCCGCGCGAAAGGGAAATGCTCGAGGTCTCGCTGAGCCACGTGAAGGACATCGTCCAGGCGATGGATCGGATCCTGGCCGGCGAGTAGGAGGCCGGAGCGCCGGCGTGCGCGCTCCAGAGCCCCGGCCTTTTTTCCATGAACATTCACGAATACCAGGCAAAGGAGCTGCTGCGGACGTACGGCGTGCCGGTTCCGCGGGGCAAGGTCGCCTGCACGCCGGCCGAAGCGAAAACGGCCGCCGCCGAGATCGGCTTGCCCTGCGTTGTCAAGGCGCAGATCCACGCGGGCGGGAGAGGAAAGGCCGGGGGCGTCAAGCTCGCGCGCTCGCTCGATGAGGTGGACGCGGTCGCCGGCGGCATCCTGGGCAAGGTTCTGGTAACCCATCAAACCGGACCTCAGGGGCGGCGCGTCGGGCGCGTGCTCGTCGAAGAAGCGCTCAGCATCGCGCGCGAGCTCTACCTCGGCGTGGTGCTCGATCGCAGCGCCGGCTGCGTAGCGGTCATCGCATCCGGGGAGGGCGGGATGGAGATCGAGGAGGTGGCGCGGCGGAGCCCGGAAAAAATCCTCAGGGAGGCGATCGACCCGGCTGTCGGGCTTTTGGCGTTTCAGGGGCGCAAGCTCGCGCGCGGCCTGGAGCTGGCGCACGAGCAGGCGGGGGCGTTTGGCGGCCTCCTTCAGTGCTTGTACCGCGCTTTCGTCGAGCTCGACTGCGCGCTGCTTGAGCTCAACCCGTTGCTGGTCACGGCGGAAGGAAAGCTGATCGCCCTCGACGCGAAAATGAACTTCGACAACAACGCGCTCTACCGCCATCCCGAGATCGAGGCGTTGAGGGATGCCGACGAGGAAAACCCGAAAGAACTCGCGGCTTCGAAGCTCGGCCTTTCCTACATCGCCTTGGACGGAAATATCGGCTGCATGGTGAACGGCGCGGGCCTGGCGATGGCGACCATGGACATCATCAAGCTTTGCGGCGGCGAGCCGGCAAACTTCCTCGACGTGGGCGGTGGCGCGACCAAAGCAAGAGTGACCGAGGCCTTCAAGATCCTGCTTTCGGACGAGCAGGTAAAGGGCGTCCTCATCAATATTTTTGGCGGGATCATGCGCTGCGATGTGATCGCGCAGGGCGTGGTGGAGGCGGCTCGGGAGATGATGATCGACGTGCCCCTGGTCGTGCGGCTCCAGGGAACGAACGTCGAGCAGGGGCGAAAGATTCTCGCCGACTCGGGCCTGCCGATCACGCCCGCCGACACCATGGCGGAGGCGGCGGAAAAGATAGTAAGCGCCGTGAAACGTAAGGCGTGAAGGTTGAGGCGTTCGCCTCACGCCTCACGATTCTGTCATGTCGATTCTCGTCGACAAAAACTCCCGGGTGCTCACCCAGGGCATTACCGGCGCGACGGGCCAGTTTCACACCCGCGCGTGCAAGCAGTACGGCACGCAAATGGTCGCCGGCGTGACGCCCGGAAAAGGCGGCGGCAGCTTCGAAGGCATCCCGATCTTCGAAACCGTGGCCGAGGCCGTCGCCGCGACCTCGGCCACGGTGAGCGTCATTTACGTTCCGCCGCCGTTTGCGGCCGACGCGATGATGGAAGCCGCCGACGCCGGGATCGCGCTCATCATCTGTATCACCGAAGGCGTTCCCGTGCTCGATATGGTGCGCGTCAAGAGCTATTTTCGCGGCCGAAGCTCGCTGCTGATCGGCCCGAACTGCCCTGGCGTTATCACCCCGGGCGAGTGTAAAATTGGTATCATGCCCGGCCACATCCACCGGCCGGGGCCCGTCGGCGTGGTGTCGCGGAGCGGGACATTGACCTACGAAGCGGTGGATCAGCTCACGCGCTTGGGTTTGGGGCAGTCGACATGCGTCGGGATCGGCGGCGATCCCGTCCACGGGCTCGAGTTCGCCGACGTCCTCAAAATGTTCAACGAGGATGAAGCCACGCAAGCGGTCGTCATGATCGGGGAAATCGGCGGCACGGCGGAGGAGGAGGCCGCCGAGTGGATCAAGGCCTACATGCGCAAGCCCGTTATCGGCTTTATTGCCGGTCAAACCGCGCCGCCCGGCAAACGCATGGGGCATGCCGGCGCGATCATTTCCGGAGGAAAGGGGACGGCGCGGGAGAAGATCGCCGCGCTAAAAAGCGCGGGCGTGACGATGGCGCCGTCGCCGGCGCTCATAGGGCAAACGGTCAAGGAGGTTCTCGGCCCGTAGCGGAGAGCGCAAACGCTCCGGCGCTCACTCGGGGCATGAGCTTTGAGCATCGTTATGATCGAACGCACACTCTCCATCATCAAACCCGAGGCGGTTCAGAGAGGCCTCGTCGGGCAAATCTTGAGCCGCTTCGAGGCGAGCCGCTTGAAAGTCGTCGCGGCGCGGCTCGTCAAGCTGACCCGCCAGCAAGCGGAGGCGTTCTACGCCGTGCACAAGGAGCGGCCGTTTTACGCGAGCCTTACCGCCTACATGTCTTCCGGGCCGATCTTCGTGTCGGTTCTTGAGGGAGAAAACGCGATCCAGAAAAACCGCGATATCATGGGCGCGACCGATCCCGCCAAAGCGGCGGCCGGAACGATTCGCCACGACTGGGGAACCGACATCGAAAGAAACGCGGTCCACGGGTCGGATGGCCCGGAAACCGCCGCGACCGAAATCGCATTTTTCTTCCGGGACGACGAGATCCATTCCCGCTGAACGGGCGTTTTCGTGAAACCCAATATCAAAGACTTGAGCGATGCGGCTCTCGAAGCATGGCTGGCCCAGCGCTCCGAGCCGTCGTATCGCGCCGGGCAAATCAAGCAGTGGCTTTACCAAAAGGGCGCCACCGCCTTTTCCGAGATGACCAATCTCCCCTCCGCGCTGCGGGCCGCGCTGGAGGACGCCTTTACGGTGAGCCGCCTCCGCGTGGTTCGCGCCGATCGGTCGGCGGACGGCACCGTGAAGTTTCTCTTCGGGCTTGCGGACGCATCCAACATCGAGAGCGTGCTGATTCCCGAGGAAAACCGCCGCACGTTGTGCGTATCGACGCAGGTGGGTTGCGGCCTCGGCTGCAGTTTCTGCGCCACGGCCCGGCTCGGACTGAAAAGAAACCTCAAGGCGAGCGAGATCGTCGATCAGTTTCTCGAGGCGCGCCGCGCGACGCCGGGCGAAGGGCGCATCACGCACATCGTGTTGATGGGCATGGGCGAGCCGCTGGCCAATTACGCGCAAACCTTGCGCGCCCTCCAGATCATGACCGATGCTTCGACGGGGCTCGCCATTTCGCCGCGCCGGATCACGCTCTCGACGGTGGGTCTCGTGCCGCAGATAAAAAAGATCATGGAGGAGACGAGCGTCAATCTCGCCGTCTCGCTCCACGCCACCACCGACGAGCTCCGCTCGCAGATGATGCCGGTCAACCGGAAATATCCGCTGGCGGAGCTACTCGACTGCTGCCGCTCGCTGCCGCTTCCCAAGCGCCGCCGCATCACGTTCGAGTACGTGCTGCTGCGCGGCGTCAACGACACGCCGGCCGACGCGCGCCGGCTGTCGCAGCTCCTCAACGGCATTCGCTGCAAGATCAATCTCATTCCCTTCAACCCGCATCCCGGAAGCCCCTACGCGCGGCCGACCTGGGAGGAGATTACGGCTTTCCAACAGGCGCTGATCGACCGGGGTCACCAGGTCAACGTTCGCCTGCCGCGCGGCGACGATATCCGCGCCGCTTGCGGCCAGCTCCAGGGCGAATTCGCCCACCGGTAGGGGTTTTGTGGCAAGAAAGGTCGTCGGCGTAATCGGAGGCACCGGCCTCTATCGCATGGGCGGTCTCGATAACGTCCAGGAGATCGGGCTGGAAACCCCCTTTGGGGCGCCGTCCGATTGCTACGTGCGCGGCTCGATCGGCGACGTCGAGCTCGTCTTTCTGCCCCGCCACGGCCGCGGCCACCGCTTTCTGCCCACGGAGGTGAACTATCGCGCGAACATCTTCGGCATGAAAAAGCTCGGCGTCGAGTGGATCATCGCCGTGAGCGCCGTCGGCAGCCTGCAGGCGGAAATCGCCCCCGGCGACGTCGTCGTGCCGGATCAGTTCATCGACCGGACCACGCAGCGGCCGAGCACTTTTTTTGGCCGCGGCGTCGCCGCCCATGTGAGCATGGCGGACCCCTTTTGCGCGGCGTTGAGAAAGGCCCTGGCCGAGGCCGCGCGCGCCGCGGGCGCGCGGGTGCACGACTCGGGAACCTACCTGTGCATGGAGGGGCCGCAGTTCTCGACGCGCGCCGAGTCGCGCCTTTACCGGAGCTGGGGCGCGCACGTTATCGGCATGACCAACCTGCAGGAGGCCAAGCTCGCGCGCGAAGCGGAGATCTGCTACGCCACGCTCGCGCTCGCCTCCGATTACGATTGCTGGAACCAGGCCGCGGGCGACGTCGACATCCAGCAGGTGATCGCGATTCTAGAGAAGAACAGCGAGCTTGCGCAGCGCGCGATCCGCGCCGCCGTCGGGCGGATCCCCGAGCGCCGTGCTTGCCCGTGCGCGAGCGCGCTCAAGGACGCGATCGTGACCGATCCGAAGGCGATTCCCGCCGACGCGCGCAGGAATCTGGAGATCCTCATCGGAAAGTATCTGTAACATGAGATTGGTCGTCCTTCACTGCGCGCGCAGCGAGAACCCATGAGCATCGTCGTCGTCGGCACGGTCGCCTTTGACTCCATCGAAACCCCGTTGGGCTCGACCCAGGGCGAGCTGGGCGGCTCCGCCTCGTACTTCGCCGTGGCCGCAAGCTATTTCGCCCCGGTCAAGATCGTCGGCGTCGTCGGGCGCGACTTCCCCGAGCGCTACCTCGATCTTTTCCGGCAGCGGCGTATCGATCTCGCGGGGCTCGAGCGAAAATCGGGAGCCACGTTTCACTGGCGCGGGCGCTATCACGAAGACATGAACGTCCGCGACACCCTGGAGCTTCATCTGAACGTGCTCGCCGATTTTAATCCCCAGCTTCCCGAGTCCTACCGCGACGCGGAGTACGTTTTTCTCGGCAACATCGACCCCGTGATGCAGCTCGAGGTCCTGAGCCAGCTTCGCGGCGCCCGGTTTCTCGCGTGCGACACGATGGACTATTGGATTCAAAACAGCCGCAAGGACCTGGACCGCGTTCTGCGCAAGGTCGAGACTTTGGTGATCAACGATTCCGAGGCGGGCCTTCTCAGCGGCGAGCACAACATCGTGCGCGCGGCGCGCGCGATCCTCAAGCTCGGGCCCCGATTTCTTCTCATCAAGCGCGGCGAGTACGGCGTGCTGGCCTTTTCCCAGTCCTCGATTTTCGCGACGCCGGCCTATCCTTTGGAAGAGGTTTTCGACCCCACGGGCGCCGGCGACTCTTTCGCGGGCGGCTTTATCGGCCAGCTCGCTCGCAGCGGCGATCACAGCGAGCGGGGGCTCAGGCGCGCGATCATCTACGGCAGTGTCGTGGCGTCGTTCACGGTGGAGGATTTCGGCCTCAGGCGTCTGGCCGCGCTCACGGGCGCGGATATCGAGGAGCGCTTTCGCCGCTTTGTGGCTCTGACGGACTTTCACACCTGATTCCATGGAACTTTCGGTGGTCGTGCCCGTCTACAACGAGGCGGAAAATCTGCGCCCGCTCGTGGAGGAAATCGAAGCCGCCTTGGGCGGCATGGAGGGCGGCTTCGAGGTCATCATCGTCGACGACGGCAGCAACGACGGCAGCTTCGATCTGCTGCGCGAGTTGCACCGGGAAAAGGACTGGCTCAAGGTGATCCGCCTGAAGCGCAATTTCGGCCAGACGCCCGCCGTGGCCGCGGGCCTCAACTACGCCCGTGGCGAGATCATCGTGCCGATGGACGGCGACGGCCAAAATGATCCGCACGACATCCCGCGGCTGCTCGCCAAGCTCGCCGAAGGTTTCGATCTCGTGTGCGGCTGGCGGCTGCCGCGACGGGACCCTTACTGGAGCCGGCGCCTGCCTTCCCATATGGCGAATCGTCTGATTTCATGGATCACGGGCGTGAAATTGCACGACTACGGTTGTACATTGAAGGCGATGCGCCGGGAGCTCGCGAAAGACCTGCGTCTTTACGGCGAAATGCACCGCTTCATCCCCGCGCTGGCGGACGAGCGCGGCGCGCGCATCGCCGAGATCCCCGTGCATCACCGGCCGCGACGGCGCGGCCACTCGAAATACGGTCTTGCGCGGACGTTTCGCGTTCTCCTGGACCTTCTCACGGTGAAATTCCTGCAGGTGTACGTGACGCGTCCGCTGCACGTGTTCGGCCTGATCGGGCTCGCAAGCGGCTTGCTCGGCTTTGTCCTCGGCGTCTATCTCAGCCTGCAGAAGTTTCTTTACGGCGCGGAGATCGGCGGCCGCCCGCTGTTGCTGTTGACGGTGCTTTTGATTCTCATCGGCTTTCAGTTCATCTCGCTGGGGCTTTTGGGCGAGCTGCTGGCGCGGACCTATCACGAATCGCAGAACAAGCCGATTTATGTCGTCGGCGAAATTCTCGACCGGAAGGGGAAGCGGTGAACATCGCAATTGTCGGAACCGGTTACGTCGGCCTGGTGAGCGGCACCTGCTTTGCGGAAAGCGGCAACGAGGTGATCTGCGTCGATATCGACTCGGCCAAAATCGCCGCCTTGCAGAGCGGCAAGGTGCCGTTTTACGAGCCGGGCTTGGAAGAGCTCGTGCGGCGCAACCTCGAAGAGCAGAGGCTGGTCTTCACGACCGACCTGGGCGCGGCCGTGAAGCAGTCGCTCGTGATCTTCATCGCGGTCGGAACCCCGCAGGATTTCGACGGCAGCGCCAACCTGCGCTATGTGTTCGACACCGCGCGCGCGATCGCGGGTCATATCGACGACTACAAAATCATCGTCGGCAAGAGCACGGTGCCGCCGGGAACCGCCGAGCGGATCAAAGAGATCATCGCCGGCGTGACCTCGCGGCCCTTCGCCGTCGCCTCGAATCCCGAGTTTCTCAAAGAGGGCGCCGCGGTCGACGATTTCATGAAGCCCGATCGCATCATCATCGGCGCCGATGACCCCAGGGCGATCGAGATTCTCAAGGAGCTGCACGAGCCGTTCGTGCGCACCGGCAACCCGATTCTCGTCATGGACACGCGCAGCGCCGAAATGAGCAAGTACGCGGCCAACGCCATGCTGGCGACGAAAATCTCCTTCATGAACGAGATGGCGGCGCTGTGCGAAAAGCTGGGCGCCGACATCGAGCACGTGCGGCGCGCCATCGGGCTCGACCGGCGCATCGGCCCGGCTTTCATTTTCCCCGGCGTGGGCTACGGCGGGTCGTGCTTTCCGAAGGACGTTCGCGCGATGGTCGCGATGGGCGAGGCCGAACTGGAGCTGCCGCTGCTGCGCGCCGTCGATCGCGTCAACGAGTTCCAGAAGCGGCTTTTGCCGGCCAAAGTCAAGCGTCATTTCGGCGGCGATCTCGCGGGCCGGGTGCTGGCGGTCTGGGGGCTGTCCTTTAAGCCGCGCACCGATGACATGCGCGAGGCGCCGTCGATCACCGTGATCGAATCGCTGCTGGCCGCCGGCGCCAAGATCCAGGCTTACGATCCGCGCGCCATGGACGAGGCGCGCAAAATCTTCGGCGAGCGCATCGTCTACGCGCGCGGCAGCTACGAGGCGGCGCGCGGCGCGGACGCGCTCCTCATCGTCACCGAATGGAACGAATTTCGCAGCCCGAACTTCCGCCGCCTGAAGGAAGCCCTCAAGCAGCCCGTCATCTTTGACGGGCGCAACCTCTACGACCCGGGCGAGCTCGGAAAGCTCGGCTTCACCTATTACGGCATAGGGAGAGGGCATGGCTAGAATCTTGATCACGGGCGGCGCCGGTTTCATCGGCTCGCACCTGTGCGAGAGCTTTTTAAAGCGCGGCGACGAGGTCATTTGCGCCGACAATCTTTCCACCGGCAATCGGAAAAACGTCGCCGGGTTTCTCTCGCATCCGAAGTTCACCTTCACGCAGCAGGACGTGACGCGCTTCATCCACGTCGATGGGCCCCTCGATATGGTGCTCCATTTCGCCTCGCCCGCAAGCCCGGTCGACTACCAGCAGCTTCCCATCCAGACGCTCAAGGTCGGCTCCCTGGGAACGCACAACGCGCTCGGCCTGGCCAAGGCCAAAAACGCGATTTTTCTGCTCGCTTCGACCTCCGAGGTTTACGGCGACCCGCTGGTCAAGCCGCAGCGCGAGGACTACTGGGGCAACGTGAACCCGATCGGGCCGCGCGGCGTCTACGACGAGGCCAAGCGCTTCGCCGAGGCGATGACGATGGCTTATCACCGCTATCACCGGCTCAACACGCGCATCGTGCGCATCTTCAATACCTACGGCCCGCGCATGCGCCTCAACGACGGGCGCGTGATTCCCAATTTCATCACGCAGGCGCTGCGGGGCGAGCCGCTGACCGCTTACGGCACGGGAACGCAGACGCGCAGCCTCCTCTACATCGACGATCTCGTGCGCGGCCTCAATCTGCTGTTGGAGAAAGACTATCATTTGCCGGTCAACATCGGCGGGCCCGAGGAGATGACCGTGCTGGAGATCGCCGAAAAAATCCGCGCGCTCACGGGCTCCAAGAGCGCGATCGTCTTTCAGCCCCTTCCCGAAGACGACCCGCAGGTGCGCCAGCCCGATATCACCCGCGCGAGAGAGCTTCTCGGCTGGGAGCCTCAGGTGCCGCTGGAGACCGGCCTGCAGGCGACCATCGCCTACTTTCGCCAGGAACTCGCGATCCTGCAGTGAAGATTCTCGTCACAGGCGGCGCCGGCTACGTCGGCTCGCACACGGTCAAGGAACTGGCGCGCCGGGGCTACGACATTGTCGTCTACGACAACCTCTCGCGCGGCCACCGCTGGGCCGCGCGCTGGGGCGAGCTGGTCGTGGGCGAGCTCGCCGACGGCGCGCGCCTCCGGGAGGTGCTGGCCGGCCAAAACATTGCGGCCGTGCTCCATTTCGCCGCGCTCGCCTACGTTGGCGAGTCGGTGGCGGACCCGAAGAGATACTACGAGAACAACGTGGCCAATACGCTCAGTTTGCTCAACGCCATGCTCGCCGAAAAAGTGAACCGGTTTATCCTGTCGTCGACATGCGCGGTTTACGGCAATCCGAGAGAAATCCCGATGACGGAGGAGCACCCGCTCGCGCCGGTAAACCCCTACGGCCGCACGAAGCTCATGGTCGAGACGATCCTCAAGGACTACGATGAATCCTACGGCATGAGGCACGTCAATCTGCGATACTTCAACGCCGCGGGAGCGGACCCCGACGGCGAGCTGGGCGAGGACCACGACCCGGAAACGCACCTCATTCCCCGGGTTTTGATGGCGGCGGCGGGACGCCTCGAACGGGTGGAGGTGTTTGGCGGCGATTACCCGACCGAGGACGGCACGTGCGTGCGCGACTACGTCCACGTGAGCGATCTGGCGACCGCGCACGTTCTCGCGCTCGAGTGGCTCGTTCAAGGCGGCGCGAGCGAGACCTTCAATCTGGGAACCGGCCAGGGCTACACGGTCATGCAGGTGCTCGAAAGGGCGCGGCGGATCACCGGCCGCCCGATCCCGGCGGTAATTTCGGCGCGCCGGCCGGGCGACCCCGCGGTCTTGCTGGCGAGCAACGAAAAGGCGGCCCGAGTCCTCGGTTGGAAGCCGCGCTGTCGGAGCCTCGATGAGATAATTGCCAGCGCCTGGAGCTGGCATCAAAAGCCGCGCCCGCGCGTCGCGTAGAGCGCGCCGAGGGCTATGGAGAACCGCCTCATCAGAAACTTTTCCATCATCGCGCACATCGATCACGGCAAGTCGACGCTCGCGGACCGCCTGCTCGAGTATACCGGCGCGATCAGCGCGCGCGAGCGCAAGGACCAGTTCCTCGACAGCATGGAGCTCGAGCGCGAGCGCGGCATCACCATCAAGGCCAGCCCGGTGCGGCTGAGTTACGGCGCGCGCGACGGCCTGCAATACACCTTGAATCTCATCGACACCCCGGGGCACGTCGATTTCACCTACGAGGTCTCGCGCAGCCTTGCCGCGTGCGAGGGAGCGCTGCTCGTGGTCGACGCTTCCCAAGGGGTCGAGGCGCAGACGGTATCGCACGTGCACCTCGCGCTCGATCACAATCTCGCGATCCTGCCGGTCATCAACAAGATCGATCTACCGAGCGCCGATCCCGAGCGCGTCAAGAAGGAAATCGAGGACGTGATCGGCTTGGACGCGGCGGATGCGGTCCTGGCGAGCGCGAAAGAGGGGATCGGCACGGCCGAGATTCTCGAAGGCATTGTGCGCCATTTTCCCCCGCCGCGCGGGGACGCCGCCAAGCCGCTCGCGGCGCTGATCTTCGACAGCTGGTTCGACCCTTACCACGGCGCCGTGGTCGTGGTGCGGGTGTTTGACGGGACCGTGGAAAAGGGCATGCGCATCCGCATGGTGTCGAGCGGTAAAGCCTTCGAAGTCGCGCGCGTGGGCGTTTTCGCGCCCGCGCCGGTCGAGGTCGAGAGGCTTTCGGCCGGCGAGGTCGGCTTTCTCATGGCCGGGATCAAGGAGATCCGCGATACCCGGATCGGCGATACCATCACCGCCGAGGCGCGACCCGTCGCCGAGCCGCTGCCGGGCTTTAAGGCGCTGAAGCCGATGGTCTTTTGCGGCCTCTACCCGGCGGACAGCGGCCAGTATCAGGCGCTGCGCGAGGCGATCGAAAAACTCGCGCTCAACGATTCGTCGTTCACTTTCGAGCCCGAGACCTCCCAGGCGCTGGGATTCGGCTTTCGCTGCGGGTTTCTTGGCCTGCTTCACTTGGAGATCGTGCGCGAGCGGCTGGAGCGCGAATACGGCCTCGGCCTCATCACGACGGCCCCCACGGTCGTCTACCGGGTGCGCACGAGAGCGGGAAGGACGCTTTCGATTGACAATCCCGTCAAACTCCCGGCAGAATCAGAAGTGGAGCAAATCGAAGAGCCCGTCATCCAGGCGACCATCCACGTTCCGGAACAACATCTCGGCGGCGTTCTCCGGCTCTGCGAAGAGAAAAGAGGAATTCAAAAGGAAATCCGCTATCTGGGGCCGCGCCGCGCGGTGTTGATCTATGAGCTGCCGCTGAACGAGATCGTGCTCGATTTTTACGATCGGCTGAAATCGGTAAGCCGCGGCTACGCGTCCATGGACTACGAGTGGGCCGGTTACCGCGCGGGCGACCTGGTGAAGATGGACGTGCGCATCAACGGCGAGATCGTCGACGCGCTGTCGATGATCGTCCACCGCGACAAGGCCTATGGCCGGGGGCGCGATCTGATCCAGCGGATGCGCGAGCTGATCCCGCGCCAGCTTTTCGAAGTGACGCTGCAGGCCGCCATCGGCAGCCGGGTGATCGCGCGGGAAAGCATCAAGCCCCTGCGCAAGAACGTTACGGCCAAATGCTACGGCGGCGACATCACGCGCAAGCGCAAGCTTTTGGAAAAGCAAAAGGAAGGGAAAAAGCGCATGAAGCAGGTCGGCCGGGTGGAGATCCCGCAGGAGGCATTTTTGGCGGCGCTCAAGGTTTAGCAATGGCTGAAAACGTCAAGGAGACCAACATCAAGCGGGCCGACGTCAAGCGCGAGGCCGCGGGCGCGAGCGCAAAATCGAAGATCCGAGAGTATGCCGAAGCGATCGGCATGGCGCTCTTGCTGGCGCTCTTTATCCGCACGTTCATCGTTCAGGCTTTCAAGATCCCTTCCGGGTCGATGATCCCGACGCTTCTGATCGGCGATCACATCCTCGTGAACAAGCTCGCCTACGGCATCCGCGTCCCCGAGCTCTGGCCGTTCGCGTCGGAAAAGGGCTCGAGCATCTTCGGCCACTACATCGTCGAGTTTCGCAAGCCCGAGCGCGGGGACGTGGTGGTGTTTATCTATCCCGAAGACCGCAGCAAGGACTTTATCAAGCGCGTGATCGGCGTGGCCGGCGACCTGGTCGAGATTCGCGGGCGAAAGGTCTATATCAACAACCAGCCGATCGAGGACCCGCACGCGCATTTCGAGGAAAACGTCCAGGCCGGAGGCTTTTACGTCCGCGACAATTTTGGCCCCGTGCGCGTGCCCGAGAATCACATCTTTGTGATGGGCGACAACCGCGACAAGAGCTACGACAGCCGCTTCTGGGGTTTCGTCAGCCTCGACGACGTCAAAGGCAAAGCCTTCATCATCTACTGGTCGTGGGACGGAAGCGACCGCTGGGTGCGCTGGGAGCGAACCGGGAACCTGATCTACTGATCGCGCCCGGGCGCGCGATCCGCTTTCTCGCCCCATCCCTCGTATGCCCCCGGAGATCTCGCACGAAACGGAATTTCACCCGCTCGTCCAACGCTGGTTCGCCGACCGGTTCGGCCAGCCGACGGCGGCGCAGAGCCGCGGCTGGCATGCCATCGCGCGCGGCCAATCGGCGCTGATCGCGGCGCCGACCGGCTCCGGCAAAACCCTGGCCGCGTTTCTCTGGTCCATCGATCGCCTCGTGCGGCGCGCTCTGGCCGGGCGCCTGGAGGATAAGACGAGCGTCGTCTACGTGTCGCCGCTCAAGGCGCTCGGCAACGATATCGAGAAGAACCTGCGCGAGCCTCTGGCGCAGATCCTTCGGCTCGCGCAGGAAAAAAATCTCTTTCTCCCGCAAATTCGCGTTGCGGTCCGCTCCGGCGATACCCCGGCGCGAGAACGCCAGCTCATGACGCGCCGGCCGCCGCATATTTTGATCACCACGCCCGAGTCCCTTTACATCCTGCTCACGGCGGAGCGCAGCCGCCGGATCGTCAAGGATCTCGATACCGTGATCGTGGACGAGATTCATGCCGTGGCCGGCGACAAGCGCGGATCGCATTTGGCGCTCAGCCTCGAGCGGCTCGAGGCGCTCGCGGGAAGGCCGCTGCAAAGAATTGGCCTCAGCGCCACGCAAAAGCCGATCGCCGAGATGGCGCGCCTGCTCATGGGCAGCGCGCGCGTTCGGCCGGACGGGAGCCCCGCGTGCGCGATCATCGATGTCGGCCACAGGCGCGATCTCGCGCTTGCGATCGAGGTTCCGGAGACCGAACTCGGCCCGATCGCGACGCACGAGATCTGGTCTGAAGTCTACGCGCGGATCGCGGATCGCGCCAGGAGCCACCGAACCACGCTCGTCTTCGTCAACACGCGAAGGCTCGTCGAGCGCGTGGCGCATCAGCTGACGGCGGCTTTGGGCGAGGGCAAGGTCGGTGCGCACCACGGCAGCATGTCCAAGAAAAGCCGCTTCGAGATCGAGCAAAAGCTAAAGTCCGGCGAGCTTCCGGCCGTCGTCGCGACCGCTTCGCTCGAGCTCGGGATCGATATCGGCCACGTGGACCTCGTCTGCCATATCGGCGCGCCGCGCGCGATCGCGACCTTTCTCCAGCGGATCGGGCGCGCCGGTCATTGGCTCGGCGCGATTCCCAAAGGCATCATCTACCCGTTGACGCGCGACGACCTCCTCCAATCCGCGGCCGCGGTCCGGGCGGCGCGCGCCGGCGCCCTCGACCGGATCATCCTCCCCGAAAAGCCGCTTGACGTTCTCGCTCAACAGATGGTCGCAACCGTCGCCAGCCACGGGACGATCTCGCGCGCCGCGCCCGCCCAGCCCTCGCTTCTGGATAGCGCGAGCGCAAACGCGCCGAGCGGCATCGCCGTGGACGAGCTCTGGCGCCTGGTCACGCGCGCCTACCCGTACCGAAATCTCACGCGCGCCGAGTTCGATCAGGTGCTGGAGATGCTCGCCGAAGGGATCGCCGGCCTCATGGGGAGGCGCGGCGCGCTCATCCACCACGACCGCGTGCACGGGCGGCTTCGGCCGCGCCGCGGCGCGCGCCTCGCGGCGATCACCAACGGCGGCGCGATCCCCGATACGGCGGACTACGATGTGATCGAACTGCCGGCGGAAACTTTTGTCGGCAAGGTCAACGAGGATTTCGCGGTCGAAAGCCTCGCCGGAGATATCTTTCTCTTGGGCAACCGCTCCTGGCGCATCCGGCGCGTGTCGTCGGGACGGGTCTGGGTCGAGGACGCCCGCGGCGCGCCGCCGACGATTCCTTTCTGGCTCGGCGAAGCGCCCGCGCGCACGCGCGAGCTTTCGCAGGCGGTTTCCGATCTGCGCCAGGAAGTCGCCCGCCGCCTGCGCGACGGCGAAAGCGCCGTCGGCTGGCTGGTCGAGGCGTGCGCGGTCGATGAATTCGGCGCCCGGCAAATCGTCGCCTATGTCGATCAGACGCGGCGCGCGCTCGGCGCGGTGCCCGCGGTGAACTCGATTGTCGCCGAGCGCTTCTTCGACGAGGCGGGCGGCATGCAACTCGTCATCCATTCGCCCCTGGGCGGGCGGATCAACCGCGCCTGGGGCCTCGCGCTCCGCAAGCGCTTTTGCGTCACGTTCGATTCCGAGATTCAGGCGGCGGCCACCGACGATGGCATCGTGCTCTCCCTGGGCGAGCGGCATTCGTTTCCGCTTGCGGAGATTTTCTCCTGGCTGCGGCGGCCCACCGTCGAGGCCAACCTGAAACAGGCGCTCCTGGCCTCGCCGATGTTCACCAACCGCTGGCGCTGGAACGCGACGCGCGCGCTTGCCGTTGAGCGCTTTCGCGCCGGTAAAAAAGTGCCGATGGCGATCCAGCGCTTCCGCGCCGAAGATCTGCTGGCGGCCGTGTTCCCCGAGCAGGCCGGATGCCAGGACAACCATCCGGGTCCGGTCACGCCCCCCGATCACCCGCTGGTTCATCAGACCCTGCTCGACTGCCTCCACGAAGCGATGGATGTCAACGGCCTTGTGGAAACGCTGGGCAGGATAGAATCCGGAGAAATTTCCACTTTCGCCGTCGAGACGACCGCGCCGTCGCCGATGGCGCACGAGATCTTAAACGCCAACCCCTATGCGTTTTTGGACGACGCGCCGCTGGAAGAGCGCCGCGCGCGGGCCGTCGCGCTGCGGCGCGCGGATCCGGACCTCGCCGGCGGATTGGGCGTCCTCGATCAGAGCGCAATCGACCAGGTGCGGGCGCAGGCCTGGCCCGATCTGCGCGATGCCGACGAGCTGCACGATTTGCTGCTTTCCGTTGGCCTTCTTCCCGTGGCGGATTCAGAAGCGTGGCGCGGCCTTGCCGCCGAATTGGTCGCGACCGGCCGCGCCGGGCTGGCGCGCTGGAAAGCGGACGGCCACGAGCGGGAAGCCTATGTGGCGACGGAGCGCGTGCCGGCCGTCAGGGCGCTCGTCCCCGACGCGGCGATCGATCCCGCGCCCGCGGCCGCCGGCGAAGCGCCCGCTCCGGAAGATGCGGCGCGCAAAGCGGTTCAGGGCTGGATGGAAATTATCGGCCCGACGACGGCTGAACGGCTCGCGGAACGGCTGGGGCTTTCGCGCGGCCGAGTCGAAAGCGCCCTTTTTTCGCTCGAAACCGCCGGCGTCGTGCTCCGCGGCCGGTTCGAAGCGAGACAGGCCGGTCAGGACGCGGTCGAATGGTGCGAGCGGCGGCTGCTCGCGCGCATTCACCGGCTCACCCTCGGCAGGCTCCGGAGCGAGATCGAGCCGGTCACGCCGGCGGACTTCATCAGGTTTCTCTTGCGCTGGCAGCGGCTCGATGAGGATACGCGGCGGCGCGGCCGCGAAGGGCTCCTCGCGGTCATCGGGCAGCTTCAAGGCCTTGAGCTTCCCGCGCCGGCTTGGGAGGAGTTTGTCTTTCCCGCGCGCGTTTGCGACTACGACCCGGACGATCTCGAAAATCTCTGCCTTTCAGGATTGGTCGCCTGGGGAAGAATCAAGGGCGATTTCGCGGAAAACGGCGAGCTTCCTCTGGAGCCAAGAAAGCGACGAAAAGCGCGCCGACCTTTTACCCGCGTCGCGCCGCTTGCGTTTTTGCTTCGCGACCATCTCGAATACTTTCTCGAGCCCGTGACCCGCCCCTGGGAAGAGATCGGCGCGCTGTCCGGGCCGGCGCAGACGGTGGCGCATTACCTGGAGGAGCGCGGGGCTTCTTTTTTGACCGATATCGCGCGCGGCACCGGACTTCTGAAGACGCAGGCGGAGGAGGCGCTGTGGGAGCTTGTCGCGCGCGGGCTCGTCACCGGCGACGGCATCGCGGGCCTCAGGGTGCTGCTCAAGCCCCAGGCCAAGCGCCTGCCCAGACGGCGGCTGCGGCTCATCGCGGGCGGCCGGTCGGCGGAGCGCTTGATGCCGCTAGGGCGCTGGTCCTTGTGGCGCGTGCAGCAAAGCTCAGCGGCGGGGTCCGAGCAGGCGACGAATTTTTTGGCGCGCCAGCTTCTCAGCCGCTACGGCGTTGTCTTTCGCGAGCTTTTGCTCCGTGAATCGATGAAGCTTTCGTGGCGCGCGCTCGTTCAGGTTTATCGGCGCTGGGAAGCGCAGGGGGAGATCCGCGGCGGCCGATTCGTGAGCGGCTTTGTCGGCGAGCAGTACGCGCTACCCGAAGCGGTGGAAATGCTGCGCGCCATGCGCCGCGCCGGACAAAAGGGGAGCACGACGATCGTTTGCGCCGCCGATCCGCTGAATATGGTCGGGATCCTCACCCCGGGGCCGCGCATCTCGCCGTACTCCAATCAGGCGATCGCGTACACCGACGGCGTTCCCGTCGAGATCGGCCCGCTCGGCGCGGTGCGGAGCCGGCTCAAGCAGGCGCAGCCGTCCCCTTGAGCTTCGTTCGTCGTCTCTTCTGGCGCCCGATCCTTCGAGCGGGAATCCAAAGTTGTCCGCCTCGGCCGCGCGCGGAGATAAAAAGCTCGCCTTCGGCGAATCGTAGCGCGATCGACTAACGAGGAACCGTTGTCGAGCAGGCCAGCCCAGATCATCGCGATTGGCGGCGGCGGCTTTTACCGCGATCCGGAAAACCTGGCGCTCGAGCGCTATCTCATCGAGCAGGCAAACGTCGCCAATCCCGGGGTTGCGTTCGTTCCGACCGCGAGCGGCGAGCCGGACAACTATCTCGTGAGCTTCTATAGCGCGTTTTTGCGACTGGGTTGCCGGCCGGCGCATCTGTCCTTCTTCAAGCGCACGCGCGACCTGCGGTCGTTCCTTCTCGCGCAGGATGTCATCTACGTCGGCGGCGGCAATACGAAGACGATGCTGGCCGTTTGGCGCGAGTGGGGTATGCCCGAGCTCTTGCGGGAAGCCTGGCAGAGCGGAATCGTGCTTGCGGGCGTGAGCGCGGGCGCGATCTGCTGGTTCGAGCAGGGCGTTACCGACTCGTTCGCGGATAGCCTCCGGCCGCTCGACTGCCTCGGTTTTCTTTCGGGAAGTTGCTGCCCGCACTACGATGGCGAGCCCGAGCGCCGGCCGTCGTACCATCGCCTCCTGGCCGCCGGAGAAATTGCCGCGGGAGTGGCGATCGAAGATTGGACGGCCGTTCACTTCAAGGGCGTCGAGTTCCACCGCGCCGTTTCGGCGCACGGCGGCACGAAGGCTTACCGGGTACGCGTCGTGAACGGCTCCGTCGAGGAAGTCGCTTTGCCGGTCGACGACCTCCGGTAAAAGCCGAGGTGAGCGCGCGAACCAGACGGAGGAGGAAAATCGCAAATGGCTTTTGAGCTACTGAATCCCGCGGGTTTGGAGAAGCCGGTCGGCTACTCGCACGTGGCCAAGATCACTTCCGGATCGCTCGTCTATGTCGCCGGGCAGGCGCCGTTTGACGCGAGCGGAGCGGTCGTCGGCAAAGGCGACTTTGTGGCGCAGTTTCGCCAGGTGATGGCCAATCTCAAAAAAGCCGTCGAGGGCGCGGGCGGAAAGCCGACGCAGTTTGCGGTCCTCACGATGTACGTGACCGATGTGAGCGCCTATCACGCCAATAAAAAAGCGCTCGGCGCCGCCTATCGCGAGGTGTTCGGGAAGTACTTTCCCGCGATCACGCTGGTCGAGGTCAAAGGCCTTTACCATCCCGACTGCATGATCGAGATCTCGGGCGTGGCTGTGCTGGACTGACGCGGCTTGAGAATGGTCGAGCGAGGCGAAACCCATCAAGCTGGCGCCGTAGGCGCCGGCGATCGCGCCTTAATTCGCGGGCCTGGGGTCGGCAAGCTACGCAGGCGAAAAACTGTTGATCACCGCAAGCGCCTTCGCGACATCGGCGCTCGATATCTGATGGTGCAAGACGAGGCGAAAGCGCTCCTTGTGGGCCCTTACCCAGACGCCGCGCTCGTGGCAGTGGCGCTCGAACTTTGCCGGATCGAACGCCGGGTGAGCGACGCGCACGTAGACCATGTTCGTCTGCACGGCGCGCATATCGATTCGGAAGGCCGGATGCTCGGCCAAACCCTCGGCCAGGCGCCGCGCGTTGGCGTGATCGCCGGCAAGCCGCTCCGGGTAATCCTCGAGCGCGACCAGGCCAGCCGCGGCAATCACGCCGGACTGGCGCATCGCGCCGCCGCACCACGCGCGCGCCTGCCGCGCGCGAGCGATGAACTCGCGGCTTCCGCAGAGCACGGAGCCGACCGGCGCGCCCAGGCCTTTCGAGACGCAAAACATCGCCGAATCCGCGCCGCTGACCAAATCGGCGGCGGGCACGCCGAGCGCGACCTCGGCGTTGAAGATCCTCGCGCCGTCGACATGGACCTTGGCGCCGCGCCGGTGGCCGAGGTCGATCAGCCGGCGCATGTCGGCGCGGGGAACCACCGTTCCGCCGGCGTTGTTGTGCGTATTCTCGATGGCGAGAACGCCCGCGGGAGCGCCGTCGGCCGCGGCGCGCTCGAACGCGCCTTCAACGTCGCCGCTCGCCATCACGCCGTAGCTGCCGGCGACCGGGTAGAATCTCGTATCGGTGAGATTCGTGAAGCTTCCCGACTCGACCGTCGCCATGTGCGAATTGGCCTCGAGCACGACGCCGCTCCGCTCGGCAGCGTGCACGATCACCGCAACGAGATTGGCCATCGTCCCCGAGGGCACGTAGAGGCCGGCTTCCATGCCGAGCAGGCCTGCCGCGGTTTGTTCCAGCCGCCGCGTCGTGGGATCGCCTTCGCGCGCATCGTCGCCGACCTCGGCGCGCGCCATCGCCGCAAGCATGGCCGGCGTCGGTTTGGTCACGGTATCGCTGCGAAGATCAATCATCCGGAGCGCCAACACCGCTTCATCGCCCGGCGCGGGGAAGGAGTCGCGGTCAGATCACCAGCACGACCTTGCCGAAATGCTCGCGGCTTTCGAGATAGCGCTGCGCGGCGCGCGCCTCGCTCAACGGGAAGGTGCGCCCGACGACGACCTTAAAGACGCCGACGCGGACGAGATTGAGAATCTCGTCGAGCTGCCCGAGCCCTTCGGGATGCGCGGCAAGGTAGTTGGTGATCGAAAATCTGGTGGCTTTTCTTCCGCCGTCGAGAACGGGCGGGGTTTGCGGAATCGGTCCGAACGCGCCGCCGATCGAGACCAACCGGCCGCCCGGCGCGAGCACCTCGAGGCTCTTGTCGTAAACCTCGCCGCCGATCATCTCCAAGACGACATCGACGCCGCGCCCGTCGGTGAAATTAAGCACCTCGGGCGCAAAGTCTTTCTCGGCGTAGTTGATCGCGAGGTCGGCCCCGAGAACGCGAATCTGATCGCACTTCTCCTCGCTTCCCGCCGTCGCGATGACCTGGGCGCCGAGGTGTTTGGCGACTTGGATCGCCGCGTTGCCCACGCCGCTGCTTCCCGCCTGCACCAAAACGACCTCGCCCGCCTTGAGCTTGCCGTCCTCGAGCAGGCCGAACCACGCGGTCAAAAAAGTGGTGGGCACCGCCGCGGCGGTGACGGAGCCGACGCCCGGAGGAATAGGACGCACGAGCGCGGCCTGGCAGGCGCCGTACTCCGCGTAGCCGCCCTTGCCCGGATAGGCGAGCACCCGCTGGTCGATTTCGAAGCCGCGGACCTTTGCGCCCAGCGCCGCAATCGTCCCGGCAAACTCCCTTCCCGGGATAATCGGCAGATCTTCCGGCGCGACGCGATAGCTGCCGCGGCGCAGCCCCAGGTCCGCCCGGTTCAGCGACGCGGCCTCGATTTTTATCAGCACTTCGTCAGCGCCGGGCTGGGGAATCGGGATCTCTTCCAACTGAAGGACGTCTTCCGTCGGCCCGAACTGGTGGATCCTTATCGCTTTCATCGCCCTGCTTCTCCCGCGCTGTACGGAATCAGCGCATCGCGCCCGCGCCGGTAATTTCTTTGCGATTGCGCCGGGTCGCGGTTCACGAAAGGCCGCTGATACATGGGATGCTTGAGGCTTCGCACCTCGTGCTCGAGGAGAAATTGCTCCTCTCCGGAGTCCGGATCGACGATCGTCTTGAAGCGAAACTGGTGGTTGCGCACCTCTTCCAAGATGAGGCCGCGCTCTCTCAGGAAGCGATAGATGCTCGAGAACTTTGCGACGTAAACGGCAATGTGGTGGCCGTCGTAGGGCGGAATCGCACCGTCGGTCTCGCGGAAAGTGATCCACTGGTTTCGCCCGATCGCGACCCGCGCGGCGGGCGGCTCGGAAAGAACAACGCTCGGCGCGCCCATGACCTTTTCGTAAAAGCGCGCTATGCCCGCCGCCGTCCCCGGTCTGGTATGAAACTCTATGTAAGGCAGCCCGAGCAGCATATCGCCGAATCTCGGCGCCGGCTCGTAGCAGCGGAATCGATTGCCCCAGGGGCAGGTGACCGCGATGTGATCGCTCTCGGCGGCCCAGGCGAACTTGGTTCCTTCGAGGTCCTGCCGCACGCCCTCGAGGCGCGCGCTTAGCGCGCGCAGATCTGGAGTCACGATTCCGATGTGGCCCGGGATCACCTGCGCGGACCGCGTCGGCAAGTGAAACTGCTGCTCGCCGAGATTGACCCACATGTTGCTCAAGCCGACGGTCAGGTAAGGATCGCGCGTGAAGCCCATTCCGACCACATAGAAAAGGGTCGCCGCGGCCTGATCGGGCACCTGAACGTTGATATGCTCCAAAAGGGCGATGTTGCCGACATCTTCGTTGGCGTAATCGTCGCTCATGACAGCCTCCTCAAGTTCGCATGGGCCACCGCGTGCGCGGAGCCGCTCCGCCGAAGGGAGGAAAACGGATCAACGAACCAGACACCTACACAACTACGCGAAGCGCCCGACAAATCAAGAGAGCGTCATCTCGGCCACGACCGGGGCGTGATCGCTCGTGCCGACCTCGGCGAGAACCTTACAGCTCGAGAAGCGCTCGGCCAGCGGCGCGCTCGCGAAAAAGTAATCGAGCCGCCAGCCGATATTGCGCTGGCGGAGGTTGCGCCACGGCGCCCACCAGGTAAAGAGCCGGTCGTTTTCGGGATCGAGGGCGCGGCCGACGTCGACGAGCCCGCGCGCGAGAATGCGCTCGATCAGCGCGCGCTCCTCGGGCCGCTGGCCGATCAGTTTCGGGTTTCTCTCCTTGGGATGGACGTCGATTTCCGCGCGCGCGACGTTCATATCGCCGCACAGAATGACCTCGCGCCCGCTCGCGTGAGCTTCCGCAACGTACCTCTCGAGCTCCTCGAGAAAGCGCATCTTGGCGGCGAAGTCCTTGCCGCCGTTGGGAACATAAAGCGACGCGATCACCACGTTGCCGAGCTCTGCCGTCACCACTCGGCTCTCGTAATCGAACGGCGGATGAGCGAAGCGGGGAGGCTCCGGCAGCAGGTCTTTTCGGATCTGCAGCGCGACTCCGGAATAGGCCCGCTCGCCATGCCAGCAGCACCAGTAGTCCGGTATCTCGCAAAGAAGCGACGGGATCTGCGCCGGCGCGGCCTTGAGCTCCTGCAGGCAAATGATGTCGGGACGATCGCGGCTGATCCAGTCGAACAGCTCCGCCTGCCGGGCCCGAATTCCGTTGACGTTCCAGGTGGCGATTTTCAAAGGCTACTCACCCTCGATCTCAGCGTCTGTCCCAGGCCGGCCGATCCCCGGGTTCGCCCATGGTCCAGCTCGGCTTTTGGCGCGCGCAGAAGCGCCGGTCGGCGTCCACCTGTCTCCGCGACCCCTCGAGATCAACGACCACGGTAAAGCAGTGCTCCCGGCCGTGAAATCGATACCGCTCGTCGGGGCGAATGTTAACCTCGTTGGTTCCCGGCCGAAGAGAGATCCGCTCGCGCGCGACGACATCTTTGCCTTCGTGAATTTCGACTTCGGTGTCGCATTGGCGATTGCCGTCAAGATAAAGGCGCACCCTCCAAAAGCGGATGCGCTGCCCCTCGACGATGGGGTCGGGGCTCATATCCAAGTCCTGAATTCGCAGCCGATCGCCGCGGCGGCAGCCGCCGCGCCCGCGCTCTGCCGCCGCGGCATCCGAAACCAAGCTTAGCAGAAAAAGCCCCGCCAGTCCGACCAGTAGCGTTTTCAAAAAAGCCATCGGCGACCTCCTGCTGGATGCCGTTTTATCCGCCCGAAAGCCGGCAAAGTATCGAGCAAGGGACCGCTCTTGTCAACCTGAGCCGCGTTTAGTAAGGAAGAGTTTCCGTAACGCTTAGCGGCGAGGTCGGCAAAATGAAATTCTGCTCCTACGACGCGGGTACGGTCGGAGTCGTGGTGGAAGACCGGGTTTTCCCGATCGGCGATGCTCTTGTCAAGAACGGCTTTTTGCGTGCCGAGCCCTCCATGATCGCCGTCATCGACATTCTCGCGCGCGACCCCGACGCCTGGCGGTGCGTCGAGAACCAGGTCAAGAGCGGCCCGTCGGTGCCGCTCGGCTCGGTCAAGCTCCTTCCGCCGGTGTCAAACCCGCCGTCGCTGTGGGCCGCGGCCGCCAACTACATGGATCACCGCAAGGAGATGGAAGCGAAGACGGGCAGGCAGGAAAGGCCCGTGCGCGACAAGGACGAACTGATGGCCGAATTCTTCTTGAAGCCGTCGTCTTCGATCATCGGGCCCGGCGACACGATTGTCCTGCCGAAGATCTCAAAAGACGTCGACTTCGAATGCGAGCTGTGCGCGGTGATCGGCAAGAGGGCGCGCTACGTGCGCGAAGACCAGGCCCTCGACTATGTCTTCGGCTACACCATTTGCTGGGATATCAGCCAGCGGGAGCCGTGGGGCCGCGGCAAGAGCAACACGCGCAACATCCGCAAGGGGTTTGATACCTTCACCGGCCTCGGGCCGTGGATCGTCACGAAGGATGAAATCGAAAATCCCCAGGACCTCTATATCCAGGTCGAGCAGAACGGCCATCTCGTCATGAACGCCTACACGGGCGACATGATCTGTACCTTGCGCGACCATATCCGCTTTTTAACCCACGCCCTCACCCTGCGGCCCGGCGATCTCATCACCACGGGAACGCCGGCGGGCGTGCGCAAGCTCGCCGATGGCGATCACCTGAAGGGCCGCATCTCCAAGATCGGCGAGATGGAGCTGTTCGTGCGCGCGGAACAATAACCGCGCACCGCGGCCCTTCACCGCGGGCCCGCCGATGTTTGCGCTCAAACAGCTTGTGAAGGGGCTGATCCTTCCGCCCACCCCCTGGATCGTGCTGCTCGTGCTGGTGTGCGTTTTCTGGCGCCGGCGCTGGGCGCGCAGGCTCCTCGTCGCCACCACGATCTTGATTTTTCTTCTCCACTTCGGCTGGTTCGAGCGCTTGCTGCGCTACCCGCTGGAGTCTCGCTTCGCGCCGCTGCGCGATCCCCGGCAGGCGCCGGCGTTCGACGCGATCGTGGTTCTCACCGCGGAATCCACTCCCGCCGGCGGCCTGATTCCCTATCCCACGCTCGACGAAAGCATGTTTCGCCGTCTCGACGAAGCCTGGCGCCTTTACCGGCTTTTGCCGAGGCCGATCATCGTCGCCGGCGGCCACGTCGATCCTTTCACGCCGGCGCGCGACGAGAACAAGATCGCCTGCGACTATCTGCGCCTGTGGGGGGTTCGCGCCGAGCACGTCATTGCGGAACCGAGATCGCGCGACACGTTCGAGAGCGCGCTGGAAGTGAGGCGCATCCTCGAGCAGCGAAAATGGACGCGCTACCTGCTGGTCACCTCGGCGGTGCACATGCCCCGGAGCATGTTGGCCTTCGCCGCCGTGAGCCGCGAGCCGATACCGGCCCCCGCCGACTTCACGATCGGCGAGCAGCGGTTCACGCCGCTGGCTCTATTTCCCTCGGAGTCGGCGGCAAGAGGAACCATGATCGCCATCCACGAGTATATCGGCCTGGTCAATTACTTTGTGCGCGCCCGAAGCTACCGCGCCCGGTAGCGCCCGCCCCGGACGCGCAGCGCGCCCGCCCGTGTTGTCAATCCCAAGCCGCTGTGCTATTCGGCGACCAGGGCAGAAAAAAATCCTGCGCCGCGCGCAAGGAGGAAACGCTATGGCGAGGCTCCAGGGCATCTATATTCCGCTCCCGACTCCTTTTACGGAAAAAGGCGACGTGGACGAGGACGGGCTCCGGCAGCTCGTCCACTTTTATCTGAGCGCGGGCGTGCACGGCCTGTTTGCGCTGGGAACGTTCGGTCAAGGGCCGGCGCTTTCTCCCGAAGAACGCAAGCGGGTGGCGGGCGTGGTTTTGAAGGCCGTCGGGGGAAGAATCCCCGTCGTCATCCACGTCGGCTGCGCCGACACCCCGACGACGATCAGCCTGGCGCGCGATGCCGTCGACAAGGGAGCGCCTGCGGTGGCCGTCGTGCCGCCCTACTATTTCGAGCACCACGACGACGAGGTTTTCAGCCACTACACGGCGGTGCATGACGCCGTCCGCCATCCGCTGTTCATCTATAACAACGCGGTGAACAGCGGCTACCGGATGACCGCGCAGTGGACGGCCAAGCTCTGCCGCGAGATCGCGGACGTGTGCGGCATCAAGATGTCGTTCATTCCGCTGGAACAGCAGATCGCGTTCGTGCGCGCGCTGCCGTCGTCGTGCGCCGTCTTTTCCGGCTCCGCCGTTCATCTGATGCCGGGGGTCTTGTGGGGGCTTGCGGGAGCGATCCACCCGCTGACGGTGGCGATTCCCGAGCTGCTCGTGAAGCTCTGGCGCGCCATCGAGGGCAACGATCTCGAGAGGGCGCTCGGACTCGAGGAGCGGGTCATCGACTTCAGCAACGATATCGTGAGCCTGAGCCGGACCTACGGGCGGGCCGTGTTGCGCGAGTCCTTGCGCATGCGCGACCTGCCGATTCGCTCGTTTCCGAGGTGGCCGACCAAGGAGCTCGAGCCGGCCGACCGGAAAAAATTGGCATCGGCCCTCAAAGCGGCGCTCGAAGCCTGAGGCCGCCGGCGCGAGGAGTTCGTCATGAAGCAGCACGAGTGGAGAGAAAAGCTGGGCGAGGTTGTGCGCGAGCTGTTTTTGTCTCCCGAGATGGACGAGTTCTACGCGCTCAAAATTACCACCGCGCGGGCGCGGCTCTATCTTCTTCAGCTCGGAATCTATACCCGCCAGCGGCGCAACTACTGGCCGCAGGTCGCCGCGAACTGCCCCGAGCTCGAGGTCAAACAAAGAATCCTGGCGCACGAGTACGAAGAGCTGGTCGAGGACGAGCACTCGAAAAAAGGCCACCTCGATCTGATCGTGCGACAAGGAAAGGAAATCGGGCTCAGCGAGGAAGCCATCCTCAAGGCCGAACCGCTGCCGACAACGAGGGCGGCGGTCTACGGCTGGTGGTGGCTCGCGCGCCACCGCCCGTGGCAGGAGGCGCTGGCCGCCTCGACGATCGCCGAGTGGACGAACGACGACCGCTTGCTGGGAGATCTCGGCGGCGGAAACTGCACGCGGCTCGCGCGCAGCTGGGCGCGCGACCTGGGGCTGCGGCCCGAACAGATGCCCAACTTCGTCGTTCACAGCAAGGCCGATGTGAAGCATTCGGACATGTTTCTCGACGTGCTCGAGCGTCACGTGCCGCCCGGCGCCGAAGCCGGCGTTCTCGCGACCGCCCGGGAATCGATGGACCTGCACCGGGCGTACTTCGGCGGCATGGCGTCGGCCATGTCGCGAATTTCCTAGACCAGGTCGGAGGAAGCGCATGGATCTTGCCAAGCTCGACGACGAGCTCAAGCGCAACCGGCTCGCGGGTTTCTGGAAGAGCCGCGTGCCTTTGCATCAGCCCGAAGCGCCCTATCTCTGGAAATGGGACGTGGTGCGGGACGCTCTCATGAAGGCGAAGGACGCGGTCGGGATCGACATGGCGGAGCGCCGCGCGATCCGGCTCGTCAATCCGCACGCGCCGACCCACTCCACGTCGCGCACGCTGCAGCTTACGTTTTCCATCGTCAACCCGGGCGAGGTCGCGCGCGCGCACCGGCATAACATGGCGGCGATCCGCTTTGTGGTCGAAGGCCAAGGAGCGTACACGGTCGTGGAGGGCGAGAGATTTCCGATGGAAGAGGGCGATCTGATTCTCACGCCCAACTGGACATGGCACGAGCACCACAACCCTTCGGCCTCTCCCATCATCTGGCTCGACGGCTTGGACGGGCCGCTCATCCACTCGTTGAACGCGCTTTTCTTCGAGCCCTACGCGGGCGAACAGCAGCCGCTCACGCGCGCCGAGGGCGATTCGGGTTACCGCTACGGCTTTGCGCGCGCGCCGGCCGCTTCGGAAAAAGAGCGCCGCGGCCTCCCGTTCCGCTATCGCTGGCGGGACACCGAGGCGGCGTTGAAAAAGCTCAGCGAAGCGGAGCGCGACCCTTGCGACGGCGCGCTTCTCCGCTACGTCAACCCGGTGACCGGCGGGCCGACGTTGGCGACGATGTCCTGCGAAGTCCAATCCCTGCGGCCGCGGGAAAAGACCGCCGCGCACCGCCACACGAGCACGGCGCTCTACCACGTCTTCAAGGGAAGCGGTCGGACGGCGGTCGGAGAAGGCTGGCTCGAATGGAAAAAGGGCGACTCGTTTGTAATTCCTCTCTGGCAATGGCACCGCCACGAAAATAATTCGGACCAAGAGGCCGTGCTGTTCTCGCTCACGGACCGGCCCGTCATGGAAGCGCTCTGTCTTTACCGCGAACAGACCGAAGCGGGCGCCGGCGCGCGATGACTCTCCGTGCGCCGATCGTTCTCGCTTGCCGCAACTACGACGGCACCAACGCGCTCCTGCGCGGTCTGATCCACGTTCCCGGACTCAAGTTGGCGGTCCGGGAAATCGACAACGTCGCCTGGATGTTCGCCGGCATGTTCCGCGGCGAGTTCGACGTCTCGGAGATGTCGCTTGCGGAGCTCGTCTATTATGTTTCGCGCGACCGCGCGGACTTCACCGCCATCCCGGTGTTTCCCGCGCGCGTGTTCCGCCACCGGTTCATTTACTGCCACGCCGACGCGGGTATCGGCGCGCCCGAGGATTTGAACCGAAAGAGGCTTGGCTTTGTTCGCTGGGTGCAGAGCGCCGCGATCTGGATCCGCGGGATGCTGACCGAGGAATACGGCG
Source organism: Candidatus Acidiferrales bacterium (assembly GCA_035559995.1). GTDB lineage: Bacteria > Desulfobacterota > Binatia > UBA9968 > UBA9968 > DATMAM01. The sequence continues at coordinate 127,655 of DATMAM010000030.1, forward strand.
TCTCGCCGGAGGAAACCAGCTGGTTTACCGCCTCCGTGCATCACTGGGACGACCCGGAGCACGAGGACGACGTGCGCCCGAGAAACGGCGCGCGCATCCAGCGGCTTGAGAGAGGCGGCGCGAGCGCGGCGGCGCGCGTTCGCGCGGCGCTTTTGGCGCACGCCGTCGATGCGGTCGGAGTCACCGAGCCGCTCGCCAGCGGCGGCGCCGTCAGACCGCTTTTCCCCAATTACGCGGACGTCGAAGCCGATTATTTTCGCCGGACGAAAATTTTCCCGATCATGCACGTGCTCGCGATCAGCAACAGGGCGGTCGCGCTCGATCCCGAGCTGCCGCCAAAGCTCTTTGAGCTTTTCTCGCGCGCAAAAAAATGGGCGCGCCAGTGGCGGAGCCAAACGCCGAGCCTGGTTTTGGCGTGGAACGAAAGGCACCTGGCCGAGGAGAGGGCGGTCTTCGGCGGCGACCCGTGGGCCTACGGGCTTGAGCCCAACCGCCATGGGATCGAAAAATTTTTGGCTTACTGCTACGAGCAGGGCGTCAGCGGAAGGAACATCGCCCCGGAGGAGCTATTCGCCCGAAGCAGCTGGGGTCTTTGCGAATGAAACCGAAAAGAATCGAGCCCGACGCAAAAAGGGGGAACATCCAAAATGGCACTGCCCGAGCTCAAACGGGACTCAGCGAAAGGTAGCTGCGATTTAAGAACCTGGCTGGGCGAGGTCGACCGGCTCGGCCAGCTCGAGAACGTCTCGGGCGTTCACTGGGACTTGGAAATCGGCGGGCTAAGCGAGCTTGTGCTGGAAAAACTGCCGGCCCCTCCCGCTCTTCTCTTCGACGACATCCCCGGCTATCCGCGCGGCTGGCGCGTTCTCGTCAACATGCTCGAGACCGTCGAGCGCACCGCTCTCACGCTCGGCCTGCCGGCGGATCTTCCCGCGATCCCTTTCATCGATGCGTTGCGCGCCAAGCTCCGCGATCTCAAGCCGATCGGCGCCAGGACGGTCTCCTCCGGGCCGGTCCTGGAAAATATCCAGCAGGGCGACCGGGTGGACCTGCTCCGCTTCCCCACGCCGCGCTGGCACGAGGGCGACGGCGGGAGATACCTGGGCACGGCTCTGCTGGTCGTCACCCGCGACCCCGAAAACGGCATGGAGAACGTCGGCTGCTATCGCGTGATGGTTCAGGACAAAGACAAGCTCGGCCTGCACATGTCTCCCGGCAAGCACGGGCGCATTCACCTCGACAAAGCGACGAGAGCCGGAAAGCCCCTTCCCGTGGCGATGGTCTTCGGCCAGCATCCGCTCCTCTATGTCGCCGCCTCGATGGCGATCCCGATCACGCTCAACGAGTACGACTGGGCCTCGGGCATGCTCGGCGAGCCGATCGAGCTTGTCGAGGCGCCGCTCACCAAGCTGCGCATTCCGGCCTACGGCGAGATCGCGATCGAAGGGGAGATCCTGCCCGGCGAGAGACTTCCGGAAGGGCCGTTCGGCGAGTGGCCGGGATACTATACCAGCGCGAACAAAGCCGCGCAGCCGGTCGTGAGGGTCAAGGCGGTCTATCACCGCAACGACCCGATCATCTGCGGCGCGCCGCCCTTCAAGCCGACGATTCACGGGATGTATCGCTCGCTCCTGCGCTCGGCGTTCGTCTGGAACGCGATGGAGCAGGCGGGCGTGCCGGAAATCAAAGGCGTTTATCTGCCGCCGCCCGCGCAGCGCTTCATGGTGGTGGTGGCGATCCGGCAAAAATATCCCGGCCACGCCAAGCAGGCGGCGGTGATCGCCTGCCAGTGCCAGCCGGCCGCTTATCTCGGAAGGTACGTCGTCGTCGTCGATGAAGACATCGATATCACCAACCTGAACGACGTCGTCTGGGCGATGTGCACGCGCACCGATCCCGCCACCTCCGTGGACATCATCCGCCGCGCCTGGAGCGGTCCTCTCGATCCGATCATCCCGCAGGGACAGAAGGGCTACAATTCGAGGATGGTGATCGACGCGACGCGCCCGTATGAATGGCGGCAAGATTTTCCCGCGGTAAGCGAGATCGGCCCGGAGACCCGAAAGCGGATCGAGGCGAGCTGGCGCCAGGCGATCGAGCTTATCGTGGCAAAGCACGCGAGCGGCCGCGGCGCGAAGCCTCGGTAGTCCGTTCTCGTCGTCTCCACCTTGACAGGCAAGCGGGCTGAATCTATTGTGGCGCGACAGATCGACGCGAGCGAGGGAGAACGACCATGGCAGTCAAATACGATCCCGCGAAGCAGTACGAAATCAAGGTTTGGGACGTCGAGTACCGGCGCGACCCGGTGCGCACGTTGATGGCGCGGATTTACCAGCCGCAAGCGCCGGGGCCGTTCCCCGTCTTGCTCGATGTGCACGGCGGCGCCTGGAACGGGCAGGACCGCACCGCCAACGCCCCGGTCGACGAGCGCCTCGCGGCGAGCGGCGTTTTGGTTGTGGCGATCGACCTGAGATGGGCGAAAGAAGCGCCTTATCCCGCCTCGGTGGCCGACGCCAACTATGGCGTGCGCTGGCTCAAAGCCAACGCGCGCCAGTGGCGCGGGGATCCCGAAACGCTCGGCGCCTTGGGGAGCTCGAGCGGAGGGCACGTGATGCAGCTGTGCGCGATGCGGCCCGCCGACCCGCGCTACAACGCGCACCCGCTGCCGCCGGCGCCCGATCTCGACGCGAAGCTCAAGTATCTGATCGCGCGCTCCCCGATCAGCGATCCGCTCGCGCGCTACGAGCAGGCGAAGAGAATGAAGCGCGAGTTCCTCATCAAGAACAGCGAAACCTACTTCAACCCCTGGGAGACGATCGAAGAGGGTAACCCGCAGCGCATCCTCGAGCGCGGCGAGCCCGTGAACCTGGTGCCGATGTTTATTTTGCAGGGCGAGCTGGACGACAACGTCCTGCCCGAAGTGCAGCAAAAGTTCGCCGACACTTACCGCAAAGCCGGAGGGGCCATCGATTTTCATATCTTCTCCGGGGCGGAACACCGCTGGGTCATCAAGCCGAGCGCAAACACCGACCGCGCGATCGACATGATGAAAGCGTTCATCGCGCGGCAGGTGAACGCCGCCTGAAGGCGATCTTTGGAGCCCCGCGCCCGCCCGAGCAATCGCGTCCGGAAGGCAGCCGACGAGGGAAAGATGAAAGAAGAGAAGTCCGTCAAAGAAATCCATACCGAGCTGGGCATGCACAGCGTGCGCTTCGCCAAAGAAGAGCAGCAGCGGCGCAAGCAGCAGGAGGTGCTGTTTAAATGGGCCGAGATCGAAAAAAAGCTCGGCGAGCACAAACACATCTACGTCGTGGACGCCCGCCTCGGCTCCAACAACCACACGCACCGGCTCTGGTACGACGTGATCCCGCCGCATACGGAGGAGGGCAGGGACTGGCGCACGCTCGGCCACCGGCACACGGTCGAGGCGATCATCTACTTTCTCAAGGGGCGTGGCCACAGCATCATCGACGGCGTGCGCTACGATTGGGGGCCGGGCGATTTGCTGTGCGTGCCGATGTTCTCCTGGCACCGCCACATCAACGACGGCGACGAGCCGGTCGTGCGCATCGCCTCGACGACCGGGCCGCTCTCGCTGGCCCTCGGGCAGGCGGTCTACGAGGACGAGCGCTACCCGCAGTTTTGGGTCTACGCGCAGGAAGGGGAAGAGATGAAAAAGACGCTCATCCCCGGCGGGAGCGGCGCCGTGGACAGAGCCAAGGTCGGCGCCGGCCGGGCCGCTGAATGGTACGCCGAGCAGGTGGCCTTCGCCATGAAAGAGGAGGAATTACGCCGTAAAAGCAAAGTATTGGTTAAACAGTCGGAATTGCTCTTCGAGCCTACCGCCATGGGCCGACTCGCCTACGTGGTGGACCCGCGCCTGGGATTTCATAGCAAAGCTCTCGGCGTGGTCATGGCGGAGATCCCGCCCGGCAAACGCTCCGGCGCGCACCGCCACCTCTACGACGAAATCGATCTCGTCATCTCCGGCCGCGGCAAGGTCATCGTTGAGGACCGCGAGTACCCGTTCGAACCCCTCGATGTCCTGTCGATTCCCGTCTTCGCCTGGCATCAGTACTTCAATACCGCAAGCGAGCCGCTACGCATCCTCGGCATCAACACCCGGCTTGCGCTGGAAAATCTGGGCCTTTCTTTGACCCACCAGGGCGAGCTCGCGGACCACTGATTGGGCGCGCAGCTTCGGGCTTTCTGCGGCGCGAGCGAAAAAAATTTTGACAACCCGCGCCGCTTTCTGCTAGGAAGTGGCCGCTGACGCGGCCGGCCTCAGCGGAGGAGAGGCGGATGAAGATCCGTATCACGCATCTTGCGGTTGAGCTCAATGACTGCCAGTGCGATCTTGCCGACGCCAAATTCGTGAAACGGGCGCTTGAGCGGTCGATCAAGCAGACGCGGCTGACGCCGCTGCATTCCTACTTTCATAACTTTGCACCCTGCGGAACGACCGGCGTGATCTTGTTAAAAGAGTCGCATATCGCGATTCATACCTGGCCGGAGCACCGTTACGCCTCGGTGGATGTCGTAACCTGCGGCAGAAAGAGCGACGCCGCGCGCGCGGTGCGCGCGCTGGTGAAAAATTTCCGGCCGCGCCGCGTCAGACGGCAAGAAATCCGACGCGGCACCCATCTGTAACTGCCTTGACCTGCTGCTTTTCGGAAAGGGACGCTTGACGTGGGCGTCCTCGACGCCGCCAAGATGTGCGGCCATCTCGTCGTGGCGTTGCCGCCCTTCCTCGCGCGGCGGCCCGACGAGCGCCACATACGCGCGTGCATTCAACAGAAGTTCGCAGCGCGCGCGGAGCATTTCCTGCGGCTGGTCAAAACCTCGGTCTTCGACTACCCGCGGAGTCCTTACCGGGCGCTTTTTCGCGAGGCCGGCTGTGCGTGGGGCGACCTCGAAGCCCTCGTCCGGCGAGACGGCCTGGAGGCGGCGCTCGCGGCGTTGCATCGCGCCGGCGTCTATCTCAAATTCGACGAATTCAAAGGCAAGCGCGAAGTGAAACGGGGCGCCAAAGCCTTTCGCTTCCACGAGGGCGATTTCGACAACCCGCGTCTCACGAGCCACTTCGAGGTGCGGAGCGGCGGCACGCGCAGCAGCGGCACGCGCACCCTGATCGACCTGGACTTTATCGCCGCGCTGGCGCTGGACACCGCGATCCTTTTCGACGTGCACGGACTGGGGCGCCAGCCGCACGCGGTTTGGCTTCCGCTCGGCGGAATGGCCTTGATCGCGCTCCTGATGTACTCGCGGGTGGGCGCGAAGAGCCTGAGGTGGTTTTCGCAAGTCGACGGCCGGACGGCCAGGCTTTCTTTCAAGTACCGGCTCGGGACCGACCTGCTGATTCTCTACGGCCGTGCGTTCGGCGGAAAGCTACCGCTGCCCGAGTATGTCCCCGTGTACGAGGCGAAAAAAATCGCTATATGGCTGCTGGAGACTCTGCGCACGGAAAAACGCGCCACCGTCACGACCTTCGCGAGCTCGGCGGTGCGCGTCTGCCTCTCGGCCGGACAGTTGGGGGGCGATCTGGGCGGCGCCGCTTTCATCACGGTGGGCGAGCCTCTCACCGCGGCCAAACGAAAAGTTATCGAGGCTTCGGGCGCCAAGGCGATACCGCGTTACGCTTTCACCGAGGCGGGCATTCTCGGCTACGGGTGCGGCACGCCGGCCGAGCCGGACGACATGCACCACCTCAGAGGCAACAGCGCGCTCATCAACGCGCCGCGCGCGATCGACGGAGAGGGCCGTTCGGTTGCCGCTTTTTACGTGACCTCGTTGCTCAAGACTGCGCCGAAGATTCTGATCAACGTGGAAAATGGCGATTTCGGCGCGATGGTGGAAAAGCGTTGCTCGTGCGGATTCGGCGAGCTTGGTTACTCGGTGCACCTCTCGGCGATCCGTAGCTTCGAAAAACTCACGGGCGAGGGCGTCACGTTCGCCGGCGTCGATTTGACCAAAATCTTGGAAGAGGCGCTCCCCGCGCGCTTCGGCGGCACGGGCGTCGACTACCAAGTCGTCGAGGAAGAAACCGCAGGCGGCTTCACGCGCCTCTCGCTCATCGTCAGCCCGGCGCTGGGCGAGATCGATGAGCGGGCACTGATCGACTGTTTTCTGACGGAACTAGGCAGGCAGGCCGAGGTGAGCAAGATCATGGCGGAGATCTGGGCTCAAGCGGGAGCGCTCGCCGTGCGGCGCGCCCTCCCGCTTTCCACGCGCGCGGGCAAGGTGTTTCCGTTTCATCTCTCGGAGACGGCGAACAGGCCCAATCCACGATCCCGGGGCGGGTGACGAATCGATGGCCACCGCGGACGGCGAGCGCGCATTTTGGGAAACAACCGCAAGGGAAATGCCCGCTTTCTGCGAGGCCCCTTCCACCCTCTACTATTTCGAATGCGAGCGCGCCCTGTTCGAGAGCTATTTTCCCCAACTGGCGGGGAAACGGGTGCTGAAGACCGATCTTTGGGACGAGGCGAAAAACAGCCGCATTCTCCACTGGGCGGCCGATCGGGGCGCGCGCGCGTACGGGCTGGATATCTCCTTTGAGACGCTGGCCGCGGCCCGGGCGGTCTTTCACGACTGCGCGGAGCGCCACCGGACCGGCTTTATCGTCTCGGACGTCCGCAAGATCGGCTTTGCCGACAACTCCTTCGAGTACCTTTACAGCATGGGCACGGTCGAGCATTCGCCGGAATATTACGCCGGCCTACAGGAGTGCTTTCGGGTGCTCAAAAGAGGCGGCAGGGCGATCATCGGCGTTCCCAACAAGCTCGATCCGTTTCTGCGCCCACTGCTGGTGGCGCTGCTCAGCCGGTTGCGGCTTTACGCCTACGGGTACGAGCTTTCGTTTACCGCTAGGCATCTCAATCGGCTGCTCGAACAGGTGGGCTTCAAGGTGGTAGCGAACACCGGCATTTTGTTCATGCCCGGCGTCCTCCGCATGCTGGATCTCTATTTCTTTTGCTATTGCCCATGGGGCACGCGGCTCACGGCGCCGCTGATCGCGCCGTTTGCTTTTCTCTACCGGCGCTTTCCGCGGCTCAGGCGACACGGATATCTGATCGCCGCCGTTGTCGAAAAGCCCTGACGGGCCGGCCGGCCCTCTCAATCGAGCCTGTAGTTCAGGAGCACCTCGCGCGCGCGCCGCTGCGCCTCGGCCGGAGCCTCGGCCGCCCGCTCCAGCCGCTCGCGCCACGAATAGGGCTCAGCCCGATTAGACGCGCGAAACCGGTAAGCGGCCGCCGCAGCTAAATTGACAAAGATCAGCGCAACGCAGAGCCCCCACCTGACGGCGCCCCCGCGCCCGGGCGCGGCAAAAGCGGCAAGCCCCACGCCGAAGAACGGCAAGGCGTCGACAAAGCCCCGGCTGCCGAACGATTCGCCGAGCGGGATCGCGTACGAAGCGTACAGGTACAAAAGCCCGGCCACGACGGCGAGCGCGTGGCATGCCAGCCACCGCCGCCTGAAGAGCGAGACACCCAGACCAACGAGGGCGAAACCGAAAATGGGATGCCAGTTCAAAAGGCCGCCCGCGTCGGCGAACAAAAGCTCCGCAAAGCGAGGATCGAGGTAGTGCGCGAACAAGTCGGCGCGCCGGTACGGATTGACCAGCGCACGACCAAACATCTCGTGCCAGATCCAAAACTGGGGCGCGACGCCGACCACGAAAGTGAGGGCGGCGATCAGCCAGAACCACAGCCAGCGCCCGAGAGCCATTCCCGGAGGGCGCTCGGCGCGCCACCGCAAGAAGTCGACCGCCGCGCCGAGCCAAATCAAGATATTCGCGTAGCGGACCAAAAACGCGAGCGTCCCGGCCGCGCCGAGCGCCACCGCGCGGGAAAGCGGCAGATCCGGCGGGCGCCGATCCCAGACATAAAACCAGAGCGCCACGGAGAAAAAAGCGCAGGCATGAGCCATCGCCGGCGAAAAGCACATGTAGTAGACGAGCGGCGTCGCCCAGAAGACAAGCGCCACCGCGCGTCCTGCCGCGGGAGCGCCAAAATGACGCTCGAGCACGCGGCGGCAGAGCGCCAGGCCGACGAAACCCCACGTCACGCTCGCCAGCGTCGTCGAAAACTGAAACAGCGGGTTCATGCCGTCGTAGTCCCAGGTGCGCCCGGCGGCGCGCGCCATCAAAGTGGCCGGAAAGCCGAGGAGAAAGAAAGGAAAAGAGAGAAGCGCGTAGCCGACGCCGTAGCGGTTGATCACCCGGCCGACGTCGCTGATCGGAGGATTGTCGAAAGCGCCGTCAACCCGGACCTGGCGAAACCACTCGATCTCGTTGGCGAAGTCGAGATCTCCATCGACGATCAGCGATGGCAGGTAGATGAAATAGTAAACTTCATCCGAACCTTGAAGGACTCCGGGAGGCTTCGACAAGACAAAATCGGCGAGCGCGACCGCGAGGCAAACCAGAAACGGGAGGACTTTGCCAGCCAAGGCGCGCACAGGCCCGACCGTCGCTAGCTCTGCGACCAGCCGTAGAGCTTCGCCGGGTTGTCGCTGAGAATCAGCTTTCGCGTCTTTTCGTCGGGAACGCTGACGAGTAAAAAGTCGAGAAGGTCGGCGTCGTTCGGTATCGGGACGCGCACCCCGCCGTGCGGCCAGTTGGTTCCCCAGAGCACGCGCTCGGGACGCGCTTCAACGATCGCCTGGGCGATCGGCACCATATCGGCATAGCGCGGCGGCCCCTCTTCGGAGCGCTGGTAAAAGCTGTAAAGGTTGATCCAGATATCTTCCTCGGAGCGGAGCAACCTCAACAGCTCCCGAAAGTCGCCGCCGGTCGCTTCCCTCGGGCCGGTGCGCGCGACGTGATCGAAAAGATAAGGCATCCTGAGCTTCTTGAGCGCGGGAACGACGCCGAGCGCTTCCCGAAGCGACTGCGGCTGGAACTCCACGTGCCAGCCAAAACCACAAACCCGCGGCGCGATCTCGAGCGCCTGCTCGAGCGAGAGAGCGTCCCTGCCGTCGGCTTTGATGCGAAAGCCGGTAAAGCCCGCGTCTCTCAGCTCGACCAGCTCCCGATCGGTCATCTCCGGCGCGAGCAGCGCCACGCCCTTGAATTTTCCCTCCATGCGCGCGGTGGCGTCGGCCGTGATTTGATTGTTGGTTCCGTTGCCGCTCCCGGTCACGATGACCGCGCGCTCCAGGCCGAGCGTCTGATGAACTTTCAAATAGTCAGCGAGCGTCGAGCCCGCCGCCGGGGTATAGTGGCGCCGCGGCGAGAGCGGGTAGCGGTCGAAAGGGCCGTAGAGGTGAAGGTGCGTATCGCACGCGCCCGGCGGCGCCTTGAGTTCGGGCGCGCGCGTGTTTGGGTCCGGCGGTCGTACAGGCTCCATGGAGGCTCCAGGGTTTTTTCTCGTGCGAATTATTCCCGATCGCGGGGCGCCGCGCAACGTTTGCGCCGGTTTTTTTCTCGCGCCGCGAGCTTCCTCGAGCGGGCGCCTCATCTGCGCTTGACTTTTTCCCTCCTGGTCCCCCATGCTGCACCTGTAGTTGCGAGGAGGATGAAAATGGCGGTTTTACTTTACGAGAAGAAGGATCGCATCGCGTATCTCACGCTCAATCGGCCGGAGGCGCTGAACGCGATCAACAGCGAGTTGAGAGACGCGCTCCTGCAAGCCTGGAAAGACTTCAACGGCGACGACGGTGTTTGGGTCGCAATCGTCACGGGCGCCGGCGACAGGGCGTTCTGCGTCGGCGGCGATCTCAAGGAGCGCGCGGCCAGGGACCGCGGGGAAGGGGGACGGCAGCAGGGAAGGCTCTTACCGTCGCTTACTTTCGGGTTAGGCATTTGGAAGCCTGTCATTGCCGCGATCAACGGTTACTGTCTCGGCGGAGGGTTTCAGCTTGCGCAGTCGTGCGATATTCGGATCGCGGCGGATCACGCGCTTCTCGGCGTAACCGAAGTCAAGCGCGGCATGGCCGCGCCGTGGACCGTCGATCTCGCGAAGATGATCGGCCTCGCCCACGCGCTGGAGATCGCCTTGACCGGAGAGCATATCACGGCGCAGCGAGCCTATGAGATGGGCTTTGTGAACAAAGTGGTGCCCGGGAAGGAGCTGATGAACGAGGCCGAAAGATGGGCCCGCATCTTGGTGGAAAATGCCCCGCTCGCCGTGCGCGGCCTCAAGGAGCTCCTGTACCGCTGTGTTGCGCTGCCGCAAGAGCAGGCGGAAGCGATCGCGCGGCATATCGTCCATCCGGTCCTCGCGAGCGAGGACATCAAGGAGGGGCCGCGGGCTTTCGCCGAAAAGCGCAAGCCGGTGTGGAGGGGGAGATGACATTCGGCGGGAACCAACAAGAAGCTTCTCCGTTATAGAGCATCGACAGCGCTGCCCGGCAGCCGCAAAAAACACCTCCAGCGAGGAGAGAACTCATGCGTGCGTTCGTGCTGTTTTTCATTTTCGCCCTGTCTTCCGCCGCCGCGCTGGCGCAACACCCGCACGGTGGCGGCGCAAAGCCGGTCGAGCTCGATCCCGCGCTCGGCAACTATCACCATCCGATCACGACCAAAAATCCCGAGGCGCAAAGGTATTTTGATCAGGGGCTCACGCTCCTTTACGGGTTCAACCACGACGAGGCCGCCCGTTATTTCCGGCGCGCGGCGGAGCTCGATCCGGACGCGGCGATGCCTTACTGGGGATTGGCGCTCGCGATCGGCCCGAACTATAACGACACCGCCGTGGACGAAAACCGCGCCCAGGCTACCTACGAGGCCGTGCGGCGCGCGCTCGCGCGCGCTTCCAAGGCAAGCCCGCGCGAGCGCGACTACATCCGCGCTCTCGCCAAGCGCTACCCGTCGGCGAACGCCAAGTCGGACTGGAAAAAGCTCCACCTCGACTACAGCAACGCCATGCGCGAAGTCGTCCGGAAATACCCCGACGACCTCGACGCCGCAACGATGTTCGCCGAGAGCCTGATGATGCTCCGGCCCTGGCAGCTCTGGACGCCCGACGGGAAGCCCGCGCCCGGCACGGTGGAGCTTGTCGCTGTCCTCGAATCGGTGCTGAGGCGCAATCCCGAGCACCCGGGCGCAAATCACTTCTACATTCACGCCGTCGAGGCTTCGCCCGATCTCGAGCGCGCGATTCCGAGCGCGCTGCGGCTGATGACGTTGGTTCCCGGAGCGGGGCACCTGGTGCACATGCCGGGCCATATCTTTCTTCAGACGGGCGACTACGAGCTGGCCGCCAGGACGAACGTGAACGCCGCCGCGGCCGACAAGGCTTTCGTGGAAAGGACGGGGGCGACCGGCATCTACCCGCTCATGTACTGGACGCACAACATTCACTTCATTTCCTACGCGCGCGCCCAGCAGGGGCGATACGAAGAGGCCAAGCAGGCGGCCGAGGAGATGGCGCGAAACGTGGGCGACGCGGATTTGCAGATGCAGATGCTGGAGGGTTTTCATCTCTATCCGCTGATGATCGACCTGCGTTTTCGCCGCTGGGAGGAGATCTTGAAAGCGCCGCCGCCGCGCGCGGAGCGAAAGCTCCACCGCGCGTTCTGGCGGTACGCGCGCGCGCTGGCGCTGGCGGCGCAGGGTCGACTCGCCGACGCCGGGAAAGAGCGGCAGGAGTTCGAATCTCTGGCCCAAGCCGTGCCCAGCGCCTCGCGGTTTCTCCTCAACAACAAGGCCGCGGACATTCTGGCGCTCGCCGGCGCCACGCTGGACGCGCAGTTTGCCTGGGCGCGCGGCGAAAGAGAAAAATCGATCGCCCAGTGGCGCCGCGCCGTCAAGCTCGAGGGCAAGATTCAATACGATGAACCGCCGGCGTGGTTCTATCCGGTGCAGCAGTCGCTCGGCGCCGCTCTGCTGAACAGCGGCCGGGCCAGAGAAGCCGAGGCGGTCTTTCGCGCCGCGCTGGCGAAGCGGCCGCGTGACGGGCGCCTGCTTTTTGGCCTGTGGCAAAGCCTCAACGCGCAGAAGCGCGACAACGAGGCGCTGCTCGTCGAGCAGCAGTTCAACGCCGCGTGGAAGGATGCTACGGTAACGCTCAGAGCCGAGGACCTGTAGCCGAGCGCTCGCCGGCCAGCCCACCATGAGGAGGTCGTCATGCCGGGTGTCATCGATGCGGATACCCACGTCGCGGAGTCGGAGGCCATGTGGAGTCTCATGGACGAGGAGCTCTACCCGCGGAGGCCCGTGCTCGTCTCGGTCCCCGAGGATACGCTCTACGGCCCCCGCAACGCTTTCTGGCTGATCGACGGGAACATTTTTCCCAAGCCTGCGGGAAAGGGCAGCTTTCGGCTCATCACGCCATCGGCGGCCAAGCTCGAAACGGCCCGCGGCGACATCCACATCGCGTGCCGGGAGATGACCGACATTCCATCGCGGCTGCGCGACATGGACAAGCTCGGCGTGGAAATCCAGGTCGTCTATCCGACCCTGTTTCTCATCTATCTCACCGACGACGCCAAGCTCGAGGCCGCTTTGTGCCGCGCGTACAACCGCTACCTGGCCGGCGCCTGCGAGAAGAGCGGCGGGCGCATGCGCTGGGTGGTCGTGCCGCCGCTGCAATCGATCGCGGAATCGCTCGCGGAGATCCGATGGGCCAAAGAGCACGGCGCGGTCGGGGTGTTTTTCCGCGGGATGGAAGGAGAGAGGACGCTCGATAACCCGTACTTCTTTCCCATTTATCAGGCCGCCAACGACCTTGAGCTGGCGATCTGCATTCACACCGGCGCCGGCTGCCCGGCATTCCTGAAGCTGTTTGACGTCGAGCGAAACCACACCTTCGCTCACAGCCGGATCCAGCCGCTGCTCGCCTTTAGAGATCTGGTCGCGAACCGGATACCCGAGCAATTCCCGAAGCTCAGGATCGGCTTTATCGAAGCCGCCGCGAGCTGGGTGCCTTATGTTCTGCACGCCCTAAAAAGGCTCCTGCGCGGCCGCTGGAAGTTCTCCAGTGACGCCGACCTCTTCAACGCTTATCGAATCTACGTGGCGTGCGAGGCCGATGAAGACATCTCCTACATCGCCCGCCACACGGGCGCGGATCATCTGATCGTCGGCTCCGATTACGGGCACCAGGACCCGTCGCAGGAGCGCGAGCTGGTGGCGACGATGAGAGCGCGGGAAGACGTGCCGCCCCGGCTGATCGAAAAGATCCTGTGCGAGAACCCGCGGCATTTTTATGCGATCTAGCCGCGCGCGCGGCCGAGAAGGTCAACAACCAATGAAAGATCGTGTTACAAGCTGTCCGCGTCGCCAAATTGTTTTCTTTTCCCCGTACGGGACGAGGAGACAGGATGCGGCGTTTGCTCCTTTCATCCTCAGCGCGACTTTCGCCGTCGGGGGAAGGGAAACGGGAGGCGCGGCACTTCAGCGATTTTGACGGGCAAATGGAAGTCCGCTTTTTAGGAACCGGCACGCCCGAGCCCGATCCCGAGCGCGGCAGCTCCGCAATCCTGGTGGATCTCCGATCCGCGCGCATCTTGCTCGACTGCGGTCGCCATTGCGTCCAGCAACTGGCGCGGATGGCAATCCCCGTGGGAACGATCACGCACTGTTTTTTGACGCACGGCCACTACGATCACATCGCGGACTACGGGCTTCTCGTCCTCACGTCGTGGCGCTTTGGCCGCCGGCACACCCTCAAGGTGTTCGGCCCGCCGGCGACGAAAGCGATGTCCGACGCGCTTTTCGGCGAGGTGTACAAGATCGACATCGCGGCGAGAAAGAGCCTCAAAAAGAGCCGGGCGCTTCCCGATATTGCGGTCGAGGCGCGCGATCTCGTCGACGGCGAGGTTGTCGAAGGGGACGGCTGGCGCATTCGGGCCGTCGAGGTCGCGCACTGGCCGATTCCGGTCTCGCTGGGATTCCTTCTGGAAGGCGAAGGCAAAAGGATATTCTTCACCGGCGACACTTCGCCCTGCGACGCCGTGAGGGAACACGCCGGCGGCGTCGATCTTTTGATCCATGAGGCGATGTATTTCCCCGAGGAGTCGGGCCATTACCGAAGCCACAGCCACCCGCGGAAGGCGGCGGAAGTAGCCCGCCAGGCCGGGGCGCGCCGGCTCGTGCTGACTCACCTGCAGCCGGGCGTTGCGGACGAAAGGCTTCTCGACGACGCGGGAAAAGAGTTCGCCAAAGAGATCACGATCGCGAAGGATCGGATGACGTTGACGCTCTGACGAGGGCTCGTCTGGAAGGAGGTTGATAATGGCGCGGCCGAACCCAGCGGAAGCGTTGGAATCGGTGCAAGCTTCCCTCACTTACCTTGTGGATACCGGCGAAAAGCCGGTGAGCTACTCGGGCGAACCCGGCGTATCCACGGCGGAGCACAAGGGCAGCTACGAAGATCGCACGGTGACCATCTCCAATGGCCGGCCGCTGAAAAACCGGTTTTCTCTCGATCGCGAGGGATTCGTCCTGGTCGAGCACGACACCAGGGTGGCGAACTTTTACGATGAGAGTCAGGTCCGGGCCGTCTACTATCCGGAGATGGAACGGCTCGTGAAAGAGCTCACCGGCGCCTCCCGGGTCGTGATCTTCGATCACACGCTCCGCGCCGCGGACGAAAAGACGCGGCAAGAAAAGAAAGTGCGCGAGCCGGTTCGCCGGGTCCACAATGATTACACCGAATGGTCCGGGCCGCAGCGGGTGCGCGACCTTTTGCCGGACGAAGCCGAAATGCTGTTGCGGCAGCGGTTCGCGATCGTGCAAGTCTGGCAGCCGATCCGCCGCCCGGCTGAAACGGCGCCGCTCGCGATCGCGGACGCGCGCAGCCTGGCGGCCGAAAACCTGATTCCAACCGAGCGGCGATACCCGGACCGGGTGGGCGAGATTTACCACATCACGTATAGTCCGCAGCACCGCTGGTTTTATTTTCCCAACATGCAAACCACCGAGGCGCTGGTCTTCAAAACCTACGAGTCGGTCAAGGACGGCCGCGCGCGCTGGACCGCGCACGCGGCCTTTGACGATCCCACGGCGCCTCCCGGGGCGCCGCCGCGAGAAAGCATCGAAGTGCGGACGCTTGCCTTTTTTAACCCTTCCGCGTGACGCGCCTTCTTTGACGGCCCGCGCGTATTGATGGACGTCCTTCGGCAAATAATCACTTTGGCGGAAAAGGGCACGGTCGAGCGCCGCTGCGCGGCGCTGCTCGTTTGCGGCGCGATCAAGCTCAACCATCCGCAGGTGGTCAAGATCGCAAGCGCGGCGCTGGAACAGGCCAATCCCGTTATCAAGGACTACGCGCTGCGCTACTTCGAGGAGGCTCGCCCTAGATCGGCCATGCCTCAGCTGAGCAAGCTCTTGGACGACTCCGATAAGGATATCCAGGAGCGGGCGGTCCGGCTCCTGATCGCGGCCGGAGAAGCAGCGGTGCCGGCGCTCCTCAAGCGATTGCCGGCGGCGCCGCGCGCCTGGCAGCTGAACGCCGTGCGCGTGCTCTCCGCCGTTCGGGGAAAGGCGGCCTGGAAGGGGTTGCTCGAGCTGCTCGGCGCGGGCACCGACGATCTCAACAAGGCCGTCTGCGATCTGATGATCCCCGCGATGCGGGAGATAGAAGGGAAAGAGCAAGATCTCCTCTACCGGGAGCTCGACTCGTTTGCCGGCGGTCTTGACCCGAAGGAGCACAGGGCGGCCGTGGTCGCGGCGGTTCGGCTTCTGGGCCAGCTCGGCAAAGCAGAATCCCGCCGCTGGTTATTTCGGCTCGTCGGTCCGGAACACCATGCCAGCGTCCGCGCGCACGCTCTGGTGGCGCTCCTCCGCTGCTTGCGCGATCAGGAACTCCGCAAGGACGAATCCACAAAGCTCCTTTCGCTTCTCGAAGAGAAGGAATTCTCGGAAGTGACCCGGCTTGCGATAGAGCTGCTCGAGCAGCACGCGCTGCCGGAAGACGCTCGCCCGGCGCTCTCCCGGTTATTGGCGAGCCCGCACGAATCCGTGCAGAAGTTCGCCCTCCGAAAGATGGGCGATTTCGCCACCCCGGCGATCGTGCGCACGCTCGTTGAGCAGCTCGGCGACCCCGATTACAGGCGCCGGGACATCGCCGCGCAATCGCTCAAAAAAATTCCCGAGGCGCGCGCCGCGTTGATCAAAGAGCTGATCGCGTGCGCGGACCCGAGCAAGGCGTGGAGCATCGCGGAGCTCGTCGCCGCCTACGAAGGAAAGTGGCGGCAGGAAACGCTGGTGCTTCTGTGGAAGCGGCTCGAGCGCGCGATGGCCGCAGAGGACCGCATCCAGTCCGCGTTTATGCACGTGCTCAAAAGCGCCAATTCGGATTACCTTTACGAGCGGCTCGCGGGGCAGGCGGTCCGGCTCCTGAAGGCCAGAAAGTACAGGGAAGCGACCGCGTTCCTCACGGCGCTCAAGCAAGTTGCCGAGATGAAGCCAGAGGACAAGTTTCGTCTCGCCGTGGCGCAGCTCAAAGCGCACGCTCATCTCCTTACGCCGGCGAGCCGCCGGCTGAATCCGGCGGTCGAGCTACTGGGCGACATCTACCGGAGCTCCGCCTTTCCGGTATTTGAGTCCCTCAAAAAGGAAAAAAGCCTCACCGCCGAGGATCTCTATTATCTCGGATTTACGTTGGCGGAACGGCCGGGCGAGGAGCGCAATCTCGGCAGGAATCTCCTGGAGCACATCGCCGCCCGTAGCCCCCGGACAAAGCTGGGAAAAAGCGCCAGGAACAAGCTCAAGCTTCTTCCGTGACAGCCGGTCGGCGAAAATCTAAAGACGCCAAGCGCGCGGCGCCGGAAGCTTGAAGCCGCTCCAATCTTACAGCCGGTTTGCGACAAGCGCCCGGTGGTCGACCATCAGGCAGCGGTCCTGCACCACTTTGATCCCCGCGCGCGCCAGGGTTTCCGCGACCGGCCCGTTGCGAATACCGGACTGAAACCACACGGCCTTCGGTCGCTTGGCGAGAATGTCGTCGACGTGGGCGCCGATGTCGCGCGAGCGCCGAAACACGTCCACGAGATCGATCTCTCCGGGAATGTCCACCAGGCGGCGGTACACCGGCTTGCCGAGAATTTCGGTTACCTCGGGGTAGTAGACGGGCACCGGGACGACTTCAAAACCGACCGAATCGAGATACTGAGGCACGCGAAAAGCAGGTTGGGAAGCTTGCTTCTCGGTCTTGATGCCGAGGACGGCAATGTGCCTGGTCTGTAAGATCAGGTCGCGAATTTTGTCGGTCGTTTGAAGCAGGTTTTCTTTCCAGCCCATCGTCTTTACGTGTAGCATCAATTGCGGCGACGAGCGACGGCCTTATGGCGCGTCGGCGGCTGATCCGCCGTCTTGCCGCGAAATCTTTCGCCGGTAATTGACAGCCGCCGCTCGCCCGTAGGAGAATCAAGCACTCTCGGTAGAGGAGGCACGCTCATGCAAAGCGCCTTTCGACATGTCGCTCTCTTCACGCGCGATCCGGACAGGCTTTTCGACTTCTACCAGAAGCACCTGGGATTTTCGCTGATGCGCCGCTCCCCGACCGCCTCGCTTTACGTCACCGACGGCCTCATCATGTATGCGCTTTTGCGCTACCGCGAGGGGTCGGAGGCGAAATGGGTCGGCTACGACCATTTCGGGTTTCACGTGAGCGACATGGAGGAAGCGAAAAGCAGAGTGATCGCGGCTTACCCCGAAGCGCGTTGGGACCAGCGGCCGCGGGACGGCCGCTACGCGGAATATCGATTTTACGACTGGGACGGCCACCCGGTGGACGTCTCGCAGGAAGGCTTTCGCACCAGAAATGATCTGACGCCGCCCACGGTGCGCCACGTCGCGATCGGCGCCTCCGATCCGGCGCGGTCTGCGGCGTTTTATTCGCAAGTGTTCGACCTGAAGGAACTGCGCGCAGCCGCCGATGGGTTCCTCGTAACCGACGGCACAATCAACTTGCTGTTCGTTAAGCACCGGGGGCCGGGAAGCTGCCGGGTGCTTCACATGGGTCTGGAGGTACCAGACCCCGAGTCGCTTGCGTCAGCGCTCGGCGCAAAGCGCTCGGCGGGCTGCGGCCAGGCTCAGATCGAAGACCCCGACGGCAACGCGCTCGAACTGGCTTCCTCGTGGGCGGTGTAGGCAGCGCCGTCGCGCGGCGTCGGAAGACGGCGCAGGCGGGCCGAGAGCGAGCCTTTGCGGCGGCTCGGCGCGACGATAAATGATCTGGAAGGTCAAAAGCCATCCGGCGATCGACCGATCACGGGCCACGTCGCCGGGAACGAAGCGGCGAGATACTTGAAAGGACGCGAAATTGGCACCGCAAAGTCGCAGCTGCCGTTTTGCCTTTGAGCCCCGGACTACCGGCTTGCTTGCGCTCCTCTGGCGGAAAAAAGGGGGGAAGGCGGCGCGATGGAGCCCTTTGACCCTTCTCGCCATCGCGCTCCTGCTCCTGCCGGCGGCCGCTTCGGGGCAGCTCGGCGCCCGAAGCGCCAAAGAGTGGATCGAGCGGCTCGATGACCCGCAAAGAATCGCGGGGCTAAAAATCGCGCGAGTGGTGGCGGCGTTGAAACTCAAGCCCGGCGACGTCGTTGCCGATATCGGCGCCGGGTCGGGCGCGTTTTCGCTTCCTTTCGCGCGCGCCGTCGCGCCCGGCGGCAAGGTTTACGCCGTCGACATCGACCAGGAGCTCCTCGACCATATTGCCGCAAAGGCGAGAAGGGAAGGCGTGGAAAATATCCAGACGATCCGGGGTGAATCTACCGATCCGCGCTTACCGGCGCGCGACGTCGATCTCGCCTTTTTCCACGACGTCCTCCATCACATCGAAAAGCGCCAGCCTTATCTCAAGACGCTCGCCGGCTATCTAAAGCCAGGCGCGCGCGTCGCTGTGATCGAGATGAATCCGCATGATCCGAAAAGCGCGCATCGGCGCCACGGCCCGGAGATGCTCCTGGAAAAGAAGCAGGTGACGAAATGGCTGGAGGAGATCGGCTTCCATCCCGTAGAGGAGTTCGATCTCTACGGGGAGGCGAAATGGTTCATCGTCTATTCGCGCCGCCCACAGGCCTCGGACGCGCGCTAAACCGCGCTATCGCGCCGCACGTCGAATTCTTACTCAGCTTCCCTCGCCCCGGAGTATTTTCTCAAGCTCCTTTTGCGTCGCCTCGTAGTCCTTGTGCTTTTGCAGCCACTGCGGCGAGCTCACCACGAACTTCGCCCCTCTGGCCTTGGCGGCGTCGAGCTTCTTTTTCTGGTTCGACTCGGGATAGAGATGGAAATCGAGGCCGTCGATATCCCACATAAGCTTCTGCCCTTCGACCGTGTGGAGATAGATGATGAACAGAGCCGCCGCGTTGGGCGACCGCGAGTTCTTGGGGACGCCGGCATAGCGCGTATGCGACAGGGTCGCTTCATCCAAGATCGCATAGCCGAGCGGAATGCCCTTGCGCTGCGCGATATTGACCTCCTGATCCCCGCAGGCCAAAACCAGCATCAGGAATTCGCCGCTCGTCAGCCGGTCCGTCTCCCCGCAGCGCATGAGGCCGCCGATGTGCTTGGAGAGCTTTTTTGTAAACTCGATGATCCGCTCGCGGCCGAGAAGCTCCGGCATGGCGAATTCGCGCAATCCCGCGGCGTAAGGCGTCGACGCGATCTTGCCCTTCCATTTGGGATTGAGAAAATCGTCGAGCTTGCGGGGAACGTCGTCGCCCTTGACCAAGTTGCTGTTGTAGACGGCGCCCACGAGCGTCGAGGCCATGGCGATCCCGATATTGCCGGGCACGATAGGATCAAACCCGCCCTCGGGCGCGAGCTTCCGCTCGAGGAGCGCCGTCCAGTTCATCGGCATCAACGCCTTGGCCTCGATGGCTTGAAGCATCGACTGCGGGTTGCCGAAATACACGTCGCTGCTCGCCGGCTGGCCCGCCGCCACCTCGCGGGCGATCTTTGTCATCATTCCCTGCATGTTCGGGCCCGGCGTGAAGGAGGGCTGGAGATTGAGCCCGTATTTTTTGTTCATCCCGGCGACAATTTTTTGCAGCCCCGGTCCGCCGTCGAGCGTGTCCGCGCCCCACTGGGCCCGCAAGGTCGTTTCCTTTTTGGCGCCGCCGATCAGCTCCGCCAGCGTCGCCGCCTTTCCGCCCTCGGCCGCCGGCACCTGGCTCGCCCGGACAAAGAACAGGCAGCTCGCCGCCAGTATCGCTACGCCGCAAGCTTTCGTTTTCCTTTTGCGAGAAAGCATCGTTTCAGCCTCCTTTCGAGATCTCTCAACCCGACAAAATGCGCGCCCGCGGACGCGAACCCGCGGGCTCTTCCTACGATTCAGCCATAACCTGGCGGCGACCGAACCACCAGAAAATCAAAATGAGCGGCGTCAGCACGGCGGTCATGAGCAGCGTTACCGCCGCCGCTTGAGTCGTCGCACCGGAGAACCAATAACTCCAGATGACGGCCGGCAGCGTGACGCTGTCTTGACCGATGAGAAACACCGCCACGGTCAGCTCACGATAGACCAGAATCGCCGTCCAGATCCACACGGACATGAGCGTGGGCCGAAGCAGCGGCACCAGGATCCTCCACGATGTCCGCACCGGCGACAGCCCCGCCGTATAGGCGGCCTCTTCGAGCTCCCGATGAATTTGCAATAGCGAGCTGTTGAGCGCGCGCGTGGCGAACGCCAGCCGCGAGATCACGTATACGATCGCGATCAGCCAGACAGAGCCGTAGAGCGGGATCGCTTTGGGCAGCACAAAGAGCGCGAGCAATAGCGCGCCGATCGCCATGATGATCTCCGGGAGCGCGTGCGGAAGAAACGCGCCGAACTCCAGAACGTAGCGCAGGCGGCTGCGCGAGCGCACGATGAGCCAGGAGATGCTGAAGGCCAAAATCAACGTGATCAGCGGGACCGAGAGCACGAGCAAGACCGTGTTGTATAGGCCGCGCCAGAAAAGCTCCCAGTTGAGGTTGCGAAAGCCGTCGAGCGAAAGCTTGCCGAGCATTTCGAAAGACGGCGGCGCGAGATAAGGCACGAACGCCGCGTAGGCGATCAACAAGAGCGGCACCAGCTTGGTTGCAAGAAAATAGAGCGCGATCAATGCCCAGGCCAGCAGCGACCACTTGCCGAGATTGATGAGCGCGGGGCGGTACCCTTTGCCGGTGACCACCTCGTAGCGATGGCCCTGCCTGAGAACCTGGCTGTACCACCAGGTGAGCAACAGCGCCAGAAGAATCATCACGGTGCCCAAAGCCGCGGTGACGCCGTGCTGCGGCAGGCCGCTATCCGGCGGATTGGCCTTTAAATAGACGTACGTGCTCAGCATGTAGATCCGGTTGCCGAGCCCGATGATGGCGGGAACGTCAAACGTCGCAATCCCGATGGTGAGCATGTAGATGAACGCGGCCAGGATGGCCGGAAACGCGAGCGGCAACGTGATGCGGCGGGCCGTGGCGACAAAGCCCATCCCGTGAATCTTCGCCGCCTCTTCCAGGGACGGATTCATGGCGCGAAACATCTGCGCGGTCAGAATGAAGGCGAGCGCCGTGAGGTTGAGCCCCTGAACAAACCCCATGCCGACGGGAGTCGCGATATTGATCGGCCCCCGATCGAGAGAAAAGGCCTCCATCAGCCACCGATTCAAAAAGCCGATGCGCACATGAGCGATGAAGGTCCAGCCCATCGCGGTGTAAATACCGGGGATCAGCAGCCCCAGCGTCATGATCGTGTAGACGAGCCCCTTTCCCGGCAGCGTTGTTCGCTCCGTCAACCAGGCGATCGGCAGCCCCAGGGCGAGGGCCGTGAAGGTCGTCGCGATGGTAAACACGACCGTGTTCCAGAAAACCTTGAGCACGAAGGGGTCGCCAAAAATTTCCCGGTAGTTGTTGAGCGTGTAGCTGGCGCTTGCGGTGCCGACGATCCCGGCTTGAAAGCTGATCCAAATCAGCACCGCCACCAGGATGAGGATCACGAGCATCGGAAGCGCGGCGAGCACCATCAACAGCGGCCAGGCGCCAAAGGAGATTGCGGCCAAGCGCGGCAGGCGCAGTACGGCTTCCATCGGCTATCCTTAAGCCGGGCTCCTTGGTTCGGCCGACGGGCCGTGGCGCCCCGATTCGCGGTAAGGAAAAACCATGATGTCCGCGGGATCGACGCAGAGCTTGAGCTGCCCGCCGCCGCACGCCGGGAGAGCGCGGCTTTTGCCCACGAGCAACAGGTCCCTCACCGCCGCCTGATAGACAAACTGATCGCCGAGAAATGTGCTTGACCTGAGAAGCGCGTGGAAGGAGTTCTCGGCGCGGGCGCTCGAGCCGTCGGCGATTCTCAGACACTCGGGTCTAAAGCCCACCAGCACCTTGGGTCCGAGATCTTCTCGGGGGCAGATTTGCAAACGACCCAGCACGGTCTCGACAATGTTCGGGTAAATAAGCTCGCCGGCAAGCCAGTTGACGGAACCAAAGAAGTCGGCGACCTCCGGACAGTTGGGGTGACGGTAAAGGTCCATGGGCTCGCCGTATTGAAGCAGCTTGCCAAAGCTCATGAGGGCGATCTTGTCCGCCATCGCCATGGCCTCGACCTGATCGTGCGTGACGTAAAGCACGGTCGATCCGAGTTGCTTCGAAAGGTCGCGGATCTTGCCCCGCACTTCCTCCCGCAGGCGCGCGTCCAGGTTGCTCAACGGCTCGTCCATGAGAAGGATCTTGGGATTGACCGCGATGGCGCGCGCTAGCGCCACGCGCTGTTGTTGGCCGCCGCTCAGAAGCGTGGCCGAGCGGTCGGCCAATTCTTCGAGCTGCACCAGGCGCAGGGCTTCGCGCACCCGGCTCGCGACTTCGTGGCGCGCGATCCGCTGCGCGCCTTCGGCCAGCGGCAGGGCGACGTTCTGGTAGACCGTCAGATGCGGCCAAACGGCGTAGGATTGGAAAACCATTCCGATCTTGCGCCGCTGGGGAGGGATCCATGTGGGTGGATGGCTGGAAGAGACGATCCGGCCGCCGATGCGGATCTCGCCGCTGTCCGGAGCCTCAAGCCCGGCGACGCAGCGCAACAGAGTTGTCTTCCCGGAGCCGCTCGCGCCGACGATGACAAAGAATTCGCCCTCGGCCACATCGAGGTCCAGGGCCTTGACCGCTTCCACCTTGCCCGCGCTTACACGGAACTCTTTGCTAAGCCCGCGAACGCAAATCATCGGTTTCGCGCTGAGTTTTCGCTCCGCTTTCGCCCCCGAGGTACCCGCGCGTAACCTATCACCGAGCGTAAGGAAGTCAAACCCCGATTAAGCTTCGCGAGTTCGGCTCCGGTCAGGTGAGATCCCCTTGGTCACTCCGTCGGCAGAACGCGTCACCGCCCCCGAACGGGTGTATTGACACTCCGGCGACCCGTTGGGTACTGTCCGCTCAAATTCGCCTGCCGGGCGCAGATCGCAGCCGGGTTTCGCAGCACATCCCGGGGAAAGGAGAAGATATGAGGAAGTTCGGCTTTTGGTTTGTCTTTGCCGCCGCCGCGCGGCTACGTCAACGTGCACACACATCTTTCGCCCGGCGGCGAGATCCGCGGCCAGATCCGCGCCTCCAGACGCGGGCGGTAAAAGACCCATCCGGTTCCAAAAACGCCCTTTCCTTGACCGTAGCGGGCCAGCGGCAAGATGTCGCGCGCCCGCTACCGGCCCTGCCCATCCACGTCGCGATCGCGCCTCTTGGCCGCTTTTGACAAGCGGCGCGCGATTGACAGAAGCGCGCGTTATCCAATAGTCTCTGAACGCAAGCGACAAAACGGCTCGGCAAGAGCTCCGTCGCTGCGATTTTTTCTCCGGAGGGTCAGGTGTTGACGATCGATGCGGACGCGCACGTCATCGAGACCGAGCGGACGTGGCAATATCTGGAAGAAAGCGACCGGCGCTACCGGCCGATACCGGTTACTGTGGACATGCCTTCCGGCAGAACGCGGAATTTTTGGCTTATCGACGCTAGGCTCGTCGGCGGGCGCGATAACGTCGGCAAGGAGACGCCGAAAGAATCGCGCGAGATGGCCGACATCGAGGCGCGGCTCCGGCACATGGACGAGATCGGCACCGACGTTCAGGTTCTTTACCCGACGTTGTTTTTGCGCCCCGTCACGGACCGGCCCGAGGTCGAACTCGCGCTTTGCCGCGCGTACAACCGCTGGCTCGCGGACATTTGGTCGAAAGGGAAGGGCAGGCTCAGATGGGCGGTTCAGCTGCCGCTTATGACCATGGACAAAGCGCTGGACGAGCTTCGCTGGGCGCGCGAGCACGGCGCGTGCGCCGTATTTATGCGCGGCCTCGAAACGCACTGGCCGCTCCACAGCCCCTATTTTTTTCCGCTCTACGAAGAGGCGAGCCGCCTCGATATGCCGATCGGCATTCACTCCGGGATCGGCAATTTTTCCGTCGTCGAAGCTTTTGGCGCGGACGATACCTTCCGCACCGCCAAGCTTGCCGTGATCGGCGCCTTTCACGCCATGATCATGAAGGGAATCCCGGAGCGATTCCCGCGATTGCGCATCGGCGCGATCGAGGTTGCGGCGCAGTGGGTGCCTTATCTCGTTCACGATCTGAACCTGCGGCTCCCGAAATTCTTGGGGAAAGAGGCCAAGCCCGATCTGCTCCGCGGCGGGCAGCTTTACGTCGCATGCCAGACCGACGATGACCTTCCTTATATCCTCAAGTATGCGGGCGAGGACAGCCTCATGATCGGATCCGATTACGGCCATGCGGACAATGCGAGCGAGCTTTTGGCCTTAAGGCGGCTCAAAGAAAAGGGCGACGTCGCGCCGGCCGTCATCGACAAGATCCTCTGCGCCAATCCGGCGCGCTTTTACGGCCTCGGATCCGACTAGAGCCCCTGCCGTGCCGGACGGGCAAGTTGCAGAGCAAGTTCTAGGGTGGGTTGAGGCGCGGCGCGCCGAAAACCACCGGTCGGCGATGGGTTTCGCGAAGCTCAACCCATCCTGCGACCATCATTTGCGCGAGACTTAAGGCGGTTATGAGCGCACGCTTTGACCTGTTATTGAGCGGCGGCACGGTCCTGGATCCGGCCTCCGCTCTGCGCGCGCCGCTCGACGTGGGAATTTCGGGCGGCCGCATCGCCGCGATCGCCCCGGACCTCTCGAGCAGCCAGGCGCAGCGCGCGCTCGATGTCAGTGGCTGCTATGTCACCCCCGGGCTGATCGATTTCCACATTCACGGCTACGGCGGCGTCAACCCGTACGGCTTTGACGCGGACGATATCTGCGTCGCAAGCGGCGTGACGACCGCTGTCGACGCCGGCTCCTCGGGACCGGTCAACTTCCCGGGCTTCAAGCGCTTCATCGCCGCCCAGGCGCGCACGCGCATGATGGCGTTCGTGTGCGTGGCGCAGCACGGCGTTTTGCATTCTCCGGGAGAGCTGAACGACCTTCGCTTTGCCGATCCGGAGGGAAGCGCCCGGGCCGTCGCCGACAACCGCGACATCGCCGTGGGCATCAAGGTGCGCCTCCATCGCGGAGCGGTCGGCGAGCACGGCCGCGAGGCGCTCAGGCTCGCCGTCCAAGCCGCAGAGGCGTGCCAATCGCCTGTGATGGTTCACATCGGCGAGACCGGAATCTCGATCGAGGAGATCGTTGAAACGCTCCGGCCGGGAGACATCGTGACGCACTGTTTTACGCCGAAACGGCCGACGATCCTCGATGACGCCGGGCGGCTTCGCGCGCAAGTGCGCGCGGCGCGCGCGCGCGGCGTTCTGTTCGATGTCGGCCACGCGAACGGCCATTTCGATTTTGCTTTGGTGCGCCGCGCCCTGGGCGACGGTCTTGTGCCGGACACGATCAGCTCCGATCTTCACGGGCGCCTGGGGCCGGCAAATCCGGTCGTCGATCTGCCCACGACGATGACAAAATTTCTCGCCTTGGGAATGACGTTGGAGCAAGTGATCGCCGCATGCACCTGCCATCCGGCGCGCGCGCTGGGCCGGGAAGATCGCCTCGGCCGCCTGGAACCGGGACGCGAAGCGGACGTCGCTGTTCTTGAGCTGCGCGATGAGCCGGTCACGCTTCGCGATTCCGTCGGCGCGGAGCTCATCGCCGGCCAGCGGATCGCTGTCCGTTGGACGGTTCGCGCCGGCACGATATGGCCGGGCAAGGATTCGCCGCGGAAAGAGAGAGATTAAAATGCCCATTATCGATGCCGACACGCACGTCGACGAGACCGAAGACACCTGGTCCTACCTGCAACCGGGTGAGGAGGCGTTGCGGCCCGAGACGGCCTATCCGAAGGAACAGGATCCGTCTCGGCCGCCGATGCGCTACTGGGTCATCGATGGGAGGCGCCATCTCCGGTTTGTCCGGAGCGACGAGCAGACCAAAACCACGGTGCAAACGCGCGAGCTCCTCGACGTTGACGCCCGGTTGCGCGATCTCGACCGCATGGGCGTCGACATCCAGGTGATCTATCCGACGCTCTTCTTGGTCGAGGTGACCGAGCGCGCGGACGTGGAGCTGGCGTTGCGGCGGAGCTACAACCGCTGGCTCGCCGAGCGGTGCGCGCGCTCGCGCGGCCGGTTGCGATGGGTCATGCTGCCGCCCGTGAGAACGATGGACAAGGCGCTGGAGGAACTGCGCTTCGCCAAGGATCAGGGCGCCTGCGGCGTGCTCAAGAAGGGCGACCGGGAGGCCGGTTTCTGGCCGGCCGACCCCTACTTCTTTCCGCTTTACGAACAGGCCGAGCGGCTCGATCTGCCGATCTGCTTTCATACGGGCGCGGGCACGCCCGATTCGAGCCCGGCGCGCCTGTTCCCGCTGAGTGGCTTTTATCGCATCACGCTCCCGGTGGTGCACGCTTTTCAGTCGTTGATTGCGCAGGGCGTGCCGGCGCGATTTCCGCGCTTGAGGTTTGGCTTCATTGAGGCGGCTGCGTCGTGGATACCGTTTGTCTATCACAACCTGCGCCGGCACTTAGCCAAGAACCGCGAGCGCCCGGCGAGCGTGCTGCGCGGCGCGGATCAGCTCCTGGAGCTTTCCGAAGATATCATGAGAAGCAATCGCATGTACGTCACCTGTCAGGTCGACGAGGATCTGCCGTATCTTCTGAAATACGCGGGGGAGGACAACTTATTGTTGGGCTCCGACTACAGCCACGCCGATCCCGCTCAGGAGATTAACTTCACGCGCCGGCTTCAGGCGCGCGCCGACGCGGGCGAGATCCCGCCCTCGGCCGTAAAGAAAATAATCGAGACCAATCCCGGCGCGTTCTACGGCCTGTAGCGATCGGCGATCCGCGGGGCGGCGCGAGATCTCTTGCCGTAAACGCTTCCCGCAAGCGCGCGCGCCCGCGACCCTTTGCCTTGGTTTCTCGATTGCGCTATTGGGTATTTGCTGCCCGTGAGGGCGGCACGCCAATTTCGTCTTTTTGCTCGCTCTTTGCCGCGGGAGGGACGAAAGGCCGGGCGCGCGCTCGGCACGCCGACGAGGAAAAGAGTTATGCCGCTTTCAGGACCGGAATTCGTCAAGGAAATCGCCGCGATGGTCAGGCGCAAGCACTCGAAGGACCATCCGGTCATCGACATGATCGAGAACGGCCGGCTCGATCGCGCCGCTCTCAAGGGATTCGTCGGCCAGTTCTATCTTTTCTTTCCCAAGCCGTTTCCGAAGCCGATTGCCGCCATGCTCGCCCGCTGTCCCGATGATCCCGAATTGGAGAAAATGTGGATCGAGAATGTGGTGGAGGAGGGAACCGGCGAGATCACGGGTACGGATAGCCACAAAGGTCTTTACATTCGCTTCGCCCAGGCTTGCGGTTACACCCGACAGGAGCTCGACGCGGTCAAGCCGCTGCCTGAAACCGAAGCGTTTCTGGACTGGCGCGAAATTCTCATGTACCAGCGCTCCTGGCTCGAGCTCTACGCATGTCAGGGTTTTTGCCTCGAGGGGACCGCAAGCGAGCGGATGACGAGAATCGTGAACGGCCTTACGCGCCATTACGGCTTCAAGAGGGATTCCGAGGAGATCCGCTACTGGACACTTCACATGGGCGTCGACGAGGAACACATGAAAGTGGGCCCGCTTGCCGTCGAGCGCTACGCCGTCACCGATATCCAGCAGCAACAGGTGCGCCAGGCGGTCCAGAAGACGCTGAACCAATTCTGGCTGGCCTATGACGGCATCAAGCGCGCGTTTGTCGATCGCGACCCGCTCTACGCCGAGTGGCGGAGCGGGGAGTAATGTTTCGAGTTTCGGGTTCCGGTCTGGAGTTTAGAGAGAGCACCGGGCGCGTTAAGCGCGAGAAAGGGAGATGAGTGCGATGGAAATGGTCGATCTATCGCGGGTGATCTACGACGGCATGCCCAAGATTCCGGTGCTGCCCGAGGTGCATGTGCAGAGATTTTTTAGCTTGGACAAAGGCCATCCACTAAACGTAACCGAGATCTCGCTCCCGTGCCACGCCGGCACGCACGTCGACGCTCCCGTGCACATCGTCCCCGACGGCAAAACCATCGAGGAGCTGCCGCTGGATTCTTTTGTCGGCCCCGGGGCGGTGATTTCGGTGCAAAAGAGGGGAGGGGAGGCCGTTACGGCGCAAGACCTCGAGTCGTCCGGAGTTACCGTGCATCGCGGCGATATCCTGATGCTGCACACCGGCTGGGACGAGAAGTTTGAAAGCAGCGACTACAATCTGCACCCGTATCTTTCCGTGGACGCAGCCGAGTGGATCGTCGAGCGCGGCGTGAAGCTCTTCGGCATCGACTGCATCACCGTCGATCTGCCGACGCCCCTGAGGCCGAAGGGTTTCGACTTTCCGGTCCACCGGACCTTGCTGGGAAACGGCGTCCTCATCGCCGAGAACGTTACGAATCTCGGCAAAATCGTCGGCAAAAAGACGCGCATTCTCGCGCTCCCGCTCAGAGTCAGGGGGAGCGACGCCGGGCACGCGCGCATCGTCGCCGAGGTTCTAAACTGACATGCCGCTCGCAAAACCGATCAAGGGAATCATCGGCGCTTGCCTGACGCCGTTCGGCGATGACGACCGCGTCAATTACGACGCGCTCAAGCGCGAGATCGACTTTATCGTGGCCGACTCGGACGCGATCTCGATTGCGGCGGTCGAAGCCGCGGAGTACACGATGCTTTCGCGCGAAGAGCGCAAGGAGCTCTTGCGCATCGGCACAGAGATGGTCGACAAGCGAGTGCCGGTCCTCCTCGGCTGCTCGAGCCCCTCGCCGCGCGAGGTCATCGAGATGGCCGAGTACGCCGCGAAGGTCGGCGGCGATATGGCGCAGGTGCTGATGCCGCTGCGGCCGTGGGGCGGGCAGCCGACGATCGCCGAGTTGATGGAGTTTTTCACCCAGGTCGCATCCGCGAGCCCGCTTCCCATCGTCGTCTACCACAACCCCGGCCCGGGCGCCGACCCGCCCAACGACGCGTTTGTCAAAATCAGCGAGATCACCAACGTCCGCTATTTCAAGGAAAGCTCGCGCGACATCACGAAGATCTCGCGGCTCATCGAGCAGATCGATCTGGCGGGGAAGGGACACTATTTCACGACGATGCAGCCGCTCTTGGCCACCTTGATGATGGGAGGCTCGGGGGCGACGATGCCGCCGCCGGGGACGCGCATCGGCGCGCAGGTTGTGAAGGCGTTTCGCGCCGGTGACATCGAACGGGCGCGCTTCTGGCAGCGCTGCTTCGCGCTCTTTCCCGGCAAGTGGGCGGCGTACGGCTTGCCTCCGGTCATGAAGTCGGCGATGAAACACTTCGGCGTCGACATCGGCGAGCCCGCAAGGCCCTACGCTCCGGTAAGCCCCCGAGATCACGCCCAGATCGGGCAATTTCTCCGGCAGGTAGGGCTGGTGGGCGAGACCGGACCCACGCCGGCCTCCCTGACAGACGCCGCTCTGACCCTGGCTCAGGAGGACACGTTCCTACGCTAGTTCGCGCCGGCGAGGAGTTGTGGAGGCGGTTCTGAGCACAGGTCGTTTACGGTGAAACTTTTTTTTCTCTTATTGGCGCTCGCGCTCGTGATCGCGTTGGTCCGCCCTTTGCGCGAACGGCTGCTCGAGGAGATCAAGGAGCTTTCCGACCGAGCGATCCTGCTAATTCTGGCAAAGACTTCAGGCTTCGAACGCGAGCTTACGCCGACCGGCCGGTCCGAGCAGGCGCTGTGGCGCGAGCAGCGGCTGAGAAATCTTCGCGGCCTGGCGCTCCGATCGCGGCAGCGCTACCAAAAATCCGCCACCGATGGCTCTGAGCGGTCGTAAGCGAATCGTCATTCTCGGCGGCGGCTGCGGCGGCGTCGTGGCGGCGACGAAACTCGGCCGCGCTCTCGGAAGCGAGCACGACGTCGTTCTTGTCGACCGCCGCTCCTATCACGTGTTCATGCCGGCCTTTTTGTTTCTCATGGTCGGCCAGCGCAAGCCCGAAGACATCGCGCGCAGCCTGGAAAATCTCGCCAAACGAAATGTCCGCTTCATCCAAGACGAGGTGGTCGCCATCGATCCCGCCCGCCAGGAAGTCCAGCTGCGCTCGTCCAAAGTTTCCTACGATTATTTGATCGTCTCCCTTGGCCTCGAGACGCGGCCCGACCTCATTCCGGGGTTTGCGGAGGGAGCGCATCACGCATGGGAGATGGAAGCGGCTGTCAAAGTACGCCGCGTGCTGGAACGGTTTCATGGCGGGCGCGTCGTGGTCGGCGTCCCGCTCGGCCCTTACCGCTGCCCGCCGGCTCCTTACGAGACCCAGTGGATGCTCGACAGCTATTTTCGCGCCAAGGGCATCCGCGACCGCGTGGTGATCGAGTATTTCACCCGCGACCCGGAGCCCACGGGGGAAGCGCACGAGCCTGTCGTTTGGATGGATGCCGAGAGCAAAAAACGAGGCATTCGCCAGCATTACGAGTTTGTCGTCCACTCGATCGATCCGCAAGAGAAGGTCGTGACCGGCCTCTACGGATACAAATTGTCTTACGATTTGCTTTTCATGATCCCGCCGCACCGCCCGCCGAAGGTGTTGGAAGAGTGCGGCCTGGCGGACGCGGAAACCGGCGTGCGCGTCGACTACGACACGATGGAAACGAAATGGGAAAACGTCTACGCGATCGGCGACTGTGCGGATATGCCGGCCTCGAAGGCGGGCGGGGTGGCGCACCAGGAGGCGGACATCGTCGCCCATAATCTCGCCGTGAAGATTCGCCAGCGCGGCAAGCCCGTTCCGATCCGGCTGCACACGATATGACTGCTCGCTTACGGCGCTGGACGCGCCGCCGCGAACCGCACCGTTTACCCCCAGGGCTGGCCGCCGTACGGCGCGACGGACGCGCGCACCTTCGGCCCGGCGCGCTGGCTCTACTGGGCGAAACTAGGATTTGAAAAATGGTGGCTGTGGCGTTATTTCTAGCACACTCGCTGCGGATGAACGCCTATGGGTTACCGCATTTCAAGGCAGGAACAGGAGAACGTCTGCGCCTATTGCCCGCACTTTCAGACCTACCCCGAGTCGAAAACCGAGCTGCAGGGTAACTGCACGCTCCACAAGGAGTGGATCGAGAACGCGGACCGCACGACCTGTAGCGAGATGAGCACCGCGCCCCTCAAGGCCCCGGGGATTTACCGGCTGGTGCTCGATCCGCAAAAGGGGTGGATCTACGTGAGACGAGAACAAAAGATCAGAACCCGCCTTTTTCTGGTCAAAGGCGGGAAGAAGGGGGAGGTTCGGCAGCGAAAGCCGGCCTGAAACTAGCTGCAGGATAGAAAGTTGACATAAGATATCTTATCAGACGTTCTGCCTCCAAAAAATTTTCTACTTTCCAGCCTTCGCAACCATAGCCTTGAGCCGCTGCACCTTTAATTCGACCTCCGCGCTCGGGATCGAATTTGGATAGGCCTTCAGGTAACTCTGGTAGGAGTCCAAAGCGCCGCTGTAATCCCCGGCCTCGAGCGCGCACCTGGCCTTGGCGAGGAGCGCGTTCTCCCTGTAGGGTCCCTCGATTTGAGCCGCCTCGCCGTAGGCGCGCGCGGCCTCTTTCCATTGGGCGCGCGTCTCGTGCGCATACCCGAGAGTGAGCAGCGCGAGCTGGCGCAAAAGCGTCGGCCTTGTCTCGCGCTCGACCAGCGCCTCGAGAGCCTTGACGGCTCGGTCGGTCTCGTTCAGCTCGAGATGGCTATTGGCCTGATAGAGAAGCGCGTAGCGGCTCGCCGGCGACGCCCGATAGCTGTTGGCCGCTTCGAAACCGGCGGCGGCCTCGCGGTATTTGCCGCTTCGGTAAAGCGCCAGCGCCTTGGTAAACTCGGCGGCCGCAAGCTGCTCCTGGCGGTCGCGATAGAGCGACCAGCCGGCCGAGGCTATCCCGATAGCCAGGATGGCTGCGGCGAAGGCCAGGCAAAGCGCTTTGTTTTTCTGGACGAAATCGAGGGCCTTCCCGGTTAGGACCAGGAACCGGTCGGGCTCGCGCAGAGCCTTCCGGGTGATCCTAGTGGAGGCACGGGGCATCGAGAGGATTGCAGGCGACTTTCGGGGTTGATCGGCGCCGGGCGGGTGCTTTCACGTTCACATTTTGTACTTGAAATCTTCCGGCGACATCTTTTCTAGAATCTCGGCCCACTTTTCTTTCGAGACGTTCGAGACGTTGGCGACGGCTGGCGGTTCTCCCTCTTTGACCTCTTCGCCCTGCTGCAGAATGCTGGAAACCTCGAGGACTTCTTTGGCGACGTAGATCGGACTCTTGGTCCGAAGCGCGAGCGCGATCGCGTCGCTCGGGCGCGAATCGATCGTCAGCTGCCGGCCGGCGGCGTTCAGATAGATCAAAGCATAGTACGTGTTGTCCTTCAGTTCGGTGATCTCGACCGCTTCGACCGAGCCGCCCAGCTCGCCGAGGACGCTCTTGAGGAGATCGTGAGTCATGGGGCGCGCCATCTTGATGCCCTCAAGTTCGGTCGCCATCGCCGTCGCCTCGAGCAGCCCGATCCAGATCGGCAGATTCAGCTTGTTCTCGCCGTCCTTGAGGATGACGATCGGCGTCTTAGTCACCGGATCCAGCGTGAGCCCGCCCACCGTCATTTGAATCGCGTTGTCACGTTTAATCATATCAACCCCCTTCGCTAAGCATACAGAGAGTCGCGATCACTGTCCAGCCACTCGCCCGCGAGCGAATTGGCCGTCGCTCCGACGATCCGCACGCGCGCGATCGATCCGACCGGCGGTTGCGCGCCGACGAGGTTGACGACCTTGTTTTTTCGCGTGCGTCCCATCACCTGATCCTTCTTCAACTTGGCCGCGCCTTCGATCAGCAATTCTTCGACCGAGCCGATCGCTGCCCTGTTTTTTCTCAGCGAGATCTCGTTCTGCACCGCCAGCACCTGCTGCAGACGCTCGCGCTTGACCTGTTCGGGAACGTCGTCGGCGTAGAGTTTGGCCGCTACCGTTTGCGGCCGCGCCGAGTAAGCAAACGCGTAAACGTCATCATACTCCACTTGATAGAGCATTTCTAGCGTCTGGTCAAATTCACGTTCGGTTTCGCCGGGAAATCCGACAATGATGTCGGAGGTGAGCGCGATGCCGGGACAGCGGTCGCGGAGCCGCTCGACGCGAGCCCGATACTCCGCCAGCCGGTAGCCGCGGCGCATGCGCTGCAACACCGTGTCGGAGCCGGACTGCACCGGCAAATGAAGGTGCTCGCAGAGCTTGTCCAGGGTGGCGAACGCCTCGATCAATCCCGGCGACAGATCCTGCGGGTGCGAGGTCGTGAAACGGATGCGCGCGAGCCCCGCGACGCGATTGATCCGCTCGAGCAGCTCGGGAAACGTGATTTCTCCCGGGCTCGTGAGACCGTAAGAGTTGACATTTTGCCCGAGCAGCATGACCTCCTTCACGCCGCGGCGGACAAGCGCTTCGACCTCGCTCACGATCGCGGCGCTCGGCCGGCTGAGCTCGCGCCCGCGCACGTGCGGCACCACGCAGAAACTGCAAACCTTGTTGCAGCCCTGCATGATGGCGACATACGCCTTGGGCCCCTCGACCAGCGTTCTTCCCGCGAGGCTTTCCATGTAACTGGGATCGCGATAAAAGTCCGTGGCCGCGTGCCGGGCGCCGGACCGCTGAACCGCGGCAAGCAACTCCGGGAGCTTGCGGATATTGTGGGTGCCGAAGACGAAGTCGACGTGCGGCGCGCGCTCGAGAAGGCGCTCTTTTTCCTGCTGCGCGACGCAGCCGCCGACGCCGATGATCAGAGCGCGCTTTCGCTCCTTGAGTTCGCGCAGGCGCCCGAGCGCGCTGTAAACTTTCTGCTCGGCCTTGTCGCGGACGCTGCAGGTGTTCAAAACGATCAGGTCGGCGTCCTCGACTTTGTCCGTCCGCTCGTAGCCGAGGGCCGCGGCCGTCTCGACAATGCGCTCGGAGTCGTATTCGTTGATCTGGCAACCGTAGGTCTGGATGAAGAGCTTCATGGCGCCAGCCGCCCGACGATGCGCGCAAGCTGCTCGATATTGCGGCATTCTTCCACCTGGTGGCAGTGAGGCATGTAGCGCGGCATTTCGCTGTCGCCCACGCCCCACGTCACCCGGCTTTCGGGGTTCAGCCACAGGAGCCGCTTCGCCCGCTGCCGGATCTCGCCCAGCACCCAGTCGTTCGGCGGATGGTAATTGTTGCGGCCGTCACCCAAGATGACGACCGTGGTTTTGCGGTTCACGGCATGCAGGTGATGGTCGTGAAAGATCTTGAAGCTCCGGCCGAAGTTGGAATGCGAGAAGACGTCGATCACGTCGCCCTTGAGGGCCGCCTCGACGGCGCGATCGATCGGATGATCGGAAAAGAGCTGCGTCACCTCGCCGAGATCGCTGACGAACACGAAGCTGCGCACCTTGGCGTAGAGCTCCTGAACGGAATAGACAAACTGGAGCATGAACCGGGCCGCGTTCGCGACCGAGTCCGAGATATCGCACAGCACCATCACCTGGGGCTTCTCTTTTTTTCTCCGCCGCAAGTGCACGCGGAACGGAACGCCGCCGTACTGTTGGTTCTGGCGCAAGGTCTTTTTCACGTCCAGCCGCCCGCGCGCCCGGCGCCGCTGCCGCAACGAGAGAACGCTCTTGAAACGGAGCGCGAGCTGCGCGACCACTTCTCTCATTTTCCGGATATCCTCTTGCGTGTAGTAGGCGAAGCTTTTCTCCTGCAAGCGCTCGGCGCCGGCGGCCGGACTTCCCGCCGCTTCCTCCGGCCAGCGGCTTCGAACCGCGCCGTGAATGCGCCGGATGAGATGCCTCAGCTGCTGATTGAGATAGTCGGCGAGCCGCTCCGCCAGGCGCGCCTCCAGCCCTTTCTTGGCGGCGCGCGCGCGCAGCGCCTCGAACTCGCCGATCAGCCGCGTCACGCCCAGGCGCGCCACGATCCTCTGCGAATGCCCTCCCGGCGCCGGCGTCCCGGGGCGGTTGGGCCCTTCTTCCCGGAGCGCCCGCGCGACGAGGTCGTCGACCCGCTCCCATTCTCCCGCCAAAAGCGCGCGCGCCAGGAGCGAAATTTCGTCGTCGCCAGCGGAAAGAAGCGGCGCGATTCTCTCGATGATCTCGCCGAGCGCGCCTTGATCCAGGACCACGGCCGGCGCGGCCGGCTCGCCGACGACGGCCAGATAGTTGCCCAGGCCCAAGAAAAACCCGTCGAAGAGCTCCTCGAAAACCGCGAAGTCCGACGGCCGCTTGACGAGCGCGCACCGAAGCGCGCTGCGAAACTGCGGCAGATCTTCCGCGCACAGCGACCGCAGCGCGCGCACCGCGTCGGTCGTCTCCGCGAGCGAAACGCGCACGCCGCGCGCGCGCAACAGCCGTGAGAACTCGACGATCTTCTCGACCATCTTCGCGATCAGGCAAGCCGGTTTCAAGGCCGGCTTCAGTGCAGGAGGTCTCGGTCGCGGCTAGAGCGGCCGGGCTGAGGGCTCGCGCTCAGAAGAGCGATAAACCGCTTGAGCTCTTCGCGCGCCTTTTCCAGATCCTTTTCTGTCTTGACGAGCGCCGACAGGGTCTCCTCGACCTCCGGCGCGGTTAACTCGCGCACGTTGAGCGCGGCCAGCGCCCGCACCCAGTCCAGGGTCTCGCTGATGCTCGGCGTCTTTTTAAGATCCAGGCTCCGCAGGCGTTTCACGAGCTGCACGGCCTCGCCGACCAGCTTGAGGTCCGCGTCCGGAACTTTGAGTTTCACGATGCCGATCTCGGTCTCGACATCCGGAAAATTGAGGTAAAGGTGCAAACAGCGCCTTTTTAACGCGTCGGAGATTTCCCGGCTGCTGTTGCTCGTCAGGATGGCCAAAGGGATATGCTCGGCCTTCAAGGTGCCGATCTCGGGAACGCTGATCTGAAAATCGCTCAAGACCTCGAGCAAAAACGCCTCGAATTCCGTATCGGACTTGTCCACCTCGTCGATCAACAGAACCGTCGGCGCCTGCGCGCGAATGGCTCTCAACAGCGGGCGCGCCAGGAGAAACGTTTCCGAAAAAAAGACGTTATCTTCGCGCGCGATCCGCTCGACGGCCTCGCGAAGGCTCGTCGTGTCCGCGAGCAGCGCGCCGATTTTTTCCTTCAAGATCTGCGTGTAGAGAAGCTGCTTCGTGTACTCCCACTCGTACAGCGCTTTCGCTTCGTCCAGCCCCTCGTAGCACTGAAGCCGGATCAGCTCCACGCCCAGGCTGCGCGCGATCACCTTCGCCAGCTCCGTCTTGCCGACGCCGGCCGGCCCCTCGACGAGCAAGGGTTTTTGCAGCGTGGCAGCGAGAAATACGACCGTGGCGGCGCCGCGCGAGCAGAGATAATTTTGCTCAGCCAGCCGCGCCACCACATCATCGACCGATGCAAACATGCGCCCCTCTCAAAAAAAGGCAAACTAGCACAAAGGCCCCATCGAAACAACGCGCGCACGCGCCGAACAGCGGCCGCCTCGCCGTTGCCACGGGAGCGATCTTTCTGTAAACAAAAGCCATGTGCCTTCTGGCGCTCTATTTTCAGGCGTTTTCCCGCTATCCGATCGTCGTCGCCGCCAACCGCGACGAACATCACGATCGGCCCTCCGCGGCGCCACAAATCTTGCGCGACAAGCCGCTCGTTTACGGCGGCAAAGATTTGCGCGCGGGCGGGACGTGGCTGGGAGTGAACGAGCACGGGCTTTTCGTCGGCGTTCTCAACCGAAGGGCAGAGCCGTTAGAGAGCGCTCCGTTGCGCTCGCGCGGCCTGTTGTGTCTCGATCTTCTCGCGGCAAAAGACGCCGCGCACGCCCGTCAGGCGCTCGGCGATCACGAGGCGTTTTCTTACCGGCCGTTCAATCTCGTCTTTGGCGACCCGCGCGCGGCCTTCGCCGCCTACAACGAGGGCGGGCGAATCTTCTGCTTTCCGCTCGCCGCGGGCGTTCACGTGTTCGGCAACGCGCCGTTGCGCGAGACGACGAGCGAGAAATTGAAATGGGCGCGGCGCCTCTTTGAGCGCGCCCGGCCCCAGGCCTCGGACGCTCCCGCCGTCGAGGAGCTGCGCGCGGCTCTGAGCGACCACACCGGCGCTCGCGACAACGGGCCGAAGGACGCGATCTGCGTGCACCTGCCCGCGTACGGGACGGTTTCCTCGAGTCTGCTGTTCTACGATCGCGCGCGCCGCCTATTCCTGACCTACTACGCGCCCGGTCCGCCGTGCCAGAGGCCTTACGAAAAGGGCCTTCTCATTCCTTTGCCATGAAGGCGGCCGTTGCCCCCAAGCCCGCGGCCACGATGATCATCGTGCGTCCGGCCGCCGGCGGCGGCTTCGAAGTCCTCCTGAATCGCCGAGCGCAAGGCATGAGCTTTCTCGGCGGGTTTTACGTCTTCCCCGGCGGCAATGTCCAACGCGAGGACGGCTCCGCCCGCCTCCTCGAGCGCTCCGTCGGCCTTTCGCCGCCCGAAGCGCAGCGCTTGCTGGGCGCAGGCCTGCCGGCGCAACTTGCGCTGGGTCACTGGATCGCCGCGGTCCGGGAAACTTTCGAGGAGGTCGGGATTTTGTTCTGCGTTGACGAGAACGGAAAGCCCGTGGATCTCGGCGACCCCGAGCGCGCGCGCGCCGTCGCCGCATGCCGCCGGCGGCTTGTCAGCCGCGCGACGACGTTCGCGGACTTCCTCCAGGCCGAGCGGCTGCGCTGCGCTCTCGGCGGGATCGCCTATTTTTCCCACTGGCAGACGCCGGCGGAGTTTGCGGCGCGTTTTGACACGCGCTTTTTCCTGGCGCTCCTGCCGCCAGGCCAAAGCGCCGCGCCCGCCGCGGGAGAGGTGACGGAGATTCTCTGGCTTGCGCCCGACGACGCCCTCAGCTCGTACCGGGCAGGACGGCTGCCGCTGATTTTTCCTACCTACGCGTCGCTTCGAGCGTTGGCCGATTTTAGCTCCTTGGAAAGCCTGTGCGCCGAGTACCGGCTGCGCTGATCGAAACCTGGCCGTGCCAGATGAAGCAAAATTATTGCTTGGGCATGAACAGGAGCGTGCGCACCAGCGATTGCAGGCGGTCCCTCTCGTTTCCGTGAAAACGCAAGAACTCGAGTCCCACGATTCCGGGACGCGCCGAGCGCACCACGGCGGCTTCGATCGAGATGGGCGGTTGATCTTCGGCCTGAAGCTCGACGCCGACAACGGTTCCCACCGCGAGCGCGGCGTCCACTGCCACCGTGCAGCCCGCCATGGAGAGGTCGAGAAGGGTCGCGCTGAGATCTTTTTCGTCCGTGATCA
Source organism: Candidatus Acidiferrales bacterium (assembly GCA_035559995.1). Taxonomy (GTDB): domain Bacteria; phylum Desulfobacterota; class Binatia; order UBA9968; family UBA9968; genus DATMAM01. Next base: position 166,253 of record DATMAM010000030.1, read on the forward strand.
GTTTTCCGGCAAAACGGACCGGGATCCGCTGGTACTCGCGGCGATCCTCGTCCATGCGGGTATAGCGCACGCCGGGCTGGCGCAGCCGGAAGCGGTAGCCGCAGAGCTGGCATCGAAACGGGTAGACGTAGAAAAACCCGAGAAACTTTTCGATCACGCCCTGGCGGCGCACGCGGCGCACGTAATCTCGGGAGCAGCTCGGGCAATTGGGAAAGGCCATGGCTTGTCAGCCGCAAAACGCGGCAAGCTCGTTTAGCGTCTCCGCTCCTTGACAATGCGGTCGAGTTGCCGCCGGTCTTCTTGCGAGATTGTTTCCCCCGAAGCGCCGGTCGGTTTCTTTTCCGGCGCTTTGCTCCGCGCGCCGAACCACCTGAGCCCCAGCCAGAAAGCGAGCGCCGATAGAAGAGCCACAAAGCCGAGCGCGGCAAAAACGAGCAGCCACTTCTTGTCGCTGCGCTTCGTGCGCGCCATCCGAACACCGCGGCCCGCGCGCGCTACTTCCAGGGCTCATCGCCGCGCATCAGGGCCTCGATGAGCCGCGTGCCGTCGCGCACGACCACGCCGGTTTGCCCGGCGGCGCGCTCGCTAAAGCAAAGATCCTTCGGCGTTTCGGCTCGCGACGCGTCGTAGAGCGCAAACGGCACGGGATCCGCGCAGTGGGTTTTGAGCGCGATCGGCGTGGCGTGGTCCGAAACGAGCAGCAGCCGCCAGTCGCGCCGGCCGCGCATTCCCTCGAGCACGGTTCCGATGACTTTCTCGTCGATATCTTCGATCGCTCTGACCTTGGCGGCAGCGTCGCCCATGTGCCCGGCCTCGTCCGTCGCCTCGATGTGGACGAACATGAAATCGCGCTCCTCGAGGGCGGCGACGGCGTACTCGCCTTTGCCTTTGTAGTTCGTGTCGAGAAAACCCGTGATGCCGGGAACGCGCACGCGTTCCAGGCCGGCGTAGAAGCCCAGGCCGTTGATGATATCGACGGCCGAGATCACCCCGCCCCGGATGCCGAAACGCTCCGTAAGGGGCGGCAGGGAGGGCGCCCTCCCCTGCCCCCACAGCCAAATCGTCGTCGCTCTTTTCTCCCCCCTGTGCGCGCGCCTTTGATTGACGGGGTGCGCGGCCAGCAAGCGCTGCGACTCCGCCATCAGCGAGTTGAGAAAGTCCGCGCCGTCGCCTTGCGGCAGATAGCCGGCGATTTTCTGGTCGGTGATGTCGTGCGGCGGCGTGGTTTGCATCGCCTCCTTGCCGTTGCGCCATACCATGAGATGGCGGTAGCTTACGCCCGTGTGAAATTCGGCATTGTCCCGCGCGAGCGCGCGGTTGAGGTCGCGGATGATCTCGTCCGCTTCCGCGGTCGTGATATGCCCCGCGGTGAAGTCTTCCATGATCGCCTCGCTTCCGCTCCCGCGCAGGGTCACCAGATTGCAGCGAAACGCGATATCCCGCGGCCCCAGGCGCACCCCGATGCTTGCGGCTTCGAGCGGCGAGCGCCCGGTGTGGTAAGCGGCGGGATCGTAGCCGAGGATCGTCATGTTCCCGATGTCGCTTCCCGGCGGGAAGCCCGCCGGAATGGTGTGCACGAGGCCACACACGCCGCGGCGCGCCAGCCAATCCATATGCGGCGTTTTCGCCTGCTCCAGAGGCGTTTTCCCGCCCAGAGCCGCTATCGGCCAATCGGCCATGCCGTCCGCCTGGATGATGATGTACTTCATCTCAAAGAGAAAAACAGCCCATCGGATGGGTGAGCGATCGCGAATGTTTTTTTGCCCGCGCCCTTTCGCCCATCGTCGGCGCGCGTCATGGGCTCTTCCAGATCGGCAGCCAGAGCGGCGGCGCCAAGTTGAAATCGCGCGCGCTGATCGCGCCCAGCGCCCTCTTGACCTTTCCGACCGTGGTCTGTTCCAGCGTAATCACAAACGGCAGCATCCATGCTGGATCGGCGGCGACGCCGTAGCTTTCCGCGAGCTGCCTGATCTCGTCGGCGCTATGCGCGAGCTGCCATATCTCCGCGACATTGATGCGCTCGGCGCCCAGGACCTGGCAGATTTCGCCTACGATTCCCGGCCGGTCGCGCACGACAAACCTGAGGTAAAACGGCGCGGCGATCTCGTCCTGCGGTCGAAACTTCAATCCCGCGGCGCGCCCGCGCGCGAGCGGCTGCGGCAGCGGGTGCCTTCGGCCGCGCGCGAGATCACAGACGTCTCCCAACACCGCGACCGCCGTCGGCCCCCCGCCGCTCCCCGGACCGATGAACGCATAGTTCCAATTGCCGCCGCGCGCGTCGGCCAAGGTCGCCGCCGGCCCCGCGCTTCTCCTGCCGCCGAAGAAAATCGCGTTCGTCGCGCCGTCGATCCTCGCGGCCAGATGATCGAGCGGCACGACGAACGGCGCCACCATCGCCTCGATCCGGTCGTTGTCGCGCCGCGCCATAGCGAGATGCTTTATCGTCGCCCCCGCTTTTCGCCCGGCGTAGAGAAAGTCGATCGGCTGGATCTCTTCGATCCCTTTGCGCAAGATCGCCCCCGGCTCGGCATAAGCGCCGAAGCCGACCGCGGCCAAAATGACGAGCTTGGCCTCGGCGTCGCTCCCGCTGGTATCGGCGCTCGGATCCGTCTCCGCATAGCCCAGGCGCTGGGCTTCCGCCAGCGCCGCGCCAAAAGAGAGGTTTGCCTGCGCCATCCCGGACAAGATGAAATTGCACGTGCCGTTGATGATCCCAAAGATCGCCGCCGGCTCTTCCGCGGCAAAGCCCTCCGCGAGCGCGCGAATAATGGGGATGCCGCCGCCGACGCACGCCTCGAACCTGAGCTCGCGCCGGCTGTGCGCCACCGCGTCCGCGATCGCGGCGCCAAAGCGCGCCAGGACCGCCTTGTCGGAGGTGACGACGTCTTTGCCGTTCTCGAGCGCGCGCACGATGTAATCGCGGTACCGCGGCAGGTCCGACGGATCCTGCGTTCCCAAAACCTCGACCACGATGTCGACCTCGGGGTTACGGGTTACGTCGTCGGCGCTCGCCGTGAAAAGGTCGGGGTAGCGCCGATACCACTTCTTGTTCTCGGGATGCGGCGTGTAGATCTTGACGATCTTGAGCTCCACCCCGGCGCGCGCTCTCACCTCTTCCCAGCGCTCGAACACGATATCCTGGATCGCCTCGCCGACGGTGCCGGAGCCGAGCAATCCTAGCCTAGCGCGAACCATGACACGTCATTGGCCCTGAGCGAATTTCTTGCTCCGCTCCGGTTTTGCTGGAGAATGTCGCGCAAGCCTCTAGTCCAAGAGCTTGCCGAGGGCGCGGCGAATCGTTCTTACCGCCTGCCGGGTGCGGTGCTCGTTTTCGATCAGCGCAAAGCGCACGAAGTCATCGCCGTACTCGCCGAATCCGATGCCCGGAGAGACCGCGACCTTCGCTTCTTTGAGAAGGAACTTTGCGAACTCCACCGATCCCATCTTCTTGCAGCCGTCGGGAATCTCAGCCCAAACGAACATCGTCCCCTTCGGCCTGTTGATGTTCCAGCCGACCCGCTGGAGCCCGTCCACGAGCGCGTCGCGCCGGCGCCGGTAAGTCTCGCGGATCGTCTCCACGGCATCCTGCGGCCCGTTCAAGGCGTGAATCGCGGCGATCTGCACCGGCTGGAACATGCCGTAGTCCAGGTAGCTCTTGATGCGCGCGAGAGCGTTCACCATCAGCGAATTCCCGACGGCAAAGCCGACCCTCCAGCCCGGCATGTTGTAGCTCTTCGACAGCGAAAAGAACTCGATGCCGACCTCCTTCGCTCCACGAACCTGGAGAAGGCTCGGCGGCGAGTAGCCGTCGAAGGTCAGATCGGCATAGGCGAAGTCGTGGATCACCAGGATCTCGTGCTCCTGGGCGAAACGGACGACGCGCTCGAAAAAATCGATCTCGACGACTTCGGTGGTCGGATTGTGCGGGAAGCTGACGATGATCACCTTCGGCCTGGGCCAGGTCTGCTTGATCGCGTCCTCGAGATGCGCGAGGAATTCGTGGCTCGAGCGCATGGGAATGCTGCGCAAGTCGCCGCCGGCCAATATGACCGAATACTGATGGATGGGATAAGTCGGGCTGGGACAAAGCACGACGTCGCCGGGATCGACGATCGCCCACACCAGGTGTCCCAAGCCCTCTTTGGCGCCGATCGTCACGATCGCTTCCGTTTCCGGGTTCACCTCGACCCCGAAGCGCCGCTTGTACCAGTCGGCGATCGCAAGTCGGAGCTTGTAGATACCCCTGGAGGCCGAATAGCGGTGATTGTGCGGCTTCTGCGCGGCCTCGACGAGCTTTTCGACGATGTGCGCGGGGGTCGGCTGATCGGGGTTGCCCATGCCGAAGTCGACGATATCCTCTCCCCTGCGGCGCGCTTCGAGCTTGAGCTCGTTGATGATGTTGAACACGTACGGCGGAAGTCTCTGAATGCGGCGAAATTCCACTGGCTGACTCGTTATTGTCCGGCGCTGCTTAGCCCGGCGCAAACCATCCGTTGAGGCGCTTGGGCGCTGAGCCTTATTTTATAAGCCATCCCGCAACCGCGTGCAAATCGCGGCCGCCAACGCGTCCTTCGGTCGGTTGGCGGCGCCGAAAAAAATCTTTTTTCAGCCGATATTCCCCAGCTCCAAGCGCTCGCCCCACCGCCTTTGGAGCACGATCTTTAGCGCCTTGGACTCCGGCCTCTCGAGCCGCGGGTCGAAGGCGAGCCAATCGATGGCTTCCTTGCGCGCCTTGAGCAGAAGCTCCGAATCGCGCATGAGATTGGCCAGCCGAAAATCGGCAAGCCCCGACTGCCGCGTCCCCAAAAACTCGCCTGGACCCCGCAGCGCGAGGTCCGCCTGCGCGATCCTAAACCCGTTGTGCTCTTTTTGCATGATGCGGAGCCGCGCCAGGCCCTCGGGACCGGCGCCGGCCGAGCAGAGCAGAATACACATCGAGCGCTCGCTTCCCCTGCCGACCCGGCCGCGGAGCTGGTGCAACTGCGAAAGGCCAAAGCGGTCGGCGTGCTCGACCACCATCACGGTCGCGTTCGGAATATCGATCCCCACCTCGATCACGGTCGTGGCCACGAGCACCTGCATCCGGCCGGCCTTGAAGCGGCGCATGGTCCGCTCGCGCTCCGCCGCGCTCATCCGGCCGTGAATCAAGCCGACGCGAAACTCGCGCAACGGCCCCGTCGAAAGCTCCTCGGCCACGCGCGTCGCGTCGCGCAGCTCGAGCCGCTCCGACGTTTCGATGAGCGGGCAAACCACATAGGCCTGGCGTCCGTGGCGCAAGTTCGCGGCCATCTTGCCGTACATCTCGGCGCGCCGGCTTTCGCCGATCACCCAGGTCTGCACGGGCGGTCTTCCCGGCGGCGACTCCTCGAGCGAGGAAACCTCGAGATCGCCATAAAGCACGAGCGCCAGGCTTCGCGGAATCGGCGTCGCGCTCATCAGCAAGATGTCGGGCTGCGGGCGCTCGGGAGTGGCGCCCGCCGCCCAATGCGTGAGGGTGCGAAGCGCCGCGCGCTGCGCGACGCCGAAGCGGTGCTGCTCGTCGATGACGCCGAGGCCCATGCGCGGCACGCGCACCCCTTCCTGGATGACCGCGTGCGTTCCCACGATAAATTGCGTCTCGCCAAGCGCGATCCGCTCGAGCGCCCGACGCTTCTCGGCGCGCGCGAGCGATCCCGTGAGCAGCGCCGAGGAGACCCCCAGCCGCTCGGCGTAGGTCCTCAGATTCGCGAAGTGCTGCTCGGCGAGAATCTCGGTCGGCGCGAGCCACACGGCCTGAAAGCCGTTTTCGATTGCGCGCAACGTCGCCAACCAGGCGAGAATCGTCTTCCCCGAGCCGACGTCGCCCTGGATGAGCCGCTGCATCGGGTAGGCGGCCTCCATCCCCGAGTAGATTTCGCTCAAGACCCTCTCCTGCGCCCGCGTCAACTCAAAAGGCAACAGCGCGCGCATGCGCGCCGTAAGCTCGCGCCGCTCTTTAAAGGCGATGCCGCTCGCCGCCGCGCGCGTTCTTTTCTTGAGCCCGAGCCCGAGCTGCAGATAGAAAAACTCATCAAAGATGACCGAGCGGTGCGCCGCCGAGGAAAGCCGGTTGAGGGCGGGGAGATCGGCCGAAGGATCGGGAAGATGCACCGCGGCGAGCGCGCGGCGGAGGTCCATGAGCTGCTGGCGCGCGGCGATCGCGTCGGGAATGAAGCTGGGTAAGTACCGCCCGTACGCGCCGAGCGCCTGGCCAATCCATCTTCTTAGACTGCCGAGCGGTAGCCCCTCCGTGCGCCAGTAAACCGGCAGGATGCGCGCCCGCGCGCCTTGCTCGCCGACATCGAGGCGTTCGAACTCGGGATGAATGATTTTGTGCCAGCGGACCCCGCGCTCGACCTTGCCGTGAACCAAGAGCGCGCTACCGAGCCTGAGCTCGCGCTGGATGAACGGCGTCGGCCGGTACCACACCAGCTCGAGCGCGCCGGTCGCATCGGCGAGGATCCCGACCAGGAGGTAGCCGCGGCGGCCGGGGACGTATTTTTTTTCCAGCCGCACGAGGCGGCCGGCGAATGTCTGTTCGCGGCCGGGCTGCGCGCTTCTGGTCTCGCCGATGAGGCGGCGGTCCTCGTAGCGAAACGGCAGATGGTAGAGGAGATCCTCGACGGTGTTCAGGCCCAGCTTTTCCAGCTGCAAAGCGCGCTTGGGGCCGATGCCGCCAAGAAACCTGAGCGGCGTGCGCAGCGCGCTGAGGCAATCTTGCGGCCGCGCCGCGCTCCGCTCGTAGAGATCCGCGCGCGGGTCTTCCTTGCGACCGGACGGATCCGCGTTCATCGCTGCTAGAGCTTGGCGTGAGTCTTGTGGTATTCCTGAAGCGCGCGCACGGTGAAGTCGCTCGACTTCAACAGCTCGATTCCTTCGACGGCCGCATCCGCGCCCGCGATCGTCGTAAAATACGGCACCTGATAGTCCAGCGCGGCGCGGCGGATATAGTACGAGTCCGCCTGCGAATACGAGTCGGTCGGCGTGTTGATGACCATCGCGATCTCGCCCGCCTGGATCGCGTCGGCCACGTGCGGGCTGCCCTCTTGCACCTTGTTGACCGTCTCGGCGCGCACGCCGCGCGCTTGCAGGTAGGCCGCGGTCCCGCGCGTGGCGACAACGTCGAAACCCAGGTTGCGCAGCCGCCGGGCGATCGGGGCGGTCCTTTCCTTGTCCTCGTCGCGGACGCTGATAAACACTTTTCCCGCAAGCGGCAGGCGCATGCCGCCCGCGAGCTGAGCCTTCGCGTAAGCCATGCCGAAAGAAGCGTCCAGGCCCATGACCTCGCCGGTCGATTTCATCTCCGGTCCCAGCAGCGTATCCACTCCCGGGAACTTGTTGAAGGGAAAGACCGCCTCCTTGACCGAAACGTGCCGCGGCACGATCTCGGCGGCCAGACCCAGGTCGGAAAGTTTTTTCCCCACCATCACCTGCGCCGCGAGCTTTGCCAGCGGCACGCCAATCGCTTTGCTCACGAACGGCACCGTCCGCGAGGCGCGCGGATTGACCTCCAGGACGTAAACCGCGCGCTCCTGCACCGCAAACTGCACGTTCACGAGGCCGCGCACCTCCAGGGCCTGCGCCAGGGCGACGGTGGCGGCGCGGATCTCGTCTTGAATCGCGGCCGACAGGGACTTGGGCGGCAGCGCGCAGGCGCTGTCTCCCGAGTGAACGCCGGCGCGCTCGATGTGCTCCATGATGCCGCCGATGACGACCCGTTCGCCGTCGGCGACCGCATCGACGTCGATTTCGATCGCGTCGTCGAGAAATTTGTCGATCAAGACCGGGTGCTCCGGCGCCGCGGCGACCGCATGCGTGATGTAATGCTCGAGAGCGCCGCTGTCGTAGACGATCTCCATCGCGCGGCCGCCCAGCACATAGGAAGGCCGGACCAGAACCGGGTAGCCGAGCCGTGCCGCGATCTCCAGCGCCTGGCCGTACGAGCGGGCAATCCCGCTCGGCGGCTGCTTGAGGCCGAGACGGTCGAGCAGCTCCTTGAATTTCTCCCGGTCCTCGGCCAAATCGATGCTCTTCGGGGAGGTGCCGACGATCTTCACGCCGGCGCGCTCCAGGGCGAGCGCGAGCTTGAGCGGCGTCTGGCCGCCGAACTGGACGATGACGCCGTCGGGGCGCTCGCGATCGGTGATGTTGAGAACGTCCTCCAGGGTGAGCGGCTCGAAGTAGAGCTTATCCGAAGTGTCATAGTCCGTGCTCACGGTTTCCGGGTTGCAGTTCACCATGATCGTCTCATAGCCCGCCTCGCGCAGCGCGAACGCGGCATGGACGCAGCAGTAATCGAACTCGATCCCCTGGCCGATGCGGTTGGGCCCGCCGCCCAGAATCAGGATTTTTTTTCGCGTGCTCGCGTTGGACTCATCCTCGCCCTCGTAGGTCGAATAGAGATACGGCGTATATGCGGCGAACTCCGCGCCACAGGTGTCGACGGCCCGAAACACCGCGCGCACACCGCGCTGGATTCTGAGCGCGCGCAGGTCCGCCTCGGTCCGGTCGAGCAGCCGCGCCAGGCGATGATCGGAAAATCCCATCTGCTTCAGCCGGAGCAAACTTTCCGTCTCGAGGCTTTCGCCGGCGCGCTCTTTCAGTTCCTCTTCGGCGCGGATGAGGTGCTCGATCTGGCGCAGGAACCACCGATCGATCCGGCTCAGCTCGTAGACCTCTTCGACCGGCATCCCCAGCCGAAACGCGTCCCCCAGGTACCACAGGCGCTCGGCGTTGGGCACCCTGAGCTTTTCTCTTACCTTCGCGATCGCGCCCGCGCCCGCGTCCTCGATCTTCGACTCGAATCCGAACGAGCCGATCTCGAGCGAGCGCATCGCCTTGTGCAAGGCCTCTTTAAAGGTGCGGCCGATCGCCATGGCCTCGCCGACGGACTTCATCTGCGGCGTGAGCACGTCCTTGGCCTTGGGAAACTTCTCGAACGTAAAGCGCGGGATCTTCACCACGACGTAGTCGATCGTGGGCTCGAAGCAGGCGGGCGTCTCGCGCGTGATGTCGTTGCGAATCTCGTCCAGCGTGTACCCCACGGCCAGCTTGGCCGCGATCTTCGCGATGGGGAATCCGGTCGCCTTGCTGGCGAGCGCCGAGCTGCGCGACACGCGCGGGTTCATCTCGATGACGACGAGCCGGCCGTCCGCGGGGTTGATCGCGAACTGGATATTCGAGCCGCCGGTATCGACGCCGATCTCGCGCATGACCCGGACCGCGGCGTCGCGCATGATCTGGTACTCCTTGTCCGTGAGCGTCTGCGCGGGCGCGACGGTGATCGAGTCGCCGGTGTGCACCCCCATCGGATCGAAGTTTTCGATCGGGCAGACGATGACGACATTGTCATGGCGGTCGCGCATGACCTCGAGCTCAAACTCCTTCCATCCCAGCACCGACTCCTCGACCAGAACCTCGTGCACCGGCGAGATGTTCAGTCCCGCCTGCACCACCTCTTTGAAATCCTCCGGGCCGTAGGCGATGTTGCCGCCGCTTCCGCCGAGCGTCCGCGACGGGCGGATGATCACGGGAAATTTGAGCTTCTTCTGCACCGCCAGCGCCTCGCGCAGGCTGCGCGCGTAGCCGCTGCGCGGCAGATCGAGGCCGGCGCGCTGCATCGCCTCTTTGAAAAGATCGCGGTCTTCGGCTTTCTTGATCGCGTCCGCTTTGGCCCCGATCATCTCGACCCCGTAGCGCTCGAGGACGCCTTGATCCGCCAGATCGAGCGCGATGTTGAGCGCCGTCTGGCCGCCGAGCGTCGGTAACAACGCGTCCGGCCGCTCGCGCGCGATGACCTTTTCGACGATGTCCGCGGTAATCGGCTCGATGTAGGTGCGGTCGGCGAAATCGGGATCCGTCATGATCGTCGCGGGATTCGAGTTGACGAGAATCACCCGGTAGCCCTCTTCTTTCAGCGACTTGAGCGCCTGGGTTCCGGAGTAGTCGAATTCGCAGGCCTGGCCGATCACGATCGGCCCCGAGCCGATCAGCAAAATCGATTTGATGTCGGTTCGTTTCGGCATCGAAGTCAGTGGCCGTGCTCTTCGATCATCTCGATAAAGCGCCGAAAGAGATAGCTCGAATCGTGCGGCCCGGGAGAAGCCTCCGGATGGTATTGCACCGAAAAGATCGGGTACGCGCGGTGCGCGAGCCCCTCGACGGTGTTGTCGTTGAGATTGAGATGCGTGATCTCGGCGGCGCCTTTGAGCGATTCGGGATCGACGGCAAAGCCGTGATTTTGCGTCGTGATCTCGACCCTGCGCGTCTTGAGATCCATGACCGGATGATTGCCGCCGTGATGCCCGAATTTGAGCTTGTAGGTCCGGCCGCCCAAAGCGAGGCCCAAGATCTGGTGCCCGAGGCAGATGCCGAAGATCGGCTTTTTGCCGATCAGCCGCCGGACGTTCTCGCGCGCGTACGGCACGGCGTCGGGGTCGCCGGGGCCGTTGGAGAGAAAAATCCCGTCGGGATCGAGGGCGAGCACGTCCTGCGCCGGTGTCGCCGCCGGGACGACTTTCACGCGGCAGCCCGATTCCGCAAGCCCGCGCAGGATGTTGAACTTGATGCCGTAATCGTAGGCGACGACAAAATAGCGCGGCTTGTAGAAATCGCCCCCGCGCGTCCTCCTTTTGGTCTCAGTTTGCGCCGGCCGCCTCTTGTAACCGCGCCCCAGCTCCCAGAAGCCCTCGTCCCAGTCGTAGGCCTCGCGGCAGCTGACCCGCTCTACGAGATCGACGCCCACAAGACCTGGAGCGCGCCGCGCCTTGGCGATCAGCTCCTCGGGATCTTCGGCGCGCGTGGCGATCACCCCTTGCTGCGCGCCGACCTCGCGCAGGTGGCGCACCAGCGAGCGCGTGTCGACGCCTTCGATGCCGACGATCCCGTGCTCCTTCATGTATTCGTGCAGCGCCCGGGTCGAGCGCCAGTTGCTTGGAAGCGGATTGTACTCCTTGACGATAAAGCCTCTGACGAACGGCCGGCGCGATTCGCTGTCTTCCGGATTGACGCCGACGTTGCCGATTTCCGGGTAAGTCATCGCCACCAGCTGGCCTTCGTACGACGGGTCGGTCAGAATCTCCTGGTATCCCGTCATGCTCGTGTTAAAGACGACTTCCCCCGCGGCCTCGCCTTCGGCCCCGAAAGAGCGCCCGACATAGACGGCCCCGTCGGCCAACGCCAAGATCGCTTTCATGCGCCCGGCTGCTCCGCAGACGACGGCGCCACCATCGAATAGATCACGACTTTGTCCCTTTCGTCCTGCTCGACCTCGCGCAGCTTGACGCGCACGCGCTCGCGCTCCGAGCTGGGAATGTGTTTGCCGACGTAGTTGGGTCGCACGGGAATTTCCCTGTGGCCGCGATCGATCAAAACCGCCAGGCGCACCGATCTAGGCCGGCCGAATTTGAAGATCATGCTGAGCGCGCTCTTTGCGGTTCTGCCGGTATGAATCACGTCATCGACCAGGATCACGTCGCGCTCGCGCACGTTCGGAATCGAGCGCTCTTCGGCGGCGCCGGCGACCGTCCACAGGCCTTCGCGGTGGCCGTAGAGCTCGATTTCACCGAGCTCGATATCCTCCCTCCCCGCTGCCGCGAGCTCGGCGGCGAGCCGGCGCGCGAGCAGCGCCCCTTTGGTCCGAATCCCGAGCATCAGCGGCCGCGCCGCGGCGGGTAAATCCTCGGCGATCTGCCTGGCCATCGTACTTTGGGCCGCGCGCAGCTCTTCCTCGTCCATCAGCGTTCGCTGCGGCCCCACCTTGTACGGCTCGTAGCCCAACTCCTCCGCCTGCTTGATCGAGTCAAACACGGCCAGCTCGCCGGCTTCGAGCCACTCCCGCAAAGTTTCCGCGAGCGCGGCGTCGTAATGGCAATAGCGGCGCGAGCGCGTGTGGCCAACGACCTCGGCCTTCACCTGCGTCTCGCAGTAGCAGCACTGGAGCACGAGCCGGCCGCTCGGCGCGGAGAAAAACACGACGAACCGCGAATCCGTCGATACCGGTTCGTTGCGCGACACGCAGTTCCCGTTCGCGCACAGAGCGGGGAAATTGACGGGCAGCCGGTACGCCGACACCTTGCGGCGCGGCCGCGCCCGGCTCCGGCCGCGCTCCGTGAGCAGATACTGAAGCAGCGCCATTCGCACCGGGACGCCGTACGCCGCCTGCTTGAAATAGACGCCGCGGCGGTCGCGATCGACTTCCGGCGCCAGCTCGTCGACCCGCGGCAACGGATGCAGCACCAGAGTATCCTTGAATCTTTTCGCGCGCAGAAACTCCTCCCCGAGCCGCGGATACTCGGCGGCGCCTGCGCCGCCGGCTTCGGCAAGGCGCTCGCGCTGCTTGCGCGTCATGTAGAAGGCGTCGAACCGGATCTGGCCGGCAAGCCTTTCCAAGCGCCTTTCGACCTCGGGATCGACCTGGGTAAAAAGCGCGAGCTGGTGCGGCTCGCTGGGCGTCAGGTAGACCGCGTCGGTCGCCTGGACGGCGCGTTGCCAATCGCCGCTGCCGAGCGGCGCAAGCCCGTAGTGGAACTCGGCCTCGAGTCTCTCGAGCACCGACTGCGGCAGCTCCATCCCGCGCGCCGCGAGCGTGATCACGTGGGCGCCAAAACGCGCGAGCGCGTACACGAGCGAATGGACGGTGCGGCCGTGCTTGAGATCGCCGCAGATCGCAACCGTGAGGCCGCGCAGGCTCCCCCGCTCTTTTTTCAGCGTGTAGAGATCGCACAGCGTCTGCGTCGGATGCTCGTGGCCGCCGTCGCCGGCATTGATGACCGGCACGGTCGCGAACTCGGCGACGGACTGCGCCGCTCCGTCCCAGTAGTGGCGCACGACGAGAACGTCGGCGTAGCTGGAGACGACGCGCGCGGTATCGGCCAGCGTTTCGCCCTTGGCGGCCGAGGACGATTTCATGTCCGGGCAGCTGATGACGGTGCCCCCGAGCCGCTGCATCGCCGACTCGAACGAGAGCCGGGTCCGAGTGCTCGGCTCGTAAAAGAGGGTCGCCATGATCCGGCCGCGGAGCGCGTCAAAACTCTGCCGCGTGCCGTCGGCCGGCTGCAGCGAATCGGCGAGCGCGAAGATCTCCTCGATTTCCTCGTTCGTGAGATCGGCGACGGTTATAAAGTCGCGCTTGGACACCGAAGATTCCCTCACCAGACCGAGATCTCCCGCCGCCTGGCGCCTACGGTCACCCGGTCGACGCCGTCGCACTCTTTCAGCAGAACGTTGATTCGCTCGCCCTCCCCGACCAAAAAGTTTTTCCCGACGATATCCGCGCGGATCGGGAGCTCGCGGCTGCCGCGGTCGACGAGAACCGCGACCAGCACCCTGCGCGGCTTGGCCAGGCGCGTGACCAGCTCGAGCGCCGCGCGCGCCGTTCGCCCCGTGTTGATGACGTCGTCCACCAGCACGACGCTCTTGTCATCGACGGTGATCGCGAGGTGGCCGGCGTCGGGAGCGCCTCTTTTCTCGCGATCGTCGCGGTACGGCGTGACGTCGATCTCCGCCAGGCGGGGCATGACCCCCGTTAGGCCTTCGATTCTTTTCGCGAGCCGCCGCGCCAGATGGCTCCCGCGCGAGCGAATCCCAAGCAGCGCCAGATCCTCCACCGGGGTCACCTTTTCGATGATCTCGTGGGCGAGCCGGTGGATCACGCGCTCGATCGCCTCGTCATTTAACAGCACCTGCTTTTCCATTGAGTTAAAAAAAAGCCCCCAGCGGTACTCGCCGTGGGGGCTCGCAGTCGAAAATGCAGAGTTTGAATTCGCCGCTCATCGCCAACCTTTTCCAACCTCGCCGGATTGGATTAAAAGGCCTCACCCTTTATAGGCGCCGCGCGCTCTCAAGTCAAGCCAAAGTGGGCCTTCCAGGCCGCCGTTGACAGCCCGCAGGCTTCGATCTATTTAGTACCGGTCCACAACGAGCCCATGCGTCCGGGAAACAGCCACGATCAGACCTTGCGCGCGATCGGCCAAGCCCTTGAAGCTGCGCGCGTGGTCGCCTTTAGCCTAAAGCGCGACGGCAGCCGCTTCGTCGTTCAGGGAGAAAGCGAAAAGATAAGCGGGCTACGCGCCCTGTTTCGGCGGCAGCGGCCGTTTGGCCAGAAAAATTTCACCGCCGAGGAGATCGCCGAGCTCGAGCACCGCGGTCGAGCGCAGCGCAAGCAGCCCGACCGGCTGCCCGACTTTCGGCGGCTCTCCAGTCTGCTGCGCGCCGCCGGCGCCTATATCGACATGAACGGCGGGCAGCTTCTCGAGCTGTGCAAGCGCGACCAGAACGTGATCATCCTGTTTCAAAACAAGCTGGGCCATCCGCAACTGGAAGAGCGCACGACGCGCTTTCTCTCGGATCTCGCCGTTCGCCTCTACAAAAAGCGCCAGAAAAAACCCGCCTGAACCTCGAGCCGCCGCTAGATCGTTCTGCGCGGCGCCACCCGGGCGAAGCACAGGATCAGCATCCCCGCCAGATAGCTGAGGCTGATGACCTTGAAGGCGGCGGCAAAGCCGTAGGCGTCGATGAGCCACCCCATGACGAAGGTCCAAAGCGGCCCCGAGATAAAACCGATGAAAAAATAGATGCTGAACGCGGCGTCGAGCTTTTCGAACGGAACCGCTTCGGTCACCATGCTCTGGGTCAGGGGACCGCGCGACTGAATCACGCTGCCGTAAACGACAAGATTCAGAAGCAGCCACGGCGTGAGCTGCTCGTGGAGCAAAAGCGACAGGGTCGACAAGGTCGAGATCAAGAGCGTGAGCTGGACGGTGAGCTTGCGGTTGAAGCGGTCCGAAAGCCAGCCGATGGCGAGCGGGCCGATGAGACCGCTCAACTGGTAAACCATGAGAAGCGCCGCAGCGATGGTCACGCTGACGTGCAACTGATGCATGAAAAACGCGGTCAGAAAAGCGACGCTGATGCCGGTGCCGCGGCCCGCCGCGCCCGCCATTTGAATCAAAGAGACGAGCATCACGTTGCGGTTCCGGATACACGAAAGATAGTCGTTCAACCCGGCTCTGGCTTTGTGCGTTGTCGAGCGCCCCTCGTCGGACGCGACCACGGTGTCGCGCAAAAAGAAATACACCAGCCCCATCGCGACGCTCAGAATCCCGACGATACAAAAAACGGCGCGCCAGTCGGTGTATAACAGCAGCGCGCCGACGACTGCCGGGGCGAGAAAGCCGCCCAGGTTGCCGGCCGAATGATGCAGCGTGAGGACCCTGCCGCGCGCCTCTTTAAAGTAGGAGACGAGAATCGCCGAACCGACGGGGTGCTGAACGCTCGAGCCGAGGCCGGTCAAGGCCCGCATGGTCGCGACCTGAGCGAAACTCTGCGCCAGCCCGGTCAGCATGACCATTGCGCCTAAAAAGACATTGCCGAGCCCGAGGACCAGCGCGCGCGGCATGAAACGAACGACCAAGCCGTAAACCACTTGGCACGCCATCGCCGTCACCTGATAGATCGTTTGCAGGACGCCGACGGCGAAATAGCCAAAACCAAGTTCGCCCATCATCACCGGGTAGAGAATCGCGACCATGCTCGATTCCATATGGTTCAGCACGTGCGACAAATTGACGACGCCGAACACGAGATTCCGCTTCGCGCGGCTTACCGTTTCCCGCGCCGAGGAAATTTGCTCGGTAAGAAGGGTTGCCGCTTCGATCTTGCTTTCCATGCGGGCCAAAGTAGTCGGCAGGCGCGGAGTTGTCAAACAAGGCCGGCCTCGACGCGGCTCGATCCTCGTCCATCGCTGTGGCAGTGCCGCTACAAGTGTAGGAAAATTCCTGCGCGCCTGCGTCGCAAAAACGAAGCGGACGGGCCGGCTGCTCGCAAAAATGGAACGCCTCAAAGGGGCTTTATTTGGCATTTGAGTTGCGTATCCTTAAGGGTGAGAGCGGTGCGGGTGACGATCAATTTCAATGGAGGGATGCGTATGATCACGATTAAAAGAATCCTCGTCCCGACGGATTTCTCGGCGGAGTCGGTGCCCGCCTTAGGGTACGCGATCTCGCTTGCCAGAGATCTTGGCGCCGAGGTGCTCATCGTCCACACCTTGTCGCCAAAGGCGATGAAGGAGCACCTCTCCGAGCGCTACATACCGGGCGGAGTCGTCTCGCCGGCCGAAGCGCCGGTGCCGTTGGCGCCCGAGCCCAACTTGGAGGGCCTGTTCGAGTCGAAAAGGCAGCTTTTGCGCAATTTCCTCGAGCAGAAGATCGCGCACGAGCTATCGGCGGCCGTGAAAATTGTTCCGGTGGTGAGGATGGGGAAGGTGGTTGACGAGATTGTCGCGGCGGCAAAGGAAGAGCAGTGCGATGTCATCGTGATGACGAGCGCCGCTTCCCGGCTAAGGCGGCTTTTCCGCGGGAGCATCACTGAGCGCGTGATTCGAAAGGCGCCTTGCCCGGTGCTGACGATCCTGCCTTCGGCCGAGATTCGGACGGAGAAAAACGAGCGCGTTCCGGTGATGATGGTGGAAAAGTGGGCCGCCTGAGGAATGCCAGACTCTCGCGGTAGGTTTCCCGACCGTGTTTACCGCCCCTAACCGGGCTATCGCGCTTACGCCGCCGGCCGGTAGTTCTTTCTTTTGTGCACCGGTTTGCGCGCATGCACGCGGGCGCGCGCCAGCACCGCCTTGGGCGAGCCTCCCTCGAGGAGCCGGCGGCGTACGTAATTGGCATCCAGGTCCAAGGCGGCGCAGATGCTCTCAAACGAAAAAAACCAGTCGCTGTTCTTTTCCATGATCCAATCTCGCGCCTCGCGCGCGCGCCGCCCGCGGCTTTTGCCGCCCTCCGGCTCGCCCTCCTGCAAGCACGCGATCGCGTCTTCCAGGACCGCCCACATGAGCATCTTTTCAGGCATCTTGCCCAGGCCCGGCTTCATCTGCTCGGCATAACGGAACGTTGCGACCGGATCGGGCTCGAACAAGGCGGAGGGCTGAATTCTTAGAGTCGAGCGTGTTTCTGCTGCCATAAAGACCTATTCTTTTGCCAACCTCCGGATGCCTCGCCTCCGGAGGCGCACCGACCTAGCGTTGAGGACAAACGCTTTTCGCGCTCACGGGCCAAAGCGATCCCGCGCGCCGGGAGCTCTGAGATCCTCGACGCGCGAGACTCAGCAATAGAAAAGAGCCGGTTTAAAGTCGAAGAACGCTGCCGCGCTGGCAGGTGCTCTGCGTGACGGCGTGCGTGGGCCAAACGCAGCGGCACCAGACGGCAAGCCGTTCGCGCGCGGCGGTCACGCCGGGACCGGCAACATATTTGATCGATAATTTCCCGCGCAGGAAGCGGCCGATTGAGCTTGCCGCGTCGCGGCCGTCATCGGCGTGCTCGATGTCCTCGGTGGAGGTCAGCGCCGGCGCCGTCGGGAGCGCCGGCCAATGAACGGGATGAAGGCACAGGCCCAGCAGGAGGAAAAAGAGCGTCGAGACCGCCTTGGTGGCCATCGCTAAGAGCCACTACCAAGGCTTATTGCAGATGTCAACCAGGTCCGATCTTCAGCCGCACCACGGTTGCCCCCCACCCGCCCGACTCCGGCGGCGCGTCTTCAAAGGACGCGACCCAGGGGTGCTTCTCAAGCAGCGAGCGAATCATCCGCCTCTGAATCCCCCTGCCGCGACCGTGAATCAACCGCACCTCGCGGAATCCCGCCTTGCGGCATTCTCCCAGATACTGTTCGACGACGCTCGCAATATCCTTCGGCGCGAAAGGGTGCAGGTCGAGCGCATCTTCGATCGGGACGACGACCGGCTCCTCGAACGGCGATGGTTGACGGCCGTCTCTATCTTCGTTCACGCCTCGCCCTCCGATCATGAGCCGGCGGCTCGATTCCATTTTTTAACGTTATCCAGTAAAACCGGTTCCATGTTCAACAAAGTTCTTGTGCTGTCGGTCTCCGCCGGCGCCGGCCACACCCGCGCCGGCGAAGCGTTGGAGCTGGCGATCCGTCAGATGAACGCCGCGCGCGAGGTGCGCCACATCGACGCCCTGCAGTACACGAACAAGCTGTTTCACAACCTTTATTCCAAAGCCTACATCGATCTGGTCAACAAAGCTCCCGACATGCTCGGCTGGCTTTACAATCAGCTGGACAAGCCCTGGAAAAACGACCGCGTCAGGCTCGCCTTCGACAAACTCAACACGCGCCCCTTCGTCAGGCTGCTCGAAGAGTACGGCCCGGACATGATGATCTGCACGCACTTTCTTCCCGCCGAGATTATCTCGTGGCTGAAGGCGAAAGGGCGCCTCGACTGCCCGCAGGCGATCGTGGTCACGGATTTCGACGTTCACGCGATGTGGCTCTGCCATCACTACGAGCACTATTTCGTCGCTCTCGAAGAGACGCGCGTTCACCTGGAGCAGCTCGGGATTCCGCCCTCAAAGATCTCGGTTAGCGGCATTCCGATCGACCCGGTGTTCGCGCTGCCCAAGGACAAAAACGCGATGCGCCAAAAGCACGGCCTTGATCTGGAAAAGACAACGGTTTTGGTTTCCGCCGGCGGTTTTGCGGTCGGCCCGATCCAAAACCTGATCTCCTCGCTCGCCGGGCTCCGGCGCCCGGCGCAACTCCTCGTGGTCTGCGGTCACAACCGGGAGCTTAAAAACCGCGTCGAGCGCCTGGCGCCGACCCTTTCGGCGAACCGCGCGCTTGTCATCAAGACTTTCGGCTTCACAAGCGAAATGGACGAGTTGATGGCCGCTTCGGACATCCTGGTCGGAAAGCCTGGCGGCCTCACGACCGCCGAAGCCCTGAGCAAAGGGCTGGTCCTCGTGATCGTGAACCCAATTCCGGGACAGGAAGAACGCAACGCCGACCATCTGCTCGAGGAAGGGGTCGCGATCCGCTGCAACAACCTGCCTGCGCTGGCCTATAAGATCGACCGCCTGCTCGACGACCGAAGCCGCTTCGAGTCGATGCGAGCAAAAGCGCTGGCGCTCGCGCGCCCCAACGCGGCGCGCGCAATCGTATCAAAGCTCCTTGAGCTTTCGGGAATGGCGTCGGCTTAGCAAAATCGCGCGCACCACGCCAAGCCGCAACTACCGCGCGAGCCCGTAAAAGCGCTCCGCGTTCCGGTGCAGGAAGGCCTCGCGGTCTTGCTCTGCCAGCTCCTCGTTATGGACGAGCTCCGCGAGCTCTTTCTTGCAGATCTCGTCGTTGACCTCGTGCGGAAAATCGGACGAGAACATAAACGGCTTGTTCCCCACCGTCCTCACCGCCTGGGCGAGAAGCGGCTCGTTTCCCTCGCAGCCGATAAAGATGCGCCCCGCCTCGATCTGCCGCACGATGTACTCGCTCACTTTCTCTCCCGGGCAAAGCTTCAGGTACGCGCCTTCGGGATCGTACTGGATGTGCGTCTCCCAGGAGCGATCGAAGCGCTCCAGGCAGACGAGCAGCCACGCGACGCCGGCTTCGAGAAAACCGATCTTCAAGTTCGGGAACTTGTCGAAGATTCCGTTGAAGACGATTCCGCCAAAGGCAATCATCTGGCCGAAAGGATGCCCGAGAGCGTGCACGGGAGCGTACGGACTGAGGTAGTCCATCCCGAGGCCTTCGTGCGCGCCGCCGTGGATTCCGAGACAGCAGCCCAGCCGGTGGGCTTCTTCGTAGACGGGCCAGTACTCCCGGCCGCCCAGGTGCCCCTTGAGGCCCATCGACGGAATCATCGCGCCGCAAAAGCCGAGCTTCTCGACGATGCGCCTGAGCTCTTTCACCGCCTCCCCGGGCTCCTGCAGCGGAATCAGGCCGACCGCCCGAAAGCGCGGGCTCGTCTTTAGATAAGCCTGGTAGAGCCAGTCGTTGTAGGCCCGGGCGACGTCGATCGCCCACTCGCGGTTCACGATCTTGCCGTAAGCCAGCCCGCGCGTTGGATACAGCACCGCCGCTTCGATACCGACATCGTCGAGAAACTCAAGCCAGCCTGCCGCGCCCACATCGGGAAACGATCCCGGAGGCATCTTCAGCAGGTTCGCGGAGTGCAGATGATCGATCGGCGGAAACAGATTGCGGTTGAAAACATTGCCGTCGGCGCGGTAGGCCGGCGGCATCAAGCCGAGGATCGCCTTCTCGTCTTCAAAGATGTGGCCGTCGCCGTCGACGACGACGCCAAAAGGGCTCGTGGCCATAATCGCCCTCCTCGGGAAAACGGGCGCGCAACCCGCCTGTCTGTCTCATCGGCGTTCCCCGCTAGCGCCGCGACGATTACGGCGAGCTCGGAAAGATGAGCGACTTCACCACGACGGGAACGGCGCCGGAAGAAGGGATGAGAGCGCCGATGTCGATATAGTCGAACTCGCTTAGCGAGATGCCGTCGATCGAGATGACAGGGCTCTCAACCTTCATCTCTTCCTTGAAATGAAGCCCGATGATCCCGCCGACGTCGCCGCTGTTGACGAGCATCAGCGGATGCCCGCGCGCGAGGATTTTTTCCAACCCCTGGGCGATTCCCGAGCAGAACGCCTGCAGGCGCGCAAACGTTGCCGAGCCTTCCCACTGAAATCCCAGGGCGACCGGCCGCCGGCCGTCGTTGAGATCGAGCTTCTCGAGCGAGCGCACCACGGCGTCGCTGATCGAGCGCTGGTCGATTTCGTCTTGCTCGAGCGGCAGGTCCGGTACAACGACGGGCACGTTACGAACGGGAACCGCTTCGAGCGGCTCGATAAAGATCGTGCTCCCGCTCACCTGGATCGTGTACTGCGAGGCGCCGATCACCGTCGCGCGGATGCGCGCCGTGGGCTCGAGCACCGGTATGCCCCATCGCTGCACCCTTTTCTTGACTTCGGCCGCCAGCAGCGCGCCCAGATCGCCGAAGTCGCCGGGGTTTTGATCGTAGATGAATTCCGACACGCCGCCCGAAAACACGATCCCGTCGATCGTGCCCTTATAGGAAAGGGGCGGGATGCGCAAAAGGCGGCGGGTCTCATCGGCGATCGCGGACGAGCCAATCGCCTCGAAGAGCCGATCCGCCATCAGCGAGACCATCGCCGATAGCCTGGGGCGCTCCACGCGCTTGCCGACGGCAAGCTCCAGGCCCGCGGCCGCGCCGAAATAGCGACCCGCCTCTTCGAGGCGGCTCACGACGCCGCTCCCGTCGAGAACGACCAGCCGTGCGCCGACGTCGATCGCGGTCACCTCGCGCACGCGCCCGCCCTCGCACACGGCGATTTTGCTCGTGCCGCCGCCGATATCGACATTGACGAACACGCCGCTGTTTCTGCGCGAATGCAAGACCGCGCCGGAACCGTAGGCCGCCATCGTGCTTTCCAGGCTATCGCCCGCGCTCACCGCGACGAAGCGTCCCGCCTCCTCGGCAAAAAGCTCGCCGATGGCGCGCGCGTTGCGCCGGCGCACCGCGACGCCCGTCAGGATCAGCGCTCCGGTGTCGACGTCGTTTCGGCTCAGGCCCGCGCGCTCGTACTGCCGGTTGATGAATTTCCCCAAAGTCGCCACGTCGATCGTCGCTTCGTCGACGTACGGCGTGAGGAGAATCTCCGACTCGTTTAGGATCTCGCGCCGCACCACCACATAGCGCATCCCTTCCTGCCTGAGCTCGAGGCGCGAGAAAACCAGGTGCGAGGTCGAAGAGCCAATATCGACGCCGACGCTGGTGAGCTTGATCTCGTCCTCGTCGACGATATGCCGGTGGGCGTTGGTGAAGCCGGAATAATGCGATGATTCCGCCACGGAGTTCCCCTTTGGAAGAAAGATGTTTGCAGCTTAAGGTTTCTGGTAGAGGGACGGCTCCATGCGCGAGCTGATGCCCTCTTTGGCCAGCGTCTCCTCGTACTCTTTGCGCAGGTACGGGTCTTCGTCGTAATACGGGATCGCCGTGCCGCCGTCCTTGATGTCGATCGCGCCGTAATCGATCGCCTGCTCGCCCGGCCGCCCGCGCTCGCGTCCCGGAGCGTTCGGTCCGAACCAGGCCGTGAGCCTGAGCGGCTCCTTGCTCGTGCCGAAATGGGCGTGAAACCAGTTGCCGCCCATCGGCGCGGCGCTCACCATCCCGACCGGCTCGTAGTCTTGCCGCTTGACGAACTCGCCTTTGCCGTCTTTCCACGGCGTCTGTCCCAAACTCGCGGGCCAGGTATAGGTGTAGCCCTTGCCTTTAAGGCAAATGAGAACCGCGGCGGAACCGTGCGCGTGCGCTTTCGAATAGCGGCCGTTTTGGTGCTGTCCGATCCAGAGATAAAAGTTGTTCCCGGTCATGTGCGGCTCGATGCGGCGGTAACCGGGAGAGCGCCGGTTGTCGAGCGGCAGCTCGCATTCCATGATGTCGGGGATGATGTTGGTGCGCCGCATCGCCAGCCCCCGCACCGGGTCGGGCTCGATCTCCTCCCTGGGCTTGTAAAAGTCGTCGGTAAGCTGGAATCGGTCTCTGAACTGGTACGGGCAATTGAAAATGAAGTCGGGATTGTTGTAGAGGTTCATCGCGTTCGGCGCCGTCGTGCCCGCGAGCAAGAGCGCGGGGCTCGACGTGGCGTTCACGATCCGATGCCACGCGTTGAGCGGAATGGAAAAAAGCGAGCCGCGCTGCCATTCGAACGTGAGCTTCTTGCCGTTGCCCTCGGCCCAGACTTCCGTCGTGCCGCGCCCTTCGACCACCAAAAAAATTTCCTCGTACATGTGATGTTCGGCGTTCAGCGCGCCGGCTCCCGGCACCTCAATCAGGTAGCAGCCCCAAAGCCCTTCGGTCCCGAGCAACTGGATGAAGGTGCCGTTTCCGCCCATTCGCTTCCACGGCTTGAGCGGTAGATCCTGCACGCGCCGCACGCCGATCTCGCGATAGATCGGAATTCCCTGCTCTTCCATGAAAGTGTCGTAAGGTGAATTCGGCCGAAGAAACTTCCCGTAGCCCGCCTTGGTTTTCTCATCCTGCGGCGCCGTCCATTTTTGCTGTGCGTGTTCGCTCATGGCTTCCCCCCGTTTGTTGTAAGTCAAACTAACTAATTCGCGCCTTCTCTGTCAACGCTCGCCGCCGAGCCGGCTTGGGCTTGCCTTGAGAAGCGGGCGTTCTGTCAACCGGGAATCGTCCAGGCCGTTATGGGGAGCTATACTATTGTCATCCTGTCCTTCACGCGGGCAGATTGTTTTTATCCGGTGGCGCGGGAACTTTTCGCGCCGCCCGAGCGTCTTTGAGGTTGTGGAACTTGATTCGTGGCTAGATCCCCTCGCTTCTTTCAGGAGATCGACCCGTCGATCGTCCGGCGCTCGCAACGGGGAGAGATGGAGGCCTTTAAAGAGCTCTATCTTTTCTATGGCGCCGCGGTGCGCCGGCTTGCCCAGTCCCTGCTTAACGACAGAGAGGAAGCAAACGATCTCCTCCACGACTTGTTCCTCCGACTCTATGAGAGGATTACCGATTATCGTTTCGAGGCGCCTTTTGCGGCATGGCTCTACCGAAGCGCGGTCAATCTGTGCCTCGATCGGCTCAGAAGCCGCGGGCGCCGAAAGCGCTATTTTGGCATTCTCCCCGCGACGAGCGTCGTCGGGATCAATGATTCGGACCCCCGACCTGCCGCCGAGGCGCAGGAAAGCGAGCAAGAGCGGGCCGTGCGCGCGGCGTTGATGCGCGTGCCCGGCCGGTATCGCGTGTGCCTGATCCTGCGCGAGATCGAGGACTGCTCGTATGAGGAGATCGCGGCGATCCTGGATGTTTCTGTGGGAACCGTGCGCTCCCGGCTGAGCCGAGGCCGAAAGCAGCTGCGCAAGCTAATCTTGGAACAGCTCGGATGAAACCTAATCTATCGTTTCATATTTCTCACGGTAAGTTGTCGGCGTACTTGGATGAGGAGCTCTCAGCCAAAAAACGCAGCCGGGTGGAAAGCCACCTCGGCCGCTGCCCGCAATGCAGGGCGCGCCTGCGCGCGCTGGGCGAGCTCAGGCAGGCGTTTTACAGCCTAAGAGCGCGTCTTAAGTCATCCGAGGCGCCCCTTCCCCCTTGGTCTGGGATCGAGGCCGAGATTCGCTGTTCGACCGGCGCCTCACCCCTCTTCCCGCGCTGGCTCAAGGTGGCGAGCGGCGTCTCTTCGGCCGCCGTCGTCGCCGGCGCGCTTTATTATTACTTTAAGCCTGTCCCGCCCGTTACGGAGCTTGCGGTCGTCAGCCGCGAACCTGCAGAGCTTTACCAGTATGTAGGCGACCGCCTGTTCGCGCCCGAGAAGCTTTTGGTCGGGGACGCCGTTGCGATCCGGCCGGAGCTGGAAGAAGCCGTGTTCCCGCGGGAGGTCTATTTCCACGATAGGAGTTGGTCATGAAAAGGTTCGCGGTGGCCGTGGCGCTGTTTGCGGCGCTGTTGCCGGGGGCGCCTTTGGCTGCGGAGGAGGCCAAAGATTTTGGTCCCGAGAGCTGGGAAGGACTCAAAGAGAAGCTCCAGCTTACGTCGGAGCAACTTCTCCGCCTTCGGGAGATCCGAGCGCGCAACGTCGCCGAGATCGCAAAGCTCAAGAAAAAGCTCGATCAGCGGATTGCCGAGTTGCGGGAGATGCTCGATCAGGACCCGCCGGATCACCAGCGGATCGAGATGGCGGTGCAGGAGATCGGCAGGATTCAGACAGACAAGGTGCGCTTGCAGACTCAGTCGATTTTTGAAATTCGCTCGCTCCTTAACCCGGAACAAAAGCGAATGCTCAAAGCCTATCGCCGCGGCAGAAAGGAAGGAAGCCTTCTTTGGCCCGCCATGACGCTTGAAAAGTTTTCCTGAGCGGCGCCGGTGCGGCTCTGAGACCAAACGCGGAAGGAGGCTTAAGACCATGGATCATGAGAACGCGTTGAGCATCGAAGAAAGACTCCCGTCCCTGTTTCAGCCGGATACCTTGCTACCCGAGCAGTATCTTTCCGGCCATCGCTCCAAGCAGCTGGAGCCGGGCAAACGGCTCATGCTGGCGGTCTTGGAAGACGCCGTCCTCTGTTTCCAGGGAAACCTCCTCGCCCAGGATGCCAAAAAAAAGGCCTTGTTTCGCGACGCGGAAGCGTGGATTATGGAACAGTCCAGGGACTGGATTTTTTCTTTTGAGAGCGTTTGCGAGTCGCTCGGCCTGGACCCGGGCTATTTGCGGGCCGGCCTGCTCCGATGGAAGGAGAAGAAAATGGCGCTTGCGCGTCACTGCTCGCGAAAAAGGAGAAAAGCGGCTTAGCGCCTCGAGGAGGAGCGGCATGAAGATGCAAAAAAGGATCGGCGCGTGCGCATTGCTAGCCGCTCTGGGCGCGGCTGCCGCAGGCGGGATGCGGAGCCTGCCGTGGAGTTTGCCGCCAGCAAGAGCGGCGGATTACGAAGCCAAACAAATCGTTCCCTTTGTCCCCACGC
Organism: Candidatus Acidiferrales bacterium; assembly: GCA_035559995.1. Classification (GTDB taxonomy): domain Bacteria; phylum Desulfobacterota; class Binatia; order UBA9968; family UBA9968; genus DATMAM01. The sequence continues at coordinate 191,559 of DATMAM010000030.1, forward strand.
CCCAGGAGGTCGTCGAGAGAATGCTCGCGCTGGCGCAGGTCAAGAAGGGCGATGTCGTTTACGACTTGGGGTCCGGCGACGGCCGCATCGTTATCACGGCGGCGAAAAAATACGGCGCCAAAGCGGTCGGTTTCGAAATCGATCCCGAACTGATCAAGCAGTCCCGCGAGGCCATTCGCAAAGAAGGCCTTGGCCACCTCGCCGAGATCCGCGAGCAGGATATTCTCACCGTCGATCTTTCTCCGGCCAGCGTCGTCACGATGTACCTGCTCCCGAGCGTGAATCTCCAGCTCCGGCCCAAGGTGATGGCGCAACTAAAGCCGGGAGCGCGCGTCGTTTCGCACGCTTTCGACATGGGCGACTGGAAGCCGGACAAAACCGAAGCCGTCAAGGATAGCTCAGGTTACGAGCGCACCATCTATCTCTGGATCATCAAAGACAAGCGGCCGTCATAGAGTTGGCGGCTTGCCGGCCGATATCTTCTCCTTCGGATCTAGGCTCCGCTTTTGGCCGCGCGGCTCTCCGCCCGCGGCGGAGCCGCTCACGAGCGCCACGGAACCGACGATCGCAGCGGCGGCAAACAACGTCCGCGCCGTAAGCGGCTCGGCTGCCAGAAGATAGCCGAGCAGGACCGCGACGAGCGGGTTTACGTAAGCGTAGGTCGCGACGAGCGGCGTCGGCGCGACGCGCAGGAGCCACACGTAGGCCGCAAACCCGGTCGAGCCAAAGACCACGAGATACCCGAGCGCCAGGAACGACCGCGCCGAAGCTTGCGCCAAATGGAGCTCCTGCCATTCGCCAGCGAGTGTCCCCAAAACGATCAAGGCCGCTCCGCCCGTCAGCATTTCCATCGAGGTTCCGAGCAGCGGCGACCGGGGAAGATCGGCCGCTCTTCCAAACAACGATCCGAGCGCCCAGAGAAGCGATGCCCCGACGACAACCCAGGCGCCGATCACGTCTTCGCTATGCGAACGAGCCTGCTCGCCTCCGACGAGCGTGACGACGCCGGCAAAGCCGATGAGAATTCCCGCCGCCACGCGCAACCCCGGAAGGCGTCCTCCCGGACGAAGCGCGTCCAGCAGCACCATCCATAGCGGCACGGTGGCTACCAAAAGCGCGACGAGTCCCGAAGCGACAAACTGCTCGGCCCAGGAAACTCCGCCGTTTCCGCCCACGAGCAGGAGGGTTCCAATGATCGTCGCGCTTGCCCACTGGCGCGCCTGCGGGGCCGGATCGCCGCGCGCCCGCCGAAGCGCGTAAAGAAAAGCCCCGGAGACGATAAAGCGCACCCCTGCCATGAGAAACGGGGGCAGTGTTTCGACGGCGTAGCGGATAGCGAGATAGGTCGATCCCCAGATGAGATAAACGGCCGCGAGCGCAACCCAGATCGCCCACGGGCTTGCGCGGTAGCCGCCTTGGCGTGAAAGACTCATTTCGGTAGCGCGCGATAACGAAGTCCATCGCCAAGCGGCCATACGACTGGCGGCGAACAGGACCGGCATGAGCGTTCGCGGTTTCGCGGGCTGGAAAACGACACTTTGACAGACTTCACGACGGGCCCGTCGCCGGCGGCGGCATGGATCCAGGGAGCGGCGGCCGGCATGGGCGAAAAAATCTTTGACAAAATGCAGAGACTTCGACGCGCGGTAGATCGGCTAAAAATTGGTTCGATTCTTGCTCGAAAAGCGCGTCGATGGAAACGTTCTTCTTCTGGGCTTCGATTAGCGCGTTTGTTTGCGGCTGTAGCCTAGTTTACGATAGCCTCATCGATCGGCTGAGCGGGCGCGTGTTTTCAACGAAAGCCGAGCCGAGGCCGGTGCTGCCGAACGCAACACTGGCGCCGCGGACCTCATCTTACCCTCGCGTTAAGCCGCTTGCGCTTTCGTTTGCCCCCACGCCGCGCGGCTATGATAGTCCCGAGCTATTCTACCAGGACACTCTGCTCCGGATTCAGCTCGGCGGCGCAGCAACCGACTCTTCGCCCGAGACTCATTGAATCGCTCGTCGATCTGTTTTTTTTGTCAAGCATCTCCGTCGCTGCAGCAATTGGCCTCTCGCTGCCATCCGTGTCACACGCCGTGACCGGCTGTCAAAGCTGTCACGTCTCGCGAACGACAAAACCACAAAAGCCATTGAAACATGGCCTTTTCATCCCAGCTTTAGTGGTTCGATTCTTGCATCACGGCGACCAGCATGGACAGAATTTTCCTTTGGTTTCTGACGATGGTCCCGCTCCTTGGTTCCGGCGCGTGCAAGGAAATTGTGCGCGGGCTGATTCGGCAGGCTTGGCTTGGATCGAAGGAAAACAAAGCGCGCTTTTCTGCTGAGGCTTATCCAGGCGCGCGTGAGGTGGCGGCAAATGAGATGAGCGATACCGGCGTGAACCGCGGTTACGATAGCCCGGAAGTCTCGCGCTATGACGCTCTCGTCCGCGTGAACCTTTTCCTTAAGACCGCCAAACGCCCTGTTGACGTAGGCTAACCGCCTTCGTTTCGAGCTCCCTCTTTTAGATCCTGCGCAAGCTCAATGAGGTATCCGTCCGGATCGCGCACGTACGCCGTCCGCTGCCCCCAGAAGCGATCGGTCGGCGCGACGACCGAAACGGCGCCGCGCTCGGTTAGTTCCGCGAACGCCTGATCAACATCGCTCACCTTAAACCCTATTTCAAACTGAGGCTGATCCGCGTCCGCCGCGCGGAGCGGCATCTTGAGCGTCGCCTCCATCGCCTTGCGAGCATAGAGAGCAAGCCGAGTCGCGCCGGTATCGAGCTGGGCGTAGTCGCCCGAGCGGTGGCCGAGCCTTAATCCCAACACGCCCGTGTAGAAGCGAAGCGCCCGCTCGAGATCTTGCACGATCAAAACTACATAGTCCGGAGCGCCAAGTTTCATTGCAGGAATACTAGCGCAGCGCCAGGCGAAAATGGAAGGGCTCCAAGCGACCGTGCCTAGTTCAGATAAGCCGCGCGAGCACGAAGATGCCGAGCATCGAAAACGCAAGCGCAAGCTTCGCCGCTACCCCGAGCGCAAGCCCGATCGTCGCCCCGATACCGGCGCGCGTCGCCGCGTGGAGGCTCCTCCGGTTGAGGAGCTCGCCCGCCACCGCGCCGAGAAAGGGCCCAAGCGCAATTCCCGGCAGGCCGAAGAAAAGCCCGACGAGCGCGCCGGCCGCGGCGCCGATCACGGCGCGACTCGACGCGCCGAACCTTCTCGCACCGAAAGCCGTCGCGGCAAAGTCAACGACGTACGTGAGCGCCGCGAGCACAGCCAAGAGGATGAGCGTGCCGGCACCGACGTAGGCGAAGTCGTCCGCCCAGGCCGCAAGCCAAAGCCCCGCAAAGAGCAGCGGCGCTCCCGGCAACGCCGGCAAAACGAGTCCTGCCACACCAGCGATCATCAAGACGATGGCCACAATCCAGAGCGCGATCGAAGCCTCATTCATGTCAGGTCTCGCTCACACGCGGCGGGCTAAGACAGATTTTCTGTTGCCGCCATCCTTCGCGCGCGCCAACCGCCGGTTCCTGCAAGCGATCGCCGCGGCCACTAAGATCAGCGATCGCTCCGCAAACGAGCGGCTGCGGCATCGGGCAACTTCGAGGAGGAAAAATCATGGATCGTAACGAACTCGACGCGCTCTCGTCCCGCGTGAAAAAACTGGAGCGCCAGAACCGCTCGCACAGGCGCGCGACGGCTCTCCTGCTTGTGATCTTCGGGACCGCGCTCATCATGGGCCAGGCGGCGCCCTCCCGGGTCGTGGAGAGCAACAGCTTCGTTTTAAAGGACGCGGCCGGCAAAACGCGCGCCGCGCTGACGCTCGACAGCGCCGGCGCGGTCCAACTGGTGCTCGCCGATCAGAGCGAAAGGATCCACGCGCAGCTCAGCGTCGCCAATAACGGCGCCGCCCATCTGTCTCTCAAAGATAACAAGGGGATCGTTCGGGTCGGGTTAGCGGTGCTGCAAGACGGCACGCCCGATCTCGGCTTGGCCGATGCGTCGGGGGCGGTTCGCATTGGCCTCGGCTTCGATAAAAAGGACGCCCGGCGCTCGTCTTTTATGGCATGAATAAGATCGTCACTCACAAGATCCCGTGAACGTCCGACCCACCCGAGCCGATCACGACCCAAGCCCGATCTTCCTCAATGTGCGCCGAAACGGCGACTCCGCCTGGACAACGGTCGTCGCGCGGCACTCGTAATGCCGCACTCGGCGGGTCGCTCCTTTCACCTGGACGGTGATCGCGAACGTCCCGCCACGTTCGTCCACGACGGCTTTGCTTCCTTCCTGCTCGTCTTTCTTTACCTGTTGCCTGAGCCCATCGCTGCAGCGCGCCCTTGAGTCGAAGCGCCCAATGGCGCTCCACGATGGCGAGGCGCCCGCGCCCGGCGACGGGCCGGCCTCCACGGCCTCAACGACCGTATTTTCCAGCAGCAGCCAGGCGGAACCCGCCTGCGGCTCCTCGCTTGCGCCGAACGCAAGCCATACGATCGCAAGCGCGCCGAGAATGTACCCCGCGCGCCGCCGCGACGCGGGCTGCTTCCACCAAGAGAGGACCGCTTTGGGGAAAAAGCGCGCGCGCGCCGGCTTCGGCTTGGCCGCCGCATAAGCTGCGGCGGCTTTTTGCCGCGCTTCCGGCTCGGCGGCGCGCAAAGGGCTCGTGCGGCTCGAGCGCTGCCCGTCGTACTGACGCCGCCGCGCCGGATCTCCGAGCACCGCATAGGCCTCGTTTACCATTTGTAGTTTTTGCGTGGCGCGCGCTTTGTCGGCCTCATGACGGTAGAGATCCGGATGGTACTTTTTGATCAGCTTTCGGTGCGCCGATTTTATTTTTTCCGCGCTTGCCGCAGGCGAAACGCCGAGGATCTGGTAATAGTCAGGCTGCGACATACGGCTACTTCTCTCACACAGGCTAACAGAGCCCCTGCGTGCACGGCAACATACCGGGGGCGAATTCTTTTCACCGCACGTTACCGCAACCGTTCTTCGATTCCTGCGAAGTCCTTTCGCACTCTTTTGCATTAGCGCCGGCAAAAAATTCATCAATCCCCCTTGTCCTGAGGCCCATGTTCTGCCTATAGGTATACGAACCGCCCGCCCCAATCGGCCCGAACGCGCCAACGGAGGCTGCCATGCGCCGGGACTTTTATAAGGGATACGCCATCAACGCCTCTGCAGTCACGGACGATGCCGATTCTCAAGGATATATCCCGAAAGCCGAGATCTTCTGGCACGACGGTGCCGAAAGGAAATGCCAGGCCCTGATAGAAACCGCCAGGCGTTTTCGAACTCCCCGCGAGGCGGAGATCTTCGCCATCCAGATGTCAAAGATCTGGATTAGAGAAATGTTCGACTCGACGGAGCACAAGCCAAATTGAGCGAGCGCCGCGTTTGCGCCAGGGCGATTTTGTACCGGCAAGCCGAGTCGCGCCGAGAACAAGTGACAAAAATTGGCCAGGCCGGCGCTTGGGCGCCGATGAAATTCACCAAGAAATCGCTAGCTTAGCGATAGGCTCCCCTTGGTTCGTTTTTTGCTCCTACCCACGCGGAAAATCCGCAAAACGCGACGTTTTAAGGAGCCTACATGATGACCGTTCGTGATCGCATGACCAGGGACCCTGTTACGGTAACCCCCGATGATCTTTTGGCTACTGCCCAGGCGAAAATGGAAGCCGGAGGATTTCGTCAACTGCCCGTTGTCAAGGACGAAAATCTTGTCGGCATTCTTACGGATCGCGACGTGCGCCAGCACGGGCGGCAGATGCGCATAACCAAGGTAAGCGAGGTTATGACCGCGGAGGTCCTCACGGTCAGTCCCAAGACGCCGCTGGAGGAGGCGGCGCGCATTCTCCTCGAGCATAAGATCGGAGGGCTTCCGGTGATGGCGGGCGACAAACTGATCGGCATTATTACGATCAGCGATCTGCTGCGCGCTCTGGTGGATATGCTCGCCTCGACAGCCAGGAGCCCCGCTCACCCGTAGCTCGCTCCATCGATCTCAAACCGACGCTCCTCAGCGTTCGTGGTCTGCCAGCCGGCGCTTTCGCGCGCTTGACTGTTGGATGAGACTGCCTGTAACAGTAGAACTCCACTTGCACGCCGAGGAGGATCGCAATCCACATGGCCATCCCTGGAGAAAAAGCCATTCAAATGGTGCGCGCGGCGCACGCGCAGGCAGCGCAGCTGGACATTGCCGTCACGGCCGTTGTCGTGGACCAGAGCGGGCGCATGATCGCGCTCGGTCGGATGGACCGCGCGCGCCCCATCACCGTCGAGATCGCCCTCAATCGAGCTTACACGGCCGCGACTTTCCAGCAACCGACCAAAGAGCTAACCGCCGTTGCCGGCCAAAGCTGGTTCCAAAGCCTGGTCGTTTCGAGTAACGGCCGCATCATGCCTGGGGGCGGCGCGCTGCCCATCGTCGAAGGGGGGAATTTTGTCGGCGCCGTCGCGGTCGCCGGCGGCACCGAAGATCAGGACCAGCGCTGCGCGGAAGCGGCTCTGGCCTCCTACGCTTGACCGAGGAGCGCTCAAGGCCGACGCGACGCCCGCTTTCCACCCGCCCTCTCCACGGCTTGGTTGCACCGGCCCCGCGATCTGTGGCAAAAGAGACGGTGGTCGCGCGGATTTCGTTTCCAGGTCAGGCTTGCCGTAGCGCGGTCCCGAATTTGTCGGGCAGCAGAAAGGGAAAGTCCATGGCAATCAACGAGCAGCCACAACCGTCCGCCGTTCAGTCTCAATGGGGCCCGGATTTCCCGCCGGCACCGAACCTCGGCCGCTCGGCCCGCGTGGTCGGCCGCGTCGTCAATGTCGACATGAACCAGTCTCCCCATCCAAAAAATGCGCGCGGCGAACTGGGCAAGGCGCTCTACAACTGGTACCGAAACAGCATTTCGAAAGATCCGCTTACGCGCGTTTCCGCGCCGAACCACTATGCGGATCGCAGAAACTTTCTCGTTTCCGTCGTCAACCAGGCCAGCAAGGGAAAGATCAATCCCCGGCGGGTCGCCGTCGATGATCCCGCGGCGATGACACGCCACATCAAGGCGGTGGCTCGCTTTATGGGCGCCGACGCCGTCGGCATCGCGCGCGCGCACCCGTCCTTCATGTACGCCGGCAGCCGTTACGTCCAGGACGGTACCGCCGAGGACAGCTTTCAGCAAAGCAGCCCCGAGGAGCTATGCCGGAAATTCCCCTACATCATCGTCGCCACGACCGCCTGGGATTACAACAAGCTGCAGGCGCATCGACATCACATCGGCGACGCGGCGTACCACGTTTCGCAGATGAAGGGCCACATGATCCTCAAGGCGCTCGAGGGCTACGTCAAGGAGCTGGGATACACCGCCCTTCGCGGCGTCGCCAACCCGCAGGCGTCGGGCTTAGCCGCCGGCCTGGGCGAGCTGGGGCGAAACGGCCTCATCATCAATCCCAAGTTCGGCGCGCGCGTTCACATGCCCGACCCGATCATGACGGATCTTCCGCTCGTTCCGGACAAGCCGATCGACATCGGCGTGGAGGACTTTTGCAAGATCTGTCGCAAATGCGCGAACACCTGCCCGACCAATAGCATCCCGTTCGGCGACAAGGTCGTCTTCAACGGGGTCGAGAAATACAAGATCAATTGGCTCACCTGCTACAAGCTCAGGCCGTACGTGCACGATTACTGGGGAAGCTGTCTTACGTGCGCGGCCGTGTGCCCTTTCACCAAGCCCAACGTGTGGTGGCATTCCCTGGCCGTTTGGGCGCTCCATACCTGCCCGATTCCGGCGCGCCCCGCGCTCGTGCACGCGCTCAAGTGGATTGACGATCGCTTCTGGGGCGTGACGCGCAGCAGCCGGGTGCGCTGGCTCGGCTACGATTCCGGAGTCAAGCCGGGAGAGCACGCGTGCACGGTCGCCGGCTGCACGGCGGCGCACGCGGGCAAGGGGCAGTCGGCCCCGGTGGCGGGGAACGTCGGCTACTACGCGCCGCTAAAAGAGAACACCAATCGCTTCGTCAAGCGGGACGCATAGTGGCGCTCAAGTTGGGACCGCGCGAAATTCCCTGGTGGCGAAAGGGCACGCACGAGAGCGACCCTTACTGGGATTTTTTTATCAAGATGCCGCCGGCCGACCGGGAAAATCTGGTTGCGGAATTGATCCGGCGCGCGCCCGAAGGCAACGTGTTTCCGACCAAAACCGAACTGCACAGCCCCGAGATTACCTCGGCTCACGTCAAGGAGCTGGCGCGCTATCTCGGAGCCGACCTCGTTGGCATCGCGCGCTTGCCTGCCGGCGGCGAATACCCGTTTGCGGTCGTCTCGGGGGTGCGCGCGCAATACGACCCGCGGGACAACCCGGGCGTGGGCGGCCAGGTGGCGGCACAGAACGGTTTGTTCATCACGTTCGTTTTGAGCGCCTGGATCCGGGAGCTTGGTTACCGCGCGACGGCGCAGCCGGACCCGGATGCCGAGCGGCTCGCCGCGGCCGCCGGGCTTGGAACTCTCGACGCCGGCGGCCGGCTTGTCAGCCGCGATTACGGGCGCAAGATCCATATCGGGAACGTGATTCGGACCGACCTGCCGCTCGCTCCCGATTGAGCGCGGATGACAAATCTCAAAGCTCAGATTGAAATCACGTAACACACCCCCGGTGACGAGCGAGGCCGGAAACTTACCATCGGCCGGATCTGAAATCTGAGATCTGCTATTTGAGATTCGAGCGCGGCGAGGACATGCCTTACGTGATCACGAAGCTTTGCATCAACGACGGCGCCTGCGTGGAGGTCTGCCCGGTCGGCTGCATCCATACGCAGCCCGGAGCGCCGCAGTTTTATATCGATCCGGACGTGTGCATCGACTGCGAGCAATGCGAGATCGTCTGCCCGGTCGACGCGATCTTTCGCGACTGCGATGTTCCTCCCGAGCACCAGGACGCGATCGAGATCAACGCCGCCTTCTTCCGCAAGAACAAGGCGCCCGTCGCCCCGGTGCCGTTCGCGACGGCTTTGGAAATGGTGCGCGCGGCCGAGGCGTACGCGCGCCGTAGCGCGCTGGCGGTCTCCGTTGCGATTGTCGACGAGGCGGGCGCTCCGATCGTGGTGAGCCGCATGGACGGCGCCGAGCCGCTGAGCGCCGAGCTCGCTTTCTACAAGGCCTACACCGCCGCCGCTTTTCACCTGCCCACGGCCGAAGTCGCGCCGTTGGCGCGGCGGCCGTGGTTTCGCAGCCTCGTCGTCGCGCACCGGGGCCGCATTCTTTCCGCCGCCGGCGGCCTGGTCATGGCCGAAGGCAGCGCCATCATCGGCGGCATCGGCGTCGCCGGCAGCCCGAATCCCGAGCAAGACGTTCTCTGCTGCCAGGCCGCGCTCGCGCTCTTCGCAGCCGCGGGCCACTGACGCGCCGCGTTCTACCCGGGGAGCTCCATCTCGGCGACGAGCGCCAGCGGTCGCCCGATCGCCTTCTGCATGACGTTGCAGAGGTTCTGCAGGGTTTCCGGCGCGGCGTGATAGTAGCCGACGAAATGCGAGCCTTCCTCTTCGATGATGATCGCCAGGCTGGAGCGGCTGTGGCTGAGCCTTACGTGCCTCAGGTGGCCGATCAATCCCGCCTTGCTCGGGCCGCCGCCGATGCGCATCCACAGGGGCGGGAACTTCGGCAGATCGCGGATGATGATGCTCACGGTTGCTTTCGCGGCGCCGCCGGGCGCGCGCGGCCTTTTCGATCGCGCCAGCGCTAATATAACCTATCGGTGACATCATGCTCAATGGCGCGCGCGTTCCGCGGCTCCCCCGGCTTGCGCTCGGCTTTTCTATCTTCTAAAGTCGATTGCGAACGATTCCGCTTCGCCGTTTTACGGACTTTTTAGAGGAGCGCCATGGAAATCAAATACGGGCTGATCAGCGCCGATTCGCACGCGGCGTTCGACCGCGACGCCTTCACCGCGCGCATGTCCGCCAGCCGGTGGGGCGAGCGTATCCCGCAGGTGGTCGAGATCGAGCGCGCCGGCGCGCGCCTCGATCGCTGGCGAGTTTACGGCAAGATCGCGGACAACAGCGTGTGCAACTGCCCCGCCCTGATGGGCGAGCCTTTTCCCACTTACCCCGATCGCTGGGAGCAGGTGCCGAAGACCGCCTACGATCCGCGCGCCCGGCTGAGCGCGCTGGACACCGACGGCGTCGACGCCGAGGTGCTCTTTCCGAATCCGCCCGGCGGAACGTTTTTCGAGTTCGGCGACGCGGCCTTCGAACTCGACGTTGTGCGCGCCTACAACGACGCTCTCGGCGAATGGACGCGGGCGAGCGATCGCTATTGGCCGCTCGCCATTGTTCCCTACTTGAGCCCTCCGGCGATTATCGCGCGCGAGATCGAACGCGCGCGCGCACTGGGTCATCGCGGCGTGAACGTTCTCGGCCAAATGCCGAAATCGCTCCCGCATCTCACCGACCCCTACTGGGACCCGCTCTGGAGCGTGTGCCAGGACCTCGCCATGCCGGTCCATTTTCACGGCTCCGCGGGCCTGCGCGCCGGCGCTTCCGTGCGCAAGTGGGAAGGCTACACGCCGCGCCAGGCCCACTCGGCTTCGACCGCGACATCCGCCGTGACGCCGGCGCAGATCATTCCGCAGCTGATCTTTTCGGGCGTCACCGAGCGCTTCGCGCGCCTCAAGTGCGTTTTTGCCGAGGCGGGAATCGGCGGGCTCAATTACGTGATCGCGGCGTGCGATCACGAGTGGGAGTCCCGCAGGCTATGGAAAGAGGGCATCCGGACGCGGCCGAGCGAGACGATCCGGCGCCAGATGTACGTCAACTTCTGGTTCGAGGCCGAGGGTATCAAGCTGCGCCATCACATCGGTATCGATAACATCATGTGGGAATCGGACTTTCCCCATGTCGCTTCCTTCTACCCGCGATCGTGGGAGTCGGTCGAGCGCGTGCTCCGAGGCGTGCCGGCCGAGGATCGGCGAAAACTGCTCTATGAGAACGCGCTCCGCGTCTATCAGATCGACGCGGCGCCGGCAACGAACCACTAGGAGTCGACTTCGTGCAGCTTAAACATGGCTTGATCAGCGTCGACGATCACGTCCAGGAGCCGCCGACGCTATGGACAGAGCGCCTTTCCAAAGCTCGTTGGGGCGACCGCATCCCGCGCCTCGAGCGCGCCCGTGATGGACGCGAGCGCTGGCTTCTCGACGGTGAGGTTTTGCTGGACGGCCATTCGGCCAAAGCAGGCGCTTTGATGGCGGACCGCAACCGCGAGCCTGAACGCTGGGAAGAGGTCCCGCCGGCAGCCTACGATCCCGGCGAGCGGCTCAAAGCGATGGACGAGGCCGGCATCGACTACTCGGTCCTCTACCCGACCGTTGCCGGACTGGCGGGGGAGACTTTCGGCCGGCTCCGGGATCCCGAATTGGAGCTGGCGTGCGTGGCGGCCTACAACGATTGGCTGATCGAGGAATGGGCCGGAGCGAGCGAGCGCTTCGTTCCCCAGTGCCTCGTTCCGCTCTGGCCGCCCGAGGCCGCGGCGCGCGAGATCGAACGCGCGGTGAGCCGGGGCCACCGCGGAGTCGTATTCCCTTCGCTGCCGATGCACCTGCGGCCGCTGCCGCACATAAGCGGCCCCGAATACGATCCTGTCTGGCGAACCTGTACGGAGCTAAACGTCCCGCTCTGCCTTCACGCCGGCGCGTCGCGCGAGCTGCAGTACGAGCCCAGCGCGAATTTGAGCGCCGCGCTCGCGCGGGCGCTCGACGCGGTAACGCGCCCGGTCTCGAGCGTGTTTGTCATCTCGCTCTATTCTTTCTCCCGCATTCTGTTGCGCCACCCGCGGCTTCGAATCGTTTTGGCCGAGAGCGCGCTCAGCTGGGGCATGCTCTACATGGAGTGGGCGGACCATCAGTTCGAGCACGACGGGCTCAAGCGCGAAGGCTACGATCTCAAGCCTTCGGAGATGTTCCATCGCCAGTGCTACTTCACATCGTGGTTCGACGAGGTCGCGCCGTTCTTGGAATTCGTGGGCGCCGATCATATCCTCTGGTCGACGAAATTTCCTCTCGCCACCTCCACTTGGCCGCGAACGCGCGAGACGGTCGAGCGCTGCCTCAAGGGGGTTTCGCCGGAGGCTCGCGCGAAGGTGCTATGGCAAAACGCGGCAAGTCTCTACCGCCTCTGAAACCTGCCGTTGTTGAGTTTTTTCCGTGACAGAAGTGTCACGGCCTTATGCGACCCGAAAAAGGGCCGATAAGATTACCGTTTCAAAGCAGCCACTTACGGATTCGCCGCGATCGATTAGCTTCTGGTACGGTAGTTGCGTCACGGCCAAGAAAGTAGCACGCCGTGACCGCGAGTTACACCGGAGGGCAGCTTGGCCGACGACAGTATCTATTACGAGTTGTTAGGGGTTGACCGAAGCGCGAGCGAGGACGAGATCAAGAAAGCCTACCGCAAGCTCGCGTTCTTGTATCATCCTGACCGCCATCCCGGTAACGATGAAGCGCTCAAGCAGTTTCGGCTCATTTCCAAAGCGTATCACTATCTTTCCGCAAAAGCGTCGGCGGCAAAGGAATCGAAGCACAGTGGCGGGAATGGCTCAGGACCAGAGCCGCAATCTCACGACGGCGCCAACGGCGAGCCCCGCTGCCCGAGCTGCTCGGTCATCGGCTTGGAACATATTACCGCCAGAAACGGGGGCGGCACCGCCTCGTCCGGGAAGAGATTTATCAACGCCCCGTTCGTCGTCGTGTTCTGCGCGGGCTGCGGCTACATCTATTCCGTGATTCGCTCGTAGCGCGCGCTTACGATTCGCTTGTTTCACGCGCCCAGGCGGCTTGCTCTTCCCGGACGACGTCGCGGGCTTTTTTGTCGTCTCTGAGCCCGGCAAAGCGCGCATGTCTGAGACGGTTGTCCGCGGTCCATTCCGTGAACTCAATTTCTGCGACCAGCTCCGGCCTTAACCAGCGACACCGCTTCATCGCCTCGGCGGTAAGCGCCATAGCGCGCCTTGCGCCTTTCGCTTCCGGCAGATTGGCAAACGGGCAGCGCTCCGTTTCCAGTCCTTTGAATCTTGCGAACACCTCGCGTCTGGTTCTGGGAACAAAGCCGTTTCTGATTTTTGCGACGAAGAGGAGCCGATCGGATTCGTAATAGCCGACAAGGAGCGAGTCGAAATAGTGCGCTCCCGGAACGTAGCCTCCGACGACAAACTCCTGCCCCTTGTTGATCCGGTATTTGACCCACGCGCCGCTCCGTTGGCCGGGTTCATAGAGCGAATCGCGCCGCTTCGCGATCACGCCCTCCAGACCTAGTTGGCGCGCGGCGCGCACGATTTCCGCCGCCGTGCTCGCGAAAGTTTCGGAGAGCCTGATCCTGTCCAGATGAGGCGCGATCATCGTCTCGAGCAAGTCGCGTCGCTTCTCGAGTGGAACCTGCAGGAGGCTCCTGTGCCGGTAGGCCAGAAGATCGAAGGCGTAAAAGTAGAGCTCAGCCGGCGCGCGGTAGTTCTGTAACAGGGTAAACGAGGGGCGGCCCGATTTATCCAAGGCGACGATTTCGCCGTCGATAAAAACTCCGGGATCGAGCTTTTCGAGCGCCCGCGCGATCACGGGAAAGCGCCCGTTAAGAAGCTTTCGGTTCCGGGAAAAAAGCGTGACCCCGTTCTCGTCCCTGGCCGCGAGACAGCGGTAGCCGTCGAGCTTGATCTCGTAGAGCCACCGTTCTGCGTCTTCAGGAAGCGCTCCGACCGGCTTGGCGAGCATCGGTTCGATGAATTCCAGCCGCGCCTCGGGCAAACGCTCGAGATCGACGGCCGCGCCGGCATTGCGCCCCTGGCGCCGACCCCGGTTGCTATGCCAAACGGCCGCGCGCGCGTTTTTGATCTGCTCCAGCGACCGGCCGCTCAGCGCGGATCGATCTTCCTCGTCGCCTCGTGGGCGCGTGGCCGGCGTTGCGGCTTTCATCCAGTACCAGCGGTTGTCGCTGCCGTTGCGCTCGCGCGCGCGGACGAGAACCCATTCGCCGTTGAGCTTTTTGCCGCGCAAAAAAAAGCGGAGCTTGCCCTCGCCGTAATTGCCGTCCAGCAGCTCGTAGGTGCCGATATCCCAGACCATAACGGTCCCGCCGCCGTACTCGGCTTGAGGAATCGTTCCCTCGAAGCGGGCGTACTCGAGCGGATGATCCTCGGTGGCCATGGCGAGTCGCCTCTCGTTGATGTCATAGGGCGGGCCCTTCGGCACGGCCCACGACTTTAGAACGCCCTGCATCTGCAAGCGCAGATCGTAGTGGAGGCGGCTCGCCGCGTGCTTCTGGACGACAAAAAGCCGCCGCATTCCCTGGCGGCTCAGCCGCGCGCCAGTAGCCTGAGGCTCGGGAGTCTTCGCGAAGTTTCTCTTTTGCCGGTATTTTTCCAGGCTGCCGCTTGCGCCGTCTTCGCTTGCAATTTCCCGAAACGCTTTGGGCAGTCTCTGCTTTAGCTTTGACAGCGGCGCGAAAAGATCGCCGGTTTCGGCCAGCTTGTTCAACGCCGCGTCCGGCTCGAAAAACAAAGCCGAGGCGTCGCCCTTTTCGAGCGCGTCCTTGAGCTCGGCCCAAGCGAGCGGCAACGCCACAAACGGGCGCTCGGCTTTGGCGCGCAGCGAGTAGACCGCGACCGTCGACTTGTGCTCCGAGTTCTGGCTCCAATCGACGAGGACTTTCTTTTTCCGCTTGGCCTTGGCCATGTCGGAGACGATGAGTTCCGGGTGCTCCTTTTCCAGAAAGCGGGCAATGCTTCTGGCCAACGCCTGCGTCATCTCGTACGTGACCGGCGTGTTCAGCGGAACGTGCAGGTGAATCCCCTTGGAGCCGGACACCTTCACGAACGACTCCAGACCGAGCCGGTCGAGCACCTCCTTGACGAGAAGCGCAACCTCACAGGAATGAAGAACGCTCGCCCCCTCCCCGGGATCGAGATCGAAGACGATCATCGTCGGCACGTCGATGCGCGGCGCCTTGGCCAAAAACGGATGGATCTCGAGATTGGCGAGATTGGCCGACCAGACGAGAGTGGGCAGATCGTTGATCAGGATGTAACGGATCGCCGACTCCCCGCCGGTTCGCGAAATCGCAAAGGTCTTGACCCACGCCGGCGTAAAAGACGGCGCGTTCTTTTCGTAAAACGACTCTCCGCGGACGCCGTCGGGAAAACGCTTTAAGGTAATCGGCCGATTTTTGACATGCGGCAAAAGATAGCGGGAAACTCGCCGGTAATAGTCAATGACGTGAGCCTTGGTGAAGCCGGCTTCTGGATACATGAGCTTGTCGAGATTCGAAAGCTCGAGCTCCCGGCCGCCCACTCGCAACTTGGCCCGTTTCATTCGGAAAATGCCGAAAAAAAAGAGACCCTTTTTTTGCGCGCCCGGCCTCTCCTTTCACTAAAACATACGCGCGGGGACGCGACAATCGGGTAGGCGGTCGACGGTGGCGGTGAAATTTCGCGCGGCGTTCGCGGCGGCCGCGGGTGGCCGTGCCTTTATAGCGGCGGGGCTTTGACGATGACCGAGGAGTCAATGCTGGCGATCGTTGGCCGGCCGCACTTCGCCATTGTGATCTCCATCTCTTCGCGAAGAATTTCCAAGACGCGCACAACCCCGCTCTCGCCGTCGACCGCGAGGCCCCAGAAGAGCGGCCGCCCGATCAAGACCGCCTTGGCGCCGAGCGCGAGCGCCTTCACCACGTCGCCGCCGCGCCTGATGCCGCCGTCCAGCAACACCTCCGCCCGCCCCCGGACCGCGGCGACCGCTTCGGCAAGGACCTCGATCGTCGCCAGCGTGTTGTCGAGGTGCCGCCCGCCATGGTTGGAGACGAGAATCGCATCGGCTCCCGATTCGACGCACAGCTCGGCGTCTTCTCCCGTCATGATCCCTTTGGCGATAACGGGCAATTTTGTCTGCGCCTTGATCCATTCGAGATCTTGCCAGGTCGCCGCCGGATCCGATCCCTCCCCGTCTCGGCGCGTTCTTCCCGCGCGCGGCGCCTCCGAGGAATCGATCGCCGGGTAGTTGGCGCCGCGCGTCCTGCGATAATTGTTGCGGATGTTGCGCTCGCGCTTGGGCGGCCACTGTGAGTCCAACGTGACGCAGATCGCCTCGTAGCCCGCGTCTTCTCCGCGGCGAAGCCAGCTTTTCGTCAGTTCGCGGTCGCGAAACGGGTAAAGCTGCAGCCAGAGATGGCCCGTTGCGGCCTTGCTCAATTCCTCGAACGAAGTGTTGGAGTTCGCGCTGACCGCGAGAATCGTGCCGCAGCGCGCCGCCGCGCGGTAGGTCGCCAGTTCCCCTTCCGGATGGGCGCGCTTGTGGCCCCCGCAGGGAGCCAAAAGAACCGGAAAGCTTACTTTCGTTCCTAACACGGTCGTCGATAGATCCAGCGTGCTCACGTCCCGCAGCACGCGCGGCCGAAACGCCCACGATTCGTACGCGCGCCGGTTGCGCGCCACGCTGATCTCATCGGTTGCGCCGCCGGCGATGTAATCGTACTCGGGCTTCGCCAGCCTTTCTTTGGCGACGGCCTCAAACTCAAAAAGATTGATCGGACCGGACGCGCTCATGAAACAATCTCCTTCCTCTCGTCCGCGCGCGGACGACCGCGCGACGCCGTTCGCTGAAGGCCAAAGATACCATCGCGGCGGCGCGCGAACAAACCTGGAATCAGGCGCAAACGCGGCGCGGGTTCCCGCTTATTCGGCGCAAAGCTTCTCGACTAAAACCGGGAAACAAAAGACGGCGGCTTTTCGTACCCGCTGGCGGGCATCGACGATCGAGGGAGATTTTTTCGCGGCGCTTGGGCCGAAACGCTCCTACCTAAGAGGCCAGCTCGGCGGGCGGTCTCTCTCTCAAGAATACGTGCGCCACGTGCGCCAGCCCGCGCGCGCGGCCCGCGAGCAAGGTACGCAGGAGCCGGCTCGGTCTGGGGTCGGACGGGTCGGCCTGCTTGGCCTCGGCAAAAGCCCACGCGGCGCCGACAAAGTCCCCCTGCCCTTGAAGGCTGATCCCCAGGTTCGTGTACGCGGCGGCGCGCTCGGAATCGATCGCGATCGCGCGCCGCAAGAATTTTTCGCTTTCCGCGTATCGCTTCTCGCTGTTGAGGCACAAGCCGAGATTGTTGTTGAGCAGGTACGAAATGAGTTTTGTCTTGGGCCTCAACCGCAGGCCGGCGACATAGTGCTCGATCGCGGCCGCGTAGTGCTTCTGCTGCTCCGCAATTTGCCCGAGCGTCAAGCAGCAAAGCGCCTGTTCTTGCGGATCGTCGCAGTAACCAAGGAGAAGCTCAATGACCTGGCGCGCCAGATCGTTTCGGCCGAACTTGTTGTAGAAGCAGCCGAGCTCGTAGAGGCAATCGCGGAACTCATCGTCGGCGAGCGGTTGCTGGAGCCGCTGAAGGAGCTGCCGCTCCTCTCGTCTTGGAGTGGCGGGAAGGCCTTGCGGCAGGATTAAGGGGCGGCGTCTTTGGGCCATTGCGTCAACTCGCGGAACCGCGTCCAACGATCAACGGCAAGAGTAATGCCACGATCAGCTAAAAGGCGCCTCGAAACGATGAGGAGCCCTAAAGAACTCTCGAGAGGAAAGCCTAAAGGCCAAGATGTCGGAGAACAACCGAAGGCGCTCGTTTCGGGCAGCGCTGCAACCTCAGCGCTCGAGGGTCTCGCGCGCGACCAGCGCCAGGAGCAGCGCCGACAAGACGAGAAGCGGCGCGTAGACGAGAAACGGGATGCCGGGATGGAACTTATTCGCCAGGTAACCGCCGGCGAGCGGGGCGAAAATGCCGCCGATTTCCGCCACCGTGCGGCGCACCGCCTGTAGCCGGCCGCGCGCGCTCTGCGGGACCACGTCGTACGTCGAAGTCGCCATCGAGCCGAGCGAGAGGCCGTTGGCAAGGCCCGTCAAAGAGACAAGAAACGCAAGCTCAACAAAGCTCTCCGAGAATGGGATCGCGACAAACGCCAGAGCCGGAATGCCGGTGCTGGGAACGGTGGTCCATTTTCTACCCACCCTGTCCATGATGTAACCTGTCGGAAGGATCATCGCGAAAACAAAAACGCCGGAAATCGAGAACAGGAGCCCCACCTGCGTGGGCGTAAAACCCAGTTGAGAACCGGCGTACAAAGGCAGCATGCTCTGCACGATGATGCGCTGCGACTGGGCGGCGAGAGTGCCCAGGACCAGCACCAGATACGTTGCGCGCAGACGCGGCTGGATCTGCAGGTACAGGCCGTAAAGCGCACTCAGCCGCGGCGCAATCATCGTCGCTTTCCAATTTCCCTCTCCCCTGGGACCTGTGGAAACCGGGCGCGAGCCGGCATCGGGAATGTTGAAGCCGAGCGCCACTGCGCTCAGCGCTGAGACGGCGTACGCAAAAAAAGCGGCCTTGAAGCCAAACGCCTCGGTCAGAAAACCGCCCAACAGAGGACAGAGCGCCAAGCCGACATTATGCGTGCCGTGCAGGCTGCTCACGACCCGGCCGCGCCGCTGCTTTAGCGCGAGATCGATTGCCGCGATTTCCCGCGCGCTAGACCAGAGGCTGTCGCCCGCGCCCATGACGAGCGCCAGCGCGAGGATCACGCCGAGCCAGGGCGCCGCAGGCGTCAACAGCGCCGCAACCCCGGCGATCAGCGGCCCGATGACGAGGGCCGTCCGCGTACCGAGGTGATCGAGGACCCAGCCTCCAGCCGCCGTGCCGACAAATCGGCCCGCGCCAAAAGCCGTAATCACCTGCGCCGCCCAGCCGGGAGACACACCGAAGTGTTCCACCAGAACGGGAATGGTCGGGATGATCATGGCCCACCCGCCCGAGAGAAGCGTGCTCGCATAGATCGTGAGCAGGCCGCGCGTTGTGTCCTGGAACCGCGCCACCAGGACAAACTAAAGGGCTGCGGCAGAAAAGGCAAAGCGGTCCGGCGCCTAAGGGATGGCGGTCGGTCGCGGGCTACTCGCGCTTTGGCGCGGCTTTAAGAGAGCGAGAAGTTCTGGGCTTGGGGCTTTCGTCGGTTGGAGGCCGGGAGCTCACATCGGTCTTGCGGATTACGAGCTTCTGCTGGTTCATCCGCTCGCGCGATCGAACCAGAGCGAGCCGCTCCTGAAACCAGGTATGCTTCGGCCACGACCAGTTTTGTTCAAACTGTTTGGAGGAGCTTTCCCTGTCCATGGCGCCGGTAGCGGCTGACGCAAGACCAGGGCCACAGCGCCCGAGGCAAATCCTGAGACAGTCTTGGAGCAATACTCCACAAGGTCAGGTACAAGACTGCGCGCAAGCGCGCTACGAGCTGGCCGCCAATGGCACAGACTTGCCCTCGCTCGGCGCGCGTTTGGCGGCGCTCGCGGGAGCCAGCCGCGGCCTTTACGACCGGCCGATGCGTCCGGCCAAGGCCGCAGGCGAGGCCATGACGAGCGGTAGCGGCACCATCAGGGCGCTGATGGCGATGAGGACCCACAGCCCGACTGAATAGCTGCCGTTGAGGTCGAAGATGAGGCCCATGGCCAGGGGACCGATCACTCCGGCGGCAACCGGCCCGCCCTGCAGCAGGCCCAGAACCTTGCCGATTGCGAGCGTGCCGAACATGGTGCCCGCCACCGCGCCGCGCATCGGCACCAGGCAGCCAAAGCTCACGCCGAACAGCAACGCAAACGGAAGCGTGGACCAGATCGTGTCCGGACTCACGAGCTGCAGGTACGCCAGCGCAAAGCCCATCATCGCGGCGACTACGGCGAGCACCACGCGGTAATCGATTTTGTCCAGCAGATGGCCGCCGCCGATTCTCCCGATACCGCTGATGATAAATACCATCGACGCGATCACCGCCGCCCAAGCCGGGGAGTGACCCAGGTCTTGCTGAAAATACGGAATCATGTGGAGTTGAAAGGCGGAGTTTACCGTGAAGGTCCCCGCCAAATAGATGGTGAACAGCCAAAACTCTTTCGTGCGCAGCACGGCGTGAAACGTGAGCCCCGCGTCCGGGCGGCGCCGCGGGGCGCCACCGGCAAGCGCCGCGGCAGCGCTCTCCTGCGGCGGATCGCCGTCGGGTCCAAAACCGTAAGGCTCCGGGCGGTCGCGCACGAGCATGCTGAGCAGCGTGACGCCGCCTAGAACGATAATGCCGTAGCCGATGAGAACCGCGCGCCAGCCGTAGGCCTGCTCGATCTGCGCGTTCAGGATCACGATCGGCGAGCCGAAGATGGGACCGGTCACCGCAAGGCCGATGGCGAGCCCGCGGTTCCGGCGAAACCAGCGCGAGATAATCACAGGCCACGTGACGCCGTGGCTTACGCCGGATGCTCCGAGCGAGATCAGCGCGAAGAAGAGAAAAAAACCGACGACGCCAGTGGTGAAGCCTAAGCCGATGAAGCCAACGCCGGAGATGACCGCGCTCCAGAAGATCAGCTTCCGCGCGCTGATCCGATCCAGGAGAAAGCCGACAGCGGGACTGAGAATCCCCGCCTCCAGCTGGCGTAGCGACATCGCGGCTGAAATGACCCAACGGTCCCAGCCGAAGGCGCGCTCGATGGGGAGGACGAGAACCCCGAAGCCCTGGAAATAGGCGGCAGAAAAGATCGTGTTGGTCGCGACACTGGCGGCGACGATGTACCAGCCGAAAAAGACGGGCCGCCGCTTTCTCGCTGATTTCGTCGTCGAAACGGGGCCAGTGAGATCGGGCTCGCTCTCCGGCACAGCGGGTCATCCTGTGGTCGATTTCCCTGAACGAGGGGTAAGCTTCCGGCGGGCGCGGCTGGCCGGTGCGGGAGGTTCAATCCGCCGTCGTGACGCCGTCAGTACGTGTCGAAAATGCGCTGGATCTCGTCCGGATCGCTCGTCACGGTGAGCGCGAGCGAGAGCAAAAGCCGCGCCTTCCACGGCTGCAGGTTATCCGATGCGACGAAACCGCGGCGCTTGAGGGAGGGGCTCCGCACGACGCGGCCCGAGCCTACGCGGCTGGACTGACAGACGATAACCCCTTTCTCGCGCGCGCGCTCGAACGCCTGATCCTCGGCCGGCGTCGGCCTGCCGGCTCCGGTCCCCGCGCTCACGAGACCTCTGGCGCCGGCCGCCACCGCGGCGTCCACCATTGCGCCATCCGCGCCGACGTAAGAGACGACGATATCGACGCGCGGTAGCGACTCGAGACCGCGCACGTCGAATTCGGTCTGCACCGTGTGCCTCTTTACCGTCTGGTGATAGTAAACCACCTTGCCGTCCGCGTCCGCGAAACCCAGCGGGCCGAGATCCCGCCCCTGAAAGGCGTCAACTCGGTACGTCGCGGTCTTGGTTACGTCGCGCCCGCCGTAGATCGTATCGTTCATCACCAGGAGGCAACCGCGACCCCGGGAAGCCGGATCGGCGGCGACCCTGACCGCGTTCAGCAGGTTGAGATAGCCGTCGGCGCTGATGGCCGATGACGGTCTCATCGAGCCGACGACAACCACCGGCTTTTCGGTCTTCAGGACGAGCGTGAGGAAGTAGGCGGTCTCCTCGATCGTGTTGGTGCCGTGCGTGATGACGACGCCGTCGGCCCGGTCGGCATCGACGATCGAATGGATCGTCCGCACAAGATCGAGCCAGTCCTTGTCCACGAGCGCGTGGCTCGGAAGCCTGCGAAACGGTACCTCCTCCACCCGGGCGATCGACTCAAGCTCGGGCAGTTGCGCGAGAAGCTCGCCCGAGTTCAAGCGCTTGTTCGCTTCGATGTACCAGGCAAGGTCGAGCCTGTCCTTGCCCACCGAATCGATCGTTCCCCCCGTAATGATCAGCGCGACGCGCGGTAGCTCGCTCATTGCTTTTCCTTCCCCATGTAAGATTCACCGGCCGCAGGCGGATTATCTGAGCCTCATCCGGAGCCGTCTTCGCCTGCGGCTCTCGTGGCCGGCGGCCATACCCAAAGCGACGACGCCCAGGAACAAAACAAGGCTGGGCAAAACAGCGCCGCCCGCCGGTGGCGTCGCGCTCGCGGTAACGACTTTCTCCTGCCGTACCGTGCCCTTGTTTTCCGTTTCGGCGAGAGCGGTAACGCGGTACCGCGTCCCGTCGGTGAACTGAAAATCAAAACCGAACTCTTCTTCGGTCGCAATCCGCCCGAGAAACAAAACGCGCTTTTCCTTCTCCAGATCCGTGATCGTTAAAGTCAGCAGCGCAGCCCCCGCGCCGCTGGGCAGACGATAACTCACGCGACTCGGCTTTCCAACCACCGCGGCATCGACCGCGAGCTCGCCCCGGTCGCCCCCCTGTTGCGCGTGCGCCTGGGCGATAACCAAAAGCAGGGGCGCGGCAAACGCGATCGAGCCTGCGGTCGGCCTTGCGCGCCGGCGCGTGCGGTGCAACCACCAGCCGAAGGAGAACCCCAAAAGGAATAGCGCAAGGATGAAGCTCCCGAGATAAAAGAGCTTCAACCGGCTCTCCCGGATTTCCAGCGTGAACACTTTGCGCCCGCGCTCGCCTCGGGCGTCAAAAACGGTCGCCTCCAGGCGATACGCGCCCCTTATCGGAAAGAGATACTCCCATTCGAGCGTGCCGTCGGCGGCGGGAAGTTCCACATCGATCAGCCGCCGTCCCTCGATCGCGGGAAGATCGGTCGGAAAGAAGGCGCTGTCGGGGGCGTGAAGGCGCACGCGGACGCGGCTTTCCGGAACAGGCTTTCGTTCGCTGTCCAAGACCGTCAAGAGGACACGCGTCGGCTCCGATTGCGGTCTCACCTCATCGATCGGCGGCGCCGTCTCCAGCTCGATCGCAAGCGGCCCGGCGGCGCCGTAGACTCGAGAAGCGAAACAGAAAAGGAAGGCAACGACAGGGACGGTGCGCCTAGTGGCAAGGAACGATTGCGAGAGAGTGTCGAAAGCCATGAAGCGCATCGTGAACCGGCGGATACGTGGAGGCGAGCACAACGTAGAGCATGAACCCTACGGCCGTCAACAAAACGGCCGCTTTCAGCCACAACGTCGGTTGTGGCTGAAGCGCGATTCGGTTGGCTGCAGGAGCGGCTCTGACCACAAACAGCCTCGCTTGAATTCCAAGCGCTATTGTTGGCCGATCAGCGCTTTTCTGTCAAGGCGGGAGATGCTTTATTATTTTCAAGCGAAGCGCCAATTTGACACGGCTGTCCCCGTAAGATAGTTGTTCAACTACGGCGATTTCGAGCGAATCGGGCGCGCCAAAGCGGTCGACCAAAAACTGCAACAGGATCCGTGTGCAGATTGGGTTCGGCCGAGCCGCTCCGGACGATTCATGAAACCCGACAAAAAACTTCCGGCGCTGGAAAGGCACGCTGAACTAGCCATGCACGCCCTCGCCACGCGCTTTGATCCGGAAGAAGCCGGCGAGGTTTTCTTTCCGGCCGCCGCCTCCGCCGGCCTTCGGGCGGCCCACGGCGCGTTTGCGATCGCGCGGCGAGCGTGCAGCGAGCTCGGTTGCGAGCCCGGGTGATTCGCAAAGCGCCCTGTCATGGAGATCAGGCCTTACAGACCGCGCGATTGGAAGTCCCACCCGCCCTATGTTTTTCCGCCGTACCGCTCGTCGGTGAAGCGCGGCCCGCTCCAGCGGCTCCACCCGATCAAGCAAACGCTTTCGGAAATTACCGGTCCCCTGTTCAGTGATATCGAGCTCAAGCCCGGCGAGAACGACCTCACGCGCGCTCCCGACGCGAACCGAGAGGCGATGGGCGAGCGTATTATCGTCGTCGGCCGGGTGCTCGACGAAGACGGGCGTCCCGTCCCGAATAGCTTGATCGAAATTTGGCAGGCAAACGCGGCCGGGCGCTATCACCACCCGGTCGACCAGCACAACGCGCCGCTCGATCCGAACTTTACCGGCGCCGGCCGCTGCGTCACGAACGAGAGGGGCGAATACCGTTTTCTTACGATCAAACCGGGTGCCTACCCGTGGCTCAACCACCCCAACGCCTGGCGGCCGGCCCACATCCATCTGTCGCTCTTCGGGCCGGGCTTCGTGACGAGGCTGGTGACCCAGATGTTCTTTCCCGGCGATCCCTTGATACCGCTCGACCCGATCTTGAATTCGATCCCGAGCAAGAGCGCGCGCCGGCGCCTTATTGCCGCGTACGCCCACGACGTGACCGAGCCGGAATTCGCTTTGGGCTACCGCTTCGACATCGTGCTCCGGGGCAGGCAGGCGACGCCTTTCGAGACCAACCGCCCATGAAGCAGACGCCGTCACAGACGGTCGGGCCGTTCTTCGCGATCGGGCTGACGCGCGCGCCGATGAACGTCCTCGCAAGCGCGACGACGCAAGGCGAGAAGATTCGCATCGAGGGGCAGGTTTTCGACGGCGACGGCGCGCCGGTGCCCGATGCGCTGGTCGAAATTTGGCAGGCCAACGCTTACGGCCGATACAATCATCCGGAGGATAAGCAGGAAAAGCCTTTGGACCAGAACTTCACCGGCTGGGGCCGCGCCGCCACCGACGAGCGCGGTTTTTACTGCTTCGAGACCATCAAGCCGGGCGCGGTGCCCGGCCGCGATGGTGCAATGCAGGCGCCGCACATCAACGTCTGCGTCTTCGCGCGCGGCATGCTCGCGCACGCTTTTACCCGTATCTACTTCGCGGACGAGCCGGCCAATGAAACGGATCCGGTCCTTCTGTCGGTGAAGGACAAAAAGCGCCGGGACACGCTCATCGCCGCGCGAGAGGAAAGAGACGGCAGGTCGGTCTACCGTTTTCATATCCGCCTCCAGGGGGACGGTGAAACCGTATTCTTCGACATGTGAGCGCCGGTCGGCTGCGCGCGTTTGAGCGCTTGCGACCGGCGCCCGAGTTTCGCCTCTGCCCTGCCGGCAAAGCGCCGATGATACCGCCGCAGCAGTCGCAAATCTTCGCGCCGCTGTTTGCAGACGCCGAGGTTTCGTCGCTCATCTCGGACGAAGCGTACGTGAGCGCCATGGTGGAGGTGGAGAAGGCTCTGGCGCGCGCCGAGGCGCGCGCGGGCGTAATCCCCCGCGCGGCTGCCGAGCAAATCAATCGCGCGGCCGACGGAAAGAAAATCGACCGCGCGGTTCTCTCTCGGGGAGCCGCGCGCTCCGGCTTTCCCGTCATCGCGCTCATCGAGGAGCTGCGAAAACTCGTCGGCCCAGAGGCCGCCGCCTACATCCACTGGGGCGCGACGACGCAGGACATCATGGACACCGCCTCGATCCTGCAGCTGCGCGCGGTGAGCGATCTCTTAAAGCGCCGCCTTCTCGATCTTGTCCGCGAATTGAGCGCGCTCGCGCGCCGCTACCGCACGACCGTGCTCGCGGCGAGAACCCACGGGCAGCAGGCGCTGCCGCTGACCTTCGGCCTCAAAGTCGCCAACTGGCTGGCGCCGCTGGCGCGCCACGCCGAGCGCTTAAACCAAATCGCGCCGCGGCTCTTCACCGTTCAATTCGGCGGCGCAGCCGGAACGCTCGCGGCCCTCGGCGACAAAGGGCTTGCGGTGGTTCATGCTCTCGCCGACGAGCTCAAGCTGGCGACGCCGGCAACGCCCTGGCACGCGCAACGCGACACGCTCGTCGAGTTCGCCGGCTGGCTTGGCCTGGTGACGGGGAGCCTGGGAAAAATGGCGCAGGACGTGATCCTTCTTGCGCAGACCGAAGTCGATGAAGTGGCCGAGTCGCCGGCACAGGACCGCGGCGCCAGCAGCACGATGCCGCAAAAGCAGAACCCGATCACCAGCGAGCTTATAGTGGCGGCCGCGCGCGCCAACGCCTCGCTGGTTTCCGCGATGCACCACGCGCAAATCCAAGAGCACGAGCGGGCAACCCACGGCTGGCAGTTGGAATGGCTGTCGCTGCCGCAAATGATCCTGCTCACCGGCGGCGCGCTCGAGCACGCGCTTTACCTCGCGCGCAATCTCCAGGTGAACGCGCGCGCGATGCGCGCGAACATGCAACGCGCGCACGACGTGATCCTCGCCGAGGCCGCCGTGTTCGCGTTAGCCAAAGCGATCCCGCGAGCCGAGGCGGAGGCGCTGGTCAAGAAGGCGTGCGCGCTGGCCGCCGCCGAGGGAAAACCGCTCCTCGATGTCGTCAAAACGCTCGCGCGCGATTGCGGATCGGCCGGCGCTGTCGACTGGCAGGCGCTCGGCAAGCCGGAAAATTATCTCGGCGAAACGGACCGGATCATCGATTCGGCCCTCGCGAGCGCGAATCGAGTTTTGGAGTAGAGCGATGCCCGAGGCCGTGGATCACCGCAGCCAAGCCGACAAGCTCGTCTCTCTGCGCGAGGCGATCGCCCGGTTCGTCCACGACGGGGCGGTCGTCGCGATCGAGGGATTCACCGGGTTTATCTCGTTTGCCGCCGGCCATGAGATCATCCGCCAGCGCCGGCGCGATTTGACCTTGGTTCGCATGACGCCCGACCTGATCTACGACCAGATGATTGCGGCCGGAACGGCGCGCAAGCTTATCTTCAGCTACATGGGAAACCCGGGCGTCGGTTCGCTTTACTGTGTCCGCCGCGCCGTCGAGAAATCCATCCCGCGCCCATTGGAGCTGGAAGAGTACTCGCACTACGGTCTGATCGGCCGTTACCTGGCCGGCGCGTCGCGCCTGCCCTTCTTTCCGCTGCGGAGCTATATCGGCACCGACATGCTCGCGGCGAACCCGCTGATCAAGCTGCTCGACGACCCCTACGGCAGCGGCAGGATCGCCGTCGTGCCGCCGCTCAACCCCGACGTCGCGATCGTGCACGCGCAGCGCGCCGACAAAAAAGGCAACACGCAACTGTGGGGTCTGCTCGGCATGCAGAAGGAAGTCGCGTTTGCCGCCAAGACCGTCATCGTCGTCGTCGAGGAAATCGTCGACGAGGCGACCGTGCGCAGAGACCCCAATCGCACGTTGATCCCCGGCTTGATCGTCGACGCGGTCGTGCATCAACCGTACGGCGCCCATCCTTCGTACGTGCAAGGGTACTACGACCGCGACAACGAAGCTTACCTCGCCTGGGACAGGCTCTCGCAAGATCAGACCGCGGTCGAGAAGTGGCTCGACGAATGGGTGTACTCCCTGCCCGATCACGCGGCATATCTTGAAAAGCTCGGCGATCGCCTTCAGAAGCTCAAACCGGAGCCGCTCGTCGCTCCTGCGGTCGATTACGGAAGGTATCGATGAGCCAACCGGCGTACACCGACTCCGAGATGATGATCGTCGTCGCCGCGCGCATGCTCAAGGGGGCGCGGACGGTTTTCGTCGGTGTCGGCCTGCCCAACATCGCCTGCAACCTCGCGCGCTACACCGTCGCGCCCAATCTCGAGCTGATTTACGAATCCGGCGTCTACGGCGCCCGGCCGGAGCGCCTGCCGCTTTCGATCGGCGATCCCACGTTGGTCAGCGGCGCGCTTTCCGTCGTTTCGATGGCCGACCTCTTTGGCTGCTACCTGCAGGGCGGTCTCGTCGAGGTAGCGCTCCTGGGCGGCGCGCAAATCGACCGCTACGGCAACCTCAACTCCACCGTCATCGGGAGTTACGCCAGGCCCAAGACCCGGTTGCCCGGTAGCGGCGGCGCCTGCGAGATTGCCACGCACGCGCGGCGCACGTTCATGATCATGCGCCTCAAGCGGCGGGCCTTCGTAGAACGGCTCGACTTTGTCACCAGTCCGGGCCATTTGGCCGGCGGCGATAGCCGGACACGCGCGGGTTTGCCGGGCGGCGGCCCCGAACTCGTGATCACGGACAAGGCGCTTCTCAACTTCGCCAATCCGGAGCGCGAGATGCAGCTGAGCGAACTTTATCCCGGCGTGACCGTGGACGACGTCAGGGCCGAGGTCGGCTGGCCGCTGCGCCTTGCCGCTGAGATGCGCGTGACGCCCGCGCCCACCGCCGACGAACTCCGCTTGATTCGCGAGGAGTTGGATCCGGCCGCGCTGTACCGGAAATAAGTTGCGTTGCGTTCTTCCGGAAAGCGCCGGCCGCGTCGACGAGTGCGCGCGACGACCGATCGGATTGACATCAGAGTCCATGCCCGGATATGCTTGCGGCTCCATCACCTTTGAGCCACAGGAGGAATACCATGGATGAGAAGCAGGTAAAGGACTCGTTTACGATTTACAAGTACGACCCGTCGCGCGAGTGGTCGGAAAGGGACAAGAAACGCGGCAAACAGAATCTCCACCTCGGCAGCTGCGGCGGGCTCAATGTCGGCGTTCAGGTGGTCATCAAGGGCGGTGAGACCAATCTCCACGCCCACCCCGGCTTCGACTCTTCGTGGTTCGTGCTCTCCGGGCGCGTTAAGTTCTACGGCGCGGGCGACACGCTGGTCGCCGACCTCGGCAAAGGCGAAGGGATCTTCATCCCTCGGGGCGTCCCGTACTGGTTCGAATCGGGGAGCGACGAGCCGCTGGAGATTCTCCACATCACCAGCGGCGAGAGGGGGCGCGTCAACTTCGAGCCTCTCAAAGCTCACCAGGAGCGGCAGTTGCAGGAGCGCAGAGGCGCCCGCCACGCGACGCCAGAAGAGATGGAGGCAGGGCGCGTGCTGGAATCGCGCTGAGTTCGAAAACCGTCCCTCGGCCCTCCAGCCGGTACCGTACGAATCAGCCGAAGCTCGTCGTCGCAAGCGATGCTCCGGCTTACCGTTGGCGTTTGGCGCGCAGAGAAACGCGGAGATTTTGTCTCCTCTACCGGCGCTCTCGTTTTTCTGACCGGCCGCCGTTTAACGACATCCCTGCCGTATCTTCCATGCCCGAGGAAGGAACCGCATGGTCCGCGTTACGAGTAGAGCCGGCGGATCGCCGTGGAGATCGTGGCCCAAACTCAAGGCAAACTGTCTGTCCTTCGCGCAATTGTTGTGTTAGACATCGCGAAGCGCAGGTCGGCCGATTTCGTGCGAGGTAGGAGACATGAAGGCGACTTTGAGAAGCTTTGTGCTGGCGGCGGGGCTATGGCTCACAGTTTTTGCCGCGCATAGCGGCGCCGCCAGCCCCGCCTTGCTCAAAGCCAAGCAGGAGGCCGAGAGCAAGGGTTATATTTTCGCCACGAGCCACGACGAAATCGTGGCCGCGGCCAAAAAAGAGGGCAGGATGCGCGCCGTAAGTTTTCTTTCCGGAAAGATGCTCGACGCGATGGCGCGCGCCTTCCGGGCGAAATACCCGTTTCTCGACGTTCATGTCGAGGAGCAAGGAGGGTCGGTCGAAGCGGCGCAGCGCTTTCTCCTCGAGATCAAGGCGGGCGTCGCAAGAGACTGGGACGCCAACCGGCTTTGGACCGAACTGTACGATCAGTACCTGCCGTATCAGAAGAAGTTCGACATTCTAGGCATGGCCGAGCACAAGGTGCTCAACATTCCTCCGCCGATGGTCGATCCCGTTCATCGGCATGTGGTCGCGCTCAGCAGCAATCTCCATGTGCTCGTCTACAACACCAAACTGGTCCCCCCCGAGCAGGCGCCCGGAAGGTGGGAAGATCTGTTGCGGCCCGAATTTAAGGGGAAGAAGTTTGCGTCGGATATTCGACCCGTGGGGGTTGCCGCACTGGTCGCCGCGTGGGGGCTCGAGAAGACGCTCGACTTTGCCAAAAGGATCGCCGCGCAGCAGCCGGTCTGGGTAAGAGGGCACACGATCGTGATCTCTGCCGTGCAGACCGGAGAGATCCCCATGTTCATGGGAACCAATTTCGGAGCGGTCAAAAGAGCGCAGGCAAAAGATCGCGCCAGGGTCCTGGGATACAAATTTCTGGAGCCGGTCGTGGGCAGGCTGCATCTCACCGACGGTGTCCTGGCCGCCGCCCGGCATCCCTACGCCGCCCTCTTATGGTTGGAGTTTCAGGCTTCTCCCGAGGGGCAAAAGTTGTTGGACGAGCACTGGCCTTTTGGCGGCTCCGTCCTGCTGCCCGATTCGGTCCAAGCGCAGGAGACCAAGGGAAAGAAAGTCTTCCTGATCGATTGGAACCACTACACCAAGCTCGACGAGTACACCGCCAAGGTTGCCGAGGCTTACGGCTTTCCCAGGGCCGAAGTGAAATGAGCGCAGGGCCAATTTTGGATGCCGGCGTCGGCAAACTGGCACCCCCCTTGCGGGTTCGAGATCGAGTTACAGTACGCCAGCGCTGAGCGCTACGGCAAGGGACAGGCGGGGGTGAGCTTTTGGATTTGCGGAATGACCTCTTCGCCGAATCGCTGGATTGTTTCCAGGGTAAAGCGCGGGTCCACGCCCGGAAAGTCTACCATGAACCACATGAATTCCGCGCCAAACTCGTCGTGGTAGCTCATTACCTGTTCAGTCACCTCTGCGGGGCTGCCGATGATGAGGCGGTCCTGCTTTAACTGCTCGTAAGCGAGATTGTAACGTTCTCCGGGCTGACCCCATCTGTTATAGCGCTCGTAGCGCCTCTCGTAGCCTTCGCGGATTCGCTCTTCCGCTTCCCGCAAGCTATTGGCGATGCACAGATCGCGAAATATGAACAGCCCTTTGAATTGTCTCCCCTGGCGCTCGAGCGCCGCCTTATACGCCGGCAGGGCCTCCCGTAGAAACGGCTTGGAATGCCTGCGGCTGGCAATCCAGTGATCGGCAACCTCGGGCACTCTGGCGACCGTTTTCACGGTATCTGCGCCCAGCAAGATGGGCGGGCCGGGTCGCTGCAGAGGTTTTGGCGCGAGAGTCACGCCGTCGAGGCGAAAGAACCGGCCGTGAAAAGTTACCGCGTCTTCCGACCAGAGCTTGCGAATGACCTCAAGGGCCTCTGTCAAACGCACCCTGCGTTCCCGCTTGTCGATTCCGAATGAATTGAATTCGCTATCTCGGTAGCCCTGGCCGACGCCGAAGAGGAATTTTCCGCCCGAGAGATTGTCCAGCGCCGCCGTGTGCTCAGCGACCATCACCGGATGGTGCAGCGGGAGAACAAAGATAGAGGTGCCGAGATACATCCCCGGCGTTTGGCCGGCCAAGTAAGCCAAGAGCGGCAGGGACTGAAAGATCGCCGCGTCCGGTCCCGTAAGGTAATGCTGCGCGACAAACAGCGCCTCGAAATTGCTTGTATAGGCGGCGCGCGCCCTTTCGGTAACTTGTCGAAGCGCCTCGGCGGGGGCCACCTCCGCCGGGTAGCTGCCAAACTCGATCCCAAATCGCATCGTTTACTCTCACCTTGGAAATTTCTTTACATACTACAAAATAGCGCGCGGAGCCATTCACCGCTTTGCTGCCGCCCCGGCAGGACGCGTTTTTGAAATCCTCAAAACGCCAAACGCTTTTACGGCTCTCCTCGTCCAAAGCCTTATTGACCGCAGGCGCGATTCCAAATAGGAATCGGACAAAAGATTCTATTTGCGTTTCATGGAGGCGGCTCGCCTCAAAAGGAGTCTCGACCATGCGCCAGATTAGATTTCGACGTATCTTCGGTCCCGTCATCGTTTGTCTCTCGGCCCTGGCAGGAATCGCCCCCGCCCGGGCTCAGGCCCCGTTTTACGAAGGAAAGACAATAACCCTCGTCGTCGGTTCCGGCGCGGGCGGCATGGGCGATCTGCGCGCGCGAGCGCTGGCCTCCGTTCTGGCCAAACACATCCCTGGAAATCCGACGATCACGTTTCAATACATGCCCGGCGGAGGCGGTCGCAAGGCCGCCAATCACCTTTACAACAACGCCCGCCCCGACGGTCTCATGCTCTACCGCATCGCGAGCAGCATTGTTCCTTATGCCGTCCTCGGGGAGACCGGCGTTCAGTACGATATCGATAAGCTGATCTATCTCGGCACTACCGAACACGTTCTCTATTATCTCTTCGGCACGCGCGCCCAGCTCGGTCTCAATAATTTATCCAAGCTGCGCGCGGCCTCCGGAGTACGCATCGGCAGCGCCCCTGTGGGCCACACAGGCTATATCCTCAGCCGGTTGACCGCGTACTTTCTCGACATGAAAGAGCCGAAGATCGTCCCCGGATACGAAAATGAGGACCTCGATATCGCCTTTGCGCGCGGCGAAGTTGACGCGCAGGTGGCTTCGACGGGAACGGTCGTGGAGCAGGATCTGCTGAATAAAAAGCTCGCCGACTTTCACGCCGCCGTGGAGATCCCCAAAGGCCGAAAAGACCCCCGCTTCGCCCATTTGAACCTTCCGGATCTCGAAACATTCGCGAAAAGCGCAAGCGAGCGAAAACTTCTCACGATGATGCGCAACTTTAGGTCGGTCGGCACGATCCTGCTTCTGCCGCCGGGAACTCCTAAAGACCGGGTGGAAATTCTAAAGGAAGCGGTCCGCAAGACCCACGCCGATCCGGCGTTTGTCGGAGAGTACCGAAAGCTGACCGGCGGGGACGACCCCACGCCGCTCTCACCCGACGAGCAGGCCCAACTCGTAAAGCAGATTCCGCGGGACCCTGAAACGATCGAGCTGTTCAAAAAATTCGCCGGCACCGGCCCGCTGCCGCCGCG
This sequence comes from Candidatus Acidiferrales bacterium, assembly GCA_035559995.1. Lineage (GTDB taxonomy): Bacteria > Desulfobacterota > Binatia > UBA9968 > UBA9968 > DATMAM01. Next base: position 223,893 of record DATMAM010000030.1, read on the forward strand.
CTAACCGGAAAGGCGGCGGTACGACGGAAAGACGGGCACGCAATATGGCGCGGCCTTTTTGGCGCCGACCGGTATGGCATGCACTGGCAGCAAGGCGATGAGATCGTGGAGCTTTAGCGGCACGGGCCGGATCTTTGACGTTTCGGGAGACGATCGACTCGCTCGATTGCAAGGGTCACTTGAGGAAGGAATCCCTGAGCGTGCGGGCGCCGGACCGCCTTGGTCGGCCAGGACCCGGCCGCCGTTTTTCTCTAAACGCTGTTGGTCGGTGGGCCCACCTGGATTCGAACCAGGGACCGACCGGTTATGAGCCGGTAGCTCTAACCAGACTGAGCTATGGGCCCTTAAAGAAAATCAGAAAAGCAAAACGGCAAAAGTCAAAAAGAGAGGAAGCAACCTAAAAGTAAAGAGCAAGCCGCAAAAAAGCAACTCGACGGCCGATCTCTCGCGGGCGGCGGATTCCCGAGTCTCGCGTTTAGGGTTTCGAGCTTCGGCTTACTTTCGCGGCAACCCAAAACTCGAAACACGGAACCCGAAACTCAGTTCTCCATGTAGCTGCGCAACCGCTTGTTGCGGCTCGGGTGTCTCAACTTGCGCAGCGCCTTGGCTTCGATCTGGCGGATGCGCTCGCGGGTGACGGCAAACTTCTGCCCGACTTCTTCCAGCGTGTGATCCGACTTTTCGCCGATCCCGAACCGCATCCGCAGCACCTGCTCCTCGCGCGGCGTAAGCGTCGCCAACACCTTTCGCGTTTGCTCCTGCAGGTTCAAATTGGTCACCGCTTCCGACGGGGTCATGATCCGCTTGTCCTCGATGAAGTCGCCCAGGTGACTGTCTTCCTCCTCGCCGACGGGCGTCTCGAGCGAGATCGGCTCCTTGGCGATCTTTAATACTTTGCGCACCTTATCGAGCGGAATTTCCATCTTCTGTGCGATCTCCTCGGGCGTCGGCTCGCGGCCGATCTCCTGCACCAGGTAGCGCGAAGTCCGAATGAGCTTGTTGATCGTCTCAATCATGTGCACCGGAATCCGGATCGTCCGCGCCTGATCCGCAATCGCGCGCGTGATCGCCTGCCGGATCCACCAGGTCGCGTAGGTCGAGAACTTGTAGCCGCGCTGGTACTCGAACTTATCGACCGCCTTCATCAAGCCGATGTTCCCCTCCTGAATTAAATCCAGGAACTGGAGCCCGCGGTTCGTGTATTTCTTCGCGATGCTCACCACCAGGCGCAGGTTCGCCTCGATCAACTCCTTTTTCGCCTGGCTCGCCTTGGTTTCGCCCTCGATGATCGCCTGGACGCGGCGGCGAATTTCGGCGGCGTCCATCTGCAACTCCTCTTCTATGCGCCGCGTTTCCCGCCGGTCGCGCCGGATTTCGTCCGCCATCTGCCGGATTGCCGCTTCGCTCATGCGCAGCACGCCGGTCGCCTGTTTCCAGTCCTTGGGCCGGCCGTTGTGCGGAATCGCTTTGAGGATCTCCTGCACGGGCCTGCCGGTGCGGCCTTCGAAGCCGCGCACGGCTCGCTCGAGATCGTCGATCTGGTTGAGCGCCTTTTTGAGCTCGTGAACGATGCCGTCGATCTGCTTGCGGTTGAGCTGCAGCGCCAGAAGGCCGTTGAAGATTTTCTGCTCCTGTTTCGCGCGCGCCAGCTCAAGCGCCTCCCGCCGCGCCGCCGAGAGGTGCTTTTTTTCCAGCTCCCTTTCGAACTCCGCCTTGCGGTTCGCCATTCTCTGGAGCTTGCTGAACTGCTCCAGCAGCCGCTTCTCGTGCTCCTCCTCGTCCTCCAAAAACTCGGAATCCTCGTCCACATCCTTGATCACGTCGCGGACGCGGATCTCTCGATTCGCGAGTTTGGCGCCCAGCTCGAGGACGTAGCGCAGCGCGAGCGGGCAGGAGAGCGCTTCGGTGATCACTTGCTTTTCGCCTTCCTCGATCTTTTTTGCGATCTCGACCTCGCCCTCGCGGCTGAGCAACGACACGGTCCCCATCTCTCTCAGGTACATGCGCACCGGATCGCCCGTCTTCGCTCCCACTTCCCCGTCCACGTCGACGTCGAGCTCGGCCTCCTCCTCTTCGTCTTCATCCGGCAGGTCGTCGGTTTGGTTCGGAATCGCCACCCGCTGGTTCGCGTCGATCACCTCGATGTCCATTTCGCCGAACAGCGACATGACGTCGTCGATTTGATCCGGTGACACGACGTCGGCGGGCAGCATGTCGGTCACGTCGTCGTAGGTGAGGTAGCCCTTCTCCTTGCCGAGGTCGATGAGCTTTTTGACCTCCTTGATTTCGTTCTTCTCGGCCACGGGGGAAAAGCCGCCGTTTGCGACGGCGGCGGCAGACTTTTCCTGGCTCACGCTTCGCTGCGCTCGATCAGGTCTTTTCTTTTTGCGATTTCCTGCCATTCTAAAATCCTTTCCTTCCTGACCTTTTCGTCGTGATTTTCTTCCGCGGCGCGAATCGCGCGCCGCGCCTCCATTTGCAAGGATCTGAGATGGCGCCGTCGCAGATGAGCCAGGCAATCGCTCGCCATCTTCTCGGCTTCTTCTTCAACCGCTTCGGCCGCCAAAAAAAGCCCGCTCACTTGAGCCGCCGCCTGCGGCGCGAGCTGCTCGACGAGCGCCGCCGGATCAATCGCGCCCTGCGCCCGCCATAAGGAGAGCGCCCGATCGATCACGTCGCGCCATTGGCCAGCGAAGAGGGCCGGCACATCCTTTTCCCCCGCGACTCGCTCGGCAATCGAAGGAAACCTTAGAACCAGGCTCACGAGAGCGCGCTCGGCGCGGTCGGGCTGCAAGCCGATCTGAGCCACCTCGCGCCCGGAGCGGGCACGTGCGGCGGCTTGCGGGCCGGAAAGGGCACGGCTCGAGCGCAGCAGCTCTTCGCGGATCCCCAGCAGGTCGGACGCGCGCCGCGCGAGCAGATCCGCCTCCAGGGGGTTACGCACCTTAGCGAGAAGCCGGCTCACTTCCTGCGCGATCTGGCTTCGCGCCGCCAGCGATTTGCCGTACTGCCCCTCAAGCCAGGTCAGAAAATAGTCGGCGAGCGGCTGCGCTCGGCCGAGGAGCGCCTCCACGGCGTCTTTGCCGCGCCTGCGCACGAACGTGTCCGGATCTTCGCCGCTCGGCAGAAAAGCGCTTTTGCCGAAGACTCCTCCTTCGACGAAGATCTCAAAGCTTCGCGCGGCGGCCTTTCTGCCGGCGCCGTCGCCGTCAAACAGAGCGATGATGTTTTTGGTATAGCGCCCCAGGACGCGCACGTGATCGGCCGTGAGGGCCGTCCCCAGAGTGGCGACCACGCTCGAAACGCCGTACTGGTGCAGCGCGATCGCGTCCAGGTAGCCCTCGACGATCACCACGCGATCCTCGCGGCGAATCGCTTCCTTCGCGTGAAACAAGCCGTAGAGCGTGGAGCCTTTGCGGAACAGCGGCGTCTCGGCGCAGTTTAAATATTTGGGCAGCCCCGCGCCAATGACCCGACCGCCAAAAGCGACGACCCGGCCGCTCACGTCGAGGATCGGGAACATGAGCCGGCCGAAAAACTTGTCGCTAAAGCCGCCGCGGCTTTCGCTCACCAGCCCAGCGCGCGCCGCATCCCGCAAAGAGCATCCTTCTCTTTTGAGCTCCTCCGCGAGCGCGCGCCCGCTTTGCGGCGCGTAGCCGAGAAAGAACCGCTCCGCCACCGACATTTCCACGCCCCGCCGCTTGAGGTACTCCAGCCCCTTGCGACCTTCGGGGTGGCGGAGCAAAACGTCCCGGAAGAACCGAGCGGCTCGTTCGTTCACCTGATAGAGCGCCTCGCGCTCGCCGGTTTTTTTGCTTCCTTGCGCCTTGTCCGCGCGCTCGACCACAATTCCGTAGCGTTTGCCGACGCGCTCGACCGCTTCGGGAAAGCTCAGGCGCTCGTACTGCATGAGAAAGCTAAAGACGTTTCCCCCGACGTGACAGCCGAAGCAGTGAAAGATGCCCTTTTCCTCGTTGACGGTAAAAGAGGGCGTTTTCTCGGCGTGAAACGGACAAAGCCCGATGTGATTTCGCCCCGCCTTTCTCAACGCGAGATAATCGGAGATCACCTCGACGATCGACGCGCGCGCGCGAATCTCAGCTATCTTGGCTTCGTCAATCATCCAAAAGGGTTTGCGCTACAGAGATTCCGTTCGTTCGAGCTTCTCCTGCCGGCTATCGAACCACGGAACGTGTTCCTTTTGGGTTTTCAGAATATCCCCGGCGGCGTGCGCCAGCGGGCGGGCCAGGGACGAATTTTTGATTTGCTCTCGGACCGCGCGCGGTAGCAGCGGAAAAACGCTCAAGAGAAACACCAATAGGGCGAGGACGGCGGCTCCCTTTCCGGCGCCCACCACGATCCCTCCTGCCCGATCAACGCCGTAAAGCAAGAGAGAGCGCGCCCAGCGATGGAGCGCGTAGCCGACGAGCGAAAAGCCCAGATAGATCAGAGCAAACAAGCCGACGAAGCTGAGCGGCTTGAGCGCCGCCTGAGGCAGGTAGCCGTAAGGGGCGATCACTTTGGCGAGCGCGTCGTCGTACCGCAGGCTGAGCGCGAAACCCGCGACGAGACCTAAAAGAGAAAAGCTCTCGCGAAAAAGGCCTTTAAAGTAGCCTCTCAGGGCAAATAGGAAGAGCAGGACCAGCAGGACGGAATCGATGATATTCACGCCGACGGGCTGAGATTTAACCGTTGATGAGATCGAAAACTGTCGTGTCGGACACAACGCCCCGAAGCAAATTTCTACGGCCTAAAAATAGTGGCTTCGGGACCGTCTCATCGCTCGCTTGCGCGCCGCAATCGCCTTCTTCTTTCGCTTGACGCTCGGTTTGTCGTAGTGCTCGCGCTTGCGCAGTTCCGCCAAGATTCCCGCCTTCTCACACTGCTTTTTAAAGCGTCGAATGGCGCTCTCTATCGATTCATTTTCTCGAACTCGGACTCCGGTCATTAGATCGATTCCCCACTCCCTAGCGGGTCAGCGCGCCCTCGGAAGTCCCTCTTTTATATCCCATTCAGGATTCAAGTCAAGGCGATTGAGGATTGCGCGGCCGGGTGTGCGCGGCGCCCGCGCTCAACCGTGCGCCCTGTGGAGCTTGATCTTCCAGAACCGTTCGGGGTAATCGGAGATGATCCCGTCCACGCCGAGAGCAAAAAACTTTTCCATCTCCGTCACCTCGTTCACCGTCCAGACGAATATTTTGAGCCCCCGCGCGCGCGCGGCGCCGATCAGCTCCGGCGTCGCGCCGCTCTTCTCGACGTGCAGCGACTCGGCGCTCAGCCGCGCCGCCACCTCGAGCGGGTCGGCGCGGATGCCCTGGTGGTGGATGACGCCCACTCTGGCCTGCGGCGCCAGCTCGCGCACGCGCTCGAGCGCGCGGTAGTCCATCGACGAGATAACGCTGCGCGCCAGGTACCGATAGTAGCTCAGGACAAACAGCACCTTGAGCTCGATTCCCAACGGGGCGCGCCGCGAGGTTTTGATCTCGACGGCGAGATCGACCTTGCCCGCGAGCAGACTCATGGCCTCCTCCAAAGTCATGATCCGCTGCCCGCGAAAAGACTTCTTGAACTTTCGGCCGATGTCGAGTCTTTTTAGCTGCGCCAGCGTGCTGCCCCTGACCGTTCCCTTGACGCCCGCCAGCCGTTCCAGCCGCTGATCGTGGAAAACCACCAAGTGGCCGTCCCGGGAGAGCTGGCAGTCGAGCTCGATCATGTCCACTCCCGCCTCCAGCGCTTTCTCGAAGGCGAGACGGCTGTTTTCCGGATAGCAACCGGAAGCTCCCCGATGAGCGACTTTGATCAGATCGCCGAAAGGCATGGCGCGCGCGGCGTGCTGAGGCGAGGGCGATTCAGGAACGGCCCGCCGCAGGCCGCTCCAGGTAGAGAAAGAACTCGCGATTGCCTTTCGGCCCTGGCAACGGCGATTCGAAAAGGCCGCGCGCGCTAAAGCCAATCGCGAGCGCGGCGGCGCGCACGTCCTCGACCGAGCGCAGCCGATCCTCCTGCGAGCGCACGACGCCGCCCTTTCCGACCTTGCCTTTCCCGACCTCAAACTGCGGCTTGACGAGGGCCAAGGCGATGCCCGCGGGAGCGAGCAAGCCATAGACGACCGGAAGGACCAGACGCAAAGAGATGAACGAGACGTCGATGGTCGCTAGGTCGGGCGCTTCGCCGAGATCGCTTTCCTTGAGATAGCGCACATTGGTTCGCTCGAGCAGCACCACGCGCGGGTCGGTTCGAAGCCTCCAGTGCAACTGCCCGTAGCCGACGTCGACCGCGTACACGCGCCGGGCGCCGAAAGCGAGCAGGCAATCCGTAAAGCCGCCGGTCGAAGCGCCGATGTCGAGCGCGACCTTGTCTCGGACATCAATTCCAAAATGGCGGAGCGCGCCCTCGAGTTTGACCCCGCCGCGGCTCACATAGGGAAGCGAGTCGCCGCGCAGGCGAATCTCGGCGTTGGCATCGATCAGCTCTCCGGCTTTCGTCATGGGCCGCTCGCGAACCAGCACCTCGCCCGCCAGGATTCGCCGGCGCCCTTCTTCGCGGCTCGCGACGAGGCCGCGCTCGACGAGGACCTTGTCTAGGCGCTCTCTCTTCCCCATTCCTCCCGTTTTCTCTTTTTCGTGCCGCTCAACAGCTGTATCGCCGCCTGCGCGATCGCTTCCTGATCGATGCCGCAGAGCTTGCGCAGCTCGTCTTGGGTGCCGTGGGTGACGAATCGGTCGGGAACGCCGAGCCGTCTAACGGTGACGTTCTGCAGGCCGGCGTCGGCGAGAAACTCGAGAACCGCGCTGCCGAAGCCTCCCTGCAAAACGTGATCTTCGACGGTGATCACGCGCGGCGTCTCGGCGCACACTTGCGCCAGGAGCTCACGATCGAGCGGCTTGACAAAGCGGGCGTTTACCACCGCGGCGTCGATCCCGAGCCGCGCGAGATCCTCCGCCGCGCGCGCCGCAGCCATCACCGTGTTGCCAATCGCGATAATCGCGACGTCTTTTCCCGGACGCAGCAGTTCGGCCCGGCCGATCTCGAGCGCTCGGATCTCCGGCTCCAGCTCGACTCCCCAGCAATCGCCCCGCGGGTAGCGCAGCGCGATCGGTCCCTGGTGCTCGAGCGCCGTCTTGATCATATGTCTGAGCTCGTTTTCGTCCTTCGGCGCCATCACCACCATGTTCGGGATCGAGCGCAGGTAGCTGAAATCGAAAACGCCGTGGTGCGTCGGCCCGTCGGCGCCGACCAGCCCGGCGCGGTCCAACGCAAACACAACATGCAGTTTCTGGATGCAGACGTCGTGCAAAATCTGGTCGTAAGCGCGCTGCAGGAAGGTCGAGTAGATCGCCACCACCGGGATCCAACCCTCGGTCGCCATCCCGGCGGCAAAGGTGACCGCGTGCTGCTCGGCGATGCCGACGTCGTAGGAGCGCCCGGGCAGCTCGAGGGAAAATTTATCGATCCCCGTGCCGCTTCCCATCGCGGCGGTAATCGCGACCACCTTGGGGTTTTCTTTGGCCAGGCGAATCAGCGTTTGAGAAAAAATCTCCGTGAAGGTCGGCAGCGGCCCGCGCTCTTTTTTGGGCTTTCCGGTGAGCACGTGAAACGGGGAGACGCTGTGATACTTGACCGGATTCTCTTCCGCCGGCCCGTAACCCCGCCCCTTGCGCGTGATCACGTGAACCAGCGTGGGCCTGCCGATCTTTTTGGCGCCCTCGAGGGTTTGAACGAGATCGCTCAAGTTGTGGCCGTCGACGGGCCCGATATACTGAAAGCCGAGGGCCTCAAACAGAAATCCCGGCGTGACGAGGCTGAGAAACGAATCCTTGACCTTGCGCGCCACGTGGTAGAGGTTTTCTCCCACCTTGGGAAACGTGCGCAGCAGGTGAACAAGGTTCTTCTGCAGCTTGAGCGCGAGATCGCTGGTGAGCTGCTTGCTCAGAAACGAAGAGAGCGCCCCTACGCGCGGATCGATAAAGATCGCATTGTCGTTGAGCACGACAATGAGGTCGCGGTTCAAGTGACCCGCCTGGTTCAGCCCTTCGAAAGTCAGGCCCGCCGTCAGACAGCCGTCGCTGATCACGGCAACGACTTTCCGCTCCTTGCCCTCCAAGGCTTTGGCCTCGACCATCCCGAGCGCCGCCGAAACGGAGGTCCCGGCGTGACCGGCGCCGAAAACATCGTAGATGCTTTCTTCCCGGCTGAGAAAGCCGCTCGGGCCGCCAAGCTGGCGGATCCGCGCCAAATCCGCCCTCCGGCCCGATATCAGCTTGTGCGCGTACGCCTGATGGCCCGTGTCCCAGACGAGCCGATCCTCCGGCGTGTTAAACACATAATGCAGCGCGAGCGTCAGCTCGACGGCGCCTAGCGTGGAAGCCAAGTGGCCGCCGACCTCCGAAACCACGGAGATCACCTCCTCGCGCACTTCCTTGGCCAAAACGCCGAGGTGATCGAGGTCGAGCTTGCGCAGGTCAGCGGGTTCATGAACCGTGTCGAGCAGTCTATTCATCCGCCCTCCTATCTGGGTCTTGCTTGCCGAGTCGGGGCGCGCCGGCGCGCTGAAACGGCAACCACTTTAACACCTTCTTGCGACGAGCTTCAATTTAGACGGGTACTTGCGCCCGCAAACCAGAAAGGCAAGGATCGACTCCACTCCCGCAGCAAAGGGATCGAACGGCATCTACCACGGCGGCGCGCGGTGGCGAGCTGACACGAATGAGTCGATGGGAACGGGACGGCCGACAGGTTGGTCTTAGCCGGATTCGAGTCCCTTTTCCGGTAGCTCCTCGAGCAAACGGAGCTGGAGCCTGCCCTCTTTATCCCTCACGAGCAGCTCGATCTTTTTTTCCACCTCGTTGAGTTTTTGATTGCAGAATTTGACGAGCCCGACCCCTTCCTCAAACGCCGCGAGAGACTCCTCCAGAGATAGCTCCCCCGATTCCAGGCGCTCGACGACGCGCTCAAGCGCTTGGAGCGCCTCTTCAAACTTCAGTTCTTTTTGTTGCTCTTGTCGGTCTGCCAACTTCTCCTCCATGGTCCACGCGCGCCGAGCTACGGCGCGCCGGCATCGTGTCGGCTATCTGGCCGCGGGGCCCGCTTCAGAAGCGCTCGCTTTGATCAGCGCGAGCGGATCGACCCGCGCTCCGAGCAGGCGTATGCCCCAATGGAGGTGCGGGCCGGTGGCCCGGCCGGTCATCCCGACCCGGCCGATCACCTCGCCTTTACGCACGCTCGCTCCCTCTGCCGCCTCGAACTCGCTCAGGTGCAGATACATCGAATATAAACCGCCGCCGTGGTCCAGCACCAGCGTCTTTCCGCCGAAAAAGAACTCGTCGCGAACCACGACCCTGCCGTCGTTGGCCGCGATCACCTCCGTTCCGGCGGGCGCCTTCAAGTCCACGCCCGCGTGTGGCGAACGCGGCAGCCCGTTGATGATCCGGCGAAGCCCAAAGGGCGAGCCGAGTTCTCCTCTTACCGGAAGCGCAAAAGCTCCGGACCACAGGCGCGTCGGCGAGACGCCTTTCCAGACGAGATCCAGTCGCTTTTGCTCCTCTTCGATCCGCTTTAGGGTGGCTTCGTCGAGCCTGTCAAAGCTCGGAGCCACCGAGAATCGTTCCTCCGCAAAGCGCTTCTCTTTGACGCGCAGCTCCACTGCGCCGCGCGCCGGCGCCCCCGACTGTGCGACGCCTGCGATTTTAAGCCGCAGACGACCCGGTTTCTGCTCGAGGTCCGCCGCGACATAACCCGCGTACCCGCCGTCCGCACGCGGAAAAAAGGGCACGCGCTGCTGGCCGAGGAGACCGCTCACTTCGCTCCAATCGCCTCCCGAGACGGTGACGAGCAAGACCTCCCCCTGGAGAATCTCGGCCGCCTTCGGGCTCACCCGCAGGCTCTCCCCGGCTGGCGCGCGCGCCGCGAGCAAAAAGAAAATCATAACGCCGAGACCGGCCCTCACTGGCTTTTCTCCTCGACGCGACAGCGCGCGCTTCCTTGCGCGAATCGGATCTTTATCTCATCGCCGATTTCGACGCCGGCGCTGCTCTTTACCACCTTGCCCTCGGGAACCGTCAGCACCAAGCTGTATCCCCGTTCGAGCACGGCGAGCGGGCTTACGCCGTTCAAGCGCTTGCCGATCTGGGAAACCGCCTGCCGAAAGCGCAGCAACATCCCGCGCATGCGGCGCTCCAGGCTCAAAGAAAGCTCATCGACGCGCAGCTGCCGCTCGCGCAGGCGCCGCGTCGGGTCCGCAAGCCGCCGCCGCAGCCGCAGCCACCCTTCGCGCGCCCTTTCGAGACGGCCGTTTGCTGCGCTTTCAAGCCGGGACTCAAGGCGAGCGACTCTTTCGACCAGCTCGCGTTTGCTCGGAACGACCATTTCGGCGGCGGCGCTCGGCGTCGGCGCGCGGCGGTCCGCGACCAGGTCCGCCAGGGTGAAATCGATTTCGTGCCCGACCGCCGAAATGACCGGGACCGGGACGGCCGCCAAAGCGCGGGCGACGGCTTCCTCGTTGAAGCTCCAGAGATCTTCCGCCGAGCCGCCGCCCCGTCCGACGATGAGGACGTCGACTTCGCCGCTCTCCCCGAGATCGCGGATCGCCGCGGCGATTTCCGCGCCGGCGCCGTCGCCTTGCACCTTGACCGGCGAGATGACGATGCGCCGATCGGCGAAGCGGTCGCTAATGATGCGCAGCATGTCACGCACCGCAGCCCCGTGCAGCGAGGTGACGATCCCTATGGAACGCGGCAGAAAGGGCAGCGGCCGCTTGCGCTTCTCCGAAAAAAGGCCTTCCTTCCAGAGCCGCTCTTTCAGCTGTTCGAGGGCGATTTGCTTGGCGCCGCGCCCGCGCGGCTCGATGGTGTCGACGTAGAGCTGGAGGTCGCCGCGCACCGGGTACACGCCGACACGGCCGTAGCAGAGGACCTCCATACCGTTTTCCGGCTGGAAAGGGAGCCGCTGCCCGCGCCGCCGGAACATCACCGCAGCGATCTGGCTCTGATCGTCCTTCAGCGTGAAATAAAAGTGCCCGGAGGGCGGCACGCGAAAATTGGAGATCTCGCCGACGACCCAGAGGCCGGGGAGCGTTCGCTCCAGAGCCTCTCTCACGATCTCGTTCAGCTGCGTGACGCTCAAAACAGGGCGCGCCGCGGCCTGGGGCGGCCAGCGTGTGGCCCTGCTCGAAATCTCCCATGCGCTACTCATGGAAGCCGCTCAGCGGCAGGCGCTTGGAGCTAGGAGCCTGTCCGAGAAATGTCGCTCGTCAAAAATCAACCTCACAGAATGCCCCAGGATCGACGATCGGCGACGCGGGAGGGGTTTTGCGACCCCTGAAAACGGCCATTTTGGTATTACTCGGACACACTCCTAGGAGAGAATAAAGCTGCGTAAGAGCTTCAAAGACACGCGTTTTACGAGGCCTTCTTTAACGCCATCTGCTTGAAGACGTCCCACCCTTTTAACAGCTCCAGCGCCCGCCTGATCTGCGGGTCGTTCTCGCTGCTCTCTTCCTTTTTCTCGGTCTTTTCCTGCGGTGCGCCTTCCTTCGGGGCGGTGCGGTTGGGCAGATGACCGGGCAGGTTTTCCTCTCTGAGCGTCGGCCGCTGTCTTTCCTCCGCGCGCGCTTCCGGGGTCGGGCCATCCTCCATGATGATGTCGGGAACGATGCCCGCCGCCTGAATCGAGCGGCCTTTCGGAGTAAAGTAGCGCGCCGTCGTCAGCCGGAGCGCCGACTGATCGTCGAGCGGCAGGATCGTCTGCACGGATCCTTTGCCGAAGGTCTTGGCGCCCAGGACGATCGCGCGCCGGTGGTCCTGCAGCGCGCCGGCGACGATCTCCGATGCGCTGGCGCTTCCGCCGTTGACCAGGACCACCATGGGGAACTCGGTCCACGAGCCCTCCTTGCGCGCAAAGTACTTCTGTTTTTGGTTTTCCAGCCGCCCTTCGGTGTAAACGATCATGCCGGAATCGAGAAAGAGGTCGGACACTCTGACCGCCTGCGTCAAGAGTCCGCCCGGGTTGTTGCGCAGATCGAGCACGAGCCCTTTGATTCCGCCCTTTTCTCCCAGCAGCTTTTCGATCGCCTTTTGCACGTCGCGGTCCGTGCGCTCCTGGAACTGCGCGATGCGCACGTAGCCGTAACCTTCTTCAAGCACTCGCGAGCGCACGCTCTGCACGCGGATAATGTCGCGCACGAGCGTGAAGTCCATCAGCTCCTGGACTCCCTCCCGCTTGATCGAAATCTTCACTTTGGTGCCTTTCGGGCCGCGCAGCTTTTTTACCGCCTGCGTGAGCGGCATATCCTTGGTGAACTCGTCCTCGATTTTGAGGATCTGATCGCCGGGCTTGATCCCCGCCTGGAACGCCGGCGTATCCTCGATCGGCGACACAACCGTCAGGACTCCGTTGCGCACGGTAATTTCGATCCCCAAGCCGCCGAAGCGGCCCTGGGTTTCGGTCTGCAGCTCCTTGTAAAGGTCGGGTGTCAAGTAGGCGCTGTGCGGATCCAACGAAGCGAGCATGCCGTTGATCGCGCCGTTCACCAGGTCCTTGGTGCTGACCTCGTCCACGTAGTTCTTTTTCACGATCGCCAGCAGATTCGTAAAAGTTTCCAAACTCTCGTACTCTTCTTTGGGAATCGCCATCACGTTGGTGACGATGTGCCCGCTCAAACCCAAGCCCAGCGCGAGCCCCGCCAGTACGAGCAGGATCGACGACGCGTGCTTTCTGACTAACCGCATAACGCTTCTCCCGAATTTAAGTGCTCCGTATCGTAGCGCAAAGCCATTTAAATTGCTAACGTTTCCGCAGCCAAGTCATGGGATCGACGGGCCGGCCGTCCTTGCGAATCTCGAAGTAAAGACGCGGGCCCTTGAGGGAGTCGCTCTCGCCGACGCGCCCGATCGTTTCGCCTCTCTTGACGGACTGGCCCGCGTGTTTGGTCATCTCGTCGAGGTGGGCGTAGACCGTATAGTATCTCTGGCCATGATCGATGATCATCATCCTGCCGTAGCCGGAAAAGCGGTCCGCGAAGATCACGGTCCCGTCCTCGACCGCCCTCACCTCTTCCCCGAGAGGCGCCTCGATGTCCACGCCCTTGCGGAACATCTCCGCGGCGAAATCGGGATGCTTGGTCTTGCCGAACATCTCGACGATTTCGCCGCGCACGGGGTAATCGAGCGCTCCTTTTTTCCCCTCGAACCCGGGCCCGGACGGCGCGCGCTGAACCGCTTTGCGGCTCATCTCGTCGAGCATCTTTTGCAGCCGCACGGCCGACTGCTCCAGCTCTTTGAGCGCCCGCGCATGCAACTCCTTCTCGCGTCTCAACGAGGCGAGCAGCTCGCGCTTTTTCTCCCGCTCCGATTGAATCGACTCGTTGAGCCTCACCAGGGCCGCGCGCTCTTGGCTGAGCTCGGCGCTTTTTCGCGCCGCCTCCGCGCGCAGCCGCGCGTAGCGTTCCGCCTCTTCCCGGTAGCGCTCGAGGAGCTGGCGGTCGTTGGCCAAGGTGAGCTCGAGATAGCGGCGGCCGCGCAGCAAAGCCGTTAGCGAGCGCTCGCCGCCGAGCAAGACCGCCGGGCTGCCCCCGCGCTGCCACTTGTAAAGGGCGCGCGCCCTGCGGCGAAACAGATCGTCGCGCAAGCGCAACGAGGCGTTGAGGCTGTTGAGCTCGGCCGTGGTTTTTCTCAGGCTCGCTTCCTGCGATTCAAGCCGCGCGCTCACGCTCTTCAAGAGCCGGCTCTTCTTTTCGAGCTCCGCTTCGATGTTGGCGAGCGCGCTCAGCACCGAGCCCTCGCTTTTTTTGACGCGCGAGATGCCTCGTTTTTCCGCCTCGATTCTTTTTTTGATCCCTTCCAGCTCTCGCTCGACTTCCGCCGCCGCGCCGTTCGCGGCCAGGAGAAACACGAGCAGTAGACAAGCATGGCGCCGGAGAAAGCGCATCCGAACCTACACGAATTTGCGCGCGGCGAAAAAGCTCCCGCCTGCCCCCAAAGCCCATCCGATCGCCAGCAAAAGGCCTACCTTCTCGACGTCGAGAAACCGAAGTTCATCGGCGGGAAGAAAACTCCCCAACGCGGCCGCAAGCTCGCCGCCGGCGGCGACGAACAAAAGCGCCAAAACGGCAAGCGCAAGGAGCGCGCCGAGCGTCCCTTGGATCATCCCTTCGAGGACAAACGGGGCCTTGACGAGCGCGCCGGTTGCGCCGACGAGCTTGAGAATCTCGATCTCGTCGCGGCGCGCCAGGATCGCCAGCCGTGCCGTGTTGCGCGCGATGACGAGCGCCGCGCCGAACAGGACCGCGCCGACAGACCACTGCGCCCACCGAAGGACGGCAAAAAACCCGTTCAGCCGCTCGACCCACTCCGCCGGATACTCGACCTCGCCAATGCCCGGCGCGCGCTCGAGCCGGGCTGCCAGCGCTTTCAAAGCGCCATCGGCCCGATATTCCGGCTTGACCGAAATCTCCAGGGAGGCCGGCAGAACGTCGCGCTCGAGCCCTTCGAGCAAGCCTCCCTGTTGCCCCAGGGATTTTTTAAATTCCTCCCACGCCTTCTCGCGGGAAATATAGCGGACCGAATCCACTTCCGGAAAGCTCCTCACCTCGCTGAACAGCGCCTTGACCTCGGCCGCGCTCAGGTCGTCATCGAGATAAGCGAGGATTGCGGCTTGGTTTCCCCAGCTTTTGAGCAGCCCGTAAAGGTTCTGCTGCAGCAGCAGAAAGCCGCCGAAGATGAAGAGCGCGGTCGCCACCGTCGCGGACGCAAGCAGGTGACTGCCGAGGAAATCTTTCAGGTTTCGCGCGACGCGACGAGCGATAAACAGGACGTGCGCCGGCCTCAAAACGCAAACTCCTCGACTCCGGGGCGGGAATCGCCGACGAGCCGACCGTGCTGCAGCGCCACCACGCGCTGGGGAAAACGCCGCAAAAGCCCCGCGTCGTGGGTCGCGATGATCACGGTCGCGCCGCGCCGGTGAACGTTCAAGAACAGCCGCAGCGTCTGCCCCGCCAGCTCATCGTCAAGATTGCCCGTCGGCTCATCGGCCAGAACTAAAACCGGCTCGTTCACCAGCGCGCGGGCGATCGCCATGCGCTGCTGCTCTCCTCCGGAAAGGGCGGCCGGCGTCAGCTGGTGCTTGTCCTTGAGCCCCAGCTCGAGCAGCAGCCGAAACGCGCGCTTTAGGCTTTCGCGCCGCGGCACGCCGGCCACTTCCGCGGCGAGCGCGACGTTCTCCAACACGGTCAAGTGGGAAAGCGATTTGAAGTCCTGGAAGACCAGCCCGAGCCGCTGCCGCAAGCGGGCGATCCCGCGCGGGTTTAGCCGCGTTACGTTACGGCCGTTGACGATGACCTGCCCGCTCGTTGCCCGCTCCGCGCCAAAAAGCAACTTCAACAGCGTGGTCTTGCCGGCGCCGCTCGGCCCGCTCAGAAAAACGAACTCCCCCTTTTCCACCCGCAGGCTGATGTCGGCAAGGGCGTAATGATCGGGGGGATAGCGCTTACTGACATGAAAGAGATGGACCATTCGAGAGGGTTCGGCAACCCCGCAAGCCGGCAAAGTCAGCGAAATTCGCTTGACATCACCAGGGATGACTGTTAGCCTGCCCGAAATCCCCGCAGGCCTGCTGTTCGTTTTTCAGTCTCGCTCGGGCATTTTAGCGACTGCGACATGTTCATGCAACTAAACCGCGCCCGGAGATCCGCTTCTGTAGAGGCCGGTGCTGTGCAGAAGTTGCACATCGTTCTGATCAAGCCTTCCAAATACGACGACGAGGGCTATGTCATTCGCTTCTGGAAGGGCGTGCTGCCCAGCAACACGCTCAACGTTCTCAACGGGCTCACCCAGGACATCAAACGGCGGCGCGTATTCGGCGCGCTGCCGATCGAGATCGTCACGTTCGACGAGACCACGGAGAAAATCCCGGTAGAAAAAATTATCCGCTGGAGCCGCCGGCCGCGCACCAAGCTCATCGTCGGCCTGGTCGGCGTGCAGACGAATCAGTTCCCCCGCGCCTTTGATCTCGCGCAACAGTTCCGCGGTGCCGGCATCGACGTCATCCTGGGCGGCTTTCACGTGAGCGGCACGATCAACATGCTCGGCGAAAACGAGCCCGATATCCAAGAGCTGGTCCGCGCGGGGATCTGCATCGTCTCCGGCGAAGTCGAGGGCCAGTGGGAAAAGATTCTCGCCGATGCGCTGAACGGCACGCTTAAGCCGATCTACGCGTTTGCGCAGGATCTGCAAAACCTCGTCGATATCGGTCACGCGCCTGCGCCCGTCATCAGCTACAAGACGATGCGCCACTTCGCTTACCCGACGTTCGGCACCGCGGACACCTCGCGCGGTTGTCCCTTCTCTTGCAGCTTCTGCACCATTATCAACGTCCAAGGGCGAAAGATGCGCGAGCGCAGCCCGGAGACGATCGCCGAGATGGTGCGCCGGAACTATCGCGACTACGGCATCACCTTTTATTTTTTCACCGACGACAATTTCGCGCGCAAGAAGCTCTGGCGCGAGACTTTCGAGGCGCTGATCGGCGTGCGCCGGGAAGGCATCAAAGTCTCCTTCATGATGCAGGTCGACCTGGCGCGCAAGCCTCCCGACTTCGTGCGCCTCGCCGCCGAAGCCGGCTGCACGCAGGTCTTCATCGGCATGGAGAGCGTCAACCCGGAGAACCTCAAGGCCGAAGGCAAGGGCCAGAACAAGGTCGACGAGTACCGCAGCATCATCGACGAATGGCACCGCGCCGGCGTCGTCGTCCACGCCGGCTACATCATCGGGCTCCCCTGGGACACGCGCGAGAGCGTGCGGCGCGACCTGCGCTTTCTCATGGAGGAAATCCAACCGGACCAGGCGTCGTTTTTCATGCTCACGCCCCTGCCGGGCTCTCACGACCATCGCGAGATGAAACAGCGCGGCGAGTGGATGGACCCGGATTTCAACAAGCGCGACTCCTTTCACGCCACGATTCACCACCCGCTCATGTCCGCCGAGGAGTGGACCGAAGCGTACGAAGAAGCGTGGCGGACTTTCTACAGCAAGGAAAATATGGCGCGCATCCTGTCGCGCTGGCAGCACCACCCGAAAAACTACTGGAATCTGATGTCGGTGTTTTTCTGGTACAAGAACGCGGCGGTCATCGAAAAACAGCACCCGATGATCGCCGGATTTTTCCGCCTCAAGGACCGGCGCACGCGCCGGCCCGGCTACAGCGTGGATCCGTGGCCGGTTCATGTGTGGCGCCGCACCAAGGAGGTGACCCGCCTGTTGATCGCCTGGGCGCGCTTCGTCAAGGAAATGGAAGAGGTTTGGCTCAAGTCGTGCAAGAAGACGGACAAGGAAGAACGCTGGCTGCAGGAAATCCAGCGCCTTCAGGGCGAGATCTGGCAGGTGCTCCGAATCGCGGAATGGCAACAGACTTACAGCCGCGCCAAGGCCGCCCTCCCGGCCAAGGTCAAGGCGCTTCTCGACCCGTTCGAAGAGCTCTCGTCAAAGATTCTCTTGACGCGCCGGGACCTGGATCGGTTCCTGCGCCAGTGGGAGGCGCTTCGCGGCAAGCTGCAGGACGTGCGCCAGCACCTGGCGCACGAAGGGGAGCTGGCGCGTCACTGGCTCGAGGAGCTGGCGCGCATTCAGGCGGCGCTCAAGCCGAACGCACGCCTGCAGGAATGGCGCGACGCGTACGCGCGCATGCGCGGCGCCGTGCCGAAAAAGTTCCACCTGCTCAACGCCAAGTTTGACGCTCTCAGCAATCAGATCGTTTACAGCCGCGAAGACCTGCAGCGCTTCTGGGCCGCGACCCTGGAGCAGCTGCGCAAGAAAGACCCGTGGAAGATCTCCCCTCTTGCCGTTGCCAGGGCCCTCATCAAAGACATCTCGCTCACGGCCGCGTTTGCGCTGCGCATGAAAGCGCACTCCCGCGCGCAGCACGCCTGAAGCTCGGCGATCGTTTTGAACGCCGCCGCGAGCGCAGCGCTCAGCGCGGCTCCGCAATCACGTCGACCAAGACCGGGAGCCGCTTCTCCTTGACGACGCGGAGCGCCTTTTCCACGGCCGGTTGAAGCTCTTCCGGCCGGCGCACGGGGCCGATTCCCTGCACGCCAAAAGATTCCGCCAGCCGCGCAAAGTCGACCGCCGGGTCATCGACATGCGTGCCGATGCCGGCGTTCTCGACGGGGCGGTTGCGAAACTTCGCGATCTCGATCCCGTGTTCCTCGGAATTGTAGTACGATTGATTGTTGTGCATGACGATCAACAGCGGAATGCGGTGCTTGGCCGCGGTCCAAAGAGAGCTGGACGTCATCAGCAGGTCGCCATCGGCCTGGATATCGACGCAGAGCTTGCCCGAATCGCGCAGCGCGAGCGCGGCCCCGATCGACGCGCTCATCCCGTAACCGACCCCGGCGCCCCCGCTCGCGCCGAGGTACTGATTCGGTTGGCTAAAATTCCACAGCCTGCGCGCCCAGCCGTTGGCGCTGCCGTTCACCAGTACCCAGTCCTCGTTTTTGATGACCTCTCCCAGGCCATAGGCCAGAAACGCCGTCGCGATCTCCTTTTGCGCTGCCTTGCTCTGCGCCTCCGCGAGCCATTTCGCCCGCCGCGCCTTGTGCTTCTCTTCCAACTCTCTGGCGCGCGCGGCGACGGCCGCCCGCCTCGCCCCGTCGCTTCCCATCAGCTCCCGGCAAAGCCGAATCAGCTCTGGAACCGCCACGGACGTATCGGCCGCGATCGGCGTGTCCACGGCTTGCAGCACCTGGACCTCGCTCGCCCAGCTCCTCACGAGCATGTCGTTCATCGAGATGTGGATGATTCTGGCCGCGGGATTGATGATGTACTCGCAGGCGCGCGTCTGCTTGCTCACGGTCGTAAGCGAGCCGTACAGGTCCATGACGTCCAGGCCGAGGATCACGTCCGCTCGCTCAAGCAGCTCGCGCGCCCCGTCGGTCACGTCGAGCGGGTGGTTGCTGGGAAAGTTGAAACGGTTTCCTTTATCGATCACGGGAATCGCCAGCAGCTCGGCCAGCTCGATCAGCGACGGCACCGCCTTGGGATTGCGCCCGAGATAGTCCGCGACGATGATCGGCGCCCTCGCTTCGACCAGGAGTTTTGCCGCGCGCCGCAAGGCTTCCGGGTTCCCCTGCATCGGCGCGGGCGGCGCGAACCGGCTCACGTCCGGAATCTCGATGGGCGTGCCGAGGGGGTCCTCTTGAATATCGGCGTCGTAATTGATGTAGACCGGCGCCATCGGCTCGGTCGTGGCGATCCGGTACCCGCGGATAAAGGACTCCGGCACGCCCGCGAGATGGTAGGGCTGATCGTCCCATTTGACGTAGTCCCGCACCTGGTTTCCCTGAACGAGCGCGGTGTGAATCCAGTCGATACGCGGCCGGCGCCGCTGCGTGTTCATCGGCCCGGTGCCGCCGAGAACCATGATCGGAACGCGGTCGATCCACGCGTTAAAGATCGCCATGCTCGCGTGCTGCAAGCCCACGATATTGTGGACGATCGCGACCATCGGCCGGCCCTTCGCCTTCGCGTACCCGTGCGCGAGCGCGACCGAGATCTCCTCGTGGTTGCAAAAGATCACCTCGGGCCGGTGATTGCCGCCGTAATTGACGATCGAATCGTGGATGCCCCGAAACGTCGCGCCCGGATTGAACGCGGCGTACTCGATATCGAACGCCTTCATCAGGTCGACGATGACGTCGGACCCGTACTCGGGAAGCTTTCGCTCGACTCTGCTTTGCGCTCTGGCCATGAAGTTATCCTCCCCTCTGTTGCGCGAATGAAAAATCCTCGGTCGAAGCGGCCTTTCTTTTGCCGCCGGTCATTTGGAGCAGCCCGTTGTCCAGTAGCACGTCGAGAAGCTCCGGCAAACTGCCCGCGCGCTCGCCGGACAGCCTGCCGAGCTCGAGCGCTCCGATCGCGGCGAGCACGCGCCGCGTCGCCGGCGCCATCACGGGCTGTAAGCCCTTGGCGCGCATGGTCTTGGCAAGCTCGACCATCTCCTCGGCGCGCCGGGCGCCATGCACGGTCAGAGCGGCGATCGAATGCGCCACGCCGTCGAGCAGCCCCGGATAGCTCTTGTGGTAGCGCGCGATCAGCTCGTCCAGCAGGCCATACTTGCGCGCTCCCAGCAGAAGCTCGACGAAAAGACCCTGGAGCCCCTTGCTCAGGCCCGCGTAGAGAATCTTAAAGGCCGAAGCCTGGCCGATCTCGCGACCGAGGACCTCGATTTTGAGGCCGCAGGCCCCGAGAGCCTTGATCCTTTCCGCCTGCGGCCCAGAGACGTAAACGACCGCTTTCTCCTCCAGCCTGCTCGCCGAGCCGATGATGGCGCCGTCGACGAACGACGCCCCGGCGTGCTCAAGCACGCGCTCGATCCGCGCCGCCGTGATGGGCGAAATGGCGTTCGCGTCGAGAAAAAGAAGGCCCGGCTTCGGCGTCTTGAGCAAGGCCTTCGCCACGCTCGAGGCGACCCGCAGCGCCGCGAACGGAACGACGATAGAGACCACCAGGTCGGCCTCGGCGACGAGCTGCGCCATCGACTTGACCTGCCTGACGCCCGCCGCCGCGGCGCGCCGCTGCGTCGCTTCGCTTCGTCCCCCGAGATAGCTCAACACCTCCACGCCCCGGCTCGACAGCAGGCGAGCCCAATGGTAGCCCATCTCTCCGATGCTCAAGATCGCGACGCGCTCGAAGGCCATAACGACTCCTTTCGTTTCAGCTTTCCGCGTTGATTGCGTCGATCATCTGGCGCAACCGGCCATAGTTCCTGCGGTTAAACGGCACGAGCAGGCGATGGAAGCTTAGCGTTTCGGGCTCGTTGAACTCTTCCGGCAGCGGCCCGATTTCCGTGACCGCGCCGCCGTAAAGGATGTCCCGAAAGGTCTCGTTTAAACGCTGCAGCAGAGCGGCGCTGGGCGGATTGACGACGCGGATCACCAGGTCCTGATTCACGAAGCGATACGAGTGAAAGTTACGGTAGAACGCGCAAATCTCGCGCAGCGCCGCGTCGGTATCGTCGAGGATTTTAAAAAGACTCAAATCATCCTCGTCGATGTAACCGCGCGCGAGCATCTGCGTGCGCACGAAGCGATGCCACTGTTGCCAGTAGTCTTGCGCCGGCAAGTCCAACAAAACCATCGGAATGAGCTGGCTTTTTCCTGTCTGCATCAAGGTCAAAATTTCGATTGCCTCGTCGTGCGTGCCGAAGCCGCCGGGAAAGAAAGCGACCGCGTCGGTCTCTTTGACGAAAATTAGTTTCCGCGTAAAAAAGAAATGAAAGTTGAGCAGCTTGGCGTCCCCGCGGATGAAGCGATTCGGCTTTTGATGGAGCGGCAGGCGGATGTTGACGCCGAAGCTTTTTTCCCTTCCGGCCCCATGATTCCCCGCTCGCATGATGCCCTCGCCCGCGCCCGTGATGACCATAAAACCTTCCGCGGCAAGCTTGGCGGCGAACTCGCTCGCCATGCGGTAGTAAGGGTCGTTTTCGCTGATTCGGCCCGAGCCGAAAATGCTGGTCTTGCGCGTGTTGCGGAACGGGGCGAAAACCTTGAAAGCGTGCCGCAGCTCCTTGAGCGTGCGGTTGAGGATCTTGAGATCGCCGCGGCTGGTCCCGTCGGCGGCCAACTTGAGCACGGTTTCCAGCATCTCGGCGACCAGATCCTCGTTCCCGGACAAGCGGGCCTTGCGAATCCATGCGAGAGCTTCTTCCTCGACATCGGCAACCGTCAACTTTTCTCGTCTCATAGGATCACGATGAATGACCGCGCGCCGCCTGAAACCTCCGCCGGTGGTTCTTCGATTTTGGCAGCAATTTATCATACAAATCCAGACGGGTCTAACTTAACTAAACTAGATGGAAACCGGGGCGAAAGGGAGCCGCGGCCCGCGCAGCGATTTCACAAACGGCGCGCCTCGTGGTATAGGAGCGCTGATGAGACCGCGACGCGCCGGCCGCTTGCCCCCGCACAGAGACGGTTTATGGCCAACGAAGTAGCGCTCCTCTGCCCGAAGTGCGGCATGCACATCTTTGCCGCCCCGCCCAAATCGATCGACCTCTCGCAGGAAAGGCCCGAGGCGGTCGTGCGCGTGATCTGCATCGAGTGCGGCTACAAGTTCCGCCACCGGCTCGTTTATGTCGACAAGAAGTGGAAGCCCGCCGCCCAGTGGTAATTCAGAATGCATGCGGCGCTCGAGCGCGCACAAAAACGCCCGTGTTTCCGCGTCCCCGAATCGGCTCCGTAATCTCTAGCTACCGCGCCAGCAACGTCGCGTTTACGGTTCGACGGAGCGCGCAAGTCAAGCTTGATCTTTGCCCACGGCCGTTTTCGCTCTAAACTCAGCCGCCGTCTTGTCGCCCCGCCGCGTTCGCAGCTAAACTCGTTTCCCGATCTTTAGTTTTCTCTCGCTCCTTGGAGGACAAGCATGGAATGGATCACGGATCCTGCGATCTGGATCGGCTTTGTCACGTTGGCGGTTCTCGAGATCGTTCTGGGAATCGACAATATCGTTTTCATTTCGATCCTCGTCGGCAAGTTGCCGGCTGGGCAGCAGGCGACCGCCCGCACCATAGGCCTGGCGCTGGCGATGATCACCCGCATCCTGCTCCTGCTCATCGCCGGCTGGATGGTGCGGCTGACGGCGCCCCTGTTGACCCTGTTCGGGCAGGAGATCTCCGGACGCGATCTGATACTCTTATCCGGCGGGCTCTTTCTGGTCGCAAAAAGCACGCGCGAAATCCATCACAAGCTCGAAGGCGCGGACCGTACCGAGGTGCGGGGTTTTCCCTCCTTTCGCAGCGTGATCGCGCAGATCATCTTGCTTGACGTGGTCTTCTCGCTCGATTCGGTCATCACGGCGGTCGGCATGGTCGAGGAAGTCGGCGTGATGGTCGCTGCGGTTGTGGCAGCGGTCGGGGTGATGCTGTTTTCCGCGGCGCCGATCGGGCGCTTTGTGGACCGGCACCCGACCGTCAAGATGCTGGCGCTGAGCTTTCTCCTTCTCATCGGCGTCACCCTGATCGCGGAGGGCTTTCACCGCCACATTCCCAAAGGCTACATCTATTTTGCGATGGGCTTCAGTGTGTTCGTGGAGATGCTCAATCTCCGCCTCCAGCCCGCCGGTATTCGCGCCGTGCGCCTGCACGAACGGCTCGATCCCGCGGCCGCGTCCGAACCCGAGCGAGCCGCCGCCGCGTCCAGCCCCAAACCCCGGTGAAGCGACCGCGCGGAAGCGAAAAAATTCAAACGATCAGGAACGCAAATCAATGGCCATGGCCGTTCGAACACCCAGCGGTCCTTCCCGCGCCTTCACGGGACCGGCGGCCGATCATCGACGCGGCACTCTTGATTCTGACCGGGAGGAGTGTTTGGTATGGCGACGCTTGGAAAAGCTCAATGGATCATTTTGCTCGTTTTGTTGCTGCAGGCGGCAACCCTGGCGCTCCTGCTAATTTTTGCCGTCAAGGCGCGCAATCGGTTTCGCACGTACAATCGCGAGTTTCACACCATGCGCGAAGAACTTCAGAACGCAATCAGCATGACGGCGCTGGGGTTTCGCTTTCCAATCTTTTTCGGGCACGCAAGCATCGATACATTTTACGCAAGATACCTGATTCAACAGCTCGTGGCGTGGCGGCCGAAAACGATCGTCGAATTGGGCTCGGGCGCGTCGACCATTTTGATTGCGCGCTTGATGCAGCGCCTCGGGACGGCAGACTACGAGCACATCTCCGTGGAGCACGACGGCGATTATCTCGCGATCACCAAAAAATTGGCCGAGCTCAACGGCGTTGCCGATCGTGTCACTTTTCTACACTGCCCGCTGGAGGCGACTTTGGCGCTCGGCATCCCGTGGTACGCCCACCTGCCTGAAAAACTCGCCGACAGAAAAATCGATCTTTTAATTGTCGATGGGCCACCCGCCTATCTAAAGGAAACAGCGCACGCGCGTTACCCCGCATTGCCTCTTCTCTACGGTCATTTCAACGACAGATGCATGATCATTGTGGATGACGCCAACCGTGACGGCGAAAGGGCCGTTATCGATCGCTGGCTCAAGGAATACCCCGAGTTTGCGGTAAGGTATCGCAGGCGCGGCAAGGGTTTCGCCATTCTCACAAGACAGGGAGAAAGTAGCTGGCGACGGGAGAGCCGACGCCGGGCGGGTTGATGGGCGCGCCGGAGTCTTGACGGATCTTTCACAGCCGCCGGGCGGCCGTTCGAAAGGCGGTGGAACCGCGCGGGAGGGCGACTTCTTTGAGTGCCCGGAGCCGGAGTTGAACCGGCACGGACCCTTCCGGATCCCCGGGATTTTAAGTCCCGTGTGTCTACCAATTCCACCACCCGGGCAGGCAACGATTTCAATAGCTCAGCGCCTGCGGAGCGTCAACCGAGGAAAGCCAAGCCGGGCTTGGGGAGGGTGAGCAGTCCAGGTCGGTGCCGCCTTGCCTAGTTCACACGCGCCCGCGGGCGATCAGCTGCTCTCTATGGATGCGGTATAGATCGATGGCTCGCCGGATGACGTCCAGCGCTTCGGCGCGACTTTGAAACTCTTCCACCTTGACGGCTTTGTTTTCCAGCACCTTGTAGTCTTCGAAAAACCTTTTCACCTCGACCATCCGGTGGGGCGCCAGCTCATCGAGCGAGTTGTAGTGCGCGTACTCGGGGTCGTTGGCATGAACCGCGATCACTTTGTCATCCTCTTCGTTCTGATCGACCATTTTCATCAGGCCAATCGGCTTGGCGATGACGATCGAAAGCGGCACGACCGGCTCCTGGCCGAGCACGAGCACATCGAGCGGATCGTGATCATCGCAGTACGTCCGCGGGATAAAGCCGTAATTTGCCGGATAATGGACCGAGCTGAACAGAATTCGGTCCACCCTGATCAAGCCGCTCTTCTTGTCCAGCTCATACTTTGTCTTGGAGCCCTTGGGAACCTCGACGACAACCGGAATCATTTCCGGCGCGTCTTGGCCAAGCTCCACATCGTGCCAGGGATGCATCGCCGGCCCCTTATAGCCAGAGCCATTCTATCAGAAGATGCACCGGCAGCACCGCGGCCACGCTGAAGGGGATGCTGATCTTCATATAGCGCCAGAGGTCAATTTTGTATCCTCGCTTCTCCAGCATACCACACGCCAGCACGTTCGCCGTAGCCCCGACCGGGGTGATATTGCCGCCGATGCCCGTCCCGACGAGCATGCCGAAGTAGAGCGGCCACGGGCTGATGCCCAAGGACTCGGCCATGTAGGTGCAAACCGGTATCATCAGGATCGTGTAGGGCACATTATCGATGAACGCCGAGAGCAGAACCGACACCCAAACGAGAATGGCAAGATAGACGGTCGGGTTTCTCAGACCGGTGGCGGCGAGCCAGTTGGTAAAATCCCGCAGCAGCCCTACTTTTTCGACGGCCCCGATCACGACAAAGATCCCGATCAAGAACCACAAAGTCTCCCAGTCGACCTCGCGCAGCATCTCGTGGATCATGTGCCGCCCCATGTAGAGCGCCGCCAGCCCTAACAAGAGCCCCACGATCCCCGGATGTTTCAGCGGGACGAAAGCCAGCGCCAGGACGCTGATCAGGAACAAAACGAGCGCGCCGTACGTCACCTCGATCTTTTCTTCTTTGAGATCCACGACGTTGTTTAAGTGGCGAAACTGGTAAAGAAGCGTGAGCAGCGCCGCCACCACCCCGACAGCCGAGAGGGTCCCAAGACCCGGTTTGCCCTGAAACCAGTAAAAATCGAGAAACGTCATCCCCTTGGCCATCGCCAGGATGAGCGCGGGCGGGTCGGCGACCATGCTGACGGTCGTCACCACGTTCGAGCTGATCGCAAGCCCGACAAGATAGAGGAAGAGAGACGCCTTTAGCCGCTCGGCGATCTCGATCGCGAGCGGCGCGAGCATGATGACGATGACCGGATTGGCCATGAACGAGGACAGGAACGCCGCCAGCGCGCAGATAAACAAAAGCGCGTATTTTTCCTTCTTGACCCGCGCCAAAACATGGGTCGCCACCAGGGCCGGAATCTTGCTCTCGCGGAAGACGATCGCAAGCAAGCCGTAGCCCCAGTAAATGGCGAGAACGTTCCAGTCGACGATCCGGAAAAGCGCCGAGGCGGGATCGAGAATGCCCAGCAAAACGAGCAGTAGCGCCGCGCCCAGCGACACGTAATAAATCGTGATGCTGCGGTAAAGGATGAGCCCAAAGCAGCCGATAAAGATCGCGAGCGTTACCCATTTTTCCGCCGTCGGATCGAAAAGCTGGTACCACGCCATACAGTCCTTCCCGCCTCCCCGTTTGAGAGAAAAAAGGTTCCTGGATTTGTAGCCGATTGCCTAGGAGTCTGTCCGAGAAATCATTTTTTTCTTGATCAGGGGCGATCAAATCCGTAGTGTAGCGTCATGGCGAAGCGATATCGTGTGTACGAACCCGACCAAATGTTTTTGATGCCTCCGAGTCTGCGCGAGTGGCTGCC
>DATMAM010000031.1:0-302717 GCA_035559995.1 Candidatus Acidiferrales bacterium
TAAACGCAAGACCGCCTCTATCTTCCTCTTAGTAGAGAAACGACCTCGTTGCAGTTGTCTTTTCACCATGGACACCTCCTGGGTTCTTCTCCCTAACATTTCTCCCAATCAGGTGTCCAAAGAAATCGTGGGGCGGGGGAAAAGGCATCGATTAAGCGCTTAGAAGCCCAGTTTTTGGGCCCAAACGCACCCTCTAAGGAAAACCGATGCCGCGCGCGAACCGCCACTTCTTCCCTGGTTATGTTTGGCATCTCACGCACCGTTGTCACCAAAAACAGTTCCTACTGAAGTTTGCGCGCGATCGCCAGCGGTATCTGTATTGGGTCTTTGAAGCAAAAAAGCGCTTCGGGCTGTGCGTGCTGAACTACATGGTGACCTCGAACCACGTCCATCTGCTGGTGAAAGACACAGGCGGGGATGTCATAGCCGAGAGCATGCAGCTAATCGCTGGCCGAACCGCACAGGAGTACAACCAGAGAAAGAGTCGTCATGGCGCGTTCTGGGAAGACCGATATCATGCCACCGCCGTCGAGGCCGATGAGCACCTGTGTCGCTGTTTGGTCTACATCGACCTGAACATGGTTCGCGCAGGCGTAGTGAACCATCCTTCGAAATGGGTGCACAGCGGTTATCGTGAGATTCAGAAGCCGCCCAAGCGATATGCGATAATCGATCTGCGGGAACTAACAGCGCTGTCGGGTTTTGCCGATACACAAGCTTTTCAAACAGCGCACCGCCAGTGGGTCCAACGCACGCTTGAGAGAGGGCTGGGAGCGAGAGAGGATCGCTGGTCGGAGTCTATCGCTGTGGGGAGCTTGTCTTTTGTCGAGAACGTCAAACGTGCTCTCGGCCACAGAGCGGCACATCGCGCAGTTGAGCAGAGACACGGAGCGTACGCTCTACGCGACCAAAGTGAGCCTTACAGCGGCAATTTGGGTAGCGAAAGTGAGCCGCTAAGCGTAGAAAACACGGTCTTTTGGGACGATAATGCTGAAACTACCGGAAGATAGCTTGGTCCGACCCCAGTTCCCCCCAGTCCCCCAGTTCCCACCATTGAGCTGATCAACCACTTGCGGGTTACATCTCAAATGAGTCAACGATGGCCCTTTGGGTTACATTTTAGATGACTTGATACGCCCTCTTGACCGCCTTTTCTTTCTCGGATACGCTCCGCCCCAAAGCCGAGGGGAGCCGAGCTCCAGCAACGCCCGCCGCAACGCCGACGCTGGCCGAATCAAAAGTACAAAAAATATAAATCTAAACAGGAGGGAGCCATGAGACGTGCTGGGATTTTGAGCCTGCTAGCCAGCTTCTCGATCCTTCTCTCGTTTGCTTCTTCTCTGCGCGCGCAAGCCAATTTTTACGAAGGCAAGACCATCACGATCGTGATCGGCGCCAAGGGCAGCGGCAGCCTGATCGTGGGCGCGCAAATTCTCGCGCACCATCTGGGAAAGTATATCCCCGGGAAGCCCGCCGTGGTCGTGCAGAACATGCCCGGCGCGGCGCACTTGCTGGCGACGAACCACGTGTTCAATGTCGCCAAGCCCGACGGCCTTACCGTCCTTGCGTCCAACCCTAACGTCGCCATCGCCCAGCTCGCCAAGGTCGAGCAGGTGCGCTTCGACGTCCGCAAGTTTCACTGGCTTGGATCGACCGGAGCCGATGGAGTGTTGCTCGCGATTCGCGCGGATCTCCCTCACAAGAACTTTGACGACATCCGCAAGTCCGATCGCGAGCTGATCGTGGGAAGCACCGGCCCGGGCTCCAACGCGCACGATTTCCCCCTTCTCTTGAAAGAGTTTGCGGGAGCCAAGTTCAAGATCGTGTCGGGCTACCCTTCGAACGGCGACGTGCTTCTGGCGATTGAGCGCAAAGAAGTCGATGTCTGGGCAGCCTTCGCCTCCACGGTTCGCCCCGCCGTAGAACGCCGCGCCGTGCGCGCGATCGTGCGCGGGCGGGTCGCGCCGCCGGGGTTTGAAAATCTACCGGTCGACGAAGACCTCGCGACCAGCCCCCTGGGAAAGGCGATCATGGGCATCAAAGCGGCTCCCATGGCGATCGGCCGAGCCTTTGCGGTCACGCCCGGCACGCCCGCCGATCGCGTCGCGATGCTGCGCGAAGCGATGATCAAGGCCATTCAGGACCCGGAACTCCAGGCGGAGGCGAAAAAAGCGAAGATCGATTTCCAATACATCTCGGCCGATCAGGTGATCAGGGATTTCAATAGTCTCCTGAACCAGCCGCCGGAAGTTCTGCGCGAGATGGGAAAATACATCAAGATCGACAACTGACCCCGAATCCATCCGCACCCAGTTTTTGCTTTTTGCTGCCAGTGAACGTCCGGCCGACGGCCATCGCTCAAGGCGAGCGCCGCGCCGGACGTGTCGTCTCAGGAACGGTCAAGAGCGGCCTGCGGGATAGGAATAGCGGCCGATGTTCGATGCTTTGACAGAAGGTCTTTTTCTGGTGCTGCAGTGGAAGGCCTTCAGCCTGATGCTACTCGGCATGGGCCTGGGCTTTGCGGTCGGACTGCTTCCCGGGATCGGGGGCGCGGCCACCTTGGCCCTGATGATCCCGTTCGTGTTCAAGATGAGCCCGGTGGAAGCGTTTGCGTTTCTCCTGGGCATGCATTCCGTTGCCGCGACCACGGGCGACATCACCTCGATTCTTTTCGGCGTCCCCGGAGAGGGGCTTTCCGCGGCCACCGTCGTCGACGGTCACCCGATGGCCAAGCGCGGTGAGGCCGGCCGCGCGCTTGGCGCGGCGTTGATGAGCTCCCTGGTAGGAGCGCTGATCGGCGCGCTCACGCTCGCGCTATCGATCCCGATTGTGCGGCCGCTGGTTCTCATGTTCGGCTCCCCGGAGCTTTTCATGCTCTCCGTCATCGGCATCGCCTGCATCACGTCTCTCAGCGGGCTGAGCCTGAGGAGCCAGATTCGCGGCTTCGCGATGGGGATGCTGGGATTGCTCTTTTCGACCATCGGCCAGGAGCGGCAGTCCGGCACGCTCAGGTTCGATATGGGGTTGACTTACCTCTGGGACGGCCTCGACCTGGTCCCGTGCCTGGTGGGAATTTTTGCCATTCCGGAGCTCGTCGATCTAGCCGTGCGCGGGACTGCGATTGCGGGAAGAGCGCCGGCGGTCGATCTCGGCGGCGGCGTGCTGGAAGGGATAAGGGATACGTTTCGCCACTTCTGGCTCGTGTTTCGCTGCTCGGCCGTCGGCGTCTTTGTCGGCATCATGCCCGGCGCGGGCGGCGGCGTCGCGCAATGGATGGCTTATGCGCACGCGGTCCAGAGCGCCAAAGACAGCAAAGACCGCGAGCGCTTCGGCAAAGGCGACATTCGCGGCGTCCTTGGCCCCGGCGCCGCGAACAACTCCAAAGAGGGCGGCGATCTCATCCCGACGATCGCCTTCGGCGTGCCGGGGAGCGGCGCCATGGCCATTCTTCTCGGCGCGTTCATGATCATGGGGCTGGTTCCCGGTCCCGACATGCTCACCAAGCATCTGCCGGTGACTTTCTCCATGGTCTGGACGTTGGTGATCGCGAACATCATCACGGTCGTTTTGTCGCTCGCCACTTTGAAACATTTGGCAAAGCTCACGTATGTGCGGGGCGGCCTCATCATCCCTTTTGTCCTTCTCCTCGTGTTCGTCGGAAGCTACACCGCCAACCACCAAATCGCCGATCTGATCGTCACTTTCGGCTTCGGCGTGCTCGGATATTTCATGGTGAAGTTCGGCTGGCCGCGGCCGCCGCTGGTGTTGGGGCTCGTCCTCGGCAAGCTCGTCGAAACTTATCTCTTCATCTCGGTGGCGCGGTACGGATTTTCCTGGCTGGTCCACCCGATCGTGCTGATCCTCATCGTGCTTTTGGTGATTGTGATCGCGTACCCGTTTGTGCGCGAAAGGCCCCTCTGGGCGCAAGGAAGCGATTGATGCCGAAGGGGCGCGCGATTTTCAGTTGGCTTCTGATTGCGCTCGGCTGCTACGTCGTCGCCGAAGCCTCGCAATGGTCGTTCAAGGCGCGCTTTTTTCCTCTGGTGATCGCGATCCCGTTTATTATCCTCGTCGCCGCGCATCTCTTGCTCGAGCACTTCGGCGCGCCCGAGACAACGTCGGGTCCGGCGGTGGACCTCGAGCTTTCCGCTGAAGTCGCCCCGGAGGTGGCGCGACGCCGCGTGCTCGCGCTCTTTTCCTGGATCGCGGGATTTATTGCGCTGGTTTATCTGGTGAGCTTTCCGGTTGCGGTGCCGATCTTTATCTTCTCTTACTTAAGATTTCAGAGCTCCACCGGTTGGCTCGCCTCGATCGGCGCCACGGCGGCGACCTGGGGCTTCTTTTATTTTCTCTTTCAGCGCCTTCTCCACTTGCCGTTCGAGTCCGGAGCGCTACAGAACTGGCTCGGGGTGTGAGGGCTCGGCGGACGGTCAGAGAGTCTTTTCGATTTACCCGTGGGTGCGCCGGTCGCAGACCGCGTCGACGAGCGCGGGCTTGCCTTTTTTGACCTGTTCGATCGCGCGCCTGAGCGCGGGCCTTAAATCGTCGGCGTTCTCGAACGGCCCCTCGCCGTACCAGCCCATCGAGCGCGCCAGGCCGGCGAAATCCGGATCCGGATCGAAAAGGTCCATGCCGATGTGAGCGCGCGCCGGGTCGGTGCCGCGGACCCGCGCCATCACGAGCTGATGATTCCAGTCGTTGTAGTAGGCGCGGTTGTTGAACATCACGATCAGCATCGGGATCTTGTACTTCGCCGCGATCCAGAGCGCGCCCGCGTCGAACATGAGATCGCCGTCCGGCTGGAGATCGACGACCAGACGCCCGGTTCCCTTGTTCGCGAGCGCAACGCCGAGCGAAGTTCCAATCTGCGTGCCCGTCCCAAGCTCGCGCCCGCCGTGGCAATAAGGCCGGTCGAAATTCCACAGCTTGTGCGCCCAGCCGCCTAAACCGCCGGCGGTCAACACCCAATCCTCGCCTTTGATCGCTTCCCACACCTCGAGCGCGAGCCGCGGCACCGTCATCGGCTTTTGATCCCAGTTGTGCTCGGCCTCTTTGCGCCACTTGGCGCGGATTTCGGCGTGCCGTTTGCCGATCTCCTCCTTGCGCCTGGCGATCTTCTCGGCCAGGCCCGGCGTTTTCGCGATCCGCGCCTTGAGAAGCTTCGTGAGCTGCGGCGCCGCCGTGACCGGATCGGCCGTCATGCGCTGCTGCGCATAGAACGGGCGCGCGTAGTCCATCGACCACTTGCTGATCTCGATATCGGTAAAGCCGATATCGATCCAGGTCGCGTGCGGCGGAACCTTGCTCACCACCGTGCGCGTGGAGATGTCGCGCACGTGGGTGGGCTTCTCGAAGTCGGCGATATCGAGCGTCAGAACGACATCCACGTCCTGGTAGCAGCCGTCCGGGTCATTGGTCAGGTTGAGCGGGTGGTCGGTGGGAAAATTGAGGCGCGAGTTCATGTCCCACACCGAGGCGCCGAGCGTTTCCGCCAGCTCGACGACATGATTCCAGCCGTGGGGCGGGCGGGCGGCAAAGTCGGCGATGATCGCGACGCGGTTCGCGGCCGCCAGCGTATCGGCGGCCTTTTCCAGCGCGACGGGATCGGCGGAGGGAGGCGTGGGCACCTGGATGGCTCCCGGCGGGGGCATTTCCACGTCATGAGTGAGCTCGGCTTCCTGAAGACCCGCGTCGTAGCACATGTAGACCGGGCCCTGGCGCGCGCTCATCATGACCGAGTACGCCCGCGCGAAGGCGCCCGGGATCCCGTCGACGGTCGTCGGCTGGTAATCCCACTTGATAAAATTCCGAATCGCCTCGCCTTGCACGTTGGCCGTGTGGATCCAGTCGATGAACGGCCGGCGCTTGGGCTCGGCCAGAGGCCCGGTCGCGCCGATGATAAAGACCGGCGCGCGATCGAGAAACGCGTAGTAAATGCCCATCGGCGCGTGCAGCAAGCCGACGAGATCGTGAACGATCGCGATCATCGGTTTGCCGGTGGCGCGGGCATACCCGTGGGCGATCTGCACCGCGATTTTTTCATGCTGGCAGAGGAGCATCGGCGGATCGTTCTCGCCGTAGTTGACCAGCGAATCGTGCAGCCCGCGATAACTCGCGCCCGGGTTGAGCGCGATGTACTCGAACCCGTACCGCTTGATCATGTCCACGATGACATCCGACTGCCATCGCCGGTCGGATTTTTTGATCGGTGCCTCTCTCTCGGCCGGTTTCGCCATGTCGTTACTCCTCCTTCGCTGATCCGAGCGTTGCGCGCGCCGGGCGCTGTGGATTTGGCTCCATTGCTCTTTACCTTAAACCCGCCCGTTTTGCCACAGCCTGGGGGTGCCGTTCGAGCGCTTCGAGCCTTGCGCCCGCGCGCCGGCGGCGGTAGGAAGTTCTAAATCGTTCCGTTAAACTAGCGCCAGGGGTTCCCTATGAAACAGATCTGCTTCGTCTGTCAAAACATCGATTGCGCGAGCCGCGGCTCCGAACAGCTCATGAACGAACTGGCGCGCAAAGTCGCCGAGCGCTCTCTCGACGTCGAAGTGAAACCTTATATCTGCTTTGGCGGCTGCGAATTCGGACCCAACATCGTGATCCACCCGCAAAAGAACTGGTATGCCGGCGTCAAGATGGAGGACCTCCCCGAGATCCTCGATTCCTTGGCGGGAGGACCCGTCGTTACCCGCCTCGACACGATCGATCCGTCATTGAAGCAGATCATCTACGACCTGCTCGACGCGGGCGTCTATTGACCAAGTCTCGCGCTCGCCTCGCCGGCCGTTGGCCGCGACGCCCGGGCGGTGCGGTTAAAAACCCTCACTTTTTGAGTACGACCAGGGCGTCGACCACCCTGACGCCTTCGCCTTTCGGTAAAACCATCACCGGATTGAGGTCCAGCTCCTGGATCCGATCGGAGCAATCGCGCGCCAGCAACGAGACCGCGCGAATGACGCGCGCCAACTCGTCGATGTCCGCCTGCGGCCGCCCGCGAGCGCCGAGCAAAAGCTCCTTGCCGCGAAGCGCGAAAATCATCCGCCTTGCTTCCGCCAGCGAGACCGGCGCCAGGCCCGTCGCGCTGTCTTTAAGCGCCTCGGTGAAGATCCCTCCCACAGCGACAACGACAAGCGGGCCGACCTCCGGATCGTTCACGGAGCCGACGAGCAGCTCGGCGACATTCTCAACCATCGGTTGAACTATGAGAGAAAAGGTCCCGGGACCGCCAGGCGCGGCGCATCCAAGCGCGATCGCGTGATAGGCCTCGCGCACTTTTTCCTCCGTCGCGAGATGCAACGCGACGCCGCCCGCTTCCGTCTTGTGCGCGATCTCTTTGGCATCCACCTTCAAAGCGACCGGGAAGCCCAGCGAGCGCGCCGCGGCAACCGCCTCGTCCGCCGAGCCGACCGGTTTGGTTTCGACGACGGGAATGCCATAAAAGCCCAGCAACTCGCGCGCCTCGCAAAAAGTTAAAGTGTTACTTTTAGATCCGATCCACCCGCGCGCCCGTTCGTTTGCGGGCTCAACCGGCTCGGCCTGTGCCGCCGCGCGCGCGCCCAAGTGCTCTTGCACCCTCTTGATCGCGCCGAGAGCCCTCTCGTACTCGAGCAGAAACGGCGCCTTGAGCTCGGCGAAGAAATCCATCCAGTGATCGTCCAGGGCTTCCGAGGCGCGCGTCAGAAAAACCGGCTTCTTGCCGTGGCGGAGCGCCGCCGCCGCGGCGACGCGGTAGGGCCGAGCGCCGGCTTCCGTGAAAGGCAGCGGATAGTTCAGGCGAAAGGCGATCAGCGAAAACCGCGGGCTTTGACAAACTTGATCGAGCGCGCGCTCGAAACGGTTATCTCCGGCTCTCGGCAGCCCGCCGACATCGAGCGGGTTGTCCACGAACCGCGGCTTTCTCAGAATCGGCTTTAATTTGTCTTTGATTTCGGCGGGCAAGTCCGGCAAATCGAGCCCGGCACGATCCGCCAGGTCGGAGAGCCAGCTGCAGTCACCGCCGGAGACGGTCGCGAGCTGCACGCCCGGCGAGAGGTCGTCCAAATTCGCATAGGCCAGCAAACTGCAGACGTTGACCATCTCGTCGAGATTGCGCACGCACATCACGCCGTAGTGCTTCAGCGCAGCTTCCCATCTCGCGCTCGCGACGAGATTTCCGGAATGCGCCTGCACGGTCGCGCGCGCGCGCGCCGATCTGCCGACCAGCAATGCGACGACCGGCTTGCGGTTGTTGCGGCAGCGGGCAAGGGCGCGCCGAAATTCCTCCCCGTCGCGGATGGACTCGACGTGGAGGGCGATCATCTTTGTTTGCGGATCCGCGGCGTAGAAATTCAAATAGTCGGCCAAGCTCAGAACCGCCTCGTTCCCCGTAGCCACGAGCCGGCCTATGCCGATTCGCCGGTAGGCGCATAGCTGGAGAAAAACGTTCAGCATCCCGCCGCTTTGAAAAACGGCGCTCAACGGTCCCGCAAAAACTTTTGGCGGGAGCTCTCCCGAAAAAAGAGCCAGCCGATCGCTAAACGATGCCAGCCCCATCGTGTTCGGACCGCAAACGGCCAGCCGATCGCCGACCGAGCTGATTTGCTTTTGCAGCCCGGCGCCCTCCGGGCCGGTTTCGGCAAAGCCCGAAGCCAGCACCACGGCGCCGCGCGCGCCGCTCGCCGCCGCCTCCTTCAGGATCATGGGCACTGCGTCCTTGGGCGTCAGCACCATCGCGACATCGACCGGCGCGGAAACTTCCCCAAGATTGGCGTAACATCGCCGGCCGTCGATCTCGGAATAGTTCGGGTTGATCAGAAAGATCCTCTCGTCCGCAAACCCGAGAGCCCTCAGGTTGGAAAGAACGCGCCGGCAGTAGGCGCTTGACGGCGACGCGCCGATCAGCGCAACGCTTTGTGGACTGAAAAGGGCTCCGATATGGGCGCGCCCGTCGGGCATACAGTTTCCGACGCGCCGGCGTTTCTGCGTGCGGCGGAAAACCCTGCCGGCGCGTCGCCTCCGGATCCTCACTCTTACAGACTTCCGCAGACACCGGCTTACAATAAAAGCGCTTTTGTTGACAAGGCGAGAGCGATTGCCTAAGTAAGTACGACTGGCCGGCGCCGGCTTCGGCGCCAGGCTTCCGACAGGAGCGTGAAAAGATGAATATCTTATCGATCCAATGGGCCTTGCGGTTTACGGGGCTAGCGATCGCGCTTCTCTGCTGCGCCGCGGTCTCCACGGCCGTTGCCGCGGCGCCGAGCGCGGCGTTGCTCAAAGCGAAAAAAGACGCCGAGGCAAAGGGCTACATCTTTGAAACGAGCCACGACGAGATCGTCGCGAAAGCAAAAAAGGAAGGCCGGCTTCGGGTCGCCAGCACTTTGGACCCCGACGTCAACAAGGCGATGTCGGCCGCTTTCAAGAAAAAATATCCGTTTATCGATCTCCGCCTGCAGGAGCTCGGCTCGGTCGAGGAGAACCAACGCTTTCTTCTCGAGATCAAGGCGGGCGCCGCCAAGGGCTGGGACGTAAACCGCGTCTATACCGACTTTTACGAGGAATACCTTCCCTACGAGAAGAAATTCGACATTCTGGCGATGGCGGAGCACAAGATTCTCAACATACCGCCGGCGCTGGTCGATCCCAGGGTGCGAAACGTGGTCACGGTGAGCAGCAACATGACCGTCATTGCGTACAACAAAAAGCTCCTGCCCGAAGACAAGGTTCCGGCCCAGTGGGAAGACTTCCTCAAGCCCGAGTTCAAGGGAAGGAAGTTCGCGGCCGATGTCCGCCCTCTGCCGTTTGCGATGCTGGTCCCGGCCTGGGGCCTCGAGAAGACAGCCGAGTTCGCCAAAAACGTCGCGGCCCAAGATCCGATTTACGGGCGCGGGCACACGAGAATCATCGCTTCGGTGGCAAACGGCGAGTACCCGCTGTTTCTCGGCCCCAACCTTGGAGCGGTCAAGCGCGCTCAGCAGAAGGACAAGATCGGCGCCTTAGGCATGCGGCTCGTCGAACCGGTTCCAACCCGCCTCCACGAAGGAAATGCGGTCCTGAACACGGCCGACCATCCCTATGCCGGACTCTTGTGGCTGGAGTTCATGGCGTCGCCGGAAGGCCAAGCCATTATGGACAAGGAGTGGCCGCTCGGCGCGTCGGTTTTCTCTCCCGGCTCCGAGCAGGAGAAGCTGACCAAGGGCAAGAAGCTCTCGGTGATCGACTGGAATCACTACGGAAAACTCGATGATTACTTGAAGAGGATGGTCGAAGCGATGGGCTTTCCGAAGGCAAAGTGACATGGCGCGCGTCCGGGTCGGAGTCTTGACGCCGCACGCCGCCGGCGGCGCCCATTTTGAAATGCTCAGGGCGGCCCTGCCGAGGGAAGTCGAAACCGTCACTGACGGAATGGAGTTTCCGCACGCGTCGCGCTACGAGCTTGCCGGGACGACCGAGCCGATCAAGCAGCGGAGCATCGAGCTCGTTCTCGGCCACAAACTCGACGGGCTGATCATCACGAGCGCGCCGCTGGCGATTCTCAATCCCGAGCTGGAGTCCGCCGTGCGACACGCAACCGGCGTTGCGGTAACCACCGCCCCGTCCGCCGCGGTCGCCGCCCTGAAGGCGATCGGGGCGAAGAAGCTGATCGTCCTGACGCCTTTCGATGTGAAGATGAACGCGATGCTTAAGGACTTTCTCGCTCAGGCCGGCTTTACGGTCCTTGCATGCCCGCCGCATAAAGACCCCACTCTGGGGTCCGGACCGAAAACCGGCCCCGAGGAGATCTTCGCCACGGTGCAAAAGAGCGTGCGCGAGGCGCCCGGCGCGGACGCGATTTACTTTCAAGGCGCGCCTTTTAACCCGCTGCCGATCATCGAGAGAATCGAGCGCGAGCTAAAACTTCCGGTGGTCGCGAGCAACCCCGCGATGATGTGGCACGTCCTGTCGCTTTTGGGCTATAAATGCTCGATCGCCGGTTACGGCACATTGTTGGCGTCCTGGCCGGCGCTCAACTAGCCCGATCAGAAGAGCGCCCGGGCTTCGGGCGCCAGCGAGTCCATTTTCGAAAAAAAAGGAGATCGCGATCGCTATGGTAAAAAGAATCGGCTTTTTCCTGATCGTCGCCTGGATTTTGACCCTGAAGGCAACCCTTGCGGGCTCGGCGAGCCCGGAGATCATCGAGGGAGCCAAGAGAGAAGGAACTCTCATGCTGTACACGTCCATGAACACTCCGGACGTAAACGGGGTATTTGCCGCCTTCCAGAAGAAATACCCGTTCGTTACCCCCAAAAACTACACGACTCGAAGCGCCGCGCTGCTGCAGAGAATACTCACCGAAGCTCAAGCAGGACGGCATGCCGCCGACGTGATTCAGGGGAATATCTTCACTCTTTACGTGCTGTCAAAGAAAGGCATTACGGCGAAGTACGTCTCGCCCGAGGCGGCCGGCATCCCCGTCGATTTTCGTGATCCGAACGGGCACTGGACGGCGGTCTACCAGCAACTCAACGTGATCGGCTACAACAGCAAGCTGGTCAGTCCCAAAGAAGCGCCGCGTAGCTACGAGGATCTCCTGCACCCCAAATGGAAGGGAAAGATGGCGCTCGACGACAAACAGTACGTCTGGTTTGACGGCCTTCTCAGCGTCATGGGCAAGGAGAAAGGGATGGAGTTCATGAAGCGGCTTGCGACGCAGGAGATCCATTTTCGCAGCGGCCAGACCCTGCTCGCCGATCTGCTGGCCGCCGGCGAGTTTGCGGTCTTGATCAACACGCGCCCCGATAACATGGTCGACCTCAAAAAAAAGGGAGCGCCGACGGAATGGGTCGCCCCGAACCCGACGACCGTCAACCTTCTTCCCATAGGCGTCGCGGCGCGCGCGCCGCACCCGAACGCGGCGCGGCTGTTTGTCGATTTCGTGCTCTCCGAAGAGGGCCAGAGAGTGCTCGGCGCGCAGGGAAAAACGCCGAGCCGCCCGAAGATTCCCACGACCTATCCGATCCCCGACGTCAAGCTCGTCGTGAACGATCCGGCGATGTCCGAGAGACTGAACGAGGTCGCGGAAGTCTACAAGAAAGTCTTTAACCTTCCCTGAACGGAGCCGCTTTCGCAAGCCGCGCGAAAACCGCGACACTTCACGGCATGCTTTCCAGGAGCCGGCCGGCGCCCCGGACCGGCTGGCGCACGCGCAGCACCTTCTGCACGTACCAGACGCGCGCGGCGACCGGGTGAACGATCGGGATGCCGAGGTCTTCCTCCAAAGGGACGATATCGGTTACGCGCCAGGTCCCGGACCCGAGCAGATAAATGCCGTCCACATCGGCGTGCCGCAGATACAGGCTCTTGATCCGGGCGTAAATCTCCTCCGCGGAGATCGCATACCTTTGCTCTCTGTCAATCGCGATCGTCTCCATCGCTGCCACATCGAAGCCCGCCTCGACAAAATAGCGGCCGAACAGCCGCGTCACGTCCCCGCCTAAAAACGTCACGCCCAGAAACCTTTTGATCCCCAGCGCGCGAAACGCCGCGGTCTGCGACATCGCCGAAGTGAAGATCGGGATCTTGTACCTCTCTTCCCACCCCTTGACGATTTCCCGTTCCGCCGCGTAGCCCCGCAGCAGAAACGGCGGCGCCCCTTCGGGGTGAATCACGTCGACCCCTTTCTCCGCCAGCTCGGCCACCCGCAGATGGTAGGTGTCGAGCGCCTCGAGAAACGCCTCGCGCGTGTACTCCTTGATCCCGAGATAAAGCGGGATGACGCCGATGCCCTCGGGAAGAAGGCGGATGAACTCCACGAGCGAGCCGGACTCGTACGTCGGCTTTACGACCCCAACCGTGCCTCTCCAGGCGAGCGATGGCATGTTCGACCTCCGCGTCGATGGCTTTTGCCGGCGATCAGTTTTCCGGCGCCATACCCTTCTTCTTAAGCTCCCCGATGGCGGCCGGCGCCTTTTTTAAGCCTTCCGCCCCCATGCCCCTGAGCACGTGGGGCGCCTTCGTAAACTGGACATCCTCGTACGAAACGACCTCGACCCGGTTGCCCCAGGGGTCGCGGAAGTTGAGCCGCTGGCCGAGCATTTCCGCGCCGGCTTCTTCGAGCGCGCGCCGCGCGGCCTCGCGGTCGTCGACGACGAGGCCGAAATGGCGCTTTGTATCCGGCGCCTGCGTCTTGCCCAGGCTCAGCTGAATGAACTGGTCGCCGAGATCGATAAACGCGTTGTACTCGCTCTTGCCGCGAAGCTTAAAGTCGAAGACCGCGCCGTAAAATTCAAGCGCCGCCTCGAGGTCGCCCACTTCCAGAACGACGTGGTTGATGCCGAGCGCGCGCGCCTTCTTTTTGCCGCCGATGGCCATAACGATTCTCCGAT
Organism: Candidatus Acidiferrales bacterium; assembly: GCA_035559995.1. GTDB lineage: Bacteria > Desulfobacterota > Binatia > UBA9968 > UBA9968 > DATMAM01. The sequence goes on from DATMAM010000031.1 coordinate 13,338, forward strand.
CGCCGAATGGCCTCTTCTAACACCGTGCGCGGCGGCGCAACAAGAGGGCCGAAAAACTCGCCTTCCAACCCGCTTTGACTCCGCTCGAATCGCTGTAGTAGGAATGAGGCTCTCCGGCCCCGGCGACGCCAACCAAGGAGGACCCATGAGCACCGTAGAGAAGATCCATATCGGGATTCTGACGCCGCATGCGGCCGACCGGCCTCACTTCGGCGACCTCCGCGCCCTTGTTCCCGAAAAGATCGCGCTCACGATCGAGAGCATCGGACTTTCGCGCGACTCCGGCCTGGCCGGCAGAACCGACTTGATCCTGCAGCGCGCGACGGAGATCGTGCGCGATCACGGCGTTCAAGGCTTGATCGTGACCGGCGCCCCGACGATGATTCTCAATCCCGGCCTCGAGCACAAGCTCGCGCAGGCGGTCGCGGTTCCCGTAACCACCGCCGTGCGCGCGACGACCGCTGCGCTTAGGGCGATGGGCGCGGCGAAACTGATTTTGATGACGCCGTTCGATGACGCCATGAACTCGATGCTCGAGGAGAGGCTGGAGCGAGGCGGGTTTGCCGTGCTTTCCTGCCCGTCGCTCGAGCACCTGGGCGCGCGCACGGGCACGAACGTCCCCGCCGATCACATCTTTTCCATCGTGGAGAAAATCGTCCGCGAGGCGCCGGGCGCCGATGCGGTTTATTTTCAAGGCGCGCCTTTCAATCCCCTGCCCGTCATCGAGAGAATCGAGCGCGAGCTCAAACTCCCCGTCGTCGCCAGCAACCCGGCTATGGTCTGGCACCTGCTGTCCACCCTGGGCCATAAGCTCTCGATCCGCGGTTATGGGAAGCTACTGGCCGACTGGCCGCCGCTCGCCGAAGCCGCCTAGGAAGCTTGCCGCCCAGGGAGTTGCGGCGGCGTTTTTTCTTTGACTTATGCTAGCCTCTCTTCTGCGGCCCCACTCTTTCGATGGCGACGCGGATCGCGATCCGACCCTCGGCCAGAGTCTTTTTCCGAATCTCGTCCCAGTTCTCGGGCTCGCCGCGGACCTGCCGGTGCCAGTCCAGGACGATATCCATCGCTTCCGGCTGCTCGATGATTTCCGCCCGGCCGTCGATCTGGATGTACTTGGACCCGTGAAACTGCTCGCCGAAAACGAGCAGCGACACTTGCGGGTTTCGCCGGATATTTTTCACCTTGTACGTGCTTCGCCTCGACGTGATGATCACGTCGCCAGCCGCGCCCAGCACGGGTGAGACGAGCGTCATCTGCAGCGAGCCGTCTCTCTTGCGCGCCACGAGAACTCCGTGGCGGGCGTTCTTTAAGAATTCCCTGGCTTCGCCGACCTCCATTGACGACCTCCGCACGGCCGCGGCAGAAGAAGCTTACTCCCGCCGGCCCAGGTCTTGGATTCTCAGCTTTCCCTCTCTGACCGTCACCTGCTTGCCGGAATGCTCCATCCCCAGCTCGGCGGCCTCGACGAAACAGTTGCCGACGATCTCCGGCCCCGGCATGCGCCGGCGCGCCTCCTCGGGCCCGTACTCGCCGACGATCGCCGCTCCCGGCGACATGCTGAGCACGACGATATTGTGTTCCCTCTCCTCGTGCGCGAGGTATTGCGAGAATTTCTGAATCGCGGCTTTGGAGACGCCGTAGGCGCACGCGCCGATGCTGTCGCCGCGGCCGCTTTGCCCGAAATTGATGATGTGCCCGCCGCCCTGGCGCTCCATATGCGGAATCACGTGCTTGCAGCAGAGAAACGTCCCGCCCAGATTCGTGCCGATCACGTCGTCCCAGAAGCTTTTCGCCTGGTTCTTGATCAACGGCCAGCGCGGGTTGCCCCACTGAAAGTGAGTGACGATTGCGGCGTTATTGACCAGGACGTCGATTCGCCCGAAGCGCTGAACGACCTCCTCCACCATCGATTTCACTTGCTCCTCATTTCTCACGTCGGTCTTCACCGTAAGCATCTCGGGGCCCGCCCGACGAACGTCGTCCGCGACGCCGTACATGGGAGCCATGTCCGCGACCGCGACCCTGGCACCCGCCTGCGCGAACGTTTTTGCAATGTGGCGGCCGATGCCCATCGCGCCTCCCGTGATAACAACAACCTTTCCGTCTATAGCCATACGGCGCATGCTCCTTCCTTTCTCCTCGCCTATAGAGCCGTTCACGTCCTCAAGTCAACCCAATCTGCCCGCGTTCCCCGAGCATTGTCTGAGTTTTAAGTTTTTGCTTAGCTTAGCGAACTAAACTTCGATTTCCCTTGCGTGTTCAACCTCAAGGAGAATTTATGTCGGATCTCAATGACCCGAGAGTATTCTTTGCGGCGGAGCGGACTTTACTGGCATGGACCCGCACGGGCGTTACCTTGATGGCTTTCGGTTTCGTCATCGAGCGTTTCGGCCTGTTCCTTCACATGCTCACAAAAATAGAAGGAAAAGTGTGGCACCGTGACGCGTCGTTTTGGTTCGGCCTCTCGTTTATTCTGTTCGGCGCTATTGTGGGGTTTGTCTCCGTACTGCAATATCGGCGTATTCTCAAAACGCTGAAACCGATCGAGATTCCGGAGGGTTATTGGGTCAACGTCGGCTCGTATACCAATCTGGCGCTGGCGCTCTTTGGCGCCGCCGTCGCTCTCTATTTTTTCTTCGAGCTGCGGTGAAAGCTCTCTGCCCGACGGCTGCGCTCGCGACGCTTGAAATATCGCTGCCAAATCGGCATTGTACGAACAAGAGATCTCATGGGCAGGAGAACAAAAATGAAACGACTTCTGGTGCGTCTCGCGCTCGTCTCTGGCTGGGCATCATTGATCTTCGGGCTCTTTCCCGCGGCCGCTTGCTGGGCGGCCGGCCACGTCAACATGGATGCCGCGCGCAAGGAGGGCAAGCTCACCATCTATTCCTCGATATCCCTCGACGACATCAACACGCTCGCGCGCGCCTTCGAGAAGAAATACCCGTGGATCAAGGTGACGACCTACCGGGCGGGCAAGATCAAGCTCGCGCAGCGCATGCTGACCGAGGCGCGCGCCGGCAAGCACACTTTCGACGTCCTGCTTTCGAGCGCCTTTACCACGCTCGAAATGAAAGCGCAGAACCTTTTGGCGAAATATCAATCGCCGGAAAGCGCCGCGCTGCCGCGCGAGCTGCGCGACCCGCAGGGCTTCTGGAGCGGCGCGCAGATCAATACCATGTCCGTCGCCTACAACACCAAACTGGTGAGGAAAGAGGATGTGCCGCGTCAGTGGCGCGACCTTCTTGATCCGAAATGGCGCGGCAAGCTTGCGATCAACGGCAATCGCCCGGAATGGTACATCGGCCTGTTACAGCTGATGGGCGAGGAGGAAGGCCGCAAGTATATGCGCGCGCTCGCCGACGGCAAAACCATTCCGATCGAAAGCGCAACCCTCGCTGACGAGCTCTTGGCCGCAGGCGAGTACCCGGCCTTCGTCAACGCCTCCCCCGCCAACACCGAGAGCGAGAAGAAAAAGGGCGCGCCGGTCGACTGGGCGAATATCGACCCGCTGCCGGCCTACCCGATTCTCGTTTCCGTTTCCGCGAACGCCAATTTTCCCAACACGGCCCGCCTCATGGCTGATTTTTTGATCTCCGCGGAAGGGCAGAAGGTCTTCGCCGATATTCCGCGGATCCCGGCGCGCCCGGGGATCGAGGCCAAGCCCGCGCACCTCACGAAGGGCGTGAACATCTTCTATATCGACGTGAACAAGATGGCGGGAAAGGGCGACGACCTCGAGGCGGAGTTCAGAAAGACTTTTCGCCTGCGTTAGGCTCTCGCACCCGGAGGGTCGGGCGCGCGACGCCCAGGGCGCAAGCGCTCAATGTCCTGAACTAGAGGCGCAGCAGCAATTGTTCCTGATCCTGGCCGCAACCGTTGGCTTAGTCGCCTATCTCGCTCTCACGCCTTTATTGACGCTCGTCTACTATAGCCTGACCGACGCCCCTCCAGGCGCGTTTGGCGCCCTCACGCTTGCGAACTACGCCAAGGCCTACTTCGATCCCGAGTTCTATCCGCTCCTGTGGAACACGACCCGATTCGCGCTCGCCAGCTCCGCGCTCGCCTTCGTTCTGGGCACCTACCTGGCGTGGATTTGCGAGCGCACCAACGCCCCTTTTCGCGGCTGGGTCAGCACGTTTGTCCTGATTCTCTTTATCATCCCGGGAATTCTCGAAACCGTCGCCTGGATCCTTCTGCTCTCGCCGCAAATTGGCCTCGTCAACCTGGCGCTTCGGTGGCTGACGCGCGACCCCGATTTCGCGTTCAACGTCTACTCGTTCGCCGGGATGGTCTGGTGCGAAGCCATGGGGCTTTACCCGCTCGTCTTTTTGCTCATGTCGGCGGCGTTCCGCTCCCAGGATGTCGCGATGGAGGAAGCCTCGCTCGCTTGCGGCGCCTCCAACTTCACGACCTTGAGAAGAATCACGCTGCGCCTGGTCACGCCGGCGATGCTTTCTGTGTTTCTGATCGTGTTTATCCGAGCGGTGGAAGCTTTCGAGGTGCCCGCGCTGATCGGCGTCCGCGCGGAGTTCTTCGTCTTTACCACGAAGATCTACAGCGCGCTCCAGCGGCTCAGGCCGCAGTACGGCATCGCGGGCGCCTACGCGATGGTGCTGCTTCTCATCAGCGTGGCCGGCCTTTCGCTTTACTATCGGATGACCAAAGCGGCCGAAAAATACGCCACGATCACGGGCAAGAGCTATCGCCCGCGGCGCGTCGACCTCGGCGGCTGGCGCTACCTCGCCGGCGCCACCGCGCTTCTCATCACCGGCGCCACCACGCTCCTGCCGGTGATCAATCTGATCTGGTCGTCGCTCACCCCGTACATGAGCGCGCCGTCGCGGGAGATGGTCTCGCGCCTCTCGTGGCGGAGCTACCAGCAGCTCTTTAGCTTTCCGTTCGCGCAGCAAGCGTTCTGGAACAGCGTCATTCTTTCGTTTTCGAGCGCGACGGCCGTGATGCTGGTGACCTCCTGCATCGCGTGGATCACGGTCAAGTCAAAAATGCCGGGGCGGCTTCTGATCGACAACCTCGCCTTCATTCCGATCGCCATCCCGGGCATCGTGATGGGCATCAGCATTCTGGTGCTTTACTTGACGGTACCCATTCCCATCTACGGAACGCTCTGGATTCTCTTTGTGGCCTACATGACGAAATACTTGCCGTACGGGATTCGCGCCGCTTCCGCTTCGATGATCCAAATCAGCAAAGAGCTCGAGGAGGCGTCGGTGGCAAGCGGCGCCGGCTGGCTGCAAACCTTCAGGAAAATTCTCCTGCCGCTTCTCATGCCCGGTTTTGTCGCGGGCTGGGTTTACATCGCCGTCATTTCGCTGCGCGAGCTTTCGACCTCGATTCTCCTGTACACGCAGGACACCATCGTCCTCTCCATTCTGGTCTTCGACCTTTGGGACTCCGGCCGCTACAGCAGCGTCTCGGCGCTGGGCGTCCTGATGGTCCTCTTTCTGATTCTCGTCACGTGGATCGCGCGCAAGGTGGGCGCCCGCATCGGCTCGATCGAACACTGACGCCACGCTTCCCGCGACTCGCGGCTTGCTTTCGTGTAACCCGCTGTGCTACCCGAAAAGACACTCGAGGAGGACATCGCGATGAACCTAAAGCTGTGTGTCTGGGTTTCCCTGCTCGTCTTCTCGGCCCTTTGCTCCGCCGCGCAACGCGCGCGCGCCGCCAGCCCGGAAGTGCTCGAAGGAGCCAAAAGAGAGGGCGAGGTCGTGTGGTACGGCGGCGGCTCGAGCGAGATCGATGACATCATCGGCAAGAACTTCTCGAAAAAATATCCGTTCGTTCAGGCGAAAAAGTTTCGCATCCAGAGTCAGAAGCTGCTCGTCCGCTTCGAAGCCGAAAGCCGCGCCGGCAAGCACGTCGCCGACATCGTGCGCACGACCGACTGGTACATCGACATCTTCAAGAAAAAAGGGCTTTTGCTGCCGTACGACTCGCCGGAAAGAAAGTTTTACGCCAGCGAGCTCAAAGACCGCGACGGCTACTATACGGCGCTCTACAAGTTTCTCCACACCACGGCTTACAACACCGAGCTGGTGCGCAAGCAGGACCTGCCGCGCTCGTACGACGATCTGTTGGATCCCAAATGGAAAGGCAAATTGGGTCTTGAAGACGCGGCCTACGTTTGGTTCGTGAATCTGCTGAAAATCAAAGGCGAAAGCGCGGGCGTCGAATACATGAAGAAGCTCGCGCGGCAAAACGTCAGCCTCCGTTCGGGAACGACGCTGCTCACCAGTTTAGTCGCCGCGGGCGAAATTCCCTTTGTGCTCGACATCTACGCCTACAGCGTCGAGCGGCTGAAGCAAAAGGGCGCTCCGATCCAGTGGCACGTCATCGAGCCGGCGATCGTCCATACCGTCACCGCCGGAATCAGCAAAAATGCCCCCCACCCCAACGCGGCCAAGCTCTTCATGGATTACCTGCTGTCGGAAGAGGGACAAAAAACCTATTTGACGGAGAGCTTGGAGCCCGCGCGCACCGGCATCGACGCGCCTTGGGCGCCGAAAAACGTCAGGGTTTACGTAAACAACCCCGAAATCGGCGACAAGGTCGGACATTATCAAAAGCTCTTCGCCGACATCTTCGGCCCGGGTCAGTAGCGAGCGGTCGGAGCGAACATGAAGATCATGGTCGTCATGGGCGAGTACCCCGAAAAGGAGGCCGAGCGGCGGCGCCAGGCGGTGCTCCGGTGCGCCTCGCAGGGCACCGAAATCGGCTTTTCGGTGATCGAAGCGAGCTTTTTCAAACGCGGCAACTCCCAGGCTAACGCCCTGGCGGCGGGGCCGCTGGTGGCCCAGGCGGCGCAAAAGGCGGAAGCTATGGGATACGACGCGGTCGTCCCGTTCGGCACGCTCGATGTAGGCGTCGAGATCGCGCGCAATCTCGTGCGCATTCCCGTGGTCGGCGCCGGCCAGTCCGTGCTTCATCTCGGCGCGCAGCTCGCCGACCGCCTGGGCGTGATCTCTTACGAACGAAAAAGCATCCCGTTCATGCGGAAAAACATGCGGCTGTGGGGAGTCGAGCACTACGTGGTCGGAGTGCGCTCGGTCGAGATCCCGCTCGCCGACAGCACCCAGATGCGCGACGTGATGCGCACCCGCTTTCTCGATCTCGCGCGCGAGCTGATCGACGATTGCGGCGCGGAGATCATCGTCCCGATGGGCGTTACCATGGTGCCCGTGCACTATGCCGCGGCGGAATTTTCCGCCGAACTCGGGGTGCCGGTGCTCGACGCGCTGGCGGCCAGCATCCAAACCGCCGAGATGATGGTCCGGATGGGCGTCACTCACAGCCCGAAGACCTACCCGCCCGCTCCCTCTTGAGCGCGGCCCGCGCGCGGCTACGCTTGCGGGGGCGCGCTGCGCAACCCCCAAGCCCAGCGCTAGGATCTCAGGATTTTGTTGAAGTGATCGATCGTGCGCTGCCACGCGAGCTTGGCGGCCGCCTCGTCGTAGCGCGGCGTCGTATCGTTGTGAAAGCCGTGGTTCGTGCCCGGGTAAAAGTGAGCCTCGTATTTGACCCCGCTTGCCTTGAGCGCGGCCTCGTAGGCGGGCCAGCGATTGTTGATATTGGGATCCTTCTCGGCAAAATGAAGCAGCAGCGAGGCCTTGATCTTGGGCACACCCTCGATAGCCGGCGCGGAGCCGTAAAAGGGAACGCCGGCCGCCAGCTCCGGCATCCGCACTGCCAGCCTATTGACCATGCCGCCGCCGAAACAGAAGCCAACGGCGCCGAGCTTGCCCGTGGATTGCGGGTGCTTGAGCAGAAATTCCCCGGCGGCGATGAAGTCTTCGGTTATTTTCTCACGATCCAGCTTGCTCTGCATCGCGCGCGCCTGATCGTCGGCGTCCGCGCCATATTTGTCCACGCTCGGATAGCCGCCGAGAGGCCACAGCGCGTCCGGCCCGAGGGCGATGAAGCCCGCGACCGCGAGACGCCGCACGACGTCCTCGATGTAAGGGTTGAGGCCGCGATTTTCGTGGATCACGAGGACGGCGGGAAATTTGTCGCCCGTCGCCGGCCGCGCGAGCAGTCCGCGCATCGTGCCGTCGGGCGCGTTCCCCTTCGGCGAAGGGTACATCGTGTATTCCGCGCGGATGCGTTTGTCGTCTCTTGGCACCTGCTGCGCCAGCGCGTAATTGGGCCGAAGCATTTCCCAGAGCGCCCCGACGGTCAAGCCGCCGACGGCAAATTTGGCGGCGCCGTCTAGAAACTCGCGCCGGCTGATGCCCCCGTGCACGTACGCGTCAAAGAGCCCGAGCAGCTCCGGATCAAAATCGCTTGCCTTCTTTCGCTGCATAAAAATGACTCTCCCGGTTTGTGAAGCCCCGACGTTACCTCAACCGGTGCTTCAATTCAACGTCTTCGGCCCACCTCCGCACAAGACGTTTTTGCGGCCCGCACAGGCGACAAGCCGCGCTCCTTGACGCGTGCCCGCTCGTATGGAACCATGCGCAAAATTCGTTTACGCGGTCGAAGGCCAATGATCTCGCTCTGGGTAAAGATCCCGTACACGCTTTTCGTCCTGGTCCTCGTGCCGGTTTACTGGAATCGCTACGGGCCGCAAAATTTTCTCTGGTTTTCCGATATCGCGCTTATCGGAACGCTCGCCGCGCTATGGCTCGAAAGCAGCTTTCTCCTCAGCATGATGGCGACGGGCGCTTTGCTGTTCGACATCGTCTGGAACGCCATCTTTTTTTTCAAGCTCGTGGCCGGCGGGAGCCGGGAAAGCCTGGTGGGCTACATGTTCAATCCGGAAATCGCGCTTTTTGTCCGCGCCCTGTCGTTGTTTCACGTCGGGCTCCCGATCATCCAGCTCTGGGCGCTCGGCAAACTCGGTTACGACCCGCGCGCGTGGAAGTATCAGGCGTTGTTCGGTTGCGTCGTCCTCGCGCTGACCTATGCCCTAACCCGCCCTGAAGACAACATCAACTGGGTCTACGGGATGGCCGCAGGGCCGCAAAAATGGGTCCATCCGCTCCTCTACCTTGCCGGAGCGATGGTGGTTTATCCCACGTTGGTTTGCTTTCCGACGCATCTGGTCTTGAGCTGGCTATTCCGCAAGAAGTGACGCGGACCCGACAGAAAAATTCCCCCGGAGACGCAGAGACCGAAGAGTCTTCATTGCCTCTCCTTTGTGACCTCGGCGCCGCGGCGGTGAAATCCTTCCGTCGTTCTCACGCGCTCAGCCGTCCGAAATCGCTGTCCCAGAGCCTCCGCAGAGCCGCCATCGCCCTGTCCGACAGCCCGCCGGCGCCCGAGCACGCCGCGGCTTCCTCGACGTGGGCGACATTGGAAAATCCGACGAGCACCGTCGAAACTTCCGGCTTCATCAGAGCGAACCGAATCGCGGCCTGCGCCAGGCTGGCAATCTCGCCGCCGAGCGCCGCCTTGACGAGCTTGGCGCGCGCGAGATCGCTCGGAAAATCCGATCCCGGAGACATCGTCTGCCCGCTGCTTCCGCCCTGGCTGGGGGGAGAATCCGTAAGGGCGCCGGAGGCCAGCACGCGGATCACGGCGGCTCCCATTCCTTTGGCGGCGGCGCGATCGATGATGCGACCGTAGTCGAGCGCGCTAAATCCCTGCGGCACACGATGGCCCGCGCTCGGGTTCAGCATGTTGTAGTAGACCTGAAACGAGTGAAACTCGCCGCTGTCCACGACCCTGTGCAAAGCCTCGGGGTCGCCCAGCCCGCTGAAGCCGAAATAGCGCACCTTCCCTCTGGCCCGCATCTCCTTGAATCCATCGAGCACGCCGCCGAGAACATCTTGCGGGGCCAAGCTGAAGCGCGCGCCGGAGTTTCTTTCGTTGGTGATTCTCGTGTGCAGTTGGATGAGGTCGATTTCGTCTCGCTGCAAGCGCGCGAGCGCCGCTTCGACGGCCCCAATCGTGGCGCCTTTTAGATCGCTCAGCGAGTCTGCCTCCAAGCGGATTTTCGTCGAGACGACGGGCTTGGCTCCGAGATCGCGCAGGATACGCCCCAAGTTCTCCTCCGATTTTCCCGAGCCGTACGCGAAGGCTGTGTCGAAGTAGTTGATTCCGAGATCCAATGCCCGCCGCACCGCGCGCAGCTGATCCTGGTAGCTCGCGCGCACCATCAGCACGGCGTTGTTGCCGCAGCCGAAGCCGATTTCCGAAACGCTCAGGTCGGTCTTACCGACGGTTCGATACTGCATAGTGCCTCCGTTCGAGTACGCGATGCCGACGGCTGAACGGCTCCAGCGAAGAAGCGACCCTCCGGTAGCCCTTCTCCTGGAGCCCTAGAGCAGCCGGCCGCCCGGAATATGGGGAAACGCGCTCATCTCGTGCGCCGGCTGAATCGGCTCCACCTTGCAGACGTGAGCGCGCGTGATCTGATCGACGCGGCTTACGCCGAGAAGGCCCATGCTCACGATCATCTCGTTTTCCAGAAGCTCGAGCACGCGCACGAGTCCCGCCTGCCCCGCCGCTCCCAATCCCCAACCCTGGAGCTTGCCGATCGCGACCGCCTTGGCGCCGAGCGCAATCGCCTTCATCACATCGGTCCCGCGCAGCACCCCGCCGTCCAGCATGATCTCGGCCTTGTTGCCCACCGCTTCGACAATTTCCGGCAGCACGTCGATCGTGCCGCGCCCGTGATCGAGCTGGCGCCCGCCGTGATTCGAGACATAGATCACGTCGACGCCGTGCTTGACCGCGAGCGCCGCGTCCTCCGCGGTCGCCACCCCTTTTAGAATGAACGGCAGCCCGGCCATTTCCTTGATGGCATCCATGCTTTCCCACGTAAGGCCCGCCCGGTAATCGCGCCGGCGCGCCACGCGCCGGTTGGGAGGCGTCCAGCGATTCATCATCGCCCGCTCGCGCCGGCTGTAGTAGGCGGTGTCCACGGTCAGGCAGAGCGCGACGTAGCCCGCGGCCTTCACGCGCTTGAGAAGATCGGCGACCCAATCCATGTCTCCGTTCACGTAGAGCTGAAATATTTTGGGCGTCGGCGCGCACGCCGCGATCTCCTCCAGGCTCGGCTGGGTGACCGTGCTCACGAAATTGATCGTGCCGAACTCCTCGGCGGCTTTGGCCACCGCCACGCCTCCGAGCGGCGTGATTTCCTGCAACGAGCCGATCGGCGCCAGCATCACCGGGATGCGGAGCTTGTAACCCAGAAAGGTCGTCGACGGATCGACATGGGTGACGTCGACGAGCACGCGCGGCCGAAACGCCAGGCTGTCGAACCCCATGCGGTTACGCCGTATGGTCGTCTCGGATTCCGAGCCGCCGCAGAGATAGTCCCAGACATCCTGGCTCAGATTCCGCCGCGCGGCGACGATAATTTCCTGGTTGGTGACAAAATCGAGTTCCATCGTTTCCTCCTCGTCCTTCGTGGACTCGGCGCGCCCGGGCGAGCCGTCACGGATTCTCCTAGACCATCCGCTGCCTGTCAACTGCAAGATGTCGCGGTTTCGCGCGAAAGCTCTTGCGGCAACGCAAAGCCGTCACAAGCCGCCGAGACAAAGCTCGAGACGCGAAACGCCGTGGCGCAGGTTGACAGCGCCCTGAAGCGCACGCTATTTGTGAGGCCCATGAAAACGCTCGCCGAGGAAATGGCAACGTGGATCGCAGCGCTCCGATACGAATCGCTACCGCCTGAGATCGTTCAAAAAACCAAGCTCGTTCTTCTCGACGCGGCCGGCTGCGCCCTGGGGGCGCTGAACGCCCCGCCGGTTCGGCTGGCGCGCCGAGTCGCCAAACGACAGGGCGGCAACCCGCTGGCGACGCCGATCGGCGCCGGCTGGAAGACTGCCACCGAGCACGCCGCGTTCATCAACGCGCTTGCGATCCGCTATCTCGACTTCAACGACTATACCGACGTCGGCAATCACCCGAGCACCAACATCGGCGCCGCGCTGGCGGTGGCGGAAGCGTGCGGGCGCGGCGGCAAGGAACTTCTGCTTGCGATTGTGATCGCCTACGAGGTTCAGATGCGCATGCGCGACGCCTGCGTCGAGCAGAGGGACGGCTGGGACAACTCCACCCTGGAGCACTATTCCATGGCCGCGCTCGCGGGAAAGCTGCTCGGGCTATCGCCGGAGAGGCTCGCTCATGCGCTGGCGATCGCCGGCGCGCACGCCAACACGCTCGCCGAGGTCCGCCGCGGCCGGCTTTCGATGTGGAAGGCGGCCGCGGAAGCGATGAGCGCGAAGATGGGGACCTACGCCGCGCTGCTGGCCGAGGCGGGCGTCACCGGTCCGCTCGGCGTCATCGACAGCGACTACGGCTTCGCCAAGCAGGTCGCGCGCCGATTTTCTCCCGCGCCGCTGCGGCGCCGCGACGGCAAATACCATATCGCGCGAAGCTGCATGAAAATGTGGCCTTGCCTGTTCGTCGCGCAAGCGCCGATTGCGGCGGCGCTCGAGCTCTACGGGCGCGGCGTGCGCGCGCCCGAGATCGCCGCGGTCAGGATCGCGCTGAGCGATTTCGCCTACAAGCAGCAGAAGCGCTTTCAAAAGACCGGCGTCGCGACGCGCGAGGACGCCGACCACAGCGTGCCCTATTGCGTCGCGCGCGTTTTTCTCGACGGCAGGGTCTGGCTGCCGGAGTTCGAGGAGCATAAGCTCGCCGAGCCCGCCGTCGTAAGCCTCATGAAGAAGATCTCCTTTCGCCGGGACCTCAAGCTTCCCGAGAGAATGGGCGCGGTGGTCGAGGTCGAACTTCGTGACGGGAGGCGCTTGCGCGCCCGGATGCCTTACGGCCCCGGCCACACGAAAAACCCCGTCGGCGAGACGGAGGTTGCGCGGAAGTTTTACGCCCTCGCCGGCGAGGTCCTGGGCGAGGAAAAGGCGCGCAGGGCGGCGGAGCTGATCCTGCACGCCGAAGAGCTGCCCGGCGTTTCGCCGCTCATGGCGGCTCTCGCCGCGCCGCCCAAAGTTCAGTAGAAAGAGAAACGACTATGGCAGAACCATCTCAGGGCCAGCAGCCCGCGGCATCCTCTCTCGATCTCTCGCCGCTCCTTGCGCCGCGCGCGATCGCGGTGATCGGCGCGAGCGAGCGCGGCCACTACCCGGTTTCGATCCGCAGCAACCTGCTCCAGGCCGGCTTTCCGATGGAGTCGGTCTATCCGGTCAACCCGCGCCAGCGGCAGGTGTTCGGCGTGCCGTGCTTTCCCAGCGTGAAGGATATTCCGGGCGACGTCGATCTGGCGATGATCGTCGTGCCGCACGCTCTGGTCGCGAGCGTCGCCCGCGAGTGCGCCGAGAAAGGGGTCCGCGCCCTGTGCGTGATCAGCAACGGCTTTGCCGAAGTCGGCGAAGAAGGAAAGAAGAGACAGGAGGAGCTTGCCGCGATTGCCCGCGCGAACGCCATGCTGCTGCTCGGCCCCAACACGCTCGGGTTCATGTGCCCGCGCTCCAAAGCGCACCTCTGGTCCTCGCCGCTTCCCAAGACGTTTCGCCACGGGAGCCTCGCCGCGATCTTTCACAGCAGCGGCATGCTCAACTTGATCGTGCAGATGGGAAACCAGCGCGGCCTGGGCTTTTCCGTGGGGATCGCGCCGGGAAACGAGGCCGGGCTGAACCTGAGCGATTACCTGGCCTGGGCGATCGACGACCCCGAGACGCGCGCGATCGCGCTCGTGATCGAGTCGATTCGTAACCCGCGGAAGTTTCGCGCTCTGCTCGAGCGCGCCGCCGCGCTGCGCAAGCCGATTATCGCGCTTCGCCTGGGAAAATCGGCGCGCGCCCGCCGCTCGATCGCCTCCCACACGGGAAGCCTTGCCTCCGGCGGCGAAGCTTGGGACGCGCTCTTCGAGCAGACCGGCGTGATCCCGGCGAGCAATCTCGACGAGCTTCTCGAAGCCGCGGCCCTGGTGGTCTTTGCCGATCTGGCGCGGCTCGATTCCAATCGGATCGGCCTCATGACGATCTCCGGGGGCGATTGCAGCCTCCTCTCGGACATCTGCGACCGTAACGGCCTCGCCCTTCCCGATCTCGACGCCGAGACGCGCGCGGCGATCGCGAGCGAGCTCGGAAAAGACTCTTTTTTGGGAAACCCCCTGGACGTCGAAGATCTCCTTACCTCGAAGCCCGAGGGCTTCTACCGCTCCCTGGAGGCCTTCGCGCAATCCCCCCAGTTCAGCGTTATCGGCTGCCGCCTCAACATCCCCGACAAGATCTCCGACCGCCTGCGCGAAGGCTATCGCGCCGTGGCCGATGCCGTTCTGAAGAGCGGCAAGCAGCTCGTTCTGTTCTCCCGCGCGAGCGAGCAGTTAAGCTCCGAGTGGTTCGAGTTCTTCTCCGCGCTCAAGGTCCCCTTTCTTCTCGAATACGAAAAAGGCCTGCGCTCGATCAGAAAAGCCGTGACCATGATCGAGACGTGGGCGGAGCGAGAAAGAGACAGGCGCGAGGCGGCGGAGCGGAGGGTCGGCGACGATAAAATCAAACAGAAGCTTGCCACGCGCCCGGCGGGCGCGCTGCGCACGGCGGAGCTGATCGAGCTTTTCGACCATTACGCGATTCCGTTCGTTCCGACGAAAATCGCGCACGCGCCGGCGGAAGCGGCGGCGCTGGCGGAGTCGCTCGGCTTTCCCGTGGTGCTCAAGATCGCCTCGGTCGACATCCCGCACCGAAGCGACATCGGCGCGGTGAGAGCGAACCTCAAAAATCCCCAAGAAGTGGAGTCGGCCTTTGCCGAGATCATGCAACGCGCCAAGACGGCCAAGCCCGAGGCCGCGATCGAGGGCATGATCGTGCAGCCGATGATCCAAGGGGTGGCCGAAGTGATCCTCGGCGTTTCGCGCGATCCCCAGCTCGGCCCGGTCGTTCTTCTCGGGAGCGGCGGTATCTTCGTCGAAATCATCAGGGACGCGGTGCTGAGACTTCCGCCGCTCACGATCCAAGAGTGCCGCCGCATGATCGACGCGCTTCGCGGCAAAAGCCTTTTGACCGGCGCCCGCGGCCGCCCCCCGGGCGATACCGCGGCGCTGGCGGCCGCGATTCACTCCCTCGCGCAGCTGGCTTTGGACCTCCAGGACTCCATCGAGGAGATCGATCTGAATCCGGTCATCGTCCTTCCCGAAGGCCAGGGCGTCCTGGCCGTCGATGGCTTGGTCGTCACGCGGGCGGGCTAGGAACGGTCGGAGATTTCGATGAAGAGCGAAAGGACCGATGTCATCGTGGTCGGCGGCGGCAGCGCCGCGTTCGAAGCCGCCGTCGCGGCGCGCCAAAACGGCGCCGAGAGAGTCGTCATGCTCGAGAAGGCTCCCGAGAGCGAGTTCGGCGGCAACGCCCGCTTCTCACACACCGGCTTTCGCTTCTGCCACCGGGGCGCCGAAGAAATCCGGGAGTTTATCCCGCAGGTCCCCGAGGCCGAATTTCGCCGCATGCACATCCCGCCGTACACCGCCGAGCAGTTCATGGCGGATCTCAAGCGCGTCACGCAGGAGCGAATCGATAGCTTTTTGGCGGAGCTTTTAGTCAAGGAATCGAACGCCGGCGTTCACTGGATGCGCGAGCTGGGCATCAAGTGGGAGCCGGAGCGGTACGTCACGATCGACGGCCGCCACTATTTCGAGCCCGGCATGGTCGTCCATCCCGCGGGCGGTGTCGAGGGCGGGCTCGGGCAGCTCATGCAGTGGCGCGAGATCGCCGCCCGGCTCGGCGTCGAGATTCGCTTCGAGTCGCGCGTGTGTGCGCTTCACGGCAACGACCGCAAGGTGGAGGGCGTCCGCGTTTCCGCCGCCGCGGGCGAGTACGATCTTGTCGGCGCCGCCGTGATTCTTTGCAGCGGCGGCTTTCAGGCGAGTCCCGAGATGCGCGCCCGCTATCTGGGCCCGAACGCCGATCTCATGAAGGTGCGCGGCAGCAAGCACGATACCGGCGAGGTGCTGCAGATGGCGCTGGCGCTCGGCGCGAAAGCCGCCGGCCACTGGCAAGGAGCGCACGCAACTCCGATCGATGCCAGATCTCCGGAGGTGGAAATCAGCGCGAAGGCGAATCGCTACTCGTACGTTTACGGCATCACGGTAAATTCGCTCGGCCAGCGCTTCTTCGACGAGGGCGAGGCGCGAAGCGCCTATACCTACGCCAAGACCGGCTGGGCCGTTTTGCGCCAGCCCGGAGCGATCGCCTATCAGATCTTCGACCGCAAGGCCTTCGGTCTCTTTCATCCCGGTTACCGCTTTGCCGAGCCGGTCGAGGCGGGGACGATTCCCGAGCTGGCGGAAAAGATCGGCATCGAGCTCGCGCTTCTCACGCATACGGTAGAAGCATTCAACAAGGCCGTGCGCGCCGACATCCCGTTCGATCCAACCCGGCTCGACGGCAAGTGCACCGCGGGCATCGCGCCGCCGAAGAGCAACTGGGCCGTCCCCATCGACGAGCCGCCGTTTCGCGCCTATCGGGTGACCGGCGGCATCACGTTCACCTTCGGCGGGCTGCAAATCGACGGCGACGCGCGCGTGCTCAATACCGGGCTGCGGCCGATCCGCGGGCTCTACGCGTCGGGCGACATCGTCGGGCTGTTCTTTCACAATTACCCGTCGTGCAGCGGCCAGACCCGGAACGTCGTGTTCTCGCGGCTCGCCGCGAAACATGCGGCGAGGAGCGCCTGAGCGAAAACTGAGGCTCTCGGCCGAGCTTCAAACTCGGCCCGGCCGGCTCAAGCCATGGAGGTTTCATGCAGCGTAACACGGAATTCGTCGCCCGCTTTGTGAGCGAGCTCCGGTACGAAAGCATTCCGCCCGAGGTGATCGAGCGCGCGAAGCGCCAGATTCTCGACGTCATCGGCGTCGCTCTTGCCGGGAGCACGCAGGAGGTTGGCAAGATCGCCGCCAGGTTCGTCGAGCGCACCGGAGGAACTCCCGAGTGCACGGTTTGGGGAACGCCGCTTCGCTCCTCCGCGCCGCAGGCCGCTTTCGCCAACGGGATTTTTTGCCACGCGACGGACTACGACGACATGTGGCTCCCGGGCGCGCACCCGACGGGCGTGACATTCCCGGCGACCCTCGCGCTGGCCGAAAGCCTCGGCGCTTGCGGCCGGCGGCTGCTCGTCGCGCAAATCGCCGCCTACGAGATCATGGGCAAGCTTCACGCCTGTGCCGACAAGCGCGGCGGATGGCATCCGACCCCGGTGTTCGGCACCCTCGGCGCGGCGGCGGGGTGTGCGAAGCTTCTCGGCCTCGACACCTTGAAAACGCAGATCGCCCTGGGTATCGCCGCCTCGGAGGCGAGCGGCATTAGCCTTCACAGCGGCACGATGACCAAGCCGTTTCACTCCGGCCACGGCGCGCGCAACGGTGTGGTCGCCGCGATGCTCGCCGCGGACGGATTTTCCGCGAACCCGAACGTTTTGGACGGCGCCTTCTTCGCGGCTTTCTTCGGCGAGCACCCCAACGCGGACTGGCAAATCACCGCGATGCTCGGCAACCCTTTTTATCTCGTGTCGCCCGGGATCGGCGTCAAGATGTACCCCAGCGGCTATCACCTGCATCATCCGTTCGAGGCCGCGCTCGAGCTGGTGAAGACGCACAACCTAACCGTAGAGAACATCGCCTCCGTCGAGCTGATCGTGCCGCGCCGCGGCCACTTCGATCGGCCCGTGATCCGCTCCGGTTTGGAGGGCAAATTCAGCTACCAGTACCACGTCGCGCTGGCGATCCTCGACCGCAAACTCGCGATCGAAAGCTTTCACGACGAGCGCGCGCTTGCGCGCGACGTCCAGGAGCTGTTGCGAAAAATGACCGTGCGCGTCGACCCTTCGATCCCGCTGAACCCCGACATCGTCTATTACGTCGTCGCGATCAAGCTCGCCGACGGCCGCGAGGTGCGCGCGGCCCAGCCGCTGCCGCAAAGCCACTGGAGATATCCCCTGCCGCGCTCCGAGTGGGAGCGGAAATTTCGCGACAACGCGGCGCGCGTCCTCCAGGCGTCCGCGATTCAGCAGATCATCGATACGGTCGACCGTCTCGAGGAGCTCGCGAACGTCAAGGCGCTCGCGGACGCGCTTGCGCCGCGATGACGGCTCCCGCGCCTTTCCACGACAACGGGCAAAGACCGCCGAGGAGACTCTCATGCAAGAGAACCTGACCGAAAAGCTTGCCGCCTATATCGCCGGCGAGCGGCCCCGGCAACTGCCGCAATCGATCGTCGAGCGCGCCAAGACTCACATTCTCGATACCCTGGGCGCGATGATCTCCGGATCGACGCTCAAGCCGGGCCGGGTCGCCATCGAGTTTGTTCGCGCGCAAGCAGGGCCGCCCGAGGCGACCGTCGTCGCGACCGGCATAAAAACCGGCGCCATCCTGGCGGCGCTCGCAAACGCGATGACCGCGCACGCCGATGAGACCGACGACGCCCACTTCCCGACCGTGACCCATCCAGGCTCCGTGATCTTGCCGTCGGCGCTCGCGATCGCCGAAAGAGAGCACCGCTCGGGCCACGAGCTGATCACGGCGGTCGTCCTCGGTTACGACGTCATGTGCCGCCTGAACAAGGCGCTCGGGCGCGAGTGGATGAGCGAGCGCGGGATTCACGCGGGCTCGATCTCGTCGGTGTTCGGCGCGGCGGCCGCCGCCGGCCGGCTGCTCGGGTTGAACGCCGAGCAGGTCCGCTACGCGCTGGCGCTCGCCGGGACGCAGGCGTCGGGAATCAACACCTGGCGCCAGGATCCCGAGCATATCGACAAAGCCTTTTGCTACGCCGGCGCGCCGGCGCGAAACGGCGTCAGCGCCGCGTTGATGGTCCGGGCGGGGTTCACCGCCACGCCGACCGTTTTCGACGGCGAGGAGAACCTGTTCCGCGCGTTTTCCGAGCGCCCGCGGCCGGAGGAACTGCTGCAGGAGCTGGGAGCGCGCTTCGAGATTTCCGATACCAGCATCAAAAAGTACCCCGCCGGGCAGCCGATGCAGGCGACGCTCAGCGGCTATTTCAGCCTGGTGAACGAGCACGGCCTTGACGGGCTCGAACAGGTCCAAAAAATCGTCGTGCGCCTTCCCGACACCCAGGCGCGCACGATCAACGACCGGCACATGCCCGACGTCAACTGCCAGTACCTGCTCGCGGTCGCCATGTTGGACGGCAAGGTCGATTTCCAGAACGCGCACGATTTCGCGCGCATGCGCGATCCAAAGGTGCTCGAGCTCAAGAAACGGGTCGAGATCCGCGCCGACGCCGAGCTGACCGGGAAGTTTCCCGCCGTCCGCTCGGCGATCGTCGAGATCTTCACGACCGACGGGCGGCGCTTCGAGACTCTGGTGGAGCGCGTCCCCGGAGCTCCTTACAACCCGCTGCCGCCGGCGGAGGTCGAGGAGAAGTTTCTCTCGTTGAGCGCCCCGGTTCTAGGAGAAAGCCGCGCGCAGGCCGTCGCGCAGAGCGTGCGCGAGCTTGAAAAGATTGCCGACGTTGCCGCTCTTGCGGCCTCGCTCGGGAAGTGATTTGTTGTGACCGGAAGAAGTTATTATTCCTGGAGGTCTCTATGACAATTCGAACAGTTCGAGCCTGGGTGTTAGGGGCGCTCCTGGTAAATATTTGTGCCAGCAGCGCGATCTACGCCGCTGCCGCGCCCGGCGTCCTCAAGGCAAAGCAGGAGGCCGAAGCGAAGGGATTTATCTTCGAAACCAGCCGTGACGAGATCATCGCCAAAGCCAAGAAAGAGGGAAAACTTCGCGTGTTATCGTCGCTCGAGATCGAAACTCTCAAGCCTGTCTCGGAAGCCTTTAAAAGGAAATATCCATTTATTGATATTCGGGCAGAAGAGATCGCCGGCACGGACACCTATCAAAGGATGCTTCTGGAGATGAAGGCGGGCACCGGCAGCGGTTGGGACGTCAACTATCTCACGACGGATTTTTACGACGATTATCTGCCGCATCAAAAGAAGTTCGATATTCTCGGCATGGCGCAGCACGGCGTGCTGCAGATTCCCCTCGGAATGATCGATCCCGTAAACCGTAACGTAGTATCCTATACCACCAGAACCCAGGTCACAGCTTACAATAAGAAGCTGATCTCGGAGGACAAGGTCCCAAGCGTGTGGGAAGATTTCCTCAAGCCCGAATTTAAAGGAAGAAAATTCGCGGTCGATATTCGTCCTCAGGAGGTAGCAAATTTGGTACCCGCTTGGGGACTCGAAAAGACCTTACAGTATGCGAAAGGGCTGGCGGCCCAGAATCCAATCTGGATTCGCGGGCATTCCCGGGTCATTGCCGCGATGGCCGCGGGAGAATACGCCATGCTTCTCGGCGCCAACCTGAACAGTACAAAGAGGGCCATGGAGAAGGACAAAGCCAATGTTCTTGCCTATAAGCTGACAGAACCTATTCCGCTCCGGATCGGCGACCATGAAGCTGTTTACGCCAAAGCCGACTCTCCTTATGCCGCCCTTTTGTGGTTGGAGTTCGTTGGCGGTCCCGAGGCGCAAAAAATAATCGAGCTCCAGTACAATGGCTCAGTTTTCTTCCCCGGCACAACCGCCCATCAAGCAACCCAGGGTAAGAAGGTTTCCATCATCGGCTGGGAGCACGCGCCGAAGCTTGAAGAGCTGCAAAAGAAAGTTTTCGAAACCTACGGCTTCCCGAAAGCCGAGCCGGTGGGAAAGAGGTAGCGGGCCGCTCCCGGAGCCGAAGCCGGGAGCGCAAAGTGCGCCGCTCGGCCATGAGCAGCGGCGCGTTGACGTTCGGATCTGCCGAGCTTAGCCCAAAGCTCTATGAGCGCCGTTTGACCTTCCGTTCTCGCTTTTTCTACATTGAGTCTGCTCGAAGAAGCTGGCCGGCAAAAGACCGCCAAAAAGCGTTCCCGCGGCTTGTCTTCTGCTCGCGCGAATGATTCGGGTTAGAAACCTCGCCAAGACCTACCGTACCGAGCACGAAGAGGTGGGCGCCGTCCGCGGCGTTTCCTTTGAAGTCGCCGAAGGGGAATTTTACACGCTTCTCGGCCCGAGCGGCTGCGGCAAGACCACCATACTCCGCTGCATCGCGGGATTGGAGCGCCCGGACTCGGGCGAGATCCAGTTGGCACAGACAACCGTTTTTTCCGCCGACAGCAATATCAACGTCCCTCCCGAGAAGCGCGGCACGGGCATGGTTTTTCAGTCGTACGCGATCTGGCCGCACATGACCGTTTTCGACAATGTCGCTTTTCCGCTGCGCGAGAGCGCCAAGCGGTTGACGCGCTCGCAGATCCGCGAGCGCGTCAACCGAGTCCTCGACCTCGTGCGCCTGACCGGGCTCAACGAGCGCGCCGGCGCGCAGCTTTCCGGCGGGCAGCAGCAACGCCTGGCTCTCGCGCGCGCGCTCGTTGCGGAGCCCAAGGTGCTGCTCCTCGACGAGCCCCTGTCAAATCTGGACGCGAAGCTGCGCGGCGAGATGCGCGTCGAGTTGCGCGAGCTCCAACGCCGGCTGCAGATCACGACGCTTTACGTGACCCACGACCAGGTGGAGGCGCTGTCGATGTCGAACCGAATCGCGGTTTTGCGAGAGGGCCGGATCGTACAGGCGGACACGCCGCATGAGGTTTACCAGCGTCCGAGCGGGAGCTTCGTCGCGCGCTTCATGGGCTCGACCAACCTTGTGCCGGGAATCCTCACGCGCGGCCACGATCTGGCGTGGGCCGTCGAGACCGAGATCGGCACCTTCACTTCCGAAAAAAGCGTCGATGTCCGCGCCGGCGACCGCGTGCTTTTGACCATCCAGCCGATCAACGTGGTGGTTCATCGGGAAATGAACCACGCGGCCAATGTCGTCAGGGGCAAAGTCGAGCTCACGGTCTTTTGCGGCGATTACGTCGACTGCCACTTCCGGGTCGGCACCCAGCTGATCTACGCGCGCCAGCACCCGGCGATCGCGCCCCGCCAGGGAGAGGAAGTTTATCTCGAACTCCCGCCCCAGCATTGCATCGCGGTCGCGGAAGATTCCTGAAGCCATTTTCCCTTTTGGCTTCGGCGCCTTCGGCGTTGGATTCTCGGATTGCCATGATTCTCGCCTCGCAAGTCCTTGAAAATTTCGGGCGCGAAACGCGCAGCCAGAAAGCCCAAACTCTTGCAGCTTGCCGAAAGATGTGATGTTTCTGTGCGGATCCGACAAACGCGACGGAGGAAAAAAATGGCGCCAGTTCCGGTTACCGAGCGGCTCGCGCAGTTCATAGCCGAGAGCAAGTACGAATCGATTTCCCGCGCAGCGGTCGAGAACGCAAAGCTTCACATCCTCGACACCTTGGGCGTGGCGCTTGCGGGTTACGAGCATCCCGTGGCGCAGATCGCCCTCGACTATTGCAAGTACATGGCGGGGCCGCCGGAAGTCACCATTTGGGGGTCCGATCAGAAAGCCTCGATGCCGATGGGCGCTTTCACGAACGGCATCCTCGCGCATGCGATCGACTTCGACGACTGGGACGGCATCGCGCACGTCGGCCATCCAAGCTGCATGGCCGTCTCCGCCTCGCTCGCGATCGCGGAGGCGCTCGGCGCACCCGGAAAGGACTTTCTCAAAGGGTACGTCACCGGTATCGAGGTGGCCACGCAGGTTTCCGCCTCCTGTCCTGCGGACATCCACGACCGCGGGTTCCACAGCACCCCGATCTTCGGGAGCCTCGGCGCGGTCGCGGCCGCGGCCAGCGTGCGCGCGCTTGACTCGGGCAAGACCAGAGCGGCGTTCGGCATCGCGGCGTCCGGCGCGAGCGGCCTCCATCGCCAGCAAGGCTCCATGGTGAAGCCGTTCCACGCCGCCAACGCGGCGCGCAACGGCGTCGAAGCCGTTCTGCTCGCGGAAAGAGGCTTTACGGCCGATCCGGCGATCATCGAGAGCCCGCGCGGCTTTTGCGACTCGTTTTTCGGCAAAGACCGCTGCGACTACGAAAAAATGCTCGCGGGTCTGGGACGGCCTTACTTCCTCGAGTCTCCCGGGCTTTCCTTCAAGCTTCACCCCTGCAGCGCGCCGCAATTTCTCGCGGCGGACGCAACTCTCCATTTGGTGCGGACGCACAATATCCGCGCCGAAGACGTCGCCTACCTCGAGTTGCGCATCAACCCGGTGCGCCACAACCGCCACTACCGGCCATCGGTCGAAACCGGCCTCCAGGGAAAGTTCACCATCAACTACGTGGCCGCCGTTGCGCTCCTCGACGGCCGGCTGGAGCGAGCGAGCTTTTACGACGCCAAGGTGAAAGACCCGAAGGTTCAGGAAACCTTTAAAAAGGTGCGCGTCGTCGTCGACGAAACGATTCCCGTAAAAGGCGAATATTGCCCGGTCACGATCGCGCTCAAAGATGGGCGAAAATTTGAATACACCGCGACGATGCAAAAGGGCCACGCCAAAAACCCGCTCACGGAAGAGGAGGTTTTGACGAAGTTTCGTGACAACGCCAAAGAGAAGCTCTCGGAGGAGAGAGCGGACAAAATTATCGCCTGCGTCCGCAGCCTGGAGTCGGTAGGCGACGTGCGCGAGCTGACGGCGCTGCTCGCCGCATAATCGAAAAGATCGGGAATCTTTCTTGGATTGCCGGCGCCGTAATTGTCCTCCTAATTTCCGCGAATCAAGTCGGTAAGGCGCGTGATATCCGAAACTTTTTCCAGCTCGAGAACGGTCGCGCGCGTCTCCAGCGCCGCCTCACGCGTAAGGCTTCCTTCGACACAGGTAAAATATTTCGCCTCGAGTTCCTCCCGGCTCGAAATGCGCCGGGGATGCGCGACCTCCGCCGTGTAGCTCCGCCCGTTCGCGAGATAAACGGTCAGCTTTTCCTTCGGCCTTCTCTCGACCGCTCCTCCGGGCGGCGGCACGATCGCGAGCCGCCGCATCAGCTCCTGGACGTCTTTTGATCGAACCCGCTCGTGCGTCATTTGTTTGAGCCCCATTTCGCGGTCCAGCAGAGCCACCGCCAGGCAATACCTCAAGCTGTACTGCCCTTCGTGGCTGTCGCCGGCCTGCTCGCGCCGCAGGGAGAACGCGTGCAGATCGCACTCGATCCGCTCCACCTCCTCGGGACGGATCGAGTGCTCCCTGACGATTTTCAGTAGCGCCTCGATTGGCCGGTGCGCCGGGCTGCAGCAGGGATATTCCTTCGTGACCGCGCCGCGTTCGAGCTCGTAGCGCGCTCCCAGGTCGCGGACCATCGCCTCCCAATCGATCTCGGCCTCGTCGCAAAACGCGTTGGCCAGCCCCTGTCGGGTCTCGATCACGGCTTTTTCCGCCGTAAACCCGCGCTGCGCCAAAGTTGCGGCCATCACGCCCGTCCGCGCGGCGTTGCCCGACACCAGGGCCTTCGCCATCGTTCCCATATTGGCGCGCAGACCGGCGGCGCCGTTGGCGGCAATGCCGAACGCCGTCTGCATCTGTTCAGCCGTCAAGCCGATGATGACGCCCGCCGCCGCGGCCGCTCCCAAGGACCCATTCGTCCCCGTGTGATGCCAGCCGCGGTAGGTCGGACCCTTGAGCCCTTCGCGGCCGGCGTCGAGCGCCCTGTCCAACCGGTAGCAAACCTCGCGCCCGACGATGTACGCCCGGAGCAGCATCCCGCCTGAGACGCGCCGCGGCTCGCCCAGAGCAAGAGCGGCGGGAAGCGTTTGCGTGCTGTAGTGGCCGCTGTCGTCGTAATCGAGCGCGTGCGCGGCATGGCCGTTCGCGAGCGCCGCGAGAAGCGGCGAGCTGCGAAACCCTTGCCCAAGCACGCTCGAGCGCTCGGCCGCTTCCTGATCCCTCACCCACTGCGCGAGCAGCCGGCACCCGGGATCGCGCGCCGCCGCCAGCGTGACCCCGATCGTATCGAGGAGCATCAGCTTGGCGTTCTCGACGACGCCGCCCGGCATCTCTTCGATCCTGGCGCTGGCGGCAAAGCGCGCAAGCTTCTCCGTCGCTCCCTGCATGTTCATTCTCCTGAATCGCCGCCCGCACCACCGGGCGCGGGTCGCGGCCGTTGCGCCGGCGCGAAGCGCCGGAGTTCCGTCACTTTCCGATGAGATCCTCGGCTGACGCTTTGAACGCGACAAGGCGCCGCGCTCAGCTTCGCCGCAACACCGCCGTAAGGTGGCGCACGTCGTCCAGCCGATCCAGCTGGCGGACGATCTCGATCACCTCGGAAATTTGCTCCGGGCTCAAGAACTTGCGCGTGAGCTGGCGAAATTTCTGCTCCAAGGCTTCGTCCGAAACGGGATTGTCCGGATGGCCGGGCGGCACGATGACCGTCCGCCAAAACTGCGTTCGGTTCGCGCTGCGAATCCAGATCGTCGCCGGATTCGCACGCGGCCAATGGGCGTCGTGGTCCTTTTCGTGGTAAACCCTGGTGCGATCGATCAGCTTCAGGATATCCGGGGAGCGGAGCTTTTCCTCCGCGAATTGCTCCTCGCCCAGCTCTCCCTCGACCAAGGCCGCGGCCACCGAGTAGCGCACGCTGTGATTCGCCGTGTCGCGGTTCTTCGGGCGCGCGTAGGACGCGTTTCTCGTTTGATTGTCCGCGTCGCGCTTCGCCAGCCCGATCTCGATAGCCGTGATGTCGCGCCAGTTGAATTCCGGCTCGCGCGCCAGAGCCAGGGCCGCGGCGACCGCGGTCTGGCCGCACTTCACGGTATTGTAGAGCTTGGTGTAGCTTTCCAGGATCTTGTATTTCCCGACCGGCGCGAGAAGCCCGTCGCGCTTGCACGCGCCCGCGACCGCGCGCACATAGCCCGCTTCCCCCTCGAGCACCTCGTGAGGCCCGCTCACTCCCCGCTCCGCGAGCAACAAGGCCAAAACGGCCTGCTGGGCGACCATGCCGTCCAGGAGCGACTTGCTCGCGGGCATCTGCCCGTGGCTCGACGTGTCGAGCACCGCCCCGTGAAGGACCGACAGGCCGAGCGCGTTGAGCGCGCCTTCGCGGTCGAGCCCGAGCAGGTGCGCGCACCCGAGCGGGATCGAGAACGCGAGGTTCGAGCTGCCCGCCCAACCGCGCGCGCCGAGATCCGGTAGCCCGACGTTCTCCTGAAAGCGCGGCATGATCTCATAGCCGGTCACGATCGCCGTGATCAGCTTCTTGCCGCTCGCGCGCTCCCGTTCCGCGACGGCCAAAGCCGGCGGAATGTTGAAGCACGGGTGGCACGGATAGGGCCCGGGGTGGCCGTCCATAAAGTCCAAAAAGCGGAGCGCGGTGCCGTTCACGAGCGCGGCGCGATCGCACGACGTTCTTTCTTGCGTTCCGAACAGCGTCGCTTCCGGGACGCCGCCCAGCGAGAACACGGCCTTGCGCACGCGCTCCGTCGTGACGCCGCGCGCCCCGGCGATCATACAGCCGAGCGCGTCGAGCAGCCGCCGCTTCGCCTCGCGCACGACCTCCGCGGGCAGGCTATCGAAGCGAATGCCGAGCGCGATATCCACCAGTCGTTCGGTGCTCGAAGCCATGGGTTGTCTCCGTTGTAAGGGCGGATTTTCTCTCGCCTATCACACCGGCAAAAAAACTGTCAAACGAGCGCGGCCGCGGCGCGCGGTTGACACCGACGCGGCGCGGATGATAGTCGAGACTGTCGACTCGCTTCAGGAGGTCCAAGATGATCCGTCGTGCGCGTTTGCTTCTTTCGCTCGTGCCAATCCTCGCTTGCCTTTTTGTCTTCGGCCGCCAGCCCGCGCGCGCCCAATCCGCCGAGAAGGAGAGGCTCATCGCGGGCGCCAAAAAGGAAGGCGAGCTTGTCATTTACGGCACGACCGATCTCCGACAATCGACGATCATCAACGACAAGTTCCGCGAAAAGTATCCGTTCATCGACGTCAAACTGAACCGCTTTACGAGCGACAAGCTTTACCCGCGCCTGATCGCGGAAACTCGCTCCGGCAAATTTCTCGCCGACGTTTTGCAGAACAATACCTTGGGGATGCATTTCCTGCGAAAGGGCAAATTCCTCGCGCCTTACGTTTCGCCCGAGGAGCGCTTTTACCCGAAAGATTTTAAAGATCCCGGCTACTGGGTGACCAGCAGCATGAACCTCCACGTGATCGCCTACAACACCAAAGCCGTCGCGCGCGACAAGCTTCCCAGGACCTGGGAAGACCTCCTGCAGCCGCAATGGCAAGGGCGAATGATGCTCAACCCGCGCGAGCAGTGGTTTGCCTGGATCCTGCAAATCATGGGGAAAGAAAAAGGGCTCGCCTACATGCGCGCGCTCGCGAAGCAGAAGCTTGCGATTCGCCACGAGTCGACGGCCATGCGGGCCCAGCTCGTCGTCGCGGGAGAGGCCGATGTCGAGATCGATTCCACCTACAGCGTGATCCGGCCGCTGATGAAAAACGGCGCGCCGGTCGATTGGACCACTCTCGGACCGGCGCTCGTCGTTCCCGTCGCTTACGGGCTCGCGCAGCGGGCGCCGCACCCGAACGCGGCCAAACTGTTCATCGACTTCGTCTTGTCCAAGGAGGGACAGCAGCTCGTGTTGAGCTTTGACCGCCAGTCCGCGCGCTCGGACCTGGCCCAGGAGCAAAGCTCTCTCAAGAACGTGAACCTTGTGCCGCTCGACCCTTCGCAGGGCGACAACATGGAGTTCTACGCGCGCCAGGCGCAGGAGATCTTCAAATAAACCGGCGCGGAAGATCGCGCGGCCGCCACGAAATGTCGCAGAAATTTTGAGTCCCTTTTCCGCTCTCACCCGAACCGTGTCCGATTACGTGGCCGGAGCGCTTGACCGGCGACTTCCCGATCGCGTTCTTATTCACGCCAAGCAGCACGTCCTGGACACGTTCGCCGCAATGCTTTCCGGCTCGCAACTTTCGCCCGGCCGCGCCGCGCGCCGATACGTTCAGGAAGAAGGCGGACCTCCTCGCGCTCAGGTCATTGGAAGCGCGCTCCTCACGTCAGCGACGCTCGCCGCGCTGGCGAACGGCGCCGCGGCCCACGCGGACGAAACCGACGACTCTCACGCCGCGTCAGGGACTCACCCGGGGTGCGCGGTCGTTCCGGCCGCCCTGGCGGTCGCGGAAAAATTTGGCCTGAGCGGCAAAGCCTTTTTGCACGCGGTCGTGGTCGGCTACGATATTGGCTGCCGGGTGGGCAGGGCTTTAAATCCCGCTGCGCTCTCGGAGACCGGCCACAGCAGCCGCGGCCTCGCCAACGTTTTTGGCGCGTCCGCGGCGGGCGCCGCGCTGTGGCGCCTTGACGCGGGCGAGGTTGCCTGCGCGCTCGCCTACAGTGCGCAGCAGGCCGCCGGCGTCGGAAGCTACATCCGCGCCGAAGAGCATTTTGAAAAGGCTCTCGTGTTGGGAGGGCTGCCCGCACGCAGTGGCGTGACGGCCGTCCTGCTCGCGCGCGCTGGCGGCCGGGGAGCCGCTGATCCTTTTTGCGGCGAGCGCAATTTCTTGGAAGCTTATTCGCCGGCGCCGCATCCGGAGGAGCTGACGCGCGGCTTGGGAGAGCTCTTCGAGGTTACGCAAACGAGCATCAAGAGATATTGCGTGGGCTCCCCCATTCAGGCGCCGCTGGAGGCGCTGCTTGACCTCATGGCCGAATCCCGCCTGTGCGCCGAAGACGTTCAGGCCGTCACCGTGCGGATTCCCGAGCGGCGCGCCGCGACGGTGAACGATCGCAACATGGCCGACGTCAATTTACAGCTCATTCTCGCTTTGGCCCTCGTCCATGGCAGAGTGTCCTTTACTGCCGTGCACAGCCAAGAATTGCGTGAAGATCCGTCGATCCGGTCCGTTCAAGCGCGCGTTCATTTGGTTCCCGATCCCTCGCTGAGAGAAAGCGCATCCCCCCGGCAGGTCCGGCTCGAGGTGTTGACACGGGAGGGGAAGACGCTGAGCAAGCACCTATCGACCTATCGCGGCACGCCGGAAAATCCTGCGTCGGGCCGGGAAATCGAAGACAAAGCCCGCGAGCTGATCGTCCCCGTCATCGGTCGAGAGCGCGCGGAACGCCTCATCCGGCAGGTCAACCAGTTGGAAGAATTGACCGATGTGCGTGAGCTGCGCCCCAACCTGGTCGCCAACGAACAAGACGCCAGCCAAACTACAGGAGGTGAGCCATGATTCCCAGGTTCCGGTCGTTCGTGACCATAATTTTTTTCTCTGCATTCGCCACCGTGGCGCCCGGTCTCGCGGCGGATGCGGGCAGAGCCTCAAGCCTGGATGCTATCGTTCAAGGCGCGAAGAAAGAGGGTAAGCTGAGCTGGTCAACTAATCTCGAGGAGCACGAAGTTCGGGAAATGCACAAGGTTTTCCAGCAGGAATTCCCGTTCATCAAAATCAACTACAAAAGGATCATGGGAGGCGAGCAGAGGCAGCGCATACTCTCCGAGATGCAAGCGGGGCTATTTCCCTACGACATGATGAGCATCGAAGAGGAAGCGATGGATGATTTTCAGAAGCTCGGTTTCCTCATCGAGCCGATCGACTGGCAAAGGATCTTTGGCGTCGACCCTAGGATGGTTCACCCTAAAGGCTTTGCCGTCTCCGTCGGCAACAATCCGGCCGGAATCTATTACAATAACAAGCTCGTGCCCAAAGAACAGGTGCCGAAGACATGGACGGACTGTTACAACCCGTACTTTATGGGAAAGATGTCCGTGGATGTCCGGCCATCCCACATGGTTTCGGTCATGTACGGCTATGGCGAGGAATGGACGCTCGACTACGCAAAAAAGCTGCTCGGGAACAAGCCCAAGTGGTTCCGCGGCAACTCGCTGGCGGTCACCATGGTCGCATCGGGCGAGGTGCTTCTGTCCTGTCCTGCCAGCCATGGTTCTTGGTATCGCGCCTCACAGGGAAAATCGGGCTTTCCCGTGAGCTTCGTCTTTCCAGAAGGCCCGGTCGTCGCGTCGCGCGAGCTGCTGCTCAGTCCGCTCAAAGGAGCGCAGAATCCTAACGCTGCCCTCTTGATGACCGGGTGGGTGGCAACCAAAGGGGTCAAGTACCTCCGCACAGGGCGCGAGAGCATCTTCCATCCGGAATCGGAGTTGGGAGCGCAGATAAGGAAAATGGGCCGGCAGCTCAAGGTCGCCGACTGGGACACTGCGATCCGATCCGAAGAGCTGATGCGCAAGATACTGGAAGTCTGGGGCTTTCCAAAACCGGAAAGGAAGGGCGGTTAGCTCACCTCATCGATTTCCAAACCGAACCACCGATACCGAAGACATGAGCCTCTTCGAGGAGCGAGAGCGCGCGCGAACGGGATGGACCATCCGCGGTCGCCTGCCGAAACTGACTCTCAGCGCGTTCGTTCTAGCCGTCGCCGTCGCCGTCACGCTCTGGCTTCTCCTGGTTCCGATGCTGCTGCTCGTTCTCAACAGCCTGCGCGCAGGCCCTCCTTCTTTTCTCGGAGGCCCCTGGACCCTGCGCAACTATTACGTCCTTTTCAGCAGCCCATTTTTTTACAACGCCCTGCTCAATACCGTCATTATCTCGGCGACCTCCACTTTGGGCGGGCTTGCGGTCGCCATTGCTTTCGCCTGGCTTGTCGAGCGCACCGACATGCCGCTTCGCGGCTTTGCCTGGGTCGCGGTGATGTTGCCGCTTGCGATACCGGGAGTTTTGTTTGCGCTATCCTGGATGCTTTTGCTCGCGCCGCGCATGGGATTGATCAATATTCTGCTTAGATCCGCGCTGTCCGTCTTGGGCGTCTCGCTCGACGAAGGCCCCCTGAATGTCCAGTCGGTCGGGGGAATTGTTTTTCTCAGCTGGATGCGGGGCGTGAGCACGATCTTTCTCATGATCGTAGGCGCGTTTCGTCTGATGGATCCGGCGCTGGAGGAAGCGGCGCGGCTATCGGGGTCGCCTCCAAAGACCGTGCTCCGCAGAATCACGCTGCCCCTCTTGATGCCGGCTTTGGCGGCGGCCGCGATTTATTCCTTCGTGTCGCACCTGGAATCGTTTGAGGCGCCGCTCACCGTGGGCCTCGCCGCGGGCATCTTTGTCTTAAGCACGCTTATTTATTTCACGGCGCGCTACCACGTTCCGGTTGATTACGGCTTGAGCGCCGCCTACGCCGTTTTCTTCATGATCCTCATGACCGCGCTCGCCTATTTCTATATGCGCATGATCCGCAAGGGAGAGCGCTTCGCGGTGATCCGCGGCCGGGGCTTCAACCCGGTCCGTTACTCGCTGGGAATGTGGCGTTATCCGGCGCTCGGACTATTTGGCGTCTATTTTCTTCTGACGCTGGTTTGCCCTCTGTTTGTGCTCGTTTGGGCCTCGATCATGCCCTATTACGTCGCGCCTTCGCTGGAAGCGATGCAAATGATTTCTTTCGATCATTATCTCAACGTCGCGACAACGCCGAGGTTTTTTCACGACCTCTTCAATACCGTTGCGATGGCGATCGGCGCCGGCGTCTTGACAATGGCGATCGCGCTGCTGATCTCGTGGCTGGTTGTGCGACTGAAACATCGCGCCGGCCTCATGCTCGACAGTTTGACTTTCGTCTCGTACGCGATTCCCGGCGTCGTCGTCGCCTTGGCCATGATCTTCGTCTATCTCCAACCCGTATTCCGGCCCCTGGGCATTTACGGCTCGATCTGGATCATCATGCTTGGCCTGGCGACGCAGTACCTTGCGTTTGCGACCCGCGCGACGAACGCCGGGCTGCTGCAGATCCATCGAGAGCTCGAGGAGGCCGCGTCCGTCTCGGGCGCGAGCCGGCTGCGCACGATTTGCAAGGTGACCGTGCCTCTTTTGATGCCCTCGCTGGTCGCAGGCTGGATCTGGGTCGCCGCGCATTCGCTGCGGACGTTTTCGGTTCCGCTCGTGCTTGCCAGCGAGAACAACGAGGTGCTTTCAGTTTGGATCTGGATCTACTGGCAAGCCGGGAGAATTCCGGAGGCTGCGGCGATCGGAGTCATCCTGATCCTGATCACGGCGATCATGGGATTTGCCGCGAGAAAGCTGCTCGGAGAGTCATTTTCTGGACTGCGGCAGTGAGCTCGTCTTTCGGCCGACGATGGCTAGCCTCCACGTTACCGTCCTCGTGTCCTCGATATTGACAATCGGAAGGGAAAATGGCGGATAATAACTTCCGCTTGTTGGCGGCCGGAAAGGTCAAGTCAGAGCTTTGTGACGCCTTTAGCCGGGGATAAAAACGCCGACGATTTCTCTTTCGGTAATTCGCCAGGTTGCACGCCTGCTCCCCGCGCGACCTGGGGGCCACTCCGGTGAAATTGCATCTTCGGATCACCACATCCATCCTCGCTCTCGCCATCGTCTACTTTTTTACCGGCAAGTTCGGCCTTTCGCTGGCGGTGGTCCATCCGAGCGCTTCCGCGGTTTGGCCTCCGAGCGGCCTTGCGCTGGCGGCCTTGCTCTTGTGGGGATACCGGCTTTGGCCGGGGATCTTCATCGGCGCGTTTCTCGTCAACGCCACCGCCAACGAGTCGGCGCTCGCCGCGCTCGGCATCGCTCTGGGAAACACGCTGGAAGCCGCCGCGGGCGCGTGGTTTGTCAACCGTTTTGCGAACGGCGTCAAAGCGTTCGAGGGCGCCCGGACCACTTTCAAGTTTGTCTTTCTCGCCGCCGCTGTCAGCACGGCCGTAAGCGCGACGGTCGGCGTCACCGCTTTGGTCCTCGGCGGCTCGGCTCCATGGCATGACTACGCGCTGATCTGGATCACGTGGTGGTTGGGCGACGCGGTCGGCGACCTCATCATCGCGCCGCTGATAATGATCTGGCTGACGCAGCCTTACCCGGAGCTCAAGCCCGCCCGTGTCCTGGAAGCGGCCGCTTTGCTCGTGTCGCTGCTCGGGGTGTCGCTGGTCGTGTTTCTGAGCGATTTTCTTCCCCGCGCCGAATACCTGGCCGTGCTCCCGCTGTTGTGGGCCGCGTTTCGCTTTGGCCAGCGCGGCGCCGTTACCTCGGCTTTTGCGCTTTCGGCGATCGCCTTGATCGGCACCACCGGCGGTGCAGGCGCGTTCGCCAGCTCGGACCCGAACGAGTCTCTCCTCCAGCTGCAAGGATTCGTCGGCACGATGGCGGTCGCTTCTTTGATTCTTTCCTCCGTGATTTCAGAACGCCGGCGGGCCGAGCAACGCCTCCAGGTTCAGGACGCGGTCAGCCGTATTCTGGCCGAGTCGCCCGCCCTCAAAGAGGCCGCCTCCCGGATCGTGCGGGTTCTGTGCGAAAGAGGCGGCTGGGTATTCGGAGCCATCTGGAATGTGGATCGCGACGCCCATGTGCTCGCATGCGTCGATCTCTGGCACCCGCCGCGGGTCGAGCTGCCGGAGTTCGAGGCGGTTACAAAAGAGCGCACGTTTAGCCCCGGCATCGGCCTGCCCGGCCGGGTTTGGGGGACCGGCCAGGCGGCCTGGATCCCGGACCTGGCCAAGGACGCCAATTTTCCGCGCGCGGCGGCGGCGCGCAAAAACGGCCTGCGCAGCGCGTTGGGCTTCCCGATCAAAATTGGCGACGAGACCGTCGGCGTGATCGAATGCTTTGGCCCCGATCTTCGCGAGCCCGACGATCACTTCTTGCAACTGGCGAGCGACATCGGTCGCCAGCTCGGCCAGTTTATCGAGCGCAAACGCGCCGAGGAGGAGCTGCGCGACAGCAAGGAGCGCTTCCAAGCCATCCTCGACAACTCGGCAACGGTCATCTATCTCAAAGACCTCGCGGGCCGCTATATCATGGTCAACGCGCGCTACGAAGAGCTGTTTCGCGTCTCGCGGCGGGAGATGATCGGCAAGACCGACCTCGATATCTTTCCCCAAGCCGCGGCCGAGAAATTTCGCGCCAACGATCTTTGCGCCCTCGAGGCGGGTCTTCCCATGGAGTTCGAAGAGGCGCTGCCGCACGACGATGGGCTCCACACGTACCTGTCCATCAAGTTCCCGCTGCGCGACGCAACCGGCGCGGCTTACGGCGTCGCCGGGATCCTAACCGACATCACGGACCGAAAGCGGGCCGAGGAACAGATCACCAGGCTCAACGCCGAGCTGCAGCGGCGCATCGACGAGTTTCAGACCTTGATCGACACGGCCCCGGTCGGGATCGCCGTCGCGACCGATCCGGAATGCCGTTACATCTGGGGCAATCCGGAATTTGCTCGCATGCTCGGGACCGGCGCGACGCAGAACATCTCCAAGAGCGGGCCGAATTCGGACAAGCTTCCGTTCGCGGTCTTTCGCGACGGGCGCGAGGTGCCTGCCGAAGAGCTGCCGATGCAGCGCGCCTGCCGCGAAAACAAGGAAATCCTGGACGAAGAGCTGGACATCGTTCTGCGCGACGGCCAGGTGATCCATGAGCTTTGCCGCGCGACGCCGCTCCGCGACGAGGAAGGCAGGGTGCGCGGCTGCATCGGCGTGTTCTTGAATATCACCGAGCGCAAACAGGCCGAAGCGATGCTGCAGCGAGCCAAGGATGACCTGGTCAAGGCCAACCAGGAGCTCGAGCTCCACGTCCGCCGGCGCACGGCCGACCTGGAGCAGGCGAACGCGGCGCTGTTGAGAAAGATCGAGCAGGAAAAGCGCCTGCAAGAACAGCTCCGCCACGCGCAGAAAATGGAGAGCGTCGGCACGCTCGCCGGCGGCATCGCCCACGAGTTCAACAACATTCTCAATATCATCAGCGGCGCCGCACAGCTTCTCAGCCGGCGGCTTTCCGATCCCGAGGCCGCGGAGCATTTAGAAATGATCCACCAGACGATCCGCCGGGGCGCGTCGGTCGTTCGCGAGCTGCTCACGCTCGCGCGCAAGACCGAAGCGCAGCCGGCTCTCACGGACGCCAACGCGCTGGTCTCCGATCTGACCAAGCTCCTCAAGCAGACGTTTCCAAGGAACATCGAGATCGAGCTGGACCTCGCCTCGAACCTGCCGCCCGTTTTGGCGGACCCGAGCCAGATCAGCCAGGCGCTGCTCAATCTATGCGTGAACGCGCGCGACGCCATGCCGGCCGGCGGGCGGCTCACGATCAGCACGCGCGCCGTCGCAGGCGCCCAACTCCGGGAACGCGAGGCGGATAGCGACGCCGAGTTTTACGTCTGCATTGAGGTGACCGACACGGGGCTGGGCATGGAGGAAAGCGTCCGGCACCGCATCTTCGAGCCGTTTTTCACCACCAAGCGCGTCGGCGAGGGCACCGGTCTCGGTCTTGCCATCGTTTACGGGATCGTGAGAAGCCACAAAGGGTCTATCGAGGTCGATAGCCAGCCCGGGTGTGGATCGACGTTTCGCCTCTTTCTGCCGATCACTCTGGCCGTGGGAATGGCGGCGGGGTACGACCTCTCGCCGGCGCCCGCGGGGCAGGCCGGCGGCAACGGTCGCGGGACCGTCCTGGTGGTCGAAGACGAAGAGGCCGTGCTTTGCCTGCTCAAAGATGCGCTGTTGCGACACGGCTACGAGGTGTTGACGGCCGCGGACGGCGAGCAGGCGATCGATCTATACCGCCGGCATCAAAACGCTATCGACGCCGTCCTGCTGGATCTTGGGCTGCCCAAGATCACGGGCGACCAGGTGCTCCAAACGCTGCAACAGCAAAACCCGCGCGTGAATGTCATCGTGGCGAGCGGCTACATCGAGCCGGAGCTACGAAGCCGGCTCTTGCAGGCGGGGGTGAAGGATCACGTCTACAAGCCGTACCTCATGGAGCAGATCCTGGAGAAGCTCGACGCGACGATCAAAGCTCAAACAGGCCGAGGGCCTGGCGGGTTGGGTTAGCCGCCGCCCGCGCGCGGCGGCGCGATCACTTTTCCGCCGCGGTTTCGGCCGCGCGAGCTTCGGCAAACTCAGCCGATGGCGGCGCCTCCCTTCGCGCCGGCCGAAGCGCGATCAAGTCCGCGCGCGTTAAGGTCACGTTGTAGCGGTAGCCGAAGCCGCGATAGAGAGAAAACGACATGAGCGTGTCCGACTCGTCCTTTGCCGCCACGCAGTCGATCGGCACATAAACGTAATAGTCCCGGATGCTAAAGCCCGTGACCGCGCATTGAACGCAGCCGCGCGCGGCGACGCCCGTCACGATCACCCGCCCGTCGCCCGGGCGGATCTTCAGCCGCTCGAGCAGCGGCTCCATCTCGGTTCGGTAAAAGCAATCGTGCGTGTATTTCACCACGACCGGCTCGTCGGGCGCGGGCTTGAGAGCATCGACAAATTCTGTCTCCCAAGACCCTTCCAGCTTTCGAATCTCGTTGTGAAACAGCGTAAATTCCAAAGCGTCGGCTTTGCGAACCGACTGCGTATGGACGACGTGCCCGCCGGCCGACCTCACGTCCTTTCGCAGCCGCGCGATTTTCGGGATGATCCGTTCGATGGGCTCTCCCATGTAGCGTTTGCTCCTCGGATGTCCCGAGGAGTTCTCCATATCGACGATCACGAGCAGCGTTTTTGCCGCGTCAAGCTCGACGGGGATCGGATCGGGGTAGTTGAGCTCGATGAGCATCTTGTCCTCCCAAATGAGCCGGCGAGGCTTACCTTCTACTTGCCCCCGTGGATGCCAAACACCTCGTTGAACTGCGCGATCAGCTCCTTCACGTTGGCGCCGTAAGAGGCCGGATTGACGAACGCAAAGTCTTTCTGGAACAGCTCCTGCAAACGGCCTTTTTGTTTGATGCCTTTGCGGACGCTGATCCGCGGAATCTCCGCCAGCGCGACTTGGCCTTCCTGCGACAAGATCCAGTCGATGAACAAAATCCCGGCGTGAGGATGGGGCGAGCGCGCCAGAAGCGCCACCGAATTCGGCTCGCCGGCGTAAGGCTCGAAGATGCGAAAGTCGATCGGCGCCCCCTGCTCCTTGAATTCCGTGACGCGCCGGCCGCGCGCCGCGATGGCGATCGCGGATTCGCCCGCCAGCATGAGCTGCACTCGCATGCGGCTGCTCGAGCCGGGCATGTGCAGGTCCTGCTTTGCGAGCGCGCGCATGTAGGCGAGCCCTTTTTCTTTCCCCATCGCGTCCAGCATGACGCTGAACCAGTCGTACTCCTCGGTGCCGAGGCTCATCTTCCCCTTCCACTTGGGGTTGAGCAACTCCTGGTAATCGTTGGGCACCTCGGCCGGCTTCACGAGCTTTGTGTTGTACGCGAGCACGATCGGCGTCACCTCGAACGCCGCCCAGTATCCCTCCGGGTCGTACGAGCCTTTGGGCATCGCTTGCAGTTCGGGAGACAGATAGGGCCCGGAAAGCTTCGTCTGCTTCAGTTGCCACATCTCGACCGGCGCCGTGCCGACGACGTCGGCCAGGTGCCGCCCGGCCTTGGCCTCCGTGCTCGCCCTGAGAAAAACGCTGGTCGGCGTGCCGCGATAGAGATTCGTTTTTATGTACGGATGCGATTTTTCGAACGCGGCCATGAGCTTGGGGTTGTCCTGGACGCTGATCGAGGTGTAGAAAACGAGCTGGCCCTCCTTGCGCGCGCCCTCCTCCAGAACCTTTTTTCTTTGCGCGGGCGGAAGCGTCGATATTCGCCTGATCAGTTCCTGCGCGGTCGCCGCCATGGCCGGCGGTGGCAGGCACCCAAAAAGAACGTTCAGCAGCAGAACCAACCCGGAGAGTTTCCGCATACGATGCCCTCCTTCGAAAACTCGGTCGAACGCCACCCTCACCTTGCGCTCCTGCTGTGGGAGAGACGGGAGAAAACCGTTCGCGGCGGGACCTTCGATTTCGCTCAGGACAGGCACGCTCGCCGCAAACGGTTTCGCTCTTTTCCTAAGCCCAAGGTCCTCAGGCCGTTCGTCTTGGGGTTCTCGAAGGACGGCCTGCATTTTTTCCTGATCGCCCGCCGGCGAGCGAAGCTCGCGCAACGCTCCGCGAGGCCGCCGCGCAAAACCGGCCTAGATCACGCAGAAAGGCAAGGGCTTGGTTCCGGGATCGGCCAGCTGCATGACAAAGAGCGTCGCGTCGCTTACCGCCTGGGTCGCCGAGTAAGGGGCGTCCTTCGGGAAAAACATGCACGACACCGGTCGGTAACTTTCGCCCTCGTAAGCGATTTCGCCCTCGAGCAGCACCCTCACCTGCTGAAACGGCACCCTGCCCGGCGGCGTTTCCGCCCCGCGCTCCATGCGGATCAACTTTAGATTCGGCCCGCGCTCGTTGAAGTACCCCATGTGCTTTACCGAAACTCCCCGCATGCCGTCCAACGGAACCCAAGAGAAATTCGCGTGCCGCATGATGATGTAATTCCGGTAGCGCGGTTCCGGGTACTTGATCTTGCGGCCGATGATGTACTCCTGCACCGCCTCGAACGCGTCCTGCTTGCGCCCGTCGGGCCAGATGAAGAGCCCTTTCTCGAACTGGCCCACCTGCTTTTCGCGCATCTCCTTCTGGGCTTGCATGACCTCGGGCCAAACGGGCGTCGGAAAACCGGACGGTCCCGGAAAATGAAGCGAGATGCGCACGTTGTGGCTGTGACCCTCGGCCGTTCGCGTCGGCCCGTAATAAACCCCTTCGGGAACGTACGCGCAGTCGCCTTCCTGCAAAACGTCTTTGCCGTAGCATTCGGCGCCGCGGTAATAGAAACGCACCGCTTCATCGGTGTGCCGGTGCCGCGGGTTGTAGCGGTCGGGCGTGTAGGTCGTGATACCCGCGCGCATGCGGACGCCGCGCTCCGGATCGAAAAAGCCCCAGATCTCGCTCCTTCGGCCCCCGCCGCGGTGCGTTGCGCCCTGCTCGCTGCCTTCTTCCTGCCGCACGACCACCGGCCGAGTGAGCGGCCCTCCGTGAGGATCAATTTTTTCCATCGTCTGCTCCCAACGCCGGAAGTGGAATCCATCAACGCGTCTATCACCCGCACCATTTCCCTGTCAACGCCACCCCGGTGGATTTTCTGCGGTCCCGGTGATAATCACATCCGAAACCAATCAAGGAGAACGCAGATGCCCTACGAAGCGGAACGCGGCGCGATCACAATCGCTCTCGGCGGCGATGTCATGCCCTCGCGCCGGCTCGCGGTCCACCGCGAGCCGGAGTTTCTCAAGCTGCGCGAGATTCTCGCGAGCGCCGATGCGACGTTTGCCAATCTGGAAACTTTGGTCATCCGTTACGGCGAGGGACATCCCAGCGTGCGCACCGGGACGCATATGGTCACCGAGCCCGAATTGCTCGAAGACTTAAAATGGTTCGGCTTCAAGATGGTAAGCTGCGCTAACAGCCACTCGTTCAACTTTGGCGAAGAGGGCCTTTTGCTCCAGAATAGATATCTCGACGAAGCCGGCCTCTTGCACGCCGGCACCGGCGCGAACCTCCGCCAGGCCAGCAGTCCCGTTTATCTCGACACGCCGCGCGGGCGGGTCGCGCTTATCGCCGCCACCGCGCACATTCATTCCCTTAACCATCGCGCGGGCCACCAGAGAGTCGATTTCCCCGGAAAGCCCGGAGTGAACCCGCTCGGGCATAAGACAACGTTTGTGGTCGATCGCGAGGCGTTCGCCGCGTTAAGACGAATCGGGAGCCAACTCGGCTTTGATGCCGAGCGCCAACGCGTCCTCGATCACGGCTTCCACGCGCCGTCGGAGGTCGGGGCCGCAAGCGACACCGAGTACGAGTTTCGCGGCGAGCGCTACGTCCTCGGCAAAACCTTCGATATCCGCACGGAATGCAACCGCGGCGACGTCGAGGAAAATCTGCGGCAGATACGCGAGGCGCGGCGGCAGGCGGATTTTGTCATCATGAGCCTGCACAATCAGGAGATGATTGGCAGAAGCTGGCTCACCGCGACCCGCCGCGTGGATGTCGATCAGCAACCCGAATTTGTCGTGGAGTTTGCGCGGCAGGCGATCGATGCAGGCGCGGACATCTTCGCCTGCCATGGACCGCACATGTTTTTAGGAATTGAGATTTACAACGGCAAACCGATCTTTTATAGCCTGGGAAATCTGATTTTTCAGAACGATACCTTGCGCCATATTCCGGCGAATCCTTACGAGCGCTTCCGGCTCGACCCGTACGCCACGCCGTCCGATTTTTTTGATAGGCGCTCTGCCAACGACACCAGGGGCCATGCCGCCACGCCGGAATCGCTCGAAAGCGCCGTTGCCGTCTGCGACTTCGAAGACAAAGCCCTGCGCCAGATCCGGCTCTACCCCGTCGATTTGGGATTCGGCCGCCCCCGCTCGCAGCGCGGCCGCCCCATTCTTGCCGGCCCGGAACTCGCAAGGAAAATTCTCGACCGCATCGCGCGGCTCTCTCAATTCTACGGCACTCCGATCGAGCAAGCCGACGGCCTCGGCATCGTTCGCGTCTGAACCGGTTGCGCATCGCTGCGCTTTTCGGGTAAGGTCACACAGTTATCACGCACCAAGGAGGATCAAAAAATCTTATGCCTGATTTCAAGCTGATTTCATGCGATGGCCACGTGAATGAACCACCGGCAGCTTGGGAGCGCGTGCAGAAACAGTACGGCGACCGCGCGCCCAGAGTCGTTAAAGACCCGCCAGGCGTGCCGAAAGGAACTTGGCTTCTGTGCGAGGGCCTTCCACCCATCGGTGTTTCCCATTACTCCAAGGGGCTGGCGGTCGGAAAGGATCACGGCATTTCTGAGGTTGAACAGGAGAAGCACTTCGAAACCATTCGCTTCAACGAAAATTTCCGCTTTGAGGATTTTCCCGGCGGGTGGGACCCGGCGGCTCGGCTCAAAGATCAGGACAGAGACGGCATTGAAGCGGAGGTTCTGTTCCCAAGCCCCTGTCGTTTTTTCTACGCGCTAACCGACGAGCCTTTTCAACGCGCGATCTTTCACTCTTACAATGACTGGCTCCACCAATTCTGCAGCTACGATTCGCGGCGACTGGTCGGCATCGCGCTGATTCCTATCATCGATGTCAAGCACGGCGTCGAGGACATTTACCGCTACGCCAAGCTCGGCTTTCGCGCGATCCAGATCCCGACGCGAATCAAAGACAGCGGCTACTACGAGCCGATCTACGAGCCGCTCTGGGCGGCGGTGGAAGAGACCGGCGTCGTTATCAACGTGCACACGAGCATCACGCAGGGCGAGCCGCGCACGCATTTCGAAGGGCCTCGCCCGGAGGCGCCGTGGAAACGCATTGCCGGTTTGGGCAATCGCCAGATGCCGGCGCAGCAGTTCCTGGGAAACCTGATTTTCTCAGGCGTGTTTGACCGGCACCCGAAGCTTAAGGTAGTCTGCGCGGAATTTGACGTCGGCTGGGTCGCCAATCTCGTTCAGCAAATCGACTACTGGTTCGGCCGTGAAAGCACCTATGACGCGGACCGTAACGTCAACAAGCTTCCGCCGAGCGAGTACTTCAGACGCAACGTCTACTTCACATTCCAGGATGATCGCGCCGGCGTTCTGACGACGCCGGTTTATGGAGAGGACAATTATCTCTGGGCGAGCGACTATCCTCACGGGGTCACCACCTTTCCATACTCCAAGGAAACCGTGGACCGAAATTTTGAAGGAATCGATCCGGTTGTGAAGCGAAAGATCGCGCGCGAAAACGCGCTTAAACTGTACAACATGGGACTGTAGGTGCTCCATCGCCAAGAAAGGAAAATTATATGAAGGCTGATCGGATTTTCACGTTGCTCTGCGCTCTCGCATTCTTTGGAACTTTACTTGCGGCATCGACCGGCCTCGGCGCCGCCGCAAATCCTACCCTGGCGAAGGCAAAACAGGATGCCGAGGCCAAGGGATACCTCTTTGTCGCGAGCAAGGAAGAGATCATCGCGAATGCCAAGAAAGAAGGCAATTTGCGGGTCTTGGGATCCTTGGACAAAGCCACCCTCAACGTGCTCGCCGAGGCATTCAAAAAGAAGTACCCGTTCATCAACGCGCGCGCCGACGAAATTAACGGCACGGAAGTTTACCTGCGGATGATCCAGGAGATGAAGGCGGGCCTGGCGAAGAATTGGGACGTGAACTACCTCGCCTTCGACTACTACAACGACTACCTGCCGTACCAAAAGAAGTTCGATATTCTCGGCATGGCGCAGCACGGCGTGCTGCAGATTCCCGTCAAGATGATCGACCCGATGCACCGCCACGTCATTGTCGTCGCCAGCGATCTTCAGGTCGTCGCCTATAACAGCAAGCTTTGGCCCGCGGAGAAAATCCCCAACACTTGGGAAGGGTTTTTGCGCGAAGAGTTCAAGGACAAAAAATTCATGCTCGACATTCGCCCGAAGGACCTGGCCGCGCTCGTGCCGGCCTGGGGGCTGGAGAAAACGCTGGACTATGCGCGGAAGCTCGCGGCGCAGAACCCGGTCTGGGTGCGTGGCAACGCGCGCGCGATGCCCTTGGTCCTTTCCGGGGAGCGGCCCATCCTCTTTGGTCCGAATCTCGGCACGGTCATGGAGGCCTACGACAAAGACCCGACGAAGACCGTTGCGTACAAGATCATCGAGCCCGTACCTACCCGCCTCAACGAGGCCCAGGCGATCCTCGGCGCCGCTCCCAATCCGCATGCCGCGCTTCTGTGGCTGGAGTTTGTCGTCTCTCCTGAAGGCCAAGCGCTTCTCGACAAGCACGAGCCTTACGGCGCTTCGCTGCTCACGCCCGGCTCCGTTCAGGAAAAGCTCACCAAAGGGTTGAAGCTATCGATTCTGGACTGGGATCACTACACCAAGATGGGCGATTACGAGAAAAAAATCGTCGAGGCGTACGGCTTCCCGCGGGCGGGAAAGTAAGAACTCGACGCTTGGAAGTGACGGAGTAATGGATGACGGAGGATTGATCCACACCATTACTCCAGTACTCCATCACTCCATCCCATCCAGGACTAATCGCTTATGATCATCGACGCCGACGGTCATCTTTTCGAGACGGAAGAGATCTTCGCCGAATACATGGAGCCGTCGCTGCGCCGCTACCGGCCGCGGCTCATCGAGGACGATGAAGGCAACTCCTTCTGGGTCGCCGACGGCTTTACGCGCTATCGCCGGCCGGTGATTCCCGGCGCGTTCCTCCCGGGCACCGCCGCGCCTCCCAGCGCAAAGAAGGCCAACG
The DNA here is from genome assembly GCA_035559995.1 of Candidatus Acidiferrales bacterium. Taxonomy (GTDB): domain Bacteria; phylum Desulfobacterota; class Binatia; order UBA9968; family UBA9968; genus DATMAM01. The sequence continues at coordinate 56,144 of DATMAM010000031.1, forward strand.
CCCGGCGCGCTTCCGCCGGCAGCCAGACGCTGTCCAACATCCAGGAGCGCCTTGACGATCTCGACCGCGAAGGGATCGACGTTCAGTTTCTCTTTCCCAGTTTTCTCCTCGAAGTGAACACCTGGCGGGACGGCGTTTTGGCGAACGGCGTCTGCCGCGCCTACAATACCTGGCTTGCCCGAGTTTGCGCCGAGTCTCCCGCGCGGCTAAAAGGCGTCGGGCTCGTCTGCCTGCGCGATCCCGAAGGCGCCGCTCAGGAAGTCCCGCGGATCCGTGAGCTTGGCTTGGCGGCCGTGATGATCAGCGGGACGGTCGGCAAAGGCCGCCTCGACGATCCCGCCAACGAGGTCTTTTTCGCCGCGGCAAACCGGCTGAAGCTCCCGATCGCCGTGCATTTCAACCTGCAGTTTCCCGGAGTGAGCGATCTGTTTCCGCATTTCTTCCCCACGCGCGTGCTCGCCGGTATCTTCCCGCTGATGGCCGGTTTTACGAGCGTGCTCTGTTGCGGCTTATTGGAGCGCTATCCGGACCTCCGCTTCGCCTTTCTCGAGGGAGGCTGTAACTGGATCTCGTTTTACCTCGAGCGCATGGACGACCATTTCGATAACCCGCGCTACAACGCCCGCCAGCTTATCAGCCGCCGCCCGAGCGAGTACTTCCATTCGGGCCGGATTTTCTTTGGCTGCGAAGGAAACGAGCCCTTCCTGCCGCGCGTCATCGAGGAGATCGGCGACGATAAGCTGATGTTTTCTTCCGACTACCCGCACGCGGACCGAACCGAAGGGACCGCCCGCATGCTGCAGGCGCGCGAGGATCTTTCGCCCGCAAGCAAGAAAAAAATACTCGAAGAGAACGCGCGGCGGTTCTACGGCTTCCCGGGGTCGTAAAGCTGGCCGTCGCGAAACACATTTCGGCGCTGATCAGCGCCAGCGATGGCATGGGAAATGGCAACTGGGCGATTGCGTCGCCCTATACGCCCAACCTCCGGCATCTGCGGTGATCGAACGATCGCCCTACCTTCTTCATTGGGCATCTACACCGTGTCCACCCCTTACGCACCAGACAAATAGTGCGGAAGTCTTGACAAAAGTTGCCCCTGCTGTGCCTGAAAAGAAGCTCACCGCCCGCACGGCGTTGAGCGTCGGATCAGGATGCGAGGTTGCAGACCAGTAAAAGTGATCTTGCACATTCTGGAACGGATGGCCGACTGGCAGCACCGAAACGGACTTCGTCGGATCAAACTGTGCCGGATCCAGCAGGCTTGCCAATTCTTGGACCGTTGGAAGCCGCCAGCCTTTACGGTTTCCGACACTCAGATCCACACACCGGGTTAGAGCTTGCTCCCAGGTCCTCTCGCCTGAATCTCCCGAAGGTAAAGGGAAAACACTCGGATGCAATGGTGATCGCTCCCAGACGAGCCCGGTCTCGCGGTCGAGGACAGCTTGGCTGTTCCAATTAGACAGTACAATGAAACGAGTCGATGAAGGCAGTTTCTGGTCCCACGATGGCCACGCATAGTAAGGACCATTAGCCGTGGTCTGCGCCTCAACATGACCGGCAGCGAGCGCGACCACCACCAAGAGGGCGAGTCCTAATGCGTAAACCGGTTTGCTTTTCATTTTATTTCCTCCTCGCGTTTGTATTTGTTTAGTTGTGTCCGATGGCCTCCCTCGAACCTGTCGAGGGGTTAAAGAATCATCGTCGCGCCAGTGCCTCCTCAAACAACTCTAGCGCACGCTGGCGCACCGACTCGTCGGGATCCACGAGCGCGTGGGTCACCGGGTCGAGCGTTTCTCCAGAATTACGTGCCCAGCTCTCGAGAGCCGAGACTCGCAGGCTTGGGTCCGGATCCTCACGCGCCACAGTGCGCCATTCGAGATCCTCGATAGACTCCCGTTCGGCGTCTGCTACCTTGAGTTGCGAATTCTCGGAGGATGGGTGGAGCCCCTCCATTTTAGTCGGGATAGGCTCCGCGATGCCCATCGACAGCCTCACCGGGACGGGCAACTTTTTTGAAGCTTTCGAGCTTGGATGATCCTCTGGTGACTTCACGCAGGCTGAAACGCAAGCTGCGAGTGTCCCTACCAGCAGCAGAGTCACACTCGCCTTTATCCTCTCCCTCCCGCGGAAGGAAACAGACGTAAACTTATGACGACACATATTCACGGGCTCGAGTCAATCAGAACTCAACGGAACGTCTGTGCCTCGCCAGCGCTCCGGCGCCAAGGAGTGTCAGCCCGCTCGCGAGCAGCGCCGACGTTGCTGGCTCTCGAACCGTGGAAGATGTTGTGGATGGACTTTCTACGGTGATGGGAGACTCGCCGTCGCCAAGCAGTGTGAATTCGACGTATGCCAATATCCCATCGCCCGACGGACCCGGCGGCAGACCACCATACCCACCGGCGATGAGGCTCACTAACCCGTTAACATTATCGATGACGCCTGGCACGAAGAGGCTGAACGGTCCCGCTGTAAATGGTCCTTCCGTTACAGGGCCAGTTATGACATCGCAGAATGAATCGGTTGCGGGATCGCATCCCGTGTTGACTTGCACATCGGCCGGATCGAAGGTCAGATCGAACTGCCACGTGACCAAGTCCACCGCGCCCATGATTTGGATTGGAACAACAAACGTGGGTGAGGTTGGAGTATAGGATCCGACTGAGATTATGGCGTCAGCTCCCGCCCGCGTTATTCCAACGCACAGCAGTGCGAATCCAACTGCCGCGCAAGTCACCATCTGTCTACCGTTCATTGTGATTGCCCTCTGGAATGCTTAATGTTCATCCACCTGGTTCCGCGATTTACAACCGAGCATTTGTATCACGACACCGATAACCGATCGCATACGGATTCAGAAAGATGTGCAAAACTTTTTGCATCCGAGACTGCAAAGAAACCTTACGCTTGCACAGAACGGGACAGGCAGCTCTTGCAATACGAAAAACCAGCCAGTTTCCTAGCTGGGCCGAAGGCGTCTCAGGAGGGATTCAGTGTCGGCGGTCGGCGTGGTGCCGAGTTGATTCGCAAGGGCGTCGCGGCAGTGGCGGTATGTCGCGACGACATCCGCGGGGCGGCCGAGTCGATGATACGCTGACATGAGACGCCGGCATACATCCTCGGCGCATGGGTCGACGCGCAGGGCTTCTTCGTAATAGCGCGCGGCCTCCTGCCAGTGATTGGACCACTCCCAATTTTGACCGAGCCGAACAAGGTGCTGCAGCAAGCGCCGGCGGACTCGGTCGGCGACGGTCGGTGCGCCGGGAAAGTGGGAGTCGTTCTGAAGAAACGAGCCCTGGTACAGGCGCGCGGCTTTCTCGATCAATTTGCCAGCCTCGCTGGCAGCTTGGCTATCGCTTTGGGCCGCCGCCTCGGCGCGCCCCAGCAGGCGCTCGACCGCCCACAAGTCCACCCAGCAATACCGACTATCGATGCTCACTTCCCCCCGCTGCCTCGCGATCGCCGCCTCACAACCCAACAGCCGGCGCAGCCGGTGGATCGCGCTGGTGAGCGCAAAGCGCGCGGCATCGCCTGCGGAATCAGGCCACAGCGTATCCATCAAAATATCCTCGCGCACGCCGCGGCCGCCAAAGGCGATGATCGTCTTTAAAAGGGCCAGCGGCTTGCGCTGTACTTTGCCGGTGAAACGCAGCGGTTGATCGTCTTTCAGAATCGCGAATCGTCCGAGCGTGTAGATTTTGAGCGGCCGCGGCCACGCTTCTATCTCGACCGGCGCCGTCTCCGCCACCAGCCCGCGTTTACGGATCAACCGCTGGACGTACTCGACCTCGATCCCCGCCTCCAATGCCTTGGCGCAGAGTCTCGCCATCACCGACGGTTGCCACCATGGATGGCTGACAAGGCCGACCTGACGACCGATCGCGAATGCCTTGCGCAAATGCTCCAAACAGCCCGCCTCGTTCGCTCGATCGAGCGCGAAGTGCGCGCCGGCCGTGTGGCACATGTATTCCAGCTGCAGGCTGTGCACGCTGCGCGCGATCCGACTCGCCTGAACGAGATGGCGATGAGCGGCCGCTGGCTCGCCTGCGGCGTGAAGCGACAGCGCCAGCGCGTGATGACAGGCGCCGATCGGGAAGACTGATCCCGACTCCTGCAGCCGATCGAGCGCGCTTTGCGCGTGACGTTTCGCCTCAGCCGCATCTTGCCGCAGGAGGGCCTCCCAGCCGGCGAGATAGTGATAGTGACCGAGGTGCGTGAGTTTTCCTTCGGCGTCGCGTCGCATTGCGGCAAGCTCTCTTCTGGCCAAAGGCAAGTCTGCGGCCATGCAGAGAAGAGTGTAAATTCGCTGGGGTCTCAGGTGGAGATCCCAAAGACGCACGCCGGTCCTCTCGGCGATTCTCACGCCTTCGGCAATGGCCGCCAGAGCATCTTGGAAGGCGCCCGTGTTCCACGCGTAAAGCGCTTCGAGGTATCGCGCCTGCACCAGTCCTGCCGGCAGCACTGCCGCCGACTGGAACATCTCCCGCAGCGATCCCATTAGCGCTGCCGCCCTGTCGAACTGGCCCATCCAAACGTAATAGTTGAGCGCGTTCGTTCGCACCAGCGCGCGCAGCGTAAAATCCTGGCTTGATCCCGTGAGTGCCAGCGCGCGCTCCGCCCAACGGCCGATCTTCGGATCTTGAGGCCGTCTCCAAAGAAGCGCCCAAAACAGACTCGAACAGACTCGGGCTTCGATGTCGGCCGAGGGAAAATCGATGGGCGAACCGAACCGTTCGAACTCTTCAAACCAACGGTCCAAGCGCGTGAAAGCCGTCCAGTCCACGAGGATCGCGTCGACCGCGCCGCACCAGCTCAAGAGAGCGCCGGCGAGATCTTTCCTCGCCCGGAACAATGGAAATGCGTCCTCGAACAACGGCAGGGCTCTCGCCGGGTCTACTTGCAGCATGGCCACACCCCGCCAGTAGAGAAGCCACGGGATCTCCTCGAACTTTGCTCGCGGAATCGGGCTCAACCAGTCCTCGAGCGTCTGCGCTCTGCCCTGCGCAAGGAGAGAGCCGGCATGACGGCAGCTCAAATCGGCTAACGCCTGCCAATCTTGCGCGTTGCGCAGCAGCGCGGCGGCGCTCTCGATCTGGCCCATCCTTTCGGCCAGCGCGGCCGCCTTGCGTTGAATCTCGCCGCACCGTTCGCTGCCGAAAGCGCGCGCCGCCTGAGACAGCAAGAACTCGCGAAACAACGGATGGAACTCGTAGGCTGACTCGCTCCCCGCCCCTTTGTTGGTGAAATAATTTTGCCGCTCCAGTTCGGCGAGAATCTCTCCGGCCCCTGGCCGTCCGGTCAGCTCCTCCGCCATCGCCGCCGTCACCCGCGGCAAAAACGCCGTCTGCAGCAGAATCTCCTGCGTCGCCAAATCGGCTTTCCTGAAAACCTCCGCGGCAAAGTAATCAAAAACCACCTGGGAGGATTGCTTGCCGGGCGCCAAGGAAGCTTGCCCCTGTCGCGCCAGCTGCTCGACCATCAAAACCAGTCCCGCCGCCCAGCCGTCGGACACGCGGTAAAGCCGCTCGATATTCCTTGTAGTCGACAGTCTCGGCGCGAGCCTTCGAATCAAGGCGGCGGCCTCCGACCTCGTGAAGCGCAGGAGCGTCCCGTCGAGGAGATCGATGGCTCGACTCGTGCGCAGGCGCGCAAATGATTCGGGCGGCTCGCTCCGGCTGATGCAGATCAGCCGACCCCCTTTTGGAATCTCCCCCGCCGCATCGCGCACGGCCTCGTGAAGTTGAGCGTCCGGAAGAACCTCCTGGTAATTATCGAACACCACGGCAAAGGGCGTCTTTAACCGGGAAAAAAGCTCACGGAAAAAACGGCGGGAAAAGATGGCAAGCCCTCGACGATATTCGGGAGTCAGAAGCGGCAGCGGCCGGCGCCGGCGCGGCGCCGCCTGGCCGAGATAGTAAAAAAAGGTGGCGATGTCCGAGTCGCCCTCGTCTATCCGGTACCAGACGCTGCGCAGCCTGCGCGCTGTCAGATAGCTCGCAATGAGCGTGCTCTTGCCGGCGCCCGGCGGCGCCCATACCCAGGTTACCGGCTTTCCGCGCGCCCGATCGAGCCGGCGAAAAAGCCGCGGCCGGCTGACACTGCCTTTCGCGCTCGGTCGAGTGGTCTTCGCAAGGCTCATACAGGCTGGCGGCGACTTGTCAGTTCAATCTTGATGACTGATCGAAACCCGGCTTTACGGCGCACCGCCGTGCTTCCGCGGCGGACTGCCCGGGTTATAGCAGAAATCGGGAGAAATAATAATTTCTTCGCAGCGGTGCCCCGGGGCTAAAAACCGGCCCGGAACGAAAGAACGAGCGACTGGTTGATCGTTTTATATCTGCCGTTCGCCGCCGGATTGGGATGACCGCTGACAATGCGCGGCTCGAACAGAAGCAGTTGATAGGCGAAATCGATTCCGGCGTGGCGCCACGGCGATGATTTTCCCTCTTCGCCGCAGCTCGTCAGCCCCAAGAATTTCCCGCCCGGACGGCAAGTCAGACCGCCGCCGATCGAGAGCACATGCACGTTGGAGTCGGCGAACGCGGGGTTGAAATTTTTGTCCGGCACCGGCGTCATCGACCAGAGATACCCCGCGCGCAAAGCCGGCTCCCAGTCCGGCAGAAAATTCCAGCGCAGCCACCTGTGTTCGGTACCGATGCCCACGCTCACCGCGTCGCGCCAGTCTTGCGGATTTCTCAGCGTCACGCCGTTGGAGAAGCGAAAGTCGATGCTGCGGAGCGTACTCCAGCGCACGTAGTCGACGTCCGATTCGATTTTCCACTCCCGTTGCGAATCGCGAATCGGCCAAACGGCGACGCCTGCGGTATAACTTTCCGGGAAGCGCAGGCTGGATTTCGAGCGGGCAATGCGAGCGCCGCTCAGGCTGAGCTCTCCATTGAGCGGCAAGGCCGCCGCGCCGCGGTAGACGAAGGCTAAGCTCATACGCCGCGCGCCGCCCTCCGCGCGCAGCGGCGTCACAAACGCGCTGACGTTGAATGTCGCGGTCGTTCCCGTGCCGGTGATCCTGACGCGAGAACCCGCCGGCATTCCCGGCAACCCCGGCGAGACAAACTTTTGTTCGGCGCCGCCCAACACGCTGTCCCAAAATGTAAAGATGTCGCCGCCAAGCCCGAGCGACAGCCAGTCGGCGGCGCGATACGCAACGGTAGGCTTGAAGTCGAGCACGGGCAGCTTGGCGGAAGTGATTACGGTCCGCAACGGGCCGTCCTTTGGATAGCGCGCGGCGAAGCCGAAAAGATTCTGCACTCCCAGCCCGATGGTCAGCTCGCCGGGAAACGAAACGCCCAGGTCCCGCGGCGTTGCAGTCACAAAGAGCTGCCCCGGAGGCGGCACGCCAAAAGGGCCCCCTAGATCATTCTCTGTCTTTTCCCCCGCCGTATTGCGAAAGCGAGTATCAACATGGATGAGCTCTACTCCGGCGAGCAAATGGATGCCGCGGAGCTCTGTCATCGCGGCGGGATTGTAAAACAGCGCCGACGCGTCGTCCGCTTGAGCTGCAAAAGCGTTGCCCTGCGCGATCGCCGAGGCGCTCTGAAAGGGATTACGAAATCCGTCGGCGCAAAGACGAGGCGGCGAAAAAACGCAATAGGCCGCGAGCAGGATTGTAATCTTCGCTATGGAGGAGGACGCGGCATCGCGTTGCCAGCGCATTGCGCGGCATCGTAGCCAACCCGCTCCATCTGTGCAACTTCGCTTGAAAGGTGATTTCCAAACGCGGGGATTGAGGCCGGTCAAACGGTCACGGTTGGAGCGCACTTCAGAGAGCTGCTATTTCGCTTCTGCGCTTCGGTTGGCGGCGGGCTGGCTTCGCGGCGGTGGCGCGCGCCGAGACCCCGTCTCTTTAAGACTTCCATCACCATGCGCGCCGGCACTGCCCTTCTCTCCAGCAAAGGGAGAATAGGAAGGATTTGTTCAAAAAGACCGTGGCGACATCATTTCATCTTGGCTCCTCCTGCGTGTGGCCGGGCGAAACGCATCGGGGCCGAGGGGCGGCGATGCCAGCGCCGCCCTTTTCCGAGGCATTGCTGCCGACGATCGGGCCCTCTCTCCTTCCACGCTAAGGGACCGGTACCGACATGGATTCGATGCTCACGCTGGCCAGGACGCCCGTGTCCGGGTTGAAGGTGAGCTGGAGTGCGATGTCAAGCGGTACGACCGGGTTGGGGGGCGTAATAGGATCAGGGGGAATCCCCACCGCTCGGAGGTCGAAGCCCAGGTTCATGGGATCGGTGGGGACGGCGGGCAGATTGACCCGGTTCGCTCCCGTGGCGATGTATTCCAACTTCGTGACGCTCCCTACGCCCGCGACCTGGTCGAGGTTCACGTGGATGCGACAGGGGTCGTTGGGCTGGGCTGGCACCTGCGTCACCACGTGGACCCGTCCGCTCAGGGCCACGCTGTCGAAGGAGCCGTCGCTCAGCGGCACAAAGACCGTCCCGGCGAGCGGCACCTGGAGGCTGGTGGTGACCGGCTGTGCGCCTTCAGCCGGTGCTGTGAGGCAAAGCGCCGCGGCAAGGAGCGCGGGCAGGTGAATCAAGTTTAGCCTTTTCATGGATGTTTCCTCCTTTTTTTTGCTGCTAACGAAATCTTTATCCGCTTAACCCGTATGCCAGCTTTCCGGCCCTCTTCCCTTCCCCTGCCTACCTGCACCTGACGCCGGTGCACTGAAGCGGGTTGGCGTTGCCGCTGGCGCGGTTGCCGCCGCCGTCAGTGACTGTGTCCGGAGCGTCGATGCCGAGATCGCCATTGTCGTTGGCGTGATTGCCTTTGAGCGTCGTCGCGGCGTCGGCGGCCTCGACACCGATGCCGTCGCTGCCGTTGCGGTGCGCGCGGTTGTCGATCAGGCGAGCGGCGGTCGAACTGCTGAACACAAAGATGCCGCCGGAAAGATTGTCGTGGGTCTTGTTGCCTTTCACGCGCGTGTTGCTGACGCCGAAAAGCACGATACCCGTAATGAGATTGCCGCTCGCGGTGTTGCTGCTCACGCGATTGTCATTGGAGCCGTTGCCGAGGAGGATTCCGTCGATGCCGTTGTCGTTGGCTCTGTTATCGGTCACCTTGTTATTGCTGGAATTCAGATCGAGCAGGATGCCACGGCTACCGTTTCCCGTCGCGATGTTCTCGTCGATCTTGTTGTCATTGGATGCCACGAGGTGAATTCCGGTCTGGCCGTTGCCCTCAACCGTATTGCCGGAGACAAGGTTGTCGTTCGCGGAGTCGAGGACGATGCCGTTGGTATTTCCCGACGCGAGTAAATTTTTGACGGCGCTTGCGGTCGTGCCCGCTTCGAAGCGCACGCCGTCGCCGAACTGTTGGATCGTGCCGTTCTTAACTCTCACGTCGTTCCGGCCGCTGGCCAGAACGCCTACCCCGGCGCCTTGCCCGCTGATCGTGTGCCCATTGAGATTGAGCGTTACGCGATCCGCGCCTATGATAAGGCCGTCCCCCGGACAGCCGACGAGGTCGGCGGTCAGTTTGGTGTTGCGCGTGATCGTGTCACCGCAGCTCTGCGCCTGACCCTTGGCGGGAACGTGTACAGCCAAAGCCACCAGCAGCATTGCCATAGCCCGCCCCGTAATTTGTCTCACCGTTTGTCTCTCCGCGCCCATCGTTTTTACCTCCTTTCGGCGCTAAGACGCCGGACGGACGAACAGAAACACGTAAGCCATATCACGCGGCCAATAACGGATCGCATACGGATTGGGGATTTCTCGAGCACCAGAGGCGGCTTCGGGCGAGTCGCCGGCGAAGCCCGGATAACCTCGAAAAGTCAGCGGCTTGTGCATTTCGGCGGACTCAAGCGGGGCGCTCGCGCGCGCTTGGGCGGAAGGGCGCGGAGCGCTTCCGGAAACCCGATCCGCCGCCCGAGCTAAGTCCGAGGTCGCTCAGGCGTGACTGGATGCGCAGGGTCTAGAAGGGCTCTGGTCTCTCCGCCAGGCGCGCTCGGTCGGCGACGGTCGGTGCGCGGGCGAAAGGAGCCGCTCTGAAAAAAAGGAACCCTGGTACAGGCGCGCGGCTTTCTCGATCGGTCTGCGCGGCTCGCTCGAAGCTCGACCATCGTTTTTAAAGCCGCCGCGCGCCTCAGCAGACGCTCGACGCTCCGCGCGCCGTCGGCTGGAAGCGGCGCTCGGGTTGTGGTAGCTTTCACCAGCGCTCTTCTTTTCCGGCCCGTCAGTGCATGCCTGAGTTGAGAAAAGATCCGGTCTTCGACCGCTGGGTCATCATCGCCACCGAAAGAGCCAACCGGCCGAACCAGTTCGACGCGCGTTCCGATCTCGGACAGGGCGCGCCGTGCCCGTTCTGCTCGGGCAATGAAAGCATGACGCCGCCGGAGATCCTCGCGCGGCGGCCGGCGGGCCTCGCGCCGAACGCTCCCGGCTGGACGCTGCGCGTCGTGCCGAACAAATTTCCCGCCTTGGTTCTTTCCGGCGAGCTCGACCGGCGCGTGGACACGATCTATGACTCGATGGAGGGCGTCGGCGCGCATGAAGTGATCATCGAGACGCCGCGCCACGAGAGCGACGTCGGCGCGCTTAGTGACGCGGAACTCCAAGACGTCATCGCGGCTTATCAAGAGCGCATCCGCGCGCTCAAACGAGATTTTAGGCTCCGCTCGATTTTGATTTTCAAAAATCAGGGCGCGGAAGCCGGCGCGACGATCGACCACGCGCACTCGCAGATCGTCGCCATGCCTCTGGCGCCGCCGGTCATCGCGGCGGAATTGCGGGCGGGAATGAGACATTATCAAAATACGGGGCGCTGCATTTACTGCGATATTTTGGCCCACGAGCTCAAGGTACGGGCAAGGCTGGTCGCCGCGACCGAGAAGTTTCTCGTCGCCTGTCCTTTCGCGTCGCGCTTTCCCTTTGAAACCTGGATCGTTCCCCGGCGCCATGCCGCCTGTTTCGAAGACGCGACGAGCTCGGAAGCGGCGGCGCTTGCGGCGGCGATGAAGGATACGCTAGGCCGGATGCGCCGCGCGCTTGGCGCCCCCGCCTTCAACTACGTAATCCATTCCATGCCCGCCGGGGAGGCGGAACCGAGGAGCTATCACTGGCATATCGAAATCATGCCGAAGCTCACCCAGGCCGGCGGGTTCGAGTGGGGATCCGGCTGCTTCATCAATCCTGTCGCGCCCGAGGCCGCCGCCTCGACGCTCCGCGGCCAAAAGGACCGCTAGCGCGATGAACGTCTTGATGATCTCTTCGGAGGTCCACCCGCTCGCCAAAAGCGGCGGTCTCGGCGATATGGTCAGCTCGCTCGCCGCGGCCCTGACCCACCGCGGGACCACGGTGAGCCTGGTGCTGCCCGCCTACCGGAGCGCCCTAAAAAACGCCGACGGCGTTCAGGAAACAAAAATCGACTGTAGCGGCAGGATTGCAGGGCGCCTTGTTCCCGCGCGCGTCTTCAAGACGATGCTGGCGGAAGGCCTGGCGGTTTACCTGGTGGGCGGCGCGGATTATTTCGACCGGCCCGGGCTCTACGGTACCGCGGACGGAGACTACCCGGACAACGTCGAGCGGTTTGCCTTTTTCACGCGCGCGGCGCTCGACCTGGCGCCGAAGATCGGTCGCTGGGATGTTCTCCATTGTCACGACTGGCAGGCGGCATTGGTCCCCGTGTTCCGTAAAGCGCAAAAGCATCTCTATCCCGAGCTGCGCGACGTCAAAGACGTCCTCACGATCCACAACCTGGCGTACCAGGGAATTTTTCCGCCGTCGTCGTGGAGCATTCTCGATCTCCCTTACTTTTACTTCAGCATTTCGTATCTGGAATTTTACGGCAACATCAATCTCCTCAAGGGAGGGATTGTCTTCGCGGACGCGCTGACAACTGTGAGCAGGCGTTACGCGCGCGAGATCACGACGCCGGAATACGGCTGCGGCCTCGACGGCGTTATCCGGTCGCGCCGCGCCGATCTCGTCGGCATACTCAACGGCGTCGATTACCGGGAATGGAACCCGTCTCTCGATCCCCACATCAAGAAAAACTACGGGCCTGAAAAGCTCTACGGCAAGCGCTCGTGCAAAGCCGAGCTGCAGCAGATCTTCGGCCTCCCCCGACGTTCTTCGGTGCCGCTGCTTGCGATGGTGTCTCGGCTGGTGGAGCAAAAGGGTCTCGATATCTTTCTCGAAGTCGTCGAGGACATCCTGCGTTATGATCTCCAACTCATTGTGTTGGGCACCGGGGAGCAAAAGTACGAGACGGCGCTGACGGAGCTTGCTCCCAAATATAGCGGGCGGCTCGCCGTGCGCACCGCGTTCGACAACAGGCTCGCCCACAAGATCGAGGCGGGCGCCGACCTCTTTCTCATGCCGTCCAAGTTTGAGCCTTGCGGCCTGAACCAAATGTACAGCATGAAATATGGCACGATCCCGATCGTGCGCGCGACCGGCGGCCTGGACGACACCATCGAGGATTTTGACCCGCTCACGATGCGCGGAACCGGAATCAAGTTCCCCGTCTATTCCGGACCGGCTCTTCTCGAAGCCGTCAAGAGAGCGCTCGCCGTCTACACCAATCGCAGGGCCTGGAACCAGCTCGTGAAAAACGCCATGCGGGCGAATTTCTCCTGGGAGAACTCGGCTGCCCAATATGCGCGTCTTTATGATAAACTGGTGAAAAACGAGCCGGTTCTTGCCGGCGAAAATGACTGAGCCGGGCCGGCCTCCGACTCGCGTCTTGCCGGCCCAAGGAGAAACAGAGCGATGCCCGCCAGCGATGCTTTTAAGCCCTACGTGGGTAGTCCGCCGACCGAAGTGGAAAAGTCGCTGCACGACGAGCTGCTGCGGCGGTTTGGAGCCCTCGAGCCTCAAATGCGCCCCTGGTACGGCGTGGGAATGACCCTTCATGCGGCGCGGTCGCCGAGCCAGCGGATCAGCGTCTTGATCGTCTCACCCACTCACATCGTGCTCGCGCACGCGTTTGCGGCGCCGGGCGTATCGGCCGGGATCGTGCACGGAAGCCCGGCGGCGAAGGAATGGTGGCTGGAAACAACCGACAGGCGCGTCGAAAGGATCGGCGAGCGGTCGCCGTTTGAAGCGGCCAAAAGCGCGCTGCACGCGTTTTTGCCCCAACTCGACGGTTTTCTGCACGCGCGGAAAATCAAAAATCCCTACGTGCAGTCAATTTTGGTTTTTCCTGACGGGTACACGTTTGCGGGAATCCAGGACGTCCCCGTCGGCACCGCGGCCCGCGGCGCCATCGCGCTGGTCAGCGTCTCTGATGCGTGGCAAAGCGCGTTGCCGCGTTCGGCGGAGGAAAACCTGGACCGCCATGCGTTCGCCGAATGGCTGATGACGCTGTTGCCGAGCGGGGCTGAGGCCACTTTTCGCCACACGTGGATCGAGCCCTCTTTGCCATCCACGGCTAGCGGCCCGGACCTGCTCGATGATCCTCTCGTCCTTTCAGCGAACGAGCCCGAGCTAAACCCAAAAGCGGACGACGTAATCACGCTGACCCGCGAGGCGGAATGGTCGTTTGACGAGCCCCGCGGCTCGGGACCTAGCGAGCTGGAGGGCGAAGAGTTGAGTCTACCGGAAGCGCGCCGCGCGCGGCCGGCGGCCGATGAGCGGGTCGGCCGCAAGCGCCCGGGGGTCGTGAGCTGGCTGCTCAGGGTCGCGGGCGGCGCTGCGCTCGCGCTCCTCGTGGTCTTTATCGGGCACGAAGTTTACATGTATCTAACGCCGACATTTCCTTCGACGCCCTACTGGCAGGAGACCGCTCCTCCCGAAAGCGAGCCCGCCGTTTCTTCGGCCCCAAGCAGCCCGGTCGTAGAGCCGGCTCAAGATGCGGAAACGACGGCCGCCGAGCCCAAGCCTGCCGGCCAAGTTTCCCCCGAGACGCCTCCCCTCTCCAAAAGTGATCCCGCGGCAATGGCCGACACGGCGCTTCCACCGGCTCCCGCCGGGCCGGAGCCGATCGCAAATCGGCCGCCTCCCATCAAACCCGCGGCGGCCGGCCATTACGAAACTATCCGTCCCACTTTGGCGCTCGACCAGCCCAGGGATTCGGCCTCGGTCGTGGATCGGCTTCGAGTCGGGACGAGATTAAACGTCGTCGGCTCGGACGGCGACTGGCTCATCGTCCGCTCGCGCACCAGAAACGCGACCGTCTACGTCAGGCGGGATGACGCCATGCTCATGACCGATCCGGGAACGCAGCCGCGATCGCCGGAAAGGATGGAGCAGAAGTGGAAGGAAACCGAACTACAGATTCGCGAGGAGATCGTCAGGCGCGGTGTTCCTAACGTCACCGTGAGCTTTATCGGCGACACCGCGTATCTTAGAGGAAACGTTCGCACCGCCGACGAGCGGGAGCAGGCGGAGCTCGCGGCCAAGACGATCCCGGAAGTGAAATACGTTCATAACGGGATCTGGGTGAGCCCGTGACCGGCGAAAAAGCTTTATTTTTGAGTCATCTTGTCGGAAAACTTGACTTTCGCCGGTCCGGTCTATAAACAAGGGTGGTTGAGCGCGACGGGATCGAAAAAACCCTCGCGTTCGCCGAGGAGGAAGCATGGCGAAAACGTTCAAAGAGATTATGGAGGAGGCGAGGCGGGAAGTTAAAGAGCTCTCCCCTGCCGAGGTGAACGATCTTCTTCAGAAGGATGGAAAGCACATTCTTCTCGACGTGCGGGAGAGAGAGGAGTACCGCGAGGGCCATCTGGAAGGCGCCCTTTCGCTACCGCGCGGCTTTCTCGAAATCCGCGTGGAATCGGCTGTTCCCGACAAGTCCGCCCCTATCATCGCCTATTGCGCCGGCGGCGTGCGCTCGCTGCTGGCCGCCAAGGCGATGAAAGAGATGGGGTATCAAAACGTCATCTCGATGGCCGGCGGCTACACGGCGTGGAAAACAGCCGGTTACAAATGGGTTCAGGATCGACAATTCACCCAGGAGCAAGCCACGCGCTACAGCCGCCATTTTCTCCTGCCGGAGGTCGGCGAGGAGGGACAAGCCAAGCTGCTCGATGCCAAGGTGCTTCTGGTCGGCGCCGGTGGTCTGGGCTCGCCTGCCGCGTACTATCTTGCCGCTGCCGGCGTAGGGACGCTAGGCATCGTGGACAACGATGTGGTTGATCTTTCCAACTTGCAGCGGCAAATCCTGCACGCGAACGATCGCCTGGGCATGCCGAAGACCGAATCGGCGAAAAAAACGATCAACGCGCTTAATCCCGACGTCCGCGTGATTGGTTATCAGGAGAAGCTTACGTCGCAGAACATCATGGGCATTATCAAAGACTACGATATCGTGGTAGACGGCTGCGACAATTTTCCGACGCGCTATCTGGTCAACGACGCCTGCTTCTTCGCGAAAAAGCCCAACGTCCATGGCAGCATCTTCCAATTCGAAGGCCAGGCTACCGTTTTCTATCCAGGAAAAGGCCCGTGCTACCGCTGCCTGTACCCCGAGCCGCCTCCGCCGGACATGGCTCCAAGCTGTCAGGAAGCGGGAGTGCTCGGCGTGCTGCCCGGACTGATCGGCGTGATTCAGGCTCTGGAAACGATCAAGCTGATCATCGGCAAGGGTGAGTCGCTGGTCGGGCGGCTGTTGTGCTTCAACACGCTCGGGATGGAGATCACCAATTTGAAGCTGCAGGCCGACCCGGCCTGCCCGCTGTGCGGCGAAAAGCCAACCATCCACGACCTGATCGACTACGAAGAGTTCTGCGCCGTGCGCGCCGCGCACGCCGCTTAGCTTAGCTATAGCGAAGCGCACATCCCAACCGCGAAAGGCCGATTCAAAATCGGCCTTTCGCTTTTTTGGTCTTCTTGCGCGCGCGCGATCGCATGGGAAGGGCCGCTTGCGAGTCGTCGGCGTCGGCGCGATGCCTCGACCTCGCTCAGGCGCGGAAGTCGCGCCCTGCGCCGTCCTTTCTTATTTATAAGTACGGGCTTTTCTGCGGGCGGATCGTAATATCGGTGGGGCAGCAGGTCGGCGAGCTTGTGAGGACAAACACGACCGCTCGCGCGACGTCCTCGGGGCGGATCATCTTCTGGCGGTTCAACGGCGCGCTCTGGGGGATCAAGGGCGTGTCGACGTAGCCGGGATGAATCGCGCACACCTTGATGCCGTATTCCCTCACCTCCTCAAAGAGCGATTCCGTAAAGCCGATCAAGCCAAACTTCGAAGCAGAATAGGCGGCGACATTCGCCTGGCCCGTTTTCCCGGAGATCGAGCCGATGTTGACGATGGCTCCAGCCCCCTTTGCGATCATCGTAGGCAAAACCAGCTGGGCCAGGAGCATCGGCGCGCGCAAATTGACGCGGAAGGTTTCGTCCCAATCCTCCACGCGCGCCTTGATAAGCGGCGCCTTTTTCCCCCATCCGGCGTTGTTCACGAGATAATCGATCGTCCCCCAGCGGCCCAAGGTCGCTTCGACCAGGCGCCGCGCATCGCCGTCGCGCGTTAGGTCCGTGGGAACGGCCAGACATTCCCCTCCTGCCGCTTCGATCTCCGTCTTTGCCTCGCTCAGCCGGTCCTCGCTCCGCGCCGCCAGGCTCACGCGGCAACCGCCGGCGCTGAGCTCACGCGCGATCGCCCGGCCGATTCCCCTGCTCGCGCCCGTGACGATCGCGACCTTCCCGGTAAAAGGCTTCATAAGGTTCGGCGGTCGTTCTAATGCACGGTCCGGCTTCCCGGCGGGACCGGCGGATTTACGACCGTGGAGCCATGATGGTGAATCATGAACCAGCGCGCGGAATCTTTCTCGAACAGATTCGTCGCCAATACCACGCCGTACGACCTCTCCCCGTCGATCTCGCTGGTGAGATTCTCGTACTGGGTGACCCAACCCACCGTTCCTCTTATCTCGGCGTGCACCTCGGTCAAAACAATATTGATGCCCTGCGCGTTCTCAAAGATCCGTCTCCAGCTCGACATGACGGCTTCCCAGCCGCGCAGCAATCCCCAGCCGGGATGAAAGCACTGGATATAAGCCGCCCTTCGCCACACCGCCTCCATTTGGCGGATATCCAGGTCCTGGAAAGCGCGGTAAAACGACTCGTTAGCCTTGAGGAGCTCGTCGAGATTCGGAGCTTGCATAGTGCCTCAATGCGCCGGCTTCGGCGCCATGAAAACGAGCAGCATCAATCGTTCCGGGCCGGGGTTGGCGACGCCGTGCCTTTGACCGGAGAGGGCTATCGCGATCTCGTTCGTACTCAGCTCCTTTTCCGCGTCGCCAATTTGAAAACGCCCTTTTCCCTGCACGACGTAATAGATCTTATCGGATCCCTCGTGCGTGTGCGGCGCCTGGGCCTGCCCGGGCTCAAAGCAGTACAGGTCGCAAAACATGCGGCTCGTTTCAAAGATGCCGTTTTTTCTCATCTTGTCCGGCGCAAACTGCGCGACGTCCGCGAGTTTCTTAAAATTTTCCATAGGCGTCCTCCATCGACGGTATAGCACATTCGACCGCCCGCGCGTAAGCTTCAGCTGCGACGAGCCGTGTTCGGGCGCGGTCCCGTTTGGACTTTTTTGCATGCCGTAATCGGCGTTCACGGCCGGAAAGTCGCCAAAATTTTTCTTGCCAGAGTCCCGCGGGAGCTTTTCCAACTTCTCGCTTTCCCTTACGACCCCCGGCGCGATATGGTATTTTTTCGCCATGCGGTGCGTTCTGGTCCGCTATCACGAGATCGCGCTCAAAAAAGGCAACCGGCCGTACTTCCTGAGACGGCTCAAGCAAAACGTCGCGCTCGCCCTGCGCGGCCTCGGCGTGGCGGAAATCAAAACATTGCCGGGGCGCCTTGCCGTTTTGTTTGACCGGGAGCCCGACGAGGCGGAGGTCGCGCGCTGTTTACGGTCCGTCTTCGGCATCGCCAACTTCTCGTTCGCCGAGCGAACGGCGCCGGACCTCGAAGCCCTGAAAGCGAGGATTCTCGACTCGCTGGATGGCGCACGTTTTGGCTCCTTTCGCGTCGCCGCCAAACGGGCGGACAAGAGCTTCCCGATGACTTCTCCGGAAATCAATCGGTCGCTTGGCGCCGCGGTCAAGGCGAAAACGGGGATGCGCGTGGATCTCGAGGCGCCGGAGTTGACCATTGAGGTCGAAATTCTTCCGCACGAGGCGTTTTTCGCCTTGAACCGGATTCAAGGACCGGGCGGGCTTCCCGTCGGCGTCACCGGCAAGGTCCTCGCGTTGATTTCCGGCGGCATCGATTCCCCGGTCGCCGCCTATCGGATGATGCAGCGGGGCTGCCGCGTCGCGTTCGTCCACTTTCACGGCGCGCCGTACCTCGATCGGACATCCCAGGACAAAGTGCGGGCGCTCGTCAGGCTGCTGGTGCGCCACCAATTTTCGGCGCGGCTCTATCTCGTTCCGTTCGGCGAAATCCAGCGGCAGATTGTCGCCGCGGTGCTCCGCCCGCTGCGCGTCGTGCTCTACCGCCGCATGATGCTCCGCATCGCCGAAGGGATCGCGCGCCGCGAGCGCGCCCAGGCGCTCGTCACCGGAGAAAGCCTCGCGCAGGTCGCGTCGCAAACTCTCGAGAACCTGGCGGTCATTGGCGAGGCCACCGCGCTACCGGTTCTCAGGCCCCTTGTGGGCATGGACAAACAGGAAATCGTCGATCAAGCGCGCGCGATCGAAACGTTCGAGATCTCGACGATTCCCGATCAGGATTGTTGCCAGCTTTTTGTGCCCGCGCATCCCGCGACGAAGGCGAACTTGGCCGAGGTGCGCAAGGCGGAAGAGCTATTCGATGTCGCCGCGATGACGGAGCTGGGACTCAAAGGGGCGTCGGTCGAGGAGTTCCATTTGTTCGACCCTAAGGCAGCTCGCGAATCGCCTGAATCCGATCCGCAGTAGCCGGATGCGTCGACAGAAAACCACCTCCGCCGCCGCCGGCTTGCAGTATCCACTCTAGCGCCTCAATCATGACTTCTTTTCGATAACCCGCGCGGCGGAGGATTTCGACGCCGTGGCGGTCCCCTCCTACTCTTCGGAGCGGCTGTAACCTCTCCCCGCGAGGACCTGACCGAGAATCGACACGCCGATCCGGAGACCGGCGCCCAATACCTGAGCGCGCGCGCGACGTGACCGAGGTCGTCGTGCGCGACTTCATGGGCGAGCACGCCTCGCAGCTGGTCGTCGGTCGCGGACACAAGCAAACCGGTTGTCACGAGAAACTTGCGGGCGCCGCCAACGCCGGCGCCGGCAGGCACGGGGGACCTGCCCTCGAGAGGCTGGCGTCCCTCCGATTATCTCGTCAGGGGCGCGGCAACGGAGGGAGCCGCGGTGCGATTGAAGATGCTCGTCGCAAGAGCGATCATCGAGCCGATGTCGCTCAGGTTAGCGGGGAGGATCAGCGTGTTGCCGGCCTTTGCAAGCTCGCCGAACTGCGAGAGATATTGCTCCGCGACGCGAAGCTGCACCGCCTCTTGGCCGCCCGCCGTCTGGATCGCTTCCGCGACCCTGCGAATTCCTTCGGCAGTTGCGCTGGCAATCGCGAGAATCGCCGCTGCTTGCCCTTCGGCCTCGTTGATCTGCTGCTGCTTTTTGGCCTCGGACGCCTTGATCACCTGCTGCTTTTCTCCCTCGGCGTTGTTGATGACGGCGTCGCGTTGACCTTCCGACGTCAACACCAGCGCGCGCTTTTCGCGCTCGGCGCGCATCTGCTTTTCCATCGCGGCCAGGACGTCTTGCGGTGGGGTGATATTCTTGATCTCGTAGCGCATCACTTTGATGCCCCAGGGCTCCGATGCCTTGTCGAGTTCGCTAACCACCTGGGTGTTGATGTTGGTCCGCTCCTCGAAAGTGCGATCCAGCTCGATTTTGCCGAACTCGCTCCGCAGGGTTGTCTGCGCGAGCTGCGAGATGCCAAAGATATAGTCCGCGATGCCGTAAGACGCGCGTTCGGGATTCAGCACTTTTAAATACAGCACGCCGTCAACCGACACCTGAACATTGTCTTTGGTGATGCATACCTGCGGCGGTATGTCGATCGCCTGTTCCTTGAGCGAGTGTTTGTAGCGCACCACGTCCAGAAACGGCACCATGAGGTGAAAACCCGCCCCCAGCGTGCCCGCGTACCTACCTAACCGTTCGACGACATAGGCGCTCTGTTGCGGGACCACGACAGCCGTTTTGGCAACGACGATGAGCGCCAAAACGGCGAGCACCAGAACAACGATCAATCCGCCAGTCATATTTGAACCTCCGCTTTCGCTCTCAAGCCGCGCTCACCCAGAGCGTCAATCCTTCCACGCGCTCTACTTTGCACCGCTCGCCCCGCGCCAGTGGCCTCCCGCCGATGTTTCTCGCGCTCCACGCGGCGCCGCGCATCTCGGCCTTACCGATAGCCCCGGCCGGGATTTCTTCCAGAACGATAGCGGTCTCGCCTATGAGGCTATCGACATCGCCGCGCGGCGGCGCCTGGGTCATTTCCACAAGGCGATCGCGAAAGAGCCAGAGAGCGACGAGAGAGATCGCGGTGAACAAGATCCACTGAAACCACAGCGGCCCTGCCAGCCCGAAGCCCGCCAGAATCCCCACGACGATCGCGCCGACGCCGAAGAAAATGATGTAAAACCCGCCCGGCGTCACCAGCTCGCCCAGAAAAAGAAACAAGCCGAGTAAGAGCCAAACCCACCATTCCATGTTCATGCCACGACCCTCGGAAGCGGCCGCTGCGACGCCAAATCCAGCGCCGAGGGTAGCCAACTCAAGCGGCTGTGTCAAATGAAGCCGGCCGGCTGGGCGTGGGTCCGGATCGCGACGCGCGTCAGAACGCGGAATTCGCCGGCCGCTCTACGCGAGCGGCTCCAGGCGCACGGAATGAATCACGACGGCCTCGACGGGAACGTCCCGATGAAAGCCGCGGCTGGTCGTTCTTACGGTCTCGATTTGTCGCACGACGTCGAGACCCTCGATGACCCGGCCGAAAACCGCGTAGCCGTATCCTTCGGCCGACGCGTCCCGATGATCGAGAAAATCGTTGTCGTTTACGTTGATAAAAAATTGCGCGGTCGCGCTGTCGACGACGGCCGTGCGCGCCATCGCGATGGTGCCCCGCTTGTTCTTTAAGCCGTTGGTCGCTTCGTTTTTGATCGGGGAATGGGTGGACTTCTGCCGCATCGCCGCGTCAAAACCCCCTCCCTGGATCATAAACCCCGGTATCACGCGATGAAAAATTAGCCCGTCATAGAACTTCTCGCCCACGTAGCTAAGGAAATTTTTAACCGTAATCGGCGCCCGGTCGGCAAAAAGTTCGATGCGGATGTCGCCCTTCGACGTGGTCATCAAAACTGTGGGATTTCTGGTCTTCGGCTCGTTGGTCATCGTTCAGTCCTTTCGCAAGCCTTGTCCGCACCACCATGACACAGGCGCGGCCGTTTTGCCGTCAAAAGCGATCAATCGCCGGGAATGAGCAGGCTCAGCAATGCCGATATGATGCTGAACGCGAGCGCGCCGAAAAACGCGGACCAGAAGCCGCCGACCTCAAACCCCTCGACGAACGACGCCACGAGCCAGAAAAGAAGCGCGTTAATGACAAACGTAAACAGCCCGAGCGTGAGAATATTGATCGGCAAGGTCGCGATCAGGAGAACGGGACGGATCACCGCGTTGACGAGCCCCAAGATCAGGGCGGCGATGAGCGCGGCGCCGAATCCCGCGACCTCAATCGAAGCGAACAGATGAGCGATCAGCAAAAGCGTGACCGCATTGATCAGCCATCGCAGGATGAGTCTCATAGATAGTGCTGGATCTCTTGGAGACTTGCGGGAAAAAATAGCTCTTCGATCTTGGGGCGCGTTCCGATCATGCCTTGCTCGTGCTCGTAGCGCACGACCGCCTCGAGCGCGGCCCTGTTCGCGTTAAGGCCGTACGGCCACGGATCGGGACCGAAAATCGCTTCCTGTTCCTGGAGCAACGCCTGCACCCAGACCAGAGCGAAGCTGCGCGGATCCTTCATGCGCAAGTAGCACAGCTCTTTGGCCTTCTGGAAAGCCTGCATCAAATTCACCGCCAGCCACGGGTGCCTCTCGAGAATGTGATTCTTTACGACGACCGTGTGCATGATCGGGAAAATCCCGCTCTTTCGGTAGTACTCGATCTCGGCCGACTTGGGATCGGGAAACAGCAGCGCGACCCTGGGCGATCCCTTGCGGATCGACGGCAAGGTTTCGGGGTAGAGCGCGCCTTCCAGTTCGCCGTCTTCGAGCATCCGATCGATGTTCTTTCCCCTGGGAACACGACGGACGTTCATCCAGGGCGCGGGCTCGAACGGGATATCCTCTTCCTCCTGGCACCACCACTCGATCGATCTCAGCTCCACACCGTAATGGTCCTGGAGAATCCCGCGCATCCATAAACCCGCCGAATTCTGCAGTGTGTCCAGGCCGACGCGCTTGCCGTTGAGATCCGACGGCTTTTCGATGCCACAGCCGGTCCGCTTGACCATGTACCCGTGCCGGAACCGCCGGTGCGGAAACACCGGGATCGCGCTATAGGGTTTCTTCCGCTCCCAGCAGAGGAGGTAAGCCACCAGGGAAAGCTCGCACACGTCGAACTCTTCGTGGCGCAGCATCCGGCCGTGCCTTTCCGGCGAGGCCATGGTCAAGACGTTCAGCTCAACGCCGGCCGGCTGCACGACTCCCTCGATCAACGGCCGCAACAGATCGTAATCGCCGCACGCCAGCGTGAGTTTAACCTTCGCCATCAATCCCTCCCACATGCCGCCGATACTCTTCCGGCGTGTCGATATCGATCAGCACGCCCGCGTCGGCGGTCTCGATCTCCAACATATCCGCCCGATGAGCGCGCACCACCGGTTTGGCGCCGAGATCCAGCGGCGCGGCGAGCAGTTCCGGAAAAAGGCGGCTCGAGAAGAGCACCGGATGCCCGCGCCGGCCGCGGTGCGTGGGGACCACGATCAGCTTGCCCGACTCGCGGAAGCGCCGGACCATCTCGCCCACGATCTCGGGCTTGACGAACGGATGGTCGACGAGATGAACGATGATCGCCTCCACCGGAGCGCCAGCGAGGCTGCGGATCGCAGCCTGCAGGGACGAAAGCTGCCCCTTCTTGTAGTCCTCGTTGACGACGATGTCGACGGGCAGGCAGGCGATCGCGGCGCGAATCTCGTCGGCGTGGCGGCCGAGAACGACCAGCGTTTTGTCGACCGCCGTCTGTCGGAGCGTACCGATGATCCTCTCGATAAAGGTTTGGCCGTCGACCCGGAGAAGCGCCTTGGGGCTTCCCATCCGACTCGATTCGCCCGCGGAAAGGATGACAGCGACTATCATGGAGCCGGCGGAAATTTCCTGCCGTGGCGTACCGGCGCGCTCCAAAGCTTGATCCCTGCGGCAGGTGAAAGCGGACGGCTCGGCAAGGCCGGCGCCGGCGGCCGCTATTCGTCCGCGAGCCTCGGCGCCGAGCCGTCGGCGCGCTCCGCATGGAGCGCCAGGCAATCCGACGGCGGTAGCTCGACCCAAACGGTCTCACCGCGCCGCAGATCGAGCGCATGGGGCTGGTGCGTCTGCAGAACAGCCTTGCCCAGGTCGATCGTGCAGTCGAGGTATTCGCCCAGGAACATGGCTGTCGCGACCTTTCCCTCGATCAGGTTTCGCCGATCGGCGGGGCGCGTTCTGTGGACGACGACGCTTTCCGGACGAATGACGACGACGACGGCCGCTCCCGGCCCGAGCTCGTTCATGACGCCGCAGCTGATCTCGCCGACTTCGGTGCGTACCAGGCCGAGGCCTTCGCCCTGCAGTTTTTCGAGCTTCCCGAACAGCTGGTTCGTCGAGCCGATGAACTGCGCGACGAACTGGGTTTTGGGATGAAGGTAAATGTCGCGCGGCGCTCCTTCCTGCACGATGACTCCGGCGCTCATGACCGCGATCACGTTCGACATCGACAGCGCCTCGATCTGATCGTGGGTCACGTAAAGCGTCGTGATCCGCAGCCGCCGCTGCAGCTCTCTGAGCTCGACGCGCATCCTCTCGCGGAGCTTGGCGTCGAGGTTGCTCAGCGGCTCGTCCAAAAGGAGCACCTTCGGCTCCCGCACCAGGGCCCGCGCGAGCGCGAGCCGCTGCTGCTGCCCGCCGGAGAGCTGGGTTGCCATGCGCTCCTCGAGCTGCCCCAACTCCACCTGCTCGAGCGCGCTGCGGACTTTTTGCCGGATCTGCTCGTTACTGAGCTTCTGTTTGCCGACCCGCAAAGGAAAGGCGACATTCTCAAAAACCGTCAGATGCGGCCAGATCGCGTAACTCTGGAACACCATCCCGATCGGCCGCCGATACGCCGGCACGAAGGCGCCGGTCAAGGAAGAAAAAACCTTCTGTCCGGCAACTTCGATTTCGCCCGCGTCGGGCTTCTCCAGCCCCGCGATGCATCGCAAGGTCGTGGTCTTGCCGCACCCGGAAGGCCCGAGCAGCGTGTAAAACCGGCCCTCTTCGACGTCGAAAGAGATGCTGTCGACAGCCCGCACCGCGCTCGAGCGGCGGTCCGAAAACGTCTTGACGAGTCCTCGAATCTGGATCAAGGCCTGCTCCCGTTCCGTCAGGTCTGGATCCCGACCCGGCCGGAGACCTTGTAAAAAACCGTCACGATCAGCAGCAGCGTCAGAATCATCAAAATCCCGATGGCGGCGACGATCGTGACCTGTCCCTGCTCGAACATGTTAAAGAGGAGAATCGATAGCACCCGGCTCTCCCCGGTCGCGAGAAGCACCGAGGTCGAGAACTCGCGGAACGAGACGATGCAGATGTAGATCCAGCCCGCGACAAAGCCGGGCCTCAGCAAGGGCAGCGTCACGCGCTTGAACGTCTCCCACCACGACGCGCCGGACGCCGCCGCGGCCTCTTCCAATTCGCTATGGATTTGTAGAATCGATCCCGAGGAAGCGCGCATGCCGTACGGAATATACCTCGTCACGTAGGCGATGAGCAAAACCCATATCGTCCCGTAGATGGGAAGCGGGAAGGCAACATAGAAAAGGATCAGCGCCATGCCGAGCACGATGCCGGGTATGGTGATCGGAACGAAGGCGAGAAAATCCAACATCCAGGAACCCGGAAGCCGGCTTTTGTAAACGATCCAGGCGATGATGGAGGTGAGCACCATGCCGACCGTCGCGGTGAGGAACGCAAGAATGATGCTGTTCCACATCGCATCCCAGAAGGGCCGGAAACTCCACAAGTAGCGGTAATTGTCCAAGCTCAGCTTTTGCAGCGCGTCCCAGCTCGGGGTTGCGAAAAACGGCAGAAACGACGCCCAGACCATGACCAAAAACGGCAGCAGCACGACGCCGACAAAGTAGATCACGAGAAAAGCGAACCCGACCCAGCGCCAGGGACCGAGATCGAACTGACGCGGCCTGAAGGCCTTGCCCGTAACCGTTTGGAATCGCTTGCCCTCGCGCGTCGACCTCGTATAAAGCCACACTCCGAGCGCGCTCAGCAGGAGAAGGCCGACCGCGAGCGCCGCGCCGCGGCCGTAGTCGGGAGGGTATTCGTTAAAGGCGAGATAGATCTCGCTGGTATAAACGTAGATGCGCGCCGGAATCCCGATGAGCGCCGGCGTCTCGAAGGACTCCAACGTGCGCACAAAAAGAATCAAAAGCACGGAAGCCGTCGTCGGCATCAGCAAGCGCAGCGTGACCCGGCGGAGCGTCTGCCAGGTGTTGGCCCCGGACATCATGGCGGATTCTTCCAGCGCCGGGTCCATCGACTTGAAAGCTGCGACCATCATGAGGAACGCAAGCGGCACCTGACCGACCGAGTGCACCCAGATCATGCCCGGCAAGCTAAAAACATTAAACGGCGGCGAATCCCAGCCGAACAGGTACATGAGCGCCACGTTCACGTAGCCGAACTTCGGGCTCAGAAGAAAAATCCACGCAATCGATTCCAGCACGCCGGGCAAGATCAAAGGGATCACGGCGATGGGGACAAAGATCACGCGCATCGGCGTGTTCGTGCGCTCTACGAGCCACGCCAGGATCGCTGCCAGAATGAGAGTCAAAGCGGACGAACCCGCGGCGAAGATCAGCGAGTTCACGAACGTGGAGTACGTGTACTCGCTGGCGTACGCGGCCTGGTAGTTTTTGAGCGTGAAGACGAATTCCCGCGGCGCGACTTCAGCCTGAAAGCTGCCGAGAAAGAGCATGAAAAGCGGCATCACGGCGAGATACGCGAGCACCGCGGCTCCCACCAGCGGCACGAGCAAGGCGGGGTCGCGCAGTCGGGGCACGGCCTCTCTCATGGTTCTCGTCAGCGCAATCGTGGACATAAAGCTTCCTCGCCCGACAAACGTCCCCGGCGACGGGGTGGGTCTGGTTCGTTACCGCAGCTTAAAGATTTCCTTCCAAATCTTTTCGTACCGGGACCATTCTTTTAGATCAGCCGTTCCCAGAGCGTAAATCTTCTCGGGCCTGGTCTTTTCCACCGGTTGCACGCGCGGATGGGCCGCCGTTCGCCCGCCTTCGGCATAGGCCTTCTGTCCCTCCTCGCTTGCGACCCAGCGGAAGAAGAGCCATGCGGTGTTCGGGTGGGGCGCGTCTTTGAAGGCCGCGGTTGCCTGGATGGTGGCCACGCCTTCGGTGAGGAAGTAATTGACCGGCGCGCCTTTTTTGATCCTGGGCGGGAAGTGATGCGAGTAGCACGTGAAACAGGCGGCGCCCTGACCGGCGACGAGAAGCTCGGCCAGATCCGAATGGCCCCTGTGAAATTCCACGTTGTTGGCGGCGATTTTCCGCAAGAGCGCGATCGCCTTCTCGTCGTCTTTGTATTTGTGCCGCGCCAGCCCGATGAGGACTTCCACGTCGCGAGGCTCGCCCATGAGCTTTCCCTTCCACTTGGGATCGGCGAAATCTTCAAAGCCCTTGGGCTCGTCGCCCTTTTTCACGAGGTTGGTATTCCACGCGCCGATAAAAAAGATCATATCGGTCGCCAGCCAGTACGACCCCTTGAGACTGGCCGGATAGTCGGCCGCCTCGGGCGGAAGCTTCTCCAGGACGAGCTTCTGCTCGTAAATTTGCATGACGTTCTCGATCGACCCCTGAAAAATATCGCCAATCGTTCTGCCGCCGCGCGCTTCGGCAATGGCGCGGGCGGCGAGCTTATCGGCAGTGGCGTCGACATGGTTCACTTTGATTCCAGGGAATCGCTTCTCGAACACCGGAAGAATTCTGGACGCGTTCACCTGCGCCAGCGTGCCGTAAAAATTGAGCGTGCCGCCCTCCTTCAAGGCCTGTTTGTACACCTCGTCGATGGTCTGGGCACCCGCCGGCGCAAAGCACAAACCCGACGACAACCCGAGCACAAGCCTCGCGACAAGAGACGCTCGCAACCGCGCTTTCATGGCCTACCTCCTCGATGACGGTGCCGGGATTTGAACGGTTTCCCTTCTGGGCGGGGGCGCGGACGGAGAACGCGCGCCCGCTAACGCAACTTGAAAATTTCCTTCCACATCTTTTCGTACTTCGGGTACTCCTTGATGTCCGCGGCGCTGATCGGATAGATTTTCTCGGTGCGCGTCTTCTCGACAGGCTCCACCTTGGGATGCGCCGGCGTGCGCCCGCCCATCGCCATGACTTTTTGTCCCTCCAGGCTCGCGACCCAGCGAGCAAACAACAGCGCCGAATTGGGATGGGGAGCGTTTTTGAAAACCGCCGTCGCATTGATGGAGGCGATTCCCTCGGTGAGCATGTAGTTGAGCGGCGCGCCCTTCTTGATTCTTGCCGGATAATGATGCGAGTAGCAGGTAATGCACGCCGCCGCCTGCCCCGCCACCAGCAGCTCCGCGAGCTGGGAATGACCCTTGTGAAATTCAACATTATTGGCGGCGATCTTCTTCAGCAGGGCCACGGCCTTCTCGTCGCTCTTGAACTTGTATTTCGCCAAGCCCATCAAAAGCTCCAGGTCCCTGGGTTCGGCAATCAGCCGTCCCTTCCATCGCGGGTCCGCGAAGTCGTCGAACTCTTTGGGCTCCTCCTCTTTCTTGACCAAGTTCGTGTTCCACGCGGCGATGATGAACTGGAGATCGGAAGCGGTCCAAAAGGGGCCTTTCATACCCTCCGGATAAGCCGCAGCTTCCGGCACCGGCTTTTCGAGAAGAAGTCCCTGCTGATGGACCTGCACGACATTCTCCAACGGGATCTGCAAAACGTCGCCGAGCACTTTACCGCCGCGCGCTTCCGCCACCGCGCGCGCCACCAGCTTGTCGGAGGTGGCGTCGACGTGATTGATCTTCATCCCGGGAAATCGTTTTTCGAACACCGGCAGGATCTTCTCGGCGTTGATTTGCGCCAGAGTGCCGTAAAAATTGATCGTGCCCCCTTCTTTCAAGGCCTGCTTGTAGACCTCATCGATCGTCTGGGCGCCTGCCTGCGCCCGGCATAAAAGAATCAGGCCTCCGACGGCGATACTCCAAAGAAAACCAAACTTTTGCCTATTCACGCACGCCTCCTTGCTGCGAGTCTTGTCTGAACATTAGCCAAAATAGACGGGGAACACCATCGTCGAGACCGGACGGGTCACCTGAGCTTGAAGATCTCTTTCCACATCTTTTCGTACTTGGAAAACTGCCTGATGTCATCGGGGCCGATCGCGTAGATCACCTTTGGCCGGATGTTCTCTGTGGGCTCGACCTTGGGATGCGCCGGAGTTCTGCCGCCGAGCGCGTAAACTCGCTGTCCTTCTTCGCTCGCGGCCCAGCGGATGAACAGCCACGCCGCGTTCGGATGGGGAGCCCCTTTGGGAAGCGCCGTGGGTTGGGTGGTGCCGACTCCTTCCGTGAGAAAATAATTGAGCGGCGCGCCCTGTTTTATCCGGCCGGGAAAATGGTGCGAGTAACAGGTGAAGCACGCGGCTCCCTGGCCGGCGACGAGCAGCTCAGCGAGCGGCGAGTGACCCTTGTGAAACTCCACGTTGTTGGCGGCGATCTTGGTCAGGATCGCGCGCGCCTTCTCGAGGCTTTTGTGCTTGTGCATCAACGCGATCAGCAGTTCCGCGTCCCGCGGCTCCGCGATCAGCCGGCCTTTCCATCGGGGATCGGCAAAATCGTCAAAAGCCTTCGGCTCTTCTTCTTTCTTCACGAGATTGGTGTTCCATGCCCCGATGAAAAAGATCATGTTGTTTGCCAGCCAGTACGAACCCTTCAGATTCGCCGGATACTCGGCGGCTTCCGGCGGCAGTTTTTCCTCCACGAGCCCCTGCTCGTAGAGCCGCACGAGATTCTCCATCGCCATTTGAAAGACATCGGCAAACACCTTGCCTCCGCGGGACTCGCTGATCGCCCGCGCCGCAAGCTGATCGGCCGTAGCGTCCACGTGGTTGATCTTGACGCCGGGGAAGCGCTTTTCAAACGCCGGGAAAATCTTCTGCGCGTTGATCTGCGCGAGCGTACAGTAACAATTCAAAACGCCCTCTTCCTTGGCCTTCTTGTAAACGTCCTCCAGGGTTTCGCCGCCGGCAAGCTGCCGGCCCAGCAAAAAAATGCCCAGAGCAAGAGCGAACAGCGATCGTCGCATCGTATCCTCCCGATCACTCCAAGCGCGCGGGCGATTTAGCGGAGCTTGAAGATGTCCTTCCAGATCTTCTGGTACTTGGCAAATTCTTTAATATCGCTCGCGCCGACCGCATACAGCGTCTTCGGACGAATCGGCTCCGTCGGCTCGACCTTGGGGTGAGCCGGCGTCCGCCCGCCCATCGCAAACACCTTTGCGCCCTCCTCGCTGGACGCCCACCGGGTGTAGAGCAACGCCGTGTTCGGGTGCGGCGCGCCTTTTACCATCGAAAGGGCAATGATCGTCCCAATCCCCTCCGTGAGAAAATACCCGACGGGCGCGCCTTGCTTTATCCGCGGAGGATAGTGGTGCGAATAGCACGTAAAGCACGCGGCTCCCTGGCCGGCGACCAGAAACTCCGCCAGCTCCGAGTGGCCTTTGTGAAATTCGACCTTGTTCAGGGCGATTTTTCTGAGGATCTCAATCGCCTTTTCCAGGCTCTTGTGCTTGTGCATCAGCCCGATCAGGATTTCGGCGTCCCTGGGCTCGGCGATCAGGCGGCCGTTCCATCTCGGGTCGGCAAAGTCATCAAAGGCTTTCGGCTCCTCGGCCTTTTTGACGAGGTTCGTATTCCATGCGCCGACAAAGATGGTGATATTGTTGGCGATCCAGTACGGACCCTTTAGATTCGCCGGATACTCCGCCGCCTCGGGAGGAAGTTTTTCCAAGACCAGGCCCTGCTCATAGAGCGGCACGATATTTTCCAGCCCGACCTGGATCACGTCCGCGATCACCCTGCCGCCGCGAGCTTCGGTCATCGCGCGAACGGCGAGCTTGTCCGCCGTCGCGTCCACGTGATTAATCCTGATCCCCGGGAATCGCTTTTCGAAAACGGGGAAAATCTTTTGCGCGTTAACCTGCGCGATCGAACAGTAGCAATTTAGCACTCCGTCTTCTTTCAACGCCTGCTTGTAGACCTCGTCGATCGTTTGACCCGCCGCGATCGAGCGCGAGAGCAGGAGCGCCAAACTAGCAATCCAGGCTAAAGCCATGGCCCAATTCCAAGGCCTGATCCGTCTCATAAGGTCCTCCTTGTGTTGTTTGGGTTCCGCCTTTGTATGAGCTTCTTCAAGCTTCTCATTAGACGATTGCAACCGATTTTCCCTAAAGCTTCACGCCATTCAAACCGACCTATCCGACCTTCACTGGCAAAAATCACGGAATGGCGGCAACTTAGAAGGGCCCCACGGATCAATTCTCCCTATAATATTGATCCCTGAGGGTCAATAGGCGCGGACGGCCGGAAAATGTCCGGCGGTTCGGGTTTCTTGACAGCCCGGCTTTGAGACTCTATCGTGAGGCCGTTTCCGATCGGCTCCACGCTGAAACAATTTTAAGAGGCGGCCATGGAAGGACTCACGGATAAGGTTGTGATCGTTACGGGCGGCGGCCATGGAATAGGAAAGGCTTACTGCCTTGCTTTCGCTCGGTCAGGGGCGCGGGTCGTCGTCGCCGACATCGATCAGCTAGCCGCGCGCCAGGTGGGAGCGGAGATCAACCGGCTGGAGGGAGCGGGAAGCCTGGCTCTGCGCACCGATGTCGCCGACGAAGAGTCCGCGCAGGAAATGGCTCAGGCGACGCTCGACCGCTTTGGCAGGATCGACGTTCTGGTCAACAACGCGGCGATTTTCGCCACCATTCCCATAAACCGCGGCGGCATTGAGTCCATCGACCCCGAAGAGTGGGACCGGGTGATGGCCGTCAATCTAAAAGGTCTCTTTTTTTGCGCGCGCGCGGTGCTGCCGGCCATGCGCGCGCAAAAGTCGGGAAAGATTATCAACATCTCGTCCGGCACGGCCTTGACCGGCAGTCCGGGAAGAATTCACTATGTGACGTCCAAAGCAGGCGTCATCGGCTTCACGCGCACTCTCGCGCGCGAGGTGGGCGACGATAACATCTGCGTGAACGCGATCGCGCCGGGCTCGACTCTTTCGGAAGAAAATCCGACCGAGGAAATCATCAAAATGCGCCAAGCGCGCGTGCACGACCGCGCGCTAAAGCGAGTCCAGATGCCCGACGATCTGGTCGGAACCGTGCTCTTTCTGGCCTCTCCTCTGAGCGACTTCATCACCGGTCAGACCATCTGCGTCGACGGCGGCGTCGCGATGCTGTAAAGCCTCGCCGTACCGCGGCGGAAAGATCGGATGAAACCCTCCTACCCAATCATCGATGCTGACGGCCACGTGATGGAAAAGGACTCCGAGCTGCACGAGTTCCTCGAAGGCCGCTACCGCGCAGCGCCCCGTTTTGAGACCTACAGTTTTTTTCCCTCGCTCGACGGCTGGCATCGCGGCCAGAGCGTGCCTGGCAAAGACGCGGAGGTCCCCGCGCGGCGCTGGATCGAATTTCTCGATGAGCTTGGAGTGCAAGCGACCGTTCTCTATCCCACCGCTGGACTGGCGCAGGGACTGATCCAGAGCGTGGATTGGGCATGCGCGGTCGCCCGCGCTTATAACAGCTGGGTCGCCGAAAAGTACTGCCGCCGCTCGCCGCGCTTGAAAGCGGCGGCGCTCCTGCCGGTTCAGGATCCGGCCGAAGCCGCGCGCGAACTTCGGCGCGCAAAAACCGAGCTAGGCTTGGTCGCTGGCGTCCTTCCGGCCGTGACCGTGCTGAGCAAAGCCTTTGGCCACTCCGATTTCGACCCGATCTATCGCGCGGCCGAGGAGCTCGATATGCCGCTCGCCGTCCATGGGGCGCCGAGCCGGGGGCTCGGGTTCGATTTCTTCGACAAATTTATCCAGGTGCACACACTGGAGCACCCCTTCGCGATTTTAATTCAGTTCACCAATATGGTGTTTGAGGGCGTGTTCGAGCGCTTCCCGAGGCTCCGCGTGGCGTTTCTCGAGGCCGGCTCGGGCTGGCTTCCTTACATGATGGATCGGATGGACGAGGAATTCGAAAAACCGTATCGCTTTCAGGCGCCGCTTCTGAAGAAAAAACCGAGCGCGTACATTCGCTCAGGACAGGTTTGGACGACCTGTGAGGTGGAGGAGAAATCTCTGCCGCACGTCCTGCGGCAATTCAATCCGCGCTGCCTCATGTGGCCTTCCGACTACCCGCATGAGCGGCTGCCGCACATGTTCCGGCACGACATCCCGGAACTTCTCGCGCGGGAGGATCTGAGCGAGCAAGAAAAGCGCTGGATCCTCTACGACAATCCAAGGGACTTCTACCGCCTGGAAATCTAGCCGAGATCGAAGAATGGGTACTGGAGCAATGGAGAAGAGAAAAGCGCTGATCTGTAGGGTTGGGTCTGCGCCCCATGCGCTCTGCCTCTGCTCTGCTGAGTTTTCCCTTTCGGGGGGCGCTTTCGGACTTCTGTTTAGCGTTGCGCAATGCCGGACAGCGACTTCGCTAATGGAGCCGCGCTTTGAGCAAGCCTTGGGTCAGCTGCAAAACTTGCTTCTAGACACCTCCGCCAACCTTCAGGTTCCAATCCGGTTCGGTCTCATAGGAGGACTCGCGGTGGCCGCGTGGGGCGCCGTGCGAGCAACTGCAGACATAGATTTTTTGGCCCACAGCGATCCGAGCCCGTTGCGGAATCTTGCCGTAAGGCAACGAATGAAGAGCTTCTTTGAGAGCCGCAGGTGCGCCGTAGATTGGAGAGTTGGAGACGCCGACGATCCTATTCCGCTCCTTTTGCGCCTCCGACTGCCTTCGCCAATAGGCCTGGGTGCGGACGTGCTCTGGGCGCACAAAAGGTGGCAGAGAGAAGCGCTTGCGCGAGCGGTCAAGCTTAGACTTTCGGCTATGGATGTGTCTGTTCTCCATCCAGAGGACTTGATTCTGCTGAAGCTGACGCGAGCGACGATCCCGCTGCACGACTCCGGGTTCTCTACTGCTTGCCCTGCAAAAATCCCAACCGTTCCGCCATCGGCGTCGTCGGAAACACGTAGCCGCACGCCTTGCAAGTTCGCACGCCTGCGTCGGCATTGAATTTTTCATAGATACGACTCACTTGCGCCGCGATGTCCCCCTGGGTTACGGTTTCGCGCAGCACCAGCTCGTCGCAACGCTCGCAGAACCAAACAAATTGTTCCTGCTCGTCCGCTCTGCGCTTCCTTTCGATGACAAGGCCCCAAGTGCCTTCGCCGCGGCGCGGCGAATGGGCCAAGTTCCCGGGACAGACGAAAATCTCGCCTTGCCGGATTCTGACGACCCGCCGCCTTTCCTCCTCCGGCTTGATGTGAAGCTCGATATCGCCCTCGATTTGGTAGAAGAACTCCTCTCCGGGCTCGAGGTGGAAATCGAGCCGCGCGTTCGGCCCGCGCAGGATCATCACGATGAACTCGCTGTAATGAACGATCACGCGGTTGGTCTTCTGCGGCGGCGAAAAGAGATTTTGATTCTCTTCGACCCAGCGCTTCAGGTTAACCGGCGAAAGGAGATTCATCGGTCGATCGGCAGCATGGAGACACTCCGAGGCTCCATTACTCCATTCGCTGACACTCCCTCGCCACGCCGTCCGTCAGCGCCCACCAGATGCCCAAACCCTTGCGAAAGGCTCGGAGGACCTTCACCTGAACCTCGCGCGTCGTCGCGAACCGCTCCAGCAGTTCGTAGCCGATGTTGCTGTGCTCGGTGTCGGCGACGCCGTGCTCGGCAAACATTTCGATGTCGTAGTCGCTCAAGCCGTAATGCCGCTTGAAAGCGTCGACGAATCGTTTTCCCGTCAGCTGGTTCGAGTACTCATTGCAGCAGTTGGTCGCGGCCACCTGTTCCAGGATGCTTTCGCTTCTGAGCGCGATATCGAGCCAGCCGGTCCGAGCCAATACGGTGGTCGGCAAAAAGTCGTTCTCGCGGTCGCGGCGCTCAAGCTCTTCGGCGGGAATTCCGATTCTTTCGGCAAAGCGCAGAAAGAGCGCCCGATGCCCGGCGACTTTTCGCGGCGAGCCTTCGAACATCTCGTAGCCGACCTCCGACATGATCACGTCGACGAACTTTTTCTGGATCTCGGTGTCGTGAATGCCGGAGAGCTGACAGCGCACGAGCTTGGCCGTGTTGATCGCCACGTTGAGCGCGAAGATGCCCCACGCTTCC
Source organism: Candidatus Acidiferrales bacterium (assembly GCA_035559995.1). Lineage (GTDB taxonomy): Bacteria > Desulfobacterota > Binatia > UBA9968 > UBA9968 > DATMAM01. The sequence continues at coordinate 90,712 of DATMAM010000031.1, forward strand.
CTGGCCCACACGCGCAGCTCGTCGAGGCTGAGCTTGCCGTCGTAGAGCGCGAGCAAAAACGGATGATGCAGGCGCGCGTGGCGATTTTTCACTTCCTCCATAAGCAGCCGGCAGAACTGCGGCGTCGGGAGCGGCCCTTCGGCGAGCAGGCTATCGATGGACATGGTGATCTCCTCAGGATTTTCCGTAAAGCTGCGCGATGAACCCGGAATCCTCGAGTTCTTTCAGGAAGCGCGGTTCGACAAAGCTCTTGGGATCCGCGGCGCGCGCCTTGGGGTTTGTCTTCGCCAGGTCTTCCAGGATCGCCTCCACGCCTTTGATCGCGGGATAAGGGACCCGCTCCATAAATTTGAGCGCGTAGGTCTGGTACGCCTCTTCGAGCGCCGCCGCTTCCTTGAGCTTCGTGAACTTCGCGATCGAGCGCAGGCTCGCTTCCTTTTGAGTCTTGTAGAAGTGAATCCCCTCGACGAAAGCTTTCACGAACCGGCGCACGAGGTTTTCGTTTCGCTGAATGCGAGCGCGCGTGGTGACCAGGCACGTCCCCAGATAATCGAGCTTGAGATCCGCCAGCGATGCCAGCTCATGAAGCCCGGCGTCGCGCGCCTTGATCGTGAACGGCGGCTGCAGCAAGGTCGCGTCGACCCTGCCCGATTGCACCGCCGCCAGCCTCGACGGCTGCCCTCCGACCGACAGCATCGCCACCTCTCTGTCGGGCTCCAAGCCCCACTTCTTTAACGCCACCCTCGCTCCGTAATCATCGGCGGAGCCGGGCCGGTTGACGCCGATCCGCTTCCCTTTCAGGTCCGCCGGGCGCTTTATTTGCGGGTTCGAAAAAACCGTGTGCTCCATCGTATTGATAAAACTCATCAGGACGGCGACATCTGCGCCTCCCAGGTTCGCTGCGATCGACGACGGTCCGGCAAAAACCGTAAAGTCGACGTCGCCCGCCAGGAGCGCCGCGATGTTTGGCGGGCCGCCCTCGACATAGACGATTTGCGCTTCCAATCCATGCTTCTTGAAAACTCCGGCGTCCTGAATCACCCAGAGGACCGCTTGCGAGCCGCTGATCGCGCTGTGGGAGATATTGATCCGGTCCAGTTTGGTTTGCGGCCAGCCGCCGGCAGGAAAAAAAATGATCGCGCAAACGATGAGCGCCGGCCAACGCGTGCGTCGGCCTCCACCCTGCGCTTGAACGCCCTCGACGATTCCGCGCGCAGTCTCCCCGCCCGGCGGGCGCGCGCTTCGCGCCCGCGCCAGCTTGCCTTGCATCAGTTTCCTTTCTTCGGTTCGGGCTTCGAAGCCTTTTTGGCTTCGTCCTTAACCTCGATCGTCGTCGCCCTCATGCGATAATGAACGGTCACTTTGGCGCCGACCTTCAAATCGCCCTTTACCTTGGTGTCCTTATCCCGCCCGATCTCCCATTTTTCCGTCCCCTTCTGGACGACGATGAGATCGTCCTTCAACTCCAAAACGGGCCCTGTGACCTGGTAAGCCTTGGGTTCCGCGGCAAAAGCGGCGGGTCTAAGGAAAACGCACGCGAGGATAGCCGCAAGCCAAAATTTCATGCAAACCCTCCCTTGTGCATCGCGCAGAATAACGGCTTTATATATCAAGGCGGCAAACGGCCTCAAGCGAAATTGGCGTGGAATCGATGACGCTCGAGCGGATCTGCGATGATTTGTAAGGCCGCGGCCGATTTGGTAGCGTTATCACGAGAGTCGCACCGATGGCGCCGCGGGAAAAGCTAGGCCGCATTCGCGAAGAGCTAAAGCAAACGTTTCTGGAGCGCAACGAACTGATTGACGGGGCCCTTTCCGCGCTCCTCGCGTCCCAGCACGTTCTCATCATCGGCCCGCCCGGGACCGCCAAATCGATGCTCGCCGACGAGATCTGCCGCCGGGTGGCGGGCGCGAACTACTTCCAGTGGCTCCTCACGCGCTTTTCCACCCCCGAGGAGCTTTTCGGCGCCGTGAGCCTGCAGGCGCTGCAGCACGACGATTACCGCCGCGTCACCGCGCACAAGTTGCCCGAGGCGCACATCGCTTTTTTGGACGAGATCTTCAAAGCGAACTCCTCGATCCTCAACGCCATTCTCACCCTGATCAACGAAAGGGTGTTCCACAACGGCCAACAGATCACCCAGGTGCCGCTGCTCACGCTGTTCGGCGCGAGCAACGAGCTGCCCGAGGACGACGAGCTGGTCGCGCTCTACGATCGTTTCCTCCTGCGTTTCGTGGTCAACTATATCGCCGAGGATTTTCGTTTCCTTCGCATGCTGGAAAGCGCAAAGCCGGCGGAGCGAACCACGCTCACCCTCGATGAGCTCAGCGCCCTGCAGGCCGAGGCGAGCCGGCTGCCGATCGCCGGTTCGGTCTACCGCAGCATGGCCGACATTCGCCGGGAGCTCGCCAAAAAACAGATCGTCGCGTCCGACCGGCGCTACCGCCAGTCGCTGGGATTGCTGCAGGCGTACGCGTTTCTGAACGGCGCCGAGGAGGTCACGGAGAAGGATTTGTTTTTCCTGGAGAATGTCCTGTGGCGCGATCCGGGCGAGCAGCAGGAGGTCCGCGCCACGATCCGCGAGCTTCTTCTCGGATACGAAGAGGAAATCAAGGAGCTGCTCTACCAGTCGCGCGAGATCCGCGATTACGCGCTCCGTCCCTGGGAAACGAGCGAGATCCGCGCGCAAGCGCTCATCGAAGTCCACACCAAGCTGCGCAATATTCTCCTCAAAGTCGACCAGCTCATCGAGCGGGCGAGGAAGCTCGGCCGGCCTCTGGAGAGAGTGGGCGCCATCCGGGAAGAGATCGAAGAGATCCAGCAGCAGATGCTGCAGCGATTCTAAATGCCGCCGCGCCGCAAGAAAACTGCTCGCCGCACGGGCGGTCGGCCCGCGATCCCGCAAGAAAGCTGCTGGATCGAAAGCGACGCCTACGACCGCCACGCCTACGCGCATTTGCGCGCGGAGTCCCCTTCGCTGCAGGCGCTGGAGGAGAGCGGCTCGACCCTGCTGCCTCACTTCGCTTCGTTGCTTCAGGATCTCTTTTGCCTGCTGTTCAAGTACAACGTCGTTTTTCGCAGGGACGAAGAGGTCGCCGCCAGCGCCGCGTACAACCGCATGCTTCTCGACGCGCTCCGGCAAGGCAAGCTTTACCGTATCCTCCGCGATCTTACGCTTCTCGATGAAGCGAAAGCGGGCCTGTGCACGCTCCTGGTCGGGGAGGCCTTCGTCGCGCTTTTAAAGGCGGAAAAGACCCTCACGCGCCGCGATCTGATGGATGTCTGGGACATCAAAAAGCAGGAAGAGCTGGTCGCGGAGAGCAAGGAGGAGCTGGAGAGCGCGGAGACCTTCCCTGAGGAAAACCTTTCTGCCGAAGCGCGCAAGCGGCTGGAAGAGGCCAAGGAGCGGCTCGAAAGCAAGCTCGACGGCGCCGAGGCGCTGCTCCGGCAAAAGGCCCGACGCCTCAAGGAAGACATGGCGCGGCTTGCGCCTCAGACGAGCGCGCGTATTCAGGCGCAAGCGATCAAAGTCGCGCAGCAGCTCGAGGATGCGGCGGAGGAGGCCGAACAGTGGGGCCAGGCGCTCGGGACGGGATACCGCTCTCCGCCGGGAAGAAAGCTCGAGCTGGGCAAGCGCTTGGCGGGCAACGAGAAGCTCAAGAAGCTTGCGCGCATGATCGGCCGGATGAAGTTCCACGCGCTCGCGCTCCGCAAGAAGGTCTTCGAGCGGGCCAGCGAGGAGGTTCTGGCGGTCGAGCGCGGGAACGCGCTACAGTATCTGTTGCCGCACGAGCTTTCGGTGCTCGACCATCCGGTGCTGCGAAAGGATTTCCTGCGCCGCTTCGTGGACCAGGAGCTGCTGCAGTACTCCTTGCGGGGGATCGAAGAGAAAGGCAAAGGGCCGATGGTCGTCTGCCTGGACGGGAGTTCGTCGATGGCGGGCGAAAAGGAGATCTGGTCCAAGGCCGTCACCCTGACCTTGCTGGAAATTGCCCGGCGCCAGCGGCGCCGCTTCCGCTCGATCTGTTTTTCCGGGCCGGACACTCCGTTGCAGGTGCTCGACCTCAACACGCGCGAGCGCTACGAGATCGAGCCCGAGAAAGTGCTGGATCTCGCCGAATACTTCCCGGGCGGCGGCACCGATTTTCAAAAACCGCTCGATGCCGCGCTCGAGTGCCTGAGCACGGCGCGCTACAAGAAAGGCGACATCGTCTTTATCACCGACGGCGAGTGCGAAGTGACGGCGGAATGGGCGGAACGGTTTCGCGCGGAAAAAGAACGGCTCGGTTTTTCGCTCTATTCGATTTTGATCGACGTCGGGCCAAGCTCGCTGGGGACGTTGAAGGAATTCAGCGATCGGATCACCACGATCAGGCAACTCACCGGCGAGGAAGCAAGCGACATCTTCGTCAAAATTTGATCTTCTTGCCGCGCCTCTTTTTTCGTGTCCGTCCTACGGCATTTCCTCAAGCAACCGCCCGTAACCCTTTACCGGCTGGCGGATACGGAGCCGCTTCTCGACCGCCCAGACGCGCGCGGGCACGGCATGGACCACGGGGACGCCCAAGTCCTGCTCCAAAGTCTGTACGATGTTAAGCGTGCGCCAGCCCGAACCCAGCATGTAGATGGCATCGGCGCCGGGATGTTTCACGAAGGCTTTTTTGGTGTGCGCGTACACCTCCTCCCCTGAAAGCCTTCCCACATCCTCAAAGGGGACGGCGATTCCTTCCATCGCCAAGATCTCAAAGCCCGCCTCTTGGAAATAGCGCGCAAAGATATTGTTGATCTCTCCGACGAAGTACGTGACGCCCAAGAGCTTCTTCGCTTTCAGAGCCCTCAACGCCTCCACCTGGGTCATGCCCGCGGTGACCACGGGAATCCCATGCTTTTTTTCCCACCGGCTGACGATCTCCTGCTCGCCGCGGTATCCCTGCACCATGAACGGCGGGGCGCCTTCGGGATGAAGGAGATCCACCCGCTGCGCCGCAAGCTCGTCGATGCGCGTTTCGTAGGCTCTGAGCGCCGCGCGAAACTCGTCCTCGTCGCCGCGCTCGATCCGCAGGAAGAGCGGGATGACGCCCACCCCTTCCGGCAGGAGCCTGATGAACTCCTCGAGCGATCCCGGCCGCATGGTCGGCTTGACCACGCCGACGACTCCTCGCCAGCTCGTGTAGGCCATAACTTTCCTCCTTTAGTCGGCCGCGCTTCAGCGCGGCTGCGCTTGCTTGCTCAGCCTTGCATTGGCGGTCGCGCTTCGCCCGTCCGCCGCCGCTTTGGTCGTCTTTTCCCAAACCGCGCGCAGGTCGTCGGAGTACGGCGAGCGGATGCCGCTGTCGTTGAGGATTTCCTCGGTCGCGCTCACGATCTCGCTGCGGTTAAACACCAGCGTCTCGCGCGCCTGGCTCGGCGTGCGCGCGAACTTAAACACGACTTGCGCCTCCTTCGCGTCGCGCAAAATCTCCACCAGATGCTTTAGGTTCTTGACCTTTATGCCGTTTACTTCGCTGATCACGGCCGTGTTCGGATCGTCGTAACCCTTGGTGATCCGATGAGGCAGCATCGGCGAGACCACCGCGACCAGCTCCTCGCCGGCAAACGCCGGCTTGTCATAGCGGCGCGCCATCAGGGGGCTCCCCTGGCGGCCGAGGCTCACCTCCCACTGGCTGCCGAGCCGCTCCAGATAGTCTTGCGTCGCCGGCGAAAAAACGAGCGGCCCGTAGATGAAGTAGCGCGGGTTTCGATTCATCAGGTAAGGCACCACGAATTCTCTCTGGCTCTCGAGCGGCATGTTGATCTTCAAGCTGCGGCCGTCGCGCAGGACCGTCAGCTCCACCGCGCCGTTGCGCCCGAGCTTCTGGACCAGGTAGCGGGCCGACAAGCGCAAGTCGTAACGCACCGCGACCTTTCCCTCGCTGTCGATCGGCTGCCCGCCGATGTGGGTGACGACGTCCCACTCTTTGAGAGGATAGGAGTCGCCGGTGCGATAGGGCTCGGTCACCATCAGGCCACCCATCCCTTTGGGAATCCTGAGCCGGGCGCGCAGCGCGTCGTTTTCCACCGTTTGAAACGTATCGTGGAGTTGCGGCTTGCCGTCGTACTTGCCGTCGGCAACGTCTTCCAGGAACAGACGGATTTCCTCCACCGGGATCAGATAGCCGATGTTCTGCGCGTTGCGGATGCGGCTAAAAACCAGGCCGACGAGCTTCCCTTGAGAGACGGCGGGTCCGCCGCTGTTCCCGGCATTGAGCGCCGCGTCGACCTGGATGCGCACGCCGCTGCCGAAGTAGTAGTACTCGGCGAACTCGATGCGCGAAACGATCCCTTCGGTTACCGATAGCTCGCTGCCGCCGGTGGGATAGCCATAAACGTTGACCGTATCCTTGACGCGCGGCAGCTCGTCCATAAAGGGCAAAGCGCCGCGCTCTTTGAAAAACTCCGCGTCCTCGAGCCGCAACAGCGCCAGATCGAGCGCCGGCGCGACGGCGACGACGTGGGCCGCGATCCTGTCCGCGGATTGATTGGGTTGCACGTAAATCGGATTGGCATACTGCACCACGTGGGCATTCGTCAGGATGACCTCGCCCTCGATCACCACCCCGGTACCGCTCACGCTCACGGGGCTCAGTTTCGTCCAAGGTTTGAGCAGATCCGGCGCGCGCCGGGTCGCGTGAATCTTGACGACCAAGTTGCGCACCTCGTCCTCGGCACCTACGGGCAGCGCGCTGACCAAGGCAAGAAAAAAGGCAAGCCAAATTCGCTTCATCTAAGCGACCTCTCTCTGCGAATCCGCCGATTGTGGTGCCAGAGCATACAATATTCCGCGCGCGCGAACCAGCGCGCGCCAGACCCGGCCGCGCCGCCGCGCCCCTTGCCTGCAACGAGATTTCTTGCCAAAAGAACGCTAGAGGCTCCCATGGCGGTTCAGCCGACGATCATCGTCCACGGCGGCGCGGGACACATCGCCAAGGAAAAAATTCCGCAGATGCTCGACGGCTGCCGCGAAGCCGCCGCGCTTGGCTGGAATCTTCTGGCCAAAGGAAAAAGCGCGCTCGACGCGGTTGAGCGCGCGGTCACGGCGCTCGAGGATAATCCGTTGTTCAACGCGGGCACCGGCTCGACCTTAAACGAGCTCGGCGCGATCGAGATGGACGCCGCCATCATGGACGGTTCGTCGCTCTCGGTCGGGGCCGTGGCCGCCGTCCAGGGGATCAAGAATCCGATTCAGCTCGCGCGCAAAGTTCTCGAGGACGGGCGCCATGTGCTTCTCGCCGGCGAAGGCGCGCTGCTTTTCGCTCGCCGGATCGGCTTTCCCGAATGCGCCCCCGAGAGCTTGATCGTCGCAAAGCAGCAGCGGCGCTGGGAAAAGAAGCACGGGACCGTCGGCTGCGTCGCGCGCGATCGGGCCGGCCGCTTGGCGGCCGGAACTTCAACCGGCGGCATATTCGACAAGATGCCCGGACGGGTCGGCGACTCCCCGTTGCCAGGCTGCGGCACCTACGCGGATGAAGTCGGCGCGGTTTCCTGCACGGGCAACGGCGAGGCGATCATCCGCGTGTTGCTCGCGAAAACCGTGCTCGAGTTCGTGCGCGCGGGCTTGCATCCGTCGGACGCCGCCAAGCGGGCGATCGAGCTCCTCGCGCAAAAGACCTCGAGCCGCGCGGGATTGATCCTGGTCGACCGGGAAGGAAGAGCCGGCCACGCGCGCAACACCGAGTGCATGCCGATCTGTATCAGGACCGCCGACGACACGATTCTCTCGAGCACGTGAAAACCCGCCCTCGCTCGAGTCTCGGAAAGGGTGCCGCAAGGCACCCGGCGCGCAACGATCGGTTGATGGCTTCGACGGTTTGACGATGGGCAAACTCTCTACTCTGAAGGACGCGATCGCCGAGCACGTTCCCGACGGCGCCTCGGTGGCGATGGGTTGCGGCCTGGAGTCCTTGATCCCGTTCGCCGCCAGTCATGAGATCATCCGGCAGAAAAAGCGGGACTTGCAACTCATCGGTCCCATTTCCGACATCCAGTTCGACCAGCTGATCGGCGCCGGCTGCGCCCGCCAGGTCACGGCCGCATGGGTGGGAAATGTCGCGGCCGGCTTGGGACATAACTTCCGCCGCGCGGTCGAACAGAGGATTCCCGCGGAGCTCGTCATCGAAGAGCACTCTAATTTTACCTTGGGGCTCGCGCTGAAGGCGGCCGCAATGGGCCTTCCTTTCTTGCCCACCCACACGGCGCGCGGCAGCGATTTCGCCCGCGCCGCTCACTTTGCCCCGGTTTCCTGCCCGTTTACCGGAGAAGAGCTGCTCGCGGTGCGCGCGCTTCACCCCGACGTCGCGATCATCCATGTCCAGCGCGCCGACGCCGACGGGAACGCTCACGTCTGGGGAAACTTGGGAGTCATTCGCGAGGCGGCGCTCGCCGCCAAGAAGGTGATTCTCACGTGCGAGGAGATCGTGGATCACGACGTCATTCTTGCCGACCCGAACCGCACCGCCGTCTTCGGCTTCTGCGTCGCCAGCGTCGTCCACGTGCCGTTCGGTTCCCATCCCTCGCCGACCCAGGGCTACGCCCGCCGGGACGATCAGTTCTACTTCGACTATCACCGGCAGACGCGCACGCGCGAAGGCTTCCTCGACTGGCTGCAAACGTGGGTCCACGACATCAACAGCCACCAGGAGTACCTCGACCGGCTCGGCCCCGACAGACTCGGTCCGCTCAAGCCCTCCCAGGACCAGCGGGCGCCCGCGATAAACTTCAGCGCGTGATGAAGGCTCGGGCGGCTTATACCGTGCGCGAACTTATGGTCATCGCGGCGGCGCGGGAAATTCGCGACGGCGAGCTTGCCTTTGTGGGAATGCGCCTGCCGCTTCTCGGTTTTGCGGTGGCAAAGGAGCTCTACGCGCCGCGCGCCATCGGCGTCTTCGAGAACGGCATCGTTCGCGACTGGCCGGCCCTCGCCCCGATTTTCACCATGAGCGACCCGCCCAACGTGGCGCGCGCTCTCTACTGCGGCGGCCTGATCGATGTCATGGGACTTCTGCAGAGCGGCCGAGTCCAGCTGGGATTCATCGGCGGCGCTGAGATCGATCGCTTCGGCAACGTGAACACCCATTGGGTTCGCGAAAGACAAAAACGGACGCGGCTTCCGGGGAGCGGGGGCGCGGCCGATATCGCGACGCTGGCCGAGCGCTGCATCGTCATTATGAGCCAGGAGAGGCGGCGTTTTCCGCCGCGCGTTGAGTTCGTCACTTCGCCGGGGTATGGCGAAGGCGCCGCCTGGCGCGAGCGCGCTCGCTTAAAAGGCGGCGGCCCGAGCCGCGTGATCACAACGATGGCAACCTTCTCGTTCGATCCCGAGAGCCGCGAAATGATTCTCAGTACGGTTCATCCGGGAGCCACGGTCGCCGATGTCCAACGAGAAACCGGCTGGCCGCTCCGCGTCGCCGCGAACATAGGCACGACGGCACCTCCATCCGCCGAGGAGCTTGCCGTGCTTCGCAAATACGACCCAAACGGGATCTGGACTTCGTGAAGCCAAAGCGGGCTCGGCAAGACCGAAAACCGAAGGACCCTGCGACGAGCCGACCGGGCGCGCAGAGCTTTTCCTTTTCCGCCTGCGCGCGGGCCGACGGTCCCCCTTCCGGAAAGGGGACTGTCGCCTTGTCCCCCTTTGCCGGGAGGTCAAGGGCAACGCAACGGCGCAGAGCGGCAGCAAAGCTCTATCGCGCGCTCCCCGATTATTTGGCGCCCAATCTCAAATTGCTCTTTGTCGGCATCAATCCGGGATTGCGCTCCGCCTTTGCCGGACACTACTATGCGAATCCGCGAAACCCCTTTTGGCGCCTGCTTCACGAAGCGGGGCTCACTCCGGTCCAGCTTCGGCCCGAGGAGGATTGGCGCATGCGCGAATTCGGCTACGGCCTTACCGATACCGTCAAGCGGCCGTCCCGCGGCGCCGCCGAACTCCGCCGGCGCGATTTCGCCGCCAATCGCGGCCGGCTGATCCGCGTCGTCAGCCGCTATAGGCCCGCCGCCGTCTGTTTCAACAGCAAGACCGCCTTTGAAGGATTTTTCGGCAAGGGATTTTTCGCCGGCTTTGGCCCGCAGCGGGTAACTTTGGCCGGCGCGCCGGTCTTTGTTCTGCCCTCGACCAGCCCGGCGAACGCGGCGATCTCGCTTGCCGTCAAAAGCAGCTATTTCAAGGCGCTCAAGGAATGGCTCCAGAGCCTGGATCAAACCGCCGCTCTGCGCCGCTAGGCTAATCCGGGAACAACCTCCTCGGCCAGTTGTTCCATCTGCTCCGCCATATCGTACATCGGGTTTAAGATGATAAGCCTCGCCCCCGCCGCGACCACTTCGCGCAAGCGATCGGCGCACGCTTGCGGGCTACCCCAGAGCGCAACTTTGTCCGCCAGCTCCGCCGTCCCGTAATAGGCGCTGAACCACTCGCGCGTGCGCTCGCGCGCGCGCTCGGAATTTCGATCGACGGCGATATAGACGCGCTTGGCGATCATAAAATTCGCGGCATCTCTGCGGGCCTCGGCGAGCGCGCGCCGCAGATCTTCGACGAGCCTCTGGAAATCGGCCGTCGAAGACGACCCTGCCCCGATGAAGCCGTCGCCCAGCCGAGCGGCGCGACGGACCGCCGGAGCCGCATGCGCGCCAAACCAGATCGGCGGGTGCGGCTTTTGAAACGGCTTCGGCAAAAGCGTCGCCCCTTTCAGTTGCCAGAATCGCCCGTCGAAATCGACGTTGTCTTCGGTCCAGAGCTTCTTGATGACCGACAAAGCCTCCACGAAGCGCGCCACCCGCTTCTCGGGCGAAAGGCCGTACGCGCCGTAGAGTCGGGTGACCGCTCCGAGCCCCACGCCGAAGACGACCCGGCCTTGGCTGAGTTGATCCAAGCTCGCCAGACTTTTTGCGAGCTGAATCGGGTTACGGAGGTTGATGAGAAAAACCGCGTTGCCAAGTCGTGCTTTGCTGGTAAGCGCCGCGGCGTAGCTCAACAGCGCCACCCCTTCGAGAGCCCCGGCAGCGGCTCTCAACCCCGCCTGCTCCTGAACCCAGAGGCTGTCAAACCCAAGCGCCTCGACCCGCTGGATGCACCGGCGAATTTCTTCCTGATTCACGGGAAAACGCGTGTGAATCTGCGGCGCCGCGATACCAAACTCAACTTTTGTGTTCATATCGTCTCCGGCCGTCAGAGTGCCGAGTCGCCAGGCATGCGCGCCGGCGCGCCATCGCGCCCCTACTCGGCTCCTCCGCCAGTTATTCCAGCACCTTCTCCTCCAGCCAGACAGAAAGCTCGCCCAAGCTTCGCGGGCTGATTTCATGGCCGATGTCGTACTCCCGGTAAGTAACAGGAAGCTTTAGCTCGCGGAGCTTTTCCACGGACTCGCGCGCGCGGTCCACATCGACCAGTTCGTCGCGCGAGCCGTGCTGCACCAGGACCGCCGGCTTGGCGCGTCTTTCCATGAAGAATTCTCTTCGCACCAGCTCCTCCGGCAGCCATGTGCTGATCGCCACGACGGCGGCAAAGCGCTCGGGCCGGTTGAGACCCAGGACATAAGACAGCGCGCCCCCCTGGCTAAAGCCGAGCACGACCACTTTGTTCGCATCAATCGGGTAGCGCTTCACGCACTGATCGAAGAACGCCTCCACGGATTCCCTGGCCTCGACAATCGCGGGGATGTCCGGCGGACCTCCCAGCCGAAGCGGAAACCAGCCGTAGCCGACGAGCTCCGGACCGACCGGAACGGCGATCGTTCCCTGCGGGCAGATCACGAGAAAGCGGCCGCCGCACAAGTGCGGCGCCAGGCCCAAAAGATCGAGCGCGTTGGCGCCCCATCCGTGCAAAGCCAGAATCGTCGGATGCGGGCCCTCCCCTTCGGGCTCAAAGATCGCGTGGCGAAGTTTCACCGCTGCTCCTCATCGAACGCCTCAGGCCAGTATAGCCGCGAACAGGCCGGATAACACGATGCCGTCGAAGGTGCCCGCGCCGCCGATGCTCGCGACACCCGTGGCGAGCCGCTTGACCTCCGAAAGATGCAGGAGGTCGGCGCCGATCAGCGGCCCCAGGACGCCGGCGACGAACGCGATGGGCGGCGCAAAGTCCGGCATCAGCAAAACGCTCGGCACGGCCGCAAGAAGCGGCGGGATCAACGCGGGCATCGCAATGCCGATCCCCTGCACCGGCCGGGCGATGCGGAAGCACACCGCGATGCTCAGAGCCGTCACGGCCAGGAGCACGACCGCGGCGTACCAACCTTCCTGGACGATCCGCGCAATCTGATAAAGCGCGAGCATGCACGGGATCATGCAGCCGCCCACGTTGATCGCGATCGTTGTATAGCGACGCGTGCGCAAGAGCCGCGGAAAGAGGCGCCCGAAACCAAACACCGCGAACGGGTCCGCGATGACGATTTCTTCGCGCGGAATTTTTTTGACGGGGATATTGATCGCGCCGCCGAACAGGATGCCAAGAAACGCAAGCAGCGCGGCGGCGGGCGACAAGCCGAGTTTGCTCAGAGCCGCGAGCAGAAGATTGGCGAAAAAGAACGGAAATAAAAAAACGAAAAAGAAAAACGCGAGAGCCGGTAAGCAGCCCGGGTAGAACATGATGGCTCGTTAGCAACGTTTCCCGCCATGAAAGCATTCGCCCGCGCCGCTTTCAACCCGCGCGCGACCGGCTGCGCTTTCCGCACGTTACGCGACCTGGGCTTTGGGCGCGGGCCTTTGCCCGTTTTCGATCAGCGCCGAACGGACTTTTTCCGCATAGGCCACGCGATCCTTGTCCGAGCGAAAATCGCCGTAAACGGGAGCGAGAAACGTAAGCGCCATCGGGCGCGGATTGAACAGCACCCGGCCCGGGCCCAAGGCCTCGAACGTTCCTTCGATGTACACGGGGACGACCGGGGTGCGCGTGCGGATAGGGAGCACGAAGAGCGTGGCCTTAAAGTCGTGGACTTTGCCGTCGCGGCTTCTGGTGCCTTCGGGAAAAACCACAATCGAGATGCCGCGCTTGATGAGCTCCGCCGCCTGTTTGATGCTTCTCAGGCCGCGGCGCGGATTTTCGCGGTCGAGCGGGATCTGGCCCGAAGCGCGCACCGCCCACCCCAAGAAAGGCGTGGAGAAGATCTCCTTTTTTACGATGATGCGGAAATCGTACGGAATGAACGCGAAAACGAGCAGGATATCGAGAAAACTTGCGTGGTTCGGCATGAAAATATAGGTTTTGTTCGGCTCCAGCCGCTCCAGCCCTGAAACCGAAACCTTGGCGCGCGCAAGACCGAGGCAGATTTTGGCCCAGTACGTTAAACACTTGTGCGCGCGCGCTTCACCATCGGCAAAAAAGCTCGAAACGTAGCAGCCGATCCCCCAGGCGGCCGTCAGGACGAGAAACGACAAGGCAAGGCAGAGCTGGTAGGGGAAAAGAAGGATTCTTCGTAGCACGCGCTCACTTCCCTTCGGGATAAATCCCAAAATCCCGCGGGGACATCAAGAGAGGCCGGTGCAGGCGATCTCTGGATCGTCCGGCTATGCGAGCGAAAGGGTTTTTGTTGAGTCTTTCTGTCCGGCCGCGCGCGCTCCCCGTTCCAGGAACTCGACGATGGTCGGGACCACCTTTTCTTTGTGCGTGGCGAAAAAGAGATGCCCGCCGCGCTTGATCTTCACGAGAACGGCGTTGCCGATTCGACTTGCGAGCAAGCGCGCGTGTGAAAAAGGCACCAGCTCGTCCGCGCTGCCGTGCATGATCAGAGTCGGCGTTTTGATTTTTTCCAGTTCATAGTCGGGCATGCTCGTCAGCTGCGCGATGTCGTTTTCGAGACCGATCTTGCGCAGCGAAATCATCCCGAAGCCACGGATCATCGACAGGAGCGCCTCGAAGTTATCGCCCCGCTCCGCGCCGCTGCGGGCGTCGGCCTTCCCGCCCAGCCGAGCCAAAAGCCGGCGCGCCTTTCGCCTCGCGAGTAAAATCGCCGCCCGAGCAAGCTCCAGCCCCAAATCCGCGGTGCACGCGATCCGGCGCGCCAGCGACCGACACCTCGCGATCTCGTTCTCGGAAAGCCGCCGCGCAATCGCGCATACGGTAACGAGGCCCCAGCACCTTTGCGGATGGCGCAGCGCAAACTGTAGCGCCGATGGCCCGCCGCCCGAGATACCGATCACCGCGGCCTGCAAAATTCCCAGGCTGTCGAGGAGGGCGGCGTACGCGTCCGCCTGAGCTTCCGGCGTAAGCCCGACCTCGAGTGGCGTGCGGAGATAACCCGGTCTCGATGGGGAAATAAAAGTAAAGCCCTGGCTCCCCGCGAGTTTCGCAGCGAGAAGCCCTTGATCATAGCCTCCGGGGCAGCCGTGAATCACGAGAACGGCAGGGCCGCTGCCGGTCACCGCATATTCCACCGGACCGACGGCCGTTTCGATGACGTGGCTGTCCGGGGTGGCGCAGGCCGACGCAACACTGCGGCGCCAGCCCGGCAGCGCCTTGGTAAATCTTGCTCCGACGCGCACCGGGCTGGTCTATAGCAGCGTCGGCAAAAATAGTCAAGATCGAAACTTTTTATATATAAAGCGATTTCCTGGCGCGCAGTGCGTGGCTTACGAGCTGCTTCACCAGCCGAGGGCGTAACCCTGGCGTCTGGGGTCTGCCCCGCCCATCAGAGAGCCCGAGACAGGATCCTGGACGATGACCTGCGACCCGCCAAACGCCCAGCGCCCCACCGTCTCCACTTTGTGTCCCTTGCGCTGCAGGGACTGGACGACATCCGCGGGAAAACCGCTCTCCATCCTGAGAACCTCCGCCCCTTCATGGTTCGGCGGCGTTCCCGGCCGGTGGCTCCAGCGCGGCTGCTCGATCGCCGTCTGCGGGTCCATGCGCCGTTCCAGGAGATTGTAAAGGATCTGTAGATTGCTCTGCGGCTGGTCATCGGCTCCGGGCGTGCCGCCGACGACGAGCAACCGATTGTCGAGAAATACCATGTAGGAGTTTAACGTGTGTGCGGGGCGTTTACCGGGTTTCAAGGCGTTCGCCCGGCTTGCATCGAGGCCAAAGCTGCTCAAGCGGTTATTCATCACGACCCCCGTGTCGCCCGCAACCACGCGCGAGCCGAAGCCCGCAAAAACGCTCTGGATCAAAGATACGGCGTTACCGGCGCCGTCCACCACGCAGAGATAATCCGTATCGCCCCCGGCAAAGGCCGCGCGCTCGCTTGACGGCGCCGCAACTCCCGCAATCCCCTTCGCCCTTTGCGCGGCGTATTCTTTCGCGATCAATCGCGATACCTGCGGATCGCCGAATTTTGGATCTTCGAGATGCGCGATGCGATCGGCGAAAGCGATCTTCTTCGCTTCGACCATGATGTGAATGGCCTCGGCAAGGCTCATCTCAGCGAGCGGAAAGTTTTCGATGATATTGAGCATCTCCAGAACCATAAAACCCTGGGAGACGGGCGGCTGCTCGAACACCTGATAATCTTTGTACGAGCAGCGCAGCGGCTCGAGCCATTCGGCAAAGTTGCCGCGCAGGTCATCGACGCCTATGATTCCGCCGCGCGCCTGGATGGCCGCGCACAGCCTTTCGCCCAGCTCGCCGCCGTAAAAGCCCTCGCGGCCGGCGCGCGCAATTGCCTCGAACGCCTGCGCCACTCCCTTCTGCACCAGCAACCGCCCGGGCCGCAAATCGGAAATCGGTTTCCGGAAATAGGCGTCGATGTCCGGGTAAATCGGAGCCAGCTCCTCGATGGTCGTCACCAACCCTGAAAAAAGAGGAAACCCTTCCCGGGCGTAGCGAACCGCATCGGCCACGAGGCGCTCGAGTTCCATCGTCCCGTACTTCTCGTGCAGCGCCATCCAGCCGTCGACCGCGCCGGGAATCGCGATCGACAACGGGCCGGACGAGGGGATCCTGTCGAGGCCATTGGCGCGAAAGAAATCTATCGACGCGCGGCTCGGCGCCGGACCGCTCGCGTTGAGCGCCTCGACTCTTTCCTGGTTCATGTAGACCAGCGCGAAGAGGTCTCCGCCCAGCCCGCACGCTTCCGGCCGCACGACGGCGAGAGTAAAGCCCGCCGCCAATGCCGCATCGACGGCATTGCCGCCCTCCTGGAGGACCCTGAGCCCGGAAAGCGCGGATAAATGATGGCCGGCCGCCACCATCCCGTTTCGCCCCATCACGAGCGGCCGCCAGCTTTTGCTAACCTTGATCTCATGCGTCATAGGCTGCTCCAGTGCGCGGTAGAATTTAACGATCGTCCAGGCGCAAAATGCGCGCCGCATTCCCGCCGAGCACTTTTTCCTTGTCGGCTGGCGATAAGCCAAGTTGATCAACGGCCTCCAGGCTGTTGCGCACAAACCGGCAGCCCTCTTCGGGCCCATAGGGATAATTCGTGCCGAGCACGAGGTGATCGGCGCCGAAAAAATCGAGCACGCAGCGCAACGTAAGCGCCGGGTGGTCCGCGGTGTCCACGTAGAATCGCTGAAAATACGCGAGCGGATTTTCCTTCAGGCCGTACCGCTCGCGGATCTCGTCGGTTCGGCCGCTAAAAATATTGCGCGCGCGCTGCGCGAAAAACGGCAACACCCCGCCTACGTCCGCGACCACAAAGTCGATCTCGGGGAACCGCTCCAAAATACGGCCGTAAACGAGCCGCGTCATCGCGACCGTGGAATCGAAGGCCCACCCGTAGATCAAAACCGGCATGATGTCCAGGGCGGTCGCCTCGGCGGAGAGCGGAACCGTCGGGTGGATATAGACGGGAAGCTTGCGCGCCGCGAGGTCCTCGTAAAGCGGGAAAAGCTCTTCCCGATCGAGCGGCCGGCCGTTCAGGTTCGAATAGCAACCGAAGCCTCTGAGGCCCAGTTCCTCGGTCGACCGCCGCAGCTCGTCGCGCGCCGCGGCGATCGAGGCCGTGGGAAGCGTACACAGGCCGACGAATCTTTTGGGGAAGCGGCGGCAAAACCGCGCCACCGCGTCGTTGGCCGCGCGTGCAATCGCGATCGCATCCGCGGCTTCGAAGCGATCCGCTCCCGGCGGCGGCACGCTCAGAACCTGGACGTCGATGCCGAGCCGCTCCATGTGCTCCACGCGGCGCTCCGGATCCACGCCCTGGAAAGTCATCGTGTTGATGCGGCGCTTTAGATTTTTATCGTAAAGGTAGGTCATCCCGCTGTGGATGTCGGCGGGTTCTACGACGACGGCGCCATCCGCGCTCACAACCGCCTGAACGTATTCGGGCGGAAAGAGATGGCTTTGAAAATCAATCACCATCGCCCGAGCCATTTCAACTCGTCTCTCCCGCCTTAGTCTGAGCCTCGCCGCGCGCGCTTTCCTTACTATCGGGTGTTACGCGCCGGGCAGCCACCTTCACCGTTGAAGGGCTAAAGTCCTTGAGCATCAGCTCTTTCGGGTAGCGAATATCTTTTTCCGAAAGCCGGTAGGTCCGCTTGAGACCATCGCGGCGGTTGGCGTCGAGCGTTGAGCCGTCGACGGTGACGCGCAGCTTTTCCGGGCGAAACAGCACGAGCGCGCGCCGCGGGCCGGAAAAGGTGGCGCTCACTTCCGGCGGCTGCACGCTCTCGACAACCACGTTGGAGGGAACATTCTCGACCGTAACGGGAACAGAAAACGTGGCTTCCGCCGTTTTCGACCCGGGAACGAAGACCGCCCACAGCCCGAACGCGAGCGACAGCGCGACGGCCTTTTCCACCCAGTTTTCCTTGAGCAGTTGGAGCGAAACCATGCGCGGATCGCGCACCGGCATTTTTTCCCTCAAGAAAGAGTCGATCAAGGAGCCGAGCTGTTGCGTATTGTCGACTTCCCACAGCCGGGAATTCCGCGCCACCGAGATCCGCCCTCTTTCTTCCGAGACAATCAGGCAGAGCGCGTCGGTCAGCTCCGCCAACCCCAGCGCGGCGCTGTGGCGCGTGCCGACGTGAGCGAGCTGGGTAAAATTTTTCGATAGCGGCAGGTGGGCGGCAAAGCGCACCACCCGGTCATTCTCGACGATGACCGCGCCGTCGTGTCCGGGCGAATGGGGATCGAAGATGCTCTTGAGCAAGGGCTCGCTCAACCGGCCGTTCAGCTCGATGCCTCCTTGGATATGGCGGTCGATGGGCTGCTTTCCGGGAATGACGATCAGCGCGCCGATCCGGTCGCGCGCGAAATCCGCGAGCGTGGCGACCAGGGTGTCCACCGTGCTCGAAGGATATTGCTTGGGAGCCGATCGTCCCAAGCTCCACACCGCGATTCTCTCGAAAATCTGCCGCAACTCCTCCTGGAAGATGACGACGATAATGACCAGCAAGATGGCGAAGAACCCCTGAAAGATCCACGCCGTCAGCTGGAGATCGAAGGATTTCGCGACGATGTAAATGAGCCCGAGAATGACAAAGCCGATCGCGACGAAAAAGGCGCGCGTCTCCCGCACCCAGACAAACGCCACATAGAGCAGCACCGTGACGAAGGCGATGTCGACGATATCGGAAAGGCCGATATCTGAGAGATGAAAAAACATTGGCGCGCGATTGTTGAACTGCTGGTTTACGTTATCAGTATAACACCGCGCGGTGCGAGACAAGTTGCCGGCCTCGTTGAAATGCACGCCAGACGCTGCCTATACTGGCGCTGGCTTGGAGGGCGCCCATGTTCCCGCACTTAACGAGCTTTAATTTGCGTCGCTGGATCGAGGAAAATCGTCAGAGCTGGGGCCAGCGAAGAACCGTCTGGGAGGATTCCGATTTCGTGACCTTCGTTACGCGCGGTCCGAATCGGCGGAGCGACTTTCACATCAACCCGGGCGATGAGATCTTTTATCAGCTCGAGGGCGAGCTCCACCTCTATTTCATGAACCCGCAAGGAAAGCAGGAACTGGCGCTTTTGAGGGAAGGGGAAATGCTGCTTCTCCCGGCGAAAGTGCCGCACTCGCCGCGCCGGGGCGAAGGCTCCTGGACATTGGTGATCGAGAGGCGCCGGCGCGCGGACGAGATCGACAGGTTCATCTGGTACTGCCCTCAATGCACCGAAGCGATTTACCAAACCAGCCTCTATTTTGCTGATCCCTCGGACGCCGTCAAGAAAGCCTACGAGGCGCTCAGCGCGGACAAAAACCTGCGCACCTGCCGCCGCTGCGGCCATGCCCTTTCTCTCTAGGGGACAATGCGTCCGTTTCGGCCCCCGCGCTCGGAGCTATCCTAGGCCAAGGCCGCAAGGCAGGAATCGAGCAAAGCGGCCGGATCGCTGCTAAAGAGGACCCGCGCGGCGGTGCGCTTGTGAACGAAGCCGAGCAGCTCTTCAATGTGATCGGCGATGCCGCCGCTTCCTTGCAGAACGCCGATGATCTTGCCCTCGTCGTAGGCGATCGTAAACTCGTTTAGCGTACCGGTCGCGCCGCCGAAAATAATCACGATATCGCAGGAACGGACGGTAACGACGTTGCGACCTTTTAGGCCGAACCCTGTAAACACGATGATATCGGCGGCATCGGCCGGAAGGCCATAACGATCGGCGTGCTCCTGGGCGGAAGCCGCCGGGGACACTCCCACGGTAAGCGCTCCGTGGCGCCGCGCCGCCCGCGTAACCATATACGGCAGTCCCGTCGTCGCCCCGGTAAGGCAAATGCACTTCCGCGCGGCAAGCGCCGCGCCCAACTCCTCCGCCATCACCGCCAGCCGCGCCCTCTCTTCAGGAGCCAGGGTGTCGTCGGCCGCGCCCATGACACCAACTTTGACCGTCGCCACTTAAAAATCTCCGTTGCCCGATGATCTTCCGCTCACCCGGCGTCGTCAATCAATTTTGTCCTCGCCGCGAGAGCGCCGGGAGCTGAGGATCTTTGAACAAGCTCGCCCTATTCGGGTAAACCGTTGAGCAGATACATGGCTTGAAGCGCCGGGCTCGGGCTGCCGAACACGCCGAACCAGCGTTCGTAGATGGGCGCGATGCCGCCCGAGCGATAAAGCTCCGCGAGCGCCCGGTTGACCACCAGCCGAAACGCCGCGTCGTTGCGCCGCACCATGAAACCGTAAGGCTCATACGAGAAGAGAAGATTCGCCAGACCGAAGCGCGTGGGGTCCCGGGCGGTAAAGGCGAGGCCGATCAGGATGCCGCGGTCGGAAGCGAACGCATCGACGGTTTCTTTTTCGAGCGCGGTGCGGCCCTCGACGTGATTTTTCACCGGCACCAGCTCCACCGTGACAAATTGCTCCTTCAGGAATTTGGCGAGCGCCTTTTCAGTGGTCGTGCCGGGAATGATCGCGATGCGCTTTCCCGCGAGGTCGGAAACGCCGCGCAGGTTGGCGTCTGCCCTCGTCATCAGACTTCCGCCGTCGACGAAGGTCATCAGACTGAAGTCGACGCGCTCCTGGCGGGAAAGGCTGGCCGTGGTTGTGCCGCATTCGATATCCACCTTGCCCTGAGCGACCATGTCGATCCGGTTATCGGTCGTCACAGGCACCCAGTTGAGCTTGAGATTGATCCCGAGCTGCTTCTGCACGAAGCCCGCGATGTAGGTGCAAAGATCGATCGAGTAACCGACGGGACGCCGGTCCGGTCCGGGAAAAGAGAACGGCGGCGCCGTTTCGAGATAACCGAGAGTGAACACGCCCGACGTTTTGATTTTGTTAAGCGTCCCTTCCGGCTCCTGGCCCTGCGCCACGCGCGCGAACAGAACGAACGCGACAAGCACGCCCGCCGTCATCGTCATACACAACCCCTTCCCTTGGTTAAAAAAGCCGTTCCCCGAGCATCTTAATACCAGAAGCCCAGGAGACTGTCAGCGGGCAATGCGTAAGGAAGAACCCCTGCGCCATCTTCTAGAACCCTTCACTTTTCCAGTTCACTAGCCAGCTCGAGGACAGCTGTTAGGGCGCGGCGCAAGCCCAAACCCAAGCCTTTGGAGTTGATCGAGAACCAGACCGACAGCTGAAACCATTCCGGCCCGCTTGGCATCTGTCAGGATCCAGGTTTTCGAGTTTTCATTTAAACTTTCCGACAGTCTGAAGGACCTTCTCCTTCGTCCGCGCGAGCACGCGATCCAGTCGCCTGAGCACCGTGAGCGGCAGGATCACGTCTTGGTACTTGCCGCGTTAAAAGTATCTCGGATGAGATCGGCAACGACCCAGATGAAGCTGACGATTTGACTGCGGTTCAAAGGCGTTACTCGGATCGAAACCTAAATTTTTGCGAATTTTACGAAACTTCCGCCGTTTTTTACGAATCGCAGACAGAGCGCGGTGGCCCGGTTGAGTTCTTCGACCGGAGCCTGTCCCGAGCGCAGGCGAAGGGCGAAGGTCGCGCCTCGTGGATACTCACGGCGAAAGGACGCAATGGGTATCGCCGCAGAGCGCCTCGACCCATCCTACAGGCTTCGATTCTCGATCAGCTTCACGCGTGCGTCGTAGCCCGGGCGGTAGGCGTGCGTTGCGGCGATGAACTCGGCTACGACGCCGGGCACGTAGCTCTCAATGTCTCGGCCTTCGACAATGTTCCGACGCAAAGCGGTGGAGGATAGTTCCCTTACGCCGGCGGGCAAAGTCAGGGGGAAAACGCGATCGCGGTAAGGCTCGTTTTCGGGCCGGCGCAGAATCGCCTCCAAGTCGCTCACGCCCAGATCGCCGCGCATCGCAACCAGGAGTTGGGCCTCGGTCAAAAGTGTCCCCAGAGCGCTCTCTCGATCGGCGTAGTAACGCGGATCGAAAATTTGCACGAGCTTGTCCATACCGCAGACAAACGAGAGCCGCGCGTCCTTTCCTAAGAGGTTGCGAAACGCGACCGCCTGCTCGAAGTAAAGGCCGCGGTTGACGATGGCAACGCCCGCCCCGTCAAGCTCGTCGGCGATTCGCTCCAGAAGGAGCAAGCGGTCCTCGAAGAGAAGCCCCTCGAGGCGCTCCTTGTCGACGATGACAGCGCTCAGCGTAAAGAAGATCCGCTCGAGATTGAACGACTGCTTGGCGCAACGCGCAAGCTCCACATGCGCGATCGTTGGCGGGTTGAACGCTCCCGGCAAAACACCGACACGCCGGAACCCCCTCGGGTCCACGTTCGTCAGTACGCGGGCCTTCGGCACGGCTTCCCTCTCAATCGCGGCGAGCGCGGCCCTAAAACCGCTGAGCCTGCCGAAATCGTCGAATTCCGGGCGCGCCATCGTGCGAGTCTTCTAGCCGGCCAGTTCGGGTTCGTCCGCAATCAGCGGCACGATTTTGCGCTCCTTCGCGCGCACCAGGCCTCGGTCTGTGATGCGCAGCGCAGGGAGAGTCACGAACGTCAAGAAACTCAGCGCAAAAATAGGCTTCGCGAAAGGCGCCCCGCGATCCCTCAGGAGCCGGTGCAACCGCGCCAACTTCTCGCCGACCGAACGCCACGGCTCGAGACAAAACAGCCCCGCCACCGGAAACGCGAACTTTTCGAGCACCGCTTTTTGATCGACCACGGCAATCCCGCCGCCGCATTCGATCAGCGCGTTTGCGCACAGCGCCATATCCGCATCGTCGGTCCCGGCGAGGAGGAGCGTGTTTTCGTCGAGATTGACGGTGGTCCCGATCGCGCCGACGCGCGCGCCCAAGCCGCGCAAAAAGCCGAGCGCGATTCTCCCGCTTGCATCATGCCGGTCAAAAACCGCAACCTTCATCAAATCGTTTTTGGGATCCGCCTGCAGCGCGCCGTCCCGGGGACTCATTTCCACGACCTCTTCGGCGGTAATCGTGAGGTTGAGAAGGCGCATGACTCGGACTCTGACCGAAGGCCTGTCGCACGGGATGCGAAATTGACCGGCGCCGATGCCGGGCTTTAGCCGGAGAGGATGGAAAGCCTCCTCGGGAAACGCGATCGGGTTTCCCGTAAACAGCGTCTCCCCTTCCCGCGCGACGCTCTTTCCGCCAATGAGCGTCGCTTGCACACGGACCTCTCTTGGATCCTCGAACAAGACGAGATCGGCGCGGCGGCCGGGAGCGATGCCGCCGATTTCCCGCTCGAGCCCGCAGTACGTGGCGGGATTCAACGTTATCGCCTGGATCGCCTGGACCAAGGGAAGCCCGAGCTGGATCGCCCGGCGCGCGACATAGTCCATATGCCCTTTTTCCGCCGCGTCGTCCGGCGCCATGCTGTCGGTCACCAACATGAGCCGGCTGGTGCTGAGCTGCTGCTCGACAAACGGCCTCAACGTCGCTTCCAAATCCTGCCGGATCGTGCCCTCGCGCAGCATCACCCAGTAGCCGAGCCGCAGCCGCTCCACCGCCTCCTCCGCGCGGATCGGCTCGTGGCACGACGACACTCCGGCCGCAGCGATCGCCGCCAGGCGGGTGTCGCGCGCGCCCGCGGTATGGCCGTGGACGATCTTGCGCGCCCGGCGCGCGCGCGCGATTCTTTCCAAAATTTCCTGATCCGTTTGGATCAAGCGCAGCCAGGACACCACTTCTCCGAGGCCGAGGACGTCCGGCTCCTCCAGGGCCGCCGCCACCTCCTCTTGCGTGAAGCCGCGCGCGTTACAGACGAGCGGGTCCTGCGGCGCGCACATCGAAACCAAAGTGTAAACGCGCAGCGGGTGTTGGCGCACCTCGTCGAGAAACCACTTTAGGCCCTTGTAGCCGAAGACGCTTCCCAGCTCGTCGCACGACGCCATCAGCGCGGTCGTGCCCCGCGGCAGGTACGCCTGCAGGTACTCGAACGGCCGGCAGAAATGGCCGATGTGCGTGTGCCCGTCGATGAATCCCGGCGCCACGTACAGGCCGCGCGCGTCGATGATTTCCGTCCGGGGCCCGCGCGTGTGCGCGGCCGAAGGGCCGACATAGGAAAACCGCCCGTCGATGACGCCGATCTCCGCCCTGTCGAGGATCTCTCCCGAGTAGACGTTGATCAGCCGCCCGTTCGCGACGATCAGATCGCCCTTGACATCCCCGAGCGCCGCGCGCACCAGCCGGGCGTCTTTTTCGCGGGAACTCATGCTCACGTTCACTGGTGTACCATATTGAGCGGCCGGCGGCCAAAAGAGGAACTGTGGCGCATTTTGCCCGACGATCGCCATGCTCAATTGCAATGGATCGCGCGCGCGTTTAATATTCAGAGCGCTCCCCGAGTTGGCGCAAGCAAGCCCGGGAAATTTCAAGTCAAGCTTTCCCGTGCCGGCGATCCGTAACGCCCGCCGGCAATTCTGCCGACGCAGCACGGTTCTGTTTCAAGCCCACGATGAGCGGCAACGACTCCTCCGCATCGATCACGCAGCCCGGCGGCCCGTTTGTCGCCCTGCGCTTTCGCGACTTTCGCCTGTTCTGGATCGGCTACTTTATTTCCCACATCGGCGACTCGATGCAGCAAACCGCGGTGAGCTGGCTTCTCTATGACATGACGAAGTCTCCCCTGCAGCTCGGCCTCAACGGCGCGTTCCGCGCCGTGCCCATGATCGCGCTCGGGTTGTTCGGCGGCACGCTCGCCGACCGCTTTGATCGCCGGCGAGTCCTGCTCGTCACCCAGAGCGTGCTCATGGTTTTGGCCTTCGTCCTCGGCATCCTGGATCACAGCGGGCATATCGCCGTGTGGCACATCTACGGGCTCACGCTCGTCACTGCGGTGGTGCGCAGCGTCGATGCGCCGGCGCGCCAGGCGCTGGTTCCCTCGCTCGTGCCGCGATTCGCGCTACCGAACGCGATCGCGCTCAATTCGCTGCTGTGGAAAGGCACGATCCTGCTCGGCCCCGCCCTCGCCGGTATCGCCATCAGCACGGTCGGCACCGACGGAGCCTTTTTTGCGAACGCGTTGAGTTTTGTCGCCGTCGTGATCGCGCTCGTCCTGATGCGAAGCTCCGCGCCCGCTAGACCCGCCAGCCGCGGCTTTCTGCGCGACTTGCGCCACGGCCTTACCTATGTACTAACGCAGCGGATGATCCTCGGCATCATGGTGATGGAGGCTTTCTCGTCGCTCTTTGGTCTGGATCCGGCGATGCTTACCATCTTCGCTCAGGACATTCTGCGGGCCGGCGCCACGGGCTTAGGGTTCCTCCAGTCGGCGCGCGGCCTCGGCGCGGTCGTCGGTTCCGGAATTCTCGTCGGGGTTCTCAGCGCGCGCGCTCAGGGAAAAGTCCTCATAGGCGCAGCCGTCATCTACGGGCTCGCCTTCGCCCTGTTCGGTCTATCCAATAACTTGGTGCTTTCTCTTCTGTTGATCTTCATCACCGGTGCGGCCGACACCATCTGGGGCGCGACGAGAAGCACGATTTTGCAGATCAACACGCCGGAACATCTCCAGGGAAGGGTGATGGGCGTTTTTAGCCTGAGTAGCCGCGGTTTGTCGCCGCTCGGCCAGGTCGAGACCGGACTCGTTGTGCCACTGATCGGCGCGCGACAGGCGACCTTCTTTGGCGGCGCCCTGGTCCTCCTCGCGTCCCTGCTTACCGTTTGGCGCGTGCCGTCGCTTTACCGCTTTCACTCCAGGGCGGAAACCGCGCCAGACATTCGCGACGTGAAGAGGGAGCACTAGCGCGTCTGGCGCACCCCCGGATCGCCGGTCCCGAGGGCGAGCCCGAGCAATTGTCTTTTGCGAGACGTTGCCATAGCATGGTTTGGGTATGGATTCCGTCGTTCTCTCCAAAGTCAGCAAGAGATTCGGTTCCGTGGTCGCGGTCGATAACGCGGACCTCAACGTCAAAGACGGCGAGTTCCTCGTCGTGCTCGGGGAGAGCGGCTGCGGCAAGACCACGATGCTCAGGCTCATCGCGGGACTGGAGGATCCGGACAGCGGAACCATCTTTATCGGCGGCGTGCCGGTCAACGACGTCCCGGTCGGAAAACGAAACGTTCAGATGATTTTTCAGCATTACGCGCTCTGGCCGCACATGCGCGTGATGGACGAGCGCAGCTACACCAACCTCTCGTTTCCGCTCAAGATCCGCAAATGGTCGCAAGAGAGGATGCGCGACCTCCTGCGCCCGCTGGCGCAGAAGCTCGGGATCGAGG
The DNA here is from genome assembly GCA_035559995.1 of Candidatus Acidiferrales bacterium. GTDB lineage: Bacteria > Desulfobacterota > Binatia > UBA9968 > UBA9968 > DATMAM01. Next base: position 116,647 of record DATMAM010000031.1, read on the forward strand.
AGAGCTTTTTCCGCCGCAAGCCGGCGGAATTGTCGGCAGGCCAGCAGCAGCGCGTCGCTTTGGGACGAGCGATGACGACGGCGCCGCGCGTGCTTCTCATGGACGAGCCGCTCAGCAACCTCGACCCCGCGAGCCGAGTCAAGATGCGCGACGAGATCCTGAGGTTCCATCGCGACCAGCGGCTCACGACGATTTACGTGACGCACAACCTGCCGGAAGCTCTCGCCCTCGGAGATCGGATCGCGATCATGCGCGCCGGGCGCTTCCTGCAGGTCGATACCGCCGAGACGCTGATGCGCCACCCCGCCAGCGACTACGTCGCCGACTTTTTCCGCGCTTCCGAGCTCCGTCTCAAAACGGCCGTCCCGACCGGCTGACGCCCATGCGCTCGCGACGCCGCGCGCTTTGCACGTCATCATCTCTGCTGCTGTCCTGGATCGCGCTGCTCGCGCTTCCGTCGCCCGGCGCGTCCGCCTGCCGCGATCTCGATCTCGCCCGTCGCTTCGGAGCGCTCGCTTACGCCGCCGAAGCCGACGCCACGATCCAGTACTTCGGCCACAATTTTTTTCTCATCACCACGCGCAAGGGGACGCGCATCGTGACCGACCCGCTGGGACCCGGGATGTATCCCACGCCCCACATCGTCGGCGACATCGTCACCGTCGGCAGGGAGCATTTCAATCACAACTTCGTCGCGCTTGTGCAGGGAAGGCCGCTGGTGCTCCGCGGCCTGAGCCACTTCGGCGCGGAGTGGAACCGGGTGAGCATGAGCTACAAGGACGTCTTTATCTACAACGTGCCGATCTATCATCACGCCGCAAGCCAGGGCGGCCTCAAGGGGGCGGCATTCGTTTTCGACCTGGGGACCCTCTGCATCGCGCACCTCGGCGACTTAAGCCACACGCTGAGCGAGGAGCAAGTCAAGCAGTTCGGCAAGGTCGACGTGGCGCTTACGCCGATCGGCGGCCGCTTTACGATGGCCCCCGACGTCGCGCGGGAAGTTTTGGCTCAGCTCAAGCCCAAGCTCGCAATTCCGATGCACTACCGGGACAATCCGTACCTGGTGCGGGAGTTCACCGCCGGAATTAAGACGGAGATCATGAAAACCGACACGCTCGTGGTGAGCAAGGCTTCGCTCCCTTCCGCGCTCGAAATCAAGGTCCTGCGGCCGCGCGGCGCGTTCAGCTACGAGTAAGCCCTGCCCCCTTCTTCTCTCTCCCCGGAACAAGTGCAAGCCCATGAAACACGCTTACGGAAATAGGTCCAAACTCCCTTTCAGCCAGAACCGTATGGGGGGTTGAGCCCCCTTCGACTACACGCTCAGGAAAGGCTGCGAAACCCCGGCGAAGCGGTAGCGACCGCGCCGTAGCCCGTAGGGTGGGTTGAGCCCTGCGAAACCCACCGGCGGAACATGGGTATCGGCGAAAGGCGCCTCAACCCAACCCACAGATCTTTTCAGTCGCTGTGTTGTATTCATGGTACATCAATGGCTGTGCCGCCAGCGTTCAGCGCACCGAGGTCCGCTCTCTTAACTCCCGCGCTGCCGCCTCATCGACCGATTCGGTCGACCCGACAAGCCCGCCCGGAAACGCCCACCGGCCGGCAAACGGTCCCTCTTTGACCTGGACCAGGAGAGAGCGAAGCCCTTCCCGGTCGAGAGTAAAAATGACCACATCGACCGCGACCCACGGATGCCCCTGTTTCTCCCTTAAATAAGGTTCGGAGCTCACGGAGAAAGAAGGCGTGCCCCCGGCGGCGCCTTGCTCTGGCTTTACGTCAAGCTCAAGCCGCCGTCGACAATGAGCGTCTGGCCGGTGACAAAATCGCCCCCGGTGACAAGGCCGACAATCGCGCCGGCGATCTCTTCCGGCGCGGCGACCCTCCCGAGCGGAATCGTTTTTGCGGCGCCCGCGACCGCGCTTTCGTAATCGTTGCCGTAATGGCTTCGCATCCACGGCGTATCGGTGAACGCCGGCGCGACCGCGTTCACGCGCACCGCGGGCGCGAGCGCCACCGCGAGCACGCGCGTCGCGTGAATCAGGGCGGCTTTGGCGGCGCCGTAAGCGAGCGAGGACATGGTGCTCGGGGCGAGAATGCCGGCGATCGACGCGACGTTGACGATCATCCCGCGGGTTTTCGCGAGGAGCGGCGCCGCCGCCCGGATGCACCGGAACGCCCCTTTCAAATTTACATCGAAGATCTCGTCCCAGACCTCGTCGGTCAGCTCTTCGAGGTTCGAAACCGGGATCCAACGCGTCGTCCCGGCGTTGTTGACGAGGATGTCCAGGCGGGAAAAATGCTTTTCGACCCGCGCGATCATCGCGCGCACTTGCGCGTCGCTCCTGACGTCGGCCTGGACCGCCAGGGCCTCGACGCCGGCCCGCTGGAGCTGCCCGGCCAGCTCTTCGGCCTCGCTTTTTGCCGCGCGATAGTTGATCGCGACGCCGGAGATCCCCGCCTTTGCAAGCCCTTCAACCGTTGCCCTGCCGATGCCGCTTGCGGCGCCCGTTACCAACGCGACCCGGCCGCTCAGCTCCATTCTCGCGCCCCTGTGCTTTTTCCCTTCATTTTTACTTTTTGCTCTTTAGCTTTCTTCGCTCCGCGGTTTCCGCTTCGTCGATCACCCACTCCTCCGCCAGCCGCACCATACTCTTTGGATCGCCCGTGTAGCGCACGACGACGCCGTACTCTCGCGCCGCGGCTTCGGGAGTGACATAGCCTTCGACGACATCGGCGCGCACGCGCTCCGGGTCGCGCGCAAACGGATCGCCATAGCCGCCGCCACCCGGCAGGTTCAAATGCACGACGTCGTCGGGCGAAAGATCGATCACGCTCTTCGGATTGGGCCGCTCGCCGCGCTCGAGATAAACCTCGCCGACCATGCCGGAGCCTCCTCCCCGAAGGCCGGGCGCCGGGTAGCGGCAGCGATCGACAATGGGGCTCACGCTCCAGCGGCCTTCTCCCCGGCGGGCGAACTCCGTAAGCTGCCCGAGGCCGCCCCGCCACGTGCCCGGCCCGCCGGAATCCGCGCGCAGCTCGCGCCGCCGGAGCACAATCGGCGTGAGGTTCTCGATGACTTCAGCGGGCACGCCCGCCACGCCGCTCGGAAAACCGACGGCGCTGAGCCCGTCTTTCGTCGGCCTGGCTCCGGTGCCGCCTACCTGAAAGACCGTGATGTTAAACGGCGGATTCTCGCCGCGCCAGACGGTAAGCCATATCGGGTCCGCTCCCGGCGCGAGCAGACGGCCGGGAAGCGCGCCCGCCAGCGCGCCGAATATCGCGCTCGGAATAAAGTGGCCGACCGCCTGGCGGCTTGCGACCGGGGCGGGATCGAGCGCGTTCAGGATGCTTCCCGGCGGCGCGCTCACGTGAACCGGGCGAAAGCTCCCCTCGTTGTGCGGCACATCCGGAGAGATGGCCGCCTTGATCGCAAAGCTCGCGTAGGCGTGCGTGTAGTTGAGCACGACATTGATGCCGCGTTTGCTCTGCGGCGAGGAGCCGGCGAAATCGATGAAGATATCGTCGCCGCTCACCCGAACCGAGCAGCGAATAACGATCGGCTCCTCGAAGCCGTCGCCCCAAGTCTCGCTTTGCCATTCGCCGTCGGGGAGCTCGCGGATGCGCGCGCGCACGGCCGCTTCCGAGCGGTTGATGATCTCCTCCGCCACCGCGTCGATGCTTGCGAGCCCGAACTCCTCCATCAACTCCAGGAGCGCGCGGCCTCCGGTGTCGTTCGACGCCATTTGCGCGTAAAAATCGCCCACGACCTCGTCGGGCTGCCGCACGTTGGCGCGCACGATCTCGAGCAGCACCCTGTTCGGCTCGCCGCGATCCAGAAGTTTCATGATCGGGATCCGAAGCCCTTCTTCATAGACTTCGCGCGCCTCCGCCGACAGAATCCTTCCGCCGATGTCGGCGCTGTGGCACGTGTTGGCGAACAGCGCGACGAGCCGGCCGTCCTTGAAGATCGGGGTCGTGATCGTAATGTCGTTGATTTGGCCAGCCGTCATCCACGGATCGTTGGTGATGAGCACATCCCCGGGGGCGAGCGCCGCTGGCGGATAGGCGGCGAGAAAATGGCGCATCGACGTCGCCATCGCGTTGATGTGCCCGGGCGTGCCCGTGATCGACTGCGCGATCATGCGCCCGCGCGTGTCGAAAAATCCGCAGGCGAGATCCTGGCTCTCGCGCACGATCGTGCTGAATGCCGTGCGCATGAGCGCCTCCTGCTGCTCGTTCGCGACGGCGAGGAGCCGGTTCCAGATCACCTCCAACGTGACCGGATCGAGCGCGGTTTCATTCATCGGCGAACTCCACGATGACATTCAAAGCGTGGTCGACGCGGGCCCGCCCGCGAGCGCCGATCACGAGCGTGGATTCGCGCTCTTCCACAATCGCGGGCCCGGCCAGCCGATCCCCGGGCTTCAACGCGTATCGGTCGTACACCAAAGCGTCGATGTAGCCGCCTTCCTCTGGAAAATAGGCCGGGCGCCTTCCTTTGAGCGCCGTGCCGGCGCGCGCGGCGACCGGCGGGGAAAAATTGAGCTTCGGCGGCGGGCCGCTCGCCACGACTCGCCAGTGAATCACCTCGATTGGAACATCGGGCACCGAGCGCCCGTAAAGCGCCCGGTAGGCGTCTTCAAAGGCGGCCGTCAACGCCGGCAACTGCTTCGGCGCCAGCTCGCCGCCGGGAAGCGGGACCGAAACCTCATGGCCCTGCCCGACGTAGCGCATCTCGGCGGTGCGCTCGTAAGAGATCTCGCCGGGCGAAAGGCCGGCCCCCTGAAGTATGGCCCGCCCCTCCCCGGCCATGTCGTCCAATAGCGAGTTGGCGAGCTTCCAATCCATCTCGTCGAGCCGCTGGTAGGCGCTCCGCGCGAAATCGAACGCGAGCGGCGCGACCAGAAGGCCGAAGGTCGAGCCGACGCCGGCGCCAAAGGGCGCTATCAGGCCCGGCAGCCGCAGTATCTCGGCGACCCGGTATCCGTGCACGGGGCCGCCGCCGCCAAAAGCGTAAAGCGGCATACGCTGCGGGTTCTTGCCGCGCTCGTTTAAATGCGCGCGCGCCGCGTTCGCCATGTTTTCGTTGACGATCTGATGGATCCCCCAGGCGGTTTTCTCGACCGTAAGACCGAGCCGGCGCGCGAGATCCGAAAGCGCGCGCCGCGCCGCCGCGACATCCAGGCGCATCTTGCCGCCGAGAAAGTAGTTCGCATCGAGATAGCCGAGGACAAGGTCGGCATCCGTCACGGTCGGCTCCTTGCCCCCGCGCCCGTAGCACGCCGGACCCGGGTCCGCTTCCGCGCTCTCGGAGCCGACTTTGAGCAAGCCCATCGCGTCGACACGCGCGATGCTACCGCCGCCGGCGCCGATCTCGATCATGTCGATCACGGGCACCCGGATCGGCAAGCCGCTGCCGCGCCGGAAGCGGTAGCGGCGGTCGACCTCGAACTCACGCGCCTTGAGCGGTCGCCCCTTTTCGATCACGCAGAGCTTGGCCGTCGTTCCGCCCATATCGAAGGAAAGGACGTCCGGATAACCCGCCAGAGAGCTCATGCGCGCGGCGTTGAGCGCGCCCGCGGCCGGGCCCGACTCGAGCAGGCGCACGGGAAAGCGCGCCGCGGTTTCGACCGTGGCGATGCCGCCGCTTGCGAGCATAACGAAAAAGCTTCCCGCAAAACCGCACCGCTCCAGCCGTTTCTCCAATCCGTTCAGATAGGCGGCGATCCGTTCCTGAACGTAAACGTTGGCCGCCGTGGTGCTGGCGCGCTGGAACTCGCCGATCTGCGGCGCGACTTCGGAGCTGAGCGAGACGCGCACCTCAGGCGCGACCTCCGCGATGAGCGCGCGCGTGCGCTGCTCGTGAACCGGGTTGCGAAAGCTATTGAGGTAGCTGACGGCGATCGCGCGAATCCCCTTGGACCAAAGCTCGGCGGCCAATCTTCGCACGTAGTCCTCGTCCAGCGGCGCAAGCACGCTTCCGTCCGCCGCCACGCGCTCGGGAACGTCGAACCGCAGGTGCCGCGGGATGAGCGGCTGCGGAAGTTCGAGATCCAGGTCGTAAAGTTCGTAGCGGTGCTCGCGTCCGATCTCGAGCGCGTCGCGAAAGCCCGCCGTCGTCAGCAGCGCCGTCGGCGCCCCTTTGCGCTCGATCAGGGCGTTCGTCACCAGCGTCGTGCCGTGAATCAACATCCCCCGCCCGCCCAAAGACCGCTCGCTCAAAGCCGCGCTGAGCGCAGCCTCCACCGCCGCGCCCGGATCGGCCGGAGTGGTCAGCGTCTTTTCGATGATGCTCGAGCCGTCGTCGGCGACGAGGAGCAGGTCCGTAAACGTTCCGCCGATATCGATCCCCACGCGGTACATGGCGTTTGGAGTTGCAAGCTTTGAGGTCTCGAGTTTGTGGTTATCACGGCTGCATACGGACGGCAGAGCCAATCCTTGAATGCATCAGCACGAAGCTGGAAACCTCGCTAGCTTTTCGCGAACAGATCCAGGAGCCGTCCTGTTTGGTTGAGCGTCGCCGGCCGCAAAAGAGGGATCTTGACGCCGGCCGCGCGGTAAAGCCGGACCCGCCGCTTTACTTCCTCGGGCGTCCCGCTCGCCGTCATCCCCTCGACGTAGGAATCGGGAACCGTCTTGATCAATGCGTCCATGCCTCCCTGCGCGTAAGCGTCCCTGAAGCGCTCCAGATCTTCCTTGCGGATGTACGGCTCGCCTACGCGCATCTTCGGCCCGGCGATAAACGGTATCTGGACCGGATCGAATTTGGTCGCGACTTCCCAGCGCACGGCGTCGAGCGCGCTTTTGTGATCGTCCTCGACCGAGCAGTTGATGATCTGCGCGACCTCGAAATCAGCCAGGTCCCGACCCGCTTCCGCGGCGGCCTGCGCGATAATTTTCAACGCGTTTGCCGTATACTCCGGCGAGCATACCGCGTTCAAAACGACGCCGTCCGCGATCTGCCCCGCCAACCGCAGCCCGGCGGTGCTCGTCGCCGGCAGGTAGATCGGAATCCTCGCCCGCTTGGGCTTCCATCCGAGACCGACACCCTCGAGGTTGATGAACTTTCCGTTGTAGGAGACCTTCTCTCCGCGCAAAAGAAGCCTCATCACCTCGACGTACTCCTTGAGCAGCAGCGGCGGCGGCTCGCGAAATTCGATGCCGTGCACGCGCGCGTGACTTCGCGTGCACGCGCCCGGCGCCAGCGTCATGCGCCCGTCGGTGAGCTCGTCGAGCGTCGCCAGCGTCTGCGCCATGCAGACGGCGCTGCGCAATCCGACGATCTGCGTGGCGCCCAAGACCAACCTCTCGGTGGCCAGGCCAATCGCGGCGAGCGCTGTGACCGAGTCGCGCATCAGCTCAATGGTCTCGGAAAAAAACGCCATTTCGTAGCCGCGTTCTTCCGCCTGCCGCATCACCCGGGCGATCTCCCTTACGTCGGTAAACCTGCCGTAGCCTAAAGCAAATCCCGTTCTTTCCACGTTTGCGCCCTCACGCTTTCTTGAACTTAGCTACGCCCAAAAGCAATCGCTGTCAAATCTGCCGCCGCGCGAGCGCCGGCCGGGAGTTTCGGCGCTGGCCTAAAATGCCCGGGTACGTTACCCTTTAGATATTTTCTGCAGCTGCGACGATTTTCCGGAGCGCAGAAGATGTCTCTCTATCCGGTGAAAAGAACCAAAATCGTCTGCACGATCGGCCCGGCCAGCCAATCGGAAAAGGTCATCAGAAGCCTCATCCGGGCCGGTATGGATGTCGCCCGGCTAAACTTCAGCCACGGCGATTTTGAAACCCACCGGCGCGTGATCAAGACGATCCGCCGGGTTGCCCGCGAGCTCGACAAGCCCGTCGCGATCCTGCAGGATCTGCCCGGGCCGAAGATCCGCATCGGTCCGGTCGCCGGCGAGCGGGTGCGATTGCGGTCGGGAAAAACTTTCTCCCTGACCAGGCGCAAGCTTATCGGCAACGAACAGGCCGTTTCCGTCGAGTACAGCCGTTTTCCCCGCCTCGTAAAAAAAGGCGACTTGATTCTGTTGGGCGACGGCGAGATCGAGCTCGAGGCTCTGCGGGTTGGCGCCGACGAAGTTTATTGCAAGGTCGTGGTTGGCGGCGTTCTCGGCTCGCGCAAAGGCATCCACCTGCCGCACCGCACGATCAATCTCCCTTCTCTGACGGAGCAGGACAAACGCGCGCTCGCCTTCGGGTTGCAAAACGGCGTGGACCTGATTGCAATCTCGTTCGTGCGCCAACCCAAGGATATCGCATACGCGCGCGCGCACATGCGGCGCCTGGGAACCGAGCTGCCGATCATCGCCAAAATAGAAAAGCACGAAGCGCTGGAGCACATGGAAGCCATCCTGAACGAGGTGGACGGCCTCATGGTCGCGCGCGGCGACCTCGGGCTCGAGATCCCGCCGGAACGCATTCCCGCGCTGCAGAAGTTGCTGATCCGGATGGCCAACAATCGCGGCAAACCGGTGATCACCGCCACGCAAATGCTCCGTTCGATGGTGCAAAGTCCCAGGCCGACGCGCGCGGAAGTCGCCGACGTGGCAAACGCGATCCTGGACGGCACCGACGCCCTGATGCTCTCGGAGGAGTCCGCGGTCGGAAGCTATCCCAGCCGCGCGGTCGAAACGATGGCCAAGATAGCCGTCGAAACGGAAAGGTCGCTTGAACCGCGCTACCACGTGGACAGCTTCGAGCGGACGATACCCGTCGCGATCAGCCATGCGGCCGCGAGCCTCGCCCGCGAACTCCAGCTCAAAGCTTTTCTGGTCCCCACCAGTTCGGGGAGCACCGCGCGATTGATCGCGCGCCACAGGCCGTTGCAACCGATCCTTGCCCTGAGCCCTAACCCGAAAACCGTGCAGAGCCTCTGCCTGGTCTGGGGCGTCTACCCGTTTCGCGTGCGCAATTATCAAACCATCGATGCCATGATCCGCCTCGCGCAGCACAAAGCGCTCGAGCTGGGCATGGTCAAGAAGGGCGATCTGGTGGGCATCACCGCGGGCCTGCCGCTGCATCAGGCCGGAACGACCAACATGATCACGGTAAAACCGGTGGAGTGAGGCGGCGGTTTCATCGAAAACGGGCGCGCAGCGTTCAACCTGCCAAGACAAGCATCCAGACCAAACCCGCCAGGACAATGGTCAGAAAAACCGCCGCCGCGGCCATGTCCTTGGCGCGGCCGGATAGCTCGTTGGGCTCAAGCCCCACGCGGTCGAGGACCGTCTCGATGGCGGAGTTGATCATCTCAACGATCAACACAAGCAGCCAGCTGCCGATCAGCAGCGCCCGCTCGAGGCCGTTCTTTCCCAGGTAGAGCGCGAGCGGCGCTACCAAGACCAACACGACCAGCTCCTGCCTGAACGCGCGCTCGGGCAGCGCGGCGCGCAAGCCCGCCAACGAGCATCGGGTCGCGCGCGCCAGAGATCTCCACACGTTACCCCTATCGGAGAAGGGCATAGGTTCTCATGCTCCTCCCGGCCACCTCCCGCTTCGGGAGCGAAAAATCATGCCACGATACTCATTAAAACGGCAAGGATCGCGCCTGGGCGAAAATTTAGCACAACAACGGGAGCGGCTCTTGCTCTTCGGTTTCCTTCGATTTGCTTCTCGATTACCGCTGACCGCCACGGAAACTGTCAATTTTTGACACTTTGTCACGCCTGAACGCAAAAGCATTCCAAATTGCGGCGCGCGGCGGTGAACCTCAGCTCAATTGCCGACATGAGTACTGTCCCTTCTTGCCCCGGTTTGGCACAAAATGTTGCGCCAGTCCGCCCGGGCGCAAACTTTACCTCGGTCGCAACCGAACTGTTACGCGTGGCGTGAGAGTTGCTCTACACCTTTCTTGCGTGTATCCGCCGGCCAAGCTTCAAACCGGCGGCTGAGGAGCAATGAATGAAGAGCGAACTGAGTTTTGGCGCGGCCAAGCTGGAAGAGACCGCGCTGGGAAAATCGGGGTTCCGGGACGCGGCGCAGGAAGACTTTGCTGCCAGATCGAGTCGTCCGCCGCGCAAGCGCCTCTACGTTCCAGTCAAGGCAAAATTCACGATCGCCACATCGGTCGCGCTTTTATGGTTTGCGCTCTCCGTCTACTTGGCGCAGCCGTGGTTCGAGGAACTGGCCCGCGTCATCGGGCCTGCCCCCGCGTTTCTGGTGATCCTTTTTATCGCCTTGATTCCGGGATTTTTGAACGCCCACATCATGATGAGCGTCATCTTGGACTCGCCCCCGCCGTTGAACCTCGAGATCGATTACCCGCCGGTGAGTCTTCTCATCGCGGCTTACAACGAGGCGGATAACATCCGCGAAACCTTCCGCGCCATCGAAGCCCAGGACTATCCGGCCGAGATTGAGATCATCGTTGTGGACGACGGCTCGACCGACAACACGGTTTCGGTCTTGCGCTCGCTCGCAATGCCGAACCTCAAAATCGTCGAAGCCGCGCACGGCGGCAAGGCCAGAGCCTTGAACGAAGGGCTGAAGCACGTCACCCATGACATTCTGGTCACGATCGACGCCGACACGTTTCTCCACCCGCAAGCGCTCAAACGGATCGTCGCGCGCCTGGTCACCGATCCGGCCAACACCGCCGCCGTTGCCGGTTGTGTGCTGGTCAAGAACTCGCGCGAGAGCTTTATGACGCGGCTGCAGGAGTGGGACTACTTCACCGGCATCGCCTCGGCCAAAAGGCAGCAATCGCTCTATCAGGGCACGCTCGTGGCTCAAGGCGCGTTCAGCGCTTTCCGCACAGAGGTCGTGCGCAGCCTCGAGGGCTGGCCTTCGGTCATCGGCGAAGACATCGTATTTACCTGGGCCCTATTGAAAGATGGCTGGCGCGTGAGCTTCGAGGCGACGGCCATCGGATTTACGCGCGCGCCGGCGGGCTGGCGCGGTTTCTTCCGGCAGCGCCGCCGCTGGGCGCGCGGGATGATCGAGGGTTTAAAGCAGTACGGCCACGCCGTCTGGCGTCGCGCGGGCATGCCCGGCTTCTTTGTCGGCGTCGATTTCATCATTCCGTTCATCGATTTCTTCTATACGGTTGCCTTCCTGCCGGGCATCCTCCTGGCCTTGACCGGCCGCTATTATATCGTCGGCCCGATAACCCTGCTCGTCATCCCGATGGCCTTTCTGATCGTGCTCGTCATGTACGTGAAGCAGAAAAAGGTTTTCGAGTCGGTGGGGCTCAAGGTGCGGCGCAACACAGCCGGTTTTCTCGTGTACATGCTGATCTACCAGGCCATCATGTCGCCGATCTGCGTGGTGGGCTATCTGCAAGAGCTCGGCGGCGCGGTAAAAAAATGGTAGCCGCCGTCGCGACGAGGTGCTAAAATCGCGCCCGCCTAACGCGATGAAGCCCTCGACGCCCCGCTGCCCGGCCCATGCGGTCAGACGAACGATCGCCGGCTGGGCGGCTTTTTTTCTTTTCTTTTGTTTTTCCACAAACCTGAAAGCCGGCGAGCCGTCTTCAGCCGATCCGGCCGCTGCCGGCGCCCCGCTCGAGCAGGCGCGCCTTCATAAAGAGTCGGGCGACCGGTTCGCCGCGGAAGACGACTTCCAACGGGCCGCAGACGAGTACACGAAGGCGCTCGATCTTCGCCGGGAGGCTTTTTCGTCCTCCGAAAGAATCCGCATGGCCGTGATCCTCTCCTGGGCCGACCGGCTCGCGCGGTCAAGAGACGAGCTCGGCGCGATTTTGGCGGCCGAGCCTGAAAATACAGAGGCGCGCGTACACTTGGCACGCGTGCTTTCGTGGCACGGCGAGCTTTCAGCCGCGATCCTGGAGGCGGATCGAGTTCTGGAAAAGGCTCCGGATAACCGAGACGCGCTGCTCGTCAAGGCCGACGCTCTGCATTGGCAGGGCAAGACCGACCGCGCGATACCCATCTACCGGACCTTGGCCGAGAAGTACGACGACTTTGACGCGAGAGTCGGTCTTGCCAACGCCTATCTCGCTATCGGGGATCGAGTCGCCGCCGAAGAGAACCGCAGGCTCTTGAAACCGCCCGCCACGCCGCAACAGAGGCGCCGACTCGCAAAGCTCGTCGAGGATCTGGATGCGACCGGCCGGCCGCAGGTCGACTTGCGCTACAGCTATTACAACGACTCCGACGGCAATCTTCTAAACCGCTATGGGGTTCGAGCCTCTTTTTGGGTGGGCAATTTCGACCTGGGCGTGAGCTTCCGACACACGCAGGCCTGGGGAAACCATTGCGTGCTGGGTGCCGTCCCCATCGAGTGCCGAGTCGGCGGGCAAACCGGCACGCGGCGCAGAATTCGGGACGCGCGCGCGGAGGAGTTGCTTTTTCGGCTCTATACCCGCGCCACGGAATCCGTCGGCCTGGGCGCGGGGCTGGGATGGTCTCAGGTGGCGGACGCAAGCGCATCGACGTTTCCGACAGGCCACCTCAAGGCCGACGCGAAAATCCTGAACGGGACCGTTGGCCTCGGGGTGTCGCGCGAGGTCCTCAGCGATACCGCCGAGCTCATTAGAAACCGCATCCGCACGACCATCGGCGGCTTTTATTTGTCGCAGTCGCTAACCGACCGGCTCTCTTTTTGGGGGGGCTACAACTACAAGTCTTTTTCCGACGACAATCGCGCCCATGACGCGCAGACGGAGCTCAAATACTTCCTTTTCCTCAATCCGCGGATTGCGCTCGGTCACCGCTTCCGCTTCTTGGACTTTGCGCGCCAGAGCCGGAGCGGCTTTTTTGACCCCGACGACTATGTGTCCAACCGCGCGTTTCTGTCGTTCTATCTCGAGCGGCAGAGATTCTATGTTTATATCGACGGCTTTGCCGGCCAGCAGCGTTTTGAGAGAAACGGGGTTCGGAGCCGGGACTTCGTCAAAGGCGGTTCGGCAAGCATCGGCGTGAGGCCCGTCCCTCGGCTCACGCTCGAGTTCAGCGTGGAAGGCGGCGACTTCGCCGCCGCATCAGCTTCGGGGTTCAGCTATCTGCTGCTGGGCCCGCGAATCCTCTACCGATTCTGATTTTGTTTGTGGCGCCGCAAGGCCTTGCGGGCCGCGCGCTTGCGCGCCGTAAAGGACTGGCACTGGCCCGGTCTGTGCGTTTTTCCAACGACCTCAAGCATCAACAAGCGAAGATCGGAAAAGAGGCCGACGCGTCGATTCGCGCCGGTGGTGACGCTTGCGGCGCAGGCTTTAGTGGTCGGGTCGCCCGTAAGAACCTCCTGGAATTTCCCGGGATCGTTAAAGCTGCAGGCGTGCCGGAGCGTATCTGTCCTTCTGCGCAATGCTTGCCCAAAGCCAAAGCGGCCCTAGGCGCCGCGCACCGCGTGCAAAAATCTCGCTTTCATTGCCCTCTGTTGCCCTGCGTCCCGGTGGGGTCCGGCTCGAAGTACGGAATCGTCATGTCGATTTCCGGCACGTCGCGGTATACCACCCGCACCGGCATCTCGATGTAGACGGATTGGGGCGCGCAGTTGACGATGTTGCTCGAAAGAATCGGCCCTTCGTTGAGCTGAATCAAAGCGTAAACATAGGGCACGTCGTCCTTGAACGCGGGCCGCATCGCCACGCGCGTGATGTTAAAGGCGATAACTTTCCCGCGCCCGCTCGCCTCCGTCCAAGAGAGGCTTCCGAAAAACGGCTTGTTTCGATGGTTGCGGCAGTAGCTCGCCGGCCAGTACCACGCGCCGCATTCGTTGCAGCGAAACAGCAGGAAGCGGTGCTCTTTGAGGCCGTCCCAAAACGGCTTCAGCGTCTGTTCGACAAACGGGACCGGCTTTGTCCAAGCCATCAGATCCTCCCCAGCACGAGCGTCGTGTGCACGGAACAAAGCCCCGGGGAGAAAACCTCGCCGCCGTGGCCGCTCGCAAAGCTGACGCGCGCGTTCGGAATCTGCCGCTCTCCCGCCTCGCCGCGCAGCTGGAAAATCGCTTCGGAAATTCCGGTGAGATCGGCCAGGTGATACGCCGAGAGCAGCCCGCCGCTCGTGTTGACCGGCGTGTCCCCGCCCGGGCCGATGTGGCCCTCTTCCACATACGCCCCGCCTTCCCCCTTGGCGCACCAGCCGTAGTCCTCCAACTGCATGATCAGCTCCGCCGTGAAACAGTCGTAGAGCTGCGCGACATCGACGTCGCGAATCGTGATCCCCGCCTGGCCGAACGCCGCTTCCTTGGCCTTCGCCACCGGCAGTTTCGTGTAGTGATCCGGGCCCTCCCACCACTGCCCGCCCTGAGCGTCGCCGTAGCCGATTCCCAAAACCGCAACCGGCGGCTTCCTGCAGTCGCGCGCACGCGCCATCGAGGTCAACACCATCGCCACCGCGCCGTCGCTCGTAACGGCCATGTCCATAAGATGATAGGGCCAGATGTAAATCGGCGATGCCTCGTAATCCTTCAAAGTCGCCGGCTTGCCGTACATGCGCGCGAGCGGGTTCTTGCACGCCCACGCGCGCACCTGGATCGCGGCCGCGCCGAACTGCCGCTCCGTCGTGCCGTACCGATAGCGATGGCGCGAGGCGAGCATCGTGTGTTCGTGCGCGGCCGCCGTGCGGCCAAACACCGGCCCCCACATGCCCGCGATCGTCGCAGGCTGCACCTGGCCGCGATAGCCCTGCTCCCGCAGATCCTTTCTGTGGCTTCGCGTCCAGTCGTCCTTGGATCCGGCGATAACGACGTACTTCGCCAAGCCCCATTCGAGGAACGAAATCGCGGTGATGATTCCGATCGTGCCCCAACCGCCGCCGCGCCCGCACACGTAGTAAAAATTTACGGGCAAACCGAGCATGCGCGGAAACGCGTCCATCTGCTCCACGATTCCGCGCCCGCTTCTCGGACCGCCGTGAACGTGCACGGCGCCGTCGATGTCCTTGTTCTCGAGCCCGGCGTCTTCGATCGCCCGCCGCGCCGCCTCGGCCTCCAGCTCGCGCGCGGAGAGCCCGACCAGAGGAGACGCAATTGCGTGTTCGAGCATCGGATGGTCGGGCAATTCGGCTTTGCGCTTTGCCAGCTCGTTTTCCGGGATACCCATCACCATTCCCAACCCGGCGATGGCGTATTTCCCCGACAGTCGGCTGCTAACTTCCATGCGGCTTCTCCAGTTTCAACTCACTTCTCGGTTGGACTGCAACGCTAGAATGCTCAGCGGACCGGCTCCGACAAATTCGCGCACGCCGCCGGCACCAAAGAAATGCCGGGAGGCTTGCGACGCAGGATCTATATACGCCCAATCATTAATATGTTTCGCCGGAGCTTTGCTTAACTCGAGACGCGAAACTCGAATCACTTCTCCGCCTTCGGAAAGCCAAACGCTTTCACGGCCATGCCCATCCAATCCGGGCCTCTTTCGTAGTGGTTCCAATCCTTGAGCCAGATTTTTTTGCCGCGGATGAGCCTCTCCACCGCGGAGCCCGGCGCGTAGATCGACGATTTGAGCGGCTCGTATTTGTCGATGATCGCCTGGGCTTCCGCGCTCGCCATGAACTCCAGCCACAGCAAGCCCGCGTGGGGGTGCTTTGCGGTTCCGAGCACCATTTGAGGTTCCGAGAGGCGCACGGGAACCGGCTCGATGATCTTGACTTCCAGGCAGCCGGTCTTGTCCTTTTCCTTGGCCCGCATCGTGCTGTGATAGTTGATCCCCGAGTGGAGCTGGTATTCGCCCGCGCCAATCGCGGTCAGAATTCGCGAGGCGCCGCGTATCCAAACCGGGTCCTGGGCGGCAATTTTTCTCGCATAATCGAGCATCCATTCTTCGCCGGCGCCCGCCGCGAACGATTGATAGTGAAACGGGCGGATATCCACGAGAAACTTCTTGCCCTTTAGCTCCGGTCTGAGGAAATCCTCCCAGCGCTCCGGCACCTTCGATTTGTCCAGCAAGCACTTGTTGTAAGCGACCGCGGCAAAGATCGTCGCCGCCGAGATCGCTTTGCGCGACTGCGGGTCGATCATCTTCGGCGGAATCGCCAACACGCCGTGCTCGGCCATACCGAGCACGTCGAACTTCTTGCCGTGAGGAATAAAACCCTTGTAAAAGTCCTCCGCGATGTAGGAAATATCGTTCCGCGCGCTACCGCTCTGGACCTCCAGCATGTGCCGCTGCGTCGCTTCGGTCCCGGTAACCTCTTCGAGCTTCAGATCGATAAACGGGTACTTGGTCTTGAACGCGCTGGTGAGCGGCGCGAATGTTTCGGGATCGAGCGAGATCACGCCGCTGAGCCGCCCTTCCTGTTTCGCAAGGCTTACAATTTCGTCATGGCTGGCGTAAAAGACATACCCTTTCGCTTGCGCGTCTCTCCTGGCCTTGAGCAGGTCCGGAGTTGGCGCGGCGGCCTCCAGACGCGCCGATCCCACAAAGCTTGCCAGGACGAAGAGCAGCGATACGCGCGCTAATTTGCGATTCATGATGCGCACCTCAAGCTATATGAGGCCAGACTTCAGTGTCAATAACTACTTGACGCTTGGGCTTCGGTTAACCTATGTTGGGGCTGCGGCTTCGAGAATGCGTGCGCGCGAAATATTAAGGAGGTGACGTATGGTTATCTGCTTATCTCCTGGAGGTCAAACGCTGACGGTGGGCACGACGCCGAGCGCGCGTCTTCTCGTCGGCACGGCGCGCGGCATTTTTTCTTTCACGCGCGCGGATGGGTCGTGGCGCCACAACGAGACGCTTTTGCCGAACGACCACATCAGCGCGCTCCTTTTTGAGCCTTCCACGCAAACTCTCTTCGCCGGCACTTACGGCGAAGCTCTCTACGCGAGCCCGGACCTGGGTCAGCGCTGGGAGCGAAGAGACCGAGGGCTCGGCGGCCGCGAGATTTATACCTTGGCGTGCCAGGAGGTTTCAGGCCGGCCGAGAGTTTACGCCGGCACGCAGCCGGCTCATCTTTTTTACAGCGATGATCTCGGACAAAGCTGGAACGAGCTTCCCGGCCTGCGCGAGGTTCCAGGCGTGGAAAAATGGACTTTCCCCGGTCCGCCGCATCAGGCCCACGTGAAAAGCCTCGCCTTCGACCAGAGAAGGCCGAACACGATTTATGCCGCGGTCGAAGTCGGGGGATTTCTGAAGAGCGAAGACGGCGGCAGGACGTGGAAGACCGTTTCGGGCCTCAATCCCGACGCGCATCGGGTACTGACTTCCCCGTCCGATCCGGACGCCCTCTACCTGGTGATGCCGACGACCAACAGCGGCCCCGGCGATATCGCCGGAGTCTGCGTCAGCCGCGACGGCGGCGAAAGCTGGACGAGTCTTACGCCGAGAGATTTTCGCATCGGCTACGTCGATCCGATCCTCGTGCACCCGCGCCAGGGCAATCTCCTGTTTACGGCGGGAGCGAAAACCGGGCCCGGCACTTGGCGCAAGACGCACACCGCCGACGCCCGCATCGCGCGCAGCCGCGACGGCGGAAAAACCTGGGAGATCCTCGGCGAAGGACTGCCCGAGCACATCCGCGGTAACGTTGAGGCGATGTCGATGGACGCCTGGGATGATGGATTTGCCGTCTTTGCCGGAACCACGGATGGCGAGGTCTTCGCCAGCGAGGACGGCGGCGATCGCTGGCGCAAGATCATCGAAGGCATCGGCCCGGTTTCCAAATCGCACCACTACCACAACCTCCAGGCCGCCGCCTAGTCTTTTCATCGCAGGGGCGCGTTCGAATGCGCCCCTGCGATGCCCACCGCCGGCCAGCACGATGCCCGCTGTGCAATTCAGACGCGCCGAGCCGCGCGACTTTCCCGCTATACTCGCGCTTCAATCGGCAAACTACGTCGGCAATCTTTCGGCGAGCGAGCGCGCCGAGGGTTTTCTTTCCGCGGAGTTCACGCCCGAGCAGATAGCGGCGCTGGCGTCCGATATCGGCATCGTCGTCGCTACCGAGTCCGATTCCGTCCTCGGTTATCTGTGCGCGTTTCGCCCAGGGTTTGATCACGGATCGCCGGTGCTCGCCAAGATGCTCGAGACGTTTCCGTCGACGCGGTTCGAGGGCAGACCGCTCAGCGAATACAAAACGTTCGTCTACGGGCCGGTCTGCATCGATCGCCCGTACCGCGGTCGCGGACTGCTGCGCGGTTTATACGAGACTTTGAAGCGCCGAGTC
The DNA here is from genome assembly GCA_035559995.1 of Candidatus Acidiferrales bacterium. Lineage (GTDB taxonomy): Bacteria > Desulfobacterota > Binatia > UBA9968 > UBA9968 > DATMAM01. Next base: position 134,715 of record DATMAM010000031.1, read on the forward strand.
GCCGGCCGGTTCGAAGTCGGCGTCGCGTTCGTTGCGCGCGACAATCCTCGCTCTTTGCAGGCTCATGTCGCCGGACTGGGCATGGCCGAGGTCGGCGAATTCGACGTCAAGGGCCATGTCTACGCGACGCTGGCGTTCAAGGTGCCAGAAGGGTCGTAAGCTCTCCGGCGACCGATAGCGGTCTGTCTACGGAGCGCGGCCGTTACGCTCTCCCCGCGAGCTTTCTTCCCTGATCCAGCACGGAGTAGGACCGCGGGGACGACGGCATCAGGAACCGATACCCTGCGGCCACCAGCCGCTCGATATTGCGCGCGTCGGGATGCGGGTGCCCGCAAGGAACGTTGTGCTCCTTGCAGATCTGGAGGATTGAATTGATCGCGTCGGCCACGACCGGATGCTCGTAATCGCGCGGATGGCCGAGCTCCTGGCTGAGATCGCCCTCGCCGATCAAAACCACGCCGATGCCCGGGACTTCTTCGAGAATCTTCGGCAGATTATCGATGGCGCGCATCTCCTCGCACTGGATGATCACCAGAATCTCCCCTTCCGGCGCGAGCGGCCACACGTCCGCGCGCTTGTAGTACTCCTGCTGCGTAAGCCCCCAGTAGCGCGCGGCGCGCACGGGGGCATCGCCGCGAATGCCGGGCGGGTTGTAGTTTGGCGCCTCCGGGCGGCGCGGATACCGGCACGCGCCGACGGCGTTTCGGGCTTCCTCAACGGTGCTGACGTGAGGAAAGACGATGCCGAAGACGCCGATGTCCAGGACCTGCTTGGCGATCCACTGGTTCATCTCGTTGCCGTTCGGCGGAATGCGCACCATCGGCGTGACTTTCGGCGCCAAGGTGCCGCGTTCCACGATCTGCCTTCGGTCCAGCATATATTGCAGGACGTCTCGGAGCAGCGTGACGTTGAGCGGCCCGTGCTCCATCTCGAACACGACGCCGTCGTAGTCGGAGTCCGCCAACGCCACCGCCGTCTCGATCTCCGCCGTCGTAAAGGTTGTGAACGCGACCTTACCCTCTTCCAAGACTTTGATAACCCCATTCAACCGCGGTATCTCTGCCATAATTGTCTCCTTGTTCTTGCTAATCGATACTCGGCCTTACTGCTCCGCTCCCAGGCTTCTTACAAATATTCTCCGGCTCACCAACGCGACTATTCCCGTCATCAAAACAAGAAGCATGCCCAAAGCGGCCGCGCCGGAGAAATCCCCTTCGCGGTCAATCAAGTGAAAAAGCAGTACTCCCAGAGTCTCGGTCTTCGGATTGCTGAGCATGAGCGGAACCGTCATGCTGCGCATGCCGTGAATGAACCCCCACAGCCAGCCCGTAACGAACGTGGGCAGCACAATCGGCAAAGTAACCCTGAACAGTGCCGTCAAGCGGCGCGCGCCGCTAACCCGCGCCGCCTCCTCTAATTCGGTGTGGACCTGACTCAAGGCGCCGTTCAAGAGCCTGGTGGCGAATGGCAATCCGCCTACTCCCATGCCCAGCGCCAGGATCCAAATGCTTCCGTAGACTGGAATCCAGCGAAAAGACGGGTTCAGGTACGTAAACATCAGCCCGATCGCGATAACTGAGCCGGGGAGAACATAGGGAACAAAAACGCAGGCATCGAGAAGGAATCTCCCGCGGGTTCGCGCGCGAACGACGATCCAGGAGATCAGCAGCGCAAGAACCATCGTCATCGTGGCCGTGATAGTGCCGAGAATCATCGAATTGGTGAACTGGCGCATGAAAGCCGCGCGGGTGACGATTTCAATGTACTTGTTGAACGAAAGGATCTCGAAGACCTCCGGCGACGGCGGCCGGTAGCTCGGCAAAAGCGAAGCGTAAAAGAGCGTCGCCAGCGGCAAGCCGGTGCTGACGATGAAATGGAGGACAAATGCGGCGAACGCGGCGAAGCGCCACCTGCCCAGGCTGATGCGGCGAGCCGGAATTATTTTCCCCGTCACCGTCGCGTACCGCTGGGCTCTGGCCTGAGTCATCACCACCCGGAAATAAAGATAAGTCATTCCAAGCGAGAGCAGGACAAGCGGCGAAGCGACCGCCGTGGCCAGCGCCCACTCCGGCGGGTTGCGAAAAAGCGCGCTGTAGAAAATCAGAGTCGAGACGACAAAAACTCTCTCCTGCAGTCCGAGAAGAAGAGGAATGTCCATGTCATTGAAGTCGCTCGCCAACTTATAGACCGCGGCAACGCTGAGCGACGGCAGCATCACACCAAGAGTGACGCGGCGAAACGTCCTCCATTTGCTCGCCCCGGAAGCTTGAGCCGCGTCCTCCAGCTCGCGGTTCATCATGCGGAAGGCTCCCACGACAAGCATGAAGGTCGACGTTCCGACGATGCTGTTGACGAAAACCATTCCCCCAAGCGTGTAGATGTTGAATGGACCTCGCTCCAGATGGACGCCCAAGAACTGCAAACCGTCGCGAAGCGCGACGTTGAGGATGCCAACGGTGGGATTCAACAACAGGATCCAGGCCACCGCCGACAGCATTGAGGGCAGCCCGATGGGAAGAATGATCAGCGCCCAGGCCACACTGCGGAACGGCATATCGGTGCGCTCGATCAACCACGCCAGCACGATCGCCTGCAGCATCGAGAGGCCGACGCTCACGACTGCGTAGATCAAAGTATTGAGCAGCGTCTGGTAGGTAATGACCGAGGTATAGGTCACCACGTAATTTTCAATGCTCCAGGGCCCGAGATTGAGCGGCGTGCCAACGCGGAAGCTCATCATCAAGAGCATCAGCAAAGGCAAGGCAATCAGCCAAAAGACCAACAGCGCCGCGACGAGAAAAACAATATTCTCCAGGCGCAGTCGCAGCTTGAGCGCGCGCGCCGGTATCTGGAGCGCTTCAGCAACTTGCATCGGTCGATTTTGCTTTAACAGTTATGCCGGAAAAGCCTCCGTTCATCCTTTCGAGGACCTCAGAGCCCGTCCTGAGCTTGCCGGAGGGACGAACGGAAGCGCTGAAATTATTCTTTTTTTGGATTTCGGTTCGCGCTGAGCCAATCGATGGACCGCTTTTAGCGTCTTTTCACCGCCGGCAGGCCCCAGGCGTCCACAGCGATACGCTGTTCCAACTCGGCGGCTTTTAGCAAGCACTTGCCCCTGCAGAGAACCGGCTTAACGTTGGCGTCCTTGAGCAATCTGTTGGCAACCGACCCCTCGACCAGGAAAGAAACCTTGCCCGGGTCTCTCTGCGCCAGCGCGTCCTGGGCCTCCAAAGAAGCCATCCATTCCATCCACAAAAGCGCTGCATGCGGATGCTTCGCTTTCGCGTAGATTCCCTCCGGCTCGGTCATAGAGACCACGGTGGGGTTCGGAAACACCACCTTGACGGGAAGGGTTGGATCCTTTTTTTGCATGCGCAGCGTCGAGTGCAGAAAGGCGCTGCACATCCATTGAAATTCCCCCGCCGCCAGGCGGGTGATCGTGGCAGTCATACCCTGAACCCAGATGGGCTGGTTGTCTTTAATTTTGCGGGCGAAATCGAGCAGCTTTTCATCGGACCAGGCCGCGTTGAGATAGACAAACCCATGATAGCGGGTGTCCACGCTAAATTTCCCCTTCCACTTGGGATCCGTGCAGCTCTCCCAACCGGTCGGCGCGCTTTCGGGCCGGAGGAGCTTGGTATTGTAAAGAATCACATCGATGCGCGACCCGAAGTTCGCAAACAAGCCGGGCGTCGGCGCCGCGGTGTCGATCATATCGGGATGAATTTTCAGCTCGCCGCGCTTTACCATCTCCGGCAGATCGTACTTCGCAATGACGCCGTGTTTGTCATAGTCGCCCCAACGCTCCAGAGAAACACTAAAGACATCGACGTCCACGGCGCCGGAGACCAAATCGTAGTGAAACCGCTCGCTGCCCGCGCCGCTCACGACTTGCAGCTCAACTTTCAGAAACGGATAGCGCTTCTCAAAAGTCTTCTTCATGACCGGGAAGCTGGCCTCATCGAATCCGGGCACCACGATGAGCTGGCCTTCTTTCTTGGCGTTTTCGAGAACCTCTTTTTTGCTCAGCGAAATCAGATTTTTTTTAGCGGTATCGCGCCCGGCCTGCGCTCTGATATCGTCGGGGAAAAAAGCTGTCGTCGCCCAGACAAGCACGACCGACATTAACCCGCGAATGGTCAGACTTAAGCTATTTTTTCCGCTGCTCATAAATCCTCCGCCAAAGGTCGTTCTCGATGAGGTCTTGCGGGCTTTCGAAATCACCGCACGACATGCTTTCAGACGCCAACGTGCGCTATCGTCTAATAAACCGCCACGGTCGTCAAGTTCGACGCACGCGCCGACGCGCTTGACACTCGCGACGGTTACGGCGAATATGACAGGTCCATGGCAGCGATATCTTTGCGCCCGTTTGCCCTTTCGATCGCTTTTGCGGTCCTCACCTGCCAAGCTTTCGTCCGACCGGGTGGCGGCACGCCGCTAGCGAGCAATGCCGCGCCGCTCGAAGTTACGCCGGCAAGCTTCTGGTGGGTTGGGGAAAGCCTGCTATTCGACGAGCTCAAAGATCGCCCATGGGAGCTCCTTCGGAAGCAGATTGACAATCTAGGGTCGGGCTTTGCCTGGCTGCCTTATGGGTTTGGCAAGTCCAGGCGCTCCCCGCCTAAAGCCTTCAAGTTCTACGAATTGCACCGCGCCTACCTACTCTGATCCCTGAGCGCACCGACAGTTAACTTTTTTTGAATTTCGGCTAGCCCCGCGGCTGCCCGCGCGGTCTAACTCAACCCTGGAGGCATAATGGAAGAATTTCCCCTGTGGCTAAAAGCTTGTGTTTATCTGGTTCTGAGCGGGACCGTTCTCTTGGTCGTCGCCGGCATCGCCGGCTGGCTTCCGGGTTAACGCCCCAATAACCGTCCGAGACAAAAGGTCAAGCTGCAACCGCTGAGGCACAAACTAAACAGTCTTGTGCCAAACTATTAGTGAGTTCGTCGGTATGTAGACATGTTGCGTGGCAAGCCGCCCGCGGGCCTAGTCCTTCCGAGCGCGGCCGTCGTCCCCCGTGATGGCCCACCCTCCGAATGATCAAACCTTACTCGGCGTGCGCGCGCCCCGGTGCCGTTTCGCGCGCGGCGGCCTATCGAACAACGTCTCGCGCGCCGCATATTGACACCAGCAAAAAAATCAGGCGCTATATTCAGGCGTTCACGCGGCGCGTGCGCGCGTGATCCCAGTTGGAAAGGAAGAACATCATGGATCGAAACTTGGCCTTAGAAGTCGTTCGCGTCACCGAAGCCGCCGCGCTCTCGTGCGCGCGCCTGATGGGAAGGGGAGACGAAAAGGCTGCCGATCAGGCCGCGGTCGACGCGATGCGGCGCGCGTTCAACGGCGTTGCGATCAGAGGAACCGTCGTTATCGGCGAAGGGGAGAGGGATGAGGCGCCGATGCTCTATATCGGCGAGGAAGTGGGCAACGGCGAGGGTCCCGAAGTCGATATCGCGCTGGATCCTCTCGAAGGGACGACGATCTGCGCGACCGGCGGGCCCAACGCGCTTTCGGTCATCGCGATGGCCGAACGCGGCAATTTTCTCCATTGCCCTGACACTTACATGGACAAGATCGCCACCGGACCCGCGGGACGCGGCGTCGTCGATCTCGACCAGAGCCCGACGCGCAATTTGAAAGCGCTGGCCGAGGCCAAAGGGGTTCACGTGGAGGATCTGACGGCGATTATCCTCAACCGCCCGCGCCACGAGGCTCTGATCAAGGAGGTCCGCAAGGCCGGCGCGCGCATCAAGTTGATCGGCGACGGCGACGTTTCCGCGGCCATCGCGACAACCAAAGCCGATACCGGCATCGACATCCTTTTTGGAATCGGCGGCGCCCCGGAGGGCGTTCTGGCGGCGGCCGCGCTGCGCTGCGTGGGCGGCGAAATGCAAGGGCGGCTCAAACCGCGAAACCCGCAGGAGGTCGAGCGCGCGCAGGCGATGGGCATCAAAGACATCAACAAGAAGTTCACGCTCGAGGAGATGGCGCGCGGCGAGGTGATGTTCGCGGCGACCGGAGTGACCGACGGCGACTATCTCCGGGGCGTTCACTTCTTCAAGGGCGGCGCGACCACGCAGTCCATCGTGATGCGCTCCAAGACGCGGACCATTCGAGTCCTCAACACCACGCATCATTTTGCCTTCAAGCCCGAGTACTGAGGCGCTTTTCGTTGAGGCGCGAGGAGCCGCCGCATGGCAAGGCCATCCTGGATTCGTCTCATCCGTAGAGCGCTCTGCCTGATCGTGTTGTGCGGCGCAAGCGTCGGCGCCGCCTCCGTCGAAGACAATTTAGAGAAACTCAACCGGCTGCCCTCCAAAGCGCGCGCTGAAGCGCTCGAACGGGAAGCGCTGAAGGAACGCGAGCTCGTCTGGTACGGCGCGATGAATATCGAGCGGGCCGCCGAGCTGATCCGTCCATTTGAAGCCAAATATCCCTTCTTGAAAGTGCGCTTCCAGGGTGGCGGAGCGAGCCGGTTGCTCGAGCAGCTGCTGATCGAGCACCGCAACAAAAAGCACCGCGCCGACGTGATCAATACCCGCCGCTCTTTCGTCCGCGTCATGGTCAAGGAGAAGGCCGTCGTCCGTTACCGCACGCCGCTGCGGGAATTTCTGCGCGACGGTTTCGCGGACCGCGAGGGATACGTCAACAGCATCTACGCGCAGCCGAGGGTTTTTCTGATCAACACCAAAGTGGTTCCGCTGGCGAGCGCGCCCAGGACTTTTGACGCGCTTCTCGAGCCGAAATGGAAAGACATGCTCGGGCTGGAATCGACGGACTACGACTGGCTGGCTTCGCTCATCGACTATTACGGGACAAATCGCGCGCTCGAGTTCGCGAAGAACCTCGCGCGGCAAAACTTGCAGCTGCGCCGCGGCACCTCGCTTTTGTCCCAGCTCGTGGTGGCCGGCGAATTTCCCGTCATGATCGACGCTTTTCCGGAGGAAGCGATCGACCTCAAGAACGCCCGCGCGCCGGTCGATTTTCTCTTCCCCGAGCCGTTTGTCCCCGTCAAGACGCCGACGACGGTCTCGCTGGCCGCGGGCGCCCCGCACCCGCACGCGGCGGCGCTGTTTATCGACTTTCTCCTCTCGCAGCAGGGCCAGGAAATCATGGCGCAGCAGCGACGCTGGGTTAGCAGAAAGGACGTGCGATATTTGACGGACCTCCGCGGCAAGAAGATGGTCATCCCTTCGCACGACTGGGACGAGCGGCAGGTGGAGCTGATCAAACTGTTCAACGATCTTTTTCTGAAAGACGGAAAATAAGCAGTCGGCAAGCCGGGTCGCCTTCCGTTAAAAGCGGGACGTCCCGGTTTTGTCCTAAACCACGGCGATCAAGACGGAGGTAAGGGTGAAGAAGCTCCTGATGTTGGACCCGCGAGTCCCGGTCGACGCGGGCGATCGTCCGTTGATCGCTCCGCTCGACAGCCTGGAAGGGCGCGTCATCGGAATCCTCGACAACGGCCAGGCAAACTCGACGCCGATGTTTCATGAGCTGGCATCGCTGCTGCGCGAGCGCTACCGTCCGAGCGACATTGTCGTCCGCAAGAAGCCCACCCACATGCAAGGCGCGCCGAGAGAGATGATCGAAGAATTGGCGCGCCGCTCCGATGCGGTGATCACCGGCCTGGGCGCGTGAGGGTCATGCACGTCGTGGAGTGTCCACGACGCCATCGAAATCCAGCAGCGCGGAAGGCCGACCGTGACCCTGTGCCAATCCATCTTTATGGAGTTGGGGAAAACCGAGGCGAGGTTTTTCGGCATGCCGCGCCTTCCGCTCGTCGAGATTCCCCATCACCCGAGCGGCGGCGCCCGGCCCGGCGAGCACAGGGCGGACGCGGAGATGGCGATCGATCGGGTCGCGGCAGCGCTCGCGCAGCGTCGGGGCGCGGCGCAAACAAAATAGATGGCTCGGAGCTTGGCGATCGTGCTTTTCCCGCGGTCCCAACCGGGGGCGCCAAAAGCAAGCGGCAACGGCGCGGTTTCCTGAAAATCGCCCGGAGCGAGCCGATTTCAACCGCATCGTCGATGAAGAATCTGACGTCGAATATCATCGAAGTCGAAGACAGCCTGGAAGCCGCCAACGAGTGGTTCCTGCGCGAGAAGCTAAGTGACGGGCTTCCCATCGTGCCGCCGACCCGCGCGCGGGTCGAGCGCATGCTCGCCGGTACGGACCGCGACCCGCAGGAAGTCGTCGGAGCCGTTCCGCCCAAGTGGGCTCCCGCGAGCGTGGAGAAGATCGCGATCAACGCCGTGATGGCCGGCTGCTTGCCGGAATACCTGCCCGTGATCCTGGCGGCGGTCGAGGCGATGGTCGAGCCGCGATTTAATCTTTACGGGGTGCAGGCAACGACCGGCTACGCGGGCCCGGCGCTCATGATCAACGGCCCCCTCAGGAGAAAACTGGATATCAACTGCGATGCCGGTCTCTTCGGTCCCGGCTTTCGCGCCAACGCCACCATCGGGCGGGCGATCCGCCTGATCCTGATCACGATCGGCGGAGGTTTCCCCGGCGAGACGGACCGCTCGACTTTCGGCTGGCCGGGAAAGTACACGTTCTGTTTCGGCGAGAACGAAGAGAAGAGCCCCTGGGAGCCGTACCACGTCGAGTGCGGCTTCGGGCCGGAGGAGAGCACCGTCACCGTCGCCGGCGTCAACGGATTTATTCCGATGCATACCGCGGGAAGCCGCGGCGAAGAAGCGCTTTCGTCTTTGGCCGAGGTGATCGCCATGCATCGCGGCGGCAGCCATCTCGACGTGGGAAGTTTCGGCGGCGGGACGCCGCTCATCGCGCTCGGCATAGAGGACGCCGAGATTATGGCGCGCGACGGGATAACCAAGGCGCAAGTCAAACAGTATCTGTGGGAGCATGCCACGATCCCGTTCTCGCGGATCCCGGCTCGTCACAAAGGAACCAAGACCGACGAGGAATTGCTGCGGGAGTCGCCGAACGTGACGCCGGACGGCGTCGTCCATCTGTCGACGCGTCCCGAAGATATCCTGGTCGTTGTTTGCGGGGGAAAGCACCGCCACTCGGTGCTGCTGCCGATGTGGACCGGGCGGAACACGCTCTCGGTGACGAAACGAATCCGGTGAAAGAATGCGCCGCCGGGCACACCGGCTACCGAGTAGGCCGGCTGAGGAGCACCCGCCCAAGGCGATCGGTATCGAAGCGCAGGAGGTGCGGCTCATCGTCTCTCCCTTTGCCGTCGAACAGCAAACCATCGAGGTGAGGTGACCCATGCCTTCCGTCAATTTGCCGACAGGCGCAAACCTCTATTACGAGTCTTACGGCCGCGGGGAAGCGCTCGTTCTCATTCCTTCAACCGCTTTTTCCGGGGAAGTATGGAAGCCCTATCAAGTCCCCGGCTTATCGCCGTCGCTCAATTTGATCATTCACGACCCGAGAGGCTGCGGCCGCTCTGTGGCGCAGCAGGAAGTCTACACGATCGAGCAGATGGCGAACGATGTCGTCGCTTTGCTGGATCACCTCGGCATTCCTTCGGCTCACGTCCTCGGCCATTCGATGGGAGGCCGCATCGCGCTCTCACTGACGCTCAACTTCCCTGGGCGCGTGAAAAGCCTCATCCTTGCCGCGAGCGGCTCCGGCCCCGCAGGCCGGCCGGGCTCCGACTGCATTCCCGGACTGCCCCATCGGATCGTGATCGATTTGATCGAGCTGGGCTTCGAAAAATCGATTCGCCGCGAGATTTGCGAGTCCGACACATTTTTCACGCGGGAATTTCGCGAGCGTTATCCGGACAAGGTGGAAGAGTTCTACAAACTGGCCTGGGCGACCCACGCCAAGCTAGCGGAATTTGTTCACCTCATCATCGCGCGCCACAACTGGGAAGGAACTCACCGGCTGGGGGACGTCAGGGCGCCGACGCTCGTCCTGATCGGGGACGCCGACACGGCGCGGAGCGATCACTTGGCGCAGGCCGAAACTCTCGCAAGGCGGATCCCCGGCGCCGAGCTTAAGCTTCTCAAAGGACAGGCGCACGGCTTCTTCTGGCAGGCGCCGGAAGAGACCAATGCGGTCATCCTCGATTGGGTGAAAAAGCATGCGTGATTTTCGACTTTGTTTCCGACCCGCCTTCCGGGCGCTCACACACAAGGAAGGGAGAAAGCCATGGCTGAGGAGCTGGCAAAACTGGTGCGCGAATACCGAGACGGCCGCATCACGCGGCGCGAGTTCATGCGGCGCGCGCTCGCCGTCACGGGGAGCCTCGCCGCGGCAAACGCGTTGATCGAGGGCCTTGCGGACTCGGGCGCGGACGCCGCGCAAGTCGATCCGAGCGATCCCGCGCTCGTCTGGCACCACATCGACTATCCCGGAAAGGCGGGACCCGTCTTCGGCTACCTGGTCCGCCCCGTGGCGGCGGGAAAGTATCCGGGGATCATTGTTATCCACGCGAATCAGGGGATCAACGATCACTTTCGCGACATCGCGCGCCGGCTCGCGAAAGAAGGCTACGTGGCGTTGGTCCCCGATTATCTTTCCCGCCGCGGCGGCACAATGAAAGTCAATCCGAAGGGGCGCGGCTTGGAAGGGATCCGCGAGCTGATCCCGTGGCAGCTCGTCGCCGAGGATACCGATTCGGGGTACGCCTATCTGCGGACCTTGCCTGACGTTCGCGGCGACCGCATGGGCTTGATCGGATTTTGCTGGGGCGGCGAGATGACTTTCGCCGCGGCGACGCAGGTGCGCGGGCTTAGAGCTGCCGTGGTGTTTTACGGCCGAAGCCCGAACCCCATCGAGCTGGTGCGATATATCGAGGCGCCCATTCTCGCGCACTACGGCGAGAAGGATCCCAACGTCAACAAGGACATTGCGCCCACGGAAGAAGCGATGCGAAGATACGAGAAATCCTACACCTACAAGATTTACCCCGGGGCGCAGCACGGCTTTCACAGCGACACCAACCCCGAGCGCTATCACCCGGAGGCGGCCAAAGAAGCCTGGGCGAGGACGCTGGAATTTTTGCGCAAGCATCTCAAAGGATGAAACGAAGAGCGGCGATCTGCCGGGTTAACGCGAGAGCAAAGGCATGGACGCGAGAGAGAACGAAATGATGTGCCGCGTCGGGCCGGGCACGCCGGCCGGCGCGACCTTGCGGAAATATTGGCTGCCCGTCGGCTTCTCGCGCGAGACGAAGTCGGACTTTCCCAAGCTGGTGCGCTGGCTGGGCGAGGATCTGGTCTTGTTCCGAGACGAACATGGCCGCGTCGGCCTGATCGAGCCCAACTGCCCGCATCGAGGCACGTCGTTAGAGTACGGCTGGATCGAAGCCGGCGGCTTGCGCTGCTGCTATCACGGCTGGGTCTTCGACGTTGACGGACGCTGCCTGGAACAGCCGGGAGAGCCGCCCGGAAGCGCCTTCAAAGACAAGATCAAGATCCGGGCGTATCCGGTAAGGGAGCTTGGCGGAATGGTCTGGGCCTACATGGGCTCGGGGGAGCCGCCGCCGCTCCCGCGCTACGACTTTCTCGTTCGAGAAGACGGCGAGCGCACGTTCGCGGGATATCTGCGCGAGTGCAACTTCATGAACCAGCTCGACAACTGCCTCGATCCGGTGCACGCGACGATCCTTCACGGCCGCGAAGTGCAAGGCGTGCGCCAGAACCCGGAGCGGCAGGAAACTCCGGACTTCGAAGTGATGGCGGACGAGTTGATGGCAAGCTACGTCGCCCGCCGGCCGGGCCCAATTCCAGGCAAGGAATGGCACCGCGAGGTCTCCTACACCCCGCCGATCCTCGTGATCCACGACGGCGGCTCTCTGCCCGGAGACCCTGACGCCTACTTTGCCGACGTCGCCTGGAGGATGCCGGTCGACGATTACAACAGCTACTCTTTCATCCTGAAGTTTTTTCCGTTCAAGGACGGAAAGCCGTCGACCCGAAGGCAGAGAGACAGCTTGAAGGCGCCGCCGCTGATGCGCGGATCGAAAAAACAGTTCGATATGACGACCGTCAACGGCCAAGATTCCGCCGCTCAAGTCGGCCAGGGGGCGATCGCCGACCGCAGCAGGGAACACCTCGGCTATTCGGACCGCGGCGTCATTCTCGTGCGCAAGCTCTGGCTGGCGGCGATCCAGGCCGTGATGCGCGGCGAAGATCCTCCGGGGATTTTTCGGGATCTCAGAGAAGACGAAATGATCCATTTCGACGTCATCGGCTCCGGCAGACTCGTGAACAAAGGCGAGCTCGTCCAGCACGTGCCGCGCGTTTTGAGGATCCAACGCCGCTTCGCGGCGCAATCTTGAGAAGCTTCTCTCCACCGACCGGAGAGGACCGAGCTCCGGGTGACTCGATGGGCCGGCAGAAACGACAGCCAGTCATGCGCTTTTTCGGGTTCTATCGGATTGTTTTTCTGCTGCTCTTTGTCCCGGCGCCACAAAACCTGCGGCTCGTTGCGGCTGAAGAGGCGCTCAGCTGGAAAGCCGAGTGGGACGCCGCCGTCAAGGCCGCCGAAAAAGAAGGCCGGCTCGTCATCTACGGTCCGACCGGGAGGGATCAGCAGACGCTTTACACCGACGTGTTTCAGCAATCCTTTCCGAAGATTCGCGTTTACTATACCCCGGGCCGGATCAGCGAGATCATCTCGCGCATCATGACCGAGCAGCGCGCGGGAGTTCGCGAGGTCGATCTTGTGCTCGGCGGCACGGATATTCTTTTGGGAACGCTAAAAGAGAAAAGCATGCTGCAGCCGATTCGCCCGTTGATCGTCTTGCCCGAGGCGCTCGACCGATCGGCGTGGTTCAAAGGAAAACTCTGGTTTGCGGACAGGGAAGACCGATATGTTCTGATGTGGCGCGCGGTTCCGTACGCCGCCGCCTGCATCAACACCCATCTGGTGGGCGCCGACGAGCTGAAAAGCTACTGGGACCTCGTCAATCCAAAGTGGAAGGGAAAAATCGTGAGCCAGGATCTCCGGATCGGAAGCGCCCGGAACCAAATGTACGGCATCTATGTGCGCGAAGACCTGGGGCCGAAATACCTCAAGCGTCTCTTCGGCGACATGGACATCACGTTCTCGCGCAGCTTGCCCCAGATCAGCGACTGGGTCGCCAGCGGCAAATACGCGATCGCGCTTGGCGGCGTGGACTGTCAGGGTCTTTCGGCCAAGGGACTGCCGGTGCGGCCGATCCATCTCGAAGGCCTCGCCGCGGTCGGGGCCGGCACCGACCCGGCGGCTCTCTTGGCGTCGGCGCCTCACCCGAACGCCGCAAAAGTGTTTTTGAATTGGATTCTCACGCGCGCGGCGCAGATGAATTTTCAGAAGCTGACGAAGGAAAATTCGCTCCGGGTCGACATTCCCAAGGAAGGAATCATCGACCCGGTTTTCATCTTAGACCCGAAGCGCGAATACCTCTTTACGGGACTCGAAGAGCACAAAAACAGGATCAACGAGTTTCGCCCATGGCTTGAGTCGCTGGTGCAAAAGAAATGAAGCGCCGCCGCGCGCTATTTCGCGTTGATCTTCTGAAACTCTTTGAGGAACGACTCGGGCTGGTAGTCGCGGTTGATCCCCGGCTTATCGCCCCGATAAACGATGTTGAGCTCGCCCAGGTATTCCTGGATCGGCAGCGGCTTGATGGCGATGACCATCGCGGGCTCGTCGCTCGTGACGTAATGCTGGTGCCAGACGCCCTGGCCGATGTAAAGCGTGTCGCCGGCCTTCCAGTCAATCCGCTCGTTGTCGAGAAGGCTGTAGCCCTGCCCGCGCAGGACGATAATAATCGCCTCGTTGTGCTTATGGGTCACCGAATGCGTGCGGGGCGGATAGATGTGGCAGTCCACCTCGATCACCCGGTTGTCGAATCCCAATTCCTGTGAGACAAGCCCGCCGATCCAGATGCCGTTTTGCGCCTCCCATTCGAGCTTGACGTCCTCGGCCCGGATGAACTTGCGGCCCGCCTTGCGCCGCGCGATATCCTGCTTGCGGCGCTCCGCGCGGGCTTTGAACAGCGCGCTCTCCCCCTGCTGCCAAAGTTCCTTGCTATCCTCTTCGGCCATCTCCGTACTCCTGCACTAACGGATCGCACATAAGCTTTGCATCATGGGTGGAGACCCTTGCGCCGAGGCCCATCATGCCCGCCTCCGCGCGGGCTTCGCAAGGCTCAACCCACCCTGCGCATTCCTTTTCGAAATTTCTCACCGGCGGGACGCGCGCGGCGGGGCAGAGCCTGCCTGAGCTTGGCGACGGCATGAAGCAATTCTCTCAGCGCGTCGCCGCGAACGCTTCCAGAGTCATTTTTCCCGTCACCAATCTTTCCATATCCGACGGGCTGGTGGGATAACGGTTGCCGCCGACCTGAAGGTCCCAATGAAAAACCTCTCCGAGAGATGGTAAACCGTCGGGCAGGCGCTGTTCGCCGTGCCGGATAAAGAATTCTCTGCCGCGGACGATTCCCCGCGCATCCGCTCCGTTGGCGCGGCACCATGCATGAATCTCCTCGAACGTCATGAAGGTCTCCGAATCAGCCGGCCTGATTCAACAGGTGCTCTTTAAGGCTCGTGTCGATGCCGTAAACGACTTTCCCCTTCTTTGGCTTGGGGTTCGCCTCGGTGCTCACCTGGTAGAGGATCAGCCGGCCGGCGCCGGTATTGTTGAGCTGGTAGAAATATCCCGCCGGAATGTGCACGCCCTGATGTTTCGTGAGCCTGTATTCCTCGCCTTCCATGAGCCCTTTGATCGTGCACTCGCCCTCGACCACAAAAAACGTATGGTCGGAGCCCGGATGGCAATGCATCTCATCGTTGACGCCGGGCTCGTAGCAGTTGAGAGCGATGTGGCAGCGCTCCGTTTGCGTCACGCGAACGTAGTTTCGTCCGGTCGGTTTTTCCCAGCGCGCCTGTTTTTCCGCGTCGACCACGGTTGTCTTCGCAATCTTGTCCATTTCGGCCCTCCTCGAGATTTGATCCAGAGTGCTTCGATGGGGCAATCTACCGGAGATAGCCGTCGGAAATCAAGGCGGCATTGCGCGCTCGCCGAAGCCGAGTTGCTTCTCCCGGCGCCTTCAAAGTATCCTATGGACCGTGCGCCCGCGCATCGCCGCCCGGCGCCAACCTGCAAGAGCCACGGAGAGACCATGCTTCGTCCGGACGCCCTCTCGGCCAGAGCTGCGGTTTTCGTTCTTTGCTTTTGCTTCGGCATGGGACGCGGAGCGCCGGGGCGCGCCGCCGCTCCGAGTCCCGCCTTGCTCAAAGCCAAACAAGAAGCGGAAGCCAAGGGATGGATTTTCGTCGCGAGTCACGACGAGATTGTGGCCAAGGCGAAAGCCGAAGGCAGGCTGCGCGCGCTCTTTGGCCTCGACGCCGTCGCGATCAAAGCTTTGGTGGGCGCCTTTACAAAAAAATACCCGTTTATCGAGACTCACGTCGAAGAGATCGAGGGCACGGACGCCTACCAGCGGTTCATCTTGGAGATGAAATCGGGGAGGGCGACCCAGTGGGACGCAACGTTTATCCCGATCGACTTCTACAAGGATTATCTTCCGTTCCAGAAAAAATTTGACGTTCTCGGCATGGCTTCCCACGGCGTGCTGAGCATCGATCCGCGGATGGTCGATCCCTTCCACCGCAACACGGTCGCCTCGACCAGCATCGTGCAAGTGATCGCGTACAACAAAAATTTGCTTCCGCCCGAAAGGGTGCCGGCGAGATGGGAAGACCTGCTCAAGCCCGAGTTCAAAGGAAAAAAGTTCATCGCCGACATCCGCCCGCACATGATGGCCGCGCTGGTTCCGGCTTGGGGACTGGAGAAGGTTTTGGATTTCTCGCGCAGGCTCGCCGAGCAACAACCCGTGTGGGTGAGAGGCTCCACGCGGCTACTGTCGGCTATGATCGCGGGCGAATACAGCCTGATGATCGCGCCTAACTTGAACAGCGTCAAACGCGCGCAGGAAAAAGATAAAGCCGGCGTCCTGGCGTACAGGATTGTCGAGCCCGTGCCGACGCGCGTGGTTCCGCGAGCCGATGCGGTGCTCGCCGCGGCCGCTCATCCTCATGCCGCGCTTCTCTGGATCGAGTTTCAGGCATCGGCCGACGCGCAGAAGCTCATCGACCAGTACGGCCCAAGCCAGGCCTCCCTTTTCACTCCGGGCTCCTTCATCGAGCAGGAAACGCGCGGCAGGCAGCTGTCCGTGGTCGACTGGCCCCACGCGCAAAAACTGGAGGAATACTCGAGCGCGATGGTCAAGGCGTACGGCTTTCCGAAGGCGGAGAGATAACGGCTCTCGCGCCGGGTAGCGCGCTCGCCTTGCGCGAAAAAGACCTTTCGAACGCAGCGTCAGTTCTTCTTGAAAAAGATCGTTTCGTAGCGTTTGGTCCTCTCCTTTAAATAACTCACGTCCTGCCTGACCTGCGGGACCGGCAACAGCTTCACTCCGGTCAGATCGGCTTCGGGTTCGGCAGTGGGAATGCCCTTGCGCGCGGGCACCAGGCCGACCTTGCCGACCATCCGCTGTCCTTCCTCCGAGAGGCTCCACTCGACCCAGAGCCTGGCCGCGTTCGGATGCGGCGCATTCTTGACGATCGACTGAAAGTTCCCGTTGGCTCTCGTGCCGTCCTTAGGCTTTAGGAACTTTACCGGGGCGCCGTTCTTGCGCGCCACGATCATGTCGTCGTGCGACGCGGAAAGAAACAGCGCGTGCTCGCCGCGCACCAGCCCGGCCATGATCGTGCCGCTGTTTCGGTCGAAAAAGATATTCTGCGCCGCAAGCTTGTGCAGGAACTCGGTGCCAAAAGCCAGCTCAAGGCTCGCCATGAGCCCGCCGCCGCTGCCGCCGCCGCGCGGATCCTCGGAGGCCATTTTGCCCTTGAATTTCGGCTGCAGCACGTCGCTCCACAGCTTCGGCTCGTCCGCGGGGGGGACGAGGTTGGTGTTGATGCCGATGGAATGGATGGTCGCTCTGAAAGGGTTCATGTAGGCTTCCTGCGGAACCAGCTCGGGTATCATCTCCGACCTTTGCGCCGATTGATAGGGCTCCAGAAAACCGAGATCTCCCAGCCTCACATGAGTGCCGCCGCCGGCGATGACGATATCGCCGATTACCCGTCCCGTTTTTTGCTCGGCGATAATGCGCTCGGTGGTCTCGCGCCCGGACTCGTCGAACCCTTCGATCTGGATCCCCGGATAGCGCTTGTTGAACGCATCGCGGATAGGACCGAGAAACGGCGGGCCGAGGCCATAGATGACAAGCTTCCCTTCTTTTTTTGCGGCCTCGTAGTACTTCGCTGCCGGGTCCGCGCCGGCTCCCACTGCGAGCCGCGCCGGACCCAACCACAATAGCGTGGCGATAACGACACCGGCCGCTGCCGCGCGACGTGAAAACTGCTCCATGTGCCCTCCTCGGCTAATCGGTTGCGCTCGACAAGCCCTGTTGAGCACGCACTATTGACCAAACGACACTCGCGTGTCAACAAGACCGATAGCGCCGAGCAGCCGCTGCCGCTCGGCAAAAAGTAGCCGTAATCAAGGGGTTTGTCAGTCGACAGACCAAAGCCCCATTCGCGAAAAGGCCGCAGGCGTCTGAAGCGGCAAGCGTGAAAGAAAACCGGATGGGCTTTACAAGTAGAGAAGCGCGAGAGTGAATTCTACGACTTCGCTTTTTCGACGTATCGGACCATGCTGCTGATGGAAGCCGTGATTCGCGCGAGCGGCGCCTCTTCAGGAATCGAGATGGCGAACTCGTTTTCAAGCGCCACGACGATCTCGATCATTTGAAGCGAATTGAGATCCAGCCGATCGCCGTCGGGAACCGCGTCGGCGCCCAGCGCCTGGCGGACGATTTCGACCACCCTGTCCCTGGTGGATGGCGCCATCCGAACCCTGCCGGTCTCTACGCGCCGCGCTTGACCTTGCCGGTCACGGTCTTGGGAAGCTCGTCGACGAACTGGATCGCCCGCAGCGCCTTGAAGACGGAGACCCGCTCATTGACGTAGCGCATCAGCTCTCTCGCGTCGCCGGCCGCGCCCGCGCGCAGCTTCACGCGCGCGTGCGGCACCTCTCCGAAGCGCGCCTCCGGCGCGTCGAACACGACGGCATCCTCGACGGCGGGATGCCCCAGGAGCAGAGCTTCGAGCTCCGCGGGAAACACCTTGACGCCGCCCACGTTGATCGCGTCTTTGACGCGGCCGACGATCCAGTAATAGCCGTCGGCGTCCCGCCGCGCCAGATCGCCGGTGTGAAACCAACCGTCGGCCAGCACTTCGGCGCGCGGCCGCCAGGGCTTGTAATAGGCATCGAACATCCCCGGGCCGCGGACGCAAATCTCGCCAAACGCTCCGTCGCCCTCGGGCTCCGAATCGGGCGGCGCCAACTTGACCTGGTAGCCGCCGACCACGGTCCCCACAGAGCCGCGTTTGCTGATATCACCGCGAAAATTCACGAACGGCGAGCCGACCTCCCCCGAGCTGTAGTACTGAACGATTTCGCGGCCGAAGCGCGCGCGAAAATTCTCGGCCGCTTGCGGCGGCAGCGCGCTCGCCGTGGAAAAAAAGTACTCGACCCGTTGCCAGGAGCGCGCGTCCATCTCGGGCTCGTGGAGCAGCGCCTGATAGACGAACGGCGGCGCGAAAATCTGCGTTACGGCATGCTCCCTGACCGAGCTTTCAATCTCGGGCGCGCGCAAGGCGTCCGCCAGGACAATCTTTGCCCCGCCGCGGATAGAGACGAGCAGCCGGGTCGGCACGCTCCGTCCCGTAGAAAACAGGTAAAGTACGGAATCGCTGTCCGACAGCGGGATCGCCTCGCATTTCGCGCTTGCGCGCTCGAAAATCGTCTCGTGGGAAAGCACGATGCCTTTGGCTTTTCCCGTCGTCCCCGAGCTGAATCGGATGCTGGCGGCGTGAACCCCGAGCAGGCGCGCGCGCTCGTCCGCCGCCGTCGGCTCGAGCCGCCGCAGCGACAGAGAAGAGCGATCGCCAAAGAGCGGCACTGCAACGGTCGCGCCCGCGCCGGGAGCCCGTTCCGCCAATTTCGCGCTGCAGCAAAAGGCATCGAGCCCGATCTCGCTCGCCAGATTCTTGATCTCGCCCGGTTTGTAAGCGGGCGAGATCGGAACCACCACGGCTCCCAGATGGCAGATCGCAAAAAACGCGGCGATGTACTCGGGACCTTCCGCGCAGAGTAAGCCCACTTTGTCGCCGGTGCGAATGCCGGCGCTGTCCAATTGGCGGCTCGCGGCTTCGGCGGCCGAATGGAGCTCTGCGAACGTGAACGCGCGCGCGTTGTGGACAATCGCCGTGCGGTCGCGCCAGCGTGCGGCGGACTCCCGCAGGATCGAGAAAATATCAGCGCCGCCTGACACCCAAAAACCCCGTTGCGGCGCATTGATAAACCAAACTCGGGAGTTTTACAAGCTTCTTTTCGGATGCTAACATCCCCGCCAAAGCTTGAGGCCGCCGGCTTTCCGCGCCAACATCCGTCAGCCGATGAACAAGATCGATGAACTCCGCCATGCTGTCGCGCCGGCCTTGGTCGAGCGCGGCCGAGACGACTCGGTCCTGATGATCGCCTTTACCGGATTCGTCCACCGGCTTTCGCTGCGCATCTATGAGTTTTTCGAGGCGACCAAAGCTCTCGGCTACAGCCGCATCCTGCTGCGCGACAAGTACCGCGTTTGGTATCACCACGGCATCGACAGAGAGCGGCGGGACATCCCTCGTCTGGTGCGCTATCTCGAACGCGAGATTTCGCGTCTCAATCCGAGAACGGTGATTTGTCTGGGAACATCCGCCGGAGGCTACGCCGCTTTGCTCGCAGGGCACCTGTTGAGGGCCGATTACGTTCATGCCTTTGCCCCGGACACTTTTCTCGACGTTGCTCTGCGAACGTGCCTGAGCAAACTGTGGCGGAGCCGCTATCCGTGGGCCCGTTGCAGGCTGAGATTTTCCCGGCGCGCGCGCCCGGAATTTTTTGATCTCGCCGAGGTCCTAAAAAACCACAACCGCAAGACCACCTATTTCGTCCATTACTGCGAAGGCTGCGAGCGCGATGTCGCGGAGGCGAATCGCGTTGCCAACCTGCCCGGCGTTCAGATGATGCCCTATCCCTGTGACACGCATCAGGTCGCTATCTTCCTCGCAAAGCGCGGTTTTCTTGCGAAAATTCTAAACGCCGCCCACCAAACCGAGCTCGCTTTTCTGGCCCGCGCGCACTTCCGCCGCGACGAGTAGCAAGCTCCGTTTCGGACCTCCGTAAAGAGAGGGCCGGCCGGTCGCAAGGAACGGCCGCCGAGCCGCTTACGGGCGTCGGAAAAGCGGCCGCGCGCCGGCATGGCGCGCGCGACCTCGATCATCCGACAGGGATCAGCGCTGTGGCACAAAGATCGCCGGCAGGCCCGAGCGCTTTAACTTGACGATGTGGTAGGGTTGGGTCAAGGCGGCACTCACCATCGCTCCCGGAGGCGGCGCAAATTCAACGAATCTCACCCGGAGTTCCCGGCGGGCGCTGTCTTCGGTGATTTCCAAGATTTCTATCCGGTATCCGCCGCTCGGCTTCTCGCCCGCAAACGCGACCAGAATCATCTCCCTGTGAAAGTCCACCGGCGGGACGGGCAAGCTCGGATCCGATATCGACGTGTGCTCGTACCACAGGTCCTTCCACTCTTTCTCGGTTCTGATCGCAATCAGCTTTCGCCCCCGGATGCCGCTAGCAAAACCTTTATCGACCGTGACAAACGGCATCTCGCTCGTTCCCTGCTGCGCGTAACTCGGCGGGGAAAAACCGCACGCCGCGAGCGATACGGTCAAAACCAGCGCAATCACGATCGCCATAAGTGAGGATCTCGAGACCGAGCGCGCGCCGCATAGCCGCATCCTAGCCGCATAACGAACGGCCATCGCGCGGCAGGGCGTGATGAGGCGCCCCGACCGTGCGCCTCGTCGATCCTCGCCCGCTACCAGTCTTCCTTTTCGAAGCGCATGCCCTTCTTCTCGGCGGCGTACTTGATGTCTTCCATCGACCAGGGGTTCCCGCAGGTAATGACCACGGTTTCTCCCGCCGGTTTCCACCGATCTTCCAGCGCCTCGCGCGACAAGTGCTTGGGCAGCGTCGGCCTTACGGTTCGCTCCAAAGCCGCCTTGGCTTTCGCCACGTCCCCGCCCTTCGCGGCAATCTCTTCTAGGTCTTGCTCTTCTTTGAGCGGTAATCCGAAAAGGTAACGCAGCACGTTGTTGGCCCGCCCGGTCCCGAGCTTGGGATCTTCGAGATCGCGCTGCGTCGGGCGGCTCACGGTGGGAATGTAGACGAAATCGAACCGGTGCGCGGCCTCGATGTTCAGCAGATCCTGATAGTAGTCCAGTTCTTCGTAGGTGCGGTTGGTGTGCAGGAGCGTGTATTTGACGGAATCGATTTTGCCCTTGGCGGCCTCGTGGTCGAGCTGTTTGATCATGGAGATGAACGGCGCCAGGCCGGTTCCCGTCCCAACGAGCACGACATTCTTGCATCCCGCCGCCCTTTTGTCCAAGGTAAAGTCGCCCGCGATCTTCTCGTAGTAGGTGATCTTGTTGTCGCCATCGACGCTCGTGCGGAACATCGATTCGGTCAATCTTCCCGGGACGCCTTTCTCGTCGATCTCCAGAATCACGTAGAATTCCAAGAATCCGTGCTCTTCGGTTTCGTAGGGCGCCGAAGCGATCGAGTAGGAGTGGGTGACGGGACCTCGTTTGGGGTTGCCTTTGTCGTCGAGGATCGTAACGTACTCGACGGTCTTGTCCTCGCGGATAACTTTCTTGGTCAAGCGGCAATCGTTGCGCTGCAGCGCCATATACTGGCCCGCCTTGTAAGGCGGAAACTTGTGTCCGCTTTCGGGGATCATCCGAAAGATACCCAGGATCGGAGACGATTTTTTCCAGTAAATGATCGTTCCTACTCGTTTGTCAGCCATGTTTCACTCGTAGATAAAAAAACGGGGTTCCCCGCATCCGGGGAACCCCGCCGTCTTTGCAACCGAACTGCCCTTTCGGCGGGGCAATAAGCGCGCCACCGCAAAGGACTACTTTTTCGCCATCTCGATGTTGACCTTCGCGTCCTCCTTGGCCTTAACGGTGACTTTTTGCGACTGTTTGCCGAGGGTCTCGTGCCACACTTCGACCGTGTAGTTTCCCGGCGGCACATCGGTCAGTTTGACGACGCCGCTGTTATCGGTCACGCCGAAATACGGGTTTTCGGCGGCAAAGAGCCAGCCGCTCATCCACCCGTGGACATCGCACTTGACGTTAACCGCCTCGGGCTTGTCGATCTTGACCGTGAGCGTTTTTTTGAACTTCGGTTGCGCCATGTTGAACGGCGGATTCTTCTGGCTGTAGCTGTGCACGTTATGGAGAATTCCGTCGGGGTTCAAAATCTCCACGGTCGAGCCGGCGGGAAACGCCAGCACATGCGGGCGGTACTCGCACTCCTTCTGATCGAGCGTGACCTTGGTGGGCGCCATCTTTTTGCCCTTCTTGATATCGCTGATGTACACGACCGCGTTGACGAGATTGTCTCCGGAGACGATCAACGACGGATCGGTCTTGGGGCTCTTGGCGCACACCTCCTTGTCCTTCGTCACTTCCAGCTTTTTGGGCGTCGGCGGAGTTCCCTTGTACTTCACCGTCACGGTAATCGAACCGCCGTCGCTGACGGCGGCGCTCTCGTAAGCAAGAGCGGTCGCGCCCCCCAACATCGCCGCGGTTAGCGCCGCGCCTAAATTCCAGAAAAGTTTTTTCATGACAGCCTCCTGCGGTTAACTATCATTTTATTGACAATCTCTTAGACGAGATTCAACCCCTTCCCATTCGCCGTGGCGCGGGGGCTTCGACCCGCCCGCCGGAGGCGTTTCGGCCCAACCACATGACATAATCTCGCAGCGCTTCGATCTGGCGATCGTCTTTGCCGCCGAGAATGTTTTCCGGACCTCCCGGGAAGAACGACGGCATTTTCGTGCCCGGCTGAACCTTTTGCGGATCCTGCAGCCATTTGACGATCCAATTGGGGTTGAGCCGGTTGCGCGCGAGCGTCAAATCGGGAGCCCATCCTTCCTGGGGCCCCTCGGGCTTCTTGTCGCCCTGCTGGTGACAGCTCAAACAATCGAAATACTCTTTGGAGAATAGCACGCGCGCCGCCTCGAGATTCTCCGGCGGCACGGCGCGCTCGTTGAAGTGGGCGTAGGGAATTTCCACCTTCGCGAGGCCGTTAAAATAAGCGACCAGCTGGTTCGCCTCCGCGTCTGTCAGGCCGAATGTCGGCATCCTGAGCTGCAGCCACGGCCGAATCGGGGTCGGCTCCTTGATGAAACTAAACAGCCAGTTCGACTGCACCTTCTCCCCTTCGCCGTTCAGAGGCGGCGGCGCCAGCTCCGGCGTCCGCTCGTAGTATTTGCGGATGAATCCTCCCCGGTGCTCGATCTCATGGCAACCGATGCAGTTGTACTGGTGGACCAGCCGCCGGCCGGCAACGACGTCCGCCACTCGCTGGCTCTGATCGGCCCGATACTGCGCCGGGACTTTTGACTCGCGAAAGCCCGCCAGCACCACGCGCAGGGCTTGGATGTCCTCGTCGGCCAAGTTGAATTGCGGCATGATCTGCTCCACGCGTTCGGTGGCGTAGATGCGCGGCGTCTTGAGTTTGTTGTAGGTCCAGTCGTCCCAGGTGCGGCGAATGTCGGTGCGGTTGCCGAAGAAGAGATCCTCGATGGTCTTCGAGCCGAAAGTCGTGAGCTCGACGCCGATCCGGGACTCTTTTTCCATTCCTGGAATGTCGTGGCAGCCGAAGCAGCCGTTCTTGCGGACGAGCGACTCGCCGCGCTTGATATTGTTCGGGTCCTTGAGGCGCTCTTCGATGCGCGGGATCGGCTCTCCTTTTTGTCCGAGCGTGGTCAGATAAGCCGTGATCGCCGCCGCCTCCTCGTCGCTAAGTCTGAGGCTCGGCATGCGCGTTTCAGGCGAAAAGCCGCGCGGGTTTTTGATCCAGTGATAGATCCAGCGCGCGTCGACTTTTGCGGCGATGTTCTTTAGATTCGGCACCACGTCCTTTTCCTTGCCGAGCACGGTTGCGAACTCGCCGTCGGCAAACCCGTGGCATCCCTTGCACCCGATCGATTCCGCGAGCGACCTGCCGCGCTCGGCGAGACCTTTGCCGTTCGCCTTCAGAGCGGCCGGCGGCGGGTGCTGTTCGAGCCATTTGCCGCCCTCCTCGCTCGACACCGACCACAGAAACGCCGTGATCGCGATCGCTTCGTCTTCTGTCAGAGAAAAGTTCGGCATGCGCGTGCGCGGCAAGAAAGCCTGCGGATTCTGAATCCAGCGCACCGCCCAGCTCGGGTCCACCTTGGCGCTGATGCGCCTCAGGCTGGGGCCGATCTTCGGCAAATCCTCGTAACCGCGCGCCGGATGGCATCCGGTACAGCCGATCTGCTCGAATAGCCGCTGCCCCTGAGCCAGCAGCGGCGCGTCCTGCAGCCGCTGCACGTCGAGATGGCACGACGTGCAGCTTGCCTGAACCTTGGCGCCGCGCAGCAGCGGCCTTTCCCAATAAGGTACCTCGCCGTGCGCCTGGCGCGGCGTGTTGACCGCCGTCCCCTGGCCGTCATGGCAGACCGTGCAGCCGAATTTCTCCGGCGGGTGGGCGTTGTCCGCGAGCAGCACTTCGCGCCGCGGGTGCGTCTTGAAAGGGTGGGGCTCATTCTCAAACCCCGGCCGGTTGATGGCGAGGTGACAGGTCTGGCAACGATCGACGCGAGCCACTGGCTCGTCAAAATGGTTGCGATCGAACTCGGACAAGACGACCTGGCGAATCTTCGGGATCTTGTAGAAGGAGACGGGCCCCAGCCGCACGATCGCGTTGTCCATGACGCGCACCCACTTGTCCCTTTCCGCCGCAACCTTGGCGATCTCGTCCTCGATCGCCTTGGGACCGCTCTCGATCTTTTTGATCTCTTGCTTGATGCTTTCCCGACGCTGGCGCAGGCGCTCGAGATCGGGCTCGAGCTTTTTTTGCTCCGCTTCAAGTTCCCGGATGCGCGCGAGGTGCGGCTTGACGTTCGCGCCGGTCTGAACCGCGTGATCGTGCTCGTACCAGGCTTCCTCCAGCTCGCTCTTGATGAATTTGATTTCCTGATCCACCTCGGCGAAACGGATATCCGCTTCCGCTTCCTTCTTTCTCAACTCCGCGAGTCGCCGCGCGAGATCACCGCGCTCGAGCCGCGCCCTTTCGGCCGCAAGCTTTTTGGTGAGTTCCCGGTAGGTCGGGTCGGCCTGGAGCTTTTTATCCTCGGCGTCGTAGGCCGCCTTCGCCTTGGCGTAGTCGAGCCGATTGAACTCCGCCTGATAGCGCTTCCAGGAGCGCCTGGTGAAGTTGTCATCCCAGACCGCCCACAAGGCGACAAACACGAGCAGCGAGGTCGCCAGCAAAAAGACGGCCCCGTAGGACTTCTTTTCTTCTTCCGGATCGAAATCTCGCGTCGCCACGTTTACACCGCTTTTCTCTCGAGCAGGCGCCCCAACGAAAACACGCCGAGCCCGATCAGCGTCAGCAGAATTTCCTGCGCCATCGACTGATCGCGCGCAATTCCCACAAAAAGCGCGTAACCCACGTCGGCGAGGCCGAGGGCCTGGAGCGTCTTAGCCAGGTAGAACATCGAGTCTCATCGATGACGCCGCGGGGTTGTCTTCGTTGCGCGTTCGGCTGGTTCGACCGCTTTTCTCGCCGGCGCCGGGAGCTTTCTCCGCACTAAATGTTGAGCCAGGGAGTGACCAGGACGTACTTGACGTTGAACACCAGACGCAAGAACATTTTGGCTGGAAGGGACAGCATCGTCACCAGCAAAAAAGCCGTGATCGCGAAGCGGACCGCGCCCCAGCGCTTCATGAACTCCTTCCCTTTCACCCGGATCACCCAATAATAGAAGAGCGCGACGCCGACGACATAATAGGCGACGACGCAAAAAAGCCCGAACGCGGCCGACCACCAGTAGTCGCGGAACCCGACGAGATAGGGCAAATCCACGTTCGTCAACGCGACCACTTTGTGCGGGTCCCAGCGCTGCCACGGCCAGAACAGGTTCCATCCCGGGCCGCGGAAAAACGTGCCGATCATGATCATGCTGACCCACAGCACGTGGAAGCCGAAGAAGAAGGTCAGAATTTCGTACTTGCGCTCCTTGAACGTGTAATACCCGTTGCCTTTGGGGTTGATATCGATAAACGGAATCACCATCAGCCCGACGATGATCAGGCTCGGCAGAACGACCCCCGCATGCCACGGGTCGAAGTAGACCAGCATCTCCTGCAGCCCCAGGAAGTACCACGGCGCTTTTGACGGATTGGGAGTGCGCGTCGGATTCGCGGGCTCCTCGAGCGGCGCGTCGACAACGATCGACCAGATCGACAAGATGATGAGAACAAACAGGGCGACCAGAAACTCGCCCCGCACCAGATGCGGCCAGGTATGGATCTTATCGTCCACGATCCCCGGCCTTCTTCTCGCTTGCGTCGCTTCCGCCATGGTCGTCTTCGCTTTTCGGTTTTGGACTGCTCGCCGTTGCGCAATAACCCGTTAATTCTGCAACCCTTGAGCCTTTAACCCCGCAGCGCTCCCGCAGAGCCCTACAGCGGCGGTCCCGAGAACCCGTCGCGGCGAATGCGCCAGAAGTGCACCGCGAGAAGCAAGCTGGTCACCAGCGGGATAAAGATGCAGTGCAGGATGTAAAACCGCAGCAGCGTGTGCGGCCCGATCTCGCCGCCGCCGAACAGAAACGCGCGCGCGTCGTAAATCGGGTTTGCGCCGATAAACTCCGCAAACGGGCCTTCGTGGCCGAGCAGCGGCGTTGCGCGCGCCATATTCGAGCCCACGGTCACCGCCCAGATGGAAAGCTGATCCCACGGGAGGAGATAGCCGGTGAAGCTGAGGAGCAAGGTCAACACCAGCAGCAGCACGCCCACGACCCAGTTAAACTCGCGCGGCGGCTTATACGATCCCGTCAGGAAGACGCGGAACATGTGCAGCCAGACGAAGATCACCATCGCGTGCGCCGCCCAGCGGTGCATGTTGCGCATGAGCATGCCGAACGGCATGTCGAATTCCAGGTACTTCATGTCGGCGTACGCGTACTCCGCGACCGGCCGGTAGTAAAACATGAGATAGATTCCCGTCACCACGGTTACCAGGAACATGAGAAACGTAAGCCCGCCCATGCACCAGGTGAAGCGCATTCTTACGGCGTGCTTGCGCACCTTGGCGGGGTGCAGGTGAAGCCAGATGTTACCGGTGACCATGAGAACCCGGTTGCGCGGCGTATCTTCGTACCCGTGACGAAAAATCGCTCGCCAGACCTGGCTCTCGACGATGTCGTTTCTGATCCCTTCCCACTTCTCCTTGAGGCTCATAGAAATCCGCTAAACCTTCAAAATGCTCTCGGGGAACTGCTCGTCCGGCTCCTTTCCCGGGTTCATCTTAAAAACTTTGCTCTTGTCCACGACAAGTTGCCCGTCCTCGCCGATCGTGACCTGGAAGCGATCCAGCGGCCGGGGAGCGGGCCCTTCAAAGTTCAAACCCGACTTGAAAAAACCGCTGCCGTGGCACGGACACTTGAACTTGTTTTCCGCCGCCAGCCAGCGCGGCGTGCACCCGAGATGAGTGCACTTGGCGAAGATCGCGTAGATGCCCGCCTCTTCCCTGACGATCCAGACGCGAAACTCTTGTTTGTACTTCTCGCTCACTTCTCCGACGGCGTAGTCCGACGGCAAGCCCGCCTTGAACGTCGACGGGGGCTGAAAGAGGACGCGGGGAAAAGCGGAGCGAATAAAGCCCAAGAGGCTCACCAGCGAGAACACGCCGAAGCCGCCCCAGCCGAGGCGGGTAAAAAAATCTCTTCTCGACCAGATTCCCCTCTTTTCCGTTGCCGTGCTTTGACTCTCTGCCATCGCTTATCTTCTTACCAGGCTGATCGCGGCGCCCCACACGACGAAGATCACCCCGCCCAGCATCAACAGCAGGCCGACCGGTCCGAAGATGAAAGAGAGGCCCGCTCCCAAGACAAAAATCAAAACCCCTGTTCCTAGCGGATTGAAGGGACCCGGAGGTGATCCTTCCGCGGCCAGCTCCTCCCTCCCCGTCTCGATCATTTCCTCGCGGATTAAAGTGTAGGCTAATTCCTTGAGATCCTCACGCCTTTGCGGTTCCGCGCCTCGGATCAGTCGCCCGATCTCTTGCGCTAACCTCTCAATCTCCTCTTCTGGTCCTTGCGGCTGAGCGCGGGTGGAATCAGTGGACACCTAGATTAGGTCCTGTGCTTAGTATAGAAACTCGGCTTTGTCAACTCTTGCTGCGCTTCGCGCGGCGGCGTTTCTTCAATAAAACCACGGCAGTTGCGAGGATTCCATCGCCCTTGCCCAGCGCCCCCAGCTTTTCGGCGGTGGCGGCCTTGAGGTTCACGCGCGCGGGATCGATCCCTGCGAGGCGCGCGATATTTTTTTTCATCGCGGGGAAAAAAGGCTGAAGCCGAGGCGCTTCTGCCACAACCGTCATGTCCGCGTTGACCACCGCAAAGCCGGATTTTTTCATGCGCGCGAGGACCCGAGCCAGCAGCGCCCCGCTGGCGATATTTTTGTAGCGCGGATCGCTGTCGGGAAAATGCGTGCCGATATCGCCTTGACCCATAGCGCCCAGAATCGCGTTCATGAGCGCGTGCAGAAGCGCATCCGCGTCCGAATGGCCGAGCAGCCCCGAATGGTGGGGAATCTCAACGCCGCCAAGGACGAGCTTTCGTCCCCGCTCAAATCGGTGGATGTCGAGACCCTCGCCTACCCGAAAGTCGCCTTCCAAAGCGTGCCCCGCGGCCGAATTGAGTTATTTATTTCTGACGATTCGACTTAGGTCAAGGCTCTGGCGTACAATGAAACGGTGCGGCTCCTTCTTACGGGCGCTCCCGGCATCGGCAAGACCACCGTCGTGCGCGCGACGCTCGCGCGGCTGGGGAAGTTCTGCTGCGCGGGCTTTTACACCGAGGAGCGGCGCCACCAAGGCCGGCGCGTCGCTTTCAAGATCGTCACCCTCGACGGCGCTGAGGCGACCCTCGCCGCGGTCGGCGGCGGCCAGCCGCGGGTCGGAAAGTACGCCGTCCATGTCAAAGAGTTTGAAGATCTCGCGCTGCCCGAGATCAATCCCGACTTGACCCCCGCCGATCTCTACGTGATCGATGAAATCGGCAAGATGGAACTGCTGTCGCCGCGCTTTCGCAGCTCCCTCATCGATCTTCTGGCGCGGCCGACAAACCTGCTGGCGACGATCGCCAAAAGGGGCAAAGGCTTTCTCGAACAGATCAAGGGCCGAAACGATATCGATCTCGTTGAGGTCACGCGCGAAAACCGCGATCGCCTGCCGGAGCAGATCGCGGCGAGAATCGAGCGCGAGCTCGGGATGCGGGCGCTACCATGACGATCTGGCGCCCGCTTTTGGGCGCGCTCGTTGCGGCCGCCCTCGCCGCGTTGCGCGCTTCGCCGGCTACCGGCGCGGAGCCCGTCCAGGCGATCATCGTTGCTTTCGACGGTTTTTCCGGCCAGCGCCTGGCCGAGCTTGTCCGCGCCGGCAAGCTTCCCAACTTCGCCCGCTTGATCGCCGGCGGCGCATTTTCCGACTCGGTGACGACGGTTTTCCCTTCCAAGACCGCGCCCGCGTTCGCCTCGCTCTGGACCGGCGCCGGCCCGCGCGTGACGGGGATCAGCGGAAACCTCATGCCGCGCACGCCCCGAAGCTCGCATACGATTGCCGAGTCGCGCTCGGGGTTTTTCTCCGACGCGCTTTTGGCCGAGCCGCTGTGGGTGTCGGCTGCCCGCGCGGGACTAAAAAGCGTCGTTCTCCAGGCGACCCACGCGTGGCCATTCGACCGCTACATCACGAGCGGCGCGCCGGCCGAGGCGAGCGAGCGCCTGGTGCTTTTCGAAGGCTACGCGACCTATGCCGGCAGCAACGGGGTCGTTTCGCGCCGCCTCGCCAAGCCCGCGCCCGCGAGCGGCTGGCAGAACGCTCCGGCGAGTCTCAAGCCGCCTCTGGAGATTCTCTTCAGGGTGGGAGGCGCCACCGTCTTCGGCCTTATGATCGATGACCCGGCTGAGTCGAGCTCCGGCTATGACACGCTGCTGGTCGCCGGGGCCAGAGACGGACGCCAAATTCACGCGCGGCTCAAACCCGGCGCGCCCGGGAGCTTGGACTCGTGGAGCGATACGGTTGAGCTGGAAAAACTGGGCGGGGCGGGAGTCCGGTTTCGGCTCTTCGATCTCAAGCCCGACGGCAGCGATTACCTGCTCTACTTCACCCACCCCGCGCGCGAGCAGGGCACCTCGCCACAACTCGTCTCCGCGCTCCGCAAAGAAGCCGGGATGTTCGTCGGCCATGGCGCGAGCGTGCCCTATGTTCAGGGACTTTTAGGGCGGCCGCTTTTTCGCGGCGGTGACGGAACGGCGGAACAGCGCTACATGGAGACCGTTCGACTCAACCTGCGCCGCTTGACGAACTGGACGCGCTGGGCCATGCGGAACCTGCAGTGGGACCTTCTCTTCACGTACACGAATTATCCCGATGAGGCGGAGCATCTGTGGCGCGGCTTTCTCGATCCCGGCCTTTCGGGTTACCGCCGCGATCTGGCCGAGCGCCTGGAGCCCTTCCTCGATCAGGTTTACGCCGGCTGCGACGACTTCCTGGGCGAGGTCCTGCGGCTGGCGCCGCAAAATACGATCATTGCGGTCGTCTCGGACCATGGAATCGAAGGGGTCAATCGCGCGGTCCGCGTCAATGTCGCGCTCGAGCGCGCGGGACTGCTCGCGCTGGACGCCCGGGGCAAACTGGACTTGAGCAGGACCAAAGCGCTTTACCCTAGCGGCGACAACTCCTACGTCTTAATCAACACGACGGACCGCAAGGGCGGGATCGTCTCTCCCGCGGAGCGCGCCGAAGTCGCGGCGCGCGTGGGCGAGGCGCTCAGCCGAGTGACCGACCTCGGCAGGAAAGTCGTGACCGCGATCTACGATGCCGAATCCGAAGGCGCCAGGATGGCAATCGGCGGCGCGGCGGGAGGCGACCTCTACCTCGATCTCGCTCCCGGATACGCTTTTGATCCCTATCTGGGAAAGGGCGACGTGGTCGTCGCACGCGAGCCGTACGGCATGCACGGCTTTAATCCGGCGCGCGCGTCGATGCGCGCGATGATGATCTTTTACGGGCCCGGCGTTCACCGAGGACGCAAATTGACCGGCGCCAGCACCAACGATTTTGCGCCGACGCTTTCCCGGTTGCTGGGCATTCCGCCCCCGCGGGACGCCTCCGGCGACGTGCTCAAGGAAGCCTTGCTCCCCTAGAGGCGCGGGTCAGCCCCGTGCTAAACCAGTTTGACGCCGGGCGCGACGCGAGCGGCTTTCTCCAATATTTTTGCCTTTTCCTCGGCGCTTTTCGCCTGCTGGAACCGCTGGCGCAACATGGCCAGCTTTGCGCGCCGCACTCTTCTTCGATGAAGCTCGGTTCTGCGCGGTACTCCCATGATCCCCTCCGCCGCGGGATTTTTACCAGACGAGAGCGCCGCGCGCAAATCTGCGGCGCGGGACGATCCGCCGAGCCCCTTCCCAGGCCGCATCCTGCGGCCCACGCGCTAGAAAGGCTTCGCCGCCGCGCTCACTTTTTAACGCTTCGAGCTTAGACGTTTACGGCCGGGAAAACGCTTGGCCGCTGGCGGGCTCTTTCACCGCACGGTCGGCCAGAAGCGGCCCTTTTTTCGGATGAGCGTCAGCGCGACGCCGTAGAGGTCCTCGAGAACCGTGCGCTGGAGAATCGAAGCGGACCGGCCGGCGCGCAGCACTCTGCCGTCCTTGAGCAGGAGCGTGCGCTTGAATCCGGGCAGGATTTCCTCGACGTGGTGCGTGACGTAGACGATCGCGGGGACGAGCTCCTGCTTCATCAGCCTTTCCAGGCTCGCGAGAAAATTCTCTCTCGCTCCCGGATCCATGCCGGCGCACGGCTCATCGAGAAAGATCAAATAGGGTTTCGCCATGCGCGCGCGCGCGATCAGGACCTTCTGCTGTTCCCCTTGAGACAGGCTGCCGTATTCTTGCTCCGCGACGTGCGCGCAGCCCATCTCGCTCAGGTACCGCGCCGCCTGCTCGTAGTCTTGCGCGCTCGGGTCCGCGCCGAAGCCCTCGAGCAGCCCCACCTGCGCAAACTTCCCCGACACCACGGTGCGCAACGCCTGCTCGCGCGGCGGAATCTGGGCCGCCAAGGTGGAGGTAACCCAACCGATGCTCTTTCTGAGTTCGCGCAGATCGAGAAGCCGCTTCCCCTGCCGCAGGACGCTGCCGCCGGCATTCGGCCACAAGTAGCCGCAAGCGATGCTGAGGAGGGTCGTCTTGCCCGCCCCGTTCGGGCCCAAGATGGCCCAGTGCTCGCCGCTGAGCACGCTCCAGCTGACGCGATCGAGGATTCTCTTGCCGTTGGCGGAATAGGAAACCTCGCGCAGCTCGAGCGCCGGAACCGTTTTAGATTGTCTCCTCACCGATCTGTTCTAATTCTCTGGTCTTTTTTCCGCCACCGCCTCTGTCTGCGTGAGTTCCCGTCAAATAGAGAAGCGCCAAGAGATCGTAAAGCCCGTGAACGATCATCACGATAAGCAGATTGCCATGAAACATCGCGATCGCTCCCAGGTACAAGCCGAGAAGGCCGGCGATGACGGCGTAAGCGGGGGTGACGAGATGGCCCAAACCGAAGAGCGCGCTGGTCAAAACAAGGCCCCACGACGGCGTCAGCCACGCGGTAAGCGCGCTTTGAATGACGCCGCGGAACAGAGCTTCCTCTCCCACTCCGGCGAGAAGCGAGATCAGCGCCAGCTCGAAAGTCGTGCAGCGGGCAAACGCCGGAACGAGCTTGCCGTTGACGTCCCTCATCAGGCGCACAAACGGCTCCCACGAGGAGCGGGTGCAAAACCAAACGGCGAGGAGCGGAGGGCACGTCGCCAGAGCTCCCCACGCCGCTGCCGACCAATGGAACTGGACGCGAGCGAAAGGCGGGTGATCCACAAGCCATCCCAAGACCCACGCGACCAGGATATGCCCGCCCTCGACCGCTACCGCCAGTCGAACCACTCGACCTGCCATGAATCGCTATTTGCCGCCCTCGTCGGCTTGATCGATCTGCGGCGCAACGCTGGGCATCTCTGTCGGAGACAAGAGAAAAGAGCAACGGCTAAAAGCGGCCGAACGATAAAAAAATACCAGGCCTGTCATGGAATTGCCACGGCGCACGCCACCCTCGTCTTCCCGAGCGGCCGCAAATTGCGATAGGAGTGTTGCCTGTCCCGGTGGCCCCGCGGAAAACGCGCGCGCGTCCGTCGGCCGGGCGCGGCGTCTTTCCTGAACGGAAAGCCTGGCGCGGAATAAAATAAAAGGAGTCTCGCATGCTCAAGGAATTCAAAGAATTTGCGATGCGTGGAAACGTGCTCGATATGGCTGTCGGCGTGGTCATCGGCGCCGCCTTCGGCAAGATTGTCGCGTCGTTTGTCGGCGACGTGCTGATGCCTCCGATCGGGCTTCTTTTGGGCAAGGTCGATTTCTCGAACCTCTTTATCGATCTCACCGGAGCCGGCCACGCAACGCTCGCGGCGGCCAAGGCGGCCGGCGCAGCAACGCTCAATTACGGCGTTTTCTTGAATACCGTGATTGATTTTCTCATCGTCGCGCTTGCGATTTTTCTGTTGATCCGCCAAGTCAACCGGATGGCCAGAAAGGAAGAGGCGGCTCCGGCGCCAAGCACCAAAGACTGTCCTTTTTGCCTTTCTCAGATTCCGCTAGGGGCCGTCCGATGCGCGCACTGCACATCGGAGCTGAAGGCCGCGTAAGCCGCGGCCGGAGAAATGACGGTCCAACGGGCGA
Organism: Candidatus Acidiferrales bacterium; assembly: GCA_035559995.1. GTDB lineage: Bacteria > Desulfobacterota > Binatia > UBA9968 > UBA9968 > DATMAM01. Next base: position 168,614 of record DATMAM010000031.1, read on the forward strand.
TCAGCGCAACGAGAACTCGACCCGGCTCGCCTTTCCCTGATCCTTTTGCTGCGGCGCGAGATCCGCGGTCACGAGGAAGAGGCGCTCCGCGCTCACTTTGCCATTCGTTAACAGATAGTCGCGCACAGCCTGCGCGCGGCGGTTCGCCAGATCGCGGAGATCCTCCTCCGTTACCTGCGTGTGCTCCAGAATGAGGCTTTCCATCTGCGGCGCGGGGAGCTCCTTCACGAGGCCGATGAGGTTGCGTTCTTTGGGAAATGGCTCTTGCTTGTACGCCAGCCACAGAAAGCGCGCGTATTCCTCGCCGTTGACTTCAACGTCGTCGACGGATTTCGGCGCCGCGCCTTGGCTCGCGAGCGTTTTCAGTTTCTGTGCCTTGACCTTTCTTTCCAGCATGACCCGTTTGAGCCCCTCGAGGTCATTCACCCTGTCGGCGCGCCCGGCAATCTCCAGTCTGAGCGCCGGGCGGTTTTGCAGGGCCGTGGCCAGAGTCTTCAGCCGCGCCTCAGCGGTTTGATCCAAATCCGCCCGACCGTCGGCGAACTCGACATAGCTCAGCTCTTCGCCCCCGCCGAAAGCGGAAGCGAGCAGCGCAAACGGCGCCGTGACCGCCCGGGTGATGATATTGAAGATGAGCCGCAGGACAATACCGCCGACGCTGAACTGTGGGTCGTCGAGCGAGCCGCCGATCGGCAAGTTGACGTCGATGACCCCGTTTCGATCCTTGAGCAACGCCACGGCCAGCAAAACCGGCGCCTTGATCGCGGTCGGGCTCTCGACCCGGTCGCCGAAAGTCAGCTGGTTCAAGACGATCTTGTTCTGCGCGGTGAGCTTGCGGTTTTCGACCCGGTACTGAACGTCGAGCGAAAGCTTTCCTTTCTCGATCCCGTAGCCGACGTACTTTGCCGAATAGGGCGTGAGCGGGCTCAGCTCGATATCCCGCGCGTTCGCTTTGATGTCGAGGAAAAGCTCTTTGCCCAGAGGGTTGATCTTGCCGCTGACATCGACGGGGGCGGCATTGTCGATTTTCGCCTGCAGTTGCAAATCGCCGGGCGCTTCCGGCTTGAGCTCCGCCACGAACCCCTGGACTTGCGTCAGGTTCGCCGAGTAGTTCGGCTTGACAAAAAAATCGCTGAAATTGATGTTGCCCTGGCGCAGCTGAATCTTGCCGATCGCCACCTGCGCGGGTTGGGACGGCGCGGCCGCGGGCGCTTGCGGTTCGGGTTCGCCGCCCGCAGGCTCCGCCGGCGCCTCGTTTTTTTGAACCGTCAGGTTCTGCAGGTTGAATTTCCCGTCCGGCCCGATGATCACGCGCGCGTAAAAGTCGGCCAGCGTGATGTCGCTGGCCTGGACCTGGACCGGCTGCATCGAGAACCGCAGGCCGCCCAAGACCAGCGATTTCCATTGGAGCAGGTCCGTTTCCGCGTTGCGCTCCACCGAGGCAAAATCGTTGAGCTCGATCGTTCCCTCGTAGAGAACCTTGGCGGGCGCGTTTTCCGCCGCTTCAACGTTCAGCTTGCCTCGGGTGCCGATCTCGCCGCCGGTCACGATGAAGTTGACGCGCTCGGCGAGGTAGGGCTGAAACGGCACCAGCTCGACCGCGCGCGCGTCCACGTCGAACCGCAGCGCGAGCGGATCGATGCCGGCGGTGCCCGCCAGCCGCAGCGCGCCGCTCCTGTTGATGCGCGCGCGGATCGTCGCCTTGGCGCGGCTGTTTTTGGCGTTGGAAAAGTTCTCGGCGAGCACGGATACGTCGGACAGGACCGTGCGCGCGCGGTCGGGAGTCGCTCGATCCTCGAAGAGCAGCCGAAAACGATCCAAGCGGACGCGCCCGGCGTCGACTCGCCACTCGTTGTTTCGCGCGGGCTTGTCCTGCGCCTTGGGCGGCGCTTCGGGGCCTTGCCGCTTCATCAGCCGAGCGTAAGTGATCCGGCCGTCCGCGGCGCGGTCGAGAAACCCCTGGCCGTCGCGGCTCTCGATCGCCCCGATCACCACGGACTTTTTTCCCAGGTCGATCTCCGCGTCTTTGACCGCAAAGACGGGGATCCGCCATAGAGACTCCGCTTCACCGGGCAGATCGACGCGCAAGGATCTGAGCGCGGTGTTGAGCTCGAACAAGCGCGCCTCGAGGGCTTCTTCCTTTTTCTCGAACGCGAAGCGCGTCTCGAGATCCAGGAGGCCGTCGCGCACGTTCGCGTTCAGGAGACCCTCGTAGTACGGGCTCAGGTCCTTCAGTTGCAATCCCGTCAGTTGCACTTTGCCTTCGCCCGCCAGCGGCGCCAGCTGCAAGCTGCCGCTGTGGTCGAACTGTTCCTGGCCGTCGGCCTGAAAGGAAATCTCCGTTTGCGCTTTCTTGTTCGCCTCCGTCGTCAAGCCCTTGACGACGACGCGGATGTCGTCGAGCCGCTTTTCAAACGGGCGCGCGGCGGCGCGATCGCGGAAAAAAAGCTTGCCCTGCTCCAGGACGATTTCGTCGATCCGGTAAGCAAACGGGGTTTGGGCCTTTTCTTTGTCCGGCGCTTTTGCCGGGCCCTCCTCGGCGGGCGGCTTTCGTTCCGCGGCTTTTTCTTCAGCCTTCGACGCGACCAGCGCGGCGAGGTTCACGGCGCCGTTGGGCTCCCGGGTTACGTGCAATTCCGGCGACTGAATGCGGATCGACTTGACGTCCGCCCGATTCCGGAAGACCTCGAAGGAGTCAAGAAGAACTTGAAAGCCCGCGAGACTGAAGATGGGACGATCGTCCTTTTCCCGGAGTGCGAGATCTTTCACGCCGAGATTCCCGGAGAGGACGAGAACCGCGTGTCGATCTTTCGTCGTCCTGAAAGAGGCGCTGATTTTGCCGTCGATCTCCCCCGACGGCACCTTGAAGTTCAGCTCGACCGGCGAATACTCGGCGTATTTTGGAATCTGGAGCTTGTCGATGTTCAGCTGGATCGTGCTTTCGCGCGAATCGGCGAAGGGTTTGGTCTCGCCGTTGATCGCCACCGGGCCGCCGTTGACCAGGGCCGAGAACGCCGGCTGCACCTTGATGTCGACGTAAGACGGCAGGCTGGAAATAAACGGAACGCCGATGCTGAGGGACGTCACGGAATGCTTCACGCCTTCAGGGCGATCGTCGAAGTCGATCCGGCCGTCGACGATTTCGATATTGTTGAGCGAGAAGCGCGGCGGCGGGCCCGCCGGCTTGGACTTCGGATCCGCGGGCGCCTTGGTAAACTCCTCGATCAGGTCGGAGAAGTTGTAAGTGAAATCCTCGTTGCGGACGAGGTTGAGGTGCGGCTTGACCAGTTTGATCTCCTTCAGGACCGGCGCGAGGCGAAACAGGGAGGAGAGCTGGAGATTGACGTAAAGCTCGTCGAACGCGAACGCGGTCGCGCCGCCCTTAGGCTCCCTGACGACCAAGCCGCGGACCGTCGCGGACATCGCGTAGGGATTGATTCTCACCTGCGCGATGGAAACGTCGCGGTGAAGCGCCCGGGAAAGCTCGCTCGCGAGCTTTAGGCGGACCAGCGGCGGCGCGATCAGCGCTCCGAGAACGCCGACGGCAAGAACGACGGCAACGGTCCAGATCGCCGCTTTGCGGGTGCGCGGTCGCCTGGTAAAATCGAGCGCGCGGCTGCGAAGCTCTGCAACGTCAAGCTTCATCGTTCAAAGCCTCTTCGACCAGTTACCGCCATGCTATACCCATCGAGAAACCGAGTCTAGGCAAGCGGCGCGCGGGCTCATGCGTACGCGCGGCGCGCGCTAAAATTTCTCGGAAGCTTTAGGCGCGCGCGGCGCGCGCCGGGAAGGCCAAGGTGCTAGCGGGGAAGCGGCCCGCTACCGGCAACCTGCTTGAAAACGGCGATCGTCTCGGCGTCGCGCGGCAGCTCCTTCACCGCCTTTTCCTGCTCCTCCCCGGTCAGCGGCGAGGGATCGTCGCCCACGAGTTTTTTGAACTCTTTTTGGAACGCGGGGTCCTTGAGCGCCTTACGGATTGCGTCTCTTACGACAACAACGTGCTCTTTCGGGGTTCCGGGAGGGAAGATATAAGGCGAGCCGAACAGCCGAAAGGTTCTAAACATCCTGAGGACTTTTTTCTGCGAGTCCATTGTCGCTAAACTTTCGAGTTCCGGAAGGTATCCAAAGTGCGGGTGGCGCTCGCCCTTCGGGATCTCGATGATGGCGTGAAAATTTACCAGCTTTTTTTCAACGAACTCGGGCGTGCGGTGGAGGATCGTGTCGGCAATGTTCGCCCGCGCGTCGATCTCGCCGGCCGTCAGCGCCACGTCGAGTTCGAGACCCGAGTAGCCCGTCACGAACTTGGGCTCTTTTAAGCCGAGAATCCACGCAAACAGGCGGCCGTTGATATAGATGTCGTGCCCGACCGTCTGCCCGCCGATTCTGAGCCCCTGGTAGGCCCGTAGCTTTTCGAGGCTTGTCAGATTCAAGCGGCTGTGCGTCAAAAAAACGTAGTGGGTCATGCTATTGGGCGTTCCCAGATAAATGAGCTTGTCGATATCGTACTGGACTCCCGACTCGCCGAGCACGGCGTTGGCGATCAACCCGGCACCTACATTCCCGAGCGTCAACCCGTCGGGCTTGGCCTGGCCGTAGATGTAGTTCGCCGCCTTGCGCCCCCCGCCTCCCGGCATGTACTCGGTGACGATCGTGGGCTCGCCGGGAATGTATTTCTTCAAATACGGGATCATGGCCGTAACGCGCATCGCCCCCGTGCCTCCGGGTTCCCGACCCTGGATCAGCGTGATCGTTTTCCCTTTGTAAAACGGCGTCGCCTGCGCGCGCGCAGTTGCCGCAAAAGCGAGGGATAAAAAGACGCCGTACGCGCCCGCCCACAAGAAGCCTTTTAGAGCCATCGAAGCCTCCTGATACTCTGGCTGGCTCATCTTTTATTAAAATCGAGCGCCGCTATCAAGAACGACTGTTGGCGCCGTGCGCCCTGCCCTTTGCCCTATGCGCATTGCGCTTTGCTCCCTATCCTATGCGCTATGCCCTTTGCCCCGATATCATCTGCAGCACCTGATCCGTGGTACGGACGCGCGCCATCTTGGGAAAAATTCTCTCCATGAAGACGCCGAAGGTGTCCTCCGACCCGCTGCAGGCGTCGCGGACAATGATGAGATTGTAGTCGAGATCGCGCGCGCTATACGCGGTTGAGGCGACGCCGACGTCGACCGAGCCGCCGCAAAGGATGATCGTATCGATCCCGCGCGCGCGCAGAGCCAAATCGAGATAGGTCTGGTGAAAGGCGCTCCAGCGGTATTTCGGAATGATCGTGTCCTCGGCGCGCGGCTCGAGCTCGGGAATGATCTCCGCCTCCCAGGACCCTTCCGTCGCCGCGTGCACCTGCGGATCGCAGAGCCCGCCGGGCCAGGGCCGAAGCCGCATGTCGGTATCGGTGATCACCATGCTCCTGATCTTGCCGTCGCGGCGGTGGTTGGCTTTGGCGTAGAAAACCGCTAGCGCATTTCTGCGCGCCGCTTCGAGCAAGCGCTGGGCGTTGGCGACCACGGGGCGCATCTGTTCTTTCTTTTCCGCGGGCGCGCCGTGGTAGTAGACATTGAGCATGTCGAAAAAAAGGAGCCCCGTCTTGCGCGCGTCAAAAGCGTTTACGTTAACGGCCATAGAGCGTAACCTCTGCGGGACCTTTCCCTGCTTATCGCACACGTCCGAGGAGGGGTCAAATCCCGCGGGCGCTTGCGCAATGGTTTTTGACCGGGTTAGAGTAGCGGCGATAGAAAGCGCACGGCTTGCCGGAGCGAAGCTATGGCCGAAACCCCGCGCGACGGTTTCATCGAAGAGATCAAAGCCTTTGCCAACGAGCATCACGCGACGCCGGAGATTCGATATTTTCTGGAAACGCGCTTTACCCCGGCGCGCGCCCGCTGCTGGATTATTCACCAAACTCATTTCGTCCGAAACCGCCGCGACTGCTGGGCGCTGGCGATGGGACAAGCCCCGCTCGACGTGAAGCGCGAGATCTGGCTGCACGAGCAGGACGAGCTCGTCGCCGATCCCCGCGCGGGCGGAACCGACCACTATACGTTGATGACCAAAGAGGCGCGCGCTCTGGGCGTCACCCGAGAGGAGATCGAAAACGCGGTCCTGCACCCGTTCGTGATCGCCGCGCTCGAGGCCTGGCTTAACCTTGGTAAAAAAACTTGGTTGGAAGCTTTCAGCGCGGTTGCGATCGTCGAGGCGGTCAATTCCGACGCCGTGGTTCGTGGCGGCGGCTTTTCGTCCAAGGTGCGCGCGAAGCTCGTGTCCGAGGCGGGCGTCCCGCAGGCGGAACTGATCGCCCGCAACGTGCACGTCGAAGCCGACCGGGAGCACGCAACGATTCTCGACCGCGTGCTCGCGCGGCACGCGCGCGGCGACTGGGAGCGGAAGCAGGTGTGGGGCGCGATCAAAAGATCGCTCGACATCCATCGCGCCTACCGCGCCGGCGTCGCCTTTGCGATGCGGCAAATCCCGGAAAATACATGAGGTCGAAGAGGAGCGCGCGAGCATGCTGAGCAAGCAGGAAAACGAGCTACTCACCCGCGTGGGGCCCGGCACCGCCATGGGCGAGGTCATGCGGCGCTATTGGCTGCCGGCTCTTCTCTCCCGGGAGCTGCCCGAGCCGGACTGCCCGCCGGTCCGGGTCAAGCTTCTCGGCGAGGAGCTCGTTGCGTTTCGCGACAGCGACGGCCGAATCGGGCTCCTCGATGAGTACTGCCCGCACCGGCTCGCCTCCCTGTTTTTGGGCCGCAACGAGGAGCGCGGCCTGCGCTGCGTGTTCCACGGCTGGAAATTCGACGCGAGCGGCAACTGCGTCGATATGCCCAACGAGCCGCCGGAAAGCCGATTCAAGGAAAAGATCCGCACCACATCCTACCCGACCCTGGAGCTGGGCGGAGTGGTCTGGACGTACATGGGGCCGCCGGAAAAAATGCCGCCCCCGCCCGCCATGGAGTGGACCCGAGCGCCCGAGAGCCACCGCTTCGTCTCAAAAACGATCGAGTATTGCAATTATCTGCAAGCGATCGAGGGCGGCATCGATACGGCCCACTCGTCCTTTCTTCACAACAACGATCTCGCGAACAAGAAAAACCTCAAACGAGTCGACACCGCGCCGCGACTCGAGGTGGAGCGGACGCCCTACGGATTCCGCTATGCCGGGATTCGAACGATCGGCGAGACCGGAATGTACGTGCGCATCTATCACTTCGTGCTGCCGTTTCAGCAGATGCGCTCGCATCAGGTCAACTTCATCGCCGGCGACGGCTCGCGCCAGGAAGTCCCGACGCTGGACGGCCACATGTGGGTGCCAGTCGACGACGAAAACACGATGGTCTACAACATCATGCTGGCCGCCGACGAGGACAAACCGCTGAGCCCGGAGCACATCCGCGTCACCGAAGACCGCTTGGGCAGAGGACCCGGGGGCGAGACGACCATCCGCCGCCGCACGCGCGCGAACGACTGGCTCATCGACCGCGCAGTGCAGCGAACGAAAACCTTCACCGGCATTGCCGGGATCAACACGCAGGATCTCGCGGTTCAGGAAAGCATGGGGCCGATCGTGGAGCGCTCGCGGGAGCATCTCGGGAGCACGGACAAGGCGATCATCGCCTGCCGGCGCATCCTTCTCGAACTCATCAATGCGCTGCGCGAGGACAAAGACCCGCTCGGGACCGACCCCGCGACGCACCGCAGCCTGCGCGCCGCCGATCTGATCATTCCCAAAAATGTCCCATGGCAGGACGCCGCGCGCGACCACCTCGTGGCGCGCTGGTAAAAGCAGGCGATCTCAGCCGGAAAGGAAGTGACCATCATGAAGGCAGCTCCGCAGAAGCCCGTTGTCATTATTCTCGACATGGCGAAAGGTTACGGCTGGAAGCCGGGAAGCTTTGGCTACGAGATGGTTGCGATGGTGAGAAAGCTCAAGGACGCCGCTTACGCCGCCAACGTCCCGGTCGTTCACGTCAACAGCATGCGCCGGCCGACGGACAACTTAGGCGAGCATTCCCGCATGATGGTCGGCAGCGAAGGTTTGGAAGTGATTCCGGAGCTTCAGCCTGTCGATAAGGACATTATCGTCTACAAGCGCTTTCTGAGCGGCTTTTCCCACAACGACCTCGATTACACGCTCCGCACCATGGGCTGCGACATGGTGATCGTCGCCGGCGCGTCGACCGACAATACCGTGCTCTGGACATGCGCCGACGCCCACCAGTACCGCTATAAAGTGGTTGTGGTGGAGGACTGCACGATGGTGCACCGGGAGAAAGAGCCGCCAGGCGCCAAGGAAGGCGCGCTACGAATCATCAGGAATGTGTTGAAAGCCGAGGTTTTGCCGCTCGAACTCGTCAAAGACAGGTACCTGAGGTCGTCCTGAGCCTCGATTAATGAAAACCAACTCACACCCGCCACCCATTCAGTACCCGGCTTTCTTCGGCAGAAAACCACCGATGGACTTGCTGCGATAGCCTACTGCCGCAAGTCTTCTCAAGGCCTGATTCATACCAGGCTTTCGGGCACAACAGTCAGCTCTGGCGAATTGACAGGCGAACGTGGCACGCCTGCGCTCATTCGAAAGGAACCAGACAGGTCAATGAGAAGCAGTATGGCCACTGGCGCAAATCTTGTCCCGGTGGCGGCTTTGGCACCTTTCATGCCTTCTCCCCTCCTTCCGATAGCCCGCAGCAAGCATAAGAAGCGCTTTCAAAGCGGCTAGCGCTTCGGGCAACTGTTGAGGCGACGAACTGGCAGCCCAAAGTGGTCACCAAGGGAGCCAGGGAGCCAGTGGTGAAACCGGCAACACAATGTGCTGCCGGTTTTTTTGCGCCGTGTCGAAGTGCGAGATTTTTTAAACGGGAGCGAAAGAGGAACACCAATCAAAGCGTTAGCTCTTACTGAAATACGAGCAGGCGCTAAATAAGGAGGAAATTTTTATGAGACAGCTCGTGCCGCAGTTCAGCCGCTTTCTTGCATTACCTGCAATCATCTTACTCTTAGGCATTGCGCGCCCCGCGCTTGCCGTGCACTCAGACACCGATAGCAACGGTGTATTGAATTGCGACATAGGTGAAGTTAACGGCGACTGCACGATCACGACCGTGCACCAACCCACCGCCGATGTTAACGTGACCGGGAATCTTACGATTGAGACCGGCGGCGAGATTAAATTTGGCGACGCGACGCGCACGCTGACCGTGGGTGGCAACCTTGTTGTTGAGGCGGGCGGCGCGATCTCCGCGCAAGCGGGCGCCGGAACAACCGGAGGTGACTTGACAATCAATGTTGCTGGCGATGCGTCCGTCGACGGGGAAATCACGGCAAACGGCGGCCCCTCTGGAGCGCCCGGCAACAACGGAGGAAGCGGCGGCAGCATAACGGTTTATGTTACCGGCGACATGTCAGTAGGCGGTAAAGTTACCGCCAACGGGCGTGATGGTTCTAATGGTGCCAGCTCCGGACCACCAGGCACGAACGGTGGCAATGGAGGAGCGGGTGGCAACGGCGGCTCGGTCGTGATTGCGGTAGGAGGAAATTTCAGCGGCAGTGATGTGCAAGCAAAAGCTGGAGACGGAGGTCACGGCGGTGCGGGTCAAGGGATTAACGGCGGAACGGCCGGCAACGGCGGAAACGGCGGAAATGGAGGAGCCGGCGGAAACGGCGGTACGGTGAGCATCGCTGCGTGCGGCAATCTCGACTTTACCGGTGATGCTTCGGCCGAAGGTGGTGACGGTGGCAACGGAGGCAATGGCGGTGCTCGTAGCGGCAATGGTAACGGCAATGGCGGAAATGGCGGCAACAACGCGAGTGGCGGAAACGGCGGAAGCATCACGATGGCTGCTGACGGCAGCTTAACTGTTTCGGGTAACGTTTTCGCGACTGGAGGAGATGAGGGGACACCTGGAGCCGCGGGCACAAGGAGCGGGACTGGTTCGGGTAGCGCGGGCGCGCCCGGCAGCGACGTTGCGAGTGACGGCGCAGATGGTTCGATCACGCTGAGCACAGCGCAAGGCGCCGTGGATACGACGGGGGCGATATTCGATCCCGCGCCCACAATCAATGTCAACCAGCCATCGATTTGTGCCGCTACCGGCTGCAGCCACGGCTACTGGAAAAATCACGCGGCCGCTTGGGCTTTGACGGGATATAGCCCAACGCAGACGATTGGAAGCGTGTTTGCTAACGCGGGCGCGCTGGCAGGCTTTACTTTAGCCGAGGCATTGGATTTCGGTGGAGGCAATACTCTGGACGCGGCAAAGCAGATCCTGCTGCGCCAGGCCGTCGCGGCGCTGCTGAATGCCGCGCATCCCGATATCGACTATCCACGGTCGGTGAGCGAAGTGATCGCTGACGTGAGCGCCATGCTCGCGAGCACGGTCCGGAGCGACATTCTCGCTCTGGCTGCGGAACTAGATGCCGATAATAATCTCGGCTGTCCCCTAAACTAAATTCAGGCCGGGCATATTAGCGAGGGGGGCTCTTCAAGAGCCCCTCTCGCGTTTCGTCCGCCATTTTTGCGAAAGATTATACAAAAGTCCTGTCCGCGCGTTCTCTGGACCGTTACCTCGCCTGAGAGCTCGCTTCGTTCCGCTTCTTCGCACTGATAACTTGGCCGGTGACCTCCGGCCTGTTCTGGCTCGCAAGGAAACAAACGAGCGGCACAACGACCTCGGGCGCCTGCCCGCCGCGACCGTCGATGTTCGCTCGGCCACCGGGGTGAATCGCGTTCGCACTGATGCCGAACTCGCGGACTTCCACCGCCATGGCGCGGCCGAGCCCGCTCGCGCCTCCGGTGACAACCGCCACTTGACCCGCGATTTTCATCTTTTTTCTCCAATGCGGCTTTGCCGTCTCAATGCCTTATTTCGATGGGAACATTTTCTTCAGCCGCTCGACCACCTCGGGCGGCTGGTTCATGATTTCGTGGATCAGCGCCTGGATCCCCTCGCCGGTCGAGGGATCGATCTCGATGCGGGATTTCGTCACTTCCGCAAGAAGCTCCGGATCCTTTAGAGTCTTCGCGTACGCCTCGCGCAAGATCTTCACCCGATCGGGCGGCGTTCCCGGCGGCGCGACCATCGGGCGGCCCAGCTCTTCCCCGGCCAAGATCACGCGCGCGATGCGCCGGCCCATCTCCGGCGCTTTATACTTGTCCATCAACTCGTAAAGCGTAGGCACTTCCGCAAGCCGTACGTCGCGCTCCCTTCCCGCCTGCAGCAGATGGCGGTCAAAACCTTTTTTGTCCCACGTCAAAAAAGGCTCGCGGCTAAAATGAACCGTGATCCGGGTCGTCCGGCAAACCACCTCGCCCCGTTCGAATGCCAAATCGACCTCGCTGCCGCCCGGATAGCCGAGAATCACGTGAAATTTTGCGCCGACCGTTTCCTCCAGAATCTTCGCCATCAGGTTCGTCTGATCGGTGGCGCCCGACGCGCCGCACTTGGGCGGCTCCTTGGCCTGCACGATATCGTCGATCGTTCTGTACGGAGAGTCGGCCCGCACGTAAAGCATCATCGTCCCCTTTTCCTGCGAGCCGAGCCAATTGAATTTGCGCAGATCGAATCTCACTTCGGGCTGCGCGGTCAGTTGCTGCAGGTACATATAGGTTTGGAACATGCCGACCGTTAAGCCGTCGGGCTTGGCAATGTTGTAGAGATAGTTGGCAGCGACCATCGAGCCGCCTCCCGGCATATTTTGCGGAACCGTTTCGGGATTTCCGGGAATGTACTTCCCCATGTAGCGCGCGAAAAGCCGGGCCCACCGATCGTAGAGCCCTCCCGGAGTCGAACCGACGACGACCTGGAGCGTCTTTCCCTGATAAAAGGACGATTGGGCAAAGAGCGATTGCCGGGACGGGGGGTTGAAGAGTTGCAGCGTCAGAACAGCGAGAAAAATCAACATCCTGAAACTAACGGCCTGGCGGAGCATTGAGAACCTCCCTTGTTTTAAGTGCCGAGCGCGCGGTTGACATCTCGCGACCGAAACGGATACTGTCTCGCTCCATGAATCGTGGGGGCGTATGGTCCCACAGGCTGACTTTGCATGTCAAGGAGGCCACCGATGGATTGGACCGCTAAACTCGCGGCCGCGCTGGCAACGGCGTCATCGATTTTCATCGCAACCGGTGCGCTCGCGCAACAAACGTCCGCGCAGGTTTTGAGCAAGCTTGAAAAGCTTCCGCCCGAAAAGCGGCAGGCGGCGTTGATCGAAGGCGCCAAGGGGGAAAAGGAAGTCACGTTCTATAGCTCGCTGCAGGCGCAGCAGCTCGATCCGTTCACCAAAGCGTTCAACAAGCGCTACCCGTTTCTCAAGGTCAACTTTTACCGCGTCTCGGGCAACAAGCAATTTCTCAAAATTCAAACCGAGTACGCCGCCGGCAGACCGCTGGTCGACGTCGTCAACGGCTCTGCGGAGGAGGCGGCCGCGATGAAAAAATCCGGGATGCTGGACCCGTACAACTCCCGGCAGCGGGAATTCTTCGGCGCCGCGGATAAGGACAAAGAAGGTTACTTTACCTCTCTTTACGTGATTCCCATGGTCCTCGGCTACAATTCGCGCATGCTCAAGGGCGCCGAGGTTCCCAAAACTTATCAGGACCTGCTCCATCCCAGATGGAAAGGACAAATGTTTCTCGACAACGAGGCCTACGACTGGTTTGCGGTCTTGCTAAAGCACTTTGGCAGGGAAAAGGGTCTCGAGTACATGAGGGCGCTGGCCAAGCAAGATCTGGGGCTCATCAGGGGCCGGACCCAACAAAGCCAGCTTTTGGTCGCGGGCGAAAGGCCTCTGGCGATCGTTCTTTCCGGCCACACGGTGCTGGATCTCAAAGCCAGCGGCGCCCCCATCGATTGGGCGGCGCTGGAGCCGTTCTTTTCGTCCGCCAATTACATCATGTTGTCCCGCCGCGCGCCTCATCCCCATGCAGCCGCGCTGTTTATCGATTGGGCGTTGTCCGAAGAGGGGCAATCGGTGATTACGACGTTCGGGCGCGTGGTGGCGCGCAAGGGCGTCAAGCAGAGGTTTCCGGAGTTGGTGGAGAAGCCCGCGATCCCCGTCGATCTCGACTTCATCGCTCCCGTCCTGGAGGAGAGCAGCCAACAGTTCCGCGCGATCTTCATCGAAGGGAAATAACTTGACAATCTCACGCAAGTCTCGATAGGAGAACCGGGAAAAGAGCGTTTAAGAACAGGAGGAGTTTATGTACCAGGGCTTAAAAGTGATCGACGTCCACGGCCACATGTCGACGCCGCCTCATTTTCGCGGCTTTCTCGCCGGCATGGTCTCGCTCAACACTCCGAATACGAAGATACCGATGACCGACGAGCAGCTGGAAAGCGCGCAGAAGGCGCATCTCCAGACCATGGACGAGCGCAACATCGACATTCAGCTTTTGGGACCCCGGCCCATCGCCATGTGGCACTGGACCCGCCCGTTTCTCCAGGAAGCGATCTGCCGCGTCACGAACGACGTGATCGCGCGCATCGTCAAGCTTCATCCCGACCGCTTCATCGGCATGGCGCAACTCCCGCAAAACGCGCATCTGGATACGCGCAACTGCGTGGCCGAGCTCGAGCGCTGCGTCAAGGAGCTTGGGTTCGTCGGCGCCTACGTGAACCCCGATCCGGGCGGGAAGAGAGAGGCTCCCGGAATGCACCACGAGTACTGGTTTCCGCTCTACGAAAAGGCGCAGGAGCTGGACGTGCCGCTCATGATCCACCCTTCGACGAGTTACGATCCCAGGATCGAGGTGATCCCGCACAACTATCAGATGAACAACTACATCGAGGAGTTCATCGCGCTCCATTGCATCACCCACGGCAAGGTGTTCCAGAAGTTTCCCCGCCTGAAGATCGTGATCTGCCACTGCGGGGGAGCGCTCAACCGGTTCATCCCCACCGATCACCATATCGCGCAAGACGACGTGAGCCAAAATCTCTTTTACGACGCCTGCGCGTACGACGTGAATTTTCTGACCGCGGCAATCAAGCAAAAGGGGGTGGACCAAATGCTCTTCGGTACCGAGGCGCCCGGCTCCGGCGGCGCCGTGCGTCCCGAAACCGGCCGTCCCTCGGACGACCTCTTCCCGGTGATCGATAGCCTGGAGTTCCTGAGCACCGAAGACAAGGTCAAGATCTTCCACAAGAATCCGCTAAAGGTCTTCACGAAGATCAAGCTCTAGCGCCGGCGCTTTTTTCGAGCCGCCGCCCTCCCGCGCGCCCGCTGCGACGTGCCTTGAGCCGGAACGCGAGGGAGGGCGCAAGCGGCCATGACGGTGCGGTTCCCCCTTTCACGGCGCGCCGCTCGCGCGGCGCTACCCCCCGACGCCGCAGACGGCCTTGCCGCAAAGCGATGCGCTGGCGCACCGCGCCGCGCTTGGACGGGCGACCGCAACCTAGGAGATCGAGAATGGCAAAGACGCAGAACCGAGCGCAGCCCCGCAGGCCCGAGTTTGGCTCGGACGTGATCGTGGAGATGATGCGCGCGTTCGATATCGAGTACGCGGCCTTGAATCCCGGCGCCTCCTACCGCGGCCTCCACGATTCGCTGGTGAACTACGGCGGCAACAAAAACCCCGAGATCATCCTCTGCTGCCATGAGGAGATCGCGGTATCGATGGCGTTCGGCTACGCGCGCGTGACGGGCAAGCCGATGGCGGCGATCGTCCACAACATTGTCGGCCTGCAGCACGCCACGATGGCGATCTACAACGCCTGGACGAGCCGCGTGCCGGTTATCGTGATGGGCGGGACCGGCCCGATGGACGCCACCAAGCGAAGATCGGGCGCGGACTGGGTGCATACCGCGCTCGTCCAAGGCCAGCAAGTAAGGGACTACGTCAAGTGGGACGACCAGCCCGCGAGCATCGCGAGCATTCCCGAGTCGTTCATCCGCGCTTACCGGATTGCGACGACCGAGCCGGCAGGGCCGGTCTATCTCTGCTTCGACGCCGACCTTCAGGAGAGTCCGCTGACCGAAGAAATTCACATTCCCGACCTTAGCCGCTATCCCGCCGCCACCCCGTTTCAGGCTCCCGAGGAGGCTTTCGACAAGACGGTTCGCTGGCTTCTCGGGGCCCGATGGCCCGTGATCATCGCGGACCAGGCCGGACGGAGCGAGGACGCCTTTCGCGCGCTCGTCGAGCTGGCCGAGCTTCTCGCGATCCCCGTGGTGGACCAGGGAGGAGCGCTGAACTTTCCTTCCCTTCATCGCTTCAACGTCTCCGGCGAGCGGCGCGAGGTCCTGTCGCGCGCCGATCTCGTCTTGGCCCTGGACGTTGCCGACATGTACGGCGCGATCAGCGAGCGCAAGGGGACGGCCGATCGCGTCCCCAGTTTCATACTGCCGCCGGGCGCCAAGGTCGTCCGCGTCGATCTCAAGGACCTGCTCGCGCGCGCTTGGGCTCAGGATTACGACAAGCTCGCGCCGACCGATCTCTTCATTCACGCGGAGACCAGAGTCTTTCTCCCCGAGCTGGTCCGGCGCGTGAAAGACGAGAAAAGCGCGCTGGCGAGGTTGCGGCCGGAGCTCGACGCGCGCGCGCAAAAGATCCAGGCGCTCCGCGATGGCATCACGCGGCGCCTGCAGGCGGAAGCAAAAAGAAAATGGGACGAAAAGCCGATCTCGTCGATCCGCCTTGCGAGCGAGCTCGGAGAGGTTCTGAAAAATGAGGACTTCGTCCTGACGCACACGAGCTCGGGCGGCAAGGAGAAACAGTTTTTGAACCTGAACCGTTTTAACCAATTCATCGGGCGCCGCTGGCACGGCGGCGTGGGCGTCGGGCTGCCGATCTCGCTCGGCGCCGCGCTCGCGCTCAAAAGCACGGGCAAGCTCTGCGTCGGCATTCAGCCCGACGGCGATTTTCTTTTCGGGCCGGCGGCGCTCTGGACGGTCGGCCACCACGAGCTGCCGCTTCTCATGGTAATGTTCAACAATCGCTCCTACTACAACGACGAGGAGCACCAGCATCTGGTCGCGCTCGACCGCAAGCGCCCTCCCGAAAACGCCGGCGTCGGCATTCGCCTGGAAAATCCTGACGTGAATTTTGCGAAAATCGCCGAAGGGTTCGAGATTCAGTCGATCGGGCCCGTCGCCGAGCCGGGCGAGCTCAAGGGGGCGCTGGAAAAAGGCGTGCGCTTGCTCAAGGACAACGGCCGCGCGGTCCTGATCGACGTTGTCGTCCAGAACCGCTGAGCGTCCTGGCGCGGCGGGGCGAGCGTCGAAGAGACACGCACCGGCGAAAGGCGCCTTTACGCGTCCGACGCGGGCGAGAGCCGCGGTCGGCCGCCTCGTTTGTCGAAACGAGCGGTCGAATCTTCGCTTACGACCGTTAGGCACATCCCCCGGCGATCCAATCCTCCCGCGCTATCTTCATCGCCGCGAAGGCGGAACCCCGACTTTCCATCTTCCGGCAAGCTCCCGAGCGCTGTCCGAGCGCTTCAACTGGACGCCGTCCGCGCGCGCGTGCTATAGCGAAAGCTAACCTTTTGCTCTCGGGCCATCGGAGAAGATTCTTTTCCTCGGCCGTCTTTGGAGTCCACGCTGCGTTCCCCGCCGGAGAAAGAGGCTAGCGACGAGAACGACGTCGAGCCCGGCCCAGCACGACCCTTCTCGCGTCTCTTTGCGGCGTTCATACGGCTCAGGACTTTTGAAGCGCTCCGCTACCGCGAGTTTCGCCTGCTCTGGCTTGGCGAGATATTCAGGTCGATGGCGACCTGGATGGATCAAGTCGCGCGCGGCTGGCTGATCTACGAGCTGACCGACTCCACCGTCCAGCTCGGCCTGGTTCGCGGAGTTCAGGCGATTCCCGTTCTTCTGTTGTCGCCGGTGGCCGGCAGCGCCGCCGACCGGCTGCCGCGCAAGATTCAGGTGATGGTGGCGCAGCTCCTCGATGGTTTGATGTTCGCGGTGGTCGCCGCGCTGATCATCAGCGAGGAGATCCGCCCGTGGCACGTCTACGTGACCGCGTTCGCGATGGCGTGCGTCCAAACCTTCCAGCAGCCGGCGCGCGCCGCGATGGTCGCGGACGCGGTACCGTCCAGCCATCTGACGAACGCCATCGGCCTGAACTCAATCGTCTTCAATTTGGCGCGCAGCACCGGTCCCGCCGTCGCCGGAGTGCTGATCGCAACGTTTGGGACCGCCGGCTCGTACGTGGCCCAGGCGGCTTTCTATTTCATGGCGACCGCGTGGACCGCGCAGATCCGGATGGAAAATCTTTCTCCGTCGGAGTCGCGGGGTCGTGGGCGGCGCCACGGTTCTTTCGGGCGCAGCATCCTCGAGGGATGGAAATTCAGCTGGCGGAACGAGACCGTCCGTGCCGGTCTTCTCATCACGATGTTCGCTTCCTTTTTTATCATTCCATTTACCACGCTCCTGCCGGTGTTTGCGCGCGACCTGCTCGGCGTCGGCGCAACCGGCCAGGGCTTGTTGCTGACGGCGATGGGCCTGGGCGCGCTGTGCAGCGCGTTTCTGATCGCATCGCTCGGCGACAGGATGCAGCGAGGCGTTCTCATGCTCGCGGGCGTAAGCCTCTACGGGATAGGCGTCATTGCTTTCTCGGCCTCCCGTTGGTTCGAGCTGTCGCTCGTGCTGATGGCGATCACCGGCGCGACTCACGTCAGCTCGCACGCGCTCGTGCAGACCGTCATTCAAACTTACTCTCCGTCCGAGTTACGCGGCCGGACGATGGCGATCTTTCAAATGGGTCACGTGCTGCTGACGCTGGGAAGCCTGTTCATCGGTTCGCTGGCGTTGCTGGTGGGAGCCCGCTGGGCGGTGGCGTTGATGGGCGCGGCGGGCGCGCTCGCGATCCTCGCGATCGCCATAGCCCTGCCCCGCACGCGCTATATCAGGTAGACCGCGTTTTGATTTCGGCTTGCTGGCGCGATGAATCGCGCCCCTACGATCCCCGAGCCTCGAGCCTCCTCTTTACCTCCTTGCGCCGGGCGTGGAGCACGGGCTCGGTGTAACCGTTCGGTGCCGTCCTTCCCTGGAAAACCAGGTCGAGCGCCGCCTGAAACGCCGAGCTCTCGTCGAACCGCGGCGCCATCGCGCGGTAATTGGGATCGGCGCGATTTTGGCGGTCGACGACCGCCGCCATTCTCTGGAACGTCTCTCGCACCTGCCGCTCGCCGACCATTCCGTGATAAAGCCAGTTGGCGATGTGCTGGCTCGAGATCCGCAAGGTCGCGCGGTCTTCCATGAGGGCGACGTCGTTGATGTCGGGAACCTTGGAACAGCCGATTCCTTGATCGACCCAGCGCACCACATAACCCAGAATCCCCTGGGCGTTGTTGTCCAGCTCTTTTTGCACCTCCTCCGCCGTCAGGGTGCGATCGAGGAGCGGCGGCGTGAGAATGGCGTGCAGGCTCGCACGCGCCCTCTCGGCCAGCTCGGCCTGGCGCTTGGCGACGTTGATCTTGTGGTAATGGAGCGCGTGCAGCGTCGCGGCCGTCGGCGAAGGCACCCACGCGGTGTTGGCGCCCGCCGCGGGATGCGCGATCTTGGTTTCCACCATGGCGCGCATCTCGTCCGGCATCGTCCACATCCCCTTGCCGATCTGAGCCTTGCCCACCAGCCCCGTCTCGATGCCGATGTCGACGTTCCAGTCTTCGTACGCTTTAAGCCACGGCTGGTTCTTGATTTCCATCTTGGGCAACATCGGCCCCAGCTCCATCGACGTATGGATCTCATCGCCGGTGCGATCGAGAAATCCCGTGTTGATAAAGACAACCCGCTCTCTGGCGGCGCGGATGCACTCCTTGAGATTGACGGTCGTGCGCCGCTCCTCGTCCATGATGCCGATCTTGAGCGTGTTTCGCTTTAGCCCCAGCGCGTCTTCCACGCGCGCGAACAGCTCGACGGTGGCGGCCGCCTCCTCCGCCCCGTGCAGCTTGGGCTTGACGATATAAATGCTCCCGGCGCGGCTGTTGACAAATTTTCCCGTCCGCTTGAGATCGTGCAGCGCGGCAAGGCTCGTCACCATGGCGTCAAGAAAGCCTTCCGGTATTTCCTTTCCGTCCGCCGTGGTAACGGCGTCCGTGTACATATGAAGCCCGACGTTGCGCACGAGGAGCAGGCTTCTCCCCGGCAGCGTCAGCTGGCGCCCATCCGGCGCCGTGAAGATCTTGTCGGGGTTGAGCCGCCGCGTCATCCGGCGGCCGCCCTTCTCGAAGGTCGCTTCCAAAGTCCCCTTCATGATGCCGTTCCAGTTGCGGTAAACCCTTACCTTGTCGGCGGCGTCCACGGCCGCAACCGAGTCTTCGCAGTCCTCGATCGTGGTGACGGCCGCCTCGAGAAGAACGTCCTTCACTCCGGCGGGATGCGCTCTGCCGATCGGATGGCTCCGGTCGATTTGAATCTCGATGTGAAGACCGTTGTTTTTGAGCAGCACGCTCGCGAGCTCCTCGCCGCGCCGGCTGAATCCCGCAAATTTTGCGGCATCGGCCAATCCCGCCTTGCGCCCGCCGCGCAGCGTCAGTACAAGCCCCGTCTTGCCGCCGGCCTCGCTCAGCGCGAACTCCGTGATCTCGGAATACTTGCCGTTGTCGAGCGGGACCGCTTCATCGAGGAACGCCTCCGTTCGGGCGATCACCTGCGCGCCGCGGGCCGGATTGTACGTTGTTCCTTTCTCCGCGCCTGGTTCTTCCGCGATCACGTTCGTGCCATAGAACGCATCGTACAGGCTGCCCCAGCGCGCGTTGGCCGCATTGAGGGCGTAGCGCGCGTTATCCAGCGGCACAACCAGCTGGGGCCCCGAGACCGAGGCGATCTCGGGATCGACATCGGCCGTCGACACCTGAAAGCGCTCCCCCTCGGGCAGGAGATAACCGATCTCTGCGAGAAACTTTTGCGACTCCCCCGGATCGGTCGGCCGGCCCTTGCGCGCGCGTGACCAGGCGTCGATCTCCTTCTGCAGCGCGTCGCGCTTCTCCAGGAGTCGGCGGTTTTTCGGCGCGAGCTCGGCGACGATTTTCGCCAGCGCGCTCCAAAACGCGCGCGGATCGACGCCCGTGCCCGGCGCGATTTCGTCGTGCACCAGTCGATACAACTCGCCGTTGATCCTCAGTCCGCCGATCTCGATTGTGTTGGCCATGACTCTTGCTCCTCGTCAAGCTTGGCAGTCGTGCTCGCTCGATCGTTTCAAATCGGAAACGAAAATCAAGAGGCCTGGATCGGGCGCGGAGGCGATCGGCGGCGCATGCCGCGGCTCAAGAGGGGGCGCGGGAAGCGCGATGGAAGCGGGGCTTCGTTTTCGGCCGGTTTGGCCCGAGGAGGATTGGCGGGGCGAAGCTTTCGGCGTGAGCCAGCCGTCTTCGTCACTCCAATCCGATACTCACCACTCGATTTTGACGCAGATTTCCTCGCCGCGGACTTCGACGGGCAGGGTCGTGAGCCGCGGGCCGCCTTTCGGCAACGTGCACTCGCCCGTGGCGAGATCGAATCGATAGCCGTGGCTTGCGCAGCATATCTGATGATCGCTCAACTCGCCGAACTCCAGATCGGCCGCCTCGTGGGGGCACTCGCGCGCGAAGGCGAAATAGCTGCCGTCGACGTTGGCCAACAAAAGCTCTCTTCCCCCCATCTCGATCGGCTTCATCGTGCCCGCGGCGACCTCGCCGACGCGCGCAACCGGCACATAGGTCAATCCCATAAGCGTCTTTACCCCTTCCTAAGCCGCAACCGCCCCGCGCCCCCGATAAGCTGACCCTCTCAGAACCTGCCCCGGAAGATCGCCCGTCAAGCGCCCGTTCTCGTAAACCGGCCGGCCGTTGACGATCGTCCAGTGAATTCCTTCCGAGCGCTGGATGAGCCGCCTGGTTCCTCCCGGGTAATCCTCCGCCCACTGCGGCTCGTGAGACCGAACCGTAGCGGGATCGAAAATCACGATATCGGCGGCCTGGCCCTTTCGCAGCAGCCCGCGGTCGTGCAGACCAAAGATGGAGGCGACGTGAAACGTGAGCTTGTGCACCGCGTGCTCGAGCGAGAGCAGCCTGCGCTCGCGCACCCAAAGGCCGAGCAAGGTCGTGCCGTAACCGAAGTCGGCGCCGAACTGCACGTGGGCTCCGGCGTCGGAGGTGCCGATGAGAACGTACGGGCTCCGCAGGATCTCGCCCATCGCCGCCGAATCGCCGCCGTTGTTGCAGTTCCAGAAAACAGTCGCCAAATCCTCTTCCAGCGCAAGATCGAGAAACGCGTCGAGCGGCTCCTGACCGCGCATCAGCGCCAGCTCCGCGATCGTCTTGCCGTTAAATTTCGCGTTCTGCGGCTTGACCGTTTTCTCGACGCGCAGGATGTCCCAGCGCCGGTGGAAGTTCGTCGGGCGCGGATCGGCTAAGTCGGCGCCAAGCTTCTTGCGCGTCTCGCGGTCCCTGAACGCCTCTTTACGCGCGGCCTCGGGCAGAAACATCAACGCCTTCCACGTCGGGAACTCGTCGAAAACTTGCGCGTTTTTCATCGTGAAGCGGCGCACGAGCGGCACGGTGTGGGAGAGGCCGTACGCCTGATAGCCGGCGCGAAAGATGGACTCGACCGCATCGAGCTGCTCGCGCCAGAGATTCGGCTCGACCCAGCGGTGCTGCAGGCTCTGCCACAGGATGGGGCGACCGGTTTCCCGCGCCAGACGGTTGTAGTAGTCGAAGTGCTCGATCTTGTTTCGCCCGAAGATGGTTTCGATCACGCCGGAATTGACTTCGGCCAGCACGCGGCAGAGCGCAAAAAGCTCCTCGTCGGTGGCCAGCCGGCTGGCCACCGGCTTGCCATCCTCGCGCATGTGGCGCTCATTGCGGTTGGTGGAGAAGCCGAGCGCGCCGCCTTCCAGCGCCTCGCGCACCAGGCCTTTCATTTCCTCCACCTCTTTCGGCAAAGCCGCGCGCTCCACCGACTTCTCGCCCATGACGTGCTGGCGCACCGCGATGTGGCCGACCAGGCCGCCGACGTTGATGCCGATTCGGCCCTCGAGGGCGTCGAGATAATCGCCGTACGTTTGCCAGCCCCACGGCACGCCTTGCTCGAGAACGCTCCGCGGGATCGCTTCGACCCGCACGAAACTCTTGACCAGCGCGTCGCGCGCCGCATCCGTCGACTTTGTCGGCGCCAAGCTCAAGCCGCAGTTCCCCATGATGATCGAGGTAATGCCGTGCTCGGGCTCGGAGGTCGCATACGGATCCCAAAACACGTGCGCGTCCATATGCGTATGATGGTCGATAAATCCCGGCGCAACCGCCAATCCCTGAGCGTCGATCACCCGCCTTGCGCCCTGCTTGATGCGCCCGATCTCGGCGATCCTTGCGCCGCTCACCGCGATATCGCCGATAAACGAAGGCAACCCGCTGCCGTCGTAAAGGCGGCCCCCCTTGATCAAAAGGTCGTAGGCCATGATGCAACCTCCTTTGGCTTGCGGCTCATAGACTCCGTTCCATGTGCCACTTTTCGCGCGGCAAAACCATGATCGGTCTATCTGATCTCCCTTGGCCGGGGCGCCATGAATCGCGCCAACCTCCCTCCGCCGGGACGATCGACCGGCCCGCGGCCGGCGGCTAACGTCGACTTTCCACCCGCGCCTTGTAGTGTTCCCAGGCTCTTGCGATCGAAGTCTCCTTGAAAGTTTGCTGCGCGATCCTTTCGGCTTCTCTCGCGTCGATAAAGCGCGGCTCGCCAAGCTTCATCGCTTCGATCTGCAGGCGGGCCGACTCGTCCAGAGCGAGCGCGAGCATGCAAACCTCGGGAATGTTGCCGCCGACCACGACGGCCCCGTGACCCCGAAGCAGAACGGCCTTTGCGGATCCCAGAAGCTCGGCGATTTTAGCCGCCCTTTCCGGCGTCTCGACTTGCCCGACCCCCTCGAATACCGGAACGCCGTCGTAGAAAGCGACGCTGTAATTGTGCATCGGCCGCACCGTCTGGCCGCCAACCGTGAGCAGAACGATATTGAACGAGTGAAAGTGCACGACCGCGCCGACATCGTCGCGTCTTTTGTAAATCGCCTGGTGCACCGACGACTGCGGCACCCGCTTCTCGAAATCGACGACAAAGAGATCCTTGGGCTTCACGAGCGCGGGGCTTTTGCGCGGCATGAAAAGCATCCTGTCGCCGTCCACGCGCGCGCTCAAATGAGCAAACGCATCGCTGAGACCCTGATCGACGATGATCTTTAGAGCGGTAACGTAATCTCGCTTGAGCCTGGCTAACTCTTTGGTCCTCATCGTTGGCCTTTCTTACAACAAAGCCGCCTCCTTGTCGACGCCTGCCCGTGCGCGGCCTGCCGCCGCTTCTCTCGACCTGTTTCGGTCACCGATGCCGCCCTTTATTCCGCCACCGGCAGAGAGATGGCAACCAATCGACGCCGCTCAAGGCATAAAAACGGACACCGCGGCAAAGTTTTTCCCAATGGCGGAGCTTTTCCTGCCTGGCACGCGTTATGCTCCCTTCGGCTCAAGATTCTTCGCTTTGGCAACGTTGACGCAATGAACTGACGGCCCAAACTGGTCACCACGGGCGTCAGGGAGCGAATGGTGAAACCGGCAACGAAAGGCGTTGCCGGTTTTTTTTGCGCTGCACTCAACAGATGAGGAGGGAGCCATGCGAGCGATACATCGGCTGTTTATCTCTTGGATGCTGCTTTTTGTCGCCTGCGCAACGGTCATGGTTTACTCAAAGGCGTTGAACCCGATCCCCGCGGAGACAAGCGCTCCGGCAACCGCGCCTTCAGGGTCTTATTTGAGCGAGCTTATCGCTGCGGTCAAAGGCGAGTAGCGGCTCCCGCGCCATCTCACCGTTCCGGCAACGGCTGGGCCGCTGCCGCCCCTCGCCTCACTATCTTCCAAGCCGCCAGCCGCGCGCGTTAGCGACCCGCGCGTGACCGATCATCTGCTACCGACCGGAAAAGCCCGGGCTTGCCCCGTGGGGACCTGTCGAGCTCAAGGGCGCGAAAATCCCCTGCCCGCGAAGCCACGACTTGACCCCCGCCGCCTTACCCGTATAGATTCGGCCATATCCGCCGGCGCGCGGGCGGAGCGATCGTCACAAACAAAGACGGAGGTGAACGATGCAAACCTCGATGGAGAAGATCAAAGTCGACGGCAGCGACATGGACGCCTACGTCGCTGTCCCTTCCGGTCCCGGACCGTTTGCCGCCCTCGTGGTCATGCAGACGCAACACGGCTTGGAGGAATTTCTCAAAGAAGCGACCAGACGACTGTGCGAGGCGGGATACGTCGCAGTGGCGATCGACCTCTACCACCGCGACGGACCCGATTGCGAGGAAAGCATCGACATTCGGAAAACCCGCCTACGCGACGCCAACGTGATCAAAGACGTCAACGCCACGGTCGAGTTTCTCCAGCGCCATCCGGCGGTCGATTCCGACCGAATCGGAATTATCGGCTTCTGCATGGGCGGAAGAAACGCGTTTCTGATGGCCGCCGCCAATCCGGTTTTCAAGGCGGCCGTTTCCTACTACGGCGGCGGCACGATGCGCGCTTGGGGAGACGGCCCGAGCCCCTTCGAGCGCATTCCCGAAATTCACTGCCCGATCCTGGCCCATTTCGGCGAGGAGGATAAGAATCCGTCCCCGGAAGACATGCGGAAAATCGACGCCGAGCTGACCAAGCACGGTAAGATTCATGAGTTTTATTCGTACGCCGGCGCGGGCCATGGGTTCATGAACAAGCGACAGCCCGGCTACCGAGCGCACGCGGACCAGGCTTCGTGGCCGAGAACTCTGGAGTTTCTCGCGCGCTACCTGGCGAAGCCGAAAGCGAGAGCCGTGGCCGCAAGCTGAGGTCGTGGGTCGTGCTCGTGGCTCGTGGTCGTGGCTCGTGGTCGTGGCTAGTGCGATCACGAGCTAGGAGCCACCGGCACGATCGTCATCCGCCCTTTTCGATCAGCTGGTTGTAGAACAGGCGGAGAAACGCTCTAAGCCTTTCCGGGCGCTTATAGTGAGCGAACTCCTGGGGGAGCTTAAAGTCTTTCTGTATCTCTTGCAGGCTCTTTCCCGCTTGGATCATCTTCGCCACTTCGTCCCGCATCACGACGAAATAGCGCTTCTGTTCTTCCAGATCTTTCACTCCCCTGCCGACATGGACCGGGCCGTGCCCGGGCACGTAGGTATCCACCGGCAAGTTCCGCTCGCTGATCCGGTCGAGGATTTCGATCCAGTTCTGCACCTGCGAGAAGTGGGTGCCGCCCGACTCGCCCTGCCCCGGATGGATCTCGGTATTGAGCAAGTCTCCCATCAGCATGACCCGCTTTTGCGGAATGTACACGGCCAGATCGCCCGTCGAATGGCCGAAGCCTTCGGCGACCAGCTGGAAGGTTAAGCCGCCAAAGTACAGCGTCAGGCTCCCGTCGAAAGCAATATCGGGCCGGACAAGCTCCTTATCTTTGTAGGCAGCATTGCGTGGATCGTTTGAGGCCTTGCGCTCTTCGAACGCTTGGCCCTCTTGATTGTAAAGATCACGAACCTGACTCCGCGAGGCGATATAGACCGGCTTGTCTTCGCGAAAATGCCAAGCGCCGGTCGCGTGGTCGCCGGCCGAGTGCGAACTGATGAGATAGCGAACTTTTTTGTCCGTGAACTTTCGGATTGCGGCGAGCGTCTGGTCGGCCGTTCGAATGTCAAAGTCAAAAACAACCACGCCGTCCGGCGTGATGATGAAGGTCGAGTTGCTCGAGCCGCGCTGGTTTTCCATCATGTAAACGTCATCGGCGATCTTGACCAGGCGCATTTTATCCTGCGCCGGGACGGCCGAAGCCGATAGCGCCAGCAAGAACAACGCGACCTGGGTCCGAGCGCCGAGCCGAAAGAAAGCCTTCATCGAGCCCTCCCATTGAGGAGTCAAGATCGCACCGTGGTGCACGGCGCCAAGCGCGCGCATCTTTGCACCGCGGCCTTAATCTGTCAATCCGACGCTCGCCGGATCGTGGCCGTGTCCGCGAACCTTTTCCAGCGTTGACAATCCTCGGCAAACCCACGAGAATCCTCCGTCGGCTTTTTGGTTTTCCACCGGAGGCCGAACTTTGATGAGCGAGCGAACATGGGAGCTCAGGGAGGATCGATGGACTACGGCGCCCATCTTCCGGTCATCGGCTTCGGATCGACGCAGTTTTCCTTGGAGCGGCTGTTAGCGTACGTGAAAACCGCCAACGAGCTTGGCTTTAAAGCCATCTCCGTGAACGATCATCTGATCTCGGCTCGCCCCTGGCTCGACGCGCCGACCGCGCTGGCCGCCGCGCTCACTTACAGCGCAAGCATGACCGTCGGCACGAGCGTCGTGCTGCCGGTACCCCGCGGGGTGGTGCAAGTAGCCAAGGCATTGGCCGCGATCGACATTCTCTCGGGCGGCCGGCTCATCATCGGCGTGGGGCCCGGCTCCTCGGCCCGGGACTACGAGATCGTCGGCGTCGATTACGGGGAACGCTGGAAAAGATTCGATGAAGCGGTCCGCGTTTTGCGCCTGCTGTTGAGCGACGATGGCGGTCGCTTCGTGGGCCGTTTTTACTCCAGCGAGCCGATCGAGCTCGATCCCAAGCCGCTGCAAAAGCCGCATCCACCGATCTGGATCGGCAGTTGGGGCTCGGACGCGGGCTTGCGCCGCGTGGCCAGGCTCGGCGACGGGTGGCTTGCCTCGGCGTACAACACAACGCCGGAGCAATTCGCGGCCGGTTTGGAGAAGCTGCGCGCCAACCTCGAAACATGCGGCAAGGACCCTCGGAGCTTCCCGAACGCTCTTGTGACCATGTTCATGTACGTAACGGACGCGCGCGCGAAAGCCGAAAGTATCTTGTCCGAGACACTGGCGCCGATGCTCCATCGCCCGATCGAGCAATTAAGAGAGCGCCTGCTCGTGGGATCGCCGGAAACGTGCGCCGAAAAGCTTGCCGGCTATCGCGCCGCGGGACTCCAGCGCCTGTTCGTGTGGCCGGTTGCCGACGAGCTCGATCAGCTTGCGGTTTTTCAGCGCAAGGTGGCGCCGCTGATCGAGCCGTAGCGACAAGCCCGAAGGCACGGCCCGCCCTTGCGCTCCACGCCGTTCTAGGCAGGGGGCAACAGCCCGCGGCGCGCGAGAAAGGCGGCGCCCGATTCAAGGTGCGTCATCTGGCTGAAGGTTGCAAAGCGCAGAATGATGGTGCGCGCGCCCGCCTCCGCGTAGGCTTCGATGCGGTCGATGACCTCGTCCCAGCTTCCCAGGACACAAAGCATCGCTCTGGCAACCGCTTCGTAGGGCCTGTTGTAATATTGCGCCAGGAAAGCTCGACCTTCGGCCCGCGCCTCGCTCTCTCCGGCAGCGAGGGTGAAGTAAAGCCCCGGCTGAACCGAATCGGGATCGCGGCCCGCCTGCGCCGCGTACGAGCGCACTTTGTTCAGGCACTCGCGATAAAGTTCCGGGCTCGGAAGGTTGTTCAGCCAACCGTCCGCCATCCGCGCCACTCTTTTCAATCCCGGCTCGACGTTGTTGGAGGCGAGCCAGATGGGCACGCCCTGGGCTTGCAGCGGTTTCGGCTCCAGCGTGACGCGCTCAAAAGCGCTGAACGCGCCCGCGTGAGAGACATCGTTTTCGCGCCAGAGCCGCCGTACCACGCAAACGAGCTCCTCGCTCATCCTGATCCGCTGGCGCGCGTCGAGCCCTAAGATTCTAAACTCGCGCTCCTGAGCCGGATCGCTCGGCCTGCCGTACCCGATGCCGAGATCGACCCGCCCTCCGCTTAGCCAGTCCAGCGTGGCGGTCTGGTGGGCCACCAGAACCGGATTCCTGAGCGCCGCAAGAAAGACGGCCGTGCCCAGGCGAATGCGGCGCGTCCTGGCGCCGACCGCGGCCAGAGTCGCGAGCGGCTCCAGGCGCGGCCTTGCGGTTAGGCTGTCGCCCACCCAGACGGAATGAAAGCCCAACGCCTCCGCCCGCTCGGCCAGATCGTAGATGGTCGACGCGTCCGTTCGCTGCGACAGAACCACCTCGCGCGTCGGCAGCAAAACGCCGAATTTGACTTGCGGACCTCTCACTCCCCGCGCCCTCGGATGAGACGGTTGACGTCGTATTCCATGACGGATTCGCCGCGCTGGTTCCTGACCCGGTGACGGTACCTGACGATGCCGCCGCCGCGCGCCGGCACTGCCTTGGTCTCGAGCACCTCGATCTCGACCTGGATCGTGTCCCCCACTTTGACCGGGGCGGTGAGGCGCATTCTCTCGAGCCCGAGAAAGGCCATGCCGGTGCCGTGAATGATTCCCGTCTGCACGGTCAGCCCCTCGGCTATCCCGAACGTCAGGCTTCCCGGGGCGATCCGCTCGCCGTACAGGCTCTCGCTCCGAATGTACTCCATGTCGAGAAAAAGCGGCTCGGTCAGGCCGACCAAGCCGACAAATTGCATCACGTCGTGTTCGGTGACCGTGCGTCGGCCCGTAACAAATCGGTCGCCCGGATGAAACTGCTCAAAGGTCAGTCCCTTTTGCATCCTTGGCTCCACCGTCTCCTTTCGCCTCCCGGGGAGGCCGAGAAAGGCGCGCGCTCAGATGACGCGGTTTCTCTTTAACCTTTCGATCTCCTGCGCGCTCATTCCCAGCCACGAAGACAGGACTTTTTCGGTGTGCTGCCCGAGAAGCGGCGGGGGAAGTCGAATCGAAGCCGGCGTGGCCGAGAATTTAACCGGAACGCCGGCCATGCGCAGAGCGCCGGCCGTGGGATGCTCGACCTCGACCAGCATTTGCCTCTTGAGAACCTGGGGTGCGCTGAACACCTGATCGATCGTTTGCACCGGCGCGCAGGGAACGCCCGCGTCATTGAGCAGGCGGATCCAGTCCTCGCGGCACCGCTGGCGAAACATTTCGGATAGAATTGCAACCAGCGCTTCCCGATTGGCGACCCGGTCGGAATTTTTCGCGAATCGCGCATCATCGGCCAGCTCCGCGCGACCGATGGCGTCGCAAAACCGCCGCCAGATTCCTTCGCTTGCGACGCCGAGAACGAGATAGCCGTCGCTGGTTCGAAAGCTCTGGTAAGGCACGATACTGGGGTGGGCGTTGCCCCAGCGCTCGGGAACCTGTCCGCCGATAAGATAGTTGCTGCCGACGTTGATCAGACAAGCGACTTCCGCTTCCAAGAGCGACGTGTCGATTTTCTGCCCGACCCCGAGCCTGTCGCGCGCGTAGAGCGCCGCGACAATCGATTTTCCCAGCATCAGCCCGGCGACGATGTCGATTATGGCGACCCCCACTTTCGTGGGCTCGCCGTCGCGCGGTCCCGTGATGCTCATGAGCCCGCCCCACGCCTGAACGATGAGGTCGTAGCCCGCCATAGTCCTCATCGGTCCATCGGCGCCGAATCCCGAAAGCGAAGCGTAGATGAGCCGCGGATTCGCCGCGCGCACGTCTTCATCGCTCAAGCCGAACCGCTCCATCGTCCCCGGCCGAAAATTTTCGATCAGCACGTCCGCGCAAGCAACCAGCCGGCGAATCAAATCGGCGCCTTCGGCGGTTTTAAGATCGACGGTAATGCTTTTTTTGTTGCGGTTGACGGAGAGAAAGTAGGCGCTCTCGCCGCCGGCGAACGGCGGCCCCCAGCCGCGCGTGTCGTCGCCCGCGCCCGGCTCTTCGACCTTGACGACCTCGGCGCCGAGATCCCCGAGAAACATCGTGCAGTAGGGACCGGCAAGAACGCGCGTCAAATCGAGAACGCGGACGCCCTGGAGCGGCCCGCGGCTATGATCGGTCACTTCGATCGTATCGTTGCGCGGCATCTTTCGCTGTTTTCGGCCACGATTCTTCGCTCAAGGACAGCCACCGTCAAAGCAAAACCACAAACGCGGGCGCGAGTTCGTCGCATCACTCCAGCGCCTGGCCGCGCGACTTGAGAACCTCTTCGAGAGTTTCGACTCCCAGCCACAAGCCCGGCATGCCGCCGGGAATGGCCGCGACCTCGATGGCTTCGAGGACTTCTTTCGGGCTTGCTCCCGAGGAAAGGGCGCGCTCGGTGTGGAGCCTGACGCCG
This sequence comes from Candidatus Acidiferrales bacterium, assembly GCA_035559995.1. Lineage (GTDB taxonomy): Bacteria > Desulfobacterota > Binatia > UBA9968 > UBA9968 > DATMAM01. Next base: position 198,598 of record DATMAM010000031.1, read on the forward strand.
CGCGGCCGATTAAGCGCGCACGTGATGCCGACCATGATAAGCTCTTTGATCTTTCGCGGCAGGGCCCCCTCGCGGCCGAAGGTTCCGTCCACATAGAGACCCTTGAGCTTGACAAAATACTCCGGGTCCAATCGCGCGATAATGCTGTAGGCTCTGTTCTCAGTGCCGAGCGACGCCTTCGCGAAGGCTTCCTTTGCTTCGTCTGCCATCGAAACCTCCTTTGTTCGCCGACCTCAATAAAACGCCGCGAAGACGTTTCACCGCTGCGGCGCGGAGCCGGCGGCAAAAACCCCGCGCACTCTGCGGCCTGTGGCGATTTCCGCCCGCGAGCCTGGTTTCGCGCCTTTCAGTCCTTCCTGGTGTTCTGGCTGATCACCACATCGACGAGCGCCGGGCCGCTTTGCTCCAGCGCGTGCTTGAGCGCCGGTTCGATCGCGTCGGGATCCTCGACGCGCTCGCCGAAGATGCCGAAGGTATCCGCCAGCCTGGCGAAGTCGATGTCCGGCCCGCGAATCTCGGCACCCATCTCCGCAGCGATCCTGGTCCTGTGCGCCGGGCCGCGAAACTGGTTCTTCACGGCCATGTAGGCGCGGTTGTTGAAAACGATCACAAGCAGAGGCACCCGGTACCTGGCCAAAGTCCACAGGCCTTGAATGCCGAACATGCAGCTGCCGTCGCCGAGGCAGGCGACCACGCGCCGATTGGGCGACGCGAGCTTTGCGCCGATGGCGGCTCCCAAACCCCAGCCGAGAAAGCCGCCGGATGAATTCGAGAAATACGACCGCTCGCGGGAAAAGCGGAAATTCGCCACGAGAATATCTTTGCTCGTCGGACTTTCGTTGACGATCAACGCGTCGCGCTCGATGAGCCGGTCCATCGCCCGCACCAGGCGCGCGGCGTTAATCGGCCTTTCCTGCCAGCCCTCCTTGATTCTCGCTTCGAGCTCGGCATCCGCCCGCTCTTTGGCTTTTCGGATGCGCTTCAAGCGCTCGAGCGTGACCGCGGCGCCGGGCGCGCACGCGGGGTAAATCTCGATGAGCGCGCGCAGCGCGCTGCGGGCATCGGCGATCACGCCGATGTCCACGGGAAACACCTTGCCGATCTCCCAAGGGTCTTCTTCGATGTGAACGCAGCGCGTCTCCGGCTTGATCGCGGGCTCCGGAGCGTAGCGGTACTCCCGGATCAAACGGCAGCCGACGGCAAAAATTAAGTCCGGCCTGCCCCAGACGGGGAGATCGAAGGAAGGCTGGCGCTCGGCGATCTGAAAGCTCTGCGGGTGCGTGGTCGGGAAAGCGAGAAAGGAATAGCGCGGTTCCATCACGACGGGGGCCGCCACCATCTCGGCGAACTTGATCAGCTCTTCGATCGCGCCGGCCTTGGCAACGCCGCTGCCCGCGACGATCAGCGGTCTTTGCGCTTCCGCCAGCATCTTTGCCGCTTCCCTTAAAGCCTCCCGGTCGGCCGCGACCCGGGGAACGACCCGCGCGCGCTCCGGCTCCGGAATCGGAACGGCGATCGTCTCCGCGAGCAGATCGCTGGGCAGCGCCAGATACACCGGGCCGGCCGGCGGCGCCGACGCAACCTTGAACGCGCGGTTCAAGTACTCCGGAATCCGGTCGGCGCGATGGACCTCGGCGCTCCATTTCGTGAATTGCTTCGTCATCTCGACCAGGTCCTTGGTCTCCGTATGCGAGTCGCGGCCGGCAATCCGCGTGTCGACATCGGTGGAGGTCACGACCACCGGCGAGCGGTCGCGGTACGCGTCGTAAAGCGCGCCGATGGCGTTCGCCGATCCGGGAAACGTGCTCACCTGAGCGAGCTGCGGCCGGCCGCAGACGCGGGCGTAACCGTCCGCCATCGACACGACGCACGTCTCGTGCAGCGCCAGAATGAAGCGAATTTTCTCCTGATCGGCGATGGCGCCGATGAACTCTTGCCCGCTCGTGCCCGGGAGGCCGAAGATGTACTCAACGCCATGCGCCGCGGCGACTTCGAGATAAGCCTGCGCGGCGATTTTTTCCTGAGCCATGGGCTTTCGATCCTCCGTTAAAGACCGAACAGAGCGCGCGCGTTGGCAAGAAGAATCTTCTCCTTGACCGCGCTGCTAAACCCGACGGCGTCGAAGCTCAGCAGCGCTTTCTCCACATCGACGTAGGGAAAATCCGTGCCGAAAAGCGCCTTGTCCTGAAGCCGGCCGCGAATGGCGCGCAGAAAACTCTCCGGCAGTTGTTCCGCGAGATACCCGGAAGTGTCGACGTAGACGTTTCGCTTGTGCGTCAGAACGCCGATCAGCTCCTGCTCCCACGGCCACCCGGGATGCGCGGCGATGATCTTCATGCGCGGGAAGTCTCTGGCAACAGCGTCCAGATGAATCGGCCGCCCGCAGTCGAGCCCGATCCCCTTGCCGCCGTCCTGGTCGGCGCCCAGGACCGTAAACCCCGTATGGAACATCACGGGCTTTTGGCCCGCCTCCAGCGCTTCCCACAACCCGTAGTACTTTCTGTCGTTCGGGTAAAAGTTCTGGTCGGGGGGATGAAACTTGAATCCCTTCACGCGCGCATCTTTGAGTAACCTTTCCGCCTCTTCGATCAGGTTCGCCGGCGCCGCGGAACGCATGTCCAGCGATGCGAGCACGCCGGCAAACGCGTCGGGAAATCGCTCCACAAGCTCGGTAACGTACCGGTTGTCGTTTCGCGTTCCCCCGACGGTGCAAGGATGCCAGCCGATCAGCAGGGCTTTCACGTCCTGGCTCGTAAACAGCGCGGCGAACGATTCTTCCGTTACCGGGACCTCCGCGAGATTTCTCCTGAAATAGGCGCAGGCGTCGGGGTCCACGCCGCGCGTGCTCGGGTGCACGTGAACGTCAATGGCGCGCATCGGATCCTTTTGGCCGTAAAAACGCCGCCACCCGCGGATTGGGCTCCTCGCCTCTGTAAAAGGATTCTCCTTCACGCGCCATCCGAGCCAAGAGCTCGGGAGGCGCCAGCGGGGCGTCCGGCATTTCGCGATTGAGCCTCTTTAGCTCCTCGAGCACCGCTTCGGGCCCCGTGCCGTCGATCTCCCTTAGCGGGGCCTGCGGCATTTTGAGGCCATCCGTCGCGATCCGATCCACGGTCTGCGGATCCTCTCCGAGCTCGACCACTCTCGCCGCCGCGACCAGCAGCGAAATTTTCAGCGCGCGCCTGATTGCCGCCGCGCCGGGCCGCTCGGCAGCCGCTTTGAGCTTCGCGTAGATCTCCGGGTTGGGGCGCTGCTCGACGTAAAACTTTGGATTGCTGCGCGCCAACTCGCCGAGCAGCTTCGAAGAGCGCAAAAACTCATCGCCCCTCAGGCGGAACATGGCGCGAGTGACGTCCTCGACGATCCGCGGCTTCCAGCTGTCGAGGCTTACAAAAGGAGCCGGCAGGCGGAGCTCCTTGGCCGCCTGATCGATCTCCTCGAACGGCGCGCCGCCCTCGAGCAGACGAAGCGCCATGACGGCGTAGTACATGAGAATGCTGTTCGAGACGAAGCCGGAGATGTCTCGGGTCTCGGCGGGAGCGCGCCCGAGGCTCCTCAAAAACGCCAGCATCGACCGGAAGCTCTTCTCTTCCATGTCGCCCCTTACGACCTCGACCATCTGCGTGTAAAGGACCGGATTGAAAAAATGCGTGCTGGCAAACCTCTTTGCCTCGTAAGCTGCGGGCGCCAGCAGGCTTGCGCGCGTGAGCGAGGAAGTGTTGGTGGTAAGAATGCCGTTGAAGCCGCATCTTTTTAAGCCAGCATAGACGGCGAGCTTCGCTTCCGCCGCTTCGAACACGGCCTCGGTCACGAGATCCGCGCGCGCCAGATCTCCGGGTCCCGACGCGGCCACGAGCCCGCGGCGGACATTTTCAACCTCGTTCTCGGAGATCCGATCTCTTCGCTTGAGCCGCTCGATCGTCTGCTCCCTGCGTTCGCCGATCGCCGCCATGGCCGCGGCCGAGGCGTCGTATGCCAGCGTCGGGTAGCCCTTCATCGCGTAGAGAAAGGCGATGTCGAACCCCATCACGCCGAGGCCGACCACGCCCGCTTGTCTGATTTGATCTGCCATGAAAATCTCGCCTGTTCGCGTCGCGTAGAAGCCGCGATGTTGGCCGTCGCCTGGCGCGCGGCCGAGCCTTCCTGCGCGCGCGGAACTTTTTTGCGCGCTCGTCGGCGGCGCGCTGCCTTCACAGCGCGGTACTTTCAGGAATGAGCACTTCTTTTTTTACGCCTTCGACCCACGGCTGGGAATCGGGCAACACCATCGAGGTCGCGCGCACGCGGTAGACCTTGGGGTCGCGCACGCCGGGCGGCGGCGTCCCCTTCTCCCGCAGCGCGCGCGCGGCGCCGAGCAGCATGCGGCGCGCCTTGATCGTCGTGTAATCCGCGCTGCAGAGATTCTCTTTGGTGCGATCGAGAATCGGCGTCGGGCCTTCGTTTTCCGTAATGCAGCGATCCTGCAGATTGACGCCGGCAATGCCCATCCGCTTCGATTTGTGCACCTCCCAGTTGATCAGATAATCGTTGGCTTTCGTTGCTTTGGGGCGAATGAAGCTGAAAGGCTCGTGGGTCGCCGGCAGGTAGTCCTCTTCCGGAAAATTCTTCCGGTCCTGCTCTTTGCTCCCGAGCATGATCTCGCGCGTCGGGAACCAGTTGATCTGCCACTTGATCGAGTTCTCGTCGTCAATGGGGACGTACGCGCGCGCGCCGCGGAGGTCGCTCCCCGGCGGCATCGTGTAAAAGGGCATGATGAACTGATTGACGCGCCACAGGCTCTTGCCGTCGCCGGCGGGCCGCTTGGCGCCGTACATGAAGCCGGCCGCCGTATCGACGACCTCGATCGCAAGCGGCGTCCTCACGCCCGAGAGGTTGGCCGCCACCTGTTGCGACGGCTGGTGGCTTTTGGCGATGTCGTCGGTAAGATCGTAGGGCGAATGCAGCCACATGACGTGCGTGGGATCGATTCCTCCCTCGAGCACCTGGAGATAATTGCACTCCTGGTGAAACACGCGATAGCTGCGCTGCTCATCGGGCACCATGAGAAATTCGAATTCCGGCAGAGGCGGCGGCTCCGTGGCCGGTCCCATGTAGGTCCAGATGATCCCGCCCTGCTCGACGCAGGGGTAGCCGGGATGGCGGATCGCGTCGCAGAACTGCTGCTCGGCGGGGATGTTCGGCATCTCCAGGCATTTCCCGCTCGGGGCGTACTTCCAGCCGTGATAGGGGCAGCGAACCCCGTCATCCTCGATGCGACCGAAGTAGAGCGGCGCGAGCCGATGCGAGCAGTAAGCGCCGACTAGCCCGACGGTGCCCCGCCGGGTGCGAAAGAGCAGCAAGTCCTCGCACAGAAGCCGCACGCGGAGCGGCCGCCCGCCGGGTTCCTGCAGAAAGCTAACCGGCAGCACGGGCATCCAATACTGCCGGAAAAGCTCGCCCATCGGCGTGCCCGGACCCACCCGAGTTAACTGCTCGTTCTCTTCTTTCGTGAAGGTAAAGCCGCTCGGCCCCCGCCGGTCAGCCATGCTCGTCAGCCTCCTTGCCGTGAACTCGCGCGCGCGCCTCTCGCCGCTTGAGCGCGCGCCCAAGAAAACTATCCGACAAGCTTGCCGCCTTGTCAACGCGCGCGCGCAGCGCGCTTTCGCAGGCGCTACGCGATTGCGCCTGCGCGGTTGGCATGATAAGCGAGAAGACTGCAAAAGGAGGACGGTCGATGCATTTTCACGCCTGGATGCGCTTTCTTGCTTTTACCGCGCTTGCCTTCGCCCCGTTATCCGGCGCGGCGAGCGCCGCCGCGCCCGGCAATCTCGCGAATGATCCGGTCGCTAAGTTGCTGGGCATGGAGGTGATGAACGCCGCTCTCAAGGAAGGGCGCGTGGTCTGGTACGCGGGCGACAACGTCGGCGAGTTCTTCAAGGCGGGCGGCAAGGAGGCGTTCGAGAAGCGCTTCGGCATCAGGCTCGAGCCGGTGACGGGCCGCCTGCGCGAGCAGACCGATAAGGTCCGCGCCGAGCACGCCACGGGAAGAAAGATCGCCGATGTCTTCGACGGCGTGGTCCAGTATTTGATGGAGCTCTACAAGGCCGGCGCGCTGGAAAAATTCAAAAACCCGGCGCCGGCGCTCGCCGAATTTGACAGAAGCGTCTTTGTCCAGGAACCGGCCGATTTTTGGACGCCGCTCTTCATCAGCGCCCAGGCGCTGATCGTCAACACCAATCTGGTGAAGAAAGAAGAATATCCGAAGTCCTACTGGGACATCGTCAATCCCAAGTGGAAAGGGCGGGTCGCCACGCGCGATCCTCGCAGCGCGGGCGGCGGCGGCTGGCAGTTCCTGCAATTCTACAACCATCCCAAGCTCGGCCTCGAATACATCCGCAAGCTCAAAGAGGTGGTGGAACCGTTCACGGTTCCAGGCGGAAGCCGCGAGATGCGCGACGCGGTCCTGCTGGGACAATTCCCGCTCGGCTTTAGCGGCCGCCCGGAGTTCTTGACCGACGTGCCCAAGGGATCGCCTCTGGCTTACGTTGTCCCGCAGGAGGGGCTCACCTGGCTGCCGCACGTGACCGCGCTTCTCAAAGGATCGCCCCATCCCAACGCCGGCAAAGTTGCGCTGACCTGGTTTTACGAAATTCAGAACCTGCAACTGCTGGCCAAGGAGGGCGGGCGAATGATTCCCCATCCAAAAATCAAGATGCCGATTCCCGAAATGGAGATCGGCAACTATACGATGATGCCCGCCATTCCTTCCCAGCAGCTCGCGGACCCGGGATTCTTCTTCAAAGAGATGGAAAAAATTTTCGGCCGCCGCTAAAAAACCGAGCAATGGAGGTCGGGCTTCGCCGGGCTCCATTGCTCAGTGCTTCCGCGCTGAATGCTCGCCAAGCTTGCGGCTTTCGCCCGCCCCTTCACGCAAGTCACGGTTCTTTATTACGTCCTTTTCGCGGTCCTTGTTCTGCTGGTCCTGTACCCGACCGCGATGCTCCTGATCGCAAGCTTCTTTACCGGCCAGCCGGGAGCCTGGGGCGAGCTTACGCTCGACGGTTACCGCGAGCTGATGGTGACCGAAGGCATCGGCGAAATCATCCTCAACAGCGTGATCTACGCGTCGGCCCGGACGGGAATCAGCCTCGCGCTCGCTCTTACCTTCGCCTGGGCGGTAGCGCGCGCGCACGTTCCCGGCCGCAGGCTCATGGAGACCTTGATCCCGATTCCGTTCTTCATACCCGATCTGCTCACCGCGATTTCCTGGGTCATGCTCGGCAACCCGCAAAACGGGCTCATCAATCAATTTTTCGTCCAGGTCCTCGGCGCCCGCGGTCCGGTCATCGACATTTACGGCTGGGACGGCCTGCTCTTTCATTCGGTGCTGAACACGACGTCGTTCCTCTACCTGCTCCTCGTCGGCTTCTTCTACAACATGGATCCCGCCTACGAAGAAGCCTCCATCGCCTGCGGCGCAACGCCTTCCCGGACCACGTTCAAGATCACGCTCCCCATGCTCCTGCCGGCCATCCTCGGCGTTTCCATTTTATCGTTCATCCGCGCGCTGGAGTCGTTCGAAGACCCGTACCTGTTCGGCACGCCGGGCGGCGTTTACGTGTTTGCCAACGAGATTTACCGCGTTCTCCGCCACCGCCATCCGCCGCAGTACAACGCCGCGACGGGCCTGGCCGTGATCCTGATGATCATCACGTTCGTCTTGGTCGCGGTGCAGTGGAAAATACTGGGCAACCGGGAGTTCACGACGATCAGCGCCAAAGGATACCAGCCGCGCCGCGTCACGCCGCGCCCGCTCGTGCGCTGGGGGATCTTCGCGCTGTTTGTGCTCTACTTCGCCCTCGCCGTCTTGATCCCCCTGACGCAGATATGCGCCAGCTCGTTCTTCAAAGTGTTCGGCCTCTATAAGCCGGAGCACTTCACGTTCGACAATTGGCTCACGGTGTGGCGCGATCCGCGCACGATGGGAGGTCTCCGCAACACGATCGTTTTTTCCGCCTTGGCCGCCGCCGGGGTCATCGCGCTCGGCGGGTTGATCGGCTACATCCGCGTGCGCACGCGCCACTGGTTGGGCCCGACGATGGAGCTCACCGCGTGGCTCCCCTGGACAATGCCCGGGATCGTCCTGGGACTGGCGCTTCTCTGGGCGTGGATTTCCCTGCCGCAGCCGTTCAATCTCTACGGCACCTCGGCGATTGTGGTTCTGGGATTCATCGTGAACGGGCTCCCGCTGGGCACGCGCACGATGCAATCGTCGATCATGCAGGTGAGCAAAGACCTGGAAGAATGCTCGATGGTCCACGGCGCGTCCTGGCTGCAAACCATGGCTCATATCGTCCTGCCGCTTCTCCGCATTGGGGTCGCGGCCGCTTTCGTTATCGTGTTTGCGCTGTCGGCGAGAAGCCTGACGATCCCGCTGCTGCTCTACTCGTACGGGACTCAGACCTTGACGATAGCCCTCCTCTACTATTACGAGGAGGGCTATCGCAACATCACCGCGGTGATTGCGATGATCCAGCTTGCGCTGGTGATGGGCTTGCTTTTGCTGGAGCGCCTGACGCGGCCGCGCGAGGTCTCGTAAAGGATTCGCGCGCGCGCCCGCAACGCCCGATTCCGTCTTCTTCGGCGGTCAGTTTTTTGACGGCTTCCATCGCGCGCGATCTTTCCTTTCCTCAAGGCGATACCGCAGGCTCGCGCTCGCGGCGACGCCAGGAGGCTCGCCGATGGGCCAAAACGTCGCGGCGGCTTCCATCAGCCGAGCTCCTTTTTAAAAAACTCGATCGTTCTCGCCCACGCCTCCTTGGCCGCCTCGGGATGGTAGCGGCCCGGATTGGTGTCGTTGTTAAAAGCGTGCTGCGCGCCGGGATAAATCTTGTAAGTGTAGCGCTTGTTGTATTTTTTCATCGCCTCCTCGGCGGGAGCAATCGTCTTGTTCACTCCTTCGTCCTTCTCGCCGTAATGCGCGAGAACCGGCGCTTCGATGTTCTTTACCAGATCGACGGGATTGGGGCTGCGCCCGTAGTAAACGACCGCCGCCCTCAGCCCTCGCACCTGAGTGGCGACGCCGAACGTCATTTCTCCGCCCCAGCAGAAACCCACCAGGCCGATGCGATCGCCCCGAACTTCCGGAAGGCCGCGCAGATACGCCATCGAAGCCTCCGTGTCCTCGGCCACGGCGCTGAGCGGCACCATCTCCCGAATCGCGCTGATCCCTCCGCCTGAAGGGTTGACCTTCGCGGTCCCGCCATGGCGCGAGAGATAATCCGGCGCCAGTGCCACGAAACCCTCTTTGGCGAATCTTCGCGCCACGTCGCGAATGTGATCGTCCAGCCCGCGGTTCTCATGAATGACGATCACCGCCGCGTATTTGCCCGCCGCGCTCGGTTTCGCCAGATAGCCGGAGATCTGCCCCTGTTTTCCCGGATACTGGACATCGCGCGACGAGAGCGCGGGATCATCCGGAGCCACCTGAGCCGCTTCCGCGCTCGGCGAAAAAAAGGAGTCGATCAACGCGTTGGCGGCCGCCAGGCTGCCGGTGAGCACGACGGCCTGTCTGATAAATTCGCGCCGGTTGATTTTGCCTTCCCGATATTGCTGGACCAGCTTTTGTATCTCTTCGGCCATACGCCATCCCTCCAAACGAGTTTGGACACGGAGACACTCTATAGCACTTTCGATTTTCCGCCGCCATGGCGCGTCGCTGCCGCGGGATAACCCCGATGGGTTATCCCGGCCCACACCCTACGGGACGGCAAAGAGCAGAAATTCAGGCTCGTTCCGCGCGCCCCGGCGACGCCTCGGCCCGCCCGCCGTTTGCTTTCCCTCGACGGAACGATGCTGTAAGCTGCTATCCAGCCGGCTCGGCATCGGCGACGATGAAGGCGTTGATCAAAAAGGTTCCTGAACCGGGCTTGTGGCTCGAGGAGGCGCCGCTGCCGCGGATCGGCATCAACGATGTCCTCATTCGCGTGCTCCAGACCGGCATCTGCGGCACGGACCTCCACATCTACAACTGGGACGGGTGGGCGCAGCACGCGGTTCGCGCGCCGCTCATCATCGGCCACGAATTTGTCGGCGTGATCGAAAGGCTCGGCGACAACGTCAAGGACCTCCGCGCCGGCGATGTCGTGAGCGGCGAAGGGCACGTCGTCTGCGGCCGCTGCCGCAACTGCCTTGCGGGCAGAAGGCATCTCTGCGCCGACGCTCAGGCGATCGGCGTCGATCGCCCCGGGGCATTTGCCGAATACATCGCCATCCCGGTCGCCAACGTGTGGCACCACGATCCGGCGATCCCGCGCGACGTGCAAACTATTTTCGATCCGTTCGGCAACGCCGTGCACACGGCGCTTTCCTTCGACGTTCTCGGCGAAGACGTGCTCATTACGGGCGCCGGTCCCATCGGGGTCATGGCGGTCGCGATCGTGAAACACGCCGGCGCGCGCTACGTCGTCGTTACCGACGTCAACCCCTATCGTCTGGAGCTGGCGCGGAAGATGGGGGCAACGCTCGCGCTGGACGTGACGAGCGAAAGCGTCGCCGAGGCGCAGAAAAAGCTCGGCATGAAGGAAGGCTTTGACGTCGGCCTGGAGATGTCGGGCGACCCGCGCGCCCTTCACGACATGCTCGCGAACATGTGCCACGGCGGCAAGATCGCCCTGCTCGGCCTTCCCGCAAAGGAGATCGCGATCGACTGGACCAAGGTGATCTTCAACGGCCTCACGATCAAAGGCGTTTACGGCCGGGAGATGTATGAGACGTGGTACAAGATGACCGTGATGGTCCAAAGCGGGCTCGATATCAGCCCGGTCATCACGCACCGCTACCACTACAGCGAATACGAAGCGGCGTTCGAAACCGTCCGCTCGGGCCAGTGCGGCAAGGTGCTGCTCAGGTGGGCGGAGGATTGAAGGCCGATGGCGTAAGCTGGCACGTCCTCACCCGGCTCCATGATACGAGTTCCTGAAGGGAGCGGCGATGTTCGGTGATTTAAAAAAGCACCTCGAACGACAGCTGGACGAGATACGCCACAGCGGCCTTTACAAGGCGGAGCGGGTCATCACCACGCCGCAAGGCGCCCACGTCGGCGTGCTGGACGGCAAAAGCGTCATCAATTTTTGCGCCAACAACTATCTCGGCCTCGCCAACCACCCGGAGATTGCCGCCGCCGCCCATCAAGCGCTTCACCGCTGGGGGTACGGCCTGTCCTCGGTGCGCTTTATCTGCGGCACGCAGGAAATTCACAAAGAGCTCGAGCGCGCTCTTTCCGATTTTCTGCAGACCGAGGACACCCTTCTCTACACGTCCTGCTTTGACGCCAACACCGGCCTGTTCGAGACCCTGCTCGACGCCGAAGACGCCGTTGTCAGCGATGAGCTGAACCACGCGAGCATCATCGACGGCATTCGCCTGTGCAAGGCGCGGCGCTACCGCTACCGGCACAACGACATGAACGACCTTGAGGCGAAGCTCAAAGAAGCGGCGAGCGCGCGCTTTCGGCTGATCGCGACCGACGGGGTTTTTTCGATGGACGGCACCATCGCAAACCTGCCGGCGATTTGCGAGCTGGCGGAAAAGTACGGCGCGCTGGTCATGGTCGACGACTCGCACGCGGTCGGCGTCCTCGGCGGCGGCGGCCGCGGCACGCACGAGCATCACCAGGTCCAGTCGCGCGTGGACATTATCACGGGCACGCTGGGCAAGGCTCTGGGCGGCGCCAGCGGCGGCTACACGAGCGGACGGCGGGAGATCATTGACATTTTGCGCCAGCGCTCGCGCCCGTACTTGTTCTCGAACACGCTCGCGCCGGCGATCGTTGGCGCTTCCCTCAAAGCGCTCGAGCTCTTGGCCCGCTCCGGCGAGCTTCGCGAGCGCCTGATGGAAAACACCCGCCTGTTCCGCGCCGGGATCAAGCAGCGCGGCTTCGATATTCGCCCCGGCGAACACCCGATCGTTCCCATCATGCTGGGCGACGCCAGACTGGCTCAGGAAATGGCCGAGCGGCTACTGCACGAAGGCGTCTACGTCATCGGCTTTTCTTACCCGGTCGTCCCCAAGGGGCAGGCGCGCATTCGCGTGCAGATCTCCGCGGCGCACAGCCGCGACGATCTCGGGATCGCGCTGGACGCTTTCGCGCGCGTACGTGAAACGCTCCAGCGCTAGGAGGCGCCCATGAAAGAAGAAGACTTGCAAATCGACCTTGCAGCGATCGGCAAGGAGGCCTTGCGCGATCGACAGCCCGGAGAAGATCTCGATGAGGCGCTGCTTAGAGTCTGCAAGGACCTTTACGGCACGAAAGGACTGGGGGTTTTTCAGTCCGTTCGCAAAGCGGTAGAGGCCTACGCGAATCAAAGAAATCTGGGCTTGGAAAGCGCGCTGAACGAGATCGCGAGCGGAAGCAACGCCTCTAACGTCACGACCTTCACGAAAAGCTTCACAACGACGAAGGTGCTCAACTCCCTGGACGAGCTGCCGCCGGACATCCGGGAGCAGGTGCAGAAGGCGCTGGAGTCGGGACGGAGCAGCCAAATTGTATTCAGCAAAACCTTCACCGGGAGCGAAGCCTTGGGCTCTCTCCTCGGGATGGGTCTTCGGCTGCTGCTTCACTCACGCAGAGAGCCCGTCGATCTCACGCCTTCGTCGGTCCCGCCGCCCGCGATCGAGCAGGCGGCCCCGGCCCCGCCACCCGTCTCTACTGTGGCCTCGCGTCCCCAAACGGACACGCCGGTACAACCAGGCATGGTTCGCTGCGAGAACTGCCGGCTCGAATACTCAAAGGATCGCGCCTCCTGTCCCGGCTGCGGCGCGGAGCGCAGGCGCTCTTTTTGGGCGCGGCTTTTTGGACATTAACCTTACGGCTCTTTAATCCCATGAAGCCGTGCACGCTCCTTCTGTCTCTTCTGTTTGGGCTCGCCCTTCCAGCCACAGCGCATGCGCAAGACGCCGAACCGAAGCCCAAAGTGCCGAGCATTGCGGTCAACGGCGAAGCCGTTGTGACCGTCGAACCCGACCAGGCGGAGATCGACATCGGCGTCGTCACCCAGTCGCGCACAGCGGTAGACGCCGCCGGTGAAAACGCGAGCAAAGTGTCCCAGGTCATTGCCGAGCTAAAGAAAGTCGCGGGACCCCAGGGTGAAATTAAAACTGCCGGGTACGCGTTAACGCCGAACTACCGCTACCCGAAAGAAGGCGGTAAGCCGGAAATCGTGGGCTATACGGCCACGAATATCGTGCGGGCGAAAACTTCGAACCTTGCCGTCGTCGGGAAGCTCATTGACGCCGCGATGCGCGCGGGCGCAAATCGCGTGCAGCGGCTGGCGTTTATGCTTAAGGACGAGCAGGCAGCGCAACGCCAGGCGCTGCGCGAAGCCACCCTGAAGGCGAAAGCGAAAGCCGACGAGATCGCGCGCGCGCTGGGAGTCAAAATCGTGCGCGTCCGTTCGGTGACCGAAAGCGGCCAAGTCGTTCGCCCAATGATGCAAGACGCAGTCGCGCTCCGGGCCGAAGCCGCCGCCCAGACGCCCATTGAGGCGGGCACGATCGAGGTGCGCGCAAGCGTTGTGCTGACAGCCGAGATCGCTGGCCCCTGAATCGCGCGCAATCGACCCGTTCCGTTTTCTTAATTTTGGGCTCGTATTCCGCGAAACTCTGTTATAGAAACGTAAACACGGGAGGGTTGTATGACGGAACCTCTGACTTTGGAAATTTTCTCCGACTACGTTTGACCGTGGTGTTATCTCAGTACCGGGCGTATTGAGAAACTGAAAACGAACTACGGTCTTCGCGTAAAGTTCACCCATTTTCCTCTTCACCCGGACACGCCTCCGCAAGGAAGGCCGCGCCCGGTTGATCCTCTTAGAAGCGGCGAGATGAAAGCCCGCATGGACGCGGAAGGCCTTCCTTACAACACCGCGCGCAACATGAGCTACAACAGTCGTCTGGCGCAGGAGCTGGCAAAGTGGGCCGAAAGCAAAGGCAAAGGCTACGAGATTCATGAGCCGCTTTTCCGCGCCTATTTCGTCGAGCTGGAGAATATCGCCGACCCCGATGTGCTGGTGAGGATCGCCGAACGGCTCGGCCTCCCGGCAGACGAGGCGAGAGACGCGCTTGCAAGCCGGAGCTTCAAGGAGGCCGTGGACGAAGATTGGCAGCGCTGCCGGAGGCTGGGCGTGACCGCGGTGCCGACTTTTGTCGCGCGCCGCTACGCGCTTGTCGGCGCGTACCCGTACGAAGAGCTGGAAAAGCTCATTCGCCACGCTTTGGATCAACGCAACGGAGGGTCCTGATGCTCGCTCAGGTCAAGATCGATAACAGGATCGACGCCCATCTCGGGCAGCCGGCGCGCGCCGGCAAGCGGCCCGTCGTCATTCATCTCCACGAGCGCTACGGCATCGTCAAGCACACGCTGGACCTGGCCGAGAAGCTCGTGCAAGCCGGTTATGTCACTCTGGCGCCCGACCTCTACTGGCGCTTTACCGGCGACCGCGAGGCTCTGGCGCGCGGCGACGCGCGCGCCGAGCTTAAAGACGAGGAAGTATTAAAAGACCTGGACGACATCGTCGCCTATCTCGCGGCCGTGCCAACGGCAGACTTGAGCCGCATCGCCATGATCGGAGTGTGCGCAACCGGTCGGCAACCTGTGCTCGCGGCGGTTCACCGCAGCGATATTGCCGCCGCCGTGGTGCTCTATGGCGCGATCTACCCTGCCGACTGGCAGCCGCACGCGCTTCGCCCCGAACCCATCAATGTTTTACTGGAGCGCGTCAGGTGTCCGGTCCTGGGAATTTTCGGCGAGCTGGACAATCTCGTTCCCCGCGAAAACGTTCTCAAAATGCGCAACGTCCTCGAAGCGGCCGGCAAGAGCTTCGACATCCGGATCTACCCTGACGCGCCGCATGGTTTTCTCAACGACACGATGCCCGGACGGTATCGCGCGGAACAGGCGCGCGCCGCATGGAACCAGGTCCTTTCCTTCCTCGACAGCGCGCTCGAAAAAGGCTGGGATAAGCGCCGCGCCGTCTGGCGTTTTGAGAGCGACACTTCCCTCGACTACGACTTCGGCAAAAACAGACGCTGGGAGTAGGAAAGATGTTTCGGGTTTTTGGCTTCTGCCCTCCGACCCCTCACTTCTGCCTCCTGAATTCTGACTTCTGCCTCCTGAATTCTGACTTCTGCCTACTGGATTCTGACTTCTGACTTCTGCCTTCCGATTTCCGTTTTCGTCTTCTGTTTTTCTCCCCGCCGACCGTACGGCTCGCTGAGCACTCGCCAGCGCCCGCAGGCTCCCCTCGAAACCAAGTTGACACCGGCTACCGGCGTCAAGTAGTGTTTTTGCACGCAAACCTGCGTGCGGCGTAGCGGCCATCCCCATCAGGAGGAGCTATGGCTAAGAAAGTTGCGTATATACTGGTTTGTACGGCCCTGGTATGGGCGGCCCAGTCCTACGGCCAGCAGTATCCGTCCAAGATTATCACCATGATGGTTCCGTTTGCCGCGGGCGGCCCCACGGATACCGTCGCCCGGTTGCTCGCGCAGTCGATGGGAGCCGCCCTCAAGCAGCAGATCATCGTCGAGAACGTCGGGGGGGCGGGCGGAACGATCGCTCCCGCGCGCGTCGCCAAGGCGTCGCCCGATGGCTATACGATCCTGATCCATCACATCGGCATGTCCACCGCTCCCGCCCTCTACCGCAAATTGCCGTACGATCCGGTCAAGGATTTCGAGCCGATCGGGCTGATCAACGAAGTCCCCATGACCCTGGTGGCGAAGAGGGATTTTCCGCCCAAGGACCTGAAGGAGCTGATCGCGTACGTGAAGGCGAACAAGGAGAAGGTGACGTACGCAAACGCCGGCCTCGGCGCCGCGTCGCACCTCTGTGGCCTGCTCTTTATGAGCGCGATCCAGACGGACCTAACCACGGTTCCATATAAAGGCACCGGCCCCGCGATGAATGATCTCCTGGGCGGCCAGGTAGACTTTATGTGCGACCAGACGACGAATACGACGAGCCAGATCAAGGGAGGTAAAATCAAAGTCTACGCCGTGACGACAAAGAAGCGCGTCCGTTCGCTGCCCAATGTCCCTACCGCCGAGGAAGCCGGGCTGCCGGGCTTTGAAGTCACGGTGTGGCACGGGCTGTACGCGCCGAGGGGGACCGCAAAGCCTGTCATCGACACGCTCAACAAGGCTCTCCTGCACGCCCTCCACGACAGCACCGTCAAGCAACGCTTTGCCGAGCTCGGCACCGAACCGGTCCCGGACAGCCGGGCGACGCCCGAGGCCCTGCGCGCGCACCTGAAAGCCGAGATCGACAAGTGGGGGCCGATCATCAAAAAAGCGGGAGTCTACGCGGACTAGATAAGCGCGGCCCGGCGAGCATTGAGGGTTGGCTGTGGAATAGCCGGCGCTCCAGCGCGCCAGCGCTTCATCTCAACTGGAACTGGAGTTGCTCTTGATCTCAGCCATTCGCAGCACCAAGGACTTTTGGACCGGCATCATTTATGTCGTCTTCGGGGTGGGTGCCGTCGTCCTCGCGCGGGATTACGGGATGGGCACGGCTCTCAAGATGGGCCCGGGCTACTTCCCCACGGTCTTGGGGGGGTTGCTAACCGTGATCGGCGTCATCTCTCTGATCCGATCGTTCATAAAGGAAGGGACGCCGATTAGCCGATTCGGCTTGAAGGGGCTCGTGCTCGTTGCCGGCTCGACGCTCGCCTTTGGCCTTCTTCTCCGGGGAGCCGGACTCGCCGTCGCGTTGCCTGTCCTCGTTCTCGTCAGCTCTTACGCGAGCGCGCACTTTCGCTGGGAACGTTCGCTTGCGTTGGCGGCCGGGCTCACCGTTTTCTGCGTGCTGGTTTTTCTTAAGGGTTTGGGCGTGCCGCTGCCGGTTCTCGGCTCCTGGTTCGGCGGTTAGAGCGTCGGCCTCTCGATGGACCTGTTCTCTAATCTCGCTTTAGGCCTAAGCACCGCGATCACTCCGATCAACTTGCTTTACTGCCTGATCGGCGTCTTTCTCGGCACGCTGATCGGCGTTCTGCCGGGACTCGGTCCGACCGCCACCATCGCCATGCTGCTGCCGATCACGTTCGTATTGCCGCCCATATCGGCGCTGATCATGCTCGCGGGAATCTACTACGGTTCTCAGTACGGCGGCTCCACGACCTCGATTCTGGTCAATCTCCCGGGCGAGGCGGCCTCGGTGGTGACGACGCTCGACGGCTACCAGATGGCGCGGCGCGGGCGCGCGGGAGTGGCCCTGGCGACGGCCGCAATCGGCTCTTTCTTTGCGGGTACGGTTGCCACTTTGTTGCTTGCGCTTTTCGCGCCCCCGCTCTCCGAGCTTGCGCTCCAGTTCGGCCCGGCCGACTATTTTTCTCTCATGGTGCTCGGACTGGTCGCCTCCGTCGTTCTGGCGCAGGGCTCCTTGCTCCACGCGATCGGCATGGTCGTTCTTGGGCTGCTGTTGGGCCTGATCGGCACCGACGTGACGTCCGGTACGCAGCGCTACACGTTCGATATCCCGCAGCTCGCGGACGGCATCGGCTTTGTGGTCGTCGCGATGGGCATGTTCGGACTGGCCGAAATCATCCGCAATCTGGAGCAAGAGGACGGGCGCACGGTCATGGTGCGCGAAATTACCAGCCTCATGCCAACGAAGGAAGACTGGAAACGAATGGTGGCGCCGATTCTTCGCGGCACCGCGATCGGTTCTGCGGTCGGCATATTGCCCGGCAGCGGTTCGATCCTCGGAGCCTTCGCCGCCTACTCGATCGAAAAGAAAATCTCAAAAAACGCCGCGGAGTTCGGCAAAGGGGCGATCGAGGGGGTCGCCGCTCCGGAGGCCGCCAACAACGCTGGCGCGCAGACGTCGTTCATCCCGATGCTCACGCTGGGCATTCCCTCCAATCCCGTGATGGCGCTGATGATCGGCGCCATGATCATCCAGGGCATCCAGCCCGGGCCGTCGGTGATGAAAGAGCAGCCGGCTCTCGTCTGGGGAATCATCGTCTCGATGTGGATCGGCAATTTCTTTCTCGTTCTTCTCAATCTGCCACTGATCGGTCTCTGGGTACGGCTGATCATGGTGCCTTACAGTCTCCTTTACCCGGCGATCCTGGTTTTCTGCGGCATCGGCGTCTTTAGCCTCAACAACAGCGAGTTCGACGTTTATCTGATGGCGCTCTTCGGGCTGTTGGGATACGTGTTCGTGAAGCTCGACTGCGAGCCCGCGCCCATGCTGCTTGCGTTTATTCTCGGTCCTTTGATGGAGGAGTATCTTCGCCGCGCGATGCTGATCTCGCGCGGCAACCCGTGGGTCTTCGTGCAGCGCCCGATCAGCGCGACTTTACTTGCCATCGCCGTCCTGGCGATGTGCGCCGTACTGGTGCCTAGCTTCTCCAAAACGCGCGAGGAAGCGCTGCGCGCCTGAAGCGCGGCGCGGCTGGACACCGATCTTTTCGCGGATTTCCAGTGCAAACGAGGTGAGCGGATGAAGCTTAAGGGGTTAGCGGCATGGCCAGCCTTGGTTTGTCTTGCCAGCGCATTATCAGCGTGCAGCGCGGCCGAGGACAGCCCGCGAGCAATCTACGGCGCGCCCGGCGCAAAGCCGAGCGGTTTTTTCGCGCGGCTTTGGGATCGCATCACGGAAAGAGAGTGCATGGTCGCCGGCTTTTCTTGCCCCTACGGCTTGGGACCGGCGGATGAACCGTGCGAGTGCACCGACCCGTCGGGCAGAGTTTTGGGCGGGCGAACGATCAAATAGATCCGAGCAGGAGGAAAACATGCAATTCGGGGTGAGCAGCAAGATCAAACAGATCGCGAGAATGGATTTACCCGGGGGCGGGCAGGTGGTTGTAGAAAACGGCTACTGCTACGTCGGCCACATGGACCCGCCGCACGGAACTTCGATCATCGACGTCAAAGACCCGAAGCACCCCAAGCTTGTCACCGAGATCGAGATCCCGGTCGGGCTCCACTCGCACAAAGTTCGGGTCAACGACGACGTCATGCTGGTGAACTACGAGCGCTACCAAACCAAGGAAAAGCTCGACGCCGGACTGAAAATTTTCGACGTCAGCGACAAGTCCCGCCCGCGCGAGATCGCTTTTTTCAAAGGCGAGCGGGGCGTTCACCGCTTCACGTTCGACGGCCGTTATGCCTACCTCTCGATCGACATCGAAGGCTATCTCGGCAACATCGTGATGATCGTCGATCTCAAAGACCCGTCCAGGCCGCAGGAAGTCGGCCGCTGGTGGATGCCCGGCCAGTGGACAGCCGGCGGCGAGAAGCCGACCTGGAAAGAGAGGGATCACCGCTGCCACCACCCGTTGCGCAAAGGGAATCGCCTCTACGCGGGTTACTGGCAAGGCGGGTTTGTGATCCTGGACATCTCCGACATGAGCAAGCCGAAGCTCATCAGCCATTTTGACTGGAGCCCGCCCTACCCTTCTCCCACGCACACGACCTTGCCGCTGCCGTGGAAGCTGCGGGACCGCGACTTTCTGGTCGTCACCGACGAAGAGGCGAGCAAGCTCGCGCCGACGCCGCCCGCCTTCCTCTGGATGGTGGATATCACGGAGGAAACCCGGCCGATTCCGGTCTCCACGTACATGGTTCCCGGAGACGGCACGGACGGCCTCGGCGGCCGCTTCGGCGCGCACCAGCCCGCGGAGCAGCTCTACGACAACACGATGTATGTCACGTGGTTTGCCGGCGGGCTCCGCGCCGTAGACATCTCCAATCCTTATCAGCCCCGCGAGGTGGGCTACTACGTGCCGCTTCCCGGCAAAGGCCAGAAGATTGCGATGAGCAACGACGTGTTCCGCCGCGACGACGGCCTTCTTTTCCTCGTCGACCGTTACGACGGGCTGGAGATTCTGGAAAGCGAGCTGTGAGCTCGCGCTCTCAAAGGAGTGTTTGATGAGCTTACGCCCGCCCACAGAAGATGAAAATCGCCTTGACCTGTTGCCCGCCCTCTCTGGTAGTTGTTGCGCACCGAAGCCAACTCCTCCGACTCCCCGAGTAGCGGCCGTCCGGGGTCGCGTATCCCTCGCTACGGCCCTGCGGGCCGACTCGGGAGATCGGCTCGAAGGGTGGTCCTGAGCAGGCAGAGCGCGAAGCGTTGCCGTATCGAAGGATGCGCGCTGCGCGCTACTCGGGAAATCGGGACTTGGATCATAAGCGTCGTGATTTGCAACGGTGTTTTTAAAGGAGCCAAGACGGGATGAAAAAAAACGTGACAAGGATAGCCGCGCCGTTGCTGGTTTTGGTTTTTGTGCTCTCCATGGCCGCGCTCGGTTACTGTCAATCGCCGGTTAAAATCGGCTTTATCACGCCGCTTACGGGAGTCTATGCCGCCCTCGGCGCGGATTTGCGAGACGGCTTTCTTCTTTACTGGAGCGAGATCGGCAACAGGACGGCCGGACGCCCCGTCGAGATCATCGTCGAGGACAAGGGGAGCAACCGCGCCGACGACGCCCTCGCGAAGGCGCGAAAGCTCGTGGAGAAGGACGCGGTGCATGTCCTCGCTGGAATCATCTCGACTCCCGTCGCCATCGCGCTGCGCGAATACGCGCACAACAACAAGGTTCCCTTGATCGTGGCCAACGCGGGCGCCGATGCCATCACGCAGAAGCTCCGCAGCCCCTATGTCTTCCGCTCTTCGTTTTCCAACAGCGACTCGTCCCATCCGCTCGGCGACTGGGCTTACAAGCAAGGCTACCGCCGGATGGTCTTGATGGCGGCCGACTACGGCGCGGGCTATGAGAACACCGGCGGCATCGCGCGCACGTTCACCGAAGCGGGCGGAAAAATCGTCCAGGAGATCTACTCGGCGCTCGGCACCGCCGATTTTGCGCCGTACATTTCTTATATCGACCGCAACGCCGATGTCGTCGCGGTTTTCTATGCCGGCGCCGACGCGCTGCGCTTTGTCACCCAGTACGCGGAGTACGGGCTGCACGGAAAAATTCCGCTGATCGGCAAGGGCTTTCTCGTGGACGAGGTGTTGCTTCCCAGGCAGGGCGACGCCGCTCTCGGCATCGTGACTTCGCTCCAGTGGAGCGCGGCTTTGGACTCGCCGCAAAACAAAAAATTCATTCAGGCTTATGAAACGAAATACAAGCGCCCGGCGACAGTCTACGCCGAGCAGGCCTACGTGGCGGCGCAAATGATTGCCTTGGCTGGCGATGCCGTAAAAGGGAAAGTGGAAAATCAGCAGGCCTTCTTGGCGGCGTTGCGGAAGATAGAGGTGGACGCTCCGCGCGGGAAGTTAAGACTCGATGCCTATCATAACCCGATCCATACGGCGTACATTCGCAAGGTCGAGAAAAGAGACGGCAAATTACAAAACACCGTCATTGCCTCTTATCCCAACACGAGCCAGTTCTGGAAATGGTCTCCCGAAGCGTTTATGGCCATGCCCTCTTACGCCGACATGAAGGGAAAGTGGGTGAAGCAATGAGCCTTTGGCGATGGTCGCGAGGTGGCTCAGCGGGCTACGATCCTCCCACGGCGATTGTCCCGCGCGCGGCCTTTCCCTTATGTTCCGGGATAATATTCGATGGTGGGCATCGAGGCCGGCTTCTTTTCCTGCTCCTGATTTTCCACGCGGCGCGGCGGCTCATCGGCGGGCTTGACTTGCGCGCCGCAACCCCAAAGCGCCCAGAGAACCCCAAAAACGATTATCGTAAACGCACGCATTTTACCCCCTCTTGTCGCGATTTCCCGGTTAAACTACCGGCCTCTTCAATTAGCCGCCTCCAAAGGCCTCAGGCGGCACCACTGCGATAGTCAGCCTGTCACAGAGGCGCGCGCTTTGCTATCTCTTGGCCGCCCGGAGGGACTCGGCGAGCTCACCGCCTCAGGCCGAGCGAAAAACTTCCCTGCGCGAAGGGCTTATCCGACGTCCGCGCCTTACGCCGTCACGGCCCGACGGAGCCAGTGCGCCACCACCTTGAGCTCCACCATGCGTTAAGTCTTCGCCCTTGCAATTGCGGAAACAGGAAACAAAGTCGCTCCGACTGAAACGATCTTGCGCGAGCCTTTTGGTCTTGTCGAAATTTGTCCCGCTTGACACCCTGTCCTCTTGTGATAGGCGTCCGAGCGAAAAAGCTAAAGACGCACGGCCTCGCCACTGTCACGGCAAAGCCGTGCTACAGCGCTCAAGTCATCGGGCTTATCATAGCAAGCAAAAAGAGTCGGCGGAGGTGATCGATGCCTGAGCAGATTTCGAAATATCCGGAGGTCACGCTCGAGGTGCTCAAAAGCGCCGGCGCCGTTTGCGGCCAGGGGGCGCCGCAGAAGATCTTAAAGCAGTGCCCCGCGAAGCAGTTCTGCTCTCTTCCCGCAGGCGAGATTTGCGTTTACGGAATCGACCAGATACCGCAGATGACGCAGATCACGCTGGAGGAGCTGGCTCGGGTCGTCGCGCGCAAACAGTCGAGCCTGGAAGACCTGCCGGTCATGGGCCCGGCGGGAGCCCTCATCGTGGGCGCCGTCTTTGCCGCCGGTTTTGCTCTCGGGAAGTTTCGGCGGAAAACGGCTCCAGGCCAGCCGGCACGTTAAAAGCCCTAAGAGCGAGAGCTCGATCGAAAAATTGCCGGATGTTGCGGTAGCGCGGCGCTCAACGACCTACTTTTTGATGTCCGCGCGAAAGTATTCGCCGCGCGTCACTCGCTCCGCCCACTCGTCGTCTTCGGCCTTCCAGAGGCCCAGCGGGTATCCATACCACGGCGCGCGGAGCTTTAGCGCCGGGAGACCTTCTTCTTGCCAAATCTTTAGCGCCCCCTCCATGAATTTTCGCTTCGGCAACCCCACCGGAGGAAAAGGCCCCTTGCGCGTGGCGTCGATGAGAAGCCCCGAGCAGCCGACGGGAGGCGGAAAGCTCCGATCTTCCGGCTTGGTCATGAGGGAGTGCGCGGAGGGATCGAGGAGCGGCGAGCGGCCGGTGATGATCTGGACGTCGCGATGCGGCTGCATCGAGAAGCTCAACGCCCACATCACCATCTCGGCGTCTTTGGGATCGATGTCCTCGTCCACCACAACGATGACCTTGTTCGAGGCGCACATGCTCGCCGCGGCGTGCAGCGCCTGGGCCGGCTTGCTCGGATGATTTTTTCGGATGCGGATCACCCACCAGTTCCACCCTCCGCCCATTTCCGGGCATGCGACTTCGAGCACCTCAGGGAGGCCGCAGCCGTATCTCAAATAGCTGTACAGCATCATCTCGCGGCACGTGCGCGAAATTCCGTTCGACTCGCTCGGCGGGAGGCCGACCAGGATGGCCGTGAAAATCGCGTCGCGCCGGTGCGTGATCGCCGTCACCTCGATGATGTGCTTGCTCGCGCCTTCGACCATCAGATAGCCCGGATAGTCGCTGAACGGCTTCTCCCGTTCCGTGGCGGCGGTCAATTGGCCCTCGATGACGATCTCGGCTTCCGCCGGAACCTCGAGCGGGACGCTCTTGCACGGGACCATCTCCACCGGCCGACCCCTCAGCGCTCCGGCCACGCCGAGCTCGTCGATGCCGTACGGAATGTTCGCCGCCGCCGCATAGGCAATGTCCGGAAGCGTTCCGAGCACGATCGCCACAGGCAGAGATTCCCCGCGCTCGCGCGCAACCGGAAAATGGTAAAGCATCGCGTCGTGAATCCGCGCGATGCCCGCGAGCATCCGATTCTTCGAGAAAAAGTGGCCGCTGTACATGCCGACGTTACGCGTTCCCGCCACCGGATCCCGAGTAATGAACGGAGCGGTCACGCGCACGCCGCCGCTAAAGCCCGGCTCCTCGACGGGCGCGGGCAAAATGGCAAGACCATTTTCATCGAGCGCGGCGCCCGCGTGAACCTCTTCCTGAGCTTGGGTGCGGCTTACGCGAACCGGCTCGATCGGGTGGCTCACGGCTTGGCGCCATTTCTCGTAGATCTCTTCCGGCTCTTTGCATCCCAAGCCCAACGCGGCAATCCGGCGCGAGGCGCCGTACATGCCCGTGAGGACTTTCATCCGGTACGTCAGTCCGGCGGAGCTCACGACGTTCTCGTACAAGAAGGCCCGCCGCTCCTCGTCGGCGACGCCGCGGTACTGGAGGCGCATCAGCGGCATGAGCTCCGTGTCCTTGTTGACCGGCCGGCGCCAGCGGTGGAGGAGCTGCCGGCGCTCCAGCTCGGCTACGAACTCCCGCAAGTCAGCAGGATAAGAGCGCTGCACGGGTTCTCCTGTTCATGCGTTTGTCGCCCCCGGACTCTCCAAAGCGTTGGCGCTTTGACCTACGGCAAACGAAGCGGCGCGATCTCCAGTCAGAGCGCGCCCAGAGGCTGATACGTATCCGTCCGGCGGACCACCGAAGGCATTTGCATTTTTACCCCTTCCGCCGCCACCGCCGCCTCGTAATCGCGGCGGATCTGCGGATCCTCGTCTTCGTACTCGATCAGGGTGCCGCCGTCGCGCACGCTCAGGCGGATCCCCGCGCCCCCGGCCTTGTTGAGCGCGCGCGCAACGCCCAGGCGGTAGCGTCCCGAATTTCCCGTATAGCGGAACGCAAGCTGGCGCGCCGGCTCAGGCCCGGTGTTGAAGTGCTGGTGAAACCAGCCGGTCGGCGGGCTCACCAGGCTCCCGGCTTTCCACTCGACGCGGACGACCCGGTCGGCGCGGCCCGCGCGATAGGGCTGAATCCCCGCTTCTTGCGGCCAGAGCAGGGTGTAGCCTTTCGAACGCAGGATCAGAAGTATCGCGCCTCCTTGATGATGATGCGCCTTGTGGTAGCGGCCGACCGGCCATTCGGCGATATGGCCGACGAGCGCGCTCCCGCCCATTTCCAGAGCGGTGATCCTGACGCCCGAGCCTTTTCGCTCCGCCGAATCGAGCGCCGCCGCGCTGACGTCGGGGATGAAATTCGATTCCCAGACCCAGAATCCGCCCGACTCGTTTCTATCAGTCCTTGGGACGAAATAATCCTGAGCGCCGTCGAATCTGCCGCGGAAAGCGTAGCTACAGTTAAAGATGAACTCCGGATCGTGAGTGAGATCCATCAATAGCGGCGCGCTCGTCACGCCCAAATAAACGACCGGCTCGCGGCTACCGTTTAGCAGCCGGTGCTTGCTGTTGAGTGGAACGGCGAACAAAGCGCCAGCCTCCCATTCGAACGAAGTCTTCTTGGCTTCGCCGTCCCACCAGACCTCGGTCGCGCCCCGGCCGCGCAAGATGTAGATGAGCTCGTCGTACAGATGCTTTTCCGGAATCAACGAGCTCCCGGGCGAAATCTCACCCACGTACATGCCGCTGAACCCCTCCATGCCGCGAAGCTGGATGAAAGCACCCTTGCCTCCGGTGCGCGGCCAGCTCTCCCGCGGTATCTCCATGAGGTCTTCAACTCCAAAGCCCTCGACCACCGGTATGCCCTCGCTCTGAATCCAGCTTTCGTAGGTTGTCGGTCCCGGCATCGTGTCCTCCTGAGCTAGAAAGAAAGCTTTACAATTGGATATTTCATATGTCAACGATTTTTTTGCAGAAGCCCAAAGGCCACCAAAGGCTCCGTGCGCCTTGGCTTTTTAGAAATGCGCCTGTGGGGGGTATCGAGGAGGTTTTTTCTCGGAAAGACTATCTCTTTAGATGCTCTCGCAGTAGCGCCTGCATCTTCTCCCGCGCTTCCCGCCTGCCGGTCGTGGCCCAACTCCAGTCCGAATCATCGAAATAATTGACGCCCGCGCGCGGGACCGATGCGGGATCGAGAAAAGACTCATCCACGTCGGTCCGCAGCGTCGCGGCCCCGTAGCCGCGGGAATA
This sequence comes from Candidatus Acidiferrales bacterium, assembly GCA_035559995.1. GTDB lineage: Bacteria > Desulfobacterota > Binatia > UBA9968 > UBA9968 > DATMAM01. The sequence goes on from DATMAM010000031.1 coordinate 224,371, forward strand.
GATCTCGAGGCCTTCTTTGGACGCGATCCAGTTGGCAAACACGCGCGCCGCGTTCGGATGCGGCGCCTTGTTGGCGAGGGTGAGAAGCCACGGCGAGCCGTTCACCTGCGACCGCGCGTCGGTCACTTCGAAAACTTCAACCAGCTTGAAGCCTTCCTTGATCAGCGGCCTTGCGTCGTCCGCGCGGCAGTTGAGGCAGATCGGATAGGTGCCGCGCGCAAGCCAATCCGTGTACTGGCGCCGTTCGCGGGAAAAGACCGGCTTTTGATCGACATAGAGCCTCTTTACGAACTCGGGGCCCAGCTGTACGTAAAGCATCGCCGCGTTGGCCGCGCCGGTCCCCGACACCAACGGGTCGTCGCTGGAAATCTTGCCGCGCCACTTGGGGTTGAGAAGATCCTTGAGCGCCCGGACCTCCTCCGCTTTCACGTGATCTGCGTTGTAAAAGAAGAGGCCGTTCACCGAGCGAAAGACTCTCAGGACAAACCTCTCCTCGGGATCGATAAACCAGAGCTTTCCCGTCTTCCATTTCGAGCCGTCGACCACTTCGGGGAGGATCATGAGCGGCCGAAGCGGGTCGATCAGCTTTTCGGCGTAAAGCGTGTTGACCGTACTCTCGACGCCCGTCATGAAAATGTCCACGGAGTAGATGCCCGCCGAGCGTTCCGTTTTGATTTTTTGGATATACTGGCTCGCGCGCCCGGCGATAAACTCCACCGGGATGCCGAAACGGGAGGTAAATTTCGGGATGATCTCGTTGCGCATCACCGGATCGGGCGAGCCCGCCACCGCCACCCTCCCTTCCTTTTTTGCCGCCGCAAGCGTCTCGTTCCATTCCTTTTCCCAGCCCTTCTGCTGCGCGAAGGCCGGAACAGCCGCGGCCAACAGAAAAACGATTGCTCCGAGCATCATCAGCTTCCTCCCAAAAACCGAAATTGGCCGTCCATTAACTTATACCCTCGCCCGCTTGCGGTCGAAGGGGTGAGGGCTCAGCATTCGGTTACGCAGTGCCACGACTTCTCCATAAGTGTGAATAATCCCGACCGTTGGCGCCTGAGAGTGTTATTTTTTGCCGTGCTCCCGAAGCAGCGCCTGCACTTTCTCCCGTGCCTCCCTTCTGCCGGTCACGACCCAGTTCCAGTCCGTATCGTCGAAGTACCTGACGCCGGCGCGCGGAATTGTCGCCCGGTTCAAAAACGACTCGTCCGCGTCGGTCCGCAACGTGACGCTTCCATAGCCGCGCGAGTAGGTCTCGAGTCCTTCCCTGGACGCGATCCAGTTGGCGAAGACGCGCGCGGCGTTGGGATGCGGCGCCTTGTTGGCGTACGAGAGCAGCCAGGGCGAGCCGTTCACGCGGCTGCTCATGTCGGCCATCTCAAATACCTCGACGAGCTTGAATCCCTCCTGCCGGAGCGGCCTTACGTCGTCTTCCCGGCAGTTGAGACAGATCGGATAGGTGCCGCGCGCAAGCCAGTCCGTGAACTGCCGCCGCTCGCGCGAAAACGCCGGCTTCTGGTCGATGTAGAGGCGCTTCACGAACTCGGGGCCGAGCTCGACATAGGTCATTGCCGCGGTGTTCGCCCCCGATCCCGAGACCATCGGGTCTTCCGTCGAGATCCTGCCGCGCCATTTCGGGTTGAGCAGATCCTTGTACGAGCGCAGCTCCTCCGCCTTGACGTGCTCGGCATTGTAGTAGAGCAGGTTCCCAACGGAGCGAAAAACCCTGAGAACGAACTGTTCCTCAGGGTCGATAAACCACAGCTTCCCCGTCTTCCATCTCGCGCCATCGACTACCTCGGGAAGAATCATGAGCGGCCGCAGCGGATCGATCAGCCTTTCGCCGTAGAGCGTGAGCGCGGTCGTGTCCGGTCCCGTGAGGTAGATGTCGACGGAATAGATACCCGCCGCGCGCTCCTGCTTGATCTTCGCGGTGTACTGGCTCGCCCGGCCGGCGATGAACTCGACCGGGATACCGTAGCGGGCGGTGAACTTGGGGATGATATCGCTGCGCATCACCGGGTCCGGAGATCCCGCAACGACGACCCTGCCTTCCTTTCTTGCCGCCGCAAGCGTCTCGTTCCATTCCTTTTCCCAGCCCTTCTGCTGCGCCAGCGCGCTAGCTGCAAAGAGCAGGATCGGCACGATAGCCTTGAGCATCATACGCCTCCTCCAAGCGTCCGCGATACCAGCGGCTGATGCGCGTCGGGCCGAACCCCTCGCGGCCGTTGTGATTTTCGCGACCGAAGCGAAACGATCCCGTGGCGCCGTCGATGGTCTCGCCGCGCTCCAGGTAAGAGACCGCGGCGGCGGCATTCCCGCCCGCCCGAAAGAGCGCCAACGCGCACAGAGTCATCGCGTCCCAACCGAAGCCGTGATTGGCAGTCGCGATCTTGACGCCTTCGGAAAAAAGCGCGGTCACGAGCCCGGCCTGCGCCTCCGCGCTCTTGCCGCGACGAAAAAGATCGACGAACAGCGCGCCTTCGGCCGCGGCGCCGAGCCCTTCGATGAAAGTTTCGCGCAAGAGCGACCTGCCAAAAAGAAAAAGCGCCTTCGGCAGCTCGCTTCGGCATGTCCGCGCAAGCAGCGACGCCTTTTTTTCGTCGGAATAGATCAGGTACACGAGATCGGGATTCAAGCTGACGGCCTTCTCGGGCCAGGCGGCGTCGGCGCCCGAACCGCAGCCGACGCGAATTTTCCGCCGCTCCACGGCCGTCCGCGCCGTTTCCGCAACGCGCCGTTGGAACTCGGTGTCGTCGTGCAGCAGAAAGACGCGCGCAAATCCGCCGTGCGCTAAGAGCTCGGCAACCGCTTCTGAGGTCTGCACGGTGGGGAGCCCGATATGAAAAACATGCCGGCGCCCCTGCCAGACGCTCAGATTGTTGTTGGCGACAAAGCAGAGGATTTTCATGTCCTCGGCCATCTCACCCAGCAGGGTCGATTGCGGCACGCTGGTCGCGCCGACGACTCCCGCAAGCTTGCCTCGCCGCGTGCGGAGGCAAGTTTCCATCGCCGCGAGATCGCGGCTCGGGAAAGTCTCCTCTTCTAGCTCCACATCCGAGAAGCGCCCGCAGGTTCCGGCAAGGCGCGCGCCCAGGCTCTGATCGAGAGCGGAGTAACTGTCCTCTTCGGGGCGCAGGAGGAGAATCCGGATCGGCATGCCCTTACCCGCTCACCGTCCGAGTATCTCTTTCAGGCGCAGCCGCACTTTTTCCTTCCCCGAGACGGTCCACTCCCAATCGAACGTATCGAAGTAATTGATCCCCGGGCGCGGGATTCGTTCCGGCGGCAAAAAGGACTCGTCCACATCGGTGCGCAGCGTCGCCGCCTCCTCGCCGCGCGCGTAGATCTGGAGCCCCTCCTTGGAGAGCATCCAGTTGACGAAGACTTTGGCGGCGTTCGGGTGCGGGGCGCCGGCCATCAAAACGAGCTGCCACGGAGAGCCGGTCAGAGCGGGCGGCATATCCGGAAAGCCGAAGATCTCTTGCAGGGGAAAGCCTTCTTTTTTCATCTTGTCGACGTCGGTATCGTGCGCGCCGAACGATATCGGATACGTGCCGCGCGCGAGCCAGTCCGTGAGCTGGCGCCGCTCGCGCGTGATCATCGGCCTCTGCTCGATGTAGAGCTTCCTCATGAACTCTTCTCCCATCTGCGCGTAGATCCGCGCCGCGGTGTTGCTCCCGCTTCCCGGCGTCGTCGGGTCCTCGCTCGATATCTTTCCCCTCCATTTCGGGTTGAGAAGGTCTTTCGCGGTCGCAAGCTCGGACGGCTTGACGAAGTCGGTGTTGAAGTGGAGAAGCCCGGAAACGGTGCTGAACGGGCGCGCGACGTACTTTTCCTCGGGATCGACGAACCAGACTTTCCCCTTCTTCCACTTTTTCGCATCGGTGACCTCGGGAAGAACGAGCGCCGGCTTTAGGGGATCGAGCATTTTCTCGCGGTACAAAATCGTAGCGACGGTCTGAATGCCGCCCATAAAGACATCGACGGTATAGACCCCGGCCTGCCGCTCCGACCTCAAGCGCGAGGCAAGCTGGCTCGATCTTCCCGCCAGGTGCTCCACGGCAATGCCGAACCGCTCTTTGAATCGCGCCGAGATCTCGCGCATGATCGGATCGGGCGACGTGGCCACCACGACCTTGCCTTCCTGTTTGGCCTTGGCCAGCGTCTCTTTCCATTCCTTTTCCCACGTCTGCGCCGAGCCCGCCGTTGCCAGGCAGAGCGACCCGATCGCCGCAAACGCAACTATCGTTTTTCCTCTCATCATCTTGTCCCTCGACTTCTTACGACTGCGTCAGCTGCAGTCCGAGCTTTCTGCCGACCAGCATCATCGAGCAGATGAGCGCCGTAATCAGAAGGCCCAGAGCAGCGGCGCGTTCCAGCTCTCCGGTAAAGCTGTACTCGAGAAGGAGAATGGCCAGAGGCCGCGACTGCGCGCTATAGAGCAGCACCGGCGTGCTCACGCTGGTGATCGCGCTGCCGAAGTTGAGAATCCCCACGGTCGCAATCATCGGCGCGAGAAGCGGCAAGAGAATCCGCCGGTACGTGCACCACCACGAGGCGCCCGAAACCCGTCCCGCTTCCTCCAGTTCGGGACCGAGCTGCAAAAAAGCCGCGCGAAACGCCTGCGTTGTCACGGGGCTGTCCTTGATCGTCATGGCGAGCGCAATGCCCCAGACCGAGCCATACAGAACCGAGCGGAGCGGCGTCGCAAGAAAAAGCCAGAGCAGCCCGAGGCTCATCAGTATGCCGGGAACGACCCACGGCAGCCAGCAGAGAAAGTCGAGCACCGGAGCGGCCACGCTTCTTTTCGAGACGATCAGATAAGCGACGAGCGAATAGAGCACGATCCCGGCGCCGGCGGTAAGCGAGGCGATCACCAGGCTATTTTTTAACGACACGAGAAAGATCGGGTCCCCCAAGAGATTTTGCCAGTGCGCCAGCGTAAACGGCGACTTGATGCTGAAAAAACCATACCGGCGCATGAACGAGCCGATGACGAGAAACGCGAGCGGGAGCACCATCATAACCGCGAAATACAGCACGCAGCCGCCGAGCGCGACATATCTCCATTTTCCGAGCTGCACTCTTGAAGTCGAGTAGCCCTGCCCGGTCACGACCGTGAACTTTCGTTTGCCGCGGAGATACTTCTGGTAATAGAACGCGAGAACGGCAAGGACCGCGAGAAAAACCGAGCCGAGCGCGGTCGCCTCGCCGTACCCCGGCGGCTCGCTCCGCGTGTAGTCGTAGATGCGCGTCGCGTAGACGTAAATTCCCGCCGGCAGGCCGAGCAGCAGCTCCGTGTTGAACGACTCCAGCCCGCGAATGAAGCTCAGCGCCGCGATCGCGAGGATCATCGGCGAAAGGACGGGAAACGTCACGCGCCGCAACGTCGTCCAGGTATCGGCGCCCGAGACCCGGGCCGCCTCCTCCAGCGCCGCGCCCAAACGGCGGAAAACCGGTGTCAGCAGCATCACCTTGAACCAGATGCCGTTGGTCGAGGTGTGCACCCAGATAATGCCCCAGAAGCTGTAGGGATTAAAAATCGGCGCGTCCACGAAGGGGAGATACGCCGCCAGCGTGTTGAGAAAGCCGAAGTTCGGATCGAGAAGAAGAATCCACGCGAGCACGAGCGGGAAGTCGGGAACGAAGTACGCCATCCAGCACAAGAACTCCAGCGTATTTCCGCCCGGCATATCGGTCCGCGAGATCAGCCAGGCGACGAGGACCGAAAGCAGCATCGCCGGGACGAGGCGAACCGAAGCGATCAGAAAGCTCATCCAGAGCGCGCTCAGCGTACCCGGGTCCGTGAAGGCGCGCGTCCAGTTTTGCAGCCCATAGACAGCCGCTTGGCCGGGCGCGGCGGTATTGAAGCTGCTCACCAGGAGAAACAGGACCGGCACGCCCATCAAAAGGACGAGAAGCACCGCGGCTCCCGCTTCCGCCGCCCGAAACCAGCTCCAGCGAAACCAGACCCCTGGAACCGGAACCGCGGGCGCGCCGACCTTAGCCGATCCTGACGCCATAGCAGTCGCCTTCCACGGTGCTCATCAGTTTCGCCTCACGCCGCCGTCGCGCCTGCGGCGCGATTGCACGCGCCGGGCAGCGATTCGGTTGGCCGATTTGATACCACCTCGCCCGCCAAACTTCAATTTTAAACCCTTATAGTTTAGACCGCGTCCATGCAAGCCGCTACTTGTGAACAATCCGGCAACAATGCTAAATACGCGGTAGCGATGGCGGTTCTAACGGTCGCAAGGCTGGCAAAAACGTTTAACGAGGTCAGGGCGCTCGACCACGTGAGTTTCGAGTTCGGCCACGGAATCCTTTCGATCCTCGGCCCCTCGGGCTGCGGCAAGACCACGCTGCTCAGATCGATTGCGGGCCTCGAAGTCCCGGATGAGGGGCGCATCGACATCAACGGAAAGGTGCAGACGTGGATCGCCAAAGGCATTCACGTCCCGCCCTATTCGCGCGAAATCGGCTTTGTCTTTCAGAACTACGCGCTCTGGCCGCACATGACCGTCTATAAAAATGTCGCGTTCGGCCTGAATTTGAGAAGACTCCCGCGCGAGGAGATCAAGCGCCGCGTCCAGCGCGCGCTCGAGCTGGTCGGCCTCGAGGGCTACGACCCCCGTTATCCGTCGCAGCTGAGCGGCGGCCAGCAACAGCGCGTCGCGCTGGCGCGCAGCCTGGTCATGGAGCCGCAGCTGATTCTGCTCGATGAGCCGCTGAGCAATCTGGACGCGAAGCTCAGGGAAGAGATGCGTATCGAGCTGCGCAAGCTCATCAAGAAGGTCAACATCAGCGCCGTTTATGTGACCCACGACCAGGAGGAGGCGTTCACGATCTCGGACTCCGTGATCATCATGGACCGCGGGCGCATCGTGCAGTACGGCACCCCCAACGAGATCTACGAAAAGCCCGCCAATGAGTTTGTCGCCTCGTTCATCGGCCACTCCCTGCTGGTCAACGGCCAGGTTCTCCGGATCGACGGAAGGACATGCGTTTTTTCCGTGCCGGAGTTCGGCGGGGCGACCCTCACCTGTTCGAACTTCTCCGACGTGGTTGCCGGGCAGGCCTGCAAGGCGGTGATCCGGACAAACGAGATCAAACTCAACACCGCCGGCTCGGAGCCCCACCCCAACAGTCTCCGCGGCACCCTGCTCAGCCGCGAGTACCGCGGCGGCGTCGCCGACCATCGGGTTCTCGTCGGCAAAAAAGAAATCGTCGTCACGTCGCACCGCATGTGCCCCTTGGTCGACGTCAGCCACGACAGCGGCGCGGTTTTTCTCTACATCGACCCGGCCGCGATCAGCCTGATCGGCCGGGCTCAAGGAAACGGGCGAAGAGAGCTGCACGCGACAGGAGCGGAAAACGGTTAACGCGGCGACACTCAGGCTTGCTTACAGGCAAGGCAGCCTCGTTCCATTTCTTGCCAGCACGATGGCCGGGGCCGTGATCCTCGCGCCCGTGCTGATCGTCGTCTTTCGGAGCTTCACGACGGCGCGCCTGGGAGCGCGCGTCGCGAGCGCGGGCGAGAACTATCTGCGCGTTTTTGCCGACGCGCAGATCTTCGCGCTCATCAATAACTCTCTTTTGTACGCGGCCGGCTCGGCCGTCCTCGGGACCGTGGTCGGGGCCTTGCTCGCGTGGATCGTCGCGCGCACCAACACGCCGGGAAAAGCGCTCGTCGAGCTCATGCCGTTGTACCCCATCCTCATGCCGCCGATCATGAAGAATATCGCCTGGATCCTTTTGCTCGCGCCGCGCTCGGGCATCCTCAACAATCTCCTCAAGGACACGTTCGGCATCCAGGAGGAGGTCTTCACCGCGTTTTCGCTCGGCGCCATGATCTGGGTCTTCGGCCTCGCGTGCGTTCCGCTCGCGTATCTTTTTCTGCTGCCGGTTTTTCTCTCGTTCGACCCCTCGCTCGAGGAAAGCGCCTATATCGCGGGGAGCAAACCGGTACGCACGATGCTGCGCATAACTTTTCCGCTTGCCGTCCCGGCGTTCCTTTCGGCCCTGGTCCTCAACTTTCTCCGCGGGCTCCGCTCCTTCGAGACGCCCGTCTTGCAGGGAAGCCCCGCGGGGATCAATGTCTTCGTCTCGCGGATCTACGACTCGATGTCCATCGAATACAACCCCGGGCTGGCGACCGCCTACAGCTCCATCCTGATCCTGCTTTCGATCCTGACGCTGTTGGTCTATGTGCGCACGACGCGTTTTTCCGAGCGCTTCGCGACGATCACCGGCAAAGGCTATCGCGTCAAGGTCATCGATATCGGCAAATGGAAATACCTCACGTTTTTTCTCGTCTTCAGTTACTTCCTGGCAGGGATCGCGATTCCGTTCGTCGTTTTGATCGTGACCTCGTTGATCCCCTACTACGACTACGAGATGTTCATGAAGTTTCCCGCGAATATCGATTTCTCGAACTACCATCGCGTGCTCAATCATCCGAGCTTCGTCAGCGGGCTCTATAACTCGCTTGCGCTTTCCTTGATCATTGCCGCCGTGGCCGTCCTCGCCGGCATCGTCATGGCGTTTACGATTCACCGCACGAAGCTCTACGGCAGCAAAGGGTTCGAGTTCGTCGGCACCTTGCCGCTGGCGTTTCCCCCTTTGGTCCTTTCGCTCGGCTTGGTGATCATGGTCATCGGCACGCCGCTCTACAACTCGCTGTGGGCGCTCGGCCTCGGATTGTTCGTCGCTTACTTCCCCTATGCGCTGCGCAACGCCTCCGGCTCGATCGTGAACATCCACAAAGAGCTCGACGAGGCCGCGTGGGTCCATGGCGCCAGGTGGCGGCACGTATTTTTTCAAATCACGTTGCCGATTCTGAAGCCCTCCGTCGCCGGGGCCTTTTTCTATATCTTCGTCGAAGCGATCCGTAACGTCGACGTCGCCGTGCTGCTGACCGCGCCCGGCGTTGAATACGGACCCGTCACCCTGTTCGATTATTTTCGCGTCGGCCAGTGGGCCGAGGCCGCGGCGGGCGGGGTGATCTATCTCGTGATCTTGATTGCGGCGACCTCGATCGCCAAATTCGCGTTTAACATTAAGCTGAGTCTTTAGTACTATCGGGCTGCTTCCCACTCAGACAAAGAAGGGAGAAAGAAAATGCTAAAACTCACGCGTTGGCTCTCGGTACCGGCGCTATTCGTCTCGGCGGCCCTTGCGTTTGGCGCGACCGCCACGGACCCGCAGTTCGAGAAGGTGAAAGCGGGCCTTTACGAAAAAGCCAAGCAAGAAGGCGCCCTGGTGATCTATTCGGTCTGGGACGTCGAGCATCTCGTGAAGATCACCCAGGCTTTCTCAAATCGCTTTCCCGGGATCAAGACTTCCTATTGGCAGGCGCGCAACCCCGAGATCGTCACCAAAACCATGACGGAATTCCAGGCGGGGCAGGCGAGCGTCGACGTGATCCTCTCGGATAACGCGCCTCCGGTCCTCAGAGCCGCGGGCGCCATACAGCCTTACGAAACGGTCCAGAAAGAGGCGCTCATCATTCACGACCCCACGATCCCGGTCGTTAGCCTGCAGATCCAGGCGCTGGGCTACAACACGAGAAAAATGAAGCCCGAGGACCTGCCCAAGACGTGGGAGGACGTGGCCAGCCCCAAGTACAAAGGGATCGTGGCGCTGGACGATCCGATGCGGGCGGGCCCGCTGAGCACCATGCTTGCGACTTTAAAAACGGTGTGGAAAGACGACAAGCGCTGGGCGGCTTTCATCAAAGGTCTCAAGGCGCTCGGCGTCCCCACGCACAAGAGCACGAGCGCTTCCTTTCGGCTCGTGATTTCCGGAGAGTACTCGCTCGCCATGCCGGCGCTCCTGCACGACGTGGTTCACGAGAAGGAAAAGGGCACTCCGGTGAACTTTGTCTCGACGGCTTCGCCTGTGGTCTTCCCGCGCCAGGCGGGAATTTACATGAAAGCGCCGCACCCCAACGCGGCCAAGCTTTTTGCGGAATGGTTGATCAGCCCGGAAGGCCAGGCGCAGATCGATTCTCTGGGCAGGGAGGTGGCGCGCAAGGGGATCAAGTCGAAAACTTCCATCGAAACGCTCTTCCCGGCGGGCACCAAGGCCATGGCGCCGGAAGACAAGCTCTTTCTGGAAAACCCGAAAAAATGGCTCGACACTTACGTGAAGCCGGTGTGGGAGGGCTAGACTTCTGACTCCTGACTTCTGATTTCCTGAGAACAAAAAGGCAGGAGACCGTGAGAGCCTCCTGCCTTTTTGCCTTCTGCCTGTCGTTCGTACCGGCGGCCCTTTACGCTACCGCCCTCGCTTCCGGCGCCCTCGATTGCGACATCTGCGCGATCGATTCCATCACCTTCGTGTCGATGATCCCGTTTCGGGCGGGGTCCCGGATGATGCCCATGGGGTCCTTGCCCGCGCGGACTTTCTCCATCTCGCGTTTCATGATCTCCCGCAGCATGACGATGCCGCGATCGGACGTCGCCAGGCGCTCGCGCGTACGGTCCGCGATCGGGCCCTGCGTCTCCCAGGCCATGTGATCCTGCGCCTGGACTTCGTCCATGCGAAACTTGGTAAACGGATGGATCGCATCGGGCGGATTCTTGTAGGGCTTGACGTAAATGACCGGAGGATCGCCCTCTTCTTCGACGATACTCCCGTCGGCCGTGGGAAAGAAACGGACGAAAAAGATCTTCGTGTGCGTATCGTCTATGGGGACTCTGATTTGCGTTGCGTTGCCCTGCCGGAGAATGTTCGGGAAGATCAACGGGTGCTCGTCGACCATGCCGTTTTTGTATCGCCGCCGCTTCATAATGCCGTAGGGCACCTCGTAAAAATCGAAGCTCTCGACGTCGTCCGTGAAACCGCGCGTGGTGCTGGGAGCCGTGCGGCCCGCGTCGCGCGCGGTTTCCTGATGCAGAATTTGCAGGTGCGCGGGATCGACCGAGTTCTCCATCGCTTGAAACCAGTTGCAGTCGAGCTGCGGCTGCACGAAAATTTTTCTCGTCCCGTCCTTGCGCGCCCACACGTCATAGTTCGGGATCAGGGGCGCCGGCGCCGGCCCCATATAGGTCCAGAACAGGCCGACGAATTTCTGCACCGGATAAGCCTTCTGCTTGACGGTGAGCCTGAACTTGCTTTCGGGGGGTTCCGGTGGGGTCTCCAGGCAATTTCCCTGCACGTCAAAGAGCCAGCCGTGGTAGGGACAGGCGATGCCGCGCTCTTCCACCCGCCCGTAGCAGAGCGATGCGCCCCTGTGGGAGCAGCGATCATCGAGCAAACCGACGCGGCCGGATTTGTCCCTGAACAAGACCAAATTCTCGCCCAGGATTCGCACGAACTGCGTGGGGTTTTCTTCCGTGAGTTCCTGCGCCACGGCAACCGGCAGCCAATAGCGCCGCAGCAGTTCTCCGGCCGGAGTCCCCGGGCCAACGCGCGTGAGCATCTCGTTTTCTTCCCTGGTCAACATGGCTCCTCCTTTACTTGCCGCTACCCTTCAGCGCCTCGTCAACGATTTTGAGCAGCGGCTTTACGTCTTCGTATTCGGGCAGGCTGGTGTTGAGATACTTTTCTCCCTCTTTGGGAATTGTCTTTTGATCGCTCAGCATCTCTTTAGGGATGTCCATGCGGAGCGAGTTGTTGTCGGTTTTTCGCTGCCACTGAGTTTGCCCGTCTTTCGATAACAGCCAGTTGATGAATACCTTTGCCGCGTTTGGATGCGGCGCCTTGCTGATCAGAGCGAGGTGGCCGAATCCTCCGGACATGTAGCCCTCTTCGGGCTTTCCGTAGAGCACGCCGACCGGCAGCCCCTTGCGCTGGGCGTCGTGCACGTCGCTGCTCGTGGCGAATAAATAGATGTGCGACTTGCCGCTCGCGACCCAATCCAGAAGCTGTCTTTGATCGCCCGCGACGGTCACCTCCATCTCGGAGAACAGCCGGCGGATGAACTCGGGACCGAGAGCCGGATTGTAATAGAGCGCGCGCATGCGCTGGATGTGGCCCCGCTGCTTGGGGTCGTACGCGACCATCTTGCCTTTCCACTTGGGATTGAGCACGTCCCAGAACGAGCGGATCTCGCTGCCGTCCACGAGCTTGGTGTTGTGCGCCCCGATGTCGGTTTGGACATTGCCTTGGAACATGAAGATGTGCTGGTTCTTGGCGTCCGCATAGGTGTGCTTTTTCGAGAACCAGAGCGTCGGGTCCTTGTTTTCGGGAAGGATCAGGGCTGGGGGAATGGCATCGAGAACGCCGGCCTTGAGCAAAACCAGCGTCAGCGTGCCCGAGCCGCCGATGAAAGCGTCGACGAGGTACTTGTCGGCGCGGCGCTCCGAAAGGAGCTTCTGCGCGTTGCTCGTGCCCGAGCCGGGAACGTAGTTGAGCCTGATCTTCGGGAACCTTTCTCGAAAGGAGCCGATCGCGTCCTGATACTGCTTTCCGGGGGGCGCGTAAACGGTGACCTCGCCTTCCTTTTCGGCCGCGGCGAGCACCGCTTCCCATTCTTGCTGCCACCCTCTGTTTGATACCGCGCCGCCGGCAAGTTGCGGCGCCAGCAGGCAGAGCATTAAAACCAGCGCGTGGAGCAAACGGTTTTCCTTAAAGCTCTTCACTGTTTGACCTGCGCGAGCGTTTCTTGGACCAACTTTCTAAGCGGCCCGACATCCTCGTATTTCGGCAAGCTCGAAAGGAGATAGTTCCGGCCTTCCTTGGGCACTTGCTCGTCCTTGTACGGGAGCATGTCTTTGGGGATATCGGTGCGGAACGAGTTTCGCCCCGTGAACTTCTGCCATGCGAGTTGCCCTTCGCGCGACAGGAACCAGTTGACAAAAACTTTGGCGGCATTGGGATGCGGCGTCTCTTTGAAAACGCAGAGGTGCCCGGAACCCGTGCTGATCGCGTCGCCTTCCTTTTCGCTGAAAACTTGCAGCACCGGCAGCCCCTGCTTGCGCGCGTTCTGCGTGTTCTCGAACTTTGCCATCGCGTGAATGTAAAATTTGCCCGAGCCCACCCAATCCATCATCTGGTGCTCGTCGGTGGCGAACGTAAGAGAAGTCTCCGTGAGTAGCCGCTTGATGAAGGGCGGCCCGAGGTCCGGGCTATAGTAGAGAAATCGCCAGCTGCCGATGTTGCCCGCGGAGTTCGGGTCCGTCATGACGATCTTACCCTTCAACTTCGGCAGCAGCAGATCCCACCACGATTGGATCTCTCCCGGCTTGATCAGGTTGGTGTTGATCGCGCCGATCCCCGAGCCGCTGTCCCCCTGGGCCATGAAAACATGCTTTTCCTCGGGATCCGCGTACAGGTGTTTCTTCGACCACCATTTCGTCTGATCGCGCACCTCGGGCAGGATCATCAGCGGCGCGATCGGCTGAAGGAGGTTGGCCTTGTAGTAAACCATCACCATCGTGCCGCCGCCGCCGACGGACAGGTCGACGAGATGCTTTCCCGCCCTCTTCTCCGCCATGATTTTTTTCGCCAGATTGCTGCCGGAGCCTTCGATAAAGTGAAGCTTGATTTTGGGATAAGCCTGCGTGAACGCCTGAATCGACTTGCCGACTCCGGCCCGCCCCTGCCCATAGATGCTCAGCTCGCCCTCTTTCTCGGCCGCTGCAACCGTCTTTTCCCATTCCGTCTGCCAGCCCGCCTTCTCCGCCGCTTCGCCTCCGGAAACGGACACCCAAACGAAAACGAGCGCGACAAGGACTATCCCACGCATCCGATCTTCAAACCCGTAAGCTTGCACTTTGATATCCTCCTTTGCTCTCGAATGCAAGATATTTGGCGTTCAAAATAGGCGTAAAATCGCAAAGTTAGATGAGATATTAAAGATTTGACTCTTAATTGTTGAAATCCAAAGAATCTGCCGCGCGGGGCGACGATCAAAACAGGGTCGGCACGGGAGATGGCGTTTGGAACCCAACTGCGCTGGCCTGGCGCGGAAAGCCTCCGAGCGTAGCGGCGCGTTCTTCGAGCGGCCGCTAGAGGCGCTCGCCCTGCAAGAACGCCCTCAGCATCCAGGCCATCTTTTCGTGCTTTTCCATGAGGCCGGTGAGAAAGTCGTTCGTGCCCATGTCGTGATATCTCTCCGCGCAGGTCTCCAGATCGGCGCGGAGTTGCCGAATGATGATTTCGTGATCGGCGAGCAGGTTCGCGATCATCTCCCGCGCGCTCGGATATTGGCCGGGATGCTCGCGCAACGCGCTGTGCTGTGAAAATTCCGCCAGCGTTCCGAGCGCCCACTGATCGAGAGAGCGGGCCCGTTCGGCGACGTCGTCGATGACTTCATTCAGCTCGGTGTATTGCGCCTCAAAGAATTTGTGCAGGTCGTTGAACTGTGGGCCGGTCACGTTCCAGTGATAGTTTCGGGTTTTGGTGTAAAGGACGTATTCGTTGGCCAAAAGCGCGTTGAGGATCTTCGCCACGCCTTCGCGCTGCTCCGCGGAAAGCCCGATATTGGAATTCATCTCACTTCCTCCTACGATTTTTGTTTTGTGCGGCTGTCGGGTGCGATCCGGCCGTTTCTCCCTTTCCCGCCCCAGCGTCCATGACGGCGGATCGCTCGCGGGAAAACTGTCCGCCAATGTGGCGTCGATGATCGCTTCCAAATGCGCTTCGCCGGCCACAGCGTCGATCATGGGTTTTGTCCTCCTTTCCGTTGTCCATCGCTTTTTCGTGGCGCGGGCTTTCTTCTGTCCCTATATCGGGACCTTCTGAGCAACGCGCGGAGAGCTGAGCCCACCGTCACCTCACGCAACGATTTTACGCCGGCAAAAATTACGCGCTGTCAACGGCACGCAAGGACGCGCCTGCAAGAATCGTAGCGCCCGGTGCGGCTCTGGACAAGGTAGCTTGAGGCTTTCTCCGTCGGTCCGTAGCTTCTTTTACGTTCGCGGAGAAAGACAGGATGACAAAGACCGCGGGCTTCGGCCTCGGCGCATGGCGCAGAGACTCATGAGGACGCGGGCTCTGTGGGTCTTTTCGCGGTCGTTACGAGAAAAGCAAGGCAAACAACGGGAATGGGTAGGGATGGCCTACGCTTCGTTGACGCACGGGCGCTTTTCTTGCAAATACCCGATCCTCAAAGTCGCCTCGCGCTGCCGCATTCCGGCAAAGCTCAGGCCAATTCGAATGCCGGCCTCTCATGCGCTCTATCCGCTCTCTCGCGGCGGCGGTACAGGCCGATTCTTTCGTTTACGACATCGATTTCGATGATCCTGTTTTTCGCCGGGTCGCGGATGACCCCCATCGGCTCGCCGCCGCGCGCCACGATGTCGATCTGCTCGCTCAGAAGCTTGCGCAGCATGATAACCCCCTCGTCCGAAACGCCCAGGTGCTCCTGAGTCCGATCCGTGATGGGCCCTTGCGTTTCCCAGGCCATGGAGTCCTGCGCGGCGACAAGCGTCATGTCGTATTCGCCCTTGTGGTTTTTCAGCGGCACGTACTGGAACGGCGGGTCCTCGTCCTCCGGGCTCCGCGCGCTCTCGGAAGGCTCAAAATTGACGCGAAAAACCTGAGTCCGGTAATCGTCCACCGGCACGCGAATTTGCAGATCGTGCCGGATGGCGCCGTTTTTGGATTTGGCGACGTGGCGCAGGATCGTGGGAAACAAAAGCGGGTGCTCGTCGACCATCGGCGGATCGCCCGGGTTTTTCCCCGGCGTCGTCCTCCTTTTCATGATGCCGTATTCAAAGAGTATGAACTCGCGCTGCTCCCGGTACTCTTTCATGTGGCTCCCCAGATGCCCCGAATCGCCGTGCAGCCAGAAAAGATGCGCCGGGTCCACCGAGTTTTCCATCGCCTGCAGCCAGTTGCAGTCGATGATCGACTCTTTCAGGATCCATCTCCTTCCGTCCTCGCGCACGAGCACGTCCCAGCGCGGCAGTAAAGGCGCGGGCTCGGGGCCCATGTAGGCATAGAGAAGCCCGCTCAACTTCTGGACGCGATACGCTTTCTGGCGCACGCGCTCCTTGAACGTGCTTCCCGGCGGCTCCGCCGGCTGCTCGAGACATTTCCCGCTGACGTCGAATTTCCACCCGTGGTAGGGACAGCGGATGCCGTCCGGCTCGGTTCGCCCGTAGGCGAGCGACGCCATGCGGTGCGCGCAGCGCTCGCCCAAAAGCCCGTACCTTCCCGATTTGTCGCGGAACACGACCAGCTCTTCGCCGAGAACTTTGACCGCTTTGATCGGCTTCTCTTCCGTTAGCTCCGCCGCGACCGCGACCGGATGCCAGTAACGGCGCAATAGCTCGCCTGCCGGAGTGCCCGGCCCGACGCGGGTCAATTTTTCATTCTCTTCGCAGCTAAGCATACTTTCACCTCCTGGAGCGACCGCTTAAAGCTCAAGTGCACGAAACCTGGTGGCGCAAAAGCACCTCGCGCTTCTCGCGCGACGACTGAAGGATGGCCTGAAGCACCTCCAAGGTCGCCTTGCCCCACTTTCCGTCCGTGAAAACCGGCTTATTGTCGCCTACAGCATCGCGCAACTTCAAGAGCTCCGCGGCGCGATCCAAAAACGGCGGGCAAAGAATCTCTTCCCTTCCGGACTGCCGTGGTCCGCGGCGGCGATCGCGTGCTCGGCGTGGCAAGCGTTCGGGGTGGCGATCCAGACCGCGTCGAGCGCGGCGCGCGCGCACATTTCCGCGACGCTCGTAAACAGAGCGAACCGGGGATGGCTCGCGCGCAGCTTCTCCAGCGCCTTCTCCCTCACGCCCGCAACGGCGGCGAGCCTTACGCCGCTCACCTTATCGAGCGAGCGCAGCACCGCGTGGCCGGCGTTAACGAGACCGGCGATGCCCAGTCTCAGCGTCCTTTCCATACCTCCCGGCGGGTGTCCGTAATCGTGTCAAACCGGATGAGCTCGTTTGCCTTTGGATCGCGCACGACCCCGAGCGGGTCACGCCCGCGCCTCACTTTGTCGATTTCCGACTTGAGGAGCTTCCTGAAAATCAAGATACCCCTGTCCCCGCTTGCCAAATGCTCGCGCGTGCGATCGTAAATCGGCCCGGCCGTCTCCCATGCCATGTAGTCCTGCATCCAGACTTTGTCCATCCGATAAACGCCCTCCGCCGATTTGTGGTACGCGGCGTGCTCCACCGGAGGATCCTCGAGCGGGTCAACGCGCCCGCGGTCGGCGGACTCGATAAAGTAAACTTCGAAAAATAGGGTATGCGTGTCGTCGACCGGCACGCGGTATTGAATGTAATGCTCCTTGCCGTGGTGTTGCCTGAGCATATTGGGAAAGACGAGCGGGTGCTGGTTCACGACCTCGAGTTTGCCGTCGCCGTTTTTGGCGAAGCGCTTCTTCATGATGCCGTGCTCGAAGAGCTCGAAATCGTATTTTGCGATCTCCGCTTCCCGGTCGCCGTGGACCGGCTTTCCCGTGCGCTGGCTGTGCAGATAATGGTTGTGTGTCGGGTCGACCGAGTTCTCCATCGGCTGCAGCCAGTTGCAATCCAGCTGCGGCAGCACGACCAGGCGCCGCTGGCCGTCGGTTCGTACAAGCACGTCGTAGCGCGGCAACAGCGGCGCGGGCTTGGGGCCGAGGTACGCGTAAAGCAGGCCGGCCATTTTTTGCACGGGATAGGCGGGCTGCCTCACGCGGTCTTTATAGGTGCTGCTCGCCGGCTCGGCCGGTTGCTCGAGACACTTGCCGCTCGGCGCGAAAAGCCAGCCGTGATACGGGCAGCGGATGTTATCGCCCTCGATTCTCCCGTAGGCGAGCGAAGCGCCGCGATGGCAGCAGCGCTCTTCGACGAGGCCGTAGGTACCGCTTTCGCCGCGATACAAGACCAAATCTTCTCCGAGAATACGGAGGCGCTTGATCGGTTTTTCTTTGAGTTCCGCGGCCACCGCAACCGGGTGCCAGTAGCGGCGCAGCAACTCCCCCGCCGGCGTTCCCGGGCCCACGCGGGTCAATCTCTCATTTTCCCTTTTGCTCAGCATCGCTCCGCCTCAGCGCTTGGTAACTTCACGGTAAAGCTTCAGGACCGGATCGGCGTCCATGTACTCCGGCATGAACATCGGAATGTAACGCACGCCCTTTCTGCGCCGGTACTCGGGCGGGATCGGGTCTTTGGGAATGTCTTCCCGCATCGACTCCACGTAGTCAAAGCGCGTGTTCATAATCTCCTGATACACGGTCTGCCCTGCGCGCGACAGAAACCAGTTGATGAAAATCTTGGCCGCATTCGGATGGGGCGCGTGCTTCATCAATGCGATCGTTCCGTTCGGCCCGGTGTCGAGATTGGGCGGCTCCTTAAAGTTGTGGTCGCGAAATTCGTCGACGGGAAGGCCCTGGCCTTTAGCCTGGGGAACCGCGTTGAGAAATAATCCGAGCGAAAATTTCCCCGCCGCCAGCCAGTCGACGGCCTGGCGATCTTCGCGCGTGAGCGTCAAGTCCATCGCGCCAAAAAGTTGCTTGAGGAAGTCGGCGCCGAGCCCCGGCTTGTAGTAAATTCCGCGCCAGCCGCCGGCCGACTCGTTTGGGTCGATGGAGACGATTTTGCCCTTCCACCTGTCCTGGACGAGATCCCAGTAAGACCTGAACTCTCGCGGATTGACCAGATTGACATTGTACGAGACGCGTGTCGCTGCCGGGCGGCCCCAGAACGCGAAGATGAACTGGCGCTCCGGGTCTTGATAGTGATGTCTTCCTTCCCACCACTTCGACTCGTCGGTCACGTCCGGGAGGATGAAAGACGCCCTGATCGAATCGAGGGCGTTTGCCTTCTTGTGCAGCACGGCGTACGGGGACGTAACGCCGCAGATGCACACATCGGCGAGGTATTTGCCCGCGCGCATCTCGCTGGTAATGCGCACGACAAATCCCGAACCCCTTCCCCCGACAGCGTTCACCTTGATGTCGGGAAATTTTCTCTCAAAGGCGAGGATGGCTTTCTCCAACTGTCCGCCTTGCCAAAAGTACACGGACACCTGGCCCTCTTTTTTGGCGGCCTCGCGGGTTCTCTCCCATTCCGCTTCCCAATCCTTTTTGGGCTCCCCGCCGTAAGCGCGCGGCGACAGAAAACCCAAGGCGAGGATCAGCGCGCTCCCCAAGCCAGCTCTTGCCCGTCGCGCAGTGCGCCTTGAACGCATCGCTTCGAACCTCCCAACTAGCTTTGCTCCGCCTTGTTGAGCATCGCCTCATATCCCAGGCTCTCCATCACTTCGACGACCGGGCGCCCCTTTCGTATCTCGGCGGCCATGCGCGCCTCTTGCGCCGCGATCGCTTCGGCTTCGCCGATCACCTCCTCCGCCTTTTCCTGCGGCACGATGACGACGCCGCTCCCGTCCGCGATCACCAGATCGCCGGGATGCACCTGAACTCCGCCGCACTGGATCTCGACGTTAAACGCGTCCTGCATGATGCGCCCGCGCGCCGTCACCGGCACAACCGCGCGCGCGTAAACCGGGAAGCCAACCTCCCTGCTCTCATCGACGTCGCGGCACGCGCCGTCGATCACGACGCCGCTTAGGCCCTTCATCTTCGCCGCAAGCGACAGCAAGCCCCCCCACGCGGAAACATCCGGCCTGCCGCCGCTGTCGACGACGATGATGTCGCCGGCGCTCGCCGCTTCGATGGCGGGGGTGCCCAGGTGATATTTCGACTTCTGCAAGCCGGCGGGCTTGATCTTGACCGTCACGGCCCGGCCCGCGATCCGCGCGCACGGCCACACCGGCCGGATGCCGAGGGTTGCGCCCTTGAGCTGCAGGCGATCGAGAGCGTCGGAAACGGCGCACGTGTCCAGCTTGCGCAAGCGAGAAATGAGATCGTCAGGCATAAGATTCGCTCCTTTGGTCGCGCTCGAGATTCTCTGGCTGGCCGGCCAATCTTAGCGCACGCGCCGGGGACGTCAATCGCTGATTGAGCGCGGCGGCCAGGCTCTTGAGCCGCTGGATTTCCGCGCAGCCCAAAGACCGGATCGTAAAGGCCGCCTTGTTGTGGGTAAGGGGCTCCGCCAGATCGACCCGATCGCGGCACAGCTCGCCGTCCGGCGTTCCGGGAATCGGCGAAAACTCCGACAGCACGACGCGAATCCCGAGGCTGTTTACGTAGTGCATCGATTGCTCGAGCTCCTGGTCGCGGCTTTGCGGGTGACCGACAATCAGGTAGGCGTGGATGTGCCGCGCGTCCATTCCGGCGGCCGTCAGGTAGTCGACGGCGCGCGCCAGTTCGTGCGCGTAGACCTTGCCGCCGGTTTTTTTCTGCCAAACGTAAGCGTTGCTCTCGAATCCCAGGTACACATGGACAAAACCGGCCTCTGCCATCAGCGCGGCCAGCTCTTTCGTAACGAACCTGGCGTTGAGCGCGTTGGGCGTGTGGAACTTAACTTGCCGGCCGCGCTTTACGGCCTCGCGGAGAAACGGGAGCAAAATTTCCTGCGGCCGGTAGAGCAGGGCGTCGTCATAGAAAACGACATTCTCCACGCCACAAGCGCGCAGCAGTTCGAGTTCGCGCAAAGAGCGCTCGAGCGGGCGCGCCGCAAATTTTGGATAGGTCTGGGGAACGGAACAGTACGTGCAGCGAAACGGGCAGCCGTCGGCGAGCTTGAGTACGCCGGTCCGAAGCCTCGGATACAACTCCCACAGCGCGGGCATGTCTCGCCTGGGCTTGAGGTTCAGGTATTTCCACAAAGGATCCAAATCCATTCCGTTCACGACCAGATCGGCGCCCGAGGCGCGCGCGTGATCGTTGCACAGCGTCGCGTACACTCCGCCGAGGATAATTTTTGTCCGCGGCGAGAGCGCGCGCAGATCGGCTATCACTTCGCGCACGCCGGGGTACCAGTACGTCATCCCGGTCTGCACCAGCGCGTAGTCGAACGGGGCTTCGTGTTCGAGAAACGCCTGGAACGCTCGCCGCGGAAGCCCGTAACGGCGGTAGTGGCGCGGGATCGTGTCGAACAGAGCGGGCTTTTTCGCCAGTTGAGAATAAAACTCTCCCCTGCCCCACTCGTCCGCGCGGTATCGGCCGGGCGGCACGCGCGGATCGAGCCGGTCCAGATAGTCGAACAGAGCAAAGTCCGCCTCACCCCTGAGCCATCCCGCGACCTCAAGCATGCCGTAAGGCTTGAGCCAAAAATCGTACGCCGAAAAATCGAAGACGGGCGGGTTAACGAGGAGAATTCTACGTTTCATCGTGCTCGTGGGTCGTTGCTCGTGCTCGTTGCTCGTGGATCGTGCTCGTGGGTCGCGGGTCGTTGCTCGTGGGTCGTGGATCACGATACCCGCTTCCCCTCCCAGGGACAAAGATGCCGCAGATTGCATTCTTCGCAGCGCGGCTTTCTCGCGTGGCACACCCTGCGCCCGTGCAAAATAAGCCGGTGCGAGAAATTCGTCCACTCCTTCCGGGGGATGATTTTCATCAGGTCCCGCTCGATCTTCTCCGGCTCGGCGTGCGCGCTCAGCCCGAGTCGGCCCGCCAGCCTTTTGACGTGCGTGTCCACGACGATGCCCGGAGTGCCGAAAGCATAGCCCAGGATCACATTGGCCGTTTTCCGTCCCACGCCCGTAAGCTGCGTAAGCTCCTGCATCGTCGGCGGCACCTTCGACCCGAACTTCTCCACGAGTTCAGCCGACATCTTCTTGAGCGCGCGCGCCTTGGCGCGAAAGAGCCCCAACGACCGAATGAGCCCTTCGAGCTTGTCGACCGGCGCGTCACGGAGCGCTTCGGGGGTGGGAAAAAGCCGCAAGAGCCGGGGCGCGACCCGATTGACCTGCTCGTCCGTGGACTGCGCGGAAAGAATCGTCGCGACCAGGAGCTGGAACGGATTTTCGTGCTCGAGAAAGCACCTCACTTCCGGATAGATCGCGGCCAGCCTGGCCAGCAGCAACCGGACGCGCTTTCGCTCATCGCTCGCGGAACTTTTTTTGGCCCGGTTATTGCCAAGCCTACCTTGCATGATGCGAGGCCCTTTGAATCCGGTGATTTCTAGGAGGGAGTTTGCGAAGAAACTACCATGAAGGCGAAAATTTTTCTCGCCGGCTCGGAAGCAAGACGCGTGAGGGTCTCGCGAAAAAAAGGAGGTCTTATGAAATTGGCTAAAGTTCTTCTGGTCGCAGGCGCCGTGGGCGCTTCAGCGTTGATCTTTGCGGGTCAGGCTCGCGCGGATCACCGCGGCTTGAACAGCCTCAGGCAAGAGCTGAGAAGGGACCGGGCCGAGGTGCGCGAGAGTTGGGAGAAGTACCGCGACGCGCGCCGGGAGTTGGAGCGCGACCGAAGGGAGCTCCGGCAGGATCTGCGGAACGGAGCAGGACGAGGCGAGATCGCCCGCGACCGAGCGGAAGTTCGGGAGAGCTGGCGCGATGTCGTCGACGCACGGCGCGACCTAAACCGCGAGCTCAACGACTATTACCGCACGCGGGACCAGTATCGCTGGCGTGCCGGCCGCTACTACGACAGCGATTACGGTTACCGGCCGTACGGATACCGGCACTGGGACGATGACTACTACTATGGCCGCCGGAGCTCTTGGTGGCCTTACAGCTGGTGGGACCGCTCGTGGTGAGCTAAACGCCGACATTCCCCGTCGTAAAGCGCCGAGGGCAGGCTTTAAGCCTGCCCTTTTTGTTTGTGCGGCTTGACCTGATCGTGCGGATTTTATAAGCGACTAGGACAAGCGTCCAATTTCTTGCTGTACGCGGCGCGCTCGCCGACCTCTTTGCTCTCGCGCTGGCCGTCCGGCTCCGGTACGGTTCGAGCGAGGGTCAAAGAAAAAGAGAGCAACCACAAAAATGCTGAGATGCTAACGCCGCGCTGCGCCCGCCCGCGCCCGCCACAGGCGCGGGCCGAGCGCGGCACGATCACGGCACCGTAAGGAGGAATCAAGATTACAAAGCTCATTCAGGACGATATCTTGCAAATCATGAAGCTCTTCGAAAATTCGAGCTTCGATTTTCTTCAGCTTGAATTCGGCGATCTCAAGCTCACGGTCAGCAAGGGAGGATACAAGCCTGCCTCGTCCGCGGCCCAAGAGGCCGAAAGGCAGGTTGCGGCGGAAAGACCCCGGCCCGCCGCTCCCCGGGCAAGCGAACCGAGCGTTTTGCCGCCGAAAGAGGTTCAGCGGAGAACTGACGGCGTGCCGATCACCGCGCCGATGGTCGGAACATTCTACACGGCGCCGTCTCCGGGAGCGCCGCCGTTCGTCAATGTCGGCGACTTTGTGAACGAGGATACCACCGTCGGCTTGATCGAGGTCATGAAGGTGTTCAACGCGGTCACCGCGGGCGTCGCTGGAACGATCACCGAGATCTGCGTCCAAAACGGCGCGTTCGTCGAGTACGGCCAGCCGCTGTTCATGGTCACGCCGGGCGCGAGCGCAGCACAAAAGGGCAGCGCGGGATGAGCATCAGTCGCGTCCTGGTCGCAAATCGCGGTGAGATCGCCGTCCGTGTCATCAAAGCTTGCCAGGCCCTCAGGCTCCAATCCGTCCTCGCCGTTTCCGAAGCCGACCGTAAAAGCATGGCCGCGCAAATGGCGGATCGCGTCGTGTGCATCGGCCCTGCGCGCGCCGCCGAAAGCTATCTCAAGATAGAAGCTCTGGTGTCCGCCGCGCTCGGCACCGGCGCCGACGCGCTCCATCCGGGCTACGGCTTTCTCGCCGAGGAACCAAAATTGGCCGAGGCTTGCGCCGAGCACGGCATCCGATTCATAGGCCCGAGCGCGGAAAGCATTCGCCTGATGGGAAACAAGCTCGAGGCGCGCGCCCTCGCGGCCAAAAACGGTATCCCGATCGCCGCCGGCTCGATGAAGGTCCACAACCTCGAGGAAGCCTTGCGCACCGCGCGTGAGATCGGCTTCCCGCTTCTCTTCAAGGCGGCGGCCGGCGGCGGCGGGCGCGGCATAAAGATCGTCTCGTCCGAAGCGGGACTGGCGGAGGCCTTCTCCACGGCCGGCGCGGAGGCGCGCGCCGCCTTTGGCGACGACACCCTCTACATGGAGCGCTACATCGCCAACGCCCGGCACATCGAGGTGCAGGTTTTCGGCGATCGATTCGGAAACGTCATCCACTTCGGGGAACGCGACTGCTCGCTTCAGCGGCGCCACCAAAAGATCGTGGAGGAAGCCCCCGCTCCCAACCTCCCCGATCAGCGGCGGCGGCAGATCCACCTCGCGGCGGTGGCGCTGGCGAAAAAAATAGGGTACGAAAATGCAGGGACGGTGGAATTCATTTTCGACCGGGACAGCGGGGGTTTCTACTTCCTCGAGATGAACACGCGCATCCAGGTCGAGCATCCCGTGACGGAGATGATCACGGGCGTCGATCTTGTCCAGGAACAGATCCGCGTGGCGGGCGGCGAGCCGCTGTCGGTTTCGCAGTCCGATGTGCGCTTTACCGGCCATGCGATCGAGTGCCGCATCAACGCCGAGTCTCCGCAGCACGGCTTTCGCCCGTCGCCGGGCCTGTTATCGCGATGGGAACCGCCGACGGGAGAGGGCGTGCGCCTCGACAGCCACTGCTTCGCCGGCTATGTCATTCCCCCGTTTTACGATTCGTTGATGGGGAAGCTGATCACTCACGGGCCGACGCGGGCCGAGGCGCTCAGCCGCATGCGCGAGGCGCTCGCTAGCTTCGTGTTCGACGGGGTCGAAACCAATATCCCGTTTCTCCGTGCCGTTATCGACCACCCGGATTACGTCAACGCCGACGTCAACACGACCTGGTTGGAAAGAAATTTAGCGACCCTTTCTGCTCCGGCGGGGTAAAAAAGATGAGCGAAATTATTTTCGTTGATACGACCTTGCGCGACGGCCATCAGAGCCTGTGGGCGGAAAACATGACGACCGGCATGATGCTGCCGATCGCGGAAAGAATGGATCACGCGGGCTTCGAGGCGATCGAGCTCATTTCCGCGTCGCACCTGAAAAAATGCGTCCGCGAGCTGCGCGAAGATCCCTGGGAGCGCGTCCGCCTGGTCGCGCAGCGGATCAAGAAAACGCCTCTCCGTTTAATCGCGGGGCGCGTGAACGCCTTCGAGCTCACGCCCGTCTCGGTCTATCAGCTTTTCATCGAGCGCATGGCCGCCAACGGCATGCGCCAGGCGCGCATCTCCGACGAGTGGAACGATCCCGAGAGCTGGCGGCGCAAGGTGGAGATCGCCCGCAACGCCGGGCTCGAGCCGATCGTAAACCTGATCTATTCCGTCTCGCCCAAGCACACCGACGAATACTACGCCGAAAAGGCCCGTCAGGCCGCGGCGCTCGGCAGGCCCCGCCTGTGTCTCAAAGACCCCGGCGGCCTGTTAACGCCCGAGCGCACGCGCGCTCTGGTGCCGCTGATCTTTGCGAACGGCGGCGGCGCGCCGCTCGAGCTGCACACGCACTGCACCACCGGCCTCGGCCCGCTGTGCGCGCTCGAAGCGATGAAGCTCGGCGTCAAGAACATCAACACCGCGGTCCCGCCGCTGGCGGACGCGGCGTCGAATCCGTCGATCTTCAATGTAACCAAAAATGCGCGCGCCCTGGGCTACACACCGGCGATCGACGAGGAAGTGCTCAAGCCCGTTTCCCAGCACTTCGAGGTCGTTGCGCGGCGCGAAGGGCTCCCGATCGGAACGCCCGCCGAGTACGACTACACGCAGTACCAGCATCAGGTCCCGGGCGGCATGATCTCGAATCTCCGCCACCAGCTTCGCAAGGTCGGGCTCGAGCACAAGCTCGAGGCCGCGCTCGAAGAGTGCATCCGCGTGCGCGCGGAATTCGGCTATCCGATCATGGTCACTCCCCTGTCTCAGTTTGTCGGCAGCCAGGCGGCGATCAACGTGATCGTCGGCGAGCGCTACAAGGAAGTCACCGATCAGGCGATTCAGTACGCTCTCGGTCGCTGGGGCAAGGAAGGCGCGCTCACGATGGACCCGAACGTCAAGGACAAGATTCTCAGCCGCCCGCGGGCAAAGGAGCTGGCCGCGATCGAGCCCGAGGAGCCTTCGATCCAAGAGGTTCGGAACAAAATCGGCGGCCCCGGGGTTTCCGACGAAGAGCTGCTGCTCCGCTGGGTCGTGCACCGGGAGGATATCGAGGCGATGCGCAAGGCGGGTCCGATCCAGGAGTACCTCACCGCGGCGCATCCGCTCGTCCTGCTGCTGCGGGAGCTGCTGGAGCACAACGGCTCGCAGGAGATCTCGATCGACCAGCCCGGGCTCAAGCTGGTGCTGAGGCGCGGCGAGAGCGCTGGCGCCGCAAGCGCTTGAGGTCTGCCCTACTGGGCTAAAGGCTCGCCTCCCGCAAAAGCGCTGAGATACGGTAGCCGATAAATCAAGGAGGAACCGATTTTATGGAAGTCAAAGCGATAGACGTGCACGTGCACCTCTGCGACGAGCTCACGCTAAGCTCCAAAGGCGACCGGCCGAAGCAGATGGCGCGCTATTTCGGCAGGGAGCGCAAGCCCGTCTCGATGGAGGAGATGGCGGAGCAGTACCGATCGCGCAACATGATGGCCGTGATCATGAACACGACGGATGTGACGGTCACGGGATTGACGCCGGTGCCGAACGACCACATCGCTAGCTACGTGCGCAAGTATCCCGACATCTTCATGGGCTTTGGCGTGATCGACCCGTGGCAAGGCAAGATCGCTTTACAGGAGATCAAACGAATCAAGGACCTGGGCTTGCACGGGGTCGGCGAGCTGAACCCGGCGCGGCAGCATTTCTTTCCCAACGACACGCGCTTCTACCCGCTCTGGGAGGAGGTCCAGAAGCAGGGGCTGCCGATTCTCTTTCATAGCGGGATGGCGGCGGCGGGCGCGGGCACGCCGGGCGGCATGGGAACCAAGCTCAAGTACACGCAGCCGATCCATCTCGACGACGTCGCCGCCGATTTTCCCGAGCTGAAGATCATCTCGGCTCATCCCTCGTGGCCCTGGGGCTCGGAAAGCCTGGCGATCGCGCGCCACAAGAGCAACTTTTACATCGACCTTTCGGGCTGGGCGCCGAAGTACTTTTCCGCCGAGCTGGTCCAGTACATCAACACCATTCTCCAGGACAAAGCGATGTTCGGTTCGGACTGGCCGTCGATGGGCGTGGAGCGCTGGCTGGAAGAGTTCGCTCAGCTCAACATCAAGCCCGAGGTGCGGCAAAAGATCATGCTCGATAACGCGAAGAAGTTCTTCGGACTGAATTTCTGATCTTGTAGGAAGGACCTGCGCGCGCGTCCCGGGCCGCAAGCCGCTACGGTCGAGGGTCGCCGCTACTCCTCCGCCCCGAGCGGCCTCAGCCACTCTTCGTGCACGTCGACCCACACCGAGCTCAGGTCGCGACAGGGCGACACCTCGCTTAGGTCGAATCGAACGGTATAGAGCGGCTGGTAAATCCCGCGATGGTCGCGCGGATTTTCTAGCCGGCCGTGCACCGCGCCGATCACGCCGCGCTTTCCTCTGATGTAGACGGGCGTCCGCGGGTTCCCGCCAGGGTTGGCCTTTGCAACGACGACCCGCTCGCCGACCTTAAACTTGCCGGTTGGGTTTTCCATGGATCCTAATCGGGCCGAACGCGCGGCATTTCTTCCGGCAGCGCCGCGCTCGGCCGCGCGCCCGGCTTTCCCGGCTCCAGCGGCTCTCCCGCGCCGATCAGGCTATCGACCGTCACCAGCTTGGCCAATTCCGCTTCCGACATTCCTTCGGTTCCCTTGGGGCGCTGCGGCAGGACAAAGTAGCGGATATCAGAGGTGCTGTCATGGACTTGAATTTCCTTGCTCGGAGGGATCCTAAGCCCGAACATCTCTTCGAGAACGGCGCGCGGGTTCTCAACGATTCTCGTTTTGTAAATGTCGTGCTTGTACCACCAGGGGGTGTCGCCGAGGATGTCGTAAGGATAGCAGGAGCACAGCGTGCACACGATAACGTGATGAACCGCGTCGGTGTTCTCCACGACCACCAGCTTGCCGACCTTTCCCTGGTGGACGCCGAATTCGCGCAGCGCTTCCCTCCCGGTCGTCAGCAGCGCTTGCTTGAACGCGGGGTCGGTCCAGGCCTTGGCGACAATGAGCCCGCCGTTCCACGGCCGCCGCTCGTTTAGCTCCTTCCAGCGCTCTTCCAGCTCCTCGCGCGTGCACCAGTTGCGCGCCATCAGCGCCTGGACCAGGACTTCGAGCAGCTCCTGGTAATCTCTCAAGTCTTTCTCGAGACCGGCCATGCGCTCTTCCAGGGTTCCCTTGTGCTCCTTCTTTTTGATTCTGAAAAACTCGTCGTAATCGCCGCGCTCCTTGCGGCTATCCTCGGTCACCATATCCAAGGATTCGACCGCGCGCGCCGAAACCAGCGCGATACCTTTCACATAGTCGTCGAGCCGCTCTTCCAGATGGCGCACGCGCGCCTCGATATTTTTCCCCTGCGGCTTTCTTGGCTTGAAGAATTGATTTTTGCGCTTGAGCGCCGCGCGCGCCTTCAAAAGATCGTAAAAGGTCACGTCGCCGCTGCGGATGAGGCGAAAAATCCGCGGCTCGAGCCGCTTGGTCCGGTAGTATTCGAGGTCCTCCTCGACGGCTCTGATGTGCGCCTCGAAATCGTGCATGTGACCTTCGAAGGGTTTGTGGTCGTGTCTTCCCGCCATGAACTTTCTCCTTGAACTGTTCTGCGCCGGCGCTCACGCCGCCGGCCTGAATTTCGGCAGCCACAGGTCTTTCGCTGCTCGCTCGAAAACGACGGCTACCTTCATGCCGATCTTCACGTCGTCGGGCGCGCAGCCGATGACGTTGGTGATCATGCGCGGGCCTTCCTCGAGATCGACCCACGCGACGACGTAAGGGATATCGTTTTGAAACGCCGGCGAGGCGGCGCGCCCGGCGATCTGGCGGATCACGGTAAACGAATAGACTTCGCCTTTGCCGCTCATTGGCGTCCACTCGATCTTCTCGCCGCCGCACTCGTTGCAGGCCGGGCGGGGCGTCCACACCCAGGCGTTACAATCCCGGCAGCGCTGCATGACGAGCTTCTGCTCGGCGGCGGCGTCCCAAAAAGGCTTTGCCTCCGGCGTGATCGCCGGTAACGGTTTTCTTATCTCGCCTTCCGCCATCGCTACGCTTCGCCTCCCAAAATCGCCGCCGAGCAGCAGCCGAGATTCTTGCCGTACGGGAGAACACCCAACCCGGTGACAAGACCATTTTTCGCGCCCGGCACTTGCCGCCCGCCGCCCTCGCCGCGGAGCTGGCGCACGGCTTCGATCACGTGAAGCATGCCGCCGGCGGTCGAGGGCTGGCCGCAATTGATCATGCCGCCGCTCGTCTGGATCGGCAACTGGCCCTTAAAGGTAAAATCGGTCCGCTCGAAATAGCGCACGTCCCCTTTGGCGCAAAAGCCCAGATCTTCGATCTGAAGGTAGACCACCACGATGTAGTCGTCGTAGAGCTGCAGGAAATCGATCTCGCGATGCTCGACGCCCGCCATTTCCATCGCGACTCGCCCCGCGTCCTTGACGCCGATCACGAGCGCGTCGGAGCCCGCGCGCGGCCCGTAGGAAGGATTGCTCCGCTCGCCGAAGCCCTTGAGATAGACGGGCTTGTGGCGGAGCGTCTTGGCGCGCTCGGGCGAAGCGAGAATGTAAGCCCTGCCGCCGTTGGCCGGTATCACGCAGTCGAGCAACCGCACCGGATCGGCAACCAGGCGCGACCCTTTGTAGTCCTCCATCGTGATCGGCTTTCTCAGATACGCGAGCGGGTTGAGGCTCGCGTGATAACGGCCGGTAACCGCGATCTTGCCGAAATGATCGAGCGTCGCGCCGTACTCGTGCATGTAGCGGCGCATCACCATCGCGATCTTGCTGTTCGGCCCCATCGTGCCGTAGGGAATTTCCCAATCGCGCATGTCGGCGGGCTGGAGGCCGCCGCCCCAGTGCTCGGAGAAGGGCGCCGCCGCGCCGATGACGAGAGCAAGATCGATCACGCCCGAGCCGATCGCCGCGGCCATGCCGCCGAGAAGCGAAACCGCCCCCGCGCCGCCGGTTGCGCCGCCGAGCAGAAAGCCGGGCGTGATGCCGAGGATCTCCGCGACCTCTTCGGGCCAGAAGGGCTGCGGGTAGGCCGTTGGGATCGTCACGCCAAGCCCCTGGCCTTGAAAATCTTTCAAGCTCAGGCCCGCATCCTCAAACGCGAGACGCATCGCCCAGGCGAGATACGCGGCGGTCGACTTTCGCGGCTCCCCGGGCTTGGAGCCGAGCCGATCCGTGGGCGTTTCGCCGATGCCAACGATCGCAGCTTTATTGCGAAGACTCATAAACTTCGTGGCGATAGTCGAAGTGGATCATAGGCCAGCGCAGTGTCGATTACAATCGGAAATGTGCCCGAGATCGGCTACGGGTTGTGAGCTGCTTTACGCGGCGGCAACCGTTTGAGCGCCGCATCGAACAGATCGGGAGGTTATAGCCATCGAAATTCTCGCCGGAGTCCTTATGCTTGCCGTTGTGCTTCTTTTTGTCGGCATCGCACTCGACGCTGCTCGTCGGGCAAAGTAACGCCTTTTAAACTGGTCCGGCGAAGGTCCCGCAGATCGGACCTCAGAAAGTCGTCACGCCTTCAGGCGCGTCCAAACCGAACACGTTCGCCACGCAACCGATCATGTTGTAGCGGCTCACAAGCCCAACCGCTTCCACGAGCCGCTCCGGACCGAGCTCCGCCCGAGATCGCGAAAATAAATCACCGGGGCGAAATTCTGAGGACACAATACTAATTTTTTTAAGTGAGAACCTAGGGCTGGATTTGGGTCTCGCGCAGGGCGCGAATTTCCAGGGTGCTGGCGCTGTGGCGTATTGCGGCGTAGCATGGCATATTACATGTCATGGCAAAGCACAGTTCGACCGCTCGAAGTGTACAGCGATACCGTACCCGGATGAGGCGTGCAGGTCTGCGACTAGTGCAGCTCTGGGTCCCCGACACTCGTGCTCGCGGGTTTGCGGAGGAGTGCCGCAGGCAAAGCCGGACGGCGACAAAAGGTCGGCGCGTCGAGACGGATATTCAGACTTGGGTTGATGAGACCCGGGATACCGAAGGGTGGACCGGTTGAAGGGCGGCGATCTCGTGGTGGTTGCGCTACCCGGCGATTACGGCAAACCCCGCCCCGCGCTGATTGTGCAGTCAGACCTCTTCAACGAAACGCATGCGAGCCTAACCGTTGTTCCGGTGACGAGTACGCTCGTGGATGCCCCGCTCTTTCGCCTTACTGTGGAGCCGTCGCCGGGCAATGGGCTGCGTTCGTTGTCCCAGCTCATGGTTGACAAAGTCACGACCGTATCGCGCGCTCGCATCGCCCAGACGATTGGCCGCTTAGAGGATGACTTAATGCTGCGGGTGAGCCGAGCGTTGGCGCTGTGGGTAGGGATCGCGACCTAAGGTCGACGGGACTGTCGAGATCGACCTCGGATAACCATCGGGTTGAGAAGGACACGGTGGACCGAGCCTCTCATCTTCGCAGGCAAAATTTTCAGAAAGTCTTCGCGCCTTCAGGCGCGTCCAAACCGAACACGTTCGCCACGCAACTGATCATGTTGTAGTGGCTCACAAGCCCAACCGCTTCCACGAGCCGCTCCGGACCGAGCTCCGCCAGCGCTCGCGACAACAAATCATCGGGCAGGCGCCGTTCGCGCAGCAAACTGCGGGCGAACTCCACCATCAGGCGCTCGCGTGGGTCCAACGCGTCAAGCGATCCGTTGGTGCGCAAAGCCTCGACCGCTTCTGGACGCACGCCTACCTCGCGCGCGCGGATCTCGTGCCGGCTCCAGGGAAAGCGCGCTCCCAGCTCACGCGCAGTGGCCAATATCATCAATTCTTTGTCCTTCGTATCGAGCATCCCCTCATGGCGGAAGTAGTTCTCTGCCGCAGAAAAGTGCTCCGCCATCTTGGGCGCGTAGATCAAAATTCCGTACGGGCCGCCTCCTCCGGTTCGCCCCTTCATCACGCGGTCCCAGGTCGCCTGATCTTCAACTGACAGCTTCTCGCGTGTCATCGCAGGTATGCGGCTCATGTTTGACTCCCCCAATTTGATTTGGCTAACACTCGTGCGCCACCCACTTTGTGTTTCCAGTTCTTCCTTTTTTACTTTTTAATTTTTCCTTTTTAATTGTCTTATCCCTGCCAGCACTTTTTCCGCCGTGATGGGGAGTTCCCGGATGCGCACGCCCGTGGCGTCGTAGACTGCGTTGGCGATAGCCGCGGCAACCGGCACGAGCGGCGGCTCGCCGAGCGCCTTGGCTCCATACGGGCCGAGCGGGTCGGGCCGGTTGAGAAAGACAGGCTCGATAACCGGCACATCGACGAGATTGGGGATCTTGAACGTGTCCAGGTTCAGCGTGATCGGCGCGCCGCTCTCGGGATCGAGCGGGATATCTTCCATGAGGGCGTAGCCCAGCCCCTGAACGACGCCGCCCACGATCTGCCCGTAGGCCGCTTCCGGATGAATAATCCGCCCCGAATCGTGCACGGCCACATAGCGAAGAACCTTGACGATGCCGCTTTCCGGATCGACTTCCACTTCCGCGAAGTGCGCGGCGAAAGAGTTGATGATGTGCGTCTTGCTTCCCGCTCTGAGGCTTCCCTTGCCGACGACGAGACGGTTCTCCCGGCGCGCCACCACGTGGCCGATGGGAATATGGTGATCGCGCTCGCCCTTTGGGAAAATCAACCCCTCGCGCGCCTCGAGTTCGCCCACCGGAACCTCGAGCAGCCGCGAAGCGGTCTCAAAAATCTGCCGCTTGGCGTCCTCGGCAGCAAGAAGCGCCGCCCATCCTGACGTGAAAGTTGTCGTGCTTCCCGAGGTGCTGTGCGCGAACGGCGTGATATCCGTGTCGGCAAAGATGCCCTTTACGTTTTCGAACTTCATTCCCAAGGTCTCGGCCGCAATCTGCGCCAGGATCGTCCAGGCGCCCTGCCCGATCTCCATCGTGCTCATCAAAAGCTCCGCGGTGCCGTCGGGCTTTACCTTCACAACCGCAGACGCGCTGTTCTGCCCGGTCTTGTAGATGCACGCCGCCAGTCCCATGCCTCTGTACTTGCCGTCGGCCAACAATTTTCTCGGTCCTCCGGGACGAGGCTTCCAGCCGATCCTTTTTGCGCCCTCTTCGAGACACTCTCTCAGATAGTTGCTCGAAAAAGGGATGCCTCCTTCGATCGGCTGCGCCGGGACGATCTCGTCCTCGGGAGTCTGCCTGGTCCCGGGCTGGCCTTCGGGGCGCACGTGATTGCGCAGCCTGAACTCCAGCGGATCCATTCCCAGCCGCTCCGCCGCCTCGTCCGCCAGCGACTCGAGCGCGAAGTGAGCCTGGGGCGCGCCCAACCCGCGATATGAACCGGCTACCGGCGCGTTCGTGAACGCAACTTTGCCCTCGTAGCGGGCATTGGCGGTCGTATAGAGATAGGTGAGGCCATGGCCCAGGCGCTGCGCAACGCCAAATCCCGGCGCGTAAGGACCAGTGTTCAAGACGGATTTAGCATCGATCGCCGTAATCGAGCCATCGCGCTTGAGGCCCATTTTGATGCGCGTGACCGTCGCGTGGCGCCACTTGCCGAACGCGAGCTCCTCCTCGCGCGTGTAGCCGATTCGAACGGGCCGTCCTGCCTTGCGCGCCGCGAGCGCGGTGATCGCGGCAAGCCGCGACTCATCCTTGCTGCCAAAGCCCGCGCCCATGTACATGCCGACGACGCGCACGTTCTCGGGCGGAAGCGCAAACACCTTCGCCAGCCGGTTTCGGTCTCCGTGAACGTGCCGGCTCGATTTCCAAACCGTCAGGCGATCGCCGTCCCAGCGGGCGACGCAAAAGCGCGGCTCGAGCGAGAGCGGGCTTGTCGACTGCGTGCGATACGTTCCTTCGAGCACAAGATCGGCTTCGGCCAGCCCCGCGCCCGCGTCGCCGCGCTCGAAGAAAATCGGCTTTCGGCCGGCGACATTGGTGCCGCCGCCGCGGACCACCGGCGCGCCTTCGGCGATGGCGGCCTCGGCGTCAAGAACAAACGGAAACTGCCTGTACTCGACTTCAATTTTCGCTAGCGCTTCCTCCGCGATCTCGAGCGTGTCCGCCGCGACCGCCGCGACCTCATCGCCCACGTGGCGCACAACCGAGTTCAGGACGTAGACCGGCGCCACGGGTTGGGGCGGCTCGGTGTCGCCCTCCTCGAACGGGTTTTGCGGCGCGTCGCGGAAGGTCACCACCGCCCGCACGCCGGGCAAGCTCTCGGCCGGCGTCGGATCGATCCGCACAATCTCCGCGTGCGCGTAGGGGCTGCGGAGAATTTTACCCTGCAAAGCCTCGACCTCCAGAAAATCGGCCGAGTAGCGCGCCTCGCCCGACAGTTTCGCGCGCGCGTCCACGCGGACGACCCGCCGGCCCACAACCGTAAAATTCTCCGACGCCGTTCCGCTCGTACCCTTCATGCGGGCTCACCTCCCACTTGCTGCTGTCAAGAAAACTGATACCAGAGCCCTCCGACGCAGGACAAGCGCGCCGCCAAAGTTTGCAGGCGCCGGCCGAATCGAATAAAAGAGGAGCCTATGGCGCAAAGGATCGTTTCCATGCACGCCGCCTACAAGAGCGGTAAGGAGATCGTCGACGGCTTTCTCGCGCGGCCGTTAAGCCACAAACCCACCCCGGCTCTCGTGCTCCTTCACGGCTATCGCGGCCTTAACCACGCGCAGCGCTCGCTCACGAGAAGATTCGCTCAGGAAGGCTTTGTTTGCCTCTCGCCCGATTTGTTTCACGGCAAGATTTCTTCCGATCCCGCCCTCTCCGCCTACCTCAAGACATCGCTCGACGTGGAGCGCGCGGTCGAGAAGATTCTCGACAGCGTTCCCTATCTGCGCGCGCTTCCCTTCGTCGGCAAAAGCAAAATCGCGCTCTCCGGATTTTGCATGGGAGGCGGCCTGGCGCTGTACGGTCTTGCCCGGTCGCGCCACTTCGCGGCGGGCGTTATCTTTTATCAGAGCCTGTTTCCCGATCCCGCGGAGCTCAAAGGGATCGCGGCTCCGCTCCAATGCCATTACGGCACCAACGACGCCAACACCACGCGCCAGGAAATCGAGGATTTCAAAGCCACATTGCTCCAGCACAACAAACAGTTCGAGATTCACATGTACGAGGGAGCGGGGCACGCGTTTCTCAACAATCCGGCCAGCCCCCATGCCGCGGACCGCAAGGCGGCGGAGCAGGCGTTCGCGAGGACCTGCAAATGGCTGCGAAAAGCGCTGCAATGAGCCAGGGCGCGCGCGCGTGAAGCGCCGAACGCGATACGGAAAAGCCCATGGCGACGTTCGATTTTGACCTCTTTACGATCGGCGCAGGGTCGGGCGGAGTGCGCGCGAGCCGCGTCGCCGCGACCTACGGCGCCAAAGTCGCCATCGCCGAGGAGCGCTATCTCGGCGGCACCTGCGTCAATGTCGGCTGCATCCCGAAAAAGCTCCTGTTCTACGCTGCCCATTACAGCTTCGATTTCGCCGACGCGGCCGGTTTCGGCTGGTCGGTCGGCGCGCGCGAGTTTAGCTGGAAACGGCTCATCGAAAACAAGGACCGGGAGATCCAGCGGCTCAATCTGGTTTACGAAAGACTCCTCAAAAACTCCGGCGTGACGCTCGTCCCGGGCCACGCCGAGCTTCTGGACGCCCACACGGTTATCGTGGGGCGCGAGCGGTACACGGCCGAGTATATTCTGCTCGCAACCGGAAGCTGGCCCGTCGTGCCGCCGCTTCCGGGAGCCGAACACGCGATCACCTCGAACGAGGCTTTTTTTCTTCCCGCTCTGCCGCAGAGCGTGCTCATCGTGGGCGGCGGTTACATCGGCGTCGAGTTTGCCGGAATCTTTCACGGGCTGGGCGCGAAAGTGACTCAGGTTCACCGCGGGCCGATGTTCCTCCGCGGCTTCGACGACGACGTGCGCGCCTTTCTCGCTCAGGAGATGGGAAAAAAAGGCGTCGCGCTGCGCTTCAATGCCGCGCCCGTGAAAATCGAGCGGCGCAACGGCCGAAAGCGCGTCGCCTTTGCCGACGGCAGCACGGCGGAAACCGAGCTGGTCATGTTCGCCACCGGCCGCCTGCCGAACACGCGCAAAATCGGCTTGGAGAAGGCCGGAGTCGAGCTCAACGAGGCCGGCGCGGTGATCGTCGACGAATACTCGCGCACGACCGCGCCAAACATCTACGCGGTCGGCGACTGCACGGACCGGCTGAAGCTCACGCCCGTGGCGATCGCGGAGGGGCAAGCCGTCGCGGAGACGCTGTTCAACAACCGGCCGACAAAGCCCGACTATACGAATGTGCCGACGGCGATTTTCAGCCAACCCAACGTCGGCGCGGTCGGCCTCACAGAGCAGCAAGCGCGGCGAAAGCACCCGCAGGTCGACGTTTACCGGACGGTGTTCAAGCCTTTAAAGCACACGCTCACGGGCAGCGACGAGCAAACCATGATGAAGCTCGTGGTGGACCGGCAAACCGATCGCGTTCTCGGCTGCCACATGGTCGGCGCCGACGCGGGCGAGATCATCCAGGGGCTGGCCATCGCGCTCAACTGCGGCGCGACCAAGGCTCAGTTTGACGCCACGATCGGCATTCATCCGACGGCGGCCGAAGAGTTCGTGACGATGAGAGAGAAGGTAGCCGCTTCTCGATAGGGCGGCGCCGGCGGAAAGCCCCTTCGCCGACCGTCCCCGTCTTATCTGCCGGCGGCTAAGCGCCCCTTCTTTGCAGCCTGAGCTTGAACTCAGGCCGATCGATATAGACCTGCGCGTATTCCTTGCGCCGGGTGAGCTCTTCGACGATCGCGACGAGCGGGTGGCGCGCGTTCAGATACTCTCTCGGCGCGCCGCGCGTCTGCAGTTCCTTGACGGCGTCGATGCCGGCGTAGACCCGCAGGATCAGCTCCTCGTCGGAAACGCCCGGACCCCCGAACTGATTTCTCACTTCCGCCAGCGAAGGCTCGGGCGGCTGCCAACCTTCCCATGCGCGCGCGCGCGGCCGGCTTAAGATCTTGTCCCTGACGTCGGGATCCATCAGCAGCGCGCCTTCCTTGCCCCATATCCCGAGCGCGTACTGGATCGTTTGATCCGTCACCTCCTTGTAGCGCTCGCCGACGATGACGTTGATCGCCGCCTGGCTGCCGACAAACTGCGAGAGCGGCGTGACCATGATCGGGTAGCCGAATTCCGCGCGCACCCGAGCCGCCTCCTCCAGCGTCGCCTCGAGCTTGTCCTCCATGCCGACGACACGCAGCTGGTGGCGCAGGTTGGAAATCATGCCGCCCGGCACCTGGTGCGCGTAAACCGACTGGTCAAACGCGAGCGGCCTTCCCTGCGCAAGCGCTTCCGCTTCGGCCACGGCGGTAAAGTGATCGCGCACCGGCTCCACCGCTTTTGGGTCCACGCACGGCGTGTACCCCAGCGCCGAAAGATTCCGCGCCACATTCAGGATCGACGGCTGGGAGGAGCCGTTGGCGAGCGGCGGCACCGCCGTGTGGAGCGTTTGGATCCCCAGCTTTACCGCTTCGAGATAATTGACCGGCGCCAGACCATTGTTGCAGTGCGCGTGAAACTCCAACGGCACATCGCCGACGTTTGCCAGAATGATCGGGATCAACGTCCGCGCCCGCTCCGGCGTGAGCAGCCCGCCCACGTCCTTGAAGCAGATCCGGTAGGGCCGCATCGCGGCCGCCTCGCGCGCCTTCTGCGCGTAGTACTCGTCGGTGTGGCGCGGCGAGACGGAATAGATGAGGTTGGCGACCGTCTCCATCCCCAGCTCGCGCAAGTCTTCCAGCTCTTGTTTGAAGCTTGCGAAGTCGTTCCAGCAGTTCGACGTGCGCGTCAACGTCAGCCCGTAAGAAACCATGCGCTCGATCAGCAGCCGAAGGACGCAACTCGGGATTTTCTCGAACGCGTTATGCAGCCCCCCGTGATAGCGCAAGCGGGTTTTACGAAAGCGCTTGCTGCCCTCGCGCAGCCACTCCCAGGGGTTTTCCTTGTGCTCGCGCACATATTTCTTGATCATGACCGTGACGAAGAACTCCATCGACTCAAAGCCGCACTGGTCCATCTGCTCGGCGATGGAAACCATTGCCCCGGTTTTCATCCCGAGCGCCCAGAGGCTCTGCTGGCCGTCGCGCAGCGTGGTATCGACGAATCGAATCTCGCTCACGGATCGTTCCCCTCCCGGATTCCTGACGCTCATGGTTGCCGATCGCGGGTCAAACATCAACCCCCGCTGGCGCGCTTGCGCCCCCGCGCTCGACCCCCGGGCGGATCTTGGAAAGATTTCTCCTTCGGGCCTTGCCGGTGCTAACATAAAATTCGTGGACTACGCCCGGATCCTCCCCGCGCTGTTCGTCGGATCCTGTCCCAAGCAGCGTGAAGACATCGAGAGGCTGAAGCGCGCCGCCGGGATTTCCGCCGTGCTCAATTTACAAACCGACTCCGACATGCAGCATTTTAGCTTGGATTGGGAATCGCTCCTCTCGTGTTACCGGGAATTGGAGATCGAGCTTCGCCGCCTGCCCGTGCGTGATTTTGACGCGGCGGACCTGGAAGCAAAGCTACCGGCGTGCGTGTCATCGCTCGCCGAACTCCTGAGCCTCAACCATACCGTCTACCTTCACTGCTCCGCGGGCGCGGGCCGCTCGCCCACCGTGGCGGCGGCGTATCTCTGCGTCTCCTTCGGCTGGGATTTGGAAGCCGCAATCGCTCATCTCCAACAATGCCGCCCGTGCGCGCCCAATCGCGCTGTGCTCCGCGCGCTGCTCGCCGGTCGCGCCTAGCATAGGCCCGCGCGTTTGCTGCATCACGCCGGCGCTCGATGGCCGCGCTTGCAACCGCGCGCGGCGTTAAGCTACAAACAATCGGCCAAACAACTTCAAAGAAAGCCTCCGCGCATGAGCCACCCCCGATCTCGTTTCATCGACGTCCGCGGCCTGAAAATCCACTGCCTGGAGTGGGGCGAGCGCAACGGCGATCCGCTGATCTTGATTCACGGATGGCGCGACCACGCCCGGAGCTGGAGCTACCTTGTCGAGCGCCTAAACAGCCGGGCCAACCGGCCGCTCTGGATCATCGCGCCGGATTGCCGGGGCCACGGCGACAGCGGCTGGGTGGGCGCCGGCGGGTATTACTATTTTCCCGATTACGTCCACGACCTGGATTGCGTCGTCGAGGCGCTCGGCGCCGGGGCCGTGACGCTCGTCGGCCACTCGATGGGCGGGACGATCTCTTTCCTTTACGCGGGCACTTTCCCGCAGCAGGTCAAGCGGCTCGTTTTGATCGAGGGCCTGGGGCCCCTCGGCATGACGTTCGCGGACGCCCCCAAGCGAATGGAGCAATTCCTGTCGCAGATGAAAGCGATCCGAAACGAAACCACCGTCGAGTATTCGAGCTTCGAGTACCCGAGCCTGGAAGAGGCGGCCAAGCGGTTCCACCGCGCCAACCCGCGCTTGAGCGCCGAGCGCGCCTTCGAGCTGACGCGCTGGGGCATGCGCCAAAACGGCAACGGCACCTGGTCGTGGAAGTTTGACCCGCTGCACCGCACCACCTCTCCGATCCCTTTTTACGCCGAGCAGGCGATGGAGTTTTTCCGCCGCATTGAATGTCCCGTGCTCATCGTTTTCGGAAAGCAAAGCAGGCAAACGCCGCGCCCCGACCTCCAGCAGCGCCTCGCCGCGATCAAAAATCGCCGCGAGGTCGTGATCGACCGCGCCGGGCACATGATCCACCAGGACAACCCCGACGAGCTCGCGGGCGAGATACTTGCGTTTATGCCGTGATGGCAGTAGCCGGCCGCAGCTCACCGCCGGACGAAAATTCTCACCGCAAGCCGATGCCCAAGCGCTTCCACACGCTTTTTGACGGAGACCTCGCCGGGGCCGCGTGCCTGCTCGCCCTGGGAGGCTTTATCCTGTTCAAGGCGCTCGATCTTGCGTACACGAGCGATGTCGGCCCGGGGCCCGGCTTTCTTCCCTTCTGGCTCGGGGCGGTTATCGCCGGTTTGTCTCTGCTTCTGATTTTCACCGCCGCCCGCAAGCGCCCCCGCGCGGTTCAGTCTCGGGTCAAGATCCGCTCTCTCGTGAGCTGGCTGGCCATTATGATCGGCATCGGCCTGCTGCCGGCGCTGGGCTTTTACGTGAGCTTTGCGATCTTAACCGCCTTTTTTGTTTTCGCCATGGAGAATCGTCCGGTCGCGGTCGCCTTGGCGGTGGCGGCCGCCAGCGGCCTGGGTTTCTATCTGATCTTCTCGCTCGCGCTCGGCGTTCCCATGCCGGCCGGGCCTTGGGGATTTTGAGCACCTATGGAAGCCGTCCAAAACTTGCTTTTCGGCTTCTCCATAGCGCTTCAGCCCGTCAATCTCTTCTGGTGCTTCGCCGGAGTTTTTCTCGGCACGATGGTCGGCGTTCTCCCGGGCATCGGCCCCGCGGGGACGGTCGCGATACTGCTTCCGCTCACCTTGAACATGCGGCCGACGACCGCCCTGATCATGCTCCTCGGCATCTACTACGGGGCCAAATACGGCGGCTCGACCACTTCGATCCTGCTCAACATTCCCGGCGAGTCCTCTTCGGTCGCCACCTGCCTCGACGGCTATCAGATGGCGCGCAAGGGGCGCGCGGGTCCCGCGCTCGGCATCAGCGCGATCGCTTCGTTTATCGCGGGCACGTTCGGGGTCGCCGCTTTGATGCTCGCGGCTCCGCCTCTCGCCCAGTTCGCGCTTCGCTTCGCGCCGCCCGAATACTTCGCTTTGATGTTCCTGGGAATGAGCATGGTCGCCTATCTTACCGGCGATTCGCTTCTGAAGGGACTCCTTTCCGCCGCCGTCGGCGTCTGGCTCGGCATCATCGGCACCGACCTGTTCTCGGCCCAGTCGCGCTATACGTTCGGGCGGCCGGAGCTGCTCGACGGGCTCGACTTTATCGTCGTCAGCATCGGCCTGTTTTCCATCGCCGAGATCATGCTCAACCTCGAATCCTCAAAAAGACCCGAGCTTTTTCCGGTTCCCAAGGGGCTCAAGAATCTCCTTCCCAATCGGCAAGATCTCAAGGATTGCCGTTTTGCGTTTGTCAACGGCTCGCTCGTGGGTTTCTTCATCGGCATGCTCCCGGGCGCGGGCGCTACGATCGCGTCGTTTATCTCCTACGGCATCGAGAAAGCCTTCTCGCGGCATCCGGAAAAGTTCGGAACCGGAGTGATCGAGGGGGTCGCAGCTCCGGAGGGGGCAAACAACTCGGACGCCGGCGGAGCGTTGGTTCCGCTGCTCACGCTCGGCATTCCCGGCTCCAATGTGGGGGCGATTTTGCTGGCGGCTCTATTCCAGTGGGGCCTGAGGCCGGGGCCGCTGCTCATTCAGGAACACCCCGAGCTGTTTTGGGGCGTTGTCGCGAGCATGTACGTCGGTAATCTCATGCTGCTGGTTTTAAATCTCCCGCTGGTGCCGCTCTTTGCCCAACTGCTGCGCGTGCCGTATTATATGCTCTATCCGGTCATTGTCGGAATCTCGATCGTGGGCGTGTACAGCGTCAACCAGAGCATGTTCGATGTGTGGGTCATGGGGATCTTCGGCCTTATCGGCTACTTTATGCGCAAGTTCGATTTCCCCGTAGCCCCGCTGGCGCTGGGGATGGTCCTGGGAACTCCGCTGGAGCGAGCCCTGCGCCAGTCGCTGATCATGTCGCAGGGCAGCCCGACGATCTTTTTCAACCGATCGATATCTTTGGCGCTGCTTTTGCTGTCCATGCTTGTGATCGCCATGCCCATCGTTCAAGCTCGGCGGCGTGCCCCATCGGGCGTGACCGTTCCGCCGCGATCAGATCTGTCATAGGAGGAGAGGAGATGGCCATTCTATTTTCCGCCTGTCTGGCGATGATGCTTCTCATTTCGACATCTCAGGCTTTTGAGCCCACCAAACCGGTCGAGATGATCGTCCATTCGGCGCCCGGGGGAGGCTCGGACCTCTTCGGGCGCGCAATGATTGAGATGCTGCAGAAGGAAGGCCTCTATACCAGGCCGATGCAGGTCGTCAACAAGAGCGGCGGCTCGGGCGCAGTGGCGATGTCTTACCTCGCCGGGAAAAAGGGCGAGCCCCATACGATCGGCCTTTTTACGTCGGCGGTGATCGTCGCTTCACTGACCCAGAAAGAGGCGCAGCACACGATCATGGATTTGACGCCCGTGGCGCACCTTGTCCTCGAGCCGAGCGTCGCCGCCGTGAGAGCGGACGCGCCTTACAAGTCGATGAGGGATTTTGTCGAGGCGGCGAAAAAAAGTCCGGGGCAGCTCAAGCAGGCCGGCGGGGTCGTCACTTCCGTGGACAATATGTTTCGCCTGCTCATCCAGAAAGCAACGGGCGCCCAGTGGTCTTACATCAACCTTCCGAGCGGCTCCGAGAGGGTCGCCAACCTGCTCGGCGGGCACATGGACCTGATGCTGGAGAATCCCGACAAGGTGGCCGAATACGTGCGCGCGGGCAAGATGCGCATCATCGCGGCGCTCACGGAAAAGCGCCTGGTCGCCTTCCCCGACGTGCCCACGATCAAGGAGCAGGGGATTGACATTCCCATCCTGACGCAGTCGCGCGGGGTGATCGCGCCGCCTGGCATTGCTGCCGACGCGGTCTCCTACTG
Source organism: Candidatus Acidiferrales bacterium (assembly GCA_035559995.1). Classification (GTDB taxonomy): domain Bacteria; phylum Desulfobacterota; class Binatia; order UBA9968; family UBA9968; genus DATMAM01. The sequence continues at coordinate 266,902 of DATMAM010000031.1, forward strand.
GGAAAACCTCTTCGGCCGGCTGACGAAGACGGAGCGCTGGAAGAAGTACGTGCAGGAAAACCAGCAGGAAACCTATTTCCTCAATCACAAGGAGCTGGCGAACTTTCTCCAGGAGCAGACCAAGTTGTTGCGTGTGGTCCTAAGCGAGGCGGGAGTCAAGGTGGTGCGTTAATGGGATCGGCGCCGGGAATCTCGGAGGCCCCCGGACCGCTTTGGGCCGAGCGATCCCCGTCGAAGCGACCGTCGAACGGCAGAGGAGATCAATGCCTGCCGCGCTCGTAACGGAAAAAATCGCAGAATGGCTGTGCTCGGTTGGTTACGAGCAACTGCCGGCCGAAGTTCGGCACAAGACGGCGGACGTGATCTTGGACTCCGTCGGCTGCATGGTCGCCTGCTCCGGTCTTCCCGAAGTCAGAGCCATCGTCGAATTCGTGCAGGAGCTGTCGGATCGGCCCGAGTGCACCATCGTCGGCCACCAAGGGCGGAGCAGCGTCGTCGGCGCCGCCATGGCAAACGGCGGCATGGCTCATGGCGACGAGGTGGATCCCGTGCATCTGAGTTCCTCCGGCGGTCACGTGGCTGCTGGAACCGTGCCGACGGCGCTAACGGTGGGCGAGTGGGTGGGCGCCAGCGGAACCGATGTTCTTCGGGCCGTCGCTTTGGGCTACGAGCTCGGCGGGCGCCTGATCACGATTCTCTACCGCGAGCGCGATTACGTCGCGCGCCGCTTCTATCATACCGCCGTGGCCGGAGCGCTTACCTCGGCAGCCACCGCCGCGCTCCTTCTGGGGTTCGATCCCGGATCGCTCCAGAAGGCGCTCGGTCTTGCCGCCTACCAGGCCTCCGGTCCCGACAACATGACCAAAGATCCAGGCCACATGGGTAAAACGTTCCAGGTTGCCGCGGCTAACCGAAACGGCGTGACGGCGGCCCTGCTGGCGCGTAAGCGCTGCTACGTCACGCCCGATATCCTGGACGGCCAGTTCGGCTTCTTCGACGCGTTTCTGGGCTCGCCCGAGGTAGCGAACGAACTCACCCAAGGTCTGGGAGATTATTACGCAATCACGGATGTCATGCACAAGCGCTATCCGGTAGGGAGTCCCAACCAAACCTACCTGCAGGGGCTTTTCGCCATCTTATCGGAGCAGAAGATCCAAGCGGAAGACATCCGCGAAATTGAGATCCAGATACCCAAGCGAAGCGTCCACCGGATACCGACAACCCGCCACGCTTCCATCTCCGGAGAAGTCGTCTGCGCGATTGCCGCCGTCCACGGCAAGTTGGACTTCTTCGCGCTTCATGACGGAGGCGCGGCGCAAGCCCCCGCGGTTCAGCAGATGCGCGAGCGGATCCGGTTTGTCGGCAGGGACGACTGGCAGGACCTCACGCACGGCCGGCACGCCATTATCCGGTTGACGACGCGCGGCGGGCGCGCTTTTGAGAAGGAGGTCTGGCTGGAGCCGATGACGAGCGAGGAGCTCGAGAAAAAATTCAGCGGCCTGGTCTCTCCCAAGTGGGGAGACGAAAAGACCCACCGGCTCAAACGGCAAATTCGCGAGCTCGAGAAGGCAGGCAGCGTGCGGCCGCTCCTGCGCGAGCTCCAGGGATAGCCCGGCCTCCGCGGCCAAGCAGCAAGTTCCGGGTGGATTTCTGTCCTCGGTCGCGCTCGGGTGCGGCTAGCGCTTTTCCCGAATCACCTTGGTTACCGGCCGTCTGGTGAACGCCGTCGGCAAGAACTGCGAGTGAATCCCGGGACCGCCGGCGACCACAATCACAATATCTTCAGGCCGATCGGCGACACCGATGTGCTCCGAGTCGCCGGTAAGCTCAAACCAGCGCGCGCGCCGCTCGCGAATCCCCCGCTGGGTCCCCGCACAAAAGCGCGCAAGCGGGATCCGCGCGCGCTCGAACAGGTAGCGTTTTACGTCCTCTTTGGTAAAGCCGTCGCGCGCGAGCGTGTTCGCATGCTCCGGGCTGAAAACAAAAAGCGGGCCGGTAGGAAAGATGATGTTGTTATGGCCGAGCCCGCAGAGCGCCCCGACGAACGTATCGAGAACTTCTCTACCGTTTTGACAGCCGTAGGTGAAGATATTCTGCGGCCCTCCCGCTCCGATCAGCGTGACCGTGCTCTGCGTTTTGGCGTAGCCCCGCTCCACGTGCAGCGGCTCCCACGGGCTTTCTTCTTCCGCTTCCGCGATGCAAAACGTGTACTTCCCCGGCTGGCCGTGCGTCGAAGGGTCGCTGACGCCCGGAATCTCTCCTCCCACGTTGCGCAGGACCAGGCGCACCGCGCGCCCGATCGTCGCGTTGGCGCGGTTGCCCGGGCCGAACACATTGCCGCCTGAGTTCAGGCACAAGGTTGTAACCAGAGGACCGTTGCAAATGAGGAGCGGCGCCGTCGCGTTCGTTGCGGTCTGCATGCTGTAAAGGGCGAGATCTTCGTCCAGCAATCCTTCGACCGCCGCCATCACCACGGGAAAAAAAGCCGGCACGCAGCCGGCCATCACGGCATTGATCGCGACCTTTCTCGGGGTGACAGGATTCATCGCAGGCTGAAGCCGGCCGAGCTCCTCATCGGGGTTGCCGCAGGATAAGAGCATGGCGCGAACGTTCTCTTCCGTCGGCGGAATGACCGGCAGGCCGTCCGTCCAGCCGCGGCTGTGGAAAAGCTCGTTGATCTCTTCCGCTCCCCCTTGAACCTCAAGCCATCCGTTTTCCTCCTCCGCCGGCCGCGGCTTTTCATCTTGCGCCTGCGCCGAAGCCACGAGCGCTTCCGCTATCCGGGGGAGAACCTCACTCGCCTGCGCCGCAATCGTTTCGCGCGACGCGGTCGCCATCGGATGGAGAACCTTGACGAAGGGGATCGACGGTAGATTGCAGAATTCCGCTTGCGCCCTGCCCAACGCCAAAAACGGCGCGCTGCATATCGTCACCGTGGGAATTCCCCGCTGTTCGAGCCGTGTGGCGTCCTGGACACTCCAGGACACGGAGGTCCCTCAATCGCCGAAACAAAAAACGACGCAGCTACAACCCTCCAGCTGTCTGGTTTGCTCGGACGACAAGGGAAAGCCCGGCGCCTCCTTTCTCACCACGACGAAATCTTTGGGCCGGTACGCCTTGCCGATTTCCGCCTTGAGGTTCTCGATGAAGAGATCGGCGTTGACCTTGCTCGTATCGACAAAGCCCCAGACTTTTCCTTCGAGGCTGTCGAGGCGCTTGGCGACCGGAAGCGCCGCGGCTTTCTTGGCGGCCGCCGGGGTTAGCACTTTCATTCGTTTGGCTCCTTTGTTAAATGGCGCTGTCCTTGACGAACGAACTTACCACGCCGCTTCAAGCCCTGCCAACGCACGCAGTTTACTCCGACCCCGGCCGATGTTATTTTGCGGCTCTCAACCTTTTTTTCAGGACGACGGGTCGGATGACGGACGGTGCCACGCGCGCTCTCGCCCGCTACGCGGTCGGGCTAAGGTTCCGCGACATTCCGCCTGAGGTTATTGCCCGGGCGAAAGATTGCATCCTGGATACCCTGGCTGTTTCCCTTTACGGCTCCACCAAGCCTTGGTGCCGCAGCGTCGTGAGTTACGCCCGCAGTCTCGGCGCGCGCGGCGGCTCGACGGTTTTCGGCGAGAGCTGGAAAGCGCCGCCGCCGCACGCCGCGCTGGCCAACGGCACCATGGCGCACGCCTTTGAGCTGGACAACGTGCGCCAGCCCGGAGCAGGCGTCCATCCGGGAGGCACGGTCTTCATTCCGGCCCTGGCGGTCGGCGAAGCAACCAAAGCGAACGGCAAAAACCTCCTGGCGGCTTTCGTCGCCGGCACCGAGGTCGTAAGCCGGATCGGGGTGGCTGCCGGAAACTCGGTCGAAAAGAACGGCTTTCATGCGCCCGCGCTCACGGGGACCTTCGGCGCCGCGGCGGCTGCCGGCTATCTGCTGCGCCTAAACGAGCGCGCGCTGGTGAGCGCTTTCGGCATCGCCGGCTCTTATTCCGGCGGGCTCATCGAGTTTTCGCGCTCCGTGGACGGCGCGATGATCAAGCGGCTCCACCTCGGCAAGGCGGCTGAAGGGGGCATTGCCGCCGCTTCGCTCGCCAGGCGCGGTTTTGCAGGCCCCGCAACCGTCCTCGAAGGTGAGTTTGGCTTTTGCCGCTCATTTTCCCGCGAGCCAGACCTCTCCTACCTCACGCATCGTCTCGGTGAAGATTTTGAAACGCTCAATATCTGCATCAAGCGTTTCGCCTGCCATATCAACGCCCACGCGCCGATCGAGGCCTTGCAGGCGCTCAGGGAACAACACCGCTTTGCGCCGGAGGACATTCAAAGAATCGCGGTCGCGGGAATGGAAAAGCTGGTCACGCACCACAATATTTTGTCGCCGGGCGATCTTATGAGCGCGCAGTACAGCATCCCGTTCTGCGTCGCGCTCAGCGTGTTTTTTGATCCCAGCGATCCCGAGTCGTTTTCGGAGAAGCGGCTCGGCGACAGAAAGGTCCTCGCGTTGACGCGCCTGGTCGAACTTAAAGTCGACGAGGCAATCGAGAAAAACGGCTGGGACCGGGCGGCGCGAGTGACCGTTCACTTGAAAGACGGCCGCGCGCCCAGCCAGCTCGTCGTCCACTTCAAAGGCACTCCTCAGAACCCGCTGAGCCGAGAGGAGCTTTACGCCAAAGCGGAAAAATTAACCCGCCGTCTTCTCCCGCGCGCAAAGCTCGCGCGCCTGACCGACGCTGTGAACCGGCTCGAAAAGTTGCCGGACGTGTCGGCGCTTGGGCGCATGCTACAGCGCCGCGCGCGGTAGCGTTTGCGCGAATCTCCTCGGCGAGCACGAAGCAGGAGGCTCTATGATCCATACGCGCGTTTGCGAGCTTCTCGGTATCAGGCACCCGGTGGTGCTCGGCGGCATGGGAGGAGCGACTTCGGCGCCGCTGGTTGCGGCGGTGTCGAACGCGGGTGGGCTGGGAACGCTCGGAACCTCGCATCTGAATGCCGCGCAGCTTGAGGCCGAAGTCGCTGCCATTCGAGAGAGAACCGAGCGGCCTTTCGGCATCAATCACCTCCTTTTTCTTGTCTCGGAGGACATGTTCGCTGTCACGCTGCGCGCCCGGCCAAACGCGGTCGCCTTCGCGTGGCCGCGCCAGGATCAGGACTTGAGCGAATATTTTAAGCGCGCGCACGACGCGGGATCGATCGTGATGTTCATGGCCGGGGAGGTGCCGCAGGCGCTCAGCGCCGCCGCGGCCGGCGCGGACATCATCGTCGCCCAGGGCACCGAAGGCGGCGGCCACGTCGGTTGGATGGCGTCGATGCCTCTCGTGCCGATGATGGTTCGGGCTGTGGCGCCCTTGCCTGTACTGGCCGCCGGAGGGATTGCCGACGGACGCGGGCTTGCGGCCGCGCTCGCGCTGGGAGCGGAGGGCGTCCTGGTGGGGACGCGCATGCTGGCGACCGACGAAGCGCCGATTCATCCCAACCTCAAGCAAGCGATCGTGCTGAGTAACGGTCACGATACCGTGCTCACCGAGATTCCTGACATTGCCACGGGACGCGTCTGGCCGGGGGCGATGTCGCGCGTGCGTCGAAACAGGTTCATCGAGCGCTGGGCGGGACGGGAATGGGCGCTGCGCCAGTGTTCCCGGGAGGCGGGCAAAGCCGCGCTCGCGGCGCGTGCGGCGGGCGACCCCGACGAGGCGCCGCTATTTTTCGGTCAGGATGCGGGGTTGATCGATTCGATCGAGCCGGCCGGCAAAATCGTTGAGCGGATCGTCACTGAGGCGGAAGAAATCATCAGAGGGCGGCTGAGTGCTCTTTTGCGGAAAACATAGATATCGTACTTGTAAACTCGGCGGATCTTTGATCGAATGACGCTGACGCAACTGAACAAAACCTCACCCGGAGGAAGATGATGGAAGAGTTGCATGTCAAGGAGAAAGTGTTCTGGCCGAACGGCTGCCGCATCGCCGTGGCGCTCACGTTTGATTTCCAGGGCGGCGAAGACGTGAAGCCGGACCGCGACGGCAAAATGAATCACGAAGAGTGGACGCAAGCCGAGTACGGGCCGAGGACGGGGATCTGGCGCATCCTCAGGATCCTGGACGAAGAAGCGGTCAGGGCGACTTTTCTCACCTGCGGCGCCATCGCGGAAAGATATCCCGAAGCCGTAAAGGCCATCGTGCAAAAGGGGCACGAGGTCGCGGGCCACGGCTATCATCATGAAGTCGCGCGCGATCTGTCGAAGGAAGAAGAGCGCGACGTCATCAAGCGGACGGTCGACATGATCTTCAACCGCACCGGCAAGCGCCCGGCGGGCTGGCGCTCGTGCACGCAAAGCCCGAACAGCCTCGAGCTTCTCATGGAGCAGGGCTTTCTCTGGAACAGCAACTCGTTCGCTTACGACCTGCCGTTTGTGTGGATCCAGGGCGAGCACAAACTCGTCGAGCTGCCGCGCCATCCGTTCGGCGACGGCAGAATCTACGGCCAGCGCGACTCGGGCAAACCGAGCGACGCGCTGGAGATCTGGAAAGCGCACTTCGACGAGCTCTACGAAGAGTCCGCGATTCATCCCGCGTTCTGCCCTTTTCAGTTCCATCCTTACATCTCGAGCCGTCCGGGAAGAGCGAGAGCGTTGCGCGAGCTCATCCATTACATGAAAAAGCACGCGGGGGTATGGTTCGCGACGGGAAGCGAGATCGCGCGCTGGTGGCTGGAGCAGGCGGTCGAGAAATCCAAGCCGCAAACTGCCTACCGCGTGGCCAGAGCTTCTTGACGCACGCGCCTCAATCCCTCGGCGCACCACCAGACGCCGGCGCCTTCGCGAGCAGCGTCACCGCCACCGCCGCCAGCGCCAGAGGCAACATGCACGAGAAGGCAAACTGCTGGCGCGCGGCGAATTCGGCCGCTCCGGCGATCGCCCGGTCTTCCCTCCCTGCCTCCGCCAGCGCGACCGCGAGCGCCGTTCCGAGCGCGCCCGCGCCCGTGCCAAAAGCGGTGAGCATCGCAGACAGCATTCCGTAATCCCGCGCCGTAGCGGCGGAGAAAGCCGCTTTCTCGTTTGCGGGAACAAAAATCCCGATTCCCGCCCCTATCACGGCCATCACAAAAACGCTCTCCGTCAACGTCGAACCGGCGTTCAGGCGCGCGTAAAGAAACATCCCGAGCAGGATGATCCATAGACCCGAAAAGGCCACCCGCCTGCCGTCGAATCGATCCGCGATACGACCGCTTAGCGGCGAAAGCAGAGTCGTGCACAGCGGCAGCGTGGCCATCGCCAAGCCCACCGACAACGGCGCCGCGCGGACGACATGCCGCAGGTACAGGGGACCGAAGATCGAAACCGGATAAAACGTCATGGTCGCCAGGACCAGGGATAAAAGCGCCCGCGCGAGCGGAGGATCCCTGAGATAGGAAAGCTTCATCAGAGGAGAGCGCGCGCGCAGCTCCCGGTAAACGAAAGCAGCCAAGCCGCCGGCGGAGACTCCGAGCCAAAGGAGGATCTCGGCAGATCCCCAGCCCGCGCGCGCTCCGAGGCTCAACGCGACGACTAGCGCGGGAAAACCGACCGCCAGCGTCAACGCTCCGGGAAGATCAAGCGAGCCTTCAAGCCGCTCCTCCGGGCCGCGAAGCACCCAATACAAAACCAGGCACGTCGGGATACCAAAAAGAAAATTCGCCAAAAAGACCCCCCGACAACCCCAGTACTGCAGGATGAGCCCGCCGATCGTCGGCCCTGACGCCCGGCCCAGCGCGATGGCGGCCGCAAGCGCGCCGAGAGCACGGCCGCGCCGCTCGTGCTGAAAGACCGAGGCGACAATGGCTCCCGCAAGCGGCGCCGCCATCGCCAAGCCGAGCGCCATCGCGACGCGCCACGCCAAGAGCGCCGTGAACGATTCCGAGGCGGCGACGAGGCCGGCTCCCAACGTGTAGAGAACCAGCCCGAGGCGAAAAATTTTTCGCCGCCCGACGAGATCGCCCGCGCGCGCGAACGAGAGCGAAAAGCTGCAGAGCATGATCGCGCCCATCAGGCCGATCCACTGGACCGCGGCAAGGCTGGCGCCGAACTCCTCCTGTATCGCTGCCAGCGAAACATTGATGCTGCCGATGCTCTGAATGTGGAAAAAAGTCCCCAGACAAACGACTCGCAAAACGCGCGACTCTTCTGCGCGCAAAGCCGACCTAAGCATCACTCTTGCGGCCGAACGGGGCGGGCATTAAAGGATAAAACCATGAAAAGCTATCGCAAAGAACTTTGGTTTAACACGCCGACGCGCGTCGCCTTTGTCAACATTACCCCCGAGGTCGCCGCGGCCGTGCGCGAAAGCGGCGTGCGCGAGGGGCTCGTGCTGGTCAACGCGATGCACATCACGGCTTCCGTGTTTATCAACGATGACGAATCCGGGTTGCATCACGACTACGAAGTCTGGCTAGAGAAGCTCGCGCCGCACGAGCCCATCCGGCAATACCGGCACAACGACACCGGCGAGGACAACGCTGACGCCCACATCAAGAGGCAAATCATGGGGCGCGAGGTCGTCGTCGCGATAACCGACGGCAAGCTCGACTTCGGTCCCTGGGAGCAGATCTTTTACGGCGAGTTCGACGGCCGCCGGCGCAAACGGGTGCTGATAAAGATCATCGGCGAGTAAGCGCGGAAAAACGGTAAAAGGCGTTTGCCGCTACGCGGCGAAATACCCTTCCACGATCGCCTCGTGCCACGTGCGCACCACGGCCGGCGCGATCCCCATCGGCAGGCCCGGCTCGGGCGTCCAGAACTGATGGACGCCGGCGCCGAAGCGGACGAGGCTTACCTTGGGCGCAGGCTTCATCGCCTGAAAGCCGGGAAGGATGACCTCGCGATAAACATCGGCGCTGTGGTCGGGGCTGTCCTTGGCGATGCCAAAAAGAAAAGGCGGGACGGGTTTTCCCTCCTCGACCGAAAGTTCGCGCGTATAGCTCAAGTAAAGCTTGATCAATGCGTCGGTCTGTTCCGCGTCCAGCTCCAGGCGCTCGGCGCTCGCTTTGGCCGCCGCGGTCAAAGACTGCGTGATGTTATGGGTGACCATGTATTCGGCCTTGAACTGCGGCCTGCGCCGCGATCGCTCCCAGGATTCGAAAACATCCTCCATCAGCGCGGGAAGCCGCATAAGAGCGGCGGGCCCCTCTTGTCCCAGGGCTTCCGGCCCAGCGTAACGGGCATGATCGCGCCACGTGCGGATGTACAGATCGGTGAAGGGATCCGCAAGCTGGCGATCCTCGCTGACAGCGTCGTAGCCTTCGATCTTGCCGCCCCACAGCGCGCGCGCCGCGCAGAGATAGCCGAACGGGGAATTCTCCGTCGCGAGCACCCCGGCCATGTTGGCGATGCGCTGCGACAGCATGCAGATGAACGGACCGCCCGTCGAGTGGCCCTGGCCGTAAATGGAAAACTGATCTTGAGGAAAATGCCGCCTGCAGGCTTCCTTCATCCCTTCCTCGAAGGCCACCGGCCAAGCCGCCATGCGATAATAAAAATTTGTCTCCCGCTTGGCGCGCGCGAGCGTCCGCGTGCCGTAGCGATTGCGCATCGATCTGTCTTGGATAAGTTCGTACTCCTCCGGCGCGATCGTCTCCCCCAACTTCCAGATCGGCGTGCGCACGGTCCCGTCCGGATTGATCGTATCGCCCGGCCAGTCGCGGCTCGGGTCCGGAAGATAAAGGCGCCCCGGAAACGTGCCGCTCACGACCCGGTAGCCGAACTTGCGCGCCAAAAGCAGCGCGACGCGTTCCATCTGCCTAAAATCGCCCGAGCCGCCGTGGAGGAGAAAAATGCCGGCTTTCCTTCCGTCGGGCGCAACCGGAATGCGCGCGGGATCCTCGGGCTCGTAGACCATCACGCCGATGTCCCACTCCATCGCGAGCGCGCCGATGCGAAACACGTCCTCGGTCTGACGCACCGGCAGCTCAGCGCGCGCCAGCACGCTGTCGGAGTCTTTAAGGCACTGTTCCCGCGAGACAAAATCCGGCGGCTGCCATCGTTTCGGCATTTTTGCCGCTCCTCAAGCGAGCAGGTTCTTGCCGCCGAAGCGGCTTTGCCATTGCTCGAGCACCTCTTGGTTGTAAACGTTGTCCGGAATCTCGCCACGGAGAGCCGCGAGCACCGAGCGCGTGCCCCAGAGAAGACCGGTCTTGAGACCGCTGCCGAGATTGGAAGACACCATGTGCGGCGAGAGCAGGACCCGGTCGTCCATCTTTCTCAGCGGGCTGTCGGCGGCAAGCGGCTCGTACTCGAAAACGTCGAGCGCGGCGCCCGCAATCTTTTTTTGCTGCAACGCCTCGATCAGCGCCTTTTCGTCGACGCAGAAGCCGCGCGATGTGTTCACCAAAATGGCGGTCGGCTTCATCAGGGAGAGTTCGCGGGCGCCGATCATGTGCCGCGTCTCTTTCGTCAGCACGACGTGCAGCGTGACGACGTCGGACTGCCGCAAGAGCGTGTCAAGATCGTGAACGCGCTCGACGCCGAATTCCTGGAACTTTGCGTCGGGCACATAAGGATCGTAGCCGATCATCCTCATGCCCCACGGCCGCATCAGCTTGGCGACGCGGCTGCCGATTCGGCCCAGGCCGATAATGCCGATCACGATCCCCGGATAACCGTCTTCCGCGCGGCTGCCGACGTAGGTCCCCTGATACTCGAGGTTGCGCCATCCTGAAGTGGTCTTTAAGTACCGGTCCCGCTCGCGGGTTTTCTTGAGCAGAGCCAGCATGTTGGCGATCGTCCCTTCGGCGACCCCGCCCCAGTTCGACTCCGTCGGCGCATGCGTCACGAGAATGCCGAGCTCGGTGGCGGCGTCCACGTCCACGTCGTCGACCCCGATGGTAAACTTGGCCACGATCCTGAGCCTGCTCGAGCTCTGCATGATTTTCTGGGTGATGGGCGTGCTCCGGATTGATGTTCCCATCATCGCATCGCAACCTTCGGCCATCTTCATCATCTCAAGCTCGTTGTTTCCCTGCGGCGTGTCCCAATTGGCTTTTCCGAGGACAAGCTCACAGCCCGCGTCCTCGAGCATTTTGTGAGCCTGCCCGGTGGGATCCGCCGGCGCAAAAACAAAGACTTTCGCTTTGGCCATCGTGTTCTCTCCTCTCGCTGGACTGCTTCTGGACTCGCGCGCCCCGTTGACCGGGAACGCGCGCCATCCGTTTGTACCACGAACCCACGCGGGATCGTCAACCCCCGAAGCGCGCCATTCTCGGTGCGGCATCGATGTTGCCGCCCTGTCGCGTATCGGCCATACTTCGAGCGATGCTCGTCCAGCGCCGTTCGCGGCGCCGCGCCGCAGCGTTGCGCAATCGCCGCGCGGCGCCCGCCTGCCCTCATTACCCTGGCTGCTTTGGCTGCAATTTCATCGATCTCCCCTACCCGGAGCAGCTGGCGGCCAAGCACCGTCGCGTCAGCGAGGCGCTGGCGGCCTACCCCGCGATTGCCGGCCTTAAATTGCCGCCGGTCGTCCCCTCGCCGCGCCGGCTCCGCTACCGCGCGCGCGTAAAACTCGTGGTTCGCCAGGCCGGCAAAACGGTCCTCGCGGGGCTCTACGTCCCTGAAAGCCATCGCGTCTTCGACATTTCTTCGTGCCCGGTCCATCCCGAAGCGGTAAACCGCGTGGTCTCCTATTTAAAAAAGAAGCTTCCGGCGCTGGGCGTCTCTCCCTACGATCCCGTCACCGACCGGGGACAGCTCCGCTATCTCGACTTTATCTACAGCTTTTGGCGCAGGGAGATCTTGCTCACGCTGGTGACGCGGCAGCGCTCGTTCGCCGAGGGCCGGACGCTCGCGCGCCTTCTGATGAAGCGCTTCCCGTTCATCGCCGGTGTTTTGCAAAATACCAACGAAGAAGCGGGAAACGTGATCTGGGGAAAGGATTTTTGCGTTCTTGCCGGGCGCGACAGTATCATGGAACGGATCGGGTTTCTCAAGCTCAAGTATCCGGCCGGAACGTTTGCCCAGGTCAATCCGGCCGTCGCGGCCAAAATCTACGCGGCGATAAGCGAGCTGGCGCGGCTGGAAAAGCGCGAGACGGTGCTCGATCTCTACTGCGGCGTCGGGCCCATCGCGCTTCATCTCGCCCGCGGCGCGGCGCTCGTCTGGGGCGTGGATGAAAGCAGCCTTGCGATTGCGGCCGCCAAACAAAACGCGCGGCTCAACGGCATCGGCAACTGCCGCTTCTTCGCGGATGACGCCAGAGCCAAGCTGAGCGAAGCGGCGCTTGCGCTGCCGGCGATCGATCTGGTCATCGTAAACCCGCCGCGCAAGGGCCTGAGAGCGGACATCATCGCGCCGCTGGTTGCGCTTAAAGCGCCGCGTCTAATCTACGTGTCGTGCAATCCGCAAACTCTGGCGCGCGATCTGAACCGGCTGTCCGAGCACGGTTACGGCGTTCGCTTCATCCAGCCGTTCGATATGTTTCCGCAAACACCCGAGGTCGAGAACGTGGCCCTGCTGAGCAAGGCGCCGGCTAGAGGCTGAAGCGCGGAGCCGCGTGCGCCCGGCGATTCTTTCGGGAGCCGAAAAATAGGCTCATGGTCGCGAACGGATCCTGAACCGTCGCCACGCGCCGCGCCATTCGCAGCCGCAGCTTGCGCAGCGCCATTCCGGCATTCCTTCCCAATCGTCGCGCTCCGCAATGACCGCCCGCTTCCGCTTCACGACTTGGTTCACGGCCCTGCTCCGTATCTCGTAAACGACGGGCAACACTTCACTCGACCCGCACTCGACGCAGCGCGGCCTTCGGAGGCGGCGCGGATTTTTAGAGCGCTTAAGCCTGCGCCGCTTGATTTTCACAATTTGCGTCGCCCGCCGCGCTGGCATCACGCGTCGCGGCGCCGGGCCCGCGCTGTTGGTTGTGCTACCGTCATGCAGCGTGTATTTTGAGCATATTCGAAGAATCGTCGGAGTAATGACATGAAAAAGACGCTCCCTTTGTGCATTCTTACGGCGCTGCTCGCCGTTCTCAGCAAAGGCTTCGCTCAGGAGGAAGGCGGCGGCCATACGATCCAACGCGGCTCGCGCGTCAGCATCGAGTACACGCTTTCCGACAGTAACGGCAATGTCATCGAGTCGAACAGCGGGAAGGAACCGCTCACGTATACTCAGGGGGAGGCGCAAATCCTTCCCGCGCTGGAAAAAGAGCTCGCGGGCTTGAAAGCCGGAGACCGCAAAACGATCGTGCTCCAGCCGCAAGACGCCTACGGCGAAGTCGACCCGAAAGCGTTCCGCGAAATCCCCAAGGCCAGTCTGCCGCCCGACGCGCTCAAAGTGGGAACTCAATTGACGGCCACTTCCCCTGCGGGTAAGCGCTATCCCGTTCGCATTCACGAGATCAAAGACGACACCGTGGTCGTCGATTTCAACCATCCGCTTGCCGGCAAGACCCTCTCGTTCGCCATCAACGTGCTCCGCGTCGAGGGAAATGCGGCCAAGTAGACGCGCGCTTTAGCGGCTTCCCTGTCTCTCAGCTTTGTACTTTTCGATTGCCTCTTTGAGCTCCGTGTATTCCTTGCAGCCAAAGAGGCACGCCCGCGATAGCACGTTCAGATGTTTTTCGGCGTTGGCCGGCTGATCCATCATCAGGTAGAGCTCGCCGATATACTCATTGGCGCCCCGATGTCGCGGTTCGATCTCGAGCGCTATCCGATAGTGCTCGAGCGCCTTGTCGAACTGCCGCAGGTTTCGGTAGCTGTATCCCAGGAGGTTATGAACGTCGGCGTCCTTCGGCGTCTCGTGCGCCGCCTTGGTGAGATGCTCGATCGCGCCGGCAAAATCCTTCGCCTCGACGGCCTTCCGCCCCGCCGCCAGACTGGGCGAAGTTTTCGCCGCTTGAGCCTCGTCTCTGTCCCGGCCGCGATCGACTGCCGAGACGGACGTTTGCCACAGGGTCATCGCGCAGAGAGCGACCGCTGCTGCCAGCAACGTCTTCATGGGTCTCCTCCTTTACCCGGGTTTGCGCGCCGGCCGGACGGCCTTGACGGCCCGATTATACAACGCGCCGCATTGCCGGCAACGGTCGGCTAAACCAGAGCATAGACTTTCGCCTCCCACGGAAAGATCGGCTCCCGGCTCGCCCACTCGGCCTGAGGAGGTCGGGGATGAGAATCGTTGCCATCGTTGTGGGCGTCCGGGCAAAACGAGGCGGCAAGAGACGCGGCCGCGGTAAGGAGGCTACGCTTTCGCCGTGGGTAACTTTTTTGCGGCGGCGTGGATCGATTCCAGAATCGGCTTGTACCCGGTGCAGCGGCAGATGTTGCCTTCCATGAAATGGACGATCTCTTCGTCGCTCGGATCCGGGTTCGCGTCCAGCAAAGCCTTGGCGGCAAGGATCATTCCGGGCGTGCAAAAGCCGCACTGAAATCCGCCGTGCTCGATAAAGGCTTCCTGCAGCGGGTGGAGCTTGCCGTTTCTCGCCATCCCCTCGATCGTGAGCACGTTTCGGCCGTTGACCTCGAACGCGAGATACGTGCACGAGCTTACAGGCTGGCCGTCGACGAGCACGGTGCAGGCGCCGCAGACCTGCATGTCGCAAGATCGCTTGGTTCCCTTTAAACGAAAGCGGTTGCGCAGGACATCCAAGAGCAGCTCGCGCGGCTCGACTGTCGCGCGCTGGGTCCTGCCATTGAGCGTGAATTCGATCTCGACGAATTGTCTTTCCCCGGCTTCGGTCTGTAAAGCCACTTTCGATCTCACCGCGTTTGCTTTTGACAGTCCTCGATCACCCGCGCCAGCGCCCGCTTCAAAAGAACTCGAATCAAATGCTCTTTGTAGTCCGCGGCGCCGTGAATGTCGCTCACCGCCTCGGCGGCGCGCGCCGCCGCCTCGCCCGCCTGATCGATCCTGCGGCCCGCCTCGGTAACGCCAACCCCCTGCAGCAGCGCCTCCGCCTCAAAAACTCTCTTCGGCTGCGGCCCCGCGGATCCCACGGCAACCCGCGCGCTCGTTATCCCTTCGGCGGCATCGTCGAGCGCGAGAAAGAGCGCTACGCCCACGCTGGGCCGCTCCAGGTAGCCGAACTTGATGTAAGCGGCGGAGCTCCCCGGCGGTGGAACTGGAATTTTGATCTCGGTCAGGATCTCGTCCCCGCCGAGCGCCGTCTCAAAGGGGCCGAGAAAAAAATTTTCGACGGGAATCTCCCGCCTGCCGTCCTGCCCTTCAGCGACGAGCGTCGCCGCCAAAACCAAAAGCAGCGTGCCCGGATCCGAGTGGGGCTCGGCAAAACAGAGGTTGCCGCCCAGGGTTCCGACGCCTCGCACTCGGACATTGGCGACCGCGCGCTCCATCGCGACGAACGCGGGAAGGCATTGCGCCAGCACCCGGCTTTCTTCCAGCCGGCGATGAGTGGCCAGCGCGCCGATCCTGAGCGTGCCATCCTCCAGTTCCAGACGATCGAGCGCGGAAATTTTTTTTATGTTGATGAGCCGATCGCAGCGGACCAGCCTTTCCTTCATCGCTAGCAAAAGCTCGGTGCCGCCCGCATAAACCCGCGCGCCGTCGCCGTGACGGCGCAGCAGCCCCGCGGCTTCCCGTACCGTTTTCGGTTCTTCGAGACGAAAGGGCCGAATCATGGCTCAGGGCGGTCGCCTTGCGCTGGCACGATTAGGGCAAACTCCGCCAGCCCGCCGGCGACTTCTGGCCAGCGGGGGCTTTCTTGCTCTCGCTCAACGCGCGCCATACGTCGCCGGGCGTGAGCGGGAGCTGGTAAATCCGCACGCCGGTTGCGCGCGCGACGGCGTTGCCGATCGCGGCGGCGACGGGCAGAAGACCCCCTTCGCCCAAGCCCTTCGCGCCGAACGGGCCCGGACCGTTTCCGTTCTCCAGAAAAACCGACTCTAGGTCCTTGGGAAGATGGCGGAAAGTCGGCACGCGGTAATCGACCAGGTTGGGGTTCAGCACCTGGCCGTCTTCGTAAACCATCTGCTCGTACAGCGTGTGGCCCAAGCCGAACAGGATGCCGCCCTCGTCCTGGCCGATGCACTGCGTCGGGTTAATCACCTTGCCGGCGTCCGAGACGGAAAAATATTTGAGCACTTCGACGACGCCCGTCTCCGGATCCACGGCGACCTCAGCCCCGCCCCAACCGACCTCCCAGAACGTCGTCGGCGAGCCCAAAACGGCTTTCTTGCTTTTCCTGTCCTGGTACAAGCCGTGACCGATGATCTCGGCCGCTCGGCTGCCGAAGTAGCCGGTGAGAATGCTCGCGTAAGGCACCGCGCCGCGTGGGCCCCGCACCTTGCCGCCGCCGAGCGTGAGCTTTTTGGGGCTGGTTTTCAGGACATTGGCCGCCGCGCGCAGAAGCTGCCTCTTCACATCCTGCGCCGCTCGCTGCACGGCCAATCCCATGACGGTCATGGAGCTGCTCGCGCTCGTTGAGATGTCGTACGGCGTTACGTCCGTGTCGAGCTGGGCGACCGAGACCCGATTGAGGCTCAAGCCGAGCTCCTCGGCCACGACCTGGCTCAGCGCGGTAAGCGCGCCTTGACCGATCTCGACCGTCCCGGTCAGCAGAACGGCGCTGCCGTCCGCCGACATCTTCACGGTCGCGCCGGCCACTTTGTACGTGCCGCCGGCATCTTTAATGCAGCAGCTCAAGCCTTTGCCCCGGTTTGGTTTCGCCGGCGCTTTCCAATCCAGAGCTTTGGCGACCTTCAACAAGCCCTCTTTGAGATCGCAATCGATCGGCGTGTCGCCGGCGGTGTAAAGCTCGCCTTTCTTGAGAAAGTTCTTGAGACGGAAGTCCAAGGGATCGATCCCGAGCCTTTGCGCAATGGCGTCGGTGTGCGATTCGTACGCCCATGCAACCTGGACTCCGCCAAAGCCGCGGAAAGCCCCCGCCGGGACCGTGTTCGTGTACACGCAGTAGGCGTTCACGCGCGCGTGCGGTATGCGGTAGGGTCCCAGGGCGCGGTAACCGGCCTTTTGCGTCACTCTCGGGCCCGCGTCGGCGTACGCTCCGGTGTCCATGTAAATTTCGCAGTCGCGCGCGATCAGCCGCCCGTCGCGCGCAACGCCGCTCTTGATGCGCACGCGCGCCGGATGGCGCGTCACCGTTTTAAAGCTTTCCCCCATCGAGAGCGCCAGTTTGACCGGGCGCTGAAGTTTCCACGACAACGCCGCGCTGATCGGTTCGGCTTTGACGTAGAGTTTGCCGCCGTAGCCGCCGCCGACGTAAGGAACGATGACGCGCACACGGCTCAGCGGCAGGCCGAAGATCCCGGCGAGATTTTCCCGCAGCGTGAAAGGGTCCTGCGACGCGCTCCAGACGGTCAGCTTGTCGCCGGCGAAATGTGCGATGTTAACGTGCGGCTCGAGCGAGCAGTGCTGCACCTTCTGAAAATAAAAAGTGTCCTCGAACACATGCGCCGATTTCTCGAACGCCGCCTCGACGTTGCCCCGGCTGTAACCGAAGTGGTAGCAGATGTTGGTGCCTTTGAACTTTTGCGGAATATCATAGCTCGACGCTCGCAGCTCCCCCGTGGCCGCCACCGTCTCGTGCACCAGCGGCGCGCCGGGAGCGATCGCCTGCTCGATGTCGGTGACTGCCGGTAGCTCCTCGTATTCGACATCGATCAGGCCGAGCGCCTCTTCCGCAGCCTCCTCGTCCTCGGCGGCGACCGCGGCCACCGGATCGCCGACGTAGCGCACCTTGTCCACCGCAACCACCGTTTGATCCTTGTAAATCGCCCCAAACACGTACTGGATGCCCGCCAGCTCGTTTCGGGTGAGTACGAGCAGGCACCCGGGCACGCGTTCCGCGCGCCGCGCGTCGATGTTGACGATGCGCGCATGCGGCAGCGGGCTGCGCAGGACCTTCGCGAAGCACATGCCGGGAAGGTCGAGATCGCCGGTGTAGATCGCCTCGCCGGTAACCTTCTCGAGGCCCTCAAGACGCGGCGCCGCAGCGCCCGCGACCGTAAAGGCGCGCTTGGCTTTCATTGAGAAAATCCTTCTTGGTCCACCCGCGTCCTCTCGCGCGCGAGCGACAAGGGAGCGCGGCGAGGGCATGGCCGAACTGATCGCTCGCGGCTCGCTCCTCTCGGTCTAGCGAGAAGAGGCGTTCAAAAGCGCAACTAAAGCGCTACCTCGGGTATCTTTTTTGCCGCAACCCTGAAAGACAAAGCGGAATCACTTTCGAATCTTGGGGCTGTCCTTTTCCGGAAAATAGAGATCGCAGAACGGGCAGTGAAAGTCCATTCCCGATCCAAGCATGTGGGGGTTCACGACGAAGATTTTTTTGCACTTGGGGCACGTTACCTCGACTGCCTGGCCCATGAGTTCACCCCTTTCGATTTTGGATTTTAGATTTTGGATTTTGGTTTGTGAGGCCGGAGTTGGAAATCTAAAATCGGCAATCCAAAATCTAAAATATCGCTAGCACCAGTACGATGTCCGATCCGTTGGAATGTGCTGCAACACCTCTCCGGGAATGTAGTCCTCGAGCCTGATCCGCTCCATCGCCTCATCGGGGCACTTGGAAACGGGAGAAAACGGGCGGTCGAGCGGCCGGGTGGCGTCGACGATCATCCCCGAGGTCTTGATCTCGTCCACGAGCGAGGGATCGAGAAAATTGCCGCGAAACAGCGGTTGCAGAATCGAGATCTGGCGGTGCGGCTGCACTCGCGTCGCAAGCGCCCAGAGGATGTCCGTCGGGTTGAAGACATCGATGTCGTCATCGAAGACAAAAACGTTTTTCGTGTGATCGAAGGTCAAGGCGGCGGCCGCGGCGCGACCCGGATCGCCTTCCGACATCTTTTTCATCGAGATAAACACGTTGTAATGGGCGTGCCTTCCCTGCTTGCACACCGCCGTCACGCCCGGCACGGCCTCGCGGCATCGCCGGAGATAGGCTCCTTCCCGCGGCAGATCCATCCACGGCTTGTCCCCCTCCGGGGTGATGACCGACTGGTACATCGCGCCGTTTCGGTAATTGATCGCCCTCACCTCATAGACCGCGCACGTGGTGTAGCGCTGCGGCCCCAGGTAGCCCGGAGCCTCGCCGAACGGTCCTTCCACGATGCGCTTGCCCGGAAGCAACGCGCCTTCGATCACGATTTCAGCATCCGCCGGGATCAACAGATCGTCGCCCCAGGTTTCCGACGGCGTCAGGCGCAGGGGCTCGCCGAGATAGCCGCCGATCACATCGTACTCGCTGACTTCAAAAGGGCCGCTGTAGCAGGCGCCCATGTGATAGGCCGGATGGTGCCCGAGCACGGTCGCCACGGGCGTCTCGAGGTTGTGGTCCTCATGGTCGCGGTAGATCCTCCACAAATGGCGCGGCGACGCGTAGCAGGCCGTCGTATTTTTCGATTTGACCTCCATTCGGTGATAGGAGCAGTTGTAGATCTTCGTCTTTCGGTCTCGGGTCACGGTCGAAAGCACGATGTACGGGCCGCCGTCCATTTCGTGATGGCGCATGATCGGCAGCTCGTACAGATCCACCTCCTGACCCACCTTGACGTTTTGCTTGACCGGAGCCTCCTTCTTATCGATCACGACCGGCGGGATGCGGTGCTCTTCCATTTCCAAACAGCGCTCCGCCATCTGCGGGCGGGTGGTTTCTTTGGGGAGGCCGAGCGCGATCTGCGCCTTGCGCTGGGTGATCTCGCAGTTCATCACCAGTTTCATCGGGCTCACCCGCCCGTTCAGGTTCAGCGGCTTGTCGAAGATAAGAATCGGAAACTTCTTCTGCGCGCCGAGATGCTTGATGATCGCGGTGACGTCGTAATTGGCCGGGTTGACTTCCTTGGTGATGTGGATGACCTCGTTGGGGATTTCCCGCAGGCAGTCGTCCAAAAAAGTTCTGAGACTCTTGGCCATGAAAGCCTCCTCCAACGTGTATACCAAAATTTATGCAAATTGCTTACCCAATGGCTTCTGCTTTGTCAAACAAACGACGGCCCAGGCGCAAAGATCCACAGAAAAAGCCGCGCGTCACGTACAATAGATTGCCGCGGAGGGGAACAAAGGACGGGGCGGCAATCCCGAGAACGATTCCCGGCCCCGCATGAGTTACGATGTCATCTTAAACAGCCGCATGGCGTTGCCGCCCAGGATTTTTTCCTGGTCTTCCGCCGAAAGGCCCGGCATCGCTTTGATCGGCGCCACGGTGCGCGGCCATGTCGCCACCGCGTCGCCGTGATCGAAGTCGCTGCCGATGATGATGTTGTGATCGGGCCAGCCCTTTACCGTCTCGGGGAGATAGTGCTCCCATGAGACGGCGGCGATGTAGAAGTGTTCGAAGTACTCGCTCGGCTTTTTCTTGATGCGCTCTTTTCCGCCAAAGAACTGCTGCACCGCGACGGAATCCCCGGCGCCGCGCGGCGTGTGCTGGTCCAGGGTCTGCATCAGCCACGGCACCCAGCCGACGCCCCCTTCAAAGAGCGCAAAGCGCAAGGTCGGGAAGCGATCGAGCACCCCGCTGAAAATCAACCGCGAGATCGTCACCATGTAAGTCAGCGGAAACCCAAGCGCGGTGGGAAAGTGAGGAAAGCCGCGGAAGCGCTCGCTGCCCGCAAGCCACGGATGGCTGTGCTGCGCCTCGAAAACGCGCGCCGCGGGGTGAACCAGGATCGGGATGTCCAAGCGCGCGATCTCCTCGTAAAGCGGCCATAGCGGCTCGCTGTCGAGATCGCCGTCGCCGTAGCCGCCATTGAACTTCACGGCGCGCAGCCCCAGCTCTTCGACGGCGCGCCGGATCTCGCGCACCGACTCCTCCAGGTCCGGCAAGTAAAGCCACGCGACGCCGATGAAACGGCCGTCGCCGGCGATATCCTCCGCTACGGTATCGTTGTAGGCGCGCGCCAGCTGTCGTCCGAGCTCAGGCTCCAGCTCGTAGATCAGCGGCCGGTTATCGGGAATCAGTACCTGCACGTCAAAGCCGTCCTTCTTCATGAACTCCGCCCGCAGCGAAAGGCTCCAGCGCCCTTCCTTGAAGGAATGGATCTTTTCGCCGTCGCGGTAATACGTCGCGACCTCGCCGGGAACGGCCTCGCCGAAGCGGATAAATTCGCGCCGGTCTTTGCCGATCTCCAGGTAGCCCTTGCCCGGGTGCCTGACGCGATCGAGAAACCGAAGCGGCCAGTAATGCGTGTCGCCGTCAATGTACATCGCTGCCTCCTCCAAGCTAAAGCAGCCGTACCGGTTCCGTGACCCTGAGGTCCTGCGACTCGTTTAGCCCGGCACCCCATGAGTCCGCGGAAGCGCTTTTCCCTCTACCTTCCCGCCATCATTTTGATGAACGAGCGATCAATTAGCTCGTCGACGGTGATCTTTTTCCTGATCCTGCCGTTCTCAAATTCCTGCTCGATCACGACCGGAATCGGTTTTTCGGCGATGGCGCCGTTGATCGGGAACGAGTTCCGGTACTGGTCGTAGCCGGCCGGCGCGTAGGCCGGATCCATCTTGACGTATTTTTGAATCGCGCGCACCGCGTCCTCTTTGTTTTCCAGCGTGTGCTTGACGCCCCGCCGGTAGGCGTTGAGAAACCGGACGACCTGATCTTTCTCCTTTGCCAGCCACGACTCGCGCGCGGCGAAGGTTTCATAGGGCCACTCCGGAAAGATTTCCTTCAGGTCGAAAAGCTTGCGAAAGCCCTGCGCCTTGGCGATCTCGGTAACCGGAAACCAGACGATCGAGGCATCCACGCTGCCCGCCGACAGCGCGGCGAACCTCGCCGGCGTGCTGCCGATTTGCAAAATCGTTACCTCTTTGGGATCGATGCCAAAATGCTGCAGCGTGGCGCGCGTCAGAAAATCGGTGAGCGAGCCGAAGCGGCTGATGGCGAAGCGCTTCCCCCGCGCTTCCTTGAGCGACTTGAAGCTGGGCTGAGAGTAAAGCTCGAAAGGCATCAGGTTGCAGATGCCCCAGAAGTTCTTGATGTCGACGCCCGCGGCGCGGCCGCCCACGGTTTCGACAAAGGCGCTCCCCATGATCTGGATGTCGCCCCCTATCAACGCCTGCAGGTTGGTGGCCCCGGCATTGAACATGACCAGCAACACCTCCAGCCCCTCATCCTTAAAGAAGCCTTTCTCCTGCGTCACGTAAACCGGCAGGAACGCGATATTGACCGACGAAAGTCCGACCATGATCCGGCCGTGAGCAAGACCCGCCCCGGCGAGCACAGCGGCGAACGACAGCAACGCGATGAGGCGCCGCATAAAGCCCTCTCTTCCTCAAATTACGGAACGCTCCGGCAGAATAGCCTGCAACACGCGGAGGTAGTTCCCTCCCAGGATCAGCGCGATCTCGCTTTCCCGATAGCCGCGGCGCATCAGACCGTCGACCAGTTTGGGTAGATCCTCGATTTCCTCGAAATCCTTGATGAGCGGCGGCTGGTGGAGGGGGTGATGGCGATCCTTGAGCGTGCGCGGCCCGTCATATTTGACGAAGTCGAGCCCGAGCGCCACATGCTCGACGCCGACGAGATTGACCATGTAATCGAGATGCCTGAGCAAATCCTCCAGCGTCGCTCCCTGCTTGGCGACCCGCTCCGGCAGCGCCAGAATGCCGACCAGGCCTTTCTGCCGCGCGATCGCCTTGATCTGCTCGTCGTCGAGGTTGCGCGGGTTGTCGAGCATGCCGCAGGCGTTGGCGTGGCTCACGATCAGCGGCGCCGCCGCCACATCGAGGGCCTGGAAAAAGCCTTCCCGGTTGAGGTGCGAAAGATCGACCACCATGCCGAGCCGGTTCATCTCCCTGATCACCTCGACGCCAAAGCGCGTCAGGCCGCCGCCGGTGCG
This sequence comes from Candidatus Acidiferrales bacterium, assembly GCA_035559995.1. Lineage (GTDB taxonomy): Bacteria > Desulfobacterota > Binatia > UBA9968 > UBA9968 > DATMAM01. The sequence continues at coordinate 289,654 of DATMAM010000031.1, forward strand.
ATTCTCCCATACCCCGTCGCCCAGCTCGTTGCGGAAGTTCCAGGTAAGCTGCATCGAGCGCAGGCCCAGGCGATAAAAGTTGCGCAGCTGGTGGATGCTCCCTTGAAGCGGCGCGCCGCCTTCGAAATGAAGAAGGAACGCCACGTTTCCGGGCCGAACCCGCTCGGGCAGATCGGACCGGGTGAGGACGAGCGAGATCATGCCTTCGGAGCGCGGCGCCTCTTCAAGAAACATGTCGATGTTCTCGAGCGCGGTCTCCAGGTAGCGCCCGGTATTCTGCGAGTGGGAGTAGGAATCGCCGCTCACGGCGTAAACGCAGAGATTGACGCCGTCGCGGACCAACCGGGGCGCGATCGCGGCGCAGAGCGGCGACTCCTCCCCGAGCGAACGGCGGTAGAGCTGTTCGTAAACGTCGCGATGCCCTTCAACGACGATAGAACTTTTTACCAGCTCGCGCGCATCCATCGGCGACCTCCCTTGCCGCAGAATCACCCGTCCCGCCGTTCGCGGCAACGCGCCGCCAGAGCGGGGCGGCTGGCCGCAAAACATACCACCGACGAGCGGGCGGTGGAATCGCGCCTTGAAGGAGCGGCGCGATTGGGCTAGTAATAGCCGCAAACGCCCCCGCCCGCAACCGATCGGCAACCTCTTGAGCGCGATCCTGCAGAAATTTTTCCCCGCCCTTTGCTTCGGCGGGCTGTTTCTTTTCTGCACCGTTGCGTGCAAAGCCGCCCCGCAAGCGGGCGGCGAGAAAGCCTTTCGCGTCAATATCGGCACCGAGCCGCCCACGCTCGACTGGTCGCTCGCCACCGATCACGTTTCGTTCAACGTCATCGCCAATCTGATGGTCGGACTCGCCGAGTTCGATCGCGATCTTAAACCGTCGCCCGTGATCGCGAAATCCTGGGAGATCCACGACGGCGGAAGGAAAATTGTCTTTCGGCTGCGCGATGACGTGCTGTGGAGCGACGGGCAAAAAGTTCGCGCGGCCGATTTCGCCTACTCGTGGAAGCGCCTGCTCAACCCGAGAACGGCTTCCGAATACGCCTACATCCTGTTCGACATCGTGAACGCGGAAGCTTACAACCGGGGAAAACTTGCCGACGAAAGCGCGGTGGGGGTCGTGGCGCGGGACGAATTTACGCTCGAGGTCAGGCTCCGCAGCCCCGTATCCTATTTCGTTCCGCTCACCACCTTTGAAGTGACCTATCCGCAGCGCAGGGACATCGTCGAAAAATACGGCCCCGAGTGGACGCAGCCCGCGCACATCGTGACCAACGGCCCGTTTCTTCTCACTTCCTGGAAGCACGACCACAAGATCGAACTGGCGCCCAATCCCAGATTCTTTCTCGGTCGGCCGGCGCTCGAAAAAGTCGAGATGTTCATGATCAGAGAAAAAACCACCGCGCTTTCCATGTACGAGCAGGGCCGGCTCGATTTTATCGACAACAAAAGCATCCCCGCGCTGGAAAAGCCGCGCGCGGCCAAGATGGCGGGCCACCAATTGGTGCCGCAGCTGCGCGGCTACTATTACGGCTTTGTCGTCGATCGCAAGCCGTTCGACGACGTCCGCGTGCGCAGGGCGTTCAGCATGGCGCTCGACAAAAACGTCTTTGGCAAAATTCTTCACGGCGGCGAACGAGCCGCCAGCTGCTGGATTCCTCCGGGAATGCTCGCCCACAATCCCAAGATCGGGCTGAGCTTCAATCCACCCGAGGCGCGCCGGCTGCTGCGCGAAGCGGGCTACCCCGACGGCCGCGGCTTCCCGCCGATCGCCCTCGGTTTCAACGGCGACGAAGAAGATCACAGGATCGTGGCCGAGGCGGCGCAGGGAATGTGGAAAAAGAACCTGGGCGTCTTGGTCCGGCTCGAGAGCCAGGAGTGGAAGGTCTACCTCAAAAAGCTCCAGACCGATCCGCCGCACCTTTTTCGCCTGGGCTGGGGCGCCGACTACCCCGACCCGGACAACTTTATGAAAGTGTTCGCGTCGTTTAGCGGCAACAATCACACGCGCTGGAAAAACCCGCGCTACGACCGCCTGCTGGACGCCGCCGCCACCGAGCCCAACCCCGAGCGACGCGCCAGACTCTACGACGAAGCGCAAAAAGTTCTCTGCGAGCAGGACCTCCCGATCGTGCCCTTGTTCACGACCACGGAGACGACCGTGCTGAGCCCCCGCTATACCGGCCTTCAGTACAGTGCCATGAGCCGCCTGCTGCTGCAGCGCGTGCGGCCCAAGCATTCGCCGCCTGCCGCGGGCAGAAGACCGTAAGCCGTTTCCCGCGATGCACCGCTTCCTCGCCGGCCGGCTGGCGCAAGCGCTCGGAGTCCTGTGGTTGGTCGCGACCTTAACCTTCGTTCTGCTGCGTCTTGTTCCGGGAGGCCCTTTCGATCGCGAGCGGCGCCTGCCGCCGGAAGTGCTGGCCAATATTGCCGCGAAATACCGCCTCGACGAGCCATTGCCGGCGCAGTACCTCCGCTATCTCAGCGGCCTGGTTCGCGGGGACCTGGGACTTTCCTACAGGTACGTCGATCGCACCGTCAACGCGATCGTCGCCGAAACGTTGCCGGTATCGGCGCTTCTGGGCGGCTGCGCTTTTCTGCTCGCGCTCGCGGTGGCGCTTCTGGTCGGGCTCTTTGCCGGCGCGCGCCCCGACACGTGGGCCGATCGGCTTTTTCTGTTCGTCGCAACCCTCGGGATCTCGCTGCCCAACTTTATCCTCGGCGCGCTCCTCGCGTGGCTTTTCTCGCTTCGGCTCGGCTGGCTTCCCTCCGGCAGCTGGGGAGCGCCGGCCGATCTCGTTTTGCCGGCGATCACCTTGGGGGCGGCCCCGGCCGCTTATCTTTCCCATCTCCTGCGCGCCACGCTCATCGAGAATCTGGGCGCGGATTTTATCCGCACCGCGCGCGCCAAGGGACTGAGCGAAGGCGCCGTCCTGCTCAAACACGCGCTCCGCAATTCGCTCATCCCGGTGCTGACCGTTTGCGGACCGCTGGCGGCGGCGCTCGTGACCGGTTCTTTCGTCGTCGAGTATGTCTTTGCGGTTCCGGGCATGGGGCGCTTCTACATCAGCGCGGTCACCGACCGCGACTACCCGGTGATCATGGGCGTCACGATTGTCTATACGGCGCTTTTGGTCCTCGCCAATCTCGTCGTCGATCTTGTTTACGCCGTCGTCGATCCCAGGATCAAGATAGCGGATGGACCACGCTAGGCGGGAAAAAAGGCAACGCGGGATCTGGCCAGAGCTGCGCGCTCGGCCGCTGACGCTCGCCAGCGGCGTCTTCATTTTCGCGGTCGCAGCCGCCGGCTTTCTCGCGCCCGTCATTTCCCCATACAGCGCGGGCGGGCTCGAAGAAGCGCAGATCCTTCGCGCCCCGAGTTGGGCCCATTGGATGGGCACCGACGCTCTGGGAAGGGATGTCTTTACCCGGGTTTTGTACGGCGCGCGGGTTTCGCTGACGGTCGGGATCGGCACCGCTCTGATCGGTCTTCTGGTCGGCACCAGCTACGGACTTGTCTCCGGCTATTTCGGCCGCGCGCTCGATAGCGCGATGATGCGATTCGTCGACGTCTTTTACGGCTTGCCCGACCTGGTGCTCTTTATCCTGCTCTCGCTTGTGTTCGGCCGCACCGTCGGCGGCGTGCTCGTGGCGCTCGGCCTGGTCACATGGGTGCGCTTCGCGCGCGTCGCGCGCGGCCAGGTCCTGCAAGCAAAGCAGATGGCGTATGTGGAAGGCGCGCGCGCCGCCGGCGCCGGCAGCATGCGCATCCTCTTGCGCCATATCCTGCCCAATATTTTTGCGCCCATCGGGGTCACGCTGACGTTCAGCATTCCGGCTGCGATCCTGATGGAATCCACCCTGAGCTTTATCGGCCTCGGCATCAACGACCCTTACAGCGCCTGGGGAGTCAGCTGGGGCACGCTCACCCAGGACGGCTGGCGCGCGATGCGGAGCTACCCGCACGTGATGCTCTTTCCCGCCGCCGCGATCTTTCTCACCATCCTCGCGTTCAATTCTCTCGGCAATAGCCTGCGCGATTGGCTCGACCCAAAAACCGCGAATCGTTTCCGCGGAAAGGCCGGATAGCGCCCCGCAACAGAGCTCAGGGGATTGAAGAAGCGGTGGGTTTTTGCACGCCGCCACGGCCGGCGACGGCGCTTTGCTGTTCGGCCGTAAGGTCATCCAAGAGAAGAAATCCCCGCCTTTGAAGCTCGGCGCGCTGCTCCGAAGTGAGCTTTTCGAGCCGCACATAGCCGCGCTTTTCCGCGGCCTGGATGCATTTATCCAAGAGCGCGCCGCGCAAAATGTCGCAGCGCGCCGTGCTTCCCGTCTGCGGATTGACCAGCGTCGCGCTCCTCTCAGCGGAACAGGCGGCAGCCGCGCCGAAAAAGAAAAGGGCAACGAGAAACGGTTTGGCTGTCATCGGCGCTCCCGCTCGGCCGGGGACCACGGAGGTAGCTCCCCGCTCAGCAGGCGGCCGAGCTCGCGCGCGGGAAATTGAAGCCCGACATAGAATTGGCCGAAGAGACCGTAGAGCGCGCTCGCCTCATCGAAGCGCATCTCGTAAACCAGCTTCTTAAAAACCAGCGGGTCGTCGGCGAAAAGATCCACCCCCCATTCCCAGTCGTCGAAGCCGATCGAGCCGGAGATGATCTGGGTGACCTGTCCCGCGTACCGCCGCCCGATCGCGCCATGCTCCTGCATGAGCCTTTGCCGCGCCTGAACCGGAAGCTGGTACCAGTTCTTCTCCTCGCCGCGAAGCTTGCTCATCGGATAAAAGCAGACATAACGGCGCGCCGGAATTTTCGGCCAGAGGCGCGGCGCCGCCATCTGCCGCTGCTGCTCCAATTCTTTTTCTACCGCCTCTTTCCAGGCCGCCGATCCGGGCGCGACGTTTTCGGCGCGCAGGCGCTCATAAAGGCGCACGGACGCTTCGTAGAGCCCGAGCTCGATTACCGAGACGTACGAGCTGACCGCCTGCAAAAATTCGCCGAGCTTCAGCCGCCGGATACCGAGCTCCGCCTGCTTGAGCTCCTCGAGCGAGCGGCGAAAATGCAGGATCAACAAGTCCCCCTTGTGGCCGAGCAGCGAAAACAGCGCGCTCTCGCCGCCGCGCTCCGGCGGCTCCAGGAGCGCCTGCGCCTCCTCGAGCGCGGCCCGGCGGGTTTCCGAAGACGAGCCTCTCCAGGCGGGCCAGGCCACGCGCATCATCTGGTGGAGGACAAAAGCGCCCTCCAGCGTGAGCGGGACCTGGAAAAGAGCGCCGCGCGTTTCGGACTGCATTGCTCCGCGCCTCGTTAGCTCTTGGTTTCCAGCGGCGGCGCTCCGGCGCTCGGCATTTTGCCCGCGCGCCCGCGCCAACGCTCGCGCAGCGCCTGAACGCCGCTCCGCGCCAGGCGATAAAGCTTCGGGGTGATCCAGATCACAAACGCCATGAACGCGGCGACGAGCGCGAGCATGACCCAGGGATGATTGAAAGCGAGCCAGATGCCGGCGAAGACGGTGATGTCTTCGGTGATGCTCGCCGCCCAGTTCGTAAAAGGCTCGGGGCTCATGTTGATCGCCAGGCGCGTCGTCGCCTTTGTGCCGTGCGCCGCCAGGCTCACCGTACCGCCCGCCAGAATTGCCGCAAGCTCCAGCGCCGGGTTGAGGTCACCCAGGGTTTGCGCGGCAAGGATCGCGCCCGCCGGGACGCGGATGAACGTATGGAGGACGTCCCAGCCGCTGTCCACGTACGGAACCTTGTCGGCGACAAATTCGATCACGTACATGACGCACGCGACTCCAATCACGAGCGGGTCCATCAGGACGTGAAGATTCTGCGGCAAATTGATCATGCCGGCCCTGCCCGCGATCCCGAGCGCCGCAACGGTCGCGTAGAGATTGATTCCGGAGGTCCACGCGGTTCCGAGAGCCAAGCTCAAGCTTTCAATTGCGCCCATCGTCGCCTCCTTGCGCGCTGGGACCGACCAGCCTCCCGGCAGCTGGAAGGAAGAACCCCGAAGCGCGCGCATGCGCCTCCCTGCCGGGACGGCGAACTAAATTTTCCACTTGCGTTCGACCTCGTCTTTGATCTCCTTGCTGAACGCATTGACCGCGGGGAACTGATCCATCCAGCGGTAAGGACGGCACGCATCGATCAGCACGCGATCCGAGGTGTAGCCGCGGGGCGAGCGTTCTTCCGGCGGAAGCGCCGGCTCGCAGACCGACGCCCATACTCCTTTGACGACGTCGATCCCCTCGCGGACGTAGCATCGCGTCGCGATCGCCCAGATCACGTCGAAGGGGTTGGTAATGTCGATATCGTCATCGACCACGACGATGAATTTCCCGCCGTACGCGCCCGCGCGCGCGCCCGCGGCGACAAGGAGCGTCTGCTTGGCGTGGCCGGCGTAGCGCTGGCGGATGGAAATGACGGTAAAAGGGCCCGGCTGGCCGCCGTAGACAAAGCCCCACACGCCTTTGACGTCGGGAATGCCCGCTTTTTCAAGCTGCTCCCATAAGGTCGCCGCGCCCAGCGGTATCGGAAGATAGCTGCTCGGCGGCTTGAGCGGCGGCGCGCCGAGAATGATCGGATCGTTGCGGTAATAGACGCGCTCAACCACCATGACCGGCGTCTCGCCGACGTTCGCCTCCGTAAAATACCCCGGCCACTCCCCGAAAGGGCCCTCGCGCGGCATCTCCTCGTCCTTGAGCGGCGGCATCTCCCCTTCCAGGACGACCTCGGCGTTGGCCGGTATCGGGAGCCCGGTGACCGCGCCTCTCACGACCGGCACCGGCGAACCCTGAAGATAGCCGGCAAACTCGTACTCGTTGACGTCGGCAGGCAAAGGCATCTGCGCGGCGAGAAAAACGCTCGGGCCCTGGCCGAGAGTGATCGCAACCGGCAGCGGCTTGCCGCGGGCGCGGCTTCGCTCGAATGCCAACCGGCCGTGCTTGCCCATGTTCATCTTGACTGAAACGCGGTTTCGGTCCTGAATCATGACCCGGTAGGTTCCAATGTTCACGTTTCCGCTTTCCGGGTCTTTCGTGATCACGCCGCAGCCCGTGCCGATGTATGGGCCGCCGTCGAGATCGTGCCACAGCGGCGTGGGAAATTTGTAGAGGTCGACCTCATCGCCGACCATCTGGTTTTGCATCACCGGACCGCCCTCGACCTGCTCGACCGGCACCGGTTCGTAGGCCGCGAGCTTTTTTCGCCAGGCATAGAGAAAATCGACGCCCTTCACATCCGCCGGCAAGCCCATGGCGGGCGCGGTGCGCCTGCAAGTGCGAAAAACATTTGCAATGATCCGAAACCCGCGCGGAAAGCCTTCGAAGCTATCGAAGAGGAGCGCCGGCCCCTCCTTCTCCGCCGCGCGCTCGGTCAGGGCGCCCACTTCCCTCTTTAAATCGGCGCCGCTCAGCCTTCTGATCTCGCCCATCTCTTCCAGGACGGAGATGAACGCGCGCATGTCGCTCACGTCAGGCATAAAGTTCTCCCTCAAGCGGTTTGCGATCGGCGTGTGCCCTGCCGGCAGAGAGGACCGTTCACCGGCCCTCCCACAATGGAAAGTCTCGCAGATGTGGGGCTTAACCGCAAACGACGCGCTCTGTCAGGCGCGCTACAAGAGCGCACGAGCGATATGGAGCAAAAGCCGGTGGGCCGGCGCGGCGCTTAAGGCGCGGCGATTTCTACCTCTAACGTGCCGATCTTTTCGATTTCCCCCTCGACCTTATCCCCCGGCTTTAAGAACAGCGGCGGGACTCGGGCAAAGCCAACCCCCGAAGGCGTTCCAGTGCTGATGATGTCGCCGGGTTCCAGGGTCATGCCCGCCGAAAGGCTCTCGATCGTAGTCGGGATATCGAAGATCATGTCGCGCGTGTTGCCGTCTTGCATGATCTCGCCGTTGACCCGGCAGATCAGCCTCAGGTTGTGCGGGTCCGGGATCGCGCTTTTGTGCACAATCCACGGCCCCAGGGGGCAGAAGGTGTCCAGCGCTTTGCCTTTGAACCACTGCCCGTGGCGGCGCTGCAGGTCTCTGGCCGTCATGTCGAGGCAGATCGTGTAGCCAAAAATGTAGTCGTAGGCCTTTTCCCTGGGGATGTCCTTTCCCTTTTTGCCGATGACCACGGCCAATTCGACCTCGTAATCGAGCCGCTCGGTCGCCTTATGATGAATCACCTTCCCTTGGTGGCCGATCACCGCGGTTGGCGGCTTGGTAAAATAAACCGGCGCTTCGGGCGTGTTCACGGTTATCTGGCGCGCGCGCGCTCCCTCGTCGATGTGCTCTTGATAATTGATCCCCAGGCAGACGATGTTTTTGCGCGGCCACGGGATCGGGGAAAGAAGCCGCACTCGACTCTGCTGGACGACGACGCCGATGCGCGCGAGCTTCCGTAGCCGCCCCTCCTCGCCGCTGACGTACTGGTAGGCTTTTTTGGCGACGTTGAGCGCCTTGGCACCCCCTTCGATGAACTCCTGCATGCTGTTCAGGAAAGGCGCCGCTCCGCCTTTCAGATAACGGCGATTGACTTCGGCAAGGTCGATAATCCAATGATCCCTCCCCAAAAGCCCTAAGATAGGTCGACCTTTGCGCACGAAAGTCAGGAGCTGCATGGTTCCTCCGCTCTGGCAAGTTCGGTGGTGGCTTGATTGATCGAAAGCGCGCCGCGAGAAGCCCTATTTAGTGCAAGCCCCGCGGGGCGTCAAGAGTAAAAGCTAAGCGCCAAAAAATCGCGCCGCAATTTTTTGCCCGTCGGCGTCGATCGTGCTTGCCTCCTCCAGCGGTATTGAAATGCGCCCGTCCTCTGTTAGCTTCTCATGACATGAGACCGAACGCCTCTGTTCCGCTCACGCTCGCCGGCGCGCTTTTTTTCTCAGCGCTTGCGCCGCCGCGGGAATCGTCGTCGTAAAGTCGCCCGAGCGAAAATTCCCCGTCACATCCGTCAACGCTTACGAGGCGGATTCGCCCATCCCCGTGCCCGCCGACGTGCAACTCGCCATGCAGCAGAAGCTCGAGGAGCATCTGTACGGGGCGGGCGGTTTTCAGAAAGGCTCTGAACTGAGCATCCGCTACCGCTTCCTCCAGGTCACAGAACGGGGCCTGTTTAGGCGCTGGCTCGGAGGCGAGGATTCCCTGACGGTTGAAGCCAAATTTTTGGATCGAAGCGACAACATTCTTGCCGTGATCCAGGTCGAAGGCTTGGCCGGCCAGGGCCCGCTGGCTGCAGATCTTGATCGCGCAATTGAAAAGGTCGCCGAAAGGGTGGCCGAATACGCGCAGACTAACTATCGATAAGCGCTCGCGGCGGCACCCCTAGCGCGGGGGGAGCGGCTCCGCCCCGGCAATCTTTTGGTACAGCTGGACGACCTCTCGATCTCGGGGCAACTCCCTGATCGCCCGCTCTAACTCCTCGCCTCCCAAAGGCGAAGGCGGGTCGCCCATGAGCTTCTTGTACTCCACGGGAAATTCCGGGTCAGCGAACGATTTCCGCATCGCTTCGCGGATGATCTGCACGCGGTCCTTTGGAGTTCCCGGAGGGAAGATATACGGCCAGCGCGGATACTGGAAGGCGCGAAACATGTCGAGGAGCTTTCGCTCGGTCTCCGACTTCGCGAAAGTTCCCAGCTCGGGAACGTGCGCAAACACGGGATGATAACGTCCCTTCGGAACCGTGAGCGTGGTATGAAAATGGACCAATTTTTTCTCGATCCACTCCGGCTGTTCGATGACGAAGCGCGCCGCCCCGGTCGCGTGAGCATCGAGCTCGCCACGATTGAGCGCGATATAGATTTCCGGCCCGGTAAAGCCGGTTACGAACTTCGGCTCTTTTAGGTCGAGAAAGTAAGCGGCCAAACGCGCGTTGACGTACACGGGATGTCCGACCGCGTGCGCGCCGAATCTCAGCCCTTTATAGGCGCGCAACTTTTCGATCGTGTCCAGCCCCAGCTCGCCCTTCGTGTAGAAGATGTAGGGGTCGCCCGTATCCGTTGAGCCGAGGTAAATGAACTTGTCGAGATCGTACGCGGTCCCGGGAAGCCCCAAGATCGGTCCGACGACGAGCCCAGCGCCGATTGATCCGATGGTCAGCCCATCGGGCCGGGTCGAGCCGTAGATGAGGTTCGCCGCCTTTCTTCCGGCAGCGCCCTCGACGAACTCGACGATGATCTTGGGCTTGCCTGGAATATATTTTTCCAAGAACTTTACCAGCGCCCTTGTCTGGAATTCTCCCGAGCCGCCCGGGCCGCCGCCGCGGATGACCTTGATCGTTTTTCCTTTGTAAAAGTCTTCCTGCGAAAGCGCGCCAGCGGGAAAAAGAGCCGCCAGCATCGCCGCAGCCACGCAGGTCGCGAACTTTCGAGTGATGCTCATAGAAAACGCCTCCGACCGGAGATAAACAGCTACCGGTGCCACCGGATGCTCGATGCCGATTTATACCGCGGGCGCGAGCGAAGTAAAGACATTCTTTGCCGAAAATACCTTCAACTCGACAACCGTACGGCGTTGGCGGCAAGCTCTCGACAGCCGCCGAGCTGCCGGCCATCGCCGCACTGTAATCATTTTTTACAATCCTTGGAAGCGTGCATTGGTCGCGAAATCAGGCGCGTTTTTCATAAATCCCGGCGCAAATGTCAAACCGGGCGTAAAATTTGATGACAGTGTAGATTCGGCGCCCGTTCTCGCCCGAGCTCCGGCCTTACCACGCGATTCCCTTCTGTCCTTTAGGTTTACTCGAACCGACAGGCGAGAACGATCCGCTCGCTCTGGCATTGCTGTTGCTCCGGTGGCAGGGGCCCACGATGCGGCTCTCTCAAGGTGCGCTCAGCTTGGACGAGAAGGTAAACTCGCTATTCGAGAACGATTCTCTCTTCTCGAGCCGCTTTCACCGTATCTTTTGTAAGAGTAATCCCTCGGCGCCGGAAAAGCTCCTCATGCTGGCCGTTTTGGAAGACGCGCTGTTTTGCCTTCAAAACTATCGCTCGGCCGCGAACGCTAAGAAGGCCGGCGCTTTCAAGCAGGCGCTGGAGTGGATCCAGGCAGATGATCGCGACTGGCCGTTTTCTTTTGCCAACATCTGCGAGACCCTGGGCTTTGACATTGCCGCGGCTCGCGCTGCTCTGATTGAAATCGGTCGAGGGAAGATCGCGCGCTCAACGCCGGTCGTGCGGCCTGCGCGGGCGAAGCATCGCACGCTCCCGCGCCTTTTATCACGACGCCGGCCAAGCGCGAAGTTTAGCGCCCGGAAACTAAAATACCGCTGACGCGAAACCCAAAACCAAGCGCCTCGATGCCAGCAGGGCGGCGAGCGAACGAAGCTATGCGCCGTCGAGGGGAGCGGAGCCTCGCGCGATCAGGAGATCCGGCTCCCGAGCACCGGCGCTCGCGCGCGACGGCAGTATCAGGTTTGTCGGCGCGCGGCGCCCAGGGCCGCAAATGAAAAAGCCCTTGATCTCTCAAGGGCTTAAAGATGGAGCGGGTGATGGGGATCGAACCCACGACCTTATGCTTGGCAAGCATACGCTCTAGCCAGCTGAGCTACACCCGCATCCCGTATGTGACTAACTTAAAAGGTTTCCCTTGTCAATTCTACGCGGGGCGCTGTTTTTGCCGGTAGAGGCGAAAGAACTTGAAGTGATAGATAATCCCCGACCAGACGCTGAGAATCGCTGCCAGCCAGAGGAAGTACATGCCAATCGCATAAAAATTGACGCCCAGGTAGGTGTAATGCACGAGCAGGCTAAAAACCGCCGCCGATTGCAACAAAAACTTGTATTTCCCGAGCTCCTCCGCGGCCATGACAATGCCTTCGGTCAGCGCGATGCCGCGAATGATCGTGACCGCCGTCTCGCGCGCGACGATCAGCACGACGAGCCACGCGGGAATTCCCGGCTCGCCCGGACGATCCGTCGCGGCCAACATGATCAAGACCGAGACGATCATCAGCTTGTCCGCCAGCGGATCCAGAATTTTCCCCAAATCCGAAACCGTTTGATGGCGCCGCGCCAGGTAACCGTCGAAAAAATCGGTCAGCGAGGCGGCGAAAAAGAGCGCCGCAGCCAGGGCGCTGGAGAAGGGCTTGGGATCGACCAGCAGATAGACGATGAGCGGAATCATAATGATCCGCATAAGGCTCAGGCAGTTCGGCAGGTTCCAGATGCTCGCCCGGGGCGCGGCTTGAACGCCAGGAGCCGCCTTAGAACTGTCCGTTACGGTAGCGCGAGTAGTGGGAAAGGACACGGCGGATGTATTCCTTCGTTTCGCTGAACGGCGGCACGCCGCGGTACTTCTCTACCGCCTTGATGCCGGCGTTGTACGCCGCCAGCGTAAGCTCGAGATCGCCGTTGTACTGCTCCAGGAGAAGCCGAAGATGCCGCACTCCTCCGTCGATATTTTCGTTCGGATCGTAAGCGTTGCCGATGTTGTGCAGGCGCGCCGTGTCCGGCATAAGCTGCATTAAGCCCTGCGCCCCCTTGATCGATCGGGCTTCAGCGTTAAAGTCCGATTCCACCTTGATGATCGCGCGCACGAGCTCAGCGTCGACGCCGTGGCGTTCGGCCGCGGCGAGAATTATCCTTTCGTATCGCTTAAAACCGGGAGTGCTGTCGCTTCTCGCCCCGCCGAGCACGAGAGGGTGACCGCATTCCGTCGCAACGTTGGTGAACAGGATGACCCCATCCTTTTGACACCGATAGATGCGCTCGGCTCGGATCTCGGGCGCCATGACCGCGGCCAGCAAAAAGAAGTAGAAAAATGGCAGGGTAATCGTCCTGAACATTGACAAAAAATATCGATGAAAATACGCCCGCTGGCCCGCCTTGTCAAACTACAATCGCCAAGAGCAGCGACTCGTGCTGCGCTAAGAGTCTGGTTGCTCCGCCGTGTGCCCAGATTTCTCGGCCGGGCTAAACTACTCGCAAAGATCGGGCCTTGCCTGACTGAGGCTACCACCGCCTAAAGGCGGTGGGTTCCTTGCCGTCTGAAGACGGCTGAAGACCCGATGAAACTACTCCTCAACCTTGAAATCCTCATCGGCCTCGGAAGGCTCTTGCCCCTGAGTGGCGATGTATTGTGCAA
>DATMAM010000032.1:0-187986 GCA_035559995.1 Candidatus Acidiferrales bacterium
CGGGCGCGCCCGCCTCTTTTCGCGCAGGTCTCGCCATTGCTATCCTCCGGATACGTTAATAACTTCCACCATCCATAGCATTGGAACTGCTACGGAACAACTTGATCGGCTGCGGTTGTCTTTGATCTCAAATCGGCTTTAGGAGAGATTCGCCCCGACCGGCGTGCCAAAACGGTAACTACCGATATATGACATTTGCCGAAAAGTCAACGAGCCGACCGCCGCCGCCGGGACTGGCCGCGCGGCGCCAGGCGCGCCCGGTTTGCGGCCCGCCCGAGCGCCAACCAGCGCCGAGCGGGAGCGAGCTCAGTCGAACTCGGTAAAATTGGACACCCGCCAGGTGTCGCCGTGCTTGCGCGCGAAGACAAGCCAGCGGCGCGTGAATTCGGGCGCGTCTTCGGGTTGGATCGTCGCCAGATAGAGAAACGAAACGCGGTCGGCGGATTCTTTTCTCTCGAGCAATCTGTAATGGACCCTGGGCTTGCGCGTGCTGGCGTCAATGACCTGGCCCGCCGTCAAGCGAATCTCCTCGTCGACCTTTTTCTCAGCGAGACCGACCGTGTACTCCCGGGCCTTGACGAGGTTGATGTGCACGTAGTGCTGGTCCAGAAATTCCTCGGTGACGCCGTCGGCGGTCCTCAGGTCCCGACGGCAGGCCGCGAGCGCCGAGGCGAAAACCAAAGCCGCCACCGTGCCGATCAAGCAGCCTCGTCTGTTCATGGCAAATGGCTTCTCATCCAGCGGCGCGCCGCGCGCAGGGCGTCTTGCAAGGCTTGCGCATCCGAAAAGCGGTGGTCCGCGCCGGCGGCGATAAAAAGCTCCTTCGGTTCCGCCAGCAGGGCGAAAAGCTCATAGGCCTCGCTGACCGGCACCGTGTCGTCGCGGTCCCCGTGGATTACGAGCGTCGGGCATCGGACGCGCGCCGCCGCTTGCGGGACGTCGAGCGTCTTGAGATCGTCCAGCAGGCCCGTGTGGATCTTGCGCCCGTGGTAGATCACGTAGCCGCGCCGGCGCCACTGCTCGATTTCTTGAACCGAGATCATGTGCTCGAGGATTTTTCGCGGGTGAAGCGGAGCCGCAAGCGTTACGAGCGCCGCCACGCTTTTTTCCTCCGCGGCGAAAAGCAGCGCCACGGTTCCTCCCATGCTCGAACCGAAAAGCCCGATCTTCCGAAGCGGCCGGCGCAAGAGAAATCGATACGCCGCGCGCAGATCCTCCACTTCGCCGCTGTAGGTAATCTCGGCGAACCGATCGCCGTCGCTGGCTGAGGCAAAATCGAACCTGAGCGCCAGCACTCCCAGCTCCGCGAGCTCGCGCGCGAGAGCGACAATCTTTTCGCTCTGCTTGTTCGATTCCATGCCGTGACACAAAATCACTCCCGACGCGGGCGCAAGCGGCGGCTCGTGCAGCACGCCGCGCAGGAGCTGGCCGCGGGCGTTAAAAAAGGTCACGGCGCTTTCGGTCGGTGAAGCCTCAAGAGAAGACGGCATCGGGGTGGCCCTAGAAACACATAACACAACTCCCGCCGCTCCTAAAGATTCGCGGGCGGCGCTTGCGCCCGAGGACCTCGGGAGAGCGAGTTTGGCCGGTGGCGGTTCGGCGTGTATAATAGCGGCGCGTTTTCACCGATGAGGCGACTCCAATTCCTGGTAGCGGCTTTCCTCCTTTCGCGCATTCCCTGTCTCGCCGCGCCCTCGCTGACCGATAGCCACCTGCAGGTTCAAGAGCTCGTTTCGGGTCTCGATTCGCCGACGACCATGGCTTTCATCGGCCCGGACGACATTCTCGTTCTACAGAAAAACGACGGGCGAGTGCGGCGCGTGATCGGCGGCATTCTCCAGGCGGGAGAGGTCCTGGACGTCAACGTTCACAGCTCTTCCGAGCGCGGCCTGCTGGGGATTGCGCTTCACCCGGCGTTTCCCGCGACGCCGTATGTGTATCTCTATTTCACGGAAAGCAGCACCGGGAGCGACACCTCGGACGCCTCCACACCGCTCGGAAACCGAATTTACCGCTACACCTGGAACGGGAGCGCGCTCGTCAATCCCGTACTCATCCTAAGCCTGCCCGCAACGCCGGGCCCGAACCACGACGGCGGAATCATCACCTTTGGCCCCGATGGCAAGCTTTACGCCGTGATCGGCGATCTCAACCGAAACGGCCAGCTGCAAAATTTTTCCTCCGGGCCGGCGCCGGACGATACGTCGGTCGTATTTCGCCTGAACGATGACGGCACGGTTCCGCCGGACAACCCGTTTGCCGCGCAAGGCGGAAACCTGGCCAGGTATTACGCTTACGGTATTCGGAACTCGTTTGGCATGGCGTTCGATCCGTTAACGGAAAGGCTCTGGATCACCGAGAATGGTCCAGACGCCTACGACGAGATCAACCTTGTCGAGCCGGGCTTTAACAGCGGCTGGGAACAGATCATGGGCCCCGACAGCCGCGATCCGCAGGGCGCGGCGGACCTCTTTGTGGTTGCGGGCTCGCACTACCGCGACCCGGCATTCTCTTGGCGCCATCCGGTTGCGCCGACCGGAGTCGCATTTTTGAAGTCGACCGCCTTGGGGCTAAAGTACGAGAACGATCTTTTCGTCGGGGATATCAATGGCGGCACTCTTTACCGTTTCACGCTTAACGGGGCGCGAAACGGGTTTGATCTCACGGCGCCGCTCGCCGACCGGGTCGCCGACGAGAACGCCGACCTCGCCCAGGTGGTGTTTGGCACCGGCTTCGACGGCATTACCGATGTGAAAGTCGGGCCGGACGGGCTCCTGTACGTCGTTTCTTTCGGCGCGGGCAAGATCTACGTGATCTCGCCGGCCGCGTACTCTCCTCTTACGCTCGGCGCTTCTGTGCTGCCGGAAGCCGAGGTCGGGGTGTCGTACAGCGCGAGCTTGGATATCGCGGGAGGGGAGCCGCCCTACGACGTTGCGCTCCTGCGAGGCTCGCTGCCGGAAGGGCTTGCCATCGGTTCCGGGGCCATCGCCGGAACGCCGAGCGAGAACGGAAAGTCGTCGTTTGTCGTGCAAGTGACGGATAGCGCCGGCGCGTCGGTGAGCGGGAAATTACGGATAAGGGTTCGCAAGGCGCTCGCCATTTCGAGTGAGTCTTTGAAGCCCGGCATCGCGGGCCGAAAGTACCGCGCGCGCGTCAAAGCGAAAGGAGGAGCAAAGCCGTACGCGTGGTCCGTGCAATCGGGGGAGCTGCCGCCAGGCCTGGCACTGGATTCGGCCACCGGGCTCATTAGCGGGATACCTTCCGGCCCCGGTAGCGCCAACCTCGTCATTCAAGTCACGGACCCTGTCGGCGGCAGCGCGGACAAGTCTTTCGTCCTGGTCATCGAGTAGCCTCTGTCCGGCCAAAAGCTCGTCGGCCGACCGAGTCTTGCGCCGTGACGCGAATTTTTCGCCGGACGCCCCCGCTTTCATTTCCACCCCCCACCTCTTGTGTTAAGATAACAGCGTCTTAGGTTAAAGAAGGATGACGAGGCTGATCGAGCAATACGGGGAATATCTCTCCCACGAGCGCAACCACTCCCGGCACACCCTGCGGAACTACTTGAGCGATCTCAGACAGTTTCACGAGTTTGCGCGCGCCTCGCTCAAAGACGACGGCGGTGATCTCGAACTCGCGCGCCGCGTCGACGTCCATTTGGTCCGGGCTTACCTGGCCCGCTTGGCCAAAACCTGCAACAAGAGCTCTCTTGCGCGAAAACTCGCCGCCATCAAGGGCTTCTTTCGGTTTTGCGTGCGCGAGGGCTACCTCGAGCGAAACCCGCTCATCGGCATCGCCACCCCCAAACAGGACAGGGCGCTGCCGCCGTTTTTGTCGGTCGACGAGGCGTTTCGCCTGTTGGGTTCCGTTCAGGGGACGCGCCATCTGGCGCTTCGCGATCGCGCGGTGCTCGAGGTCCTCTACTCGACCGGCGTGCGCGTGAGCGAGCTGGTTTCGCTCAACTGGGGAGAGATCGATTTCAATCTGGGGATCGTGCGCGTGGCGGGCAAAGGCGCAAAGGAGCGGGTGGTGCCCATCGGCGAGGTCGCGCTCGACCGGCTCCGGCAATACGGGGCGGAGCAGCAGAAAAAATGGCAGCGCAAGCTGCGCGGCCCTGAGCCGGTGTTTCTCAACGCGCGCGGCGGCCGCCTGACCACGCGGAGCGTGGCGCGCATCGTCGAAAAGAATTTGAAGTCCGCGGGCATTGCGGTCAAGATGGGGCCGCACGGCTTGCGCCATAGCTTCGCGACGCATCTCCTGAACGGCGGGGCCGATCTCCGCTTGATCCAGGAGCTGCTCGGGCACGCGAGTCTCTCGACGACGCAGCGCTACACGCACGTGAACCTGGATCAGCTCACGGCCGTGTACGACAAATCGCACCCGCGGGCATGACGGATTTTCGATCTCGCGACAGGCTCAGGACGAGGTTTTTGGATCGGCGATGAGCTCGGGAGCGGCAGCGCAAGGTTCCAAGATGTTTCACGGCACGACGATCCTTGCGGTCCGCCATCGCGGCAAGGTGGTCGTTGCCGGCGACGGCCAGGTCAGTTTTGGGGAGACCGTTCTCAAGCATAGCGCGCACAAGGTGAGAAAACTTTATCACGACCGGGTGATCGCGGGTTTTGCGGGGGCGACGGCCGACGCCTTTACGCTGTTCGAGAGATTTGAAGCCAAGCTCGAACAGTTTAACGGCAATCTCAGGCGCGCGGCGGTCGAGCTGGCGAAGGATTGGAGAACGGACCGGCTCTTGCGCCGCCTCGATGCGCTGCTCATCGTGGCCGACAGCGAAAACTCCCTTGTCGTGTCCGGCAGCGGAGACGTCGTCGAGCCGGACGACGGCGTCATCGCGATCGGGTCGGGAGGCAACTATGCGCTGGCGGCCGCGCGGGTGCTGATCAAGCATTCCCAGCTCGACGCGCGCGCCATCGCCGAGGAGGCGATGCGAACCGCGGCGGAGATCTGCGTGTACACCAACGATCGGTTGACGATTGAAGAACTGGGCTAGCGCGCGCCGCTTGACCGGGTAGAGACAGGAGCCCAATAGCGCGGACCTCAACAGAGCGATGAAAGACCGAGCCATGAAACTCCTCAAGGAAGCCAGTCCCGCTTTCCCAGCTCCGGTGATGACTCCTCGGGAGGTCGTCTCGGAGTTGGACCGCTACATCGTGGGACAGAAAGAGGCAAAGCGCGCGGTGGCGATCGCGCTGCGAAACCGCTGGCGCCGCCAGCTCGTGCCGGAGCATCTCCGGGATGAGATCGCGCCGAAAAACATCATCATGATCGGCCCGACGGGCGTGGGCAAGACCGAGATCTCCCGGCGGCTCGCCAAGCTGGCGCAAGCGCCGTTCATTAAAGTGGAGGCGACGAAGTTTACCGAGGTCGGCTATGTCGGCCGCGACGTCGAGTCGATCATCCGCGATCTCACGGACCTGGCGGTCAACATGGTCAAGGAAGAGGAAAAGCAGCAGG
This sequence comes from Candidatus Acidiferrales bacterium, assembly GCA_035559995.1. Classification (GTDB taxonomy): domain Bacteria; phylum Desulfobacterota; class Binatia; order UBA9968; family UBA9968; genus DATMAM01. The sequence continues at coordinate 5,467 of DATMAM010000032.1, forward strand.
TGGAACAGAAGGCGCGCGAGATCGCCGAAGAGCGCATCCTCGATCTTTTGCTGCCCTCGGCGCAGGCCGGCAAGGTGGACGAAACGAGCGGCACGCGGGAGAAGCTCCGCCGGATGCTGCGCGAGGGCCGGCTGGACGATCGGTTCGTCGAGATCGAGGTCACGCGCGCCGTCATGCCGATGATCGAAGTGCTGACGCCGCAGGGCATGGAGGAAATGGACGCCAACATCAAAGAGATGTTTGCCAACCTGCTGCCGAAGCGGACGAAGAAAAAGACGGTGAAGGTTCCCGAAGCCATGGAGGTGCTGGCGCAGGAGGAAGCCAACCGCCTGGTCGACATGGACAAGGTCACGAGCGAGGCGATTCGCAGGGTCGAGCATTCGGGGATCGTCTTCATCGACGAGATCGACAAGATCGCCGGCCGCGAGGCGACCCACGGCCCCGACGTCTCCCGCGAAGGGGTGCAGCGCGATTTGCTGCCGATCGTCGAAGGCTCGACCGTGAGCACCAAGCACGGCATGGTGCGCACCGACCACATTCTGTTTATCGCCTCGGGCGCGTTCCACCGCAGCAAGCCGTCGGATCTCATCCCCGAATTTCAGGGAAGGTTTCCGATCCGGGTCGAGCTGAGCCCGCTCGGGCAAGAGGAGTTCGTGCGCATCCTCACCGAGCCGCGCAACGCTTTGATCAAGCAGTACGTGGCGTTGCTCGAAACCGAGGGCGTGCGGCTTTCGTTCCGCGACGACGCGGTGGCGGAGATCGCCCGGATCGCGGCCGAGGTCAACGACAAGACCGAGAACATCGGCGCGCGCCGGCTGCACACGGTGCTCGAGCGGCTGCTGGATGAGGTTTCTTACGCCGCCCCGGAAATGAGGGGCCAAGAGATCGTGATCGACGCCGACTATGTGCGCGAGCGGCTGAACCCGATCCTAAAGGACCAGGATCTGTCGCGCTACATCCTGTAACGTCCGAAAAGCGATGGAAAAGTACATCGGCAAAGCCGAGGTGTTGATGGAAGCCCTTCCCTACATCCGGCGCTTCCGCGGCAAGACGTTCGTGATCAAGTACGGCGGCAACGCCATGATCGACGAAGACCTCAAAGCGAGCTTTGCTCAAGACATCGTGCTGCTGGAGTACGTCGGCATCAATCCCGTCGTGGTCCACGGCGGCGGGCCGCAGATCGATCAGCTTTTGGACCGGATGGGGATCGGCAAGCGGTTCGTCCGCGGGATGCGCGTCACGGACGCGGAAACCTTGGACATCATCGAGATGGTCCTGGTCGGGAAGATCAACAAAGAGATTGTGTCGTTGATCAATCGCCACGGCGGCATGGCCGTCGGCCTAAGCGGCAAGGACGCGGGGCTGATTCGCGCGCGCAAGATGAACCTCACGATCTCGACGGACGGCGCGCCGCCGGAAATCATCGATCTCGGGATGGTCGGCGAAATCATCGGCATCAACGCGAGCGTGATCAACTCGCTCGACGAGAGAAACTTCATCCCGGTCATCGCGCCGGTCGGCGTCGGCGACAACGGCGAAACTTACAACATCAACGCGGATCTGGTCGCCGGCCAGGTCGCCGAAGCTCTGGGGGCCGAAAAGCTCATCCTTTTAACCGACGTCGAAGGCGTGAAAGACAAAAACGGAAAGCTTCTCTCCACGCTCAAGATCAACCAGGCGCACAGGCTCATTCAGGAAGGGGTCGTGGCCGAGGGCATGATTCCCAAAGTCGAGTGCTGCATCGACGCCCTCAAGGGCGGTGTCGGAAAAACGCACATCATTGACGGCCGCGTCAAGCACGCGGTTCTGCTCGAGATCTTCACGGAAGAAGGCGTGGGCACCGAGGTGGTGCGAAAGTAGGGGCCGCGCTCGCAGCGCCCGCGCGCATTTGCCCGCCAAGTCCCTTTCTATTATTAATGGGAAATTCGCTGCGTCGGCCGTGCGGGCGGCCGGGCGCGCGGCGATAACATGAAAAATCGCGACATCGTCAAGCTGACCGAAGCCCATGTGGCGGCGACTTACGCGCGCTTTCCGATCGCGCTCGTGCGCGGCCGGGGCGCGCGCGTGTGGGACGCCGACGGCAAGGAGTATTTGGATTTTGTCGCCGGCATCGCGGTCAACAGCCTCGGCCACGCGCATCCCGCGATCGTGCGGGCGATCAACGCGCAGGCGCGCAGGCTGATCCACGTCTCCAACCTCTACCATATCGCGCCGCAAGCCGAGCTGGCGCGCGAGCTTTGCCGCCGCTCGTTTGCCGACAAAGTCTTTTTCTGCAACAGCGGCGCCGAAGCCAACGAGGCGGCGATCAAGCTGGCGCGCCGCTACGGCAAGGAGTGGCTCGGAGGAAAGTACGAAATCATCTCCACGCACAATTCTTTTCACGGGCGCACCCTGGCGACGCTGACGGCGACCGGGCAGGAGAAGGTCCGCGCGGGCTACGATCCGTTGCCGGCGGGTTTTCGGCAGGTTCCGTACAATGACCTTGCGGAAATGGAAAGGGCGGTCGACGACCGGACCGCGGCGATCCTGGTCGAGCCGATCCAAGGGGAAGGCGGAGTGATCTTGCCCGACCGCGGCTACCTCAGGGGGCTGAGGGAGCTCTGCGACGACCGCGGGCTAGTGCTCATTTTCGACGAGGTGCAGGTCGGCATGGGGCGCACCGGAAAGCTTTTCGCGTACGAGCAGTTCGGCGTCGAGCCGGACATCATGACCCTGGCCAAGGCGCTGGGCGGCGGGCTGCCCTTGGGGGCGATGCTGGCCAAGGACAAAGTCGCGCGCAGCTTCGTTGCCGGCGCGCACGCCTCCACCTTCGGCGGCAATCCGCTCGTTTGCAGCGTCGGGCTTGCGGTCGTCAGGACCCTCGTTCGCGGCGTCCTCAGGAACTGCGTGGCGATGGGCGAGGTTTTCCGCCAGCGGCTGGCGTCGTTGAAGGAGCGTTTTTCTTTTGTCAAGGAGGTGCGCGGCATGGGGCTGATTTTCGGGCTGGAGCTCGCGATCGACGGCGACAAAATCGTCACCGATTGCTTGCGGCACGGGCTGTTGATCAACTGCACGGCGCACAGGGTCTTGCGCTTCGTGCCGCCCTTGATCATCTCCCGGCGGGAGATCGAGCGCGGCGTCGGCATCCTGGAAAAGGTTTTGGCCCGCTATTGATATTACGGTCAGGTGTAGCGTGAACAAACGGGACCTGCTGAGCTTTGGCGATCTCGCGCGCCGGGACATGGAAGAGTTATTCGCGCTCGCGCGCAAGCTCAAGCGCCAGCAACGGGCGGGCGCGGCGCACCGCCTTCTCGCCGGCAAAACGCTGGCGCTGGTTTTTCAAAAGCCGAGCCTGAGAACGCGGGCGAGCTTTGAAGCCGGGATGTTTCAGCTCGGCGGCTACAGCATTTTTCTCGGCCCCGACGAGATCAATCTCGGCGTGCGGGAAACGCCCGCCGATTGCGCGCGCAACTTGAGCCGCTGGGTGGATTTGATCGCCGCGCGCACGTTCGCTCACGAGACGGTGGAAGAAATGGCGCGGCACGCGACCGTGCCGGTGATCAACGGGCTCACCGATCTTTTTCATCCGTGCCAGGTGTTGGCGGATTGCTTCACGCTGATCGAAAAGCGGGGCAAGCTCGACGGGCTCAAGGTCGCCTTCGTCGGCGACGGCAACAATATGGTCCACTCCTGGATTGAAGCCGCCGAAAAATACAGGTTCTATTTCGCGCTGGCCTGCCCGCAGGGCTACGAGCCCAACGCGCAAATTGCCGCGCGCGCCAGGGAGCGGGGCGCTCAGGTGATGATTACCCGCGACCCCGAGGAGGCCGTACAGGGGGCCGACGTCATCTACACCGACGTGTGGACCAGTATGGGGCAGGAGGCCGAGGCGGAAAGGCGGCGGCGGGACTTTGGCGGCTATCAGGTGAATCAAAGGCTCGTCGATCGGGCGGGCCCCGACGCTCTGGTCATGCATTGCCTGCCCGCGCACCGGGGCGAGGAGATCACCGACGAGGTTCTCGACGGCCCGCGATCGGTGGTCCTGGAGCAGGCCGAGAATCGCCTGCACGTCCAAAAGGCGGTCATGGTCTGGCTGCTGCGGGGGTTGAAGAGCTCGAGAGCGCCGAAGCTCACGCGTCCGAAGAGCGCAAAGAAGCGGGCGGGAAGAAGGAGGGGCTAACGGGGGAGATGGATATCAAGAAAGTGGTTCTCGCCTATTCCGGCGGCCTGGACACTTCGGTGATCTTGAGATGGCTGATCGAGACGTACCACTGCGAGGTGATCGCTTACTGCGCCGATTTGGGTCAAGGCGAGGATTTGAGCGCGGTCAAGAAAAAGGCGCTGCGGACGGGCGCGAGCAAGGCGGTGATCGACGACGTCAAAGAGGAGTTTGTCGAAGAGTACGTATTCCCGATGCTGCGCGCGAACGCGGTGTACGAAGGAGCGTATCTGCTGGGCACGTCGATCGCGCGCCCGTTGATCGCGAAGCGGCAAATCGAGCTGGCCGTCAAGGAAAAGGCCGACGCGGTGGCGCACGGCGCGACGGGAAAGGGCAACGATCAGGTGCGTTTCGAGCTCGCGTACTACGCGCTCAAGCCCGACGTGAAAGTGATCGCGCCCTGGCGGCTGTGGGACCTCGACTCGCGCTCGGCGCTGGTGGCCTACGCGCGCCGGCACGGCATTCCCGTGCCGGTCACCCCCAGCCGCCCCTACAGCACCGACCGCAACCTCTTTCACATCAGCTACGAAGGCGGCATCCTGGAGGACCCGTGGCGCGAGCCGCCGCCGGAGATGTTCGCCTGGACGCGCGCGCCGGAGAAAAGCCCGAATCGGCCGCAGACGATCGAGATCCGCTACGAGCAAGGGAACCCGGTGGCCATCGACGGCCGGCGCTTTTCGGGCGCCGCTCTTCTGTCGCGGCTCAACGCGCTCGGCGCCCGGCACGGCGTCGGGCGCGTGGACCTCGTCGAGAACCGCTATGTCGGCATGAAGTCGCGCGGGGTTTACGAGACGCCCGGGGGAACCATTCTCCACGCCGCGCACAGGGCTCTGGAGTCGATCACGATGGACCGCGAGGTCATGCGGCTCCGGGACTCGCTGGTTTCCAAGTACGCCGAGCTCATCTATTACGGGTACTGGTTTTCGCCCGAGCGCGAGGTCATGCAGAAGGCGATCGACGCCGCGCAAGAAAACGTGACCGGGGAGGTACGGCTCAAGCTCTACAAGGGAAACGTCATCGTGACGGGAAGGAGGTCCGAAAGCTCGCTTTACCGTCCCGCCGTTGCAACGTTCGAAGCCGGCGAAGGCTACGAGCAGGCCGACGCCGAAGGGTTTATCCGGCTGAACGCTTTGCGGCTCAGGCTCGGCCGGCTGAATCAAAAGAGGATTCGCGGCCGTTGAGCCGACAGTGGGTCTTCCATTGGACAATCCAAAATCCAAAACGGGTGGGGAGCAGCGTCGAACCGCCCAAAAGCTAAAATCGGAAGGCGCGCCGGCGACCGGGCGGGAAAAGCTTTGGGGCGGCCGCTTCGGCGGCCGGACGGCGGGTTCGGTCGAAGCGTTTACGGCTTCGATCGAAACCGATTGGCGGCTTTACCGCCACGATATCCTGGGGAGCATCGCGCATGCGGAAATGCTCGGGCGCCAGGGGATCGTCTCGCGGCGGGAGGCGAAAAGGATTATCGCCGGGCTCAAAGCGATCCAAAACGAGATCGAGCGCGGACAGTTGCAATTTTCCGCGAAGGACGAAGATATCCACATGAACATCGAGCGGCGGCTGATCGAAAAGATCGGCAGCGCGGGAGAAAAGCTCCACACGGCGCGAAGCCGAAACGATCAGGTCGCGCTCGATATGCGGCTTTACTTGAGGGAGGAGGAAAAAACGGTTCTAGCGCTGATCGGCGCCCTCGAGCGCGAGCTGGCGCGCGCCGCCAGGCGTTTTCTCGGCATCGTCATGCCCGGCTACACGCACCTGCAGCGGGCGCAGCCGGTGCTGTTGTCGCACCACCTGCTCGCCTATGTCGAGATGCTCGAGCGCGATCGCGAGCGCTTCGAGCAGTCGCGCGCGCGGCTCAATGTGCTGCCGCTCGGCTCGGGCGCGCTCGCGGGAACCTCGCTGCCGATCGACCGCGCCTATGTGGCGCGCCGGCTCGGGTTTGCGAGCGTTTCGAAAAACAGCATGGACGCCGTGAGCGACCGCGATTTTGTCCTGGACTTTCTCTCCGCGGCGGCGATTCTCTTCATGCATCTCAGCCGTCTTGCCGAGGAGATGGTGCTGTGGTCGAGCGCGGAGTTCGGCTTCATCGAGCTTCCCGACGAGTACTGCACCGGAAGCTCGATGATGCCGCAGAAAAAAAACCCGGACGTGCCGGAGCTGATTCGCGGCAAGGCCGGGCGCATCTACGGCCATCTGATGACGGTTCTCGCGCTCATGAAGGGGCTGCCGCTTACTTACAACCGCGACCTGCAGGAGGACAAACCGCCGCTGTTCGACACGGTCGATACGGTGAAATCGAGCCTTGGCCTGATGGCCGAGCTGGTGGGCGCGCTCAAAGTAAAAAAGGAAGCGATGTCGGCGGCGGCGCGCGACGGCCTGATGAACGCGACGGATCTGGCCGATTATCTGGTCGGCCGCGGCGTTCCGTTTCGTTCGGCGCACGAGATCGTCGGCCGGATCGTTCGCTACTGCGCGGAGCGCGGGCGGCGGATCGAGGACCTCGCGCTCGCGGAGCTTAGAAAGTTCTCGCCCAGGATCGATTCCGATGTGTACAAATATCTCGAGCTCGAATCGGTGATCGAGCGGCGCCGCGCGCCCGGCGGCACGGCCACGGCCAATGTCCGAAAGCGCCTGGCGGAGCTGGGGGTATGAGAAAGGCGGAAGGTGAGACGAGGAAAAAGGGTCGAGGATTGCGGACAAGAGATGGCGGACGAGGAGACGGAGAAGTGGGGACAGCAGACAGGGGGAGAAAGAAAGGCGCTGGCGGTGCGTTGGTCCTTTTGCTTGCCGCTGCGCTAGCGTTTGGCTCGGCATGCGGCAAGAAGGCGGACCCGCGGGCGCCCGAAGTCGCGATTCCCGAGACGATCCGCGATCTCAAAGCCGAAGTGCAGCCCAAGGGGATCGCGCTCAGTTGGGGGAGGCCCAGGCGTTACGTCGACGGCAAGGCTCTGCGCGGCGATCTTGCCGCGTTTCTCGTTTTCCGCAAGGATATCTCCAAGGCTTGCCCGGACTGTCCCGCGCCGTTCAAGCAGCGAGCCAAGGTGGAGGTGGAGGATCAGCAGAAATTCATCCAGAAGGAAAGGTTTGCTTTTGTCGACCGGGAGCTCAGCCCGCAGACGACGTACCGCTATCGGGTATTTTCCCAGCTTACCGACGGATCGCTGAGCAACCCGTCCAATGAGGTCGAGGTCACCTGGGGGCCGTGATGGATTACTTCGAGTACAAAAACGGCGAGCTGTACGCCGAAGACGTGCCGCTTGCCAAAATCGCGCAACAAGTCGGCACGCCGACGTACGTGTATAGCCTGGCAACCCTCAGGCGGCACTATCGCGTGTTCGACGAAGCGTTTGCGCGCCAGCCCCATCTCATCTGCTTTTCCGTGAAAGCCAACTCGAACTTGGCCGTGCTGAGGGTGTTTGCGCGCGAAGGGAGCGGTTTCGATATCGTCTCGGGCGGCGAGCTGTTCCGGGCTTTGCGGGCGGGCGCCGATCCGAAAAAGATCGTGTTCTCGGGGGTCGGCAAGTCGCGCAAGGAAATCGCCGATGCGCTGGCGGCGGGCATCCTCATGTTCAATGTGGAATCCGAGCAGGAGCTCGCGGTGCTCGACGACGTTGCCGGAAAGCTCGGCAAAAAGGCGCCGATCAGCCTGCGCGTCAATCCGGACGTCGATCCGCAGACGCACCCTTATATTTCCACCGGGATGAAAAAGAGCAAGTTCGGCATCGAGATCAAGCGCTCGATGGAGAACTATCGCAAAGCGCTGTCGTTTCCACACCTCGATGTGGTGGGGATCGACTGCCACATCGGGTCGCAGCTCACGTCGGTCGCGCCGTTCGTCGATGCGCTGGGGCGCGTGCGCGAGTATCTCGATCGGGCTTTGATGGGAGCGCTGCGCAGTCGGGGCGGCTCGATCCGCTATCTCGACCTGGGCGGCGGGCTGGGGATTCGCTACAAAGACGAGCAGCCGCCGCATCCCGACGAGTACGCCAACGCGATCATGGACGCGATGCGCGACCTCGACGTGACCCTCATCCTGGAGCCCGGGCGCGTGATCGTCGGCAACGCCGGCATTCTCCTGACCGAAGTCCTCTACCTGAAGGAAACCGAGGAGAAGAAGTTCGTGATCGTGGACGGCGCGATGAACGATCTCATCCGGCCGGCGCTCTACGGCTCTTACCAGGCGATCCTTCCCGTCGTCGAGCGGCGGGCGGAGAAGATCGTTGCGGACGTGGTCGGGCCGATCTGCGAAAGCGGAGATTTCTTCGCCAAAGACCGCGAGCTCGAAAAACCTCAACCGGGAGACCTGCTGGCCGTGATGAGCGCGGGCGCGTACGGGTTCACCATGTCGTCCAACTACAACTCGCGTCCGCGGGCGAGCGAGGTGATGGTCGACGGCGACAAATTTTACGTGGTGCGGGAAAGGGAGACCCTGGACGATCTCATCCGAGGGGAAACGATTCCAGAGGTGTTGCAGTAGCTACGATTCAGGGGGTCAGGAGACAGAAGTCAGGAGTCAGAATACAGAAGTCAGAATTCTGTATCCTGAATTCTGTATCCTGTATCCTAATATCCTGACTTCCGCATTCTTGCAGGGTCCGCGATGGCAGAGATTCGTTTCACGAAAATGCACGGCTGCGGCAACGATTTTGTGGTGATCGATTGCTTTAGGCATCCCGTGGCCGATCTCGGCAAGTACGCGCAAAAGCTGGCGCACCGCCGCTTTGGCGTCGGCGCGGATCAAATTTTGACCGTTGCACCCTCGGAGGTGGCGGACTTCAAGATGGAGATTTATAACGCCGACGGCAGCCAGGTCGAGATGTGTGGGAACGGTATTCGCTGTTTGGCGAAGTACGTCCGGGATCACGGCCTTACGGACAAGGACGAGCTCAGCGTGGAAACGCTCGGCGGCATCGTGCGGCCCCGCCTCGTCGGCTCTCAGGTCGAAGTCGACATGGGCGAGCCGATCCTCGAGGGGCGCAAGATACCCGTTCGTGCCGACGGGCAAATCGTCAATTACGCGCTCGACGTCGACGGCACGAGCTACGAGGTCACTTGCCTTTCGATGGGGAATCCCCATTGCGTGGTCTATCTCGACGCCGACCTCGATCATTTCGACGTCGAGGGCATCGGGCCGCGCTTTGAGTACAACTCGTTTTTTCCCAAGCGCGTCAATGCCGAGTTCGTCGAGGTCGTCAAGCCGGACGAGGTCAGGGTTCGGGTGTGGGAGCGGGGCGCCGGCGAGACCTGGGCGTGCGGTTCCGGCGCGTGCGCGGTCGGGGTCGCGGGCGTGCTCACGGGCAGAACGGCGAGAAAGGTCACCGTTCATCTCCTGGGCGGCGATCTCAAGATCGAATGGCGAACCGACAACCGCGTGTACATGACCGGAGGAGCCGAGGAAGTGTTCGAAGGGACCATTCAGGTGTGAGCGCAAAGGCGGCTTGGGCCCGCGCTCATTTTAACCCGCTCCCGCTCTGCGCGAGGAAACGGGCGGATTGGAGGTCGTTATGTTTTCCGGCTCGATCGTAGCGTTGGTCACGCCGTTCAAGGACGGAAAGGTAGACTGGGAGAAGCTCGAGGCGCTGGTCGAGTTCCACGTCGAGAGCGGCACGAGCGGGATTGTCGCATGCGGCACGACCGGGGAGTCCGCGACCTTGACGCACAGCGAGCATATCGAGGTCATCAAGGCGGTCATCAAAGCGGCGCGCAAGCGCCTGCCGGTGATTGCCGGCACGGGCTCCAACTCGACCGCGGAAGCGGTCTACCTGACCGAGGAAGCGGAGAAGGCCGGCGCGGACGGCGCGCTTTTGATCTCGCCGTACTATAACCGGCCGACGCAGGAAGGCATTTACCAGCACTACAAGAAGGTGGCAGAAGCCGCGAGCATCCCGTTGATCGTCTACAATATTCCCGCGCGCACCGGCTCCAAGATCGAGCCGCAAACTCTGGCGCGACTGGCGGAAATCGAAAACATCGCGGGCGTCAAAGAAGCGACCGGCTCGGTGGATCAGGCGATCGACGTGATGCGACTTTCCGGAGGAAAGATGGCGGTGTACTCGGGTGAAGATAGCCTGACGTTTTCTCTCATGGCGCTCGGCGGGAAAGGGGTGATCTCGACCGTCGCCAACATCGCGCCGCGCGCGATGGCCGATCTCACGCAAGCGTGCCTGCGCGGCGAGTGGGAAAAGGGAAGAGAGCTGCAGTTCAAGCTCATGCCGTTGATCCGGAGCCTTTTTATCGAGACGAATCCGATTCCGGTAAAGACCGCGCTGTCGCTCATGGGCAAATGCACGCCGGAGCTCAGGCTCCCGTTGACGCCGATGTCCGAAGGCGCGCTCAAGGTGCTCAAAGGAGCGATGGCCGATTTCGGTTTGATCTGAACTTTTATGGTCGAGATCATCGTCTGCGGCGCCGCCGGCCGCATGGGTAGCACGATCGTGCGGCTCGCCCAGCAAACGCCCGAGATCAGGCTGGCGGGCGCGGTCGAGTTTCCCGCAAGCCCGGCGATCGGCAGGGACGCCGGCGAAGTTGCCGGCGCGGGCCGCGCGGGGGTCGCCATCAGCGGCGAACTCGGTCCCCTGCTCGGGCAGGATAGGGTGATCATCGACTTCACCCAGCCGAAGGCTTCTTTGGGCTTTCTCAGGGCGGCGGTGGAAAGCTCCGCGCCGATGGTGCTGTGCACGACCGGCTTCGACAAGTCCGAAGTGGCCGAGATCGAAAGGCTCGGCCCGCAGACGCGGCTGGTCTTTTCAGCCAACATGAGCATCGGCGTTAACCTGCTTCTCAGCATGTTAGGGAACGTTGCCAGGACGCTCGGCGACGACTACGACGTGGAGATCGTCGAGACGCATCACCGCTTCAAGAAAGACGCGCCGAGCGGAACGGCGTTGGCTCTCGGCCAAGTAATCGCCAAGGCTTTGGGGCGCGATCTGGATAGCGTGGCGGTTTCCGGGCGAAAGGGGCTCGTCGGCGAAAGGACCAAGAAAGAGATTGCGCTCTTATCGGTCCGCGCGGGAGACGTCGTCGGCGATCACACGGTGATCTTCGGCGGATTGGGCGAAAGGATCGAGTTTACCCACCGCGCGCACAGCCGCGAAAACTTCGCGCGCGGCGCGCTCCGCGCCGCCGAGTGGATCGTCCATCAGCCGAAGGGCCTCTACAGCATGCAGGACGTGCTGGGGCTCAAATGACGTGCTCGCGGCTCGTGCTCCATCCGGCATCCCGCAGGATGGGTTGAGCCTTCGAAACCCATCAATCCTTCGTAAAACAAGCTTTTTCGCTTCGACGGTCCGTCCGGGCCGCCCGGGAGCCTCGACCCATCCTACAGGTGCCGGGATCTCAAGGTTCGCCGCAATCCGGTCATGGATCGGCATCCCGCGAAGATGTGCGAACCCGAAAAAGCCGGCGGCGGTAAAAATTTTTCTTGTCAACGCGCGTGAAATTGGTGCAGAACAGCTACAAAACAATCCGGGAGCGAACCGATGAGCCTCCGTCAATCTTCCACGGCCCGTATGAAAGTCAGCCTTCCTCATCCCCACGACTGGCGCACGACCGACGCCGACGAGATCAACAAGCGGCGGTGGCGCGCTCAAACCGAAGCGCCGCGTATTTTCCAGCTCGACCACCGGCACCCCATCTTTTCCAATTTTCGCGTCGGCTCGAGCAGCGGGTTGAGCTACGACGTAGAGATCAGAAGCCTCGCGCGCAGGCTCTTTTCCTGCACCTGCGTGGACTTTCGCACCAACGCTCTCGGCACCTGCAAGCACGTCGAGGCCACGCTGCTTTATCTCGAGGCCCGATATCCGCGTCTTTTTCAGAAGGCGCGAAGGAATGATGACTCGCCTCTGATCGACATTGTGCCCGATCCGGCCGCGCAAACGCTTCGAATTGAGAGGGTACTTGATCGCGTTCCCGGGCCGCTGCAAGCGCTGGTATGCGCGGACGGTCGACTTCGAGGCGATAACCCGGAACGAACGCTAGAGCAGCTGCGGCGGGCGCGGATTCAAAATCTCCGTATTTCCCAGGAAGTCGAGCCCTGGCTCGAAGCGCAGCAACAGATCGCGGAGCGCAGAGCCCTCCTCAGGGAATACGAGCAGAAGGTTCAGGCGGGGGAGTGGCCGCTGCAGGAAACGCTCGTTCCGCTTTATCCTTATCAGCGAGAAGGGATGTTGCACCTGGCCTTTAAGGAGCGCGCCTTGTTGGCGGACGAAATGGGTTTGGGAAAAACCATCCAGGCGATCGCCGCCTGCGCGCTGCTTCACAGGTTGGAAAAGGCGTCAAGAGTCCTGGTCGTTACTCCGGCGTCGCTCAAGACCGAGTGGGAGGAGCAAATCCAACGCTTTACGAAGCTCGGTTATCAATTGGTGTTTGGGCCGCGCCGCAAAAGGTTAGCGCTCTATGTTTCGGCGCCGTTTTTTACCATCGTCAACTACGAACAAATGCTGAAAGACGCGCTCGACGTCAACGAGAAGCTCAAGCCGGACGTCGTCATACTCGACGAAGCGCAGCGGATCAAAAATTGGAACACCAAGACCGCGCAAGCCGTCAAGCGCTTGCGGAGCCGCTACGCCTTTGTGCTGACCGGAACGCCGATCGAGAACCGGATCGACGAGCTTTATTCGCTGATGGATTTTCTCAACCCGGCCGTGCTGGGCCCGCTGTTTCGCTTCAACCGGGAGTTCTACGAGCTGGATGAGCGCGGCCGCCCCGCGGGCTACCGGAACCTGGAGCAGCTCCATCGCAAGATCAAGCCGTTCATGCTGCGCCGGCGCAAAGCCGACGTGGAGACGGAGCTGCCGGAGCGGAGCGTGCGGAACTTCTTCGTTGCTTTGAGCCGCGAGCAAAGAGACCGGTATGACGAATACGAGACCATGGTGGCGCGCCTGGCCAGCATCGCCAAGCGGCGCCCTCTGACGCCCGAAGAATCCGAAAGGCTAATGCGCGGTTTGGCGATGATGCGAATGGTGTGCGACACCAACTACATCTTGGACCCTGCGGAAAAGACCTGCCCGAAACTGCGGGAGCTCGAGAAGATTCTCGAGGAGTGCCGGGAGAACTCCGACGTCAAGGTGTTGGTTTTCTCGGAGTGGGAACGCATGCTCGGGCTGGTTCGGGAGCTGTGCGAGAGGCTGGGTATCGGCTACGCGCTCCACACCGGATCGGTTCCCCAGCGCCGCAGGCGGGCAGAGATTCTGCTTTTCAAGAACGATCCTAACTGCCGTGTGTTTCTCAGCACGGATTCCGGCAGCACCGGATTGAACCTGCAGGACGCCAGCGTGGTGATCAACTGCGATCTGCCGTGGAACCCTGCCCGTCTGGAGCAGCGGATCGCTCGCGCCTGGCGCAAAAACCAGACTCGCTCGGTCACGGTGATCAACCTGGTCTCCGAAGGCACGATCGAGCACCGGATGCTCGAAACCCTCGCGAGCAAGCAAGCGCTGGCGGAAGGAGTTCTCGATTTGCGGGGCGATCTCAAGGGAATCCGGTTCAAAAGCGGGCGCCAGGCCCTGCTCGCCCGCCTGCAGCAGATGCTCGGCTCGAGTCCTTCCTCGGCGGACCATGAGGTGCATCGACCGAAGCCTTTGCCTGCGGATCGCGCGCTGGCTTTTAGCGCTCTTGCGGCGGAAAAAATGGGACAGGCGCTGCTCCGCTGCGAAGAACGCTACCCGCTCGAAGGCTCGCACTCGGTGCTTTTGGTGGTCGTGGATGCGGACGCCGCTCTGTGGCGCGAAAAGCTCAGCGCGCTTCACAAGGATGTTTTTACCAACGGTCACTCCGATCCGCTCTCGAGGATCGAAGTGATCGACCGAGCCACTGACGAAGCTCTGAGACGGATGATAGAAGCAGGTTTGGTTGCGCCGGCGACCCGCGCGGTTCGTGGCCTTTACTCGCGGAACGGAGAGGCACCCGGACCCGCTCCTCTCTCGGAAGCCGAGAAGCAAAAGGCGCTTGCCTATGTGGACAAATCCAAGCGGAAGCTCAAAATGGCGCTCTTGCTGGAGAGCGGCGGCCTCATCGAAGAGGCGCGCGAGGCATGCCTGGAAACGGTCCTTTGGCTGGGCCGCGCCCTCGCGGTTAAGAACCGCTTGCCCGAGCCGGCCGACGTAAACGCCGCGCTCCAAGCGCCCTTATCGCACTATTGGGGTGAAATGTTGCCGGCGGTCGGCGAATTCGCCGCGATGCCCTCCTTACCGGCGGCACATGTAACCAGGACTCTGGAGAAAATAGCGGATTCTATCGCTCCTTAAGCTCCAAGTGCGATGGGTATCGGCGTGTCGCGCCCTCCACCCATCCTACCAGTGCTCGCGCCACCGCCCGGTCCTTGTTGAGAATCAAAGCAGATTACAATTACTGACTCCCGGAGTAGCGGCCGTCTCCGCTTGCGTATCCGGTTCCTACCGACCGCCCTGAGTAGGCGGCGCACAGCGCTGCCGTATCCCTCCCTCGATACGCGGCTCCGCCGCTACTCGGGAATTCGGTTTTATCCGATCATCCTGAGTAGGGAGTGCGCAGCGCTTCCATAGTGCGCAGCGCTTCCATATCGAAGAAGAGTAGTCCGCCGGAGGCGGGCGTATCCCTTGCTGCTGCCCTTCGGGCCTACTCGGGACGTTCGGGATAGACGCCCTGCGGGCCTACTCCGGGAAATCGGTCTTGGGAGGGCTGGTTAGTCACAAAGAAGAGCTTCCGTTTCTGTCGTCGCCCCACTGCAGATCGCTTCTCTTAAAAGCCGGATCTCTTTCACCGATACCCCGAGTAGCGACCGTCGCGGTCGCGTATCCCTCGATACGCGCTGCGCGCTACTCGGGAACTCGGGGTACCAACCCAACCGGGTCCCCGAGTGGCGACCGTCGCGGTCGCGTAGCGAGGGGCGCGGATTTGCACTCCTCGCCAAAGTTGACTAAAGCGTCGAGGATCCGGAGGTAAGCTTCCCATGGCACGGCCCTTCTTTACTTACATTCTCCGATGTTCAGACAGGTCGTACTATGTCGGACACACCGACGAGCTGGAACAGCGTATTGCACAGCATGGCAGTGGGCTCGGTTCGGACTATACCGCTACACGCTTGCCGATTACGCTCGTTTGGTTTGAAGAATTCCCGACCCGCGAAGAAGCCAAGGCCGCCGAGGCGCAGCTTAAGAAATGGGGCCGGCGCAAAAAAGAGGCTCTGATCGAGGGCAAGATCGAAGAATTGAAGCAGGCGGCGCGCAAAGACTGGCAGGCGTATCGGCAAAGACGCGGTAAAACACGGTGATCCTTCGTTTACCCCGACCGCCCTGAGTAGGCAGCGCGCAGCGCTGCCGTATCGAAGGTGTGTGGGATTCGTGTGCGTTTGTCATTGCGCGGGCAATGTGATCAGGGTACTTATCTCACGTGCGGTTGAAAGCGCTCTATGCCGCTCTCTTGTCATTGATAATTCCAGTGCATTTTTCCGTATTGTCAGCGGCTCTCGGGGAAAAAGATGAGGGCAGAATCTTTCTGTCCAGCCTCACGCTTCCTGAGAATCGGTTCCTTACTCTAACTCGAGAGGGAAAACCGGTAATGATCTGGGGCGATCTCGTTTTTCCCTCTGAGGGTTCGGCGCCATTCCCGGCGGTCGTGCTGGCGCACGGCTGCGGCGGCCTCGGGCCGACCGTGAGGGAATGGGCAAAACAGCTCAACTCGATGGGTGCTGCTGCTTTTGCCGTCGATAGCTTTGGCGGGCGCGCGATCAAAGAAACCTGCACCGGACAAAGCCGAATCAACCGGGGAAGCCGCGTCATCGACGCGTACCGGGCGCTCGAATTGCTGTCGACCGATCGGCGCGTCGATGCCTCCCGCGTGGCTCTCATGGGATTTTCGCAGGGCGGCGCGGTAACGCTGCTTGCGCGCCAGCTCAGGCTGCAGCGTTTGTGGTTGCGCGAAGGTCTTGAGTTTGCCGCTTATCTCGCTTTTTACCCCGGAGCGTGCAATTACCGGTTCTTGAACGAGACCGACGTCAGCCCTCGGCCGCTCAGGATTTTCCAGGGAACGGCCGACGACTGGACGCCGATCGGGCCGTGCCGGGAATACGTGAAAAGAATGCGCGCCGCGGGAAAGGATGTCGAGATCTTCGAGTACGCCGGCGCCTATCACGCGTTTGACAATCCTAGGCTCCCGGCGCAAAGGTTCAGACCCGAAGTGATAAACAGTAGCAGCTGCTCGTACGTCGAAGGAGAGCCGGGCCGATTCCGGATTCTCCACCGCGAGAGCGGGAAGCCCGCGAGCGCCGAAGACTCGTGCCGCAAACGCGGCGCGACGATCGGCCATCATCCGGCTGCGTACAGGCAAGCGATCGAGGACGTGCGGAGTTTTCTTCAAAAAATCTTTTAGAAACGATGGGTATCGGCGCAGGGCGCCTCGACCCATCCTGCGATTGCGAATCGTTTGTCGGCCGCCGGAGCGAACCGGGGCGTCGACCCCAGGTGGGAGCGCCGATCCGTCCTACAATTCGGAACCGCGGAACCGCCTTCGACACCTGGTTGACAAAGTCTCGCGTCTTGCGGTTAATTCGATCCCAACAGGAGAGAGAAGATGCTGCCCAAGCTCCCGCATAACGAGTTGATCGAGCTGTGCCGCAAGATGCTCGTGATTCGCCATTTCGAGGAGGCGCTGATCGACCTCTACGAAAAGAATGAATTTCGCGGCCACTACCACGTCTATATCGGCCAGGAAGCAACCGGCGTTCCCGCGCTCGCGTGCGTTCAGGACGGCGACTATTTGTTTTCCACGCATCGCAACCACGGCCATCTGCTCGCGCGCGGCGCCGACCCCGGGCGCTTGTTCGCCGAGATTCTCGGGCGGCGCGACGGCTACAACAAGGGAAAGGGCGGAACCTTTCACAGCGTCGTTCCCTCCCTGGGTTTTCATCACACCTCGGCTATTGTCGCCGGGATCCTTCCGCTGGCGGCGGGTACCGCCTACGCCGCAAAGAGGCTGAAAAGCGGCCGCGTGACGGTGGCTCTTTTTGGCGACGGCGCGCTCGAGGAGGGGGCGGCCGCGGAGGCGTTCAATCTGGCTTCGCTGAACAAGCTTCCGGTACTGTTCTTGTGCGAAAATAACGGCGGCCGGCAACGCGGCGCCGCGGCGGCGCCGTCGGCGAGCATGGCGGCCTTTCCGCTGACCGACATCCCTCGGGCGTACAAGATTGCGGCGCGGCAGGTGAACGGAGCCGATGCGGGCGCGGTGCACGCGGCGGTTGCCGAAGCGCTTGCAAAGGTACGAGCCGGCGAAGGGCCGCAGTTTATCGAGGCGCTCACCGTGCGCTGGCCAGGCAATGAAGCCAGTTGGCCTATCGCGCCGGCGAAGACCAGCGTCGCGCTTGCTTGGAATGTCGAACCTGTTCCCGAAGCGGCGCGCGGGTGGTATCGCGACAACGATCCGGTGCTTATTTTTGTCCGCGAGCTTGTGGGCGCAAAAGTGGCGACGCGCGAGGAAATCGCGAAAATTGAGCAGACAGTTCAGGCCGCGATTCAAGAGGCAGTGCGGTTTGCCTTGGCCAGCCCATATCCCGAGCCCGAGACCGCACTGGAGGATGTCTTCGCATAATCGTTTAATCGTGTTCGTGATCGTGTCCGTAATTTGACGAGCACGACCACGTCTTTCAGGAGCGAACATGCGCGAGATGGCGTACTACGAGGCGAAGCTTGCGGCCCTGCGCGAGCTTCTCGCTGAAGACGAGCGCGTGCATCTGATCGGCGGGTCGTTTTTCTCGCAAAGCCCGCGGCGCGCCCTTTTCGGCGAGATCCAAAAAAGCTTTCGCGAGCGGATCCTGCCGGTGCCGATCTCGGAATTGGGCTACTGCGGGCTGGCGATCGGCGCGGCGCTGGCGGGCCTTCGGCCGATCGTCGATCTCAGCACCGGAAGCTTTATCTACGAGGCGTGGCCGCAAGTCGTCAACGAGGCGGCGAACGTTTTTTACATGTCGGCGGGGCAGACGCGCGCGCCGGTCGTCTTTCATCTTTTTCATGGCATCCGCGGCGGCGGCGCGGCGCAGCATTCGGCAAGCCCGCAGGCGATGTTCTGGAACGCCCCCGGACTCGAGATCGTCCTGCCGTCGTCGCCGAGGGACGTGAAAGGCCTGCTCAAAACCGCCGTCCGAAGCGAGAACCCGACGATTTTTGTCGATCACGTCGGCTTGCTCGAATCTCGCGGCATGGTTCCCGACGATGAGGCGATCCCCTTCGGCCAGGCGGACATCAAGCGCGCCGGAAGCGATATCACCGTCATCGCGACCTCGCTGATGGTGCAGCGGTCGCTCAAGGTCGCGGAGGATCTGGCGCGCGAAGGGATCGGGGTCGAGGTGGTCGACCCGCGCACGCTGGTGCCGCTGGATCTTGCGACCTTGCTGGCTTCGGTCGAAAAGACCGGGCGCGTGGTGATCGTGGACGAATGCCACCAAAGCTGCGGGGTCGCCGCGGAACTGTCCGCGCGGATCGCCGAGGAGGGCTTCGACAAGCTCAAGGGCCCGATCCGGCGCGTCGCGACCTACGATGTCCCCGTCCCTTACAGCCCTCCGCTCGAAGAGTTCATCGGCCCCACCGAGGCGCGGATCGCCGCCGCGATTCGCGCGGCTTTAGGTTAGAGGTTGAGAACTTGCGCTTCGCCGCCAGTAGTTATTTTCGGCGGTAGAGCGTGAGCGACGCCCGCCGTCCGAAAACGAAGATGATGGGTATCGGCGCACAGCGCCTCAACCCATCCTACAAAACTAGCTGTAGGAACCCTGTAGAAAGGACTCAATAGATTGGCACTATGAGCTTAAGCCGAGCGCGCAAAGCTTCGCCTGAGAAATCTCGGCAAAGAAGATCGTCCGCGGCGCTTAACGAGAAGCGCGAGTGGCCTTCTCTTCTTCGCCTGATGTGGCTCATTCGCGCCTTTGAAGAGCGCGTCTCGGAGCTTTTTCAGCGCGGCCAGATCGGCGGGTTGTTGCACCTCGGGATCGGGCAGGAGGCGGTCGCCGCGGGCGCCTGCGGCGCGCTCGGGCGGGACGACTACGTTTTTGGCGGCCACCGCGCGCACGCGCACGCGATCGCCAAAGGAGCGGATATCAAGCGGCTGATGGCGGAGCTCGCCGGGCGCGCTTCGGGCTATTGCCGGGGCAAGGGCGGATCGATGCATATCGCCGCCATGGAGGCCGGTTTTGTGACGGCGACCGGCGTCGTGGGCGGCACCATCCCGCTCGCGCTCGGCGCGGCATTTGCGGCGAAAGAAAGAAGGCAGGGCCAGGTCGCCATGGTTTTTTTCGGCGACGGCGCCGGGCAGGTCGGTCCTTTTCACGAATCGCTCAACATCGCCAGCCTGTGGCAGCTGCCGCTGATCTTCGTTTGCGAGAACAACGGCTACGCGGAGTTCACTCCGCTCTCGGCGCATACCCTGGTCGAGCGGCTCGCCGATCATGCGCGGACTTACCGCATGCCCAACGCCACGGTCGACGGCAACGACGTTTTGGCGGTAAGAAAGGCGGCGCGTGGCGCGGCCGCGCGCGCGCGCGCGGGCAAAGGGCCGACTTTCGTCGAGTGCCTGACGTACCGGCTCCGCGGCCATTACGAAGGCGATCCGGCCAAGTACCGGGAGCTTTCGGAGCTGAGAGAGTGGAAGCGGAAAGACCCGATCGCGCGCTTTACCAGTCTCTTGCGGCGAAAGCGGCTGCTGGACGAGGCCGAGATAGAAAACATCGAACGCGAGGCGCGCGCGACAGTAAACGAAGCGGCCGAGTTCGCGCTGGGCGCGCCGTTTCCCGATCCGGAGGAAGTGGCGACGCAGGTCTACGCGTAAAGGTTTGCAGAGGCTGGCTTCGGCGGCCCATCGAAGACGAGTCCGGATGGCTGAGCAGACGTACCGGGACGCGATCCGCGCCGCGCTGCGCGAGGAGATGGCGCGCGATCAGACCGTTTACCTCTTCGGCGAGGACATCGCCTTGGGCGGCCCGTTCGGCGTGACCAGCGGGCTCGCTCAGGAGTTCGGAGCGAACCGCGTCGTCAACACGCCGATCAGCGAAGGGACGGTGATGGGATTGGCGATCGGCGCGGCGGTGGCGGGATTGCGCCCGGTCGTCGAGGTCATGTTTATCGATTTCATCACGCTCGCGATGGATCAGCTCGTCAACCACGCCGCCAAGCTCCACTACATGTCCGGAGGGCAGCTCCGCGTGCCGCTCACCGTGCGGGTGCAGGGCGGCGTCATGGCCGGCTTCGGGGCGCACCACTCGCAGAGCCTGGAAGCGTGGTTTGTTCACGTGCCGGGGTTGAAGGTGGTTGTGCCGTCGAACGCCGCCGACGCGAAGGGCCTGCTCAAGGCCGCGATCCGCGACGACAATCCGGTGGTGTTCGTCGAGCACCGCGGGCTTTACGCCGCCCGCGCCGAGGTGCCGGACGGGGACGGCGTGGTCGCGATCGGTACGGCGGCGGTCCGAAGAGAAGGAGCCGATGTCACGCTCGTAGCGATCGGGAGGATGGTGGAATCCGCGCTCGCGGCGGCCGAGGAGCTCGCGACGCAGGGCGTTTCGGTTGAAGTCATCGATCCGCGCAGCTTGTGCCCGCTCGACCTGGACGCCGTCGTGAAGTCGGTGCGGAAGACGGGCCGACTGGTCATCGCGCACGAGGCCGTCCTGTACGGCGGCGCCGGCGCGGAGATCGCCTCTCAGGCGCAGGAAGCCGCGCTCGATTATCTGGATAGCCCCATTTTGCGCGTTGCCGCGCCGTTCGCGCCGGTCCCGTACAGCCGCCCGCTCGAAAAGCGCTTTGTGCCGGGAAAAGAAGAGATCGCCGCCGCGGTGCACAGCACCATGCGCGGCGCGACGGTCAGGCCGCAGCCACAAAATCGGCCACGATCCGGTTGAATCTCTCCGCCCGATCCCACTGCACCCAGTGCGCGCAGTTGTCGAAAAGGTGAAACTCGGCGTTGGGGATGAGCTCGAAAAGAAGCAGGCCGCGCTCGACCGTCACGCCCCGGTCCCTGTTGCCCCACAGAAGGAGGCTCTTCACCTGGAGGTTTCGCAGCTCTTCGTGGATCGGCCGCGGGGCGGGCGCTTCCTGGCGTTTTAGCTGCGCTTCGTAGTTTTTCCCCGCGCTCATCTCGTAGCGCTCGCGCACGAGATCGTCGGTCACAAGCTCCCTGTGGAAGATGGTTCCCAGCGTAAGCTCGCGCATGTTCTCGAGCGACGGCGTGTAGCGGCGCAGCTCCTCGCCGTGTTTTTTGGCGAGCGCCTGCGATTCGGCGCCGCCGCGCGGGGCGAGCGTGCCCGAGCTTGTCGTCACAAAGCTTTGGGCGCGCGGGTCTTCGAGCGCAAGCCGCGCGGCGACATAGCCGCCCACGGAATTGCCGATGACATGGTAGCGGTCGAGCTTGAGGGCGTCGATGAAAGCCCGGGCGTGGCTGACGCGGTACTCGATGGAATGGTCCGCCGGGTTCTCCGTGTAGCCGAACCCCGGCTGATCGTAAGCGTAGACCGTAAAGCCTGCGCGGGCCAGGGGCTCGATGTTCAGCTTCCAGCTCACGAGCGCCGCGCCGCCCGGCGCCGCGCCGTGAATCAAGATGACGGCGGGGCCGCTTCCCGCCTTGACGTAAAAAGTTTTAAGGCCATCGACGTTGACAAAGGAGCCGTCGGCGCGCGTGATCATAAAACGCCCTCTTTTAGCGATTTAAAAAATCTCAACCTGCCACACACGGGGGAGGCGGCTGCCTAGAATTTTGTCCAGTAGCGACCTTTCCGGAGCTGGCTTTCCCAGTAGCGCCACTCGGCCAGCGGCCGGCCCGACACGGCTTGTCTCACCTCCACCAGCGAACGAAACGTTTTTACCGCGTCGGCAGGGATGGGCTTTAATTTTCCCAAAGGCCCGGCCAGCAAAATCATCTTCGCCGCTTGCTCGAGCTGCACCATGTTGACGCACGCCTCTTCCAGCGTCTCGCCGGTGACCACGGCCCCGTGGCCTTCGATCACAACGGCGCAGTTGTCGCCCATCGCCCGGGTCGCGATTTCTCCGTGCTCCGGCAACGAACCGTAAATCCACGGGACGATCGGCACCTCGGTAAACTTGTGCCGGTGGGTCAGCGGTACGATGGTTCGCCCGGCGGCGGCGAGCGCAATCGTGAGCGGCGGATGGCAGTGGATGACCGCGCCCACGTCCCTTCTCGCCTTGTAAGGGCAGGTGTGAAAATAGATCTCGGAGCCTTTCCCTCCGGCGGCGCGCTTCCCGAAGATTTTCTTGCCGTCGAGGTCGAACGCGACGACATCGTCTTCCGGAATCGAAGGATCTTCCGGCGGGCGGAGATGGCGCATCAAGAAATGCTCGCCGTCGGGTGTGCGCACGCTCACGTGGCCCATCATGTCGGCGAGCTCCCAGAGAAGAATGTCGACCGCCGTGGAGATCTTCGCTTTCGCTTCCGCCAGCTCATTTTCGTCGATTCTGAGCGCGACCATGATCGGTCTCCTTTCGCCAGGCTTTGATGATGTCGGCGGAGCTACAGACATCGAAGATCCGCTCGAGCGAGCCGAGCGCCGCCTCGTAGGTGTCCTTGAAGCGTGAGCCGACGCAGTCTTTGACAATGACGGCGTAAAAGCCGCGATCGACGGCGGTCCGCGCCGTGCCGTCGATGCCCGTCTCCAGCGACACGCCGGCGAGAACGATCGTCTTGATCGCATGCCGCAGGAGCCACCACTCGAAATTTGTGCCGAGAAACGCGTTCGGGAAGGCTTTCTCGAAGACGATCTCGCCGCTCCTGGGCTTGAGGCCTCTCATCCACCCGGCGCGAGCGCCGTCCCGCCGCCAGGCGGCGAGGTTTCTGGTTCTGTACTGCTTCATGCGCATGCGAACCATCGCCGGCCCCTGGTCTTCCCACCGCATGGACCCCTGCCGGGCGTGCAAGGTAAGGACGCCGCGTTGGCGCGCCGCGGCGAGAAGGCGCTTTGTGTTTTCGGCCAGGGTCTTCGCGTTGAACGCTTTTGTCGCCAGGCCGCCGGTCAAGTCCCAAAGGAGGAGCGCCGTGTGCCCGGGGCTTACCAGCTCGTCCAGGCTCTCGAGGATTTCCATTCCCGCCCAGCGGATCATCCGTTACTCCGGCACCGTTTGCGCCGCTTGCGCGAATCAGTTGGGAATCCAGCGCACCGCGGCGATCTCGCTGAACTCCCGCTTGAGCTTCGTCCATGATTCGCCGCCGTCGTCGCTCCGGTAGAGATAGCCGAAGCGGCTGGCGGCGAAGACCACGTTGCCGTCGGCCGGATGCGTGCCGAAGGTCCACATGCTCGAGTTGGGCGAAACGGGAAGCGCGAGCAACTTCCAGCTCTTCATGAGATCGTCGGACCGAAGCACCGCGCCTGTGGTTCCCGGAGTAAAATCGCCGACGCCGAGAAAGATTTTCCGCGGGTTTCCCGGCTCGACGGCGATGCCGCGAAGATAGATCTGCTCCGCCGGGCTCTTCCAGGGAAGACTTTTCTGCAGCCCGAGCGCCTCCCAGGTCGCGCCGTCGTCCGCGCTCGTGTGGATGTCGCGATTGCCGACGACGATGACGGTCTTCGGCGGGCCGGCGGACACCACCACGTTGTGCACGTCGTTCTGGTTGACGTGGACGTCGGCGTCCTCCCAGGTCTCGCCCCGGTCGCGGCTCACGCGCACGCCGTCGACCTCAAGGCCCACCCAGACGTTGTTGCGGTCGAGCGGATCGATCGCGATCCCCGTCACTCTCGGGACGCCGACATTGCTGCACGTTGCCGCTATCTCGACGGGCCGTTTTTCCCAGCTCCTGCCGCCGTCGGTGGAGCGGAAAATCGCCGCGGGCGTCGGCGTTCCGGTCCCGGCGAACATCACCTCCGGCTCGTCGGGATCGATCGCGAGCGACCACAGATAGTAATCGTCCAGCGGCGAGGGAATTTTTTCCCACGTCGTTCCGGCGTCGTCGGTGCGGTACAAGCCTCGGTCCGAGCCGGCAAAGACCGTTTGCGGCTTTTTGGGGTGCACGGCGAGACAGCGAACCAGCGCGTCGGAGTGAAGGCCGCGCCTAAGCCTCACGCGGTCCCAGGTGTTGCCGCTGTCGGTGCTGTGCATCACGCCTTGTCCTATGGTGCCGACAAAAAGCGTCATCCCGTTTGGCATCGTGTGCTCCTCCAACTCTTCGTGCGATCCTTACCACAGCCGCGCTCGGCGCGCGAGAGGTTCGCCGGCGCGCCGTTGCTTGACAGGATTTTCAATTCGCCCCTATATAACCTGATGACCGCGACGCGCCAAAACTGTTTGCAAGAGGGAATGAGCCGATGATCATCGATGCCGACGGCCACATCATGCTGCCTCCCGACATTTGGGATAAGTATTTCGAGCGCGGGCCGCTTTACGACCGCCGCCCCAGACGCGTGCCGGACAACTTCGGGCGCACGCGGCTGATGGTGGACGGAGAGTTCTTGCCGCGCCGTTTCGGGCGCTGGCGCGGGAGCGGCGCCGGCGACCTTCCCGAGCGCCGCCGCCCGGGCGGGCGCGATCCCGCCGAGCGCCTGAAGGACATGGCCCTCGAGGGGATCGATATCGCGGTCAACTTTCCGAGCGGGATTCTCGCCCTGCCGCAGGTGATCGATCCGGCGATGGCGCTGGCGATGACGCGCGCCTATCACAACTGGCTTTACGAGTACTGCTCGGCGGCGCCGAAGAGGCTAAAGGGCGTGGCGGTAATCGCGCTTCAGGACGTGCCGGCGGCGGTCAAGGAGCTGGAGCGCTGCGTTGAGCAGTACGGGTTCGTGGGCGCGTTTGTCGCGCCGAACTTTCAGGGGAAAAACCTGGACGAGGAGATGTTCCGCCCCATCTGGGAGGCCTGCGAACGGCTCGATATCCCGGCGCTGGTGCACTCGGGCCCGGGGGCGAATGCGGCGGGCACGGAGCGGTTTGACAATTTTTTTTACGTCCACTCGGTGCAGTTTCCGTTCGAGAACATGATCGCGCTGATGACGATGATCGGCGGAGGGGTGTTCGACGAATACCCCGCGCTCAGGGTGGCCTATCTGGAGTCCGGCTGCGGTTGGGTGCCGTACTGGATGGAACGGCTGGACGATCAGGCAAAGCTCGAGAAGTTCGGGATGCCGCTCTTGCCGCGGCGCTTGGAAAGGCAGCCGAGCGAGTACATCCGCGAGCGCTGCTATTTTTCGTGCGAGCCGGGCGAAGAGAGCTTGCCCTGGGCGCTGCAGGCGATCGGCGAGGAGCGCATCGTGTTTGCGTCGGACTACTCGCATTTTGATTCAAAATTTCCGCATACCGTGAAGCTCGTGCGCGAAACGCCCGGGGTAAGACCCGAGGCGGTCAAGAAGATCCTTGAAGACAATTCACTGGCGCTGTTCGGGGGGCGGCTGCTCGACTGACGGATCGCTGCCGGGCACCGAGGCGCGGCGCGCTCGAAAGCGGAGGGGAAAACATGAAGCTTGGCACCGTGCGGATCAACGGCCAACCGCGCTCGGTATTTGTTATCGAGGAGCGCTTTTTTGACATCGGACGCGTGCGGGACCTCTTCGTCAGGGAGCAAGGGCAGGACCTGCCTCTGGTCGGAAACGAGCCCGTAAAAAGGCTGATCGAGGGGGGCGCGCCTTTCCTGGAGGCCTTGAAGCGGTTGGAAGGTTTTGCCGGCGAGAACCTAAGCGGCCCGCTGCAACCGGCGCTGCGCGAATGCGGCGTTCTGCTCGACGCGTGCGAGATTGCGCCGCCGATCGCCGACGCCGGCAAAATCTGGTGCATGGGAGCGAACTACTACAATCACCGGCGCGAGATGGCCGAACGGCAGAAGCGGCACGTCGAAAGCAAGATCACGCTTCAAGGATTTATCAAAGCGCCGTCTTCGCTCACCGGCGCGCGGGCGCCGATCTTTTACCCGCCGGAGAGCCGGCACGTGGATCACGAAATCGAAGTTGCGTTTGTCATCGGCCTCAAGGGAAGGCGGATTTCTGAGTCCGAGGCGATGAAGCACGTCTATGGCTATATGCTTTTTAACGACGTGTCCGCGCGCGACATCCGGGACCTCGACAACGGCAGAATGGACCGCGGCAAGGGGTTCGATAGCTTCGGCGTATGCGGCCCGTGGATTCTCACAGCCGACGAGGTGAAAGACCCCGCGGACATTCATCTTCGGCTCGAGGTCAACGGTCGGGTGAGGCAGGACGGCTCGACCCGAGACCTGCTCTTTCCTATTCCGTATCAGGTCGCCTGGCTCTCGACCGCCATGACGCTGTTCCCGGGAGATATCATCTCTACCGGGACCCCGGAAGGCTCCGGGAAAATCGAGCCGGGCGATCACCTGGAGGGCTGGTCGCCAAACACCGCGCTCGGCCGTTTGGTCAACGATGTCGTTCCCGAGCCGCTTTAGCGCGCGAAAGAAAAAGCGGCGCGTCGGAAGACCGCGAAACTGGCGGCGCCTGCCGTCGCGCGCTTCTAAAGGGGTTTAACAGTTTAGCGAAAGGAGAAAATCGATCATCGTGCCGAGGACGAATCAAAATTCACCCGCCGCCGTTTGGCTCTTGTTTTTGCTGCTTGCGCCCGGCGCGCCGCTCCATGCAGCCGCGGCCGATCCGCAGCTGATCGAAGCGGCCAAAAAAGAGGGCAAGCTCATGATCTACTCGAGCGTGGGCCAGGCGGATACGGCCACGTTGAGCCAGAAGTTCCAGCAGAAATATCCGTTCGTCAAGCCGGAGTACCTGCGGTTGGGAAGCGAGAGGCTTCTTACGCGCATTTTGCAGGAAGCGCGCGCGGGAAAAACTTTCGCGGATGTCTTTCAGACCGGAGTCGTCGAGGTCTATCTCTTCAAGCAAAAGGGCCTGGTCGCGAAGCACCTCTCGCCGGAAAGAGCGGCGTACGCCGACTCGTTCAAGGACAGCGAAGGCTACTACACTTCTTTTTTCCATACGAGCAAAGTCATCGCCTACAACACAAAGCTGGTGTCGGCGGATCGGGCGCCGAAATCCTACGAGGATCTGCTGCACCCTCAATGGAAAGAAAAGTTGGGCATGCCCGGCGGCGGCGGGGGCGTGCGGTGGTTCTTGGCCATGATGAAAGAGATGGGAGACGAGCGCGGGGAAGCGTACATGAAGAGACTCGCCGCGCAAAAGCCCGTTGTGGGCCAGGACATCTCCGCGGTGACGGCGCTGATGGCTGCCGGGGAGTATCCTGTGGTCGTTTTCACCAACGGGCACCAGATCGAGCAGATGAAACGGCAGGGCGCGCCGGTCGAGTGGGTGCCGACCCGGCCGGTCCTGACCACGCAGACGGTTCTCGCGATCACAAGCCGCGCGGCCAATCCCGGCGCGGCAAGGCTTTACGTCGACTATATTCTGTCCAAAGAGGGACAGGAGGTGCTGAGAAGCCTAAATCGGCTGCCCGCGCGCGCCGACGTCGAGCCGGACCCGCCCAGGCTCGCACGGGGATTGAAATTTTCTCCTTACCGGGGCGAGTGGGGCGAGGAATACGACAAATACGCTGAGAAGTTTCGCAGGATCTTCGAGTAGCGCGCCCGGACGACACGGCTACCCGAGCCGCTTTGCGATCGTTTTCTCGTATTCGGGAAAGTAGCGCCCAATTACCGGCAAGTCGAACCGGGAGAGAATGGAGGTGTTGCTCTCGCGCTCCAGCAGGAACTCGAACGACTTCTCTATCAGCTTCTCGGGCGCGACCCTGCCGCCGCTAAGCTTTCGATAGTCCTCGTCTTTGAGCGTCACAACGTGAGTCGTGGTCGTTTTCGCTCTCACGGTGACGTTAAATGTCTCGGAGCTCTCTCGCGTAACGTCGATTTGCGCGCCGGCCATGGAAGGCTTTTTCGGCAAGTTTTTCCCGCCCGCTACCCGGCGGTGTTTCGCCCGCAGCGTGTGACCTCCGGCAATGCGTCGGCGAGCCGCTTGCCGAACAGGCTTAACGCGTTGCCTTCGAATATCCGGTTGGCGGCCGCGGGGCTCAACCCCGCGATTGCTCTGACGCCCGCGACGGTTTGCGGGAATTTCGAGTCGAAATGGGAGTAGTCCGAGGCAAAGACGATCCGCTCCCCGCCGACAGCCGCGAGCACGTAGGGGACCATCTCCTCCCCGGGGTCGCACGAAAACCAGCACTGGCTGCGAACGTAGTCGCTCGGTTTTTGTTTGAGCGGGCGCGGCAGAAGCTTCATGCCGTATTTATCGAGCGCGGCCTGGTCGTTCAGACGATCCGCCCAGTACGGGACCCAGCCGCAGCCGCTCTCCAGATAGCACGCGCGGAGCTGCGGATGGCGGTCGAAAACTCCGCCGCCGATCATCGTCATCAGCGCGATCATGTTCTCGAAAGGGAACTGGACCGAATGGACGTAAAAGAAATTGTCCATCCGCTCCGTGCCGGCGGCGTTGAGCCCCGGGCCGGGGTGAACGAGGACGGGCACGTCCAGGCTTTCGCAGGCCTCCCAGACGGGCTCGAACGCGGGATCGTCAAGGTTTCTTCCCTGGAGATTGGGCGGGACGTACGCGCCGACGAAGCCCGATCTCGTGACGCAGCGCTCCAGCTCTTTTACCGCTCCCGCCACATCCTGTAGCGCCAGGGTCGCGATGCCCTTGAGCCTTGCGGGGGAGGCCTTGCAGTAATCGGCGAGCCATCGGTGTTGCGCTTTGGTCATTGCGAGCGCGAGGGCGGGATCGAGAACCTGCGGCAGCGCCAGCAGCTGTGACGGAAAGAGCACGGCGACATCGATGCCTTCAACGTCCATGTCCTCGAGCCGCTTCGACGGATTCCAGCCGCCCTCGCGGCGGCGCTCGGGCGCCATTCCCCCGCCGCTTCCGCGCCAGCGGCCATAGCGTCGCGGGAGAAGCTCGCCGTCCACCATAAGCCGCGTGTTGCCGTTGTTGTCGCGCACGCGGCGCGGGCGGCGTTCGTACAGCGAGCCGCGCTCGAAGTATTCGTCCCAGAAAGCGGGCGGTTCAATGACGTGCCCGTCGGCGTCGATGATCATGAGCGAAATCCTTCTTATGCCACCTGGTACTTTTCGATGGTCTCGATGTTCAGGTCGAACCCTAGCCCGGGCTTCTGCGGCAATTCGAGAAAGCCGTCGACGAGATTGAGTTTGTCGCGATAGAGCACCTCGTGGTTTGGGTTGTACTCGACGGTCAGGCCGTTCGGCGCGGCGGCCACAAGATGGACCTGGACTTCGGGCTCGACATGGCTCGCGATCGGCACGTGCCACGCGTCCAGCAGAAAGGCCGCGCGCATCCACGCGCCGATGCCGCCGAGCTTTTGCACGTCCGCCATGTAGCAGTCGGCGGCGCGCTTTTCGAGGCAAGTTCGGAACTCTTCTATCTTCTCCAGCGTCTCACCAAAGGTCACGCGCGTATCGAGGGCGCGGCTCACCTGAGCGAGCCCGTCGATGTCGGCCGGAGCGACCGGGTCTTCGATCCAGTAAAGGTTGAACGGCTCGAGGAGCCGCCCGAGGCGGATCGCCTCGGGCGGCGTTAAAGACCAGTTCAAGTCGACCATCAGATCCACCTTGGAGCCGACGGTATCGCGAACGGCGCGGACCCGTTCCACGTCCTCCGCAAACGGTCGCGCGCCGAGCCGGAGCTTCATCGCGCGAAAGCCGCGCCGGACGAAATCCGACGCGTCGGCGATTAGCTGATCGATGCTTTGATGGCGGCGCAAACCGCCGCTCGCGTAGCAGGGAACGCGCTCCGAACGCGCGCCCAGGAGCCGCCATAGAGGCTGGCCGAGCGCCTTTCCCTTGAGATCCCAGAGCGCGATGTCGATGGCGGCCAGCGCCTGAAGCGCCGCGCCGCTGTGGCCGAGATCGGTAAAAAAGGCGTACGCGCGCTCGTAGACTCTTTCGTGCTCGAGCGCGCCGCGCCCGGCCAGGAGCGGCAGCGCCTCTCGCACGATCGCTTCGAGCGCGCGCGCTTTTCCGACCGTGCTCGTGTGAGCGAGGCCGAAGGCCTCGAGCCCGTCTTCGGTCTTTAGCTCGAGCAGGAGAAAGTTCGACGCGGCGCGCCGGCCGAGATAGGGGTGTCCTTCGACCGGGCGCTCGAGGGGAACGGAGAGAATTTTTGTTTCCGCTTTGACAATCTTGCCGGCCATGCCGATTCCTTACTCGGGCACGGCGCATTGTGCAAGCGCGGCGCTTTGGTCGCGACGGGGCGCTTGACAGCTTTTTTGCGCGGGATGATATAGAGAGACCGTGGCGAACAGAACAGACGAGAGGCCGAGATCATGAAGTACCGCTACATTTCGGGCGATTCGCATCTCGAGATCGACTCGAGAAACTGGATCGATCGCGTACCCGCCAAGTATCGCGAGCAGGCGCCGCGCCTGGTGCGGCTCGCCGACGGCGGCGACGGCTGGATGATCGACAACAAGCTTGCGCGCGAAGCCGCCGCGGCCGATCTCTACGGCGGCAAGGGAAGGGACCAGTACGTGCCGTTCGGCGCCAGATACGAGGGAACGCCGGGAACCGGCAGCGCCGAGCAGCGGCTGCGCGAGCAGGATCAAGACGGAATCGACGCCGAGGTTCTCTTTCCCTCGCAGCAGGGCGGACCGAAGCTATGGCGCCGCATCGAGGACGACGCCGCCTACAAGGCGGTCGTGCGCGCATACAACGGCTGGTTGGCCGAGGAATACTGCGCGACCGATCCCGAGCGCCTGATCGGCGTGGGTATCCTGCCGCTCACCAAGGATATTGCCGATCCGATCGCCGAGATGGAGTACTGCGCCAAGGCCGGCCTCAAGACGGTGCTGCTCCAGGGGTTTCCCGGCGGGCATCCCTTCCCGTCCGAAGAGGACGATCGCTTCTGGTCGGCGGCGCTCGACCTCGGCATGCCCGTTTCGGTGCACGTCGATCTGGAACGCGGCGGCGAGCTCGCGGGGCCGCTGTTCAAGTTTCCCAACGACCCCGACGGGCTGTCGCGCAGGATCGTCCACGGGCTGGTCGAGCAAGTCGGGCGCTTCGGGCCGGCGCGCGGGAGCGGCGCGGTCGCTGCGGCGCAGTGGGTGCTTTCCGGGCTGTTCGACCGTTTTCCCAAGCTGCGCATCTTTTTTGCCGAGAATCAAATCGGCTGGATTCCTTTCTTTTTGCAGTCGGCGGACGTGCGCTACGATCGGCACCACCGCTGGGCGCAAAGGCTCTTTGGGTTTAAACCTCTCGCGCGCCCGCCGAGCGAATACATGCGCGAGCACTTTTTGTGGGGATTTCAGTTCGATCGCGTCGGGGTGGAGCTGCGTCACAAGATCAACGTGAATAATCTGATCTGGGGTTCCGACTTTCCGCACCAGGAATCCGATTGGCCGCACTCGCTCGATGTCATCGAACGAAACTTTGCCGGAGTGCCGGAGGAGGAGAAATACAAGATGGTCTGCGGCAATGCCGTCGAATTCTTCCGGCTGGCTGAGCCCTAGCGATCCTCGGTGCGAGCGATGACTCTACGGCAGCGAGCTCATCGGCTCGTGTGTGCGTTGCTTTTCGCCGGCGCGGTCGGTCCGGGTCGGCTGGCGGCCGGCGAGACCTCGTGGCAGGCGGAGTGGGAAAGAACCGTCAAGGCGGCCGAGCAGGAGGGCGAGGTCGCCTACGCGGCGAGCGGGAGCTACCGTTTTCTGGACGAATTTCACAAGGCCTTCCCAAAGATCAAGACCGCGGTCGTTTCGGTCTCGTGCAACGACATCGTGTCCCGGATCATGACCGCTTTCTCTACTACAATCCCGATCTGGGGCCGAACTATCTAAAGCGCCTGCTGAGCGAAATGGACTTGACGCTCGCGCGCGACTATCGCCAGGCGACGGATTGGCTCGCGCAAAAAAGGTACGCGATTTTTCTTTTCCACCAAACCGACGACACCTTGACCGCGCATCAACAGGGGCTGCCGGTGCAGGTGCTCGATACCACCGGCTGGAAAGAGGGCGTCGGTTTGGATCCTGTCGGCGGCGCGTACGCGCTGATGGACAAACCGGCGCATCCCAACGCGGCCAAGGTTTTGCTCAACTGGCTCGCGTCGCGCGCGGGGCAGCTGGCCGTCCAGAGAGACCCGGAGAACGCCGGGCGAACCGATTCGCTGCGCATCGACATTCCCAAGAGCGACGTCCATCCGGTGATGCGGCGCCGCGAGGGGACGAGGTACCTCATCATGTGGAATCCCGACTGGATGGATATGGGCCCGGTAAACGCGCTCGTCAATCAAGCGCCGGGCGAGCAGAAAAAGAAGTAGCGCGCGCTTCACCCCCGCGTCCTTTGCGCCCGGCTTATCGCCAAAGCCCCGCGCGGCTGCAACAGAAACATTGAATCCGCCGCGAGCGTTTTTTGCCGCCAGCAGCGGCGGCGCGGCTTCGATTGGATTTTTTTGCCCGCGATAAGTTATATTGGGCGAAGTCTCGCACGCCGCAGCCGCCGTCCCGCGAGCGCCTTTTCCTACGGCGGCGATGGGAGAGCCGATGGACATTTTCGATACGGAAAAACTGCTCAGCCTGGGCTTTTTCAATCAGGTCATACCGATCTGGCAGGTGTTTTTCTTCATTATAAGCTTGTTGCCCTTCTTGCTGCTCAACCGCCCGAAAATTTGCCTGCTCATCACCTACATGTTCACGTACTATCTTGGATTTATGGTCCAGTGGGGGGACTACATTGCCGCCGCCGGTTCCATGGCGCCTTTCGCCCTCTATGCCCTGTGCGGCATGGCGATCGCGGTCTTTTTCGTCTGCACCTTCTTTGGCGACGAGTCCAAGCAGGTCCATATCCATTTCTCACGTTATCCCGCCGAGCGGCGCGAGCCGCGCTCCGTGAACTGAATAGCCGCGCCGTTGAGCACGGTGAATCGTCTCCCGGCGGCGCCGACCGCCGAGTTCCGCTGTGCCTTCACGGGCCCGGCGGCGGCCTTGGCAACCGGGCCGGCTGGCGTTAGATTTTTTCCGTCGTGAAGCTCAACGCTCCGGCTAAGCTCAACCTGTCCCTTCGAATCCTCGGGAAACGGGCGGACGGGTATCATCTGATCGATAGCTTGATGGTCCCGATCAGCCTCTACGATAGGCTGGAGATCGCCAAGGCGCGGAAAAACGGCGACCGGATCACCGTTGTGACCGACTCCCGCGACGTTCCCGGCGGCGCGGAAAATCTGGCCTATCGGGCCGCGGCCCTGTTTCTCGATCGGCACGGCCTTCGAGAGCGAGTCCGCATCCGAATCCACAAGCGCATCCCGGTGGGGGCCGGGCTCGGCGGGGGCAGCAGCGACGCGGCCTCGACCATTCTGGGCCTAAACCGGCTGTTCCAGACCGGGATGGACCTGCGCGCGATGGCCGAGCTCGGCTCGCGCATCGGCGCCGACGTCCCGTTTTTCATCTACGGGCGGCCGGCGCGGGTGGGAGGCAAAGGGGAAAGGGTAAGCCCGTTAAGTTCGCTGCCGCTTCTATGGTTCGTCGTTCTCAATCCGGGGTTCCCCGTTTCGACCCGATGGGCGTACGAGAATTTTTCTGTTAAGTTGACAAGGAGGGGTGGAAATACTAGCATTATCGCTTCCTTGGCAGACTGTAGGCAATGGACACGTGCTTTAATTAACGATCTCGAAGCGGTAACCCTGCCCCGCTA
The DNA here is from genome assembly GCA_035559995.1 of Candidatus Acidiferrales bacterium. Classification (GTDB taxonomy): domain Bacteria; phylum Desulfobacterota; class Binatia; order UBA9968; family UBA9968; genus DATMAM01. The sequence continues at coordinate 39,197 of DATMAM010000032.1, forward strand.
TCCGAAGCTTCAGCAATTAAAGGAAGAGCTGCTATCGGCTGGCGCGCGCGCCGCACTCATGTCAGGGAGTGGATCCTCGGTCTTTGGCCTATTCGAATCCGAAGAGGGCGCACGCAGGGCATTTTACCGACTGCGGAAGGAGGAGGAGACTCGGGCATATCTGGTGCATTCATTGAGCTGAAAGGTCTGGTCGCTGTGAAGGTCGTTCTGTGGGGAAGGAGGTCCCTATGGAAGTCACCGAGGTCAGGGTCTTTCCGGTTGAGGAAGAGAAGCTCAAGGCCTATGTCACGATTACGTTCGACCACTGCTTTCTGGTCCGGGACCTAAAGATCATCCGCGGAACTACCGGTCTGTTCGTCTCCATGCCGAGCAAGAAGCGCAAGGACGGCACCTACAAAGATATTGCCCACCCGCTAAACAACGAGACCAGGCGAATGATAGAGCAAAAGATCATTGCCGAGTACCAGAGGGTGCTTGCGCAGGGAGGCGGAGCGGCAGGAGGCCATCACGATCCCTCTGAAATCGAGTAGGGTTTTCCGAGGGGAGGTTCGGGGTTGGGCGGTCGCCAAGCGGTAAGGCCCCGGACTTTGGATCCGGTATCGAAGGTTCGAATCCTTCCCGCCCAGCCAGTTTGTCGGTTTTGTCGGTCTGGAAGTTTTCTCACCCAGTTTGCTTGGCCCGATCACGATGAAGCACAGAGGCGCCGATCTTAAAATTTTTGCCGGGAATTCCAATTTGCCGCTCGCGCGCGAAATCTGTGAGTACTTGCAAATGCCGCTCGGCAAGGCCGTCGTTGAGACCTTCAGCGACGGCGAGACGAAGATCGAGATTCGCGAGAACGTCCGCGGCGGCGACGTCTTCGTCATCCAGTCCACCTGCGCGCCCGGAAACAACAATCTCATGGAGCTGCTCTTGATGCTCGACGCGTTCAAGCGCGCATCGGCGCAGCGTATCACGGCCGTCATTCCCTATTACGGTTACGCGCGCCAGGACCGCAAGGTGGTTCCCCGGGTTCCGATCAGCGCCAAGTTGGTCGCCGATCTGATCACGACGGCGGGCGCGAGCCGCATCCTCACCCTGGATCTGCATTCGGGGCAGATTCAGGGGTTCTTTAACGTTCCGGTGGACAATCTTTACGCCACGCCGGTTCTGCTCGAGTATTTGCAGCGACGATTGAATCGGGACGAAATCACTATGGTCTCGCCCGACGCGGGCGGCGTGGAGCGCGCGCGCGACTTTGCGGCGCGGCTCAACGCCTCGCTGGCCATCATCGACAAGCGGCGCGTCGGGCCCAACGTCGTCGCTGAGATGAACATCATCGGCCGCGTCGAGGGGCAGACGGCGGTTCTCGTGGACGACATGATCGATACGGCGGGGACGCTGGCGATGGCGGCGCAAGCGCTGCAAAGGGCCGGCGCGCGCCGGATTATCGGCTGCTGCACGCATGCGGTCCTTTCAGGGTCCGCGACCGAGAGGGTCAACGAGTCGCCGATCGAAGAACTCGTCGTGACCAACTCGGTGCCGTTGTCCGCGCGGGCTCAGCAGTGCCCCAAAATCAAGGTCCTTTCGGTGGCCCGATTGATCGGGGAGGCGATCCGGCGCACCCATTTCGAGGAATCGATCAGCTCGCTGTTTGTCTGAATCAGTTTTTCCAGGCGGAGGTCAAAAGAGTGGAAACGGTCGAAGTCAAAGCCGAGCGGCGCGAGATCGGCAGTAAAGGGAAAGTCAAGCAGTTGCGCCGCAAGGGTAAAATCCCGGGCATCTTTTACGGCCCGAAGTCGACGCCCGTCCCGCTGGCCATCGACGGCAAGGATTTCGTGACGCGGGTGGCGGGCGGCGAAGGGTCGCATCTCATCAAGCTCGCTTCGCAGTGCGCGGAGCTGGCGAACAAGGTCGCTCTGGTAAAAGAAATGCAGTTTCATCCCGTCACCGGCGCGATCCAGCATGTCGACTTTTACGAAGTCGATCTCGCGGAAAAGATTGTGGTCAAAGTACCGCTTCATTTTGTCGGTAAAGCGGCCGGCGTGATCCGCGGCGGGATTTTGCAGCCGATCGTTCGCGAGATCGACGTCGAGTGCCTGCCGATGGATATTCCCGAGTACATCGACGTGGAGGTCTCGGCCCTCGACATCGGCGACTCGCTTCACATTTCCGACGTGCCCATTCCTGCCGGCGTCAGCGCGGTCTACGAGAGCGATTTCCCTGTCGTGAGCGTCGTGCCGCCGACCGTCGAGAAGGCCCCCGCGGTAGAAGAGGCGGCGCCGGTCGAGGGAGCGGAAGCGCCCGAAGCTGCGGCCGAAGAGAAGGGGAAGGAAGAGGCGGGCGAGTCCTGATCCGGCGGGCGCGCGGCGGCTTTTCTCGCTTTCTTGATGTGCTCCCACCGTGACGGTCCGGCGCTTCTGGTCTGGCGCGCGCGGCTTTTCAGGAAATCCAGGTGAAGATTGTCCTGGGTCTGGGCAATCCCGGAAAGCGATACGAGCGCACGCGCCACAACTTGGGATTTCTGGTGCTGGATGAGGTCGGCCGGCAGCATGGCGTCCGTTTTGTTGCCGAGCCCTCACTCCAAGCCTTGGTCGGCCAGTGGAGGCTCGAGCGCGAAGAGGTGGCGCTCGTCAAGCCGCAGACTTATATGAACCGATCGGGGGTGGCGACCCGCTCGGTGCTTCAGAGGTACGACGCCGCGGTCCAGGATCTCGTGGTCGTTCACGACGATCTGGACCTCCCGTTCGGCCGCCTCAGGATCCGGACGCGCGGGAGCGCCGGCGGACATCGCGGCGTGCAATCGATTCTCGACGCGCTGGGCGAAGAAACGTTCCTGCGCGTGCGCATCGGGATCGGCCGGCCAACCGAGGGCTCGGACGCGACGGAGTACGTTCTCGAGCGGTTTAGCGAGCAGGAGTGGGAAGCGTTGCGGCCCGTCATTAGAAGAGCGGCCGAGGCGGTCGCCTGCTTGATCCAGGAGGGGGCCAAAGCGGCGATGGATAAATTCAACCGGGCCGCTGCGGACTGAGGCGCCGAAGCCCCGGTTCGGGAAAGCGCGAATTGTAAATACCCGAGTGCTATGCTAGAGGTTGAGTGACTTTATGAACGGCAGCGATCAGCCTTTCCGATACGAGACCCTGTTTGTCCTCCATCCCGAGCAGGCGGGAAGAGCGAAGGAATTTATCGAGCGCTTCAAGAGAATCGTGGAGGGCTTGAACGGGACGGTGACGCATGTGGAGGAGTGGGGAATCAGGGATCTTGCCTATCGCATTCAAAAGCAGACCAAAGGCTACTATAGCCTGATGCAGTTCAACGCGCCGCCGAAAGCTGCGGCCGAACTGGATCGCAACCTCAAGCTCAGCGAGGGCGTCATTCGTCATATCATCGTCCGCGCCGACGAAGACATCGCAGGCGCGCGCGCGGGAGCGGAAAAAGGCGCGCCCAAGAAAAGCGCTGAGGGAGAGCCGGCCAAGCCCCAACCGTAAAGGCGGTTTTTTCCGACGGCGCCGAGCAGTCCATGGCGGGCTACAACAAGGTGATCCTCGTCGGCAACCTGACGCGGGACCCCGAGCTCCGCTACACGCCCAGCGGGCTTGCCGTCTGTGAGTTTTCGCTCGCGGTGCGCCAGGGAACAAAGCAGCCGGACGGCGGCGAGGAAGTCTGTTTCGTCGATATCGTCGCGTTTGGCCGCGCCGGCGAAGCGAGCAAGGAGCATCTGCGCAAGGGGGCGCGGGTTCTGGTGGACGGACGTTTGACGCAGCGGCGCTGGGAGACGCCGGAGGGCCGCAAACGGAGCAAGTACGAGATTGTCGCCGGCACGGTCCAGTTCCTGAGCGAGCGCATGTCGGCGCCCGAGGACGAAGAATCGGCGGCGGCCAAAGGCGATGCCGAGGTTTGACCGGCGACTTAAACCGTTGGAGGATGGTTTAGATGGCGGAAGAAAATGGCGCCGCGCGGCCGCGCGAGCGCACGGAAGAAGAGAAGGTCAGCGTCAGGCGGCGGGTGACGATGCGCCGCAAGGTGTGTCGTTTTTGCGCGGACAAGAGCCTCAAGATCGATTTTAAAGACCAGAAACTGCTGAGCCAGTTCATCACCGAGCGGGGAAAGATCACGCCGAGCCGGATCACCGGAACGTGCGCGCGCCACCAGCGCCCGCTCACAATCGCGATCAAGCGCGCGCGCAATGTCGCCCTTTTGCCGTTCAGTACCGTGAAAGACTAGCCGAGCCGACGCCCGTGGATGAGCGCGATTGAACAGATCAAGCAGCCCTTCGCGGCTTTCGTCGCGTCGCTGGCCCTGTATCTTGCCGCGGTCGTCGTTCCCGTCGTGGGAAGCGTGTTTCTGCCGCTCACGGCCCAGCCGCTGGCGCGGCTGGGTTTGCGCGCGGGAAATCTGGCAGCGCTGGGGGCGATCATCGCCGCAAGTTGCGCTCTTTACGCGGCCGGCGGCGAGGCGCTGGCCCTCGGCTATTTGCTTATCGCCTCGATGGCGCTCTTTCTGCTTTACGCGCTGGCGCCGGGGCGAGCGCTCGAGCGCGTGGTCCTCCTCGCGGCGAGCGGGGTCTTCGCGCTCGGCGTCGCCACGCTGCACGCGCTGGCGGGTTCTTTTGCGGCGCTCAAGGAGATCGCGCGCAAAACGCTCGACGAGAATTTGCGACTTGCGCTCAGCGTTTACGAAAAGGCGGGCGTTTCGCGGGAGAGCACCGATTTTATCCGAGAACAGTGGCCGGGGGTGCTCGAGTTCCTTCTCGTGATCTTGCCGGGCCTTGCATTTGCGGCTTCGGCGATTGCCGTGCTGCTGAATCTTTTGCTCCTCATCCGCCGTTTCGGGGCGGACAAGGCGGGGGTTCTTCCGGGCGGCGATCCCAGGGAGTGGAAAGCTCCCGAACCCCTGGTGTGGATCTTTATCGCCTCGGGCTTCGGCGCGCTCGTGTTCGAGGAGGGCTGGATCAGGGCGCCGTCGCTCAACGTTTTGTTGGTGAGCGCGCTCTGCTATTTTTTTCAAGGCTTTGCGATCATCGCGTACTATTTCCATCACAAGAAAGTTCCGGTCCTGCTCCGCGCTCTTGGTTACGCGTTGATTTTTCTCGAGCCGACGGTGATCCTGGTCGTTACGGGGCTCGGGCTCTTTGATTTGTGGATCGATTTTCGCCGCCTGAACAAAAAGGAGCTTCACCCCACCCAGGCCGCGTAGCGGCGCGCGCGGCGAATTTTTTGGTGGAGGATCATTATGGACGTGATTCTCAAGGAAGACATTCCCAATCTGGGCAAGATGGGCGATACGGTTCGCGTGCGGGACGGCTACGCGCGCAACTACCTGTTGCCGCGAAAGCTCGTCGTGGAAGCCAACAAGAAAAACCTGCGCGCGCTGGAGCATCAGAAGCGCGTGCTGGCGCTTCGGCGGGAAAAGGCGCTCCGCGCGGCGCAGAGCCTGGCCGAAAAGCTGGCGGCGCTAAGCCTGCGGATACCGGCAAAGGTGGGCGAAGAGGGAAGGCTGTTCGGCTCGGTCACCAATATGGATCTCGAGCGGGCGCTCAAGGAGAAAGGCTTCGAGATCGAGCGCCGCAAGATCCACCTGGAGGAGCCGATCAAAACGGCCGGCGACTACGAGGTTCCGGTTCGTCTCGCTACGGATCTCACCGTCCTGTTGAAAGTTTCCGTCGTTCCGGAGGGTAGCTAGCCGATCGACGCGCGCTTCCGCGGCCGGGCGCTGGTCGCCGCCGCCGGCTGTCTCTGGAGCCTCGGCGGCGCCTTCATCAAAGCCCTGGAGCTCAATCCGCTCGCCATTGTCTTCTACCGGAGCCTGTTCGCCGCCGCTTTCTTTCTTTTCTTCTCGCGGCGCTCCGCGCGGCGCTTCACGCCGCCGCTCATCACTTCGATCCTGAGCTATACCGCGGCGATCAGCGCCTTCGTCTGGGCCAACAAGCTCACCACGGCGGCCAACGCGATCGTCCTTCAGTACACCGCGCCGATCTTTGTTTTTATTTTCGCCGCTCTCTGGCTGCGCGAGCCGATCTCGCGCGCGCAGCTGCGGACGCTGATCGCCGGGATGGCGGGAATCTCGATCATTTTCGCCTCCAGCCGCGCGCCCGCAGACCTCCACGGCGTCATGGTCGCGGTGCTGAGCGGGGTCCTGTTCGCCGTTTACATGACCAATCTCAGGTTCGTGCGGGAGATCGCGCCCGCTTACCTCACGTTTGTGAACAACGCCGCTTGCTCGCTCGCGCTGTTGCCGTTCGTTGCCGGCGACCTCGCGCTCAATTGGGAAGAGGCGCTCAAGCTGGCGGCGATGGGAATCGTGCAGCTGGGAATTCCGTACTTCCTTTTTTCCAAGGGGCTGGAAAAGATCTCGCTGCAGGAAGCCTCGCTGATCGTCCTGATCGAGCCGGTCCTGAATCCGATCTGGGTGGCCCTGGTGGTCGGCGAGCTGCCGTCAGGCGCAACCGTCGTGGGCGGCGCGGTGATCCTGCTCGGGCTTGCCTCACAGTACCTTCCGGGAAAGGCGCGCGCGGGCGGCCAAAGCGGCTAGCCGCTACGCGGAGTTGATGCGCCGCACGGCTTCGCTCAGTTGTGCCGGAGGTCCCCACAGGCACAGGACATCGCCGGGCTCGACGCGGAAATCCGGCCCGGGATTGGTGATCTGTTCTTCTCCGCGGCGAATCCCGACGATCAGAACTCCCAGCTCTTCCTGAAACCCGTTTCAGCCACGGTGCGGCCCGCGATAGGCGACCTTTCGCCGACCGGGGCGGTCGCTGCCTCGGGTGGCGGGCCCGGCGGTACCGCCTTTTGCTTTGACAGTTCCGCGAGATAGCGCAGAGCCTGCGTGAGCTCCTCCTTTTCGCCCAACAGCCATAAAACGTCGCCCGGAAGAATGACCGTCTCCGGTTGCGGCACGAGGATCTGATCGGGATCGCGGTAAATCGCGATGATGCTCGCTCCCGTCGAGGTGATCGTCGTCGAGCTTATGGATAGAATCGCCCCCAAAAACAGACTGTCCATCTCTCTCCAGCCCAGGAACCGCCCCACGCTGTAGCCCAGCCAGATCATCAGGAGAACCTCCAGGATGGCGGCTAGAAACGCAACGGCCCCAACTTGCCGAAGTTTCCTGAGATCAAACTCAAGCCCGAGGGAGAATAGCAGCAGGAGAACCCCCAATTCGGCAAGCGTGTGGATGCTGTGAAGGTCCGTCACATAGGGGAAGGGAGGAGTATGCGGACCGATAATGACCCCCGCTACGATATACCCGAGCACAACCGGCTGGCGCAGAAGATGGAACAGCACGGTGGTAGCGGCGCTGATCGCCATCACGACCGCAAGATCGCGCAAAAAGGTTAGCTCACTCATCGGGTCAACCGATCGCTCGGAATACTCGGGCGAGATCGGCCAAAGAAGCCGGGCTAGTTGAATTTGCCGGAGAGCGCCCCTCGAGGCAAGCTCACGGAACGAAACTGGGCGGCGGGCAAGCTCAAGAAGCGGCGCAGCCGCCCGCTAACTAAAGGGCGTTCTCGAAGACCTTGCCGCCGCTCACCCGCAGGACGCGGGTGGCGCAGCTCTGCGCGAACTCCTCGTCGTGCGTTGCCGTAACGACCGTGCGGTCGTTCCCGCTCAAGCTGCGAAGAAGGTCGCGGAGCTCCGCGCGGCGGTCCGGATCGAGTGCTGCCGTGGGCTCGTCCAGCAAAAGAAGCGGCGGATCGACGGCCAGAGCGCGGGCAATCGCGACCCGCTGCGCCTCGCCGCCCGACAGCTCGCGCGGCAGCGCGTTTGCGCGATGCTCCACGCCCAGCATCGCGAGCAACTCGCGCGCGCGCCGCTGGGCCTCGCGGGGCGCGACGCCCCACGCGTGCACGGGGGCAAGCCAGACGTTTTTGAGCACGGTCAGGTGCTCGAACAGATGATGGAACTGAAACACCATGCCCACCTTGCGGCGGAGCGCGCGGAGCGTTTTGCGCTCGCAGTCGATGCCGCCGCGCAGTTCAAGCTCCTCGACCTGCACGGTGCCGGACTGAAATGCTTCCAGCCCCGCCGTGACGCGGAGCAGCGTCGTTTTCCCCGCGCCGGAGGGCCCCATCAAGGCGACAAGCTCGCCGCGGGCAACGGCGAAGGTGACGCGCGCAAGAATCGCGCGCGCGCCGCGAGAAAGGCACACCTCGCTGAAGCGGAGCACCGGGGGGTTCAGGCCGTCGCTGCCTTCCATCGCTTTTCGAGCCAGCGCGCCAGCGCGGCGAGCGGCAGTGACATCCCGAGGTAAAGGAGCGCGCACAGCAAGCCCGGGATCACCCAGCTGCCGGTGTTGGTCGCGAAGATCTGCGTTTGCTTGGTGAGCTCGAAGACGGTGAGCACCGACACGAGCGAAGAGTCCTTGAGCAGGGCGATGAAGTCGTTGGTCATGGGCGCGAGCGCGAGGCGAAACGCCTGCGGGCCGCGGACCAGGGTCAGCACCTGAAACTCGCCCAGCCCGAGGAGCCGCGCGGCTTCGAGTTGTCCCGCGGGAACCGCTTCCAGGGAGCTGCGATAAATCTCGCTTTCGTACGCCGCGTAGTTGAGCGCGAGCCCCAGAAGCGCGGCGGCGAAAGCCGGCAGCAGGATCACCGCCGCGATCCCGTAGTAAAGAACGAAGAGCTGAAGCAGGATCGGGGTGCCGCGCATGATCTCGACGTACGCGGTGAGGGCGGCGCGAAGGAGCTTGCCGCCGTACACGCGCCCGCTCGCGATCAAAATCCCCAGCGCCACCGCAAGGGCCATCGACAGGCACGAGAGCACGATCGTTACGCCCGAGGCGCGGACGAGCGAAGGCAGATAACGTCGCGTGGTTTCCCATCTGGAAAGCGCCGCCGCGCTCGCCGGTTTCTCGGCGGCGCCCCGCGCGGGCTCGCCGGCGAGAATCCGGGCGTAGAGCGCCGCCTGATCTTCGTTCCATACTTCCCACTTGCGGAAAATTCTCTCGAGCGTGCCGTCGCGCATCGCCGCGCGGAGAATCTCGTCGATCGCGTCGCGCAGCGGAGCGTTTCGGGCCGCCAGCACGCCGACGTAGTGGCCGACCGCCACGGTATCGGGCTGGATCGTGAATCCGGGAAGCGCGCGCCGGCGGCGCTCGGCCAAGACATTGTCCAACAAAACGGCGTCCAGGCGGCCCATGACCAGATCGCTGTACGGGTGGACGTCGTCGTCGTAGGCGACAACCTGAATCCCGTGCTCGCGCTCGGCGCGAAGGAGAATCTCGTAGGCGATGGTCCCTCCCAGCGTTCCGACCCGCCGGCCGCGCAGGTCGGCGAGCGTGCGAAAGCGCGGAGCGTCGGCGTCGCGGACGCTCAACACTTCGCGAAACTCGTAGTACGGGATCGTCGTTGCCATGGCGGCGCGCCGCGCCGGCGTGTCTTCAATCCCGCTTAAGCCGATGTCAGCGTCGCCCCGCTCGATCGATTGGTCGATCGAGGTAAAGCTGATGTTGATGAAAGTGGCCTTGCGGCCGAGCCGCCGCGCGATGAGTTCGGCGATCTCCACGTCAAAGCCCACGAGTTCTTCCGGATTGGCGGGGTTTGCCTCGACGAACGGCGCGCCGCCTTCGGGGTCGCCGGCCCAGCGAAGCTCAAGCGGCGGCTCAAACGACGCGGCGCGAGATTTTGCCTCGGGAAAGGCGTAAACTGCGACGCAAAAAAGGCCTAGACCGACAAGAGTCGAAAATTGGCGCCGGCGGACGGTCATTGAAAAGCTTGGCTGATCGTTATTGAAATTCCCGAAGCTAGTCAAGGAGTGCGACCGCCGGCGCGCCGGCGCGGAGCAGCAAAGCGCTGGGCGGCGTTTCGTTTGTGATGGTATGGGAAAAACCGATTTGTTAACATAACCCGTTGGATAGAACGGGTGGGAGCGTTTATGATCCTTCGACGGATGCGGTCGGTCGTAACGGTGCGGCGCGCGCTGGCGGGCTTTAGCCGACGGGGAGATCTGTTCGGCTTGGCGCTATTTGTTTTCTCCCTCGCGTGGGGCGGCCCGCCCGGAGCCGCCGATGCGTGGGCGCAGAAGGGCGTCATCAAAGTCGCGACGCAGACGCCGCTTTCCGGCGAGCAGGCGGCGATCGGCGAGCATATCAAGCTCGGGGCGCAGCTTGCGGTGGACGAGGCGCGAGGCCGGTTTCAAAAATTGGGGTTCACGCTGGATTTCGTGCCCTACGACGACCAGGCCAAGCCGGAGGTGGGGGTGGCAAACGCGCGGAACATCGTTGCCGATCCCGACATCTTGCTTGTCGTGGGCCATTTTAACTCCGGCGTCGCGTTGCCGTCGTCGGAAGTCTACAGGGAGTCGCTGCTCGCGATGATCTCGCCCGCCAACACGGCGACCCAGATCACCGACCGCGGCTATCCCAACGTCAATCGCGTGTGCGGGAGGGACGATGTCCAGGGGCCGGTTGGCGCGCGCTTCGCGGCCGAGGATCTCAAGCTCAAGACGGTCTACATCATCCACGACAAGACGCTCTACGGCCAAGGCGTGGCCGACAACTTTCGCGACGAAGCAAAAAAGCTCGGGCTCAAAGTGCTCGGCTACGAAGGGACCGAGGAGCGGGCCAACTTCTCCCCGCTGATTATTCCGCTGCGGGCGCGCAACCCCGACCTCGTTTACTTCGGCGGCATCTACAACCAGGGAGGCCTGTTGCTCAAACAGCTGCGCGAGCGCGGCGTGAAGGCCACCTTCATGGGGCCGGACGGGCTGGACTCCTCTGAAATGGTGAGCATCGCCGGCCCGGCCGTGATCGGGTCGTACTACACGACCGTGGCGGGGCCGATCGACGCCTACCCGCGGTCGGCGGAGTTTGCAAAGAAGTTCAAGCAGCATTTCGGCAAGCAGGTCGAATCGTTCGGCATGTACGCCTACGACGCCGCGGGCTTGGGCCTCACGGCGATCGAGCAGGCCATCCGCGAGCTGGGAGGGAAGAGGCCGACGCGCGCGCAGGTGAGCGCCGCGATCCGCAAGGTCAAAAACTACCAGGGGATCACCGGGACCATCACGCTCGACGGCAAAGGGGACCCCGTCAAAACCAAGTATTTCGTCCTCAAGTTCGAAAAAAGCGCCTATCCCGGCAAGGTGGTTCGCGTCATCGAACAGGAAGCGCCGGCGGCCCACAAAAAATAGTCTCGCGCTCGTCTCTCGCCGTCCTTTGGAACTCGCCTTAGCCATACTTCCTCAGGTCCTCATGGAGGGTTTAGTCCTGGGCTTCATGTACGCCCTGATCGCGCTGGGCTACACGATGGTCTACGGCGTGCTCGAGTTTATCAATTTTGCGCACAGCGAAATTTTTATCATCGGGGCTTTCGTCGGCGTCGAGGTGCTGTTGCTGCTGCAGGCCTCGGGCGATCTTGCCGCCTGGCAGCCGGTTTTGCTGGTCCTGTTCGTCCTGGCAGGGGGAATGCTTCTCAGCGGGCTTTCGGCTCTCGGCCTCGAGCGGATCGCGTATCGCCCGCTGCGCGGCGCGCCGCGCCTGGTGCCGCTGATCTCGGCAATCGGCGCGTCGTTTTTCTTACAGGATTTTATCCGGCTCGTGGAGAGCCTGTGGCGGAACACGTTCTATCTCACCTACCCGACGATTGGTTTTCTCGAAAAGCCGATTCCGCTCGCCACAAACCTGGACGTCCCCGTGAAGTCTTTTCTGGTGATCGCCACGGCGCTGGCGATGTTGCTCGGGCTCTACTTTCTCGTCAACCGCACGCGCATGGGAACCGCGATCCGCGCGGTGGCGCAAGATCCGGAGACGGCCGCGCTCATGGGCATCAACGTGAATCGCATGATCGGCCTTACGTTCTTTGTCGGCGGCGCCATGGGGGGCGCAGCCGGCGTTCTGTTTGGGCTCCATTACAGCCTGATCAACCCCTACAGCGGGTTTATTCCCGGCTTGAAAGCCTTTACGGCGGCGGTCCTCGGCGGCATCGGGAACTTGCCGGGCGCCGTTCTCGGCGGACTGGTGCTGGGGCTGATGGAGGCGATGGCGGCTTCTTATCTGTCGATCTTCACCGGCGGGACGTTTGGCGCCGAGTACAAAGACGTTTTTGCGTTCGCGGTTCTGATTCTGATCCTGATCTTCCGCCCTCGAGGGTTGATGGGAGAAGCGGTTCGGGAGGGGGCGTGAAAACCGCCTGGACGCTCGCCGTTCTCGCGTACGTGATTTTGACAAGCCTGCTGGCGCGGCGCTTTCCTCAGTCCGTTTTGGCCTTGCTCGCGTTTGAGGCGTCGCTGCTCGTCGTCTATCTTGCGCCGCTGGCGCGCCGCACCCGGATGCTTTTGGCCGCTCTGGTCTGCGTTTTTCTCCTGCCGTGGCTCGGCGTCGCCAATCCTTACTTTTTGGAGATTGCGATTCAGGTCGGGATCTTTGCCGCGCTCGCGCTGGGGCTCAACATCGTGGTTGGCCTTGCGGGGCTTCTCAACCTGGGTTTTGTCGCGTTTTACGCAATCGGCGCCTACCTCTGGGCGATTTTCGGCTCGCCCCAGGCCAATGCCTTCTTGGCGGGCGGCTATTTTCCGCTCGGCCCGGGCTGGTTCTTTCCCTTTCTCGTGCTCGCGATCGCGGTCGGCGGCTGCACCGGGCTCATGCTCGGCCTGCCGGTGCTGCGCGTGCGCGGCGATTATCTCGCGATCGTTACGCTCGGCTTTGCCGAGGTCGTGCGCGCGCTGCTCAACAACTTGGACAAGCCGATCAATTTCACCAACGGGCCGAGGGGAATCACGCCCATCGAGAGACCCGCGCTTTTTTTCGCTCCCGCGCTCGAACTTCTCGGCGTTCGGGTCGATGCCGGCGTTCTCTATCCTCTGTATTTCTATTTTATCGTCTTGCTGCTCGTCTGCGCGATCGTCGTCGTGACGCGCAGGCTGGAAGAGTCCGCCGTCGGCCGCGCGTGGAAAGCGATCCGCGAGGACGAGATCGCCGCCGCCTGTATGGGCGTGCCGGTGGTGCGGATGAAGCTCTTGGCGTTCGCCGTGGGAGCCGCGTTTGCCAGCGCGATCGGCACGGTGTTCGCCGCAAAGCAGGTCTTCATCAATCCCGAAAGCTTCACCTTTATGGAATCGATCGGCGTTCTGGCGATGGTGATCGTCGGCGGGATGGGATCGGTCGCGGGCGCGCTCTTCGGCGCGACCGCTCTCACGATCTTGAACCTGCAGCTTCTCAAAGGGCTGTCGCTCTGGCTGAATTCCGTCCGCCAATCCGGGCGGGTGATTTCGCTGCCGTTCCTCGGGGACTACGATCTGAGCCAGATCCCCGCGCAGTTCGAGCCCGCGAAGTACGAGCGCATGGTGTTCGGGTTGATCCTCATCCTGATGATGATTTTCCGGCCCGAGGGGCTGCTGACGCCGCGGAAAAAAAGAGCGGATGGAAGAGCCGCTGCTGGAAATTGAAGGTCTCACCAAGCGGTTCGGAGGCCTGGTCGCGCTGAGCGACGTCCATTTGCGCCTTCGCAGCCGGACGATCGCCGCGCTCATCGGACCGAACGGGGCCGGCAAGACGACTCTGTTCAATATTCTCGCCGGTCTTTACCGGCCGGATCATGGCGAGATTCGCTTTGGCGGACGCTCGCTGGTCGGGCTCAAACCGCACGAGATCGTCGCGGCCGGAGTCGCCCGGACCTTTCAGAACATCCGTCTGTTCGGGCATATGACGGCGTTGGAAAACGTGCTCATCGGCATGCATGCGCACCTCGACGAAGGTTTCTGGGACATCGTCGCGCGGAGGCGCGCCTTCAGCCGCGCCGAGAGCGAATCCGAAGCGCGGGCGATCGAGCTCATCCGCCGCGTCGGCCTCGACGGACAAGAGCGGCGCGCGGCGCGCGAACTCTCCTACGGCGAGCAGCGGCGCCTGGAGCTGGCGCGCGCGCTCGCGGCGAAGCCGAGGCTGCTCCTTCTGGATGAGCCGACCGCGGGGATGAGCTCCGCGGAGTCGCATTCTCTGATGCGGCTTTTACAAGAGCTGGTGCAGGACTCGGTCGAGACGCTCTTCATCATCGAGCACAACATGCGCATGGTTTTGGGGATCGCCGAAACGGTGGCGGTGCTCGATTACGGCCAGAAAATCGCCGAAGGGAGCCCGGACGAGATCGTCAACCACCCGCGCGTGATCGAGGCTTATCTCGGCCGCAGAGAGTGGAAGCCTTATGCTTGAGGTGCGCGATCTGCACGTGCACTACGGCGCGATTCACGCGCTCAAGGGCGTGTCGCTCACTGTGAACCGCGGAGAAATCGTAACGCTCCTCGGCGCAAACGGCGCCGGCAAAACGACGACGTTGCGGACGATCTGCGGTCTGCTGCGGCCGAGCCAGGGCACGATCGAGTTCGACGGCGCGCGGCTCGAAAAGCTCGCGCCGCACGAGATCGCCGCGCGCGGCGTCGCTCACGTGCCCGAAGGGCGCCGGGTGTTTCCGCGCCTTACGGTGTGGGAGAACCTGCAGATGGGCGCCTATTTGCGCAGCGCGCGCGCGTTCGCGGCCGAGCTGGAGCACGTGTTCAAGCTTTTTCCGCGGCTCAAGGAGCGCAGCTCCCAGACGGCGGGAACGCTCTCGGGCGGCGAGCAGCAGATGCTGGCGATCGCGCGCGCCCTGATGGCCCGCCCCAAGCTGCTCTTGCTGGATGAGCCTTCGATGGGGCTTGCACCGCTGATCGTCGAGCGGATCTTCGAGACGATTCGCACGATCAACCGCGAGGGCATCACGGTGCTCTTGGTCGAACAGAACGCCGCGATGGCGCTCAACATCTGCGAGCGCGGCTATGTTTTGGAAACCGGCGCGATCGCCTTGCAAGGGGCGGCGCGGGATCTGGCGAAAGACGATCGCGTGCGCGCCGCTTACTTGGGCGGTTAGGCCTGCTGCGCACGTTCTATCTTGAAGACGCGGCGAGAATCGTGTAAAAGCGTAAGAAATTTTTTTCCCGCCGCCGATCGACAAGCGCCGCCTGACGGAGCGTGTTCTCGCGCAGAAAAACTATTGGACCATCCGGCCGACCCGTTCTCGCTGGGGCGCTGCTCGCGGCCGTTGTTCTCACGCCCACCGTTCTCAGCACGCCGGGCCGGCGGCCTGGATCTGCCGTTCAGCGGCAGGAGCGCGCGCCCGCCGCGCCGCGCAGCATCGATGTCAAACTGGGCCGCGGCGATACCTTGCTTTCCGTGCTCGCGCGTTTCGGCCTCGACCGCGCCGCCGCGCACGCGATGGTCGAAAGCGTCCGCCCGTTCGTCGATCCGCGGCGCCTGCGCGCCGGCGAAAGCGTGCGGCTGCTGATCGATCCGGCAGACAAAAAAGTTCAGGGGTTCGCTTATACGCAGCAGGATGACGTGGTGCGCGTGACGGCGACGGAACGGGGATGGGCCGTCGAGCGCAACGCGCTGCCGTTCGTGCGCGTTGCGCGGGTCGTTCGCGGCACCATCGGCGAGAGCCTCTACCGCAGCGGCACCGAGGCCGGATTGACGCCGCTGCAGGTCATGGAGCTGGCGAACATCTTCGAATACGACATCGATTTCTTTTCCGATTTTCACCCGGGAGACCGGTTCGCGGTTGTGTTCGAAGAGGTGCGCTACGGCGACGGCCGGCGCGAGCCGGCGCGCCTTCTGGCGGCCGAGCTGGAAGCCGGGGGCGAACCGTTTCAGGCTTTCTACTTCGCCGGCAGGCACGGAGGCTCCTACTTTGACGCGGACGGCCAGCCGCTGCGCCGCGCGTTTCTGCGCGCGCCGCTGAGCTACCGCAGAATCTCTTCGACCTACGACCCGAGCCGCAGGCATCCGATCTTTCGAACCCTGCGTCCTCACCTTGCGATCGACTACGCGGCGCCCGCGGGCACTCCGGTCGTTGCGATCGGCGGAGGTCAGGTCACGTTCGCGGGCTGGCGCGGAGGCTACGGCAACCTGGTCGAGCTCCGCCATCCCAACGGCTACGTCACGCGCTACGCCCACTTCTCGCGCATCGCGCGCGGGATTCGCAAAGGAAAGCGGGTCGATCAGGGAGAAGTCGTCGGCTTCGTGGGTGAAACCGGGCATGCCACCGGACCGCATCTGCATTTTGAGATCCTGCGCAACGGGCAAAAGCTCAATTTTCTCAGCCTGCGCATTCCGCGCGCCGAGCGGCTCGTCGGCGCCGAGCTCGAGCGCTTCACCCGCGGGCGGGAAAAGCACCTCGCTCTCCTTTACGGAGCGGCGGAAAAAATCGCGCGCCAGGAGCGCTGAACGCGGGCCCGCGCAAAGTTCGCAAGCCTCATTTGCGCGAGACGAAGCGGTTACCCTCGATGTAGAACCTGAGCGGTTTCTCGGCCCACTCGCCGGCGTAGTCCACGCCGATGCGCGGCCGCGCGACGATCGCGTATTTTTTTTCCGCGCCGTCGGTGGCGATAAAAAAGTCGTCGCTCACCAGGTCATGGCCGTTCAGGCGCCTGTCGATAAAGAGCGCGCGGCACAGCAGTCCCGGTCCGGTCGTCTTTTCCGTGATGTTCAGCACCGGCTCGAGCGCGCGCAAGAGCACGGCGGAAGCGTGGCCTTCCCTTTCGGTCACCACGTTCATGCAGAAGTACATGCCGTAGATCATGTAAACATAGGCGTGCCCGGGCGGGCCGAACATGACCTCGTTCCGCGGGCTGCGGCCGCGGGCGGAGTGCGCCGCAAGATCGTGCGGCCCGAGATAAGCCTCGACCTCGACGATCCTGCCGATGCGCTCGACGCCGTCTTGCCGGCGGACCAAGTATTTTCCCAATAGCTCGCGCGCGACGCGCGCTGTGTCGCGGTCGTAAAAGTCGCGCTTCAGCTTTTCCATCATCGGTGGGGCGCCGGGCCCCGAGGACTATAAGGTAAAGCCGAGGGCGCGGCAAGACAAGACTTTGCCGGCGGAACTTTTTCCCGCCGGCGCTCTGCGTTATAGTGCTGGTCCAGGCTCGCGAGGCGAGATCGGTGACTTCGGAAAAGCAATTGCTCGAACAGCTACGGCGCGTGATGGGCGAAGGACGGGTGCTGTCTGATCCGGACAAGCTCGAGGAGGTCTGCTGGGACGCTCTCGGCGACAGCCGGATTCATCCGCGAAAGAGGCCGCCGGTGGAGCTTCCCCTGTGCGCGCTCTTGCCGCGCTCGACCGCCGAGGTGCGGGAGGCGGTGCTGCTGGCGAATCGAGAGAAGGTGCCGATCGTGCCGTTTGGCGGCGGCTCGGGGCTGATGGGCGGGGCGCTTTCGATTCGGCGCGGAATCGTGCTGGACCTGCGGCAAATGGACCGGATCACCGCGATCGACAAGCGCAGTTTTACCGCAACGGCGCAGGCGGGGGTCGTGCTCGAGGATCTGGAGAAGGCGCTCAACCGGCAGGGATTGATTCTCGGTCACGATCCCTGGACCCTGCCGGTCGCCACGGTGGGCGGCGCCATCTCGACGAACAGCTTGGGCTATCGCGGCGCGCGCTACGGCTCGATGGGAGATCAAGTGCTGGGGCTCGAGGTCGTCCTTCCGATGGGGGAAATCCTGCGCACCCGCGCGGTCCCGAAATCGTCGACGGGAATAAGCCTCAAGCATCTGTTTATCGGCGCCGAAGGCTGTCTGGGCGTGATCACGGAAGCGACCGTGCGGGTCTTTCCCGCGCCGGAGAAGCGCGCTCTGTTCGGCTTTAGCTTTTCTTCGTTCGAGCAGGGATACGGCGCGATCGAGAAAATCTTTGCGCGCGGCATCGTGCCCGCGGTGGTCGACTTCGGCGACGATACGGTCAAGTTCGAAGGCCGGGCCGTTCTCTATCTGGGGTTTGAGGGCGTTGGAGAGGTCGTCGACGCCGAGTCCAAAATTGCCGTTGGCATTTGCCGGGAAGCGGGCGCGGTCGAGCTGCCGCGCGCGGACGCGGAGTACTTCTGGAACGATCGCCACGTGATCGCGCGCCAGTTCAAAAGCAGCCGGCGCCGGCGGCGCGAGCGCTCCGGCGATTTTATCAAAAGGGATTGGATCCACGTGGCGCTGCCCGCTTCTGAGGTCTTGGCGTTCCGGCGCGCGGCGATGAAGATCGTTCCTGAGCACGACATCCGACTGCAGGAGTCGGGGCTGTGGAACCGGCCCGAGCTTTTTTCCATGCGCCTGGCCGTCGAGGACAGCGGCGACGGCCAGGGGCAGGAGCGGCTGCAGGAGACGGTCGAGGAGCTGCTCCGGCTGGTGCAAAAGATGGGTGGCTCGATGGAATACACGCACGGCGTCGGCATCAAGCTCGCTTCGCTGATGGCGGAAGAGCACGGCTACGGGCTGGAAGTGATGCGCCGGATCAAGCGGTCGCTCGACCCGAACAACATCATGAATCCCGGCAAACTGGGCCTCTGAGCGCGAAGTCCGCCAGAGAAGCCGCGGCTTTTGGCAATCGATTCCGGTCACGCGGCCCGATTCGGCGCGAGCCGAAGCAAAACTTGCTTAGGCGGGAGATGCCCGCTACCTTTTAAGGGCGTCATGAAAATCGTTTCTTTGCTTGCGCTTCTGCTTTTATCCGCATGCGCGACGACGCCGTACACGGGCCGCAGCCAGCTGCTTCTTGTTTCCGAGGCGCAGGAGGCGAGCCTGGGCGAAGAGGCCTACCGGCACATTTTGCGCGACAGCGTCCCGGTCGATCATCCCGAGGCGGAGCGCATCGTGCGCAAGGTGGGCGAGCGGATCGCCCGCGTGGCCGATCGGCCGGACTACAAGTGGGAATTCCGCGTGATCAACGATCCCGAGATGGCGAACGCGTTTGCGGTGCCGGGCGGAAAGGTCGCGGTTTACACCGGCATCTTTCCGGT
Source organism: Candidatus Acidiferrales bacterium (assembly GCA_035559995.1). GTDB lineage: Bacteria > Desulfobacterota > Binatia > UBA9968 > UBA9968 > DATMAM01. The sequence continues at coordinate 57,916 of DATMAM010000032.1, forward strand.
CGCGCGCGACGAAAACGGCCTGGCGGTGGTGCTCGGGCACGAGATCGCGCACGCGCTCCTGCGCCATCCCGGCGAACGGCTGAGCCAGCAGCAACTCCTCGCCTTGGGCCTCGGCGTTGCCGGCGCCGCGGGCGTCAGTCCGAGCGTGCTGCAGGCGCTGGGGCTCGGAGCCGGCGTTGGCGTTATTCTTCCTTTCGGCCGATCGCAGGAATCGGAGGCGGACCACGTCGGTCTCATTCTCATGGCCAAGGCGGGCTATGATCCGCGCTCGGCGCTGGAGTTGTGGGAGCGCATGGAACGCAAGGAGCGCGGCAGCCCTCCCGAGTTTCTCTCCACGCATCCCAGCTACGAGACGCGAATGCAGCAGCTGAGGGCCTGGATGCCGGAGGCGCTCAAGCATTATCGGCCGGTCGAAACCCGGGTGGAGATGCTGCCGCCTTTGCATGAACTGGACTCGCCGACGGCGCGGGCGGAAAGAGAGTTGCTGAAAAGAATTAAGCAGCTGAATCAAAAAGTGGGCGAGCCCGGCGGCGAGCGGGCGGTCGTGGAGGCGATCGGTTACGGCTTGGGGCTCAACCCCAATCTCGTCCTGCGCGAGCGCCAGGCGGCTCACCTCGGGTATGGCCAGTACGCGGCGCTTCGCGGGATCTCTCATCTCGGGCGCGCGCCGATCGGCCGGGTCGCGGCCGACTACCAGCGGGGCGTGCGCTGGTCTTTGCTGGCGGAAAACAACGGCGCGCGACTGCCGGAGCTGATCGGCTGGATGGGAGATCTCTTGCGGCGCACGACCATGATCCAGAGCCAGTTGAGCCGGCAGGCGCCGGTGCCGCGCTACCGGGCGAGGTGATCGCTATTGCGGTTCATTGACAATTCGACCGCTCGTGCTTATGGTGTCACCTACCGAATTTTTGTGAGGGCCTGAATGCCGATCTACGAGTACCGGTGCGCCAAGTGTGGCGATTTTGAGGTTACGCAGAAAATTACTGACAGCCCCCTCACGCGGTGTCCCACGTGCAGGGGAAAGGTTAAAAAGCTCATCTCGCAGACCTCGTTTCAGCTCAAGGGAACCGGTTGGTACCTTACGGACTACGCCCGCAAGGATAGAGGGACGAGCGCGGAGAAAGCCGACAAAGCCGCGCAAGGCGACGGCAAAGTCGAGAGCAAAAAAGACGGCAAAAGCGCGAGCGCCGAGTCGGGCGCTAAAGGGACGAAGGAAACAGCCGCAACGACGGGAACCGGCTGAAGCGAGCTTCTCGTCCCGCCTGCAAACGCATTCCAGAAATCAGGCGGCCGCCTTTCTCGCCGCCTCGAGCGCCGCCTCGTAATCGGGGTGGTTGGTGACTTCCTTGACGATCTCGACGTAGCGAATCCGGTCCGACGGATCGATCACGAAAACCGACCGCGCGAGCAGTTTCAGTTCCTTGATCAGCACGCCGTAGGCTTGCCCGAAGGAAAGCTCCCGGTGATCGGAGAGCGTCTTGACCCGGTCGATGTTGGCGGCGCTGCAGAAGCGATTCTGCGCGAACGGCAGATCGACGCTCACCGTGAGGACCTCGACGTTCGCCGGAAGCTTCGCCGCCTCTTCGTTGAAACGGCGCGTTTGCTGATCGCAGACCGGCGTGTCGAGCGACGGTACGACGCTGATCAGCCGGACCTTTCCCTTGCTGCTGTCCAAGGTCACGGCGGCCAAATTGCGATCGATCACCTGAAAGTGCGGCGCGGGATCGCCGGGCTTGAGCTCGGGCCCGATCAAAGTCAGCGGGTTTCCCTTGAACGTGACCGCGTTCGGCCTTTCTTGTGCCATCGTGGACCTCCGGAGACGCGCGGCAAATTTTGGCGCTTGGAACGGAAACTTTATTCTCTGGCTTCGTGCTCGGGTCGAGCGCCGATGGCGGCGCGCGCCAGCTCGGGCGTGATGGCGTTGGGAGCGGAAAAGGTGTCTTGCCAGACCTGCCGCGTCACCTCTGCGTCGCCGCCCATCAGCACAAAAGAGAGCGCGCCAAACGCCGCCCCCGAAGCCACGCTCACGAGCCGCATCGGCACAAAGACCAAATTCCCCAACGTAAGCCCGATCCATACCCCGGCCTCTTCTCTGGGATCGGCGCTTTCAGCGAACGCGGGTCCCGTCAAAGCAAGCCACAGAGCCGCCAGCAAGGGCAGTATTCGAAGCCGCATGGCGATCAGGGGAGCAGATGTTTCGAGCGCGCGACGCTGGCGCGCTGAGGAGCGGAGTGATAATAGCGGCGCACGCCGAAGTAATAGCAACAACCCTCGCTGTCGAGATCGTTGTTGAAGGTGCGCAACTGGCCGTCTTGAAAACGGATGCGCACAAGGCAGGTTCCGCCGGGAACGACCGACGTCATCACCTCGACGACCACGCCCACTCCCCATTGGTGATACGCGTTGTGCGTGACTTCGTCGCCGACGCCGAGAAAAAGTCTTTTTCGCTCCGCAGGCATCTTCGGCAAAATAACAGGCTTTGCTGATCAGATCAACACGGTTTGCCGAAAATCGCTCGCTGGCCCGCGTCACGTTCGCTCCCTGATCAGCGGCATCTCGATGAAGTCTTTCTTTTCGGCGCTCCACGCGTAGGCGCGCACCTGTTTGACCGCGCGGTCGTAAACGGAAACGACGATTTGCGCGGCCTCGGGGTACGTGGGCTCGCCAAAAGGGGTCGCCCCCGCCTTGTCCTCCTCGGAGAAGTACGCATCGTGGTTCGGGTGCGAGTGATAGAACGCCTTCAGTCTGGCGCCGCTCGCCTCGGCGGAACTCAAGATCGCGGCAAGCTCCCGCGGGTCCATCGCGTAAGCGATCGTGGCATCGCGCGGGTTCTGGCCCGGGTCTTCCCGGTGGAGCCTGTTTTGAATGTTGCGGCAGCGTATCACTTGATCGCCGCGCGCGCCGCTGACGACCACGCCGCAGCATTCTTCGGGAAAGCACTCGAGCGCGTGGCGCGAGATCTCGCTCCAAGCTTCGGCGCTAAGCGTGAGTCGGGGCGCTGTCTCCATGAGGGCGAATCGTCTGTGGAACTCTCTATCATAGCCGAAGGCCGCCTGCCATTGCCCGCGCGCGCTCTCGATCGCCGCCCCTTCGACCGCTCAGGGCGGGCGGGTGCAAGATGGATCGCGCCATCGAGCGCGGCCAAGTACCCTCGGAGAAGCGCTTCGATTGCGCCCGGGCGCGCAAGAGAAGTTCGCGGTCAAGCGACTGGCCTTTGCGCGGCGTGACGGCAGGCGATCAGGCGGCTTCCCAAGGAGAGGGCGGGAGCCGGTTGTTGCGGTACGCGTCGTAAGTGGAAAGCACCCTGGTCGCGTAGTCTTCGGGAATTTCCTGCTCCTCATCGAGGATCTTCCGCGTTTTGGTCGGGCCCCAGTTGTACGCGACGAGCGCAAGCCGCAGATCTCTAAACTTCTTCTTGAGATAGCTCAAGTACGAGACGCCGATTTTGATGTTGGTGCTCGGGTCATGAAGAAAATGAGGGTTTTTGGCCTCGGCCTTGAAGTCCGTCAGCGGGCCGCCGTTTTGCGCGAGCTCGTCGACGACATCCGGGCGAACCTGCATCAGGCCGCGCGCCCCGCGATGCGAAACCGCTTCCGTTTGAAAGCGGCTTTCCACATCGATGAGCGCCACCACCAGCATCGGATCGATCGCGGCGTTGCGGCTCTCGCGGCTGATGGCGCGCGCGATCTTCCAGGCATGCTTTTCGCCCAGATCGGCCCGCTTAAGCTTGATCAGCGAATAGATCTTTAAGATTTCCTTCCCGGTTTTGCCGGACTTGGCGAGGTCTTCCAGGCGGTTTCGCCCGTTTATTTTTTTCGGAAACAAGCACTCGGCGAGAATAAACGCCAAAAAAAGAGCCGGCAGGATTCGCGACAGGCTGGTCATAGGATCGAATCGCGGCTGAAAGCAGCCGCAGCTTAAAGGGAGCGCTCTTCGGCCGGTCGGGAAAAGCTATCAGCGTCCAAAGAGAGTGTCAATACGTCTCGAGGCTTTGTGCTGTCTCACGGGCGGGAAGTCTGGCCGCCGGCTTTGGATCCGATCGGCCGAAGATCCGCAGCGCGAACTCTCTCGCGCGGGCCGCACGCCGCCTTCAAGGCGCCTGACATTGCCAGCTTGCCGCCGGGACGAAACTTCCATTGCCGCCTCGTTTCTCGCGCAATTTCCGTTGACGCACAAAGCGAGCGTGCGCTATAGGTCGGGACAAACGTGGCGCTCGTGAAAATTCACGTGTTGTACGGCCACCTCGAGGGACGAGCCGGCTTTGCGCGCGACCCCACGGGCTTTCTTGCGCTCGAGGCCGGGATCTTTCGCGAACATGGGCTCGACGTCTCCTGGGAACACGTGCAGGGAACCGAAGAGCGCCAGCGGCGGCTGGAAAACGGCTCGGCCGATATCTCGCTTGTCGTCGGGCGCGCGGCGCTACAGCACTACTTGAAGTCGCAGACCACCCGGCTTCTCGGCTCATCGATGAACAGTTGCCCTTATTATCTCGTCGCGCAGCCGGGCATCGGCGAGGTCCGCGGCCTTCGCGGATGCGCGCTCGCGTGCCGCGAAAGCGTCGGGCGCGGCGCCCCGCTCGAGCGGCTTTTGCGCGAAAGGGGTGGCGGCGGCGAGATTGCCGTCGATTTTGTCGCCGGGGATCAGCACGCGTTTGACGCGCTCGTCGGCGGCGCCGCGGCGGGCGCCCTCCTGCCGCGCCCTTACGCGCTTGTTGCGGAGGAGCGGGGGTTCCGACGCGTGAGCGAGTGGCCTGACGCGGTCGACGATCCTCTGCCGGTCACGCTCGAGACGACGGCGCGCCTCGCCGGCGCGCGCTACGACGACTATCGGCTCTATCTCGCGGCGCACCGCGCGGCCATCCGCTACGCCAAACAGGACCGCGCCGCAACCGTTGCGATGCTCGGCCGCCGGTTTGGTCATTCAGCGTGGCTTGCCGGCAAGATCTACGGGGAATACCTCGTCTGGCTCGACGATCGCTTGACGGTCGTTTTCGGGAAACTCGAAGCGCTGGCGGCTCAGGTCTGTCCAGAGTTTCCCGGCGGCGCGCGCCGGTTGGCGGCCGAATGGATCGCGCCCGGAGCCGTTCGCGAGTAAAGTAGCGCGGGCTTCGAGTTTTCGCTGCCCCGGCGGAGCTCGAAACCGACGAGGGCGCGCCGGCGCGGCGCGCTTGGGCTAGCGCGGAATGATCAGCACCTGGCCGATGTTGAGGAGGCGGGTTTTTTTGAGGCCGTTGGCCTCGGCGATCTCTTCCACGGAGGCCTCATAGCGGCGGGCGATTTGATAGAGCGTTTCGCCGCGCTTCACTTTATGCCGTAACATCGCCTGCTCCACCGGCTCGCGGACCGGCTGGGCTGGGGCGAATTTCTCGCCGGAGATTTTCACGCGGTAGCCTCGCGGCAGGACGGCGATCCTGGCGCTCAGCGCGGGATTCCACTCAAGAAATCGGGCGAGCGGAACGCCCGCGGACTTGAGGAGCGCGTGGACGGGTGTCGGCTTTTCGAGCGCGATCTCCTGCAGCGAAAGCGGGGCGTCGGGTTCCAGGCCGGGAAAGTAGCGCTCGCGGTTCTGCGCCACATGAAGCGCCGCGAGGAATTCGGCGTAAAAGTTTTTTGACGCAAATCCCCACGTGCGGCTCTCGTAAAGGCGAATGAGATCGACGAGATTGTTCGAGCCGACCTGTTCCACGCCGCGGGCGACGCCCTCGGCGCCGTGATTGTAAGCTGTGATGGCGAGCGGCCAGCTGCCCAGCGCCTCGTAGTTCTCCTTCAGAAAAAGGGCCGCGGCGCGCGTCGATTCGATCGGGTCCTTACGCTCGTCGATGTGCCTGTCAATGCGGAGAAATCGCCTTCCCGTCGAGCGAATGAATTGCCACATGCCGACGGCGCCTGCCGACGAGCGCGCCTGAATGTTAAAAGAAGATTCCACCAGCGGGAGGTAGGCGAGTTCGACCGGAAGTCCGTGATCGCGAAAAATCTGCTGCATCTGCCCGAGGTAGCGCCTGGAGCGCACGAGCCCTTCTACGAAGCGCTCCTTGATCCCCCGCTGCCCCCGCACGCGATGCTCGTCGATCTCGAGCGCGGCAGCCAGCGCGCGCCTTTCCGTTTTGATCGCCTCGCGCGCCGCCCTGTCGATCGGGAGCTCGAGCACCTTGTAAATAGTCGCTGGATCCTCCGCGTCGAAAAGAACGACCTGGGTGGTCGTGTAAACGGTAAAGATTTTGATCCAAAACTCGACCGCCTTTTCCAACCCTTCGAGGAGCGGGAACGGCGTTTCCGCCGGCAATTCCTGATCCTCGCCCCGCACGGGAGAAGCTGCGAGACTGAAAAGCAGAAGCGAAACAATCAGTCGGCGGGCCAGCGCTTTGGACATGACAATCGGGTCAGGGCAAGCGGTATGCCAGAAGAAGAGCCGGCATCGCGGGGATTTTACGGCGGTTTGCCGGCAATATCAAGAAATTTCGCGCCGCCGGCGCCGCCGCTGATGACAGATCTGACAGAGCGCGGGAGCTTGCGCCGTCCTGTGACGGCGCGGTATAGCCTGTATCTCGCGGCGGGGCCGTAGCGCCGGGAGATAAGAGCGTCGCGCGGCTACTGCCACTCCTCGGGGGTGAGCAGCTGGAGGCGGTGGCCGTCGGGGTCATTGAAATAAATGCAGCGGGGGTCGCCGCGGCGCCCTGATACCTTGAAGCCGGCTTTTTCGAGAGCCGCTTTAACCGTTTGATAATCGCCTGCCTCAAGGCGCAGGGCCATGTGGTTCATCTCACTGCCGCCGTGGATCTCCGCGCCCTCGTCGACCTCGAACAGGGCGACAACCTGATCGCCGCATTTGAGAAAAGATTGCCAGGAGCTCTCGTGCGCGACTTTCATTCCCAAAAAATCCACGTAGAACTTCTTCGCGCGCGCGAGGTCTTTGACGTGCAGCACCACGTGATCGATCCCCGTGACCTTGAGAGAAGGTTTCATCGCTCCCTCCTACGAAAATCACTACATTGGTAATCCAAGTCCCGCTTTCCCGACCAGCGCGCATCCTTCGATACGGCGGCGCTTCCCGCTTGCCTACTCAGGATCACGGGCCTGATCGGATTTCCCGAGTAGCCCGCAGGGCCGTAGCGAGGGATACCCGACCCCGGGCAGTCGCTGCTCGGGGACTCCGAGGAGTTGGGCTTCGCCGCGCAACAGCTACCAAAGAGAGCAACAGGTGAGGGCTCTTTTTCATCTTCTATAGCCGAGCGTAAGCTTATGAAACACTCCTACGAGCTTTCTTGCATGCGCTACTGAATTCCGCCGCCGATCATTTTTGCCGCCTCGGGCCTTTGAGCCGGCGCCCGGTTCAGCTACCCGCGCAGCGTCCACCGTTTGCCGGAGATCCGCCGCGCGCAGAAACGGCGTGCGGCGTCAACCGGCCGGCCGGTGCCTTCGATATTGGCGAGCACGACGAAGCAATGTTCGTCTCTGCTAAATCGATAACCCTCGACGGGCTCGATCTCAATCTCGTTTACTCCCCCGCGCAGCCGCGACAGGCGCTCGCGCCCGACCAGCTCGTTACCGGGGCGTTCGCGAATCTGGAGCACGGTGTCACAGCGCGTTCGTTCATCGGCGCGAAGCCTTACCTTCCAGGCGCGGACGCGCTGGCCCTCGCTGACCGGATCCGGGGACATGTCGAGGTCCGTCACCTGAACCCGCACATCCCTGCCGCAGTAGCTCCACCGGTCACGGTCGGTGTCGATTGGAGCGCAACTTACGAGGAGTACGGCGGCGCTCGTTAGCGTGAGCAAGCGCAAGGGCTGATACATAAACTTGTTCTCCCTTCCGGTAGTTCCGCGTTACGATGCTTTCGATCAGCGAGCTTATCAGGAAATTCAAAAGTACGTAGCCATCCGGCGATCGCGGGCCGAGCCCTAAAGAGCGTGGGCGCAAGCCCTACGGGATGACGAATTGCAAGTCTCAAATCTGCAAGATGCTCCGATTTGAGATTCGAGATCTGGCATTTGCAATTCCGAGTGCAACGAGGACGGCCTATTGACCGCGCTCGGAAGGGCTTGGCCCGACGAGCTCATTAATAAATGCTTCTCTGTAGCCGTGTCAACGACAGTGGAATTCGTTTGCCTCATCGAAGAGTCACCGGGCTTTAAGGCTTTGAGATCAGCGTTCCGACCCACCCGCCGACTTTCTCCGCCACCTCACCCAGAACTTCCGCGTCAAAACGCCCGGAGCTTTTGGGCACATGAAACGAGTGATCCCCGCCTTCGATGATAAAAAGCTCCGCGCGGCCGCCAAGCCTCTCGCAGAAAGGTTTTAGCAGGCTTAAGTCGGCAAGCGCATCTCGCGTCCCTTGAAAAAAGAGCATCGGGAGCGGGATCTTCAGCAGCGGCTCAGCGCGCTCGGCCGACGGCTTTTTGGCGGCATGGAGCGGAAAGCCGAAAAATATGAGGCCCCGGACCGCGTCGAGCGGCTCCTGCGCCGCCGCCAGCGCGCTGATCCGGCCCCCCATCGATTTTCCGCCGGCAAAAAGCGGCAGGTCAGGGGCCTGCTGCGCGGCTGCGCGCACCGCCGCACGCACGGTAGCGACGAGCGTGGGTAAGGAGTCCGGCCGCTTGCTGCCCTTCTCCATGTAGGGAAACTGGTACCGGAGAGTCGCCACTCCCAAACGGCCCAGCCTCTGCGCGAGCTCTTCCATGAACCTGTGGCGCATGCCGGCGCCCGCACCGTGCGCGAGGACCAGAAGAGCGCGCGCGCTGTCGGGCCGCATGAGCAAGCCGGAAACTTCTCCGGTCTTGGCGGTCGACGGAAAGCGAATCGATTTTGCCGTCACGCCAAAAAAGCGGCGTTGGCGGAGAACGCCGAGAGCGGCTTACGCCGAAGCCGCCACCCGCTCCCTGTGATTGGCCAGGGTCAGGCGGGCGAACGCGGCGCCTCCGGCCATAGCAGCCGCGAAGAGGAAAGACTTTGGGAGGCCGAAAGCAAAAGAAGCGATAGCCGGTCCGGGGCAGAACCCGACGAGCCCCCACCCTATGCCAAACAGCGCCGCACCCGCGATCAGTCGGCCGTCGATGACGCTGGCCGTCGGCCAGGCGAAGCGCTCGGCGAAGAGCGGCCGCGCTCGGCCCATCGCCAAGCGGTAAGCAGGGAGGGCGACGAGCAATGCGCCGCCCATGACCACGATAAGGCTCGGATCCCAGGCTCCCGCGATGTCGAGAAACGCGAGCACCTTGGCGGGATTGACCATGCCGGAGACACACAGGCCGAGACCAAAAAGAACGCCGGCGCCAAGCGCCGCCAAGACCCGCTCCATCTCAGGCTCCGAAAACGTGGCGCGCGACAAAAACCGTTATCATCGCGCTCGCCATAAAAGTGAGAGTGGCGGCGGCCGAGCGCGGCGACAGCCGCGCTATGCCGCAGACTCCGTGACCGCTCGTGCAGCCGCCGCTCAGCTGGGTACCGAACCCGACCAGAATCCCGCCGAGGAGCACAGCCGCCCAGGAGGCCTCGATATTCGGCATAACGGCATCGCCGCTTGCCAGCCGGTACAGGAGCGCGCCCAGCACAAGACCGCCCAAAAAAGCCAACCGCCAGCCGGAATCCTCGCGCGGGCGGGCAATCAAGCCCCACGCGATCCCGCTCACGCCCGCAATGCGGCCGTTCAGCCAGAGAAGAAGCGCGGCCGCGGCGCCGATCATGAGGCCGCCGATCAGCGCCGGCACAGGCGTAAAGCCTTCCATCGTATCGCTCTCTCAGCGCGCGATCACGCGCACGCCGATACCGTGAAAATCGCTTTTCTCTTCCCCCTTGGCGGGCTGGATCACCTGCATGAGCTTGCGCGCCCTGATGTCAACGACGGCAAATCCGGGCGTTTCGCCGACGGCGAGATGCGGCGCGGTCACGGGCTTGGGTCCCCGCAAGGTGATAAACGCGTAGCGCGAATCCGGTGACATGGCAATGATGTCGGGTGTTTTGCCGACGGAGTTGAGCTCGCCTACGATGGCGAAAGTTTTGGGATCGATGATGATCCCGTTGCTGCTCACGCGGTTGACCATCCAAATTTCTCTACCATCCGGCGTCGGCCAGACCCCGTGAGCGTCCCGGCCGCGGCTCTCCCCGCGATGCACCAGGCTATGCGTCTTGGCGTCAAAGACATACCAGAGGCCGGCGTCGCCGCTGCCGCCGTTGACCAACATATGGCTGCCGTCCCTTGTCCGAACTGTGCCGCAGTTCGCTCTCACCTCGTCCGGCGGATAGGCTTTGACGATCGTAAAGCTCTGGGCGTCGAGCACAAGCACGCCGCCGCTTTCAAGTGCAGGCCCGAGCGTGACGTAGGCGTAGCGCCCGTCGGCCGTGAACTCCTGGCAGATCGGGCGCGTGTCTTTAAACCGGGCGCCCATCTTTTTCACGAGCGGATCCTCGGAAATCTTGAGCGAGCGCCCCAGCGTGAAGCTGTTTTTTGCGGTTTCGATTCGGATTTCGGCGAGCGTGCCGGTACCCGGCTTTTTCTGATCCCCAATGACGGCGGCGATCGCGGACCTGCCGTCCGGGCTGACGGTTGCCATGTGGGTGCCCGGGCCCGTCGCAACTTGCGCTACGATCGCGCGGTCGGAGGTGCGGATGACCGTTACGTCGCCCGAGCCGGTGCTGGCGATAAAGGCGTATCTCCCGTCCCTCGTGAAATCGATCATGTGCGCCGTGCGCGCGCCTTTGGCGGCAAGATCGATGCGCGCGGCCTGCTTTAAGGACGAATCATAGATGTAGAGCTGGTTTGTTCCCTGATCCAGGGCCCAGATCTCATAGTCCGGCGCCGCGGCGGTCCGGGCCGGCCTGGGAGAGTCTGTTGGAGCACAAGCGGTGACGAGCGACAGTACCAGGGCCAAGCGGTACGGCAAAGTCCAGCGGGTTTTCGCTTTGAACATGCGGTCCTCCTTTTGGCGGATTTTGCGCCCGGCTGAATGGGCGGGATGCTTAACACCTGCCAAAAACCCTGTCAACTGGGAAAAAACGACAAGCTAGCCGCCGACGTGATTGCCGTTGCTCGCGCCGACGCGCCCGATGAACGGCAACTTGAGCGCCGGCCGGCCAAAATCCAGGCCGAAGCTCAGACCGAGCAGGTTGATCTCCACGCCTTCCTCGCGCGCCGCAACTAAACCGAGCATTCCGTAAAGCGACAGTTGCACGCCGGTCCCGCTCGGAGCGCGGTCAAAAATCGAGCCGTTCGCAAGAAAGTCTTTGCCGATCGCGGTGGGCGGAAGCTCCAGACGCAATTCCGGCACTTTTCTTCCGATATAGGCCGTAAAGGTGTTGCTGTTGGGGCCGGGCCAGAGATTGTAATGATGCGCGTACGGGTAGGCTTCCGCGGCCGCGAGAATCTTGGGGATCGCCTGCGCCGCGACCGGACCGCGCAGCTCCGCCAGCAGTTCCGGCCTGTTGCCAAACCAGTTTCGGTCGGGAATGTCGACGGCGGAGACGACGCCGCGGAGGCCGCGCCTTATTCGCCATCCGGTCAAGTGGTGGATCATGTAATGAGATGCGTTCTCTTCCTTGGTGGCGATCCATGTATGAACGCCGAAGAGGCCGCGCCAGTTAAGAACGCGCGCCGCGTAGACCTGAACGACCGCCTCGGGGGTTTTCTCGGGGTCGGGCGCCAGACCGGCGCTCGAGCGGTCGGCGGTGCGATAATCGGTTCCCAGGCGAACCGCTCCCGACAAGACGACCACGACCGGGAGCGCGAGGCAAACGAGCAGGAAAAGCTTTAGCGCGTGCATGGCTAGCGCTGGCGCTCACGGGCGCGGCTGCTGTAGCCGTAAAGCCACTTGGAAGTCGTGGTGCCGACGTTGCGCGCGGTGTGCACGGCTCCCGCCGGAATCAGGAGTTCTTCGCCCGCCTTGAGCCGGTATCTTCTGCCCTCGATCTCGAATTCTTCCTCGCCTTCGAGAAGCATCACCAATTCGTCCGTGTCGTGAACGAACCCGGCCCACACGCGGCCGGGCGGATCGACCCAGAGCGCCGAGGAAAAGCCGCGCCGGGCCCAGTCGCGGCGAATTTTTTCTTGATCCATTGGACGAAAAACCGTAACGATGGATTTTGGCCTCCCCGGCGCCTAAAATCAACACAATGGGTTTGCGGAATTTCCCGCGCCGGTTCTCTTCGGCGCGCGGCGCGCGCCTTGCGCTTGTGTGCGTGCTTCTCTCGTTTGGCGGCTGCGCCACGCTCAAGCGCTGCGCGTACGAGGGAATCGGCCGCGATGGCTGGCAGCAACCCGAGAGGGTCATCGAGTCGTTGGACCTTAAGCCCGGCGCGCGCGTCGCGGATCTTGGCTCCGGCGGCGGCTATTTCACCTTTCGACTCGCCCGGGCGGTCGGCCCGGAAGGGAAAGTCTACGCGGTCGATATCGACGAGGCGTTGAATCGGGATCTCAGCGCGCGCGCGCAGCGGCAGGGCTACCAGAACATCGAGATCGTCCAGGCGCGCGCCGATGATCCGCTGCTGCCGCCGGCCGGCGTCGATTTGATTTTCACGAGCAACACCTACCATCATCTCGCGGAGCGCGTGCGTTATTTCGCCAACGCCAGAAAATACCTCAGCCCGAACGGCCGCGTCGCGATCATCGATTTTAACGAACAGGGCTGGATCGAGAGCCTCGGCCATTACACGCCCGCCGAGGTGATCAAAAAGGAGATGGCAGCGGCGGGATACGAGCTAAAGCGGGAATTTAAATTTCTCGCGAAGCAAAATTTCCTGATCTTCGGGCCGAAAACCTAGGCCTCCGCTCGAAGCGCGGCTTCGCCCGCGCGAAAACATTCTTGCTCCACAAAATAAAAACTAGTACTTATAGACGCACCGGAGAGCCCGTTTGGCGAAAAAGTACGTTCTCAAGAAGCTCGATTCGGCGCCCGCTCCGCGCGCGGGAATCGACTATGCGCGCGAGCTGAATCCGGCCCAGCTCCAGGCCGCGACGGCGGTGGAAGGGCCCCTGCTGGTGATCGCCGGCGCGGGCACGGGCAAGACGCGGACGCTGGTGTATCGCGTGGCCCACCTCGTCGAGATCGGCGTCGATCCGCGCTCGATTCTGCTCCTCACCTTCACGCGCCGCGCGGCCGAGGAGATGCTCCGCCGCGCGAGCCTTTTGATCGACAACCGCTGCGAGAAAGTCGCCGGAGGGACGTTTCATTCGTTCGCCAACTTGACGTTGCGGGAGTTCGGCCGGCGCGTCGGCCTGGCGCCGCAGTTCATGATCATGGACCGGGCGGACAGCGAGGACGTGATCCAGCTCCTCAGGACCCGGCTCGGGCTCGGCGCGAAAGAGAAGCGCTTTCCGCGCAAGCAGGCGGTGGCGGAAATTTTCAGCATGGCGCTCAACAAAGCGCTCACGCTGCCCGAGCTGATCGAGCGCGAGTACCCGCACCTCTACGAGTCGCTCGAGGATCTCCTCAAGCTCTACGAGCGCTACGTCGAATACAAGGGCGAAAAGGGTCTCGTCGATTACGACGACCTCCTGGTCAAGCTGCGCGATCTGCTGGAACAGAGCGAGGAGACGCGCGCGCGGCTGTCGAACCGCTACCGCTTCATCATGGTCGACGAATACCAGGACACCAACCGGCTGCAGGCGCGAATCGTGCGGCTTTTGGCGGCGACGCACGACAACGTCATGGTCGTCGGCGACGACGCGCAGAGCATCTATTCTTTTCGCGGCGCAAACTTCCGCAATATCATGGATTTTCCCAAGGATTTTCCCGGAACGCGCATCATCTATCTCGAGGAAAACTACCGCAGCGTCCAGCCCATCCTCAATCTCACCAATGAGATCATCCACCGCGCGCGCGAGCGCTACGACAAAAGGCTCTTCACGCGCAAAACCGCGGGCGATATCCCGCTTCTGGTGTGCGCGCCGAACGAGCAGATGCAGTCGCGCTTCGTGTGCCAGAAGGTGCTGGAGCTGAGGGAGGAAGGGGTGCCGCTCTGGGACATGGCGGTCCTGTTTCGCTCGAGCTTTCACTCCTTCGATCTCGAAATCGAGCTTGCGCGCCACAACATTCCCTTCGTCAAGCGCGGCGGCTTTCAGTTCATGGAGACCGCGCATATCAAGGATTTGCTCGCTTATTTGCGCGTGCTCTGCAATCCCGAGGACAGCGTCTCGTGGGGGCGGATCCTCATGCTGCTCGAGGGCGTCGGGCCGCAGCTCAGCCAGAAGATCGCCGAGTGGACCGTCGGCGCCGGCGATCCGTGGGAGCGCCTGAAGAGCTTCGAAGCCAAAGGCAAAGCGGCGCACGGGCTCAAGACGCTGGCGCAGGTTCTCGAGGGTTGCGCCGAGAAGACGAGGCCGGCGGAAATGGCCCAGCACCTGCTCCAGTACTACGTTCCGATTCTCAAACAAAAGCATCCCGAGGACTATCCGAAACGGATGAGGGACCTGGAGCATTTTGTGGGGATGACCGAGCGCTACCGGAGCCTGGAGCGCCTGCTTACGGATATGGCGCTGGAGCCGCCGACCGACAGCGTCGACGGCGTGCTCGCCGTCGATCCCGACGAAGGCCCGCTCGTGCTCTCCACGGTCCATTCGGCGAAAGGACTGGAGTGGCACACGGTGTTCATCATCTGGGCCCTGGAAGGAAGATTTCCCTCTTTTTACAACGTGGATACGCCGGAGCAGCTCGAAGAAGAAAGACGGCTCCTCTACGTGGCGGCGACGCGGGCGAAGGAAAATCTCTTCATCAGCTATCCGGTGAAGGTCTTCGACCGCGCGCTGCAGACCGTGCTTTCGCGGCCCAGCCAGTTTATCGAGGGAATCCCGGAGGAGCTGCTCGAGCCGGTGACGCTCGTGGACGAGGAGAGCGAGCGGGAGTGGGAGCGCTAAGCGGGCGCGCCGGAGAACTCGATGCTGCAGTTTTTGCTTAACGTCGTCGTCTTCGTGAGCGGCGCGGTTCTGATGGCGCTCGAGATCGTCGGCAGCCGCGTGCTGGCGCCGTATTTCGGCAACTCCATCTTCGTCTGGGGGAGCCTGATCTCGGTTTTTCTCGGCGCGCTCAGCGCCGGCTATTACTGGGGCGGAAAGCTTTCCGACCGGCGCCCGTCTTTCGGCCAGCTGCGGATCCTGTTGCTCATTCCCGGCGTTCTCATTTTCGTCCTGCCGTTCTTCTACACGGCGGTCAACGAGTGGATCGCGAGCGTCGACTTCGGCGCGCGGCTGAACCCGCTGCTCGCAAGCCTGATTCTTTTTCTCCCGCCGAGCGTTTTTCTCGGCACGATCTCGCCTTACGCCATCCGTCTGAGCGCGACGGCGATCTCCACGGTCGGCAGCACCGCGGGAAGCCTTTACGCGCTGTCCACGTGCGGCAGCATTCTCGGGACGCTCTTTACCGCTTTCTATCTGATCCCAATGATGGGCGTGCGCAACATCATTCATTCTCTCGGAGCGACGCTCATCGTGCTGTGCTTGGTGTCGCTGCTCGAGGTGCGCGTGCGCGTCGCGAAACCCGTGACCTTGCTGCTCGCCTTTTTTGTCTCCGCGTTCACGCTCGTGGCGAACGGCTGGGCCCGGACCAAGACGATCTTTCAAAAGGACTCCATGTACCATCGAATTCGCGTCGAAGAGGACGAGGAGGCGCGCTACCTCTATTTCGATCGCACGCTGCAGAGCGCGATGACTTTGAGCGATCCCCAGGGGCTCCGCCTGAACTACACCTATTACGCGTCGATCGGGCTGGCCTTCGTGCCCGAGGTCAGGCGGCTGCTCATCATCGGCCTGGGCGGCGGCTCGCTGCCGAAAAAATACGCCAAAGAATTTCCCCAGATGGAGATCGATGTCGCGGAGATCGACCCGGAGGTCGTGCAGGTGGCGCGCAAATTCTTTCACGTGCGCGAGAGCAAGAACCTGAGGATCCACACTCAGGACGGGAGGCTTTTTCTCAACCGCACGGCGCAGACTTATGACCTGATCATGCTCGACGCCTACTATACGGACGCGATCCCGTTCCATCTCACCACGCGCGAGTTCTTCCAGGCCGCGGAACGCAAGCTCGACCGGGACGGCGTGCTCGTCGCGAACGTCATCGGCGCGGTAACCGGATCCCACAGCAAGATCACGCGCTCGATGGTGAAAACGCTCAAGGAGATCTTCCCGCAGGTGTACGTCTTCCCGACGGCCGGCGGCGTCAGGCTCAACTTGGACGCCATCCAGAACGTCATCCTGATCGCGACCAAAAACCCGCAGCGAATCGATATCCGCGAGGTGGTCAAGCGCGCCGAAAAAATGAACCGCGATCTGTTCCCCAAGCCGATAACCGCGATCAGCGCTCAGTACTACAGTCAACGGTTGCCCGATCATGACGTGCCGGTGCTGACCGACGACTATGCGCCCACGGACAACCTTCTCCACCCTTAGCCTGCTGGCGTCCATCTGTCCCGTCCTCTTTTCGTGCGCCCTCGCGGATCATTCGACGCGGCTCAGAACGGTGCGCGTGAAGGTCATGGCCGACGAGCCGTTTCGCGAAAGAGACCCGCGCTGGGCCGAAAGCGCGCGCGGGCTCCTCGAGGCGGCATCGGATTTCTACGAGCGCGAGTTCGGCATCAAGTTCGTGGCCGAGGCGGTCGCTCCGTGGGCGCTCCCCGAGCCGACGCGGTTGACCGCGGCGATGCTGGCCGATCTCAAGAAAGCCGCGCCCCTTTCGGGAGCGGACGGGAGCTACGACCTCGTGATCGCTTTTACCGGTGCGCCGGTCGACCGCCTGCGCGGTCGCGCGCGCGTGGATCGTATCGGAAACTGCGCGGACGGGCTGGGGAACTATGTCGTAAGCTACGTCTCCCGCCCGTTTCGCTACGGCGGACCTTTGCAGGAGCCAACGCGCGACGTGATCGCGCTCGTCCATGAGCTCGGCCATATTTTCGGCGCCGCGCACGTGCACGACCCGCTATCGATCATGCACGAGCACTTCGACTACCGTTCGGATTTCGACGCCGCCAATCGGGAGATTATTTTGCGCAACAAGTTCTGCCCGTTCGCGGGAGGCTGAAAGTCGCGAGAGGTGAAGATCGCTCACTTCCGCTGCAATAAAACGGGGAGCGAGAGCTCTTCGCGAGGAGCCGCCTGATGCTCGCCAACATTCGCGTCGTGCTCGTCGAGCCCAAGGGATCGGGCAACATCGGCTCTGTGGCGCGCGCCATGAAAAACATGGGCGTGAGCGATCTCGCGCTCGTCGGCAACGCGCGCCCGCGCAGTTTCTGGGCGCGCGCCATGGCCGTGCACGCGCGCGACATCCTTGCCGCGGCGAAGCGGTACGCAAGCTTGCGCGAAGCGGTCGCCGATTGCGGCCTTGTCATCGGCACGACCTGCCGGCCCGGGCTATACCGCAGCCACAGCCGCGCGCCGCGCGAGGTCGCCCCGGAGATCGTCGCCGCCGCGCGCGCGCACAAGACGGCGCTCGTGTTCGGGCCGGAGGACCGCGGCCTCAGCAATCACGATCTCAAGCACTGCCAGTGGCTCATCACCATCCCCACGCATGAGGACTATCCTTCGCTCAACGTCGCGCAGGCGGCGGTGATCTGCCTCTATGAAATTTTTCTCGCCGCGCTCGGGGAAACCCCGAAGGAGGCGGTCGCGCGCGCCCCCGCCGAGAGCGTCGAGCGGCTCTTCGACCGCATGCAGCGGACGCTCCTGCAAATCGGCTTTCTCGATCCGCAGAACCCGGATCATCTCATGCTGGCGCTCAGGCGCCTTTTCGGCCGCGCCGGTCTCGAGGAGCGCGATGTCCGCATCCTGAGCGGCCTCTTCCGGCAAATCGAGTGGTACCTCGAAGGCGGCTGGAAAACGATTGAGGAAAAGAAAGAGCGCGGCCTGAGGCCGAGGTGATTCGAGGCTTACGTTCAATGCTTGTCGTTTGCCTTGAGCCTGCCGATGCGCTTAAGATCTGCAAAAATTTGGGACGCGCGTTTGCCTTCGATTAGTTTGAGTCCATCCATGAGGAATGAACCGGATTGAAGTTTGACGTAGATATTAGCCGCCAGGAGATTCAAGGGCTCGGCAACGCCGATGCCGTCGCGGCGTTCTTTGCGAGGCTCGGCTACAGCACCGACGCGCGCACGCCGCAGGCCGCCGGAAATCTCGGCATCACCGCCGATAGCACGGTACGTCCTATCAAAAGATCGAGCTGATTGCGCATCAAGAGGGGGTTTGAGCACCTTTCGGAATCCAGTGGAATTTTCCGGTCCCTGGCCGATCCGTGTCTGCAGAGAGCGAGCGAAGAACGCGCCAAGGAGAGAATCGATCCCGAGATCTCCTGGGCCGTTGGAACATCTTCGATTTCGATCCAGGCAGACCTGTCGATCAACACCAAGGGTGGGCAATGGTCAAGGATCATGCCTGGCGCCCGCCCTTGGCCGCACTCACGCTTGGGTTCGCCTACGTTGCTCTCTCACTTCGATGTTTTGAGAATTCTCGAAACGTGGAAGCATCGCTTGACAGGTAAAAGAGGTCTGTCCTAGGAGGCGCGGGATGGAGGAAACGAGGTATCGGGAATCGCGGCTGTGCCGGCTGCTGGGCAATCCGATTGTGTATCAATTGGTGTTGCTGCTGGATGGCCACGGCCCGTTGACGCCGAGCAAGTTGGCGAAGTTGACGGGGCGCACGATCCAGACGGTCAGCACGCATCTCGCCAAACTGCGAGGGATGGATGTGGTTCGGTATGACAGCGAGGGTAAGGAAGTCCGCTACTGGCTGAAGCACAAGCCCGAAATGAAGTCTTTGCTGAAGGGATTGGAGAAAGTTATCCGAGTCTCCGCGGAATTGAGGTAGTCTCCTTTCGAGGTTTCGAGAATTCTCGAAACGTGGAAGCGTCAGCGAAAGTAGTAGGCTGCGCGACCGCCACCCGTTTGTCCTAAAGGTTTTCACGGGGTGGTTCAGACGGAATCACCTCCGCGCTGAATCGGCCGGGGGAGGGGAGCTTACTTGCCAGAAGCCCGCGTTTTGGCTCACGGACAGAGGCGATTTCGTTCGTTTGAAAAAATCCCACCGACTCGCGTAAAATTCGGCGAAATTTCCGCTCGTTAGTCGCGCTCCATGTTCGAGCAGGGCCAGCGAGGAACGTGCCGGAGAGAGTCGATGCTGAGATCCGGTCAGCCGGTTGGAAAACCGATCCGGCAAGCGTCAACAACCACGCCCCTCGCCGACAATCGTTCCCTGAGGACTGACCGTGCCGCGCATCTTCGATAATGTTGAGTTGAGGCTGCTGGAAGGGCTCCGGAGCCTCCTTCCCGAAGCCGAGGCCTGCTCTTTCTGTATCGGCTATCTCAATTTGCGCGGCTGGGACCAGCTTGGCGACCTTGTAGACGGGCTGCAGGGTGGCGACGAGGCGCATGCTTGTCGCGTGCTTGTCGGGATGCACCGCCCGCCTGAAGAGGAGATGAAGGAGCTTGCCGGCCTGGGGCGGCGCGGGGATCTGCTGGACGGTCCGTTGCTAGCGCGCCTCAAGCGGCGGGTTACGGAGAGTTTTCGCCAGCAGCTCGAATTCGGCCTTCCCACGAACCAAGCAGAGGCTGCCTTACGCCGGCTGGCTGTTCACCTCCGCTCGCGCAGGGTAATTCTAAAGTCGTTTTTGCGCTACCCGCTGCACGCGAAGCTTTACCTGATTCGGCGAAACGATCACGTGACTCCGCTGATCGGCTTCGTGGGCAGTAGCAACCTTACGCTGGCAGGGCTCTCACGCCAGGGTGAACTCAATGTGGACGTGGTGGAACAGGACGCGGCGAGGAAGTTGCAGCGTTGGTTCGACGACCTTTGGCAGGACGAACTCGCGTTTGACCTTACCGACGAGCTCCTCGAGCTCATCGAAACGAGCTGGGCGCGGAAGGAGCTGGTTCGGCCTTATCTGGTCTATCTCAAGATCGCGCATTATTTGTGTGAAGAGGCGCGGGAAGGCGAGCGCGAGTTTCGGGTGCCGCGGATATTCGCAGAAAGGGGCACGCCGCTCCTCGATTTCCAGGAAAAGGCGGTCTCCCTCGCCGCCCATCACCTCCACCGGCGCGGCGGCGTGCTCCTGGGCGACGTCGTGGGCCTCGGCAAGACGCTCATGGCCACTGCGATCGCCCGTGTCTTTCAGGAAGATGAAGACAGCAACACACTGGTCATCTGCCCGCCCAAGCTCGCGCCGATGTGGGAGGGCCATCTTCAAACCTACGAGATCAATGGCCGGGTTCTGTCCTTCGGCAGGGTCCTGGAAATGTTGGGGCGCGCAGAGGCGCCCCACTACCGCCTGGTTATTATCGACGAGAGCCACAATCTTCGAAACCGTGAAGGCAAGCGCTACCGGGCCATTCGGGATTACATCGAGCGCAACGGCTCACGTGTGATGCTCGTCACGGCGACTCCCTACAACAAACAGTTCACCGACCTCAGCAATCAGCTCCGGCTCTTCGTGGACGAAGACCAGGACCTTCACGTTCGCCCGGAGCGTTTTCTCCAGCAATGGTTGGAAGCAGGGAGGGACGAAGCGGATTTCAAGACGCAGTTCCAGACCTCCACGCACTCGCTGCGGGCGTTCGATCAGAGCCCGTTCCCCGAAGACTGGCGCGACCTGATGCGGCTGTTTCTCGTGCGTCGCACGCGCCAGTTCATCGTCAAGCACTATGCCAAGTTCGACCCCGAACGGCAGCGCTACTTCGTCACGTTGAACGGCCAGCCTGCCTACTTTCCGATGCGCCAGCCCAAAACCGCCTCCTTCCCGGTTCGCGACCGAGACCCTTCGGATCAGTACGCGCGGCTTTTCGGCGACAGGGTGGTAACGGTGATCGAACAGCTCGTCCTGCCGCGCTACGGTCTTGCGAACTTCCTCGTGCCGGGCGCGGAGCGGTCGGCGAACGCCGAGGAAAAGCGCATCCTCGATAACCTAAACCGCGCCGGCCGCCGGCTGATCGGTTTCTGCCGCACGAATCTGTTCAAACGCTTGGAATCCAGCGGCCACAGTTTTTTGCTCTCCGTGGATCGTCACATTCTGCGCAACCTGGTCACGCTCCATGCCCTGGAGAAAGGCGAGCCGGTCCCCATCGGTACCCAAGACGCGGCGATGCTCGATCCGGCGGTAACCGACGCCGAGGAAGATTACACGGCAACGGGTGACGAAGAACCGGAAGACCCGAACGATCACCACCCCGATCCTCTCTCCGAGCACAGCCTTGAAGCCTACCGGCGCCGCGCGGAGCGAACTTACGAAACGTACC
This sequence comes from Candidatus Acidiferrales bacterium, assembly GCA_035559995.1. Classification (GTDB taxonomy): domain Bacteria; phylum Desulfobacterota; class Binatia; order UBA9968; family UBA9968; genus DATMAM01. Next base: position 79,107 of record DATMAM010000032.1, read on the forward strand.
GCGATCAGCTCCGTAGCCGGTTCGACTGGCTCGAACCGAACTTCTTCCGCCCGGAGCTGGCGAAGGCGCTCCTCGCGGACGCCGAGGCGCTCCTCGGGATCCTCAAATGGGCAGGCGCCTGGAACCCTCGCGCCGATGCTAAGTTGGCCGCGCTCGCTGACCTGCTCGCCAGGCGGCACTCGCGCGAGAAGGTGCTCGTTTTCACCCAATTCGCCGACACAGCGCACTACCTGGGAGACCAGCTCGGAGCGCGCGGGCTCCGCGACTTCGCTGTCGTGACCAATGACACGGCGAATCCCGTAGCGCTCGCCCGCCGCTTCAGCCCCTCTACGAACGGCGGGCTACCTCCCGGTGAAAGCGAGCTTCGCGTTCTCGTCGCGACCGACGTGCTGGCCGAAGGCCAGAATCTTCAAGACGCTCACATCGTCGTCAACTACGACCTTCCGTGGGCCATCATCCGGCTGATCCAGCGCGCCGGCCGCGTGGACCGCATCGGCCAGAAGCACGACACGATAATCGTGTATTCGTTTTTGCCGGCGGACGGCGTCGAGCGGATCATTCGTCTTCGGGCGCGGCTCTTCCATCGCCTCCAGCAAAACCAGGAAGTGATCGGGACCGACGAGACGTTTTTTGGCGAGGAGGCGGCGAACAGGTTGCGCGACCTGTACACCGAAAAAGCGGGGACGCTGGACGACGACCAAGCCGACGAGGACATCGACCTTGCGAGCCTAGCGCTTCAGGTGTGGAACAGTGCCTCGCCGGAGGACCAAAAAGCTGCGGCCGCGCTGCCGCCGATCGTTTCGGCGACCCGCGCTTTGCCCGAGACGGTGAATCTCGCGGAGGAGCCTCCCGGAGTCATCGCGTATCTGCGCTATCCGGATGGGGCGGACGCGCTGGTGCGCGTTAATGAAAATGGCAATCTCGTGTCCCAATCCCTTTCGGCGATCTTCCGCACCGCGGCCTGTCCGCCGGACACGCCGCCGTTACCGCGTTCGGACAACCATCATGATCTGGTGCGGCGCTGCGCCGAGATCGCCGCGGAGGAGCAGTCGACCTTCGGCGGCCAGTTGGGTTCGCTCAGAAGCGTGCGGCGCAGGCTTTGGGAGCGTCTCAAGCGCTACCGGGACATCCAGCAAGCGCGGCCGAACCTCTTTACCGAGCAAGTGCTCAAGGAACTCGACTCCTTGCTGGATCTCATCTGGCGCTATGCTCTGAAACGGTCGGCGCAGGACGCCATCAGCCGCCAGATGCGCCTGGGAATTACCGACGAGGCGCTGCTTGAGCTCCTGCGGCACCGGGCCGCGGATGGCACCCTCTGCGAGATCACCGACGAAGAGACCGAGCCGCGCGCCGAACCACGGCTCATCTGCTCGATGGGGCTGGCGCGGCCAACTTTACCACCAAACACCCCTTCTCACTCTGGGAGAGGGCAGGGTAAGGGTCTGAGATGAACGAACTCCTGCAACGCATTCACCGCCACCTCGAAAGCGGGCGCCTCGCCGAAAACCTCACGCCGCTCTTTTGCCAAATCCTGAATTGGGGTGCGCCGCGCGGGATGGCGACGCGCCCGCTCCAGGTCGGCGCGCCGGTCAATAGGACCCTCACGGCGCATCCGGTCGCGCAACTCTCCGGACTGCCCGTCTATCGCGTGGACTGGCCGGACGATCGGCTGCCTACCGTCCCAGCCCGCCGAGCCGTCCAACGGCTCTTGAAACCTATTCATGCCGAGCATCTCGTCTGCTACGTCACGCGCGACCAGCGGCAAGCCGCGTTCATCTGGGCGCGCAAACGCAGTGATGACAAGATCGAACTCCGCACACTGCCGTACGAGGTCGGCTCTCCCGCCCGCACAACGATCGAGCGCCTCGCGGAACTGGCCTTCAAACTCGAAGAACTCGGTCTGATAGGCGAACCGGCGATCACTGCGGTCACCGATAAGCTGAACAAGGCGTTCAGCGTCGAAGCGGTCACCAAGCAGTTCTATCAGGAGATTGCCAACTGGTACTTCTGGGCGCTCGACCACGCGCGTTTCCCGAAAGACGCGCCCAAACAAGACGGCAAGGATCACGTGAGCCTCATCCGCCTGATCACGCGCGTGATCTTCTGCTGGTTCCTGAAAGAGAAGGGCTTGATCCCAAGCGTCCTGTTCGACCCCCAGCACCTGCCCAAGCTCCTCAACGGCTTTGCACCCGAAAAACCTGGAGACAAGCAGTCGGTCTTCTACAAAGCCATCCTGCAAAATCTCTTCTTTGCCACACTGAATACTGAAATGGGCAAGCGCGCCTGGGCGAGGGATGAACAAAACTTCATGGCCCACAGCCTCTACCGGCATCGCGACCTGTTCCGGGACCCAGCATCCGCCCTCGACCTTTTCAAGGACATTCCGTTCCTAAACGGCGGCTTGTTCGAATGTCTCGATCGAACCGAGGGCAGCAAAGACAAGCCGCGCTATATCCGTATTGATGGCTTCTCCCGCCGCCCGGACAGCCAGCCCGTGGTACCGGATTTTCTCTTCTTCGGCGGCGAGCGAACTGTGGATCTGAGCGAGGCCTACGGCGAATCCCGTTACCGCACGGCCCGTGTCCGGGGCCTCGTCGAGACCCTGTCGAGCTACAACTTCACTCTGGCGGAAAATACCCCGCTCGATCAGGAGGTCGCGCTGGACCCGGAGCTTTTGGGCAAGGTCTTCGAGAACCTCCTCGCCGCCTACAACCCCGAGACACGCACCACCGCGCGCAAGGCCACGGGCTCCTACTACACGCCGCGTCCGATCGTGGACTACATGGTGGACGAGGCGCTTATCGCGGCGCTCGCAGCCAAGCTCAGGGCGGCGCTCCCACAGGCGCCGGATGTGGAAACCCGCCTGCGACAGCTCTTCGCCTTGAACGAAGAGCCGCACCAGTTTGGTGAAGCGGAGGTCGAGGCGCTCATCCGCGCTATCGATCACCTGAAGATTCTCGACCCGGCTTGCGGCTCCGGCGCTTTCCCGATGGGAATTCTTCACAAGCTGGTGTACGTGCTCGCCAAACTCGATCCCGAGAACCGCCGCTGGCGCGAACGGCAGCGTCAGCGCGCCGTCGCTGAAACCGCTGAGACGTTCAAGTCCGGGGATAAGGAAGAGCGCGAGCGGAGGCTCAGTGAAATCAACGAGGTCTTCGAGGAGAACGCCTCCGACTATGGCCGCAAGCTCTATCTCATCGAGAACTGCATCTACGGCGTGGACATCCAGCCCATTGCCGTGCAGATCGCAAAGCTGCGTTTTTTCATTTCGCTGATCGTGGATCAGCGTGTGAACCTGAAGGCCGAGAACCTCGGTATCCGGGCGTTGCCCAACCTCGAAACCAAGTTCGTCGCCGCGAACACCCTCATCGGCCTCGACCGGCCCGACCAACTCGCCCTCCGCAACCCGAAGATTGACGAGCTGGAGCGGGAGCTAGCACGGGTGCGCGAAGCCCACTTTACCGCCAGAACGCCGGCCACCAAGCGGAAGTATCGCGAGCGGGACGCAGCCCTGCGCGCCGAGATCGCGGAGTTGTTGAAACACGACGGCTGGGGTAGCGCCACGGCCAAAATGCTCGCCGCCTGGGACCCGTATGACCAGAATGCCTCGGCGCCGTTCTTCGATGCAGAGTGGATGTTCGGGGTCACCAATGGCTTCGATGTGGTCATCGGCAATCCGCCGTATCTGAATGTGGAGCTCGTGGATGCAGCACAGAAGGCGTATTATGCCGAGCACTACCAGACGTTCTATAAGCGCTATGATGTATTTGGCCTGTTCTACGAGGCAGCTCTCACTCGGCACACTAGCAACGGCGGTGCAGTTGCGTTCATAGTCCCGCAGCAGATTGCCAATAACCTTTCCTACAAGAAGCTGCGGGACCTGATCTTGGGAAACCGCTGGCTGCGCGAGGTGCTGTATCTAGGCGACAAGGTGTTCGAGGCTGCCAACAATGATGTATGCGTTCTCTTTCTGACAAGAACCGCAAACGAGTCCATGCGTCTGGTGAACGCTCTCGATTTCGATCGACGCCGAACTACGATTGTTCCCGCAAATCATTTCCAACGTTACGGCAACGTGATCAGCTTCTCAGGTGATGCCGGCGCCGAAGGGATTTTTGCGAAGGTGTTCTCATCGGACCGGTGGCTAATCAAGTCTCGGTTCTCGGTGTTTCAGGGAATTGTTACGGGCAACAATGGAGCATTCCTGCCAACCGCCGAACAAATTCGAGAAGCCAAGATCGAGAAGGAATTGCTCCATCCTGTGCTCCTGGGTCGGGATTTCGAAAAATGGGTCATTCGCAGCACATCTCGACGCATCATCTACGTGGACGGAGAGACAAATATTGCGAAGTTCCCTTACGCAGAGAGGTGGCTGCAAAGGTTCCGCGGCGAATTGAGAAAGCGACGAGAATGTGTTCGAGGGGTCATTCCATGGTTCTCGCTACAATGGCCGCGAGTGAAATCCGAGCTTGACCGCGTCCCAAAGATTCTCGTGCAGAGAACGCGCAATCCTCGGCTGAAAACACGCATCGTCGCGACTATTGATGAAGTGGGGGTCTATGGCATGGAGAGCATAATCTTCATCATCCCGAACGCTGAAGACGCCCCGATCTATTTCCTCGTGGCGGTGCTGAACTCGTCGCTGATCAACTATCTATACGCCACAAAGTTTCTCAACGTGGCCATAAAGGCCGAATATCTCAAGGATACGCCGATCCCAAATGCAAGCCGGGGCGATCAACAGGTATTGTCGGACTTGGCTCGTCGCATTCTGGCAGCCAAACGCAAAGACCCGGAGGCGGACGTGTCGGCGTGGGAGCGGCAGATTGACCAACTTGTATGTCGCCTGTACGGCCTCACGGGGGAGGAGATCAAAATCGTCGAGCAATCCTCATCCGAAGCCGGCGCGGGCACCAGCACCGTCCCGGACCAGGAAGGCATTTCAAGTCCCGTCGCCACCGACGAATAAAGAGGAGCGGACTATATGGCTACTGGTAAACTGCTGAGACAACTCATTAAAGCCGGCATTGAGGGCAACATGGAGGCGTTTCGTGATGCCTCAGAGGAGGTCATTAAAGAAGAGCGACAGAAACAGCACCACCTGCTCGCCAACGATCTCGAACGGTTGTTGTATGGCCGGCCCAAAGACCTCGGCCATGCGCCCGGTCGAGCGCTGGAGAAGGTGCCGGTGGACCGTGAGCGCAATCTCCCACTGCTTGATCTACGGGAGCCGGTGCGGCGGCTCGAGGATGCCGTCCTCTCCGACGAGACTCGCTCTGCCGTGGAGGAAGTGTTGCAGGAGCATCACCATCAGGAGCGGCTGGCAAGCTACGGACTGCGGCCGGCGGATCGGCTGCTCTTCTATGGGCCGCCGGGGTGCGGCAAGACGCTGACGGCCGAGGTGATCGCGTCGGAGCTGGGCCTGCCGCTCGCCATCGTGCGCGTGGATGCCGTAGTGTCGTCCTACCTGGGCGAGACCGCCGCCAACTTGCGCAAGGTGTTCGATTTCGCTGCCGCGAATGCGGCAGTGGTCCTCTTCGACGAATTCGACGCGTTGGCCAAGGAGCGTGCCGATGAGGCTGAGCACGGGGAGCTTCGGCGCGTCGTCAACGCCGTGCTGCAGATGATGGACGCTTACGCCGGAAGAAGCGTGCTGATTGCCGCGACCAACCACGAATCGATTCTGGACTTCGCCGTCTGGCGGCGGTTCGAAGAAGTGCTGGTATTCGAGCCGCCGAACCTCGAGCAATTGCGCCGTCTGCTCGCGCTGAAGCTGCGCGGCGTGCGCCGGGAGTTCGAAGTGGAGGACGGGGCGGTGACGGCGCTCTTCAAAGGGATGACTCACGCTGACGTGGAACGCGTACTGCGCCGCGCAATCAAGGACATGGTGCTCGCAGCACAGGAATTCCTCACGGTGCGACATCTAGAGACCGCTGCACGGCGTGAGCGGCCGCGGCAGCCCAGGAACAGAGTAAAATAAGGCGTGCCGGAAACCTATCCGCATCTCAGGCTTATCCGCGAGGAGCTGGTCAACCCGCGCCGGGCGCGACCAGCCCCGATCCGCGTCCACGAGCCTGGAGATTGGCGGGCTTTCGGAAGGGATTTGGGGGAGCGCCTGCAATCAGCGCGGCAACGTGCGGCACGAGATCTTGGCGGGTTCGACGACCGGCGACTCCTGAAACTCGAACTCAGCACGCCGCTTGATCCGGCTGAGTTCGAGAAGATCTCGGGCGAGATCGAGATCGTCAGCGAGGAAGACAGGACGGTCATCCTTGCCTTTGCGACTGAAGCGGCGCTGACGGAATTCGAGGCGCGGCTTGCAACACTCGCCCGTGGCGGCAGACCGGCGTATCGGCACCTACTCTTCGCGCTCGCAGGGTTCGACAACTGGACGGAGGAGGATCGGCGAGGATGGGCACTGAAGCAGGAGGGATGGCCGGAACGAGAGCCGTTTGCCTTGGACGCTGAACTCTGGCCGGTTTTGCGTGCTACCGAGCGCGACCGGAGTTGGCAGGCCTTCGAGGCCTGGCTGCGCCAGCAGGGGATCGAAAAGCTCGATGCAGTAAAACAGGCTCACCTGGTCCTTTACCGCGTGAGGGTCAATCGAGAGCAGGGTTCATTGTTGTTGCGTCACCGAGACGTGCGTCTCGTGGACCTGCCGCCGCGGTACGGTCTGGAAATGACCCTGCTGCAAACGGACATTCAGAGCCTTCCACGAGTGGCAGAGCCACCAGCCAGCGCACCGGGAATCGTTATTCTTGATAGTGGCCTTACTACCGGGCATCCGTGGCTCGCTCCGGCAGTCGGCGATGCGCAGAGCTTTATCCGTGGCCTCGGACCCGAAGACCAGCACGGCCATGGGACTCTGGTTGCCGGCTTGGCTTTGTACGGGGATGTGGAAGAGGCACTTTGTGGCGGGGCCTTCGTGCCCAGGCTACGTTTATTCAGCGGACGCATCCTTGACGTACAAAACACGAGCGACGACAGGTTGATTGAGAATCAGGTCGATGAAGCCGTGCGCTACTTTCATCGCGAATACGGCTGCCGGGTGTTCAACTTGTCTTACGGCGATCTGCACAAACCGTATGATAGGGGCCACGTCCGCGGACTTGCGGTCACGCTGGACACACTCGCTCGCGAGCTGGGCGTTCTGTTCGTGGTGCCGACCGGTAATTTCAACGGTACCGAGACTGTTCCTGTCGACTGGCGCTCCGAATATCCGCATTATCTCCTTCAGCAGGAGGCGGCATTGCTGGACCCCGCGCCGGCACTCAATGCGCTGACTGTCGGCAGCCTCGGACGGTGGGACGCGAGCTTCAACGCGCAGCGCTACCAGAACGATCCGGCCGAGCAACCCATCGCACGGCGCGACCAGCCTTCACCGTTCAGTCGATCCGGACCGTCGGTGGGCGGTGCAGTCAAACCGGAGCTCGTTGCCTACGGCGGGAATTGGGCCGTCAATGTTCGCTCGGCAAACCAATGGCTCGTTAGACCGGGTCTGGGCGAGCTTTCAACCTGCAAAGACTTCGCAGCGGGACGGCTCCTCGCGGAGGACGCAGGTACGAGCTTTGCGGCGCCGCATGTGGCGCATCTTGCTGCGCGCATCCTTGCCGAACACCCGGATGCGGATCACAACCTTCTGCGCGCACTCTTGGTTGCTCATGCGCGCTGGCCGGAATCCTGCGACATGTTGCTACCTAAGAGGGCGGAGCGCCTGCGATTGTGCGGCTATGGCAAGGTCGAAGAGGGCGCACTCGAACGGTCCACTGACCAAGAGGTCACATTGATCGCAAATGATACGATTCCCAATCGCTTCCATCACTTTTACGAGGTTCCACTCCCGGCAGAATTTCTCGAGGGCCGGCCGCGCACGCGAGAAGTTACGGTGGCGCTGGCGTACAGCCCGGCAGTGCGTACGACTCGGATCAGTTATAAGAGCTGTCGGATGGAGTTCCGGCTCGTGTGGGCCGACGACCTCAGCCTCGTGAGCCGGATGTTCAACGCGGCGACTTCGGCCGAGGAGTACCAACGTATCCCGGAGGCGGGTGATGCTCGCATAGGGGCCCGCAACCGCGGTGCGGGCACTGTCCAGGCCGATACGTGGAGCTTGCAGCGCCCACCCGCACGGCGGCGGTCACAGAAGCTGTTCGTCGTGGTCACGCGCATTGATGAAAGGTGGGGAGGCGAGTTAACGCTGACCGAAGAGCCGTACGCCTTGGCGGTTAGTTTACGCGACCGTGAGAACGCAGAGGCCCGACTTTACACCCAGATCCAGGCACGGCTGCGCGCGCGGCTACAAGTTCGTGAACGTAGATGAATTGAAACGGCGAAGAAGTTGTAAGCTGTTAGTTAGTTAGGAATTGGCGGATTGCCATCCTTTCTGTCGCAGACAGAAGTTGGAGGTCGAGGGGAACTCTGAGGAGACATGACCCTTGCAATGTTTCCACACCACATGCTGAGACCAGACGCCCACACCGCCACCTCGGAGCGCGAAATCGAGCGGGTCTATGGCCTCTACAGCTTGCGCCGGACGAGATCAAACTGGTGGAGAGCGCGGAGAGATGAACGATCTGGCCAGCACTTCTCCGCGCGTTGATAAAGAAAAGCTTGCCTTCGTTCAAGCCAACTAAACTCTGGCCCGCCGAGCCGCACACATTGGCAAAGATCGAAATCGTGCGCAGGTACGTCTATCTCTGGTTCTCAATACTGGCCAGTCATCCCGGCAAGCGTCTCGTTTACATCGATGGCTTCGCGGGCCCGGGTGAATACACAAACAACGTGCAAGGTTCTCCCCTTGCGGCGTTAGCCGCCGCGAAAGATGCGTTGGAACGACCGGGCTCGGGTTTGCAATCCAAGGAATGCTGCTTTTTGTTCGTTGAAAAGCGGAGGAAATTTGCCGCGCATCTTCGCGCACTCATCTCAAAGACCACATGGCCACCGCAGTTCAAATGGGAAGTTGTGGAAGGCACATTTGAAGAGCAGGTTGGGGGCATTCTCGAACAGTTCAAGAGCGGGCGTCAGCAGCTCGCACCGACCTTCGCGTTCATTGATCCATTCGGTGCGACAGGGCTGCCCTTCAAGGTTGTCGCCGACATTCTTTCAGGGGCGGGAGACGGAGTCGGAGACGGCAAGGATTTTCTACGATTGGTACTTGGCCGAGCCGATCCGAGAATGGATCCTAAGGGTTCGAGGAGCTTGGAACACTTTTGCTCCGTGTGAGTGTCCCATTCGACCGCTTCTGTAAAGGCGCTGCGCTCAGCGGCTCAGGCGTTTTACAGGATCAAAGGACGGGTATATTTACTAGTTCGGAATCAGAACTGGGTATCCATCAACTGCTGGATTCGTCCGAATTGAAGGGGGACTGTATGGCCGGGAAGACTGAAATATTACGTGCCCTGGAGGACCTGCCCGAGGAATCCTTGAAGCAAGTCAAGGGGTTTATCGATTCGCTCAAAAAGCGTAACGGAAGGGCGCGCGCGATTGTCCAAAACCGGCATGTGCTCGCGAAAAAACAGCTTTCTGCTATCAAGAAATGGGCCGGCACGAGGCTGAAGGCAGGATTTTCCGGGAGAGAACAGGATGAGATCATATAGGAAAGAAATAGCTGTGATCTTCGTCGACACCGGCATTTGTCTTGGTCTATAGTCTCCATCGCTGGCGCTTAACGGTCACCGGGAACCGAGCTTAGGATGAGGCTGCCGAACGTTGAGAAGGCGGAGATCACTGAAGCTAAAATCGTCAGATATTTGCTTTCCACCACGCACCGCGCTGGTAAGAGCAAGGCTGCATTCTTTATGCAATTTGGATTTACCGCTGCCCGGTGGCAGGACCTTGCCAACGCTTTAAAGCAACATGCGATAAACAACGAAATTGCAATCGAGGAAAAGACGATTTTTGGGACCAGGTACGTTATCGACGGGTCGTTGGAAGCGCCGGACGGAACGTGTTAAATGTCCGCAGCGCGTGGTTTATGGATAATGAGGGCGAGGTTCCAAGGTTTATTACTGCTCACCCCTTGAGAAGGAGACGCCAATGATTCAGGAACTCGAAGATGTAATCCTTACATGCGAGCTGCCGCAATATGGCCTAGCACCGGGGGATATTGGAACAGTTGTTCTCGTGCACAAGGGCGGTGCAGGTTACGAAGTCGAATTCACCACCCTCGATGGAGAAACTATCGCGATCGTAACCCTGACAGCCGACCAAGTCCGGCCAAGCAGACAACGAGAGATAGCCCACGCGCGCAACTTAGGCGCGAACGCGTAAAGCCGTACCTGCCGTTCGTGTCGATCCTCCCGGGCGGGGATCAATTCGCCAGCTCGCATATATAAGTCCGTTCCTCAACCTCCGCCGATGAAGCTTCCTTACGTCATCGACGATCAGACCCACGTTCTCGCCGCCATCCAAAGATCGGCCCCAACGGGCATGCACTTATCAGGCATCCAATCTGAGCGCGGCGGCTGCGCCGAGATCGTTCCGGAACACAGGGCAGGCGAAGCTTTCGGTCTTGCGAGGGCAGCCGCGCCGCACGGCTTTCGCTTACCGGCTAAAGCGACACCGTCTGGTGGGTCCGTTTATGCTAAAACCACCGCCACGTCGTCCGCGCCGATCTCGAACCGGGTGCCGAAGCGGGCGGAGATCTTCTGGATGTCTCCGACAAGGTCCGGCGCTTCGGGGGGCTTGAAGAACTCCGGCGGCCCGTTTCCCTTGTAAAGCCCCGGGACGAACGCGAGGCGGTCGATTTTTCCCGCGCGGATCCGGCAGCGCGCCAGCATGGCGGGGAACATCACGTTGTGCCGCTTGCCATAATGGAGGTCGTGGACAAAATTGCCGAGCGAGTAGAGGATGGGCTTTCCCTTGTAGACCTCGATCGGCTGCAGGACGTGAGAGTGATGGCCGGCGACCATATCGGCGCCGGCGTCGATGGCGAAGCGGCCCATCTCGATTTGATATTGGACGAGATCACCCGTCCCTCCGGTCGTCGGTGACACTCCCCAGTGCCAGGAGACGACCACGACGTCCGCTTCTTTGCGCGCCCGGCGGATGTCCTCTTCCAGAGCCGCGCGGTGCGCGCCGCGGTCGGGGATCGTGTGAACGATCGGCGGCGAGCCCGGCACGTGGTGAACCCGAAGGCGCGGCTCGTAAAAAGTTTGCACGGGATAGTACGCGATGCCGGGGCGCTCGTCCGTGGCGGCCGCCGTGAGCGGGTCGCACACCGAGGCGCGGCAGACAAAGGCGACTTTGGTTCCCTTGCGCTCGATGATCGCGGGCTTGCGCGCCTCGGCGAGATTGCGCCCGCCGCCGCCGCGCACAACCCCGGCGCTGTCGAGAACGTCTAAGCAGCGCACGAAAGGATCGATGCCGTGCCAGGTGCTCGGATTGTTGGCGAGATTCATGATATTGAAACCCGCGCGCACGTAGGAATCGAACATCCACTCGTCGGTTCGCGGATGGTGATCGCGATCATACGGTGCGAGGTACTTGGCGTCCGCGACGACGGTTTCCAGATTACAGAAGGCGATGTCGGCCTCTTTGATCAGATGCCGGGCGGTGGCGAACGCGGAATCGGGATCGGGGCGACCGACGAAGGCATCGCCCACCAAGACCATATGGACGTCACTCACAGGGATGCTCCCTTTGGGGCGGTAATCGGTTATGCTTGACGGGAGAGGATATGCGCCACGCGCTCCCCTGTCAATCGGATTGCGCGCGGGCGGGTTCTGTGGCGCGCGCGCTTGGCTTGGGCTCGGAAGATGAAGCGGAAGATATTTCTATCTTACGCCTCGCCGCACGATGAAGCGGCGGCGCGGATCGAGTTGGCGCTAAAAGGGGAAGGCCATTCCGTCTTCCGCGATCGGTCGGCCTTACCGCCGGGCGAGTCCTTCGACGCGCGCATCCGCGCCGCGATCGACGAGAGCGACTTGTTCATCTTTCTCATCAGCCGGGAATCTGTTTCGGCGGGCCGCTACACGCTGACCGAGCTCAAGTTCGCCGAGGAAAAATGGCAACACCCGGCCGGCCATGTTCTTCCGGTATGGCTGGAGCCCCTGCCGAAGGAAGACATTCCCGCGTTTCTTCGCGCGGTCACGATTCTAAAGCCCGCGGGAGACGTTGCGGCCGAGGTCAGCGCGGCGGTCGATCGCATGGCGCGGCCTTGGCGGCGCTGGTTGTCGCGACCCGCCGGACTTGCGGCGGCGGTTCTGGTCGCGCTGCTCGGCGTCGGAGCCGCCTGGCGGGGGTTCTCGTTTTATTGGGAACAGAGCGCGCGGAAGCAGGCGGTGGCGGCGCTCCTTGAGCAAAGTCAAATGCAGGCCGAAGCGGGAAACTACGCCGGCGCGTGGGCGCTTTTGGAAAAGGCCGCCGCCAGCCATCCGGACTCCGCGGAACTCACCGATCTGCAGGAGCGGCTCGCGATGGAATGGCTCCAAAACGCGCGCGGCAGCCAGCTCACCGGCACTCTCAGGGAGATCGCCGAAAGGGTTTCGCCGGTGCTCTGGCGCGGCGCGGCCAAGGGCAAGGGCGAGCGCGCCGCCGACCTGACGGCGCACGTGGGTTGGGCGGACTTTTTGCGCTCGCGCGAAGGGGTCGCGGGCCTCGATCCCGCAAAACACTATCGCCGCGCGCTCGCAATCGATCCGCGCAATGTTTTCGCTCACGCAATGTCAGGGTTCGAAATCTTGCGCCAGCGCGGCCCCGCGGTCGACGCAAAGCGGCACTTTGCCGCCGCGCTCGAATCAAACCGCAAGCGCGAATACGTGCGCCGCCTGCAGTTTGCGGGGCTTCTATGGGCGCGCGATCCGGAGCTTGAATGCGAGGCGATCCGCGTCGCTGACGAGATGCGCCGCGGAGGCGAGGCGATGGCCGTAGCGGATAGTTCGGAGCCGCAGCGGCTGTGGAGCATTTACTATTCGCGGTTGGTCTCTGATCGTGACAAGGCGCAATTTCTCGCCGCGCTTCCTCCAGCGGACCATCTGGCGACGTTCCGCTGGCTCTACCCCGAGGATCGGCTCGCGAAGGAAAAATATCCCCAGTACCTCTACGTTCTCGCCCAGCTGCAGGAACTCAACGGCGAGCGCGCCCATGCCCTGGCCTCCTACCGCAAGCTGCAAAGCCAAGTCGCGGGCCATCCCGGCCCCTTGCTTGACGGCGCGCGTGCGGCGATCGCGCGGCTGTCGAAGTAGCTTATCGGGCCGGGGCGCTGGGTTCGGTCTTCGGCCGCAAGCTTCAGGTCCGGTTGGGCTTGACCGGCGGGCGTATTTCTTCCAATTCTTCGAGCGTCTTCGGCCAGTCCTCGTGCAGCAGGCGCGAGAGCGCGCGATCGGCGAGGAGCCTTCCGCCGGTCTGGCAGCGGGCGCAGTAGTTCGTTTCGTTTTCGGCATAGACGATTCGCTGCACCAAAGCGCCGCAATCCGGACAGGGCTTGCGGTAGCGCCCGTGGACGGCCATGCCGGGGCGAAACGCGGTCACCTTTTCCGGAAAGCCCGCGCCCGTCTCGCGCCGCAGCCGCTCGATCCATTCCTGGAGCACCGCCCGCGTCGCGTGAAACAGGCGCGCGCACTCCTCGTCGCTGAGCTGGCGGGTTTGCTTTATGGGGGAGAGCCGGGCGCGGTGCAAGATCTCGTCGGAGTAGGCGTTGCCGATGCCGCTAAAGAGCCGCGGGTCCGTGAGCGCCCGTTTGAGCGTGTGATTCTCGCGCCCGAGCACCTCGCGAAAGCTGCCGAAGTCGGCGGCGAGAACTTCGAGCCCGCCGGGGTCGTGATCCCTTAGCGCATTCTCGCCGCGGATGAGGTAAAGCGCCGCGCGCTTCTTTGTGCTCGCCTCGGTGAGCAAAAGCGTGCCGGTCGGGAAATCGAATGCCGCAAGGCCGAGCTTTCGCGGAATTTTCGCGCTGGGCTCGCGCCAGCGCAGGCGTCCGGCGATCATTAGATGAACGAGCAAAAAAAGCTCCTCCTCGAGCGCCAAAACGATGCGCTTTCCCAGCCGCGCGATCGCGTTGACTTTTTTTCCGTGCGCCGAAAAGAGCGGCGGGTCGACCGAGCGCAGAACAAACGGGCTTGCCAGGCGCACGCCGAGCAGCGGCTGGCCGACGACGCGCGGCGCAAGCGCTTCGATGTAAACGACGACGTCAGGAAGCTCGGGCATGCTAGTCGGCCGGGCTCTTCGATCGGTCCCGAGGTAAGCTCGTCTCTTCTTCGTCGAGGCGGAACTGCAGCAGCAAAGTCCGCTGTAAGAAAAAATAGTTGTCGTCGGAGACAAGATAAACCAGGGTCCCCGCTTTGGGGTGCTCGTAGACCGCCAGGCCTTCGAAGTTGTCGACCGCGAGCGGCAGCGTGAGGCGCGCGATTTCCTCTCCTTCTAAGCGCGCTCCCGGAATGATGCTGGCGCGCGGCACTCGTTTGATCCGGGTCGCCCAACTGCCAAGAAGGCGCAGCTCGCGCTCCAAAACCAGGAGGTCGCCGTTTTTTAGAAATGCGCAATCCGAAGGCGTAAAGCCGGCGGAAGGGAGATAAGAGAGCGGGTAAAACTCTTTTCCGTCGATGATCCACGCGGCCAGGGCGCCGTCGGCTTGGCGGAGGTTTTCCGCAATGACGATCAGGCGGCCGTCGGGGAAGGCCGCCACCGACTCGATCCCGCCGTTGGCGGGGGCGCGCGCAAGCTCGCGCGGTGAAGGGATTTCGACCGGCGCCGCGCGAAAGGCTGCCGGCGGCGGCGGGTAGCGCCACAGGCGGTGGATCCCCTCAAACGATACGATGAACGAGCCGGTTACGTCCCGCGCCAACCCCTCGGCGTCCTGCAGCCGGCGCGCGACCGGCCGGCCGCTCGGCGCAACAAGCCGCTCGATCTGCCAGTCGCTGAGTTCGACGAGCCGCCCGTCTCGATCGTGGCGCAGGGCCGCCGAAATCCAGTAGCCCCCGTCCGAAACGGCAACGAGCGCGCGCTCCCCCACCCATAATCCCGAGATCCCGCCGAAGCGGCGGTCCGAAGCGCGCAGCTCAAAGCCGCTGAGGAAGAGAAGCTTGCCGACGCGCCTGCGCGCGGCGTCGTTCGGATCGAGGTCGATGGCGGCCGCCTGGACTTCGACCGTCGCGGCCGGCGCAGACGCGGCCCGCGTGTGCGCGCACGCCGCGAGCGCGAGCGCGAGCGCCGCGGCCGCGGCTATTTGTCTTCGCGCACCCATCGGAGGAGCGCAACCGGAACCAGGATCGTCGAGCCGAGCGCAATCCAGGCAAAGCGATACGAGAAGCCGGCATCGACCAGGTAGCCGAAGATCGGCGGAAACACGACGATGCCGAGAAACGCAAAGGTGCTGCTCAGCCCGATCGCCAGGCCGGCGACGCTGAGGCCGGCAAGCTCCGAGGCCATGGTGAGATAGATGCCGTTCCAGCTCATGACCGACGCGCCGAGAAGACCGACAATCAAACAGATAAACCAGAGCGGCGTCGCGGGCGAGAAGAAAGCCGCCGCGATCATCGACGCAAGGCCGAGAAGCGCTACCCAGATAAGAACGGGTTTGCGCCTGCCGTAACAAAGCCGATCGCTCAGCACTCCCCAGATCACACGGCCGATCGTGCCAGAAACCTGTCCGGCCGCAAGCAAGGCCGCCGCCAGGGTGATCGGCATCGCCAGCGCTTCAGTGAGATACAGCTCGGTATAGGTGAGAAAGCACCATTGGCTGCCGGAGAGGGTAAAGGCGTAAGCGAGTCCCGCCCAGATGTCCTTTCGCCGGACAAGATCGATCAGCCTCGAGCCAACCGCGCGCGCCGCCGCATGCCTGCTCGCCGGAGGCTCCCGGTAAAGGCCGAGGACCGCCGCGCCAATAACGAGAGCGACGATCCCCGCGGCGAAAAGCGCGAATCGCCAGCCGCGCGCCAGCGCCAAAGAAGGAAGGGTCATCGCGGCGAGCGCGCCGCCGAGCGGCACGCTCGTTTGCCGCACGCTCATCGCGGTTCCTCTCTCGGTCGCAGGAAACCAGATCGCCACCGCCTTGCTCCCGGCGGGCGTGCAACTGGCCGTGGCAAAACCGACGAAGATCAGCAAAAACAGCAGGCCGCCGAAGCTTCCGACCTGCAAGATAGCCATCATCGCCAGCCCGCTCACGATGGCGCCCGCGGCGATCACCCAGCGCTCGCCGAGATGGTCGACCGCCTTTCCGGCGGCGATCGCGGCCACGACAACAGCGCCGTTCAGGACCGAGCTGATCAGGCCGACTTCGGTTCGACTGAGATGGAGATCCTGCTGGATAAACGGAACGAGAGCGGGGATGCCCAGATGAATGATCGCGACGCCGACCTGGGCGAGAGTGACGATGCCGAGAATGAACCAGCGCTCGGGCGAACTTTGCGGGCCGATTTCCAAGGTTTCATTGACGGATAGACGGATACGGGGCAAATTGCAATCGAACTTGCGCGCTGGCCTCCAGGCGACTAGTCCGCATTATTTACATCCTTGGATCTCTCCCTCGCGTACGAGGGCGAGGGTAAGATCTTCTCACCCTCTACCAGCGGGAGAGGGCTAGGCCTGTCCTCGGCGCAGTCGAAGGAGTGAGGGGGGGCAGCATTCGGTTGCGCAGTGTCATGACTTTTTCAATAAGCGTGAATAATCCGGGCTAGCTCTTGTTTAGCCGTCTCAGGATCTGGTCGAATCGCTTGGTGATTTGATCAACCGCCTCGTTTTCGATCCCCAGATAGCCGTGGTGGGTTAGCGCGTCACACGCAGCGATCGTAACGCCGTCCACGGTTTGGCCCGTAAGATCGAATCCACCGTCAACGCTGTTGTAGTGAGAATCGACCTCGGCCTGTTTGAAAGCGACGTGGAGCTTTACGGCATTTTGCGGCGCCGTCACGGAGCAGCCATCCTGCTCGTGCGCGAGGATGCGAACCGGGACGCTTACGGAGCCGGGCTGGAGGTTAGGGCGGTCCGGATGACCGATATAGAGATTGGTTCCCGAAGTGACGGCGCTCGAGAGCGAAAGAGCGAGACTCAGCGAATGCTGCGCGACCGCCGACAGCGTGCCGCGACTTGTGCCGGCGAAGAAAACAGGCAGGCCCGGCGCATCGACAGCCGCCAGGACCGCCTCGATGTCGATGCGATGGTCCGTCGACACGCGATAGAGATCGTAGTCGGGGATGGTAGGGAACTCCGGGACTTTCGGCGGTCCCAACTCGAGCAGCGGCCGGTCGATCGTGACGGCCTTATAGCCTCGCTCGGCAAAAAGTTGCGCGCTACGGACCAAGAAGTTTCTTCCCGCCGTGAGCGCACCGCCGGCGTTCAGCGTAATGCCCGTGTTGCCGTTGCCGCCGGCAAACAGAACGACCAGCGCCTTGGGGCTCCCCGACGGCTCGTGCACCATGAATTGAACCTTGATTTCTTTTGGCACGCCGTCTACCAGCTTGGTCCGCGTGGTCACAACTCCGTAGGCCCCGCAGGGGGCGGAGTCGATAAAACTCTGCGGGTCCGCGCCGCTATCGCTGATGCACTCCGGCAGCGAGATAGCCGCCGCGCCACCAGGCCAACGCAAAAAAGAGGCGAGGACCAGAAGGCCGCCAAACAAGAAAACCGTGACAGGTTCTTTTTTCCTATGCTTCATCGGATCCTCCGGCATCGCATAGCGCGCTGGCCGTCGATTTTAGCAACGGGGATGCCGGCCGTTAAGCTCGTGGAATGACGCAAAGCCGGCGTCAGTGGCCGCGGGCGTTTGACCGTGAGGCGTAAGGTGTACTCTTCTCTTACGGCCGCGCTTCTCGACCCTGCGCTTGATGGCCCGTAGGCGGCGGGCGCCGGGGCTGAAGGTTTTCCTCAAGTTGAATCGCCCGCCTCTTTGTGCGAGCCTTTTCGTCATGGCGAACAAGACGCCTTCGCTGCGCGATTTGCCGTCGGTCGACCGCGTCGTCGGCCATCCCGACGCAAGCGCCCTGCTGAGCAAGTACAGCCGCGATTTCGTGACCCAGAAGACCCGCCAGCTCCTCGACGACCTGCGCCAGTCGATTCGCCGCGGCGATCGCATTGACGCCGCCGAGATCGACGAGCGCGCCATCCTCGCCAGGATTGCGCGCGGGCTCGATTCGACCGAGGAAGAGGGGCTCGTCCCTGTGGTGAACGCCACCGGCACGATCCTGCACACCAATCTGGGCCGGGCGCTTCTGGCGCAGGCGGCGCTAAAGGCGCTCAATGTCGCGGCCGAGCGCCCGCTCAATCTCGAATACGATCTCGAAAGCGGCCGGCGGGGAAGGCGCGAGCACAATATCGAGAAGCTTCTGCTTGAGCTTACCGGCGCCGAGGCCGCAAGCGTCGTCAACAATAACGCCGCCGCCGTTTTGCTCGCGCTCAACACCGTGGCGCAAGATAAAGAGGTCATCGTGTCGCGCGGCGAGCTGATCGAGATCGGCGGCTCTTTTCGCATCCCCGAGATCATGGCCAAAAGCGGCGCCGTTCTGCGCGAGGTGGGGACCACCAACCGCACGCATCCCGAAGACTACGAGAAAGCGATCGGCGAGAAGACCGCGCTCCTTCTCAAGGTTCATACCAGCAACTACAGAGTCGTCGGCTTCGTCGCCGAGGTGTCGCTGAGCCAGCTCGTCGCGATCGGCCAGCAGCACAGGATCCCCGTGATGGAGGATCTCGGAAGCGGCGCCCTCGTCGACTTGAGCCGCTACGGCCTCCCCAAGGAGCCGCTCGCTGCCGAGCAGGTGGCCGCCGGGGCCGATATCGTGACTTTCAGCGGCGATAAGATCTTGGGCGGGCCGCAGGCGGGGCTCGTCGTGGGCAAAAAACGGTGGGTCGAGGCGATGAACAAAAATCCGCTCAAGCGGGCGCTCCGCTGCGGCAAGCTCACGCTGGCGGCTTTGGAGGCGACACTGAAGATTTATCAGAGATCGCCCGAGCCCGCGGCCGAAATCCCGACCCTGAGAGCGTTTACGCGGCCGCTCGAGGAGATCGAAGCGATGGGCCGAAAGCTGCTCCCGCGGCTGCAAGAGGCGCTCGGCGCTGAGTTCACGCTGACGCTGGAGGACGGAGCGGCGCAGATCGGAAGCGGCGCGCTTCCGACCGAAGAGATCCCCTCCAAGGTGATCGCGATCCGGCATCCCGCGCTCGGCGCGGAAAAGATCGCGCGCCGGTTTCGCGAAGCCAGGCCGCCGATCATCGGCAGGGTGAGGGAAAACCGCTTCCTGCTCGATCTCCGCGCGATCTTCGACGCCGAAGAGCTGATCCCGCATTTCTGAACCGTCGTTGGATTCGATCATCGATGATCTCGACGATGGGTTTCGCTTCGCTCAACCCATCCTACCAAAAATTGTGGGATGGGTTGGGGAGCGTTGCGCCGAAATCCATCATTATCGCCTGAGCGGCGGCTGTAACGCAGGCAGGTTTTTTGCTACGATGGCGGCGAGCGTAAACGCGCGCGACTTTAGCGGCCATCTTTAACGCATCCATGCCTTACATCATCGGCACAGCGGGCCATATCGATCATGGGAAGACGAGCCTCATCAAGGCATTGACGGGGCAGGACACGGACCGGCTCAAGGAGGAAAAAGAAAGAGGGATATCGATTGATTTGGGTTTTGCGTATCTCGAGCTTCCCGACGGCAGCCGGGCGGGCATCGTCGATGTTCCGGGCCACGAGCGGTTCATCCGCAACATGCTCGCCGGCGCTCACGGAATGGACCTCGTGCTTTTTACGGTTGCCGCCGACGACGGCATCATGCCGCAGACCGAAGAGCATCTGGACATCCTGCATCTGCTGGGCGTAAAGCGCGCGATCTTTCTCATCACCAAAGCGGATCTCGTCGGCGCCGCCAGGATCAAAGAGGTCGAGGAGGATATTCGTATTCTCACCTTGGGGACGGCGCTGGAAGACTCTCCCGTGCTCGCGTTCTCTTCGGTTACCGGACAGGGGCTCGACGAGCTCAGGCGGCTCATATGGGCGCAGCTCCAGAACTACGAGAAAGGCGCCGGGAGCGGCTACTTCCGCTTGCCCGTCGACCGGGTCTTCGTGCTCCAGGGGCACGGGCTCGTGGTCACGGGGACCGCGCTCAGCGGCACGGTGCGCACGGGCGATCGCGTTCGCGCCCTTCCCGGCGACCAGCTCTTCAGGGTGCGTAGCCTGCAGGTGCACAACCGCCCGGTCGAGTCCGCCGGCCGGGGGCAGCGGGTGGCGCTCAACCTCGCGGGGCCGGAAAAGATCGCTCTGGAAAGAGGCGACGTGATCTGCGACGAGAAGCTCACGCGCTCTTCAGACCGGCTGGACGCATTCTTGGAAGTGCGTCCGGCGGCGACAAAAGGCATCAAGAGCCACCAGCGCATCCGCGTCCATCTCGGTACCGCCGAACGGCTGGGCAAACTGATTCTTTTGCCGGAGCGGGAAAAGGCGGAGCCCAAAGAAACCGTGTATTGCCAGATCACGCTCGAGGAGCCGCTGCTCGTGATGCGCGGCGACCGGTTTATCGTCAGAGACGAGACGGCGCAGCGGACGCTCGGCGGCGGCACGGTCATCCACCCCTGGGCCAGGCGCCATCGAAGAAAGGAGCCGGGTCTGGCGGAGAGGCTGGCCCTTCTACGCTCGGGCGAACCGAGCCAGCTGCTTAAGGCCTTTCTCGAAGAGGCGGAGGAATTTGCGCTTGCGGTCGGGCCGATCTACGAGTTTCTCAACGTTACCGAAGAGGAGGCCGCGCAGTGGATCGCGCGCGCGCCGGAGGTCGTCGCCTTCAAGACCGAGCGCGAGCAGTTCTTTACGACCGCGGGAAAATGGCGGCAGTTCAGGGAAACGATCCTTCGGATGCTGGGGGATTTTCACGCGGCGCATCCGCTGGCGCCGGGAATGGACATGGAGGAGCTGAGGGTCAAACTTCCCTATCGGGTCCCGGTCAAGCTGTTTCACGATCTGATCGATATCCTGGCGCGCGAGCAAGCGATCGCGCGTGACGGGAGCTTCGTCCGTCTTCCCGCCCACCGGGTCCGGATGAGCCCGGAAGAGGAGAGCCTGAGCACGGAAGTGCAGCGCCTGCTGGGCAGCAACCCCGGCGCGCCGCCGGACGTAAAACAGCTGGAAAGAGATCTCGGGGCGGCGCGCGCCAAGCTCGGCGAGGTCCTGCGCGTGCTGGAGCGGGAGGGAAAGATCGTGCGCGTCACGACCGATCTCGTGTTTGCCGCGCATTACATTGACAAGGTAAAGGCCGAGCTATATAAGTACCTCTCGACCCACGGCGAGATCACCGCGGCAACCTTCCGCGACCTTATCGGTTCCAGTCGCAAGTACGCCATCGGCCTTCTAGAGTACTTTGATCGCGTGGGCGTGACGACGCGCGTCGGGGACGTGCGCAAGCTCAGGGCGCCCGCGGCGGCAAAACCTGAGGAGGCGCGTCCGGGAAGACCCGAAGCAGCTTCGTCGTAAGAACGATTCGAGGGAGATTCCGTGAGCAAGAGGAAGATTCAGCTCACGCACGAGGTCGCCGCCGGAGGTTGAGCCGCAAAGCTCGGCCCCGCCGATCTGGTGCAAGTTTTGCACAGCCTGCCGAAGTTTGACCATCCGGATCTGATTGTCGGAACCGAAACTTCCGACGACGCCGGGGTGTTTCGCTTGCGTCCGGACCTGGCCGTGGTCAACACGGTGGACTTCTTCACGCCCATTGTCGACGAGCCGTACGTGTTTGGCCAAATCGCGGGCGCGAACTCGCTGAGCGATGTTTACGCGATGGGCGGCGAGCCGAAAACGGCGCTCAACATCGTCTGTTTTCCCAAGGGCAAAATGGACCTGGAGGTGTTGGCGGAAATCCTCAAGGGGGGCGCGGACAAGGTCAAGGAGGCCGGCGTTGTGATCGTCGGCGGCCACAGCGTGATCGACGAGGAGATCAAGTACGGCATGGCGGTGACGGGGGTGGTCCGGCCGGACCGGGTGATTCGCAATGTCGGCGTGCAGGCGGGCGATGCGCTCGTTCTCACGAAGCCTCTCGGGACCGGCATCATCACGACCGCGCTCAAGCGCGGCAAGGCGCCCAAAGAGAGCGTGGATGCGGCGATCAAGTCGATGGTCACGCTGAACAAAGCGGCCGCCACCGTGATGCGCCGCTATCCGGTGCACGCGTGCTCCGATATTACCGGATACGGCCTTCTCGGCCACGGGCTGGAGATGGCGAGCGGGAGCAGCGTGACGCTGGTTTTCGAGGCGAAGAAGCTGCCGGTGCTCTATCGCGCCCGGCGGCTGGCGGAAAAGGGCTACCTCACCGGCGGCTGCAAGCGCAACCGCGAGTACCTCAAGGACAAAATCGCGATCGAGAAATCGGTGCGCGAGGGGCTCGTCGAAGTCGCGTTCGACCCGCAAACCTCGGGAGGCCTCCTGATCGCGCTCAGCCAGAGGCACGCGCCGAAGCTACTCGAGGAGCTCCACGCAAGCGGGGTCGAAGAGGCGGTCCAGGTCGGTTACGCGAGTCCTCTGCAGAAGACTTGGGTGCGCCTGGTCTAGCCTGCCTTTGTCTTTCGACATCAACTTTGTTCCAGCGAACGGACGCGAATGAGCTTTGACGCCTGGGTCACAGCCGCGGTTCTTGTCGTTCTATTCGCGACTCTCGTTCTTACCCATATCGCCACGGATCTCGTGCTCCTCGGCGCGCTCACGCTTCTGTTTGCGCTCGGCGTGATCGACATGAAGGACGCGCTCTCGGGCTTTTCCAACGAGGGCGTGATCACGGTGGGCGTGCTTTACGTCGTCGTTGCGGGGCTGCAGGAAGCGGGCGGGCTTGCTCTTTTTGCGCCCTACCTTTTCGGGCGCCCCAAAACTCTGTGGCGCGCGCAGTTGCGCATGATGCTCGCCGCGACCGGCGTGAGCGCATTTCTGAACAACACGGCCGTGGTGGCGATGATGCTGCCGGCGGTTTCGGATTGGGCCAAGAAGCTTCGCTTCTCGCCCTCGAAGCTGATGATCCCCCTGAGCTACGCCGCCATCTTCGGCGGCATCTGCACGCTCATCGGGACGAGCACCAATATCGTCGTAAACGGGCTGGTGTTGAACTATGCGCGCGAGCATGCTCTGCCGCAATTCGCGTCCGGTCTTGCGATGTTTGAAATCACCAAGATCGGGCTTCCCTTGGCCGCGGCGGGGATCGCGGGCGTCGCCTTGTTGAGCCGGTTTTTCCTGCCCGAGCGACGGCCGCCGATGGAGCAGTTCAGCGACCCGCGCGAGTACACGGTGGAGATGGTCGTGGAGCCGTCGAGCCCGCTGGTCGGAAAGACCATCGAGGAGGCGGGGCTCCGGCACCTGCCGGGCATGTATCTCGCGGAGCTCGAGCGCAACGGGGAGCTGATCGTCGCCGTCGAGCCGAGCATGAAGCTCGAGGGAAACGACCGGCTGGTTTTCGTCGGCATCGTGGAATCCGTCGTCGACCTCCAGAGGATTCGCGGCCTCAAGCCCGCGACCGATCAGGTCTTCAAGCTCGACGCGCCGCGGCGCCGGCGCTGCCTGATCGAAGCCGTCGTGTCGAATTCGTTTCCTTATCTCGGCAAGACGATCCGGGAAAGCCATTTTCGCACGGTTTACAACGCGGTCGTGATCGCGGTGGCGCGCAACGGCGAGCGCATTCGCAAAAAAATCGGCGACATCGCGCTCGAGCCGGGAGACACGCTCATGCTGGAGGCGCTCCCTTCCTTTGTCGACCGGCAGCGGAACTCGCGCGATTTTTTTCTCGTGAGCGCGGTGGAAAATTCGCGCCTGCCGCGCTTCGAGCGCGCCTGGGTCTCGGTCGCGATTCTTCTGGGTCTCGTTTTTGTCGTCATGATGGAATGGGTGAGCATGCTCAAGGGCGCGATGCTGGCCGCGGGGCTCGTGGTCCTCACGCGCTGCGTCGGGTGGCAGGCGGCGCGGCGGAGCGTGAGCTGGGAGGTGCTGCTTGCGATTGCCGCCTCGTTCGGCATTGGCCGGGCGATCGAGGTGACCGGCCTTGCGGCATCGATCGCCGGATACTTCACCCAACTTGCGAGCGACAATCCGCGGCTCTCGCTGCTCATGATTTACGCGATGACGCTTCTGTTTACCGAGCTCTTGACGAACAACACCGCCGCCGTCCTGGCTTTCCCCATCGCCGTTGCGACGGCAACCAACCTGGACGTGAATCTGATGCCGTTTGTCATCGTGGTGATGATCGCGGCCTCGTGCGGCTTTGCCACGCCGCTCGGGTATCAGACGCATCTCATGGTATTCGGCCCGGGAGGCTACCACTTCACCGATTATCTGCGCATCGGCATCCCGCTCGACGCGCTGTTTCTTGTCCTCACCGTCCTGCTTGTCCCTTCGATCTGGCCGTTTGCGGGATGAGTCGGCGGTTGGGCGACAAACGGAAACGCGTTGGCGGCTCGGCGAAGATGTGCTAGAAATCGTCGCTTCAAAGAATTCAAAAAGCAAAGCTTTTGTGGTGAATTCTTTCTTCCTTCGCTATGTTGTGCGCCTGGCGGTCTTGGCGATTCTCTATGCTTCCGTTGCCGGGTGCGCGGCGCAGCCCTTTCAGCTCCAGACTGTCGCCGATGAGCGAATCGAGGATTTTGTGAAGCGCGAAGCGCGGCAAATTTTACTCGTCTCGGAAAAGGCCCGCCTGGCCGCAAGTTACAGGTTTTACCTCGCTCGCTTCCGCCGCGACGACATTTTGGGTCTCAGCATTGGCGGGGGCGAAATTTTCATAAGCTACAGGCTTGCGCGGCTGGCTTACGGGAGCGAATACCATCGCTGGCTCCTGCGGCAGACTCTGGCGCATGAAATCGCGCACGACGTTCTCGGTCCGGCGCAACGTTACGAGCGCCCGCAACCCCAATCGGCGACGGGACTGGCCAACAGCATCACCGGGCGCGAGCTTGGGCTCATCGGAAGCGGAAGCTTTCGCGCGTATTCGCAGGCTTCCGAACTGGAGGCCGACCGCAAAGGGATGGCTTATTGGCGCGCGCTCGGCTGGGATTGTCGGGTGTGGATCGCCATCCTGCGCGGTTTCGCGGAGCAGGGCTATCTCGGTGACGTCGATCACCCTACCCACGCGCGCCTTTATCAGGCAGTCGAGATCTGCGATAAGAGTTCCGTTAGCCCGGGCTCAAACTAACGCCTTTCGCAAGAGAAACCCACTGTTGCAGATGCGCGACAAATGGCGCGCGTCGCGGTGAAGTTCGCCCGTCCTCGAATGGCACAGTCATTGCGAACCGTAAGGATGTGAACTTTCTTCGAAAGGAGGCCATATGAAGAGGACACTTCTTGTAGCGCTTTTGACCAGCGCTTCGCTTTGGGGCTGCAGCCCGGAATTCTGGGGAGGCGCCGCGGTGGGAGCGCTCGGAAGCGGGGCCGGCTATGAGTACAACGCGAAACGGCAGATGGACCGGCTCGAGGAAGATTACCGGCATGGCCGGATCTCGCGCGAGGAATACCTGGATCGCAAGCGACAGATAGAGAAAGGGTCACTGATTTACTAACGATCTCGACCTCGCGGTCGAATCGGAGTACGTCAAAAAATAGGCCCGGCAAGCTGCCGGGCCTATTTTTTCGCCTAATGGCGTCGGGCTGATTGTCCCAAGAGCGAGAAATTCAGCCGGGAGATGCCCAATGAGTGCGACAAGATGTAGCCGAGACGATCATGTGGCCGTGGTGGTACGCCGTTTGCCGTACAAAGAGGAAAATTTTTTGTCACAAGGCCGGAGGTTTTTATGAGCATACTCGGTTGGATACTGTTCGGGCTCGTCGTCGGCGTCGTCGGTAAGCTCCTCATGCCCGGGAGAGATCCCGGCGGGTTTATCGTTACGATCTTGATTGGCATCGCAGGCGCGCTGATCGGCGGCTACATCGGGCGCGGCTTGGGAATGTACGGCGAGGGCGATCCGGTCGGTTTTGTTATGGCGGTAATCGGATCGATCGTTTTACTCATTTTGTACCGGCTTATCTTCGGCCGGCGAGGCATTGCGTAGCAGCCGCCGCGGCTTCCGATCCGGACGGCGGCGCGCTCCGTTAGCGAACTACTCGACGATTTCGACCGCAATCTTGCCGCTCTTGCCGCGCAGCTCTTCGCCGATGTGGTCGGCGAAAATCTC
Organism: Candidatus Acidiferrales bacterium; assembly: GCA_035559995.1. Taxonomy (GTDB): domain Bacteria; phylum Desulfobacterota; class Binatia; order UBA9968; family UBA9968; genus DATMAM01. The sequence goes on from DATMAM010000032.1 coordinate 105,153, forward strand.
TTTGATCCAGGGAAATGAGCTGGAGCCGACCACGATCTGGCTACAGTGGTTTTCCTCGGCCGCTTTGAGAATCTCATCGACGAGATCTTGGCTACGCCGCAGGATAAGCAGGTGCCAGTAGATCGCTTCCTGCTTGATCCCGGCCGCGCCGATTCTTTGCCGCGCGCGGTCGAGAAGCGGCTCGGCCTTCTCGATCGCTTTTTGCGCCCAGCGATTCTGTCTTTCCTCCAGATTGCGCTCGAGCGCCTCCTCCGTCTGAGGATTTTCCGCGCCGCCGAATTCTCTCAAACCGGGAGGCACGGGGCCAACGGCGTGAAAGAGGTGGATGCGGGGATTCTTCGTTCCGCGGACGCGCGCCGCGACGTAGTCCAAGGCTTTCCAGCTAGCTTGCGAATCGTCTATTGCAACCAGTACGCGCTGATGGCCGTTTGCTGATGCGCTCATAGGCTCCCGGGCGCTTATCCTTTCCAACAGAATTTTTCAGCATTTTCGGCGCAAACATTGGACCACATCGGCAAGCGCAGCCCCGCGCCCAAAAGTACCGCTGCTCGGACAAACCAAGAGCCGCAAGTCTCAAATCCGGACAGAATGCCGCTCGACTCTCTCAGGCACAAAGCGCCGGGAGCAAGTCTTGTAAACTTTGCCGCACTTTGATCCAATCGTGCTGAAAACGAGCTTTAACGTCCGGTCCGCTTTTCTCGGTCGGCTCCGAGGGCTGTGCCGCAAAGGAGAGAAAATCCGATGGGAAAAATCACCGTAACGAAAATTTATCACATCGGAATCCCGGTCAACGATATCCGCAGGGCGGAAAAGTTCTATGTCGAGGTGCTGGGGATGAAAGTTCGGGGCCGGGGCACGGGGGAACGGGAAGCGAACCGCCCGTTCTACGAGCTTCTGGGCTACTGGCCGGAAAATCTACGCTTGCAAACGGCCGCTGGAGACGTCGAAGTCGTTTTGTTCGAGCGCCCAAAACCGATCGAGCGCGATTGGAGAGAGGATAGCTTCTGTCACACCGCGTTCTCGACGAGCAAAGAAGACTTCGATTTGGCCCTGGAGAAGATGAGGGAATGGGGCGTCAGGGTTCATCTTGGCCCTATTGAATATCGCGGCGGGCGAACGCTCTACTTCTTCGATTCGGAGGGCAACTACCTGCAGCTCGGCGACAGGGGATAGGTTGGAGGCCGCTCCTGCGGCGAGACCCTGTTCGTCCGTTCGGAACAAGCGGTGATCCCATGAACTTCAGGAGTCATCCCCCGAAGATATTGTTCTACATCGCTCTTGCGACAACTTTTGCAGTGGCGACCCACGAAGCCTCCGCGGACGCGGACTTTTACAAAGGGAAAACGATCAAGCTCATTGCCGCGACGCAACCCGGCGGCACCTCCGACAGGCGCATTCGCGCCATGTTGCCTTTTCTCGAAAAGTACATTCCGGGCCATCCCACGATCGTCGTCGAGTACATGCCCGGCGGCGGCGACCGCAAGGCGGCAAATTTTTTGTCCAGCACGGCTCGCCCGGACGGTCTCACGATCGGCGGCCTCGGAGGAGGCTTTGTCTCGAACGCCGTCTCCGGCCAGGCGGGCGTGATGTACGATATCGACCGCTTTATCTATCTGGGATCGGCGTTCAGCAGATTTAGCGCGATCTTCGTCACGCGCAGGGAGGCCGGCCTCGATAGTCTGGAGAAGCTCAGGCAAGCCGCCGGGCTCAAGATTGGAGCGGACTCCGTAGGCCACCACCATTACATCGTCGCGCGGATCTTCGCCTGGATCTTGGGACTCAAGGAAGCCAAGTTTGTCACGGGCTACGGCAGCGCCGAAGTCGACCTCGCGCTGTTACGCGGAGAAGTGGACGCGCGCTCCCAGGGAGGCCACTCCATTATTTCAAGAACGCCAGAGTGGATCGAGAAACGTCTGGTGGATTTCCACGCGATCTTCGAGGTTCCCAGAGGGTACCGTGACAAGCATCCGGCATTCGAGGCGCTCCCTTCTTTCGATAGCCTCGCGAAAACCGAAAGCCAGCGTAAGGTGCTGGCGATGTACCGGAATTTTCGCTTGACCGGGTCCCCTTTCGTGCTCCCGCCCGGAACGCCGAACGATCGCGCCGAAATCATGAAGGCCGCTTTTCGCAAGGTTTTCAGCGACGCCGAGTTTCTAAAGAAGTTTGAGCAGATGACCGGAGCCGAAGCCGCCCCTCTCATGCCAGAGGAGCAAGCGCAGGCGATCAAGGAAATCCCGCGCGACGCCGAGACGGTCAGGCTTTTCAACAAAATCGCGGGGGCCGAGCCGCTGCCTCCCTCTTAGGCGGTCCAGCGCGCCGATCCGACGGGCGATCCTGCCCCGATCGATCCGGCTCGCGGTCGCGGCTTAGCCGGTGTCGGAGCTCGAGAAGACCTTCGCGGCGATCTGAAGGCCCTCCCATGCGGCCGGAAAGCCCGCGTACGGCGCAAGTTGAAGCAGCGTCTCGATGATCTCTTCGCGCGATGCGCCGTTTCTGAGAGCCATTCTGATGTTGAGCTCGAGGCCCTGGCTCCGTCCCAGAGCCGCGAGAGCCGAGATCGTGCAGAGGCTTTTGATTTTGAGCGGGAGGCCGCCGCGCGACCAGATCTCGCCGGACAAGAATTCGAGCACGTAGCGCTCAAAGTCCGGCGACAGCTCGCGCCAGCGCCGCCGCGTTTCTTCGGCCGCCTCCTCTCCGAGCATTCGCTTGAGAAGCTCGACTCCTCTCTGGTAGCGCTCTTCGATCAGCATATTTCTCTCTCCTCAGTCGATCTTGTAGCCGGAACAGACGTTGAACACCTGGCCCGTGACGTTGTCCCCTTCAACGCCGGCGAGAAAGAGCGCCATGCGCGCGACGTCCTCTTCCTCGACCATTCTTCCAAGCGCGAGCGATCTCAAATAGCCCGCCTCGACTTCGGCGATCGCTTGACCGGTCGCGCGGGCGCGCTCCTCGATCACGCGCCTCATGCGCTCGCCGGAAACCGGCCCGGGCGCAATCGCGTTCACCCGAATGTTGTAAGAGCCGACCTCGGCCGCAAGCGTGCGGGTGAGCGCGATCAGCCCGGCCTTGGAGACGGCGTAGGCCGACCGCAAAGGATAGGCGCGCTGGCCGGCCACGGAGCTGATATTGATGATCTTTCCGCTCCTGCTTGCCATCATGCCGGGGAGAACCGCGCGGCAGCAAAAGAACGCGCCGGTGAGATTGACGGCGATCTCCTTTGTCCAGGATTCGGCGCTCGTGCGCGCGAGCGGCGCGGCGGGGCCGAGAGCGGCGGCGTTGTTGACGAGAATGTCGATACGGCCGAAGCTTGCGAGCGTACTTTTGACCGCGGCGTCGACCTGCGTTTCGTCGGCCACGTCAACCCGAAAGGCGCGGCAAACGCGAGAGAGGCTTTCCACCTCCGTGCTTACGGCTTTGAGCTCGTCGAGCCCGGGGCCGAAAACGACGATATCGGCCCCCTCGCGCGCAAAGAGAAGGGCCATCTGCTTGCCGATTCCCCTTCCGCCTCCCGTTATCAGCGCAACCTTCCCCGCGAGTCTCATTGGCTCTCCTCCAGATTTTCCGCCGCCGGATGCGTCTGTATCCTTTTTAAGCTCGGCAAGCCGCCGGAGGCGGGCCAATCACGCGCGCGCCATTGACTGGCACGCCGTTCCGTCGTAAAAGCCTGGCGTCCAACCGGCGAACGGAGAACGCTCATGAAAGAACGCTTCGGATCCGACCTCATTGTCGATCTCTTCAAGCTCTACGAGATGGAGTACGCCGCCGTCAATCCGGGCTCTACTTTTCGCGCGCTGCACGATTCGATCGTCAATTACGGCGCCAACCGCAATCCCGAGCTGATTACCTGCAGCCACGAGGAGATTGCGGTGGGAATCGCGCACGGCTACGCCAAGGCCACCGGCAGGCCGATGCTGGCGATCGTTCACGACGTCGTCGGCCTGCTGCACGCGACTTTCAGTATTTACTACGCCTACCTCGACCGCGCCCCGGTGATCGTGATCGGGGGCTGCGGCGCGATGGCGCTGCCGGAGCGCCGCGCCATCGACTGGGTGCACAACGCCACGCTTCAAGGAAACGCGGTGCGCGACTTCGTCAAATGGGACGACCAGCCGTTTAGCATCGAAAGCATCCCGGAGTCTTTTGCCCGCGCCTATCGGGTGGCGACCACCGAGCCGCAGGGGCCCGTATACGTCTGCTTCGAGATGGGATTGCAGGAGGCGAAGCTCGAACATCAGGTCCGCCTGCCCAACCGGGAACGGCTGCAAACGCCGCCGCCCTTGCAAGGCGACCCGGCGAGCATTCGCCGCGCCGCCGAGATGCTGGCGCGCGCCGAAAACCCGGTGATCGTCGCCGACTATGCTGCCCGCGACCGGTCCACTTTTCACGCGCTCGTCGCGCTCGCCGAGCGCCTCGGGGCGGCCGTCATCGATCTGAACGGCCGATTGAATTTTCCCAACACGCATCCATTGTGCCTCACGGGCTCGGATATCCTGCGTAGCGCGGACGTCGTTCTGGCGCTGGACGTGCGCGACCTTTACGACGCTTTGGTTGAAATCGATCGGGAGACGGGCGCGCATCATCCGGTCGTTTCACCGGCGGCGCGGATCATCGACATCGGCTTCGGCGATCTCGGCATCAGCAAATGGTCGCACGAGTACGGGAGAATTCAAGAGGTGGATCTGCAGATCTTGGGGGACGCGCGGGCGGTTCTGCCGGCCCTTCTTGACGACCTCGAGCCGCTCGTCTCGGCAAAGCAGTCGCTGATCGGCGAGCGCAGCGCGCGCCACCGCTCGGCGCACGAGGGGCTGAGGGCCGAGTGGGCCCGACAGGCGCGCGAGAATTGGGACGCAAGGCCGATTTCGACCGCGAGGCTCGCGCACGAGATCTGGCAGGCGATCAAGGACGAAGATTGGGTCTTGACCGCCAACACTTTGAGCCAGTGGACCAGGCGCCTTTGGTCTTTCACGCGCCCCGAGCAGCACCCGGGCGATAGCCTCGGAACGGGAACCAATTTGGGCATCTCTCTCGGCGTCGCGCTCGCTAATCGGGGAAGCAAAAAGCTCGTCGTCGATATCCAGCCGGACGGCGATTTGATGTTCGACCCGGGAGGGCTGTGGACCGCCGCGCACCAGAACATTCCGCTGCTCGTCGTGATGTACAACAATCGCGGCTACTACAATGACTGGGCGCATCAGATTCGGCTCGCGCGCCAGAGGGGAAATCCCGTCGAGCGCGCCGCGATCGGCATGGAGATCGATCGCCCGCCGCCGGACTTCGCGAAGCTCGCGCAAGCCTTCGGCTGGTACGCCGAGGGGCCGATTGAGAACCCGGACGAGGTTGGGCCGGCGCTTACGCGCGCGATTCGCGCGCTGCGCGAAGAGGGTAAGCCGGCGCTGGTCGATACCGTTACCCAATTTCGGTAGCGCTCAGGCCAGCGCCTCAACGCGGGGGAGAGTCAATCCTCGCGCCAGGAAAAGCTTGCGGCAGCATTCCGACAAAAGCGCGCATCGCCCCGTGGAGGTACTTGTCTCTCCGGTAAACCAGGCACGAGTAGCTCCGTATCTGCACGCCTTTCACTGCGAAAGTTTTTAAGGACTTCTCGCGCAGCTCTTTGGCGACGAAAGGTTTAGGCAAAAGCGCCACGCCGAGTCCGAGTTGGGTCAGTCTCTTTTGTAGCTCTAGCCCTATCACCTCCACAGCCACATTCATCGTGAAACCACGTTCCGAGAAATGTGTCTCCAAGAAGTGGCGGTAGAGACAGCCTTCCTGGTTCAGGATCAAAGGCGCTTCGCGGAACTCCTCGAAGGTGACTTGCCCTTTCTTGGCCAAAGGGTGCTTGGGCGACGCAACGAAAACCACCTCGGTCGTGTCGAGCGGGTTGGAAACGAATTGCGACGTATCGGACGGCTTCGGAGTCACGAGCACCACTAGTCCGAGGTCGAGATCGTTCCCCAGGACGCGGCTGAGCACATGGGGTGTCCAGCCGGCTTCAACGGAGAGGGTCACTTGCGGGTATTTGCGCCGGTAGCTCTCCAGGAGATCCGGCAAAACGTAAGTCGCGACGCTATGGGAAGCGCCGATCGATAGATGGCCGCGCCGCAGGCCGCGGAGGTCCTCAAGCTCGTCGCGCGCGGAGCGCAGTATCTGCGATAAACGCTCGGCGTGTTTCAGCAGCGTTTCTCCCGCCTGAGTGAGACGCGCGCTCCGCCCCCGCTCAAACAGCCGCGCGCCAAGCTCTTCCTCCAACGCGCGAATCTGCTTGCTCACGGCCGGCTGCGTGAGGTGAAGCAGCTCGGCCGCGCGCCGAAAGCTCTTGGCAGCCGACACCGCCTGCAACGTGACGAGCTGATCCAACGTCATATCGCTCTATTCCTATGGGTTATCACCGACATGAAAAAATACCATTTGTACTCATACAGCCTAACACCTAAGAATCATGGCAGGCAATGGAAACGATAACGGGTGAAAAGACAGACAACGCCGAGGTTGGCAAGTGGCGCACGGGGGCCACTCACGCGAGTGACCCTGGCCGCGAACCGGAGGAGACCGGGTTTTCGGTGGCTAAGATGAGAATCCAGGCGGGCAGGCCGATCCATGGAGGCACGCGCACGCGCGCGATCGCTTGCGTCACGGCCTTTCTGCCGTTTCTTGCTCTGTTATGGGCGGCGTGGATGTTTCCGGACTGGAACCCGACCGAAGCCCCCGACTGGAGACCCGTGATCGCGCGCGCCGAAGAGGCGCGGCAGATGGGCGACCTTTATCAAGCAAACACTTTATATCGGCAAGCGAGCCGGCTCGCGTCATGGGGCGACGATTGGCGCGGCCTTCTCGCGGCCGCTTGCGGCATCAAAAAGCTGGAGCCTAAAGGCTCGCTTAAAACCGCGGATGAGATTCTCGTCCGAGCGATGATCGCGGCACAAGCAAAACAAAGCCGCCGCGGCATGCTGGCGGTCGCAAACGCGTTTGCGTCCGGAGGGAAAAGTGAAATGGCCGAGTTCGTTCTGTCGCGCATCCGGGATCGCTGGCCGGACGATCGCGAACTTTCGCGAGAAGCAGCCTTGCCGAGTTGTTAGCGGGACCCTGGCAAGCCCGCCAATCGCGCGGTAGGGAACTTCACCCTGCGGCCCGGGCTCAGCTTGCTTTCTTTGTCTAGCCGTGACGGCGCGCAAGCTCGGCGGGCGGCAAATCTTCCGCCGACAACGCCGCCAACGGGACGAGGATCTCGCGCACGCGGCCGCAGGACAGTCGGTGCCCTTTCTTTGTCTCCTCGGCGGCAAAGACGAGCGAGGCGGCAAATCGAAATTGCCACTCGTCGAGCGGTTCGCTGGCGCCGCGGTCAAAAACGCTTAGCTGTAGCGACGGCGAAGCTCCGTCTTCGGTCACGGCGACGCTCAGGTTCAACTCTCCGACGCTCGCGCAGAAGGCCTGCGTGCGATCCTCGAGCGCGGCTCGCCTGAGCCCGCGCGCCAGGGCCAAAGCTTCCATCGGGATGACCGGAGGCTTCGAGCTGTCGGCCGCATGGTCGAGAAAACCGGGATCGAGCAGGCATCGGCCTTTGTTCTCAAACATGCCGCCGTCGCAGAGAAAGGTCTCGCCGGGAGTCAGAACGACTTCATCGACCGCCGTCTGGTAGCGCCGCCGCAGAGCGTCAAGCAGCCCTGGAACATGCTCTTCCCTGTCTTCCGGGACATCTTCAGCTATCCGGCAGGCGAGAGCGAACGAGTTTTGGCACCGCGTGCAGGTGGCGGAAAACAGAATGTATTCGCTTCGCGGTACTTTGACGAATCTTCGTTCGTTGAGGACGGCGCGGAGCTCGTCAAGGTAAGCGCCGCAGCGCGCGCAGCAAAGGCGAATAGGGCGCTTACCGAAAGGCTCATCTTCAGGTATGGTCATGGATGTATGCTCCTGTCGACGGCGACGCAAGTTTTGCGCCATTTGGAGACTTTCGAAAAATCAACAACTTGCGAGTTCGGCCGTATCATGGGGTGTGTAACTCCGTTTGCGCGCGTCGAGCAAATGACACTTTTTGGTTACTCCGAAACCAACGACCGGTGGCGCGCAACTTAAGCTTTCGGCCGAGGAAGCTTGAGAGCCTTTCCCGGAGGTCGCCGCGCGCAAGCGGGCGAGCTTAAAAAAGCTTGGCTTTCGTCCCAAGAGCGCAACGGCTGTTGCGAGCCTGAGACATGGCCGGCCCGGGTTTCCGAGAAATTCTTAAAAGGAGGCGCAAGATCGCGATGGATTTCGGCGTTCACTTGCCTGCATCCGGGCCGGCCGCGCAGGCCGAGCACATCCTGCGGTTTGCCAAACGCGCCGACGAGCTTGGATTTTTCTGTCTAACCGTCGCCGACCATATCGTGATTCCGGCGAACATTCGCTCGCGTTATCCGTACACTCTCGACGGAAAATATGCCGGGGCGGGCCATCATCTCGAACAGACCGCCGTGATGTCGTTCGTTGCCGGAGCAACTCGCCGCATCCGTCTGGTCGCGAGCGTTCTCGTGGCGCCTTACCGCAACCCGGTCGTCGTCGCGAAGATTTTCTCCACGTTGGATTTTCTCTCCCGGGGGCGGGTCATCGTGGGGGTCGGGGCAGGCTGGATGAAGGAGGAGTTTCAAGCGCTCGGCGCGCCTCCCTTCGAGGAGCGCGGAAGGGTGACGGACGAATACATCCGGGTGTTCCGCGAGCTCTGGCGTCAGGAGACGCCGCGTTTTAGCGGCGCGTACTGCAGCTTCTCCGACATCGTTTTTCTGCCAAAGCCGGTGCAAAAGCCGTCCATACCGATCTGGATCGGCGGACACAGCGAGCGCGCGTTACGCCGGGCGGCGGAGCTGGGCGACGGCTGGCACCCGATCGGCGGCGTGCCGAGCGTTTCGCTGGAGCCGGAAGAGCTCGAGCGCAAGATCGAAAAGTTGGCGCGCTACGCCCGCGCGGCGGGAAGAGACCCCAAGCGAATCCGCGTCGCCTTCAAGGCATCGCTCTACGATCGCGGTGCGGCGGCCCGCCCCGGGCGACGGCGCAGGTTTACGGGTAGCGCGGATGAAATCGCCGCAGACGCCCGCGAGTACAAGAAAGCGGGCGCCGATTGCGTTATCCTCGACGTTCGAAGCCCCGATCCGGCCGAGGCTTTGGAGCGGCTTCAGTGGCTCGCCGAGGAAGTGGTTCCGCGGGTGGGCTAGACGTTGCGCTGGGCTTTTGTGATACCGCGTTTGAAGTCGTTCCCGCGCGCAGCTATCAAAACTGTGATGGAATCGACGAGAGAACGAGAGCGCGAAGCTTAGGAGAAAAGAGAATGAACAAAATCGTCAAGAGCTTCTTCGAAGGCCTGATCGTGCTGGTGCCGATGGTGGTTACCGTCTATGTTTTTTACCTCACCTTTGTGAAGATCGACGGCTTGTTGAACCTCCCGATCCCGGGCCTCGGGTTTTTGGTCACGATCGTGCTGGTCACGCTCGTCGGCATGCTTGCTTCAAACCTCGTAACCAAGCGGCTCTTTGATGCCTTGGAAGGCGCGTTCACGCGCGTCCCTCTGGCGAAGCTGATCTATTCCTCTATTCGGGACCTCGTCGGCTCTTTCGTCGGCGACAAGAAAACTTTCGACCGGCCGGTACTGGTGAGTCTCGACCCGGCGGGCGGCGTCAAAGCCATCGGCTTTGTAACGAAGGACAGTCTGGAGTTTCTGGGCCTGTCCGACGATGTCGCGGTTTACCTGCCGCAATCCTACAACTTCGCGGGAAATCTGCTCGTCTTGCCGAAGGATCGGGTGATGCCGCTGGAAGCGCACGGCTCAGAGGTGATGGCTTTTCTCGTTTCCGGCGGAGTGGCGCGAAGCGAAAAAAACCAGATCAACCACGCGCAATGACGACGGCGAGCGGCGGCAAATATTTTTTTTTCGCTTAAGCGCGCTCATATTTCAAGCCAATTCTGGCCGAGCGGCCAAAACTGGCGCATCCGGCGCTTCGCGCGCATAATGCCGCTGCGCTCGCGTTTTTCAAATTGACTTCTCCTCGACCGGTCGCTTTTGGCGGATTTGCTTCGCCGAAGCGTTTCGGTTCCGCGCCGATCGTTCGGGGATAAGCGAAAATTTTTGCGTGTTTTTGCGGCTTATTTTCGGCGCGCGCTCGTGTGGCATGCCGCTTGCCATACCAACCGCGGAAGGCGGACGCAACGAGTGCACGACGATCAGCGAGTCTGGTACGTTCTTTACAGCAAGGCTCACAAGGAAGAGCAGGCGCAGTTCCACCTTCGCCTCAAGGGCATCGAGACGTTTTTTCCGCGGCTGCAACTTCCCGGAGCCTCCGACGACAGAAGGCGAATTGTGCCGCTGTTTCCCAACTATCTTTTCGTTCGCGTCGACCTCAACAGAGAGTACCAATATGTTCTTTGGTCTCCCGGCGTAAAGCGGCTGGTGACTTTCGGCGATACCCCTGTACCGCTCGACGAGTGCGTCGTCGATTTTCTCAGACAGGAAGCGGACAGCCAGGGCGTGATCAAGGCGCGCTCGCAGCTCCGGCGGGGGCAGGCGGTCGAAATTCGCGGCGGCCCGTTCGACGGGCTGCTCGGAATCATCGAGGATCCGCCTGACGACAGGGGGCGGGTCAAAGTACTGTTAAAGCTCTTGAGCCGCCAGGTAAGCGTGAAGCTGCGGGTCGAGTTTATCCGGGGCAGTCAACTGACCTACTCCCCCGCGGCGGCGGCAAACATAGGCCTGAATCTCGTTTCAGCCAGAGGCTGAAAGATTCGGCCGCGCGGCAGTTTGTTTTCCAAAAAACGGGCCCGACCCGATGGGCGGAGCTGTGTCTTCAATACAGCACAAGCGTCGGAGAGTGATTATGCGACTTTATCGAGCAAGAGCGCGCTGGCTCTCGATAACCGCGGCGTTGTTTTGGCTCTCGGGGTGCGCGGCGACGCCGGAAACCCGAATGATCGCGCCGTCTCAAGGAGCTCCTGCCGCTTCCAACCCCGACGTGAACAACATCAATCAATCCCTGTCGCTTGCCGCCGCGCAGTCTACCTCGTCGCCGGCGGACTATCAGCTCGGCCCCGACGACCTCATCCAGATCACGATCTTCAATATCCCCGAGCAGGAGTCCCGCGTCACGCCGCGCACGACCGTGGTGCGCGTGAGCCAGCAGGGGAAAGTGGTGCTGCCGCTCATCGGCGAGGTGGCGGTGAAGGGGATGACCACCGCCGGGCTGGAGCAGGAGTTGACCAAGCGCTACGCGAAGTACATCAAGCAGCCCCAAGTCGGAGTCTTGATCACCGAGTACCGGCAACGCGTGTCCGTGATGGGCGCGGTGCAAAAGCCCGGAGTCTTCGAGCTGACGGGTCCCAAGACGGTGATCGACATGCTCGCGTGGGCCGGAGGCGTGACCGAAAAGGCCGGCAATCAGGTTCACGTGTACCGTCAGGAGCCGGGCGGCGGTCGGCAGAGCTATGTCATCGACCTGATGGTTCTTGCCAACAATTCGGGTCTCATCAACGACCGGAGCGCGGCGAAGGTCAATATGCCGGTGCAGGCGGGCGATGTCATCAACGTTCCGCAGGCGGGGATGTTCTTCGTCGACGGCGCCGTGAACAAGCCGGGCTCGTACCCGCTCGGGCGCTACTATACGCTGACGCAGGCGCTCGCGACGGCCGGCGGGGTGAATCCGGAGCTGGCGGATTACGGCTCGGTCAGCATCTTTCGCCGCCGCGGCCCGACGACCGTGGAGACGATTCCCATTAACCTCAATTCCGTCATATCGGGCGGTGCTTCAGACCCGCAGATCGAGCCGGACGATGTCATCGTTGTGCCGATGAGCACGGCGAAATACTTCATCAAGCGCTTTGTCGGCACGATTATCTCTGGAGTCTCGATCGGCGCTCTAGTGGGTGGATCATGAGCGAGATCGCAAGACCGCAATCCGGTTTCGCCGCCGCGCGCCACGCGCAGCCGCCGGCCCCTTTTGAGGAGGTCAGCTATTACTACGCTGATCAGGGCGAGCAGACACATCTGCGCGACTACTGGAATGTCCTCCTCAAGCGAGCCCGCTACGTTATCGCCGTGGTGGTCGGGGTGGTGGCCCTCGGGGCGCTCGTCAGCCTGGCCTCGACACCTTTGTATACGGCGACGTCCGTGCTGAAGATCGAGCCGCAAAACCCGACCGTTACGGGCCTTCCCGAGGTCGCGCCTTCGCAGGCAAGTCCGGGTCCTTACGATTACTACCAGACTCAGTTCGCTCTGCTTAAGAGCGCCCCGGTGGCCGCGCGCGTGATCAAGGACCTCCGCCTCGAGTCCAACGAGTCTTTCACCGGCCCCAAGAGCGGGCCGAGCCTGATCGGGATGGCGTTCGGTTGGATCTCGGACTCGCTCGAAGCGCTGCGGGACGCGATTGCGAGCCTGTTCGAGGAACAGGGAGGCGCCAAAGCGCGCGAAAACGCGGCGTACGAATTGGGCGTCCATCCCGGGCTCATCGCGCGCTACAACCGGCTGCTGGAAATTACGCCGGTGCGCAACACCCGCCTGGTCGAGGTCAGTTTCAGCACCCCGGATCCCAAGCTGTCGCAGGACCTCGCGAACGCGCACGCGACCGCGTTCATTCGGATGGTGCTCGAAAACCGGTTCAATCTGACCGAGGAGGCGCGGGACTTTCTGAGAAAGAAGCTCGCCGAGCTGCGCGAGAAAGTTGTGCGGGCCGAAACCGAGCTCAACCGCTTTCGCCAGGAGCACGGCGTCGTCTCGCTGGAAAAAGGTGAGAACATCGTCGTCGAGCGCCTGGTCGACCTCAACCGCGAGCTCACCAAGGTAAGAGCGCAGCGCATCGACGCGGAATCGCTGCACCGGATGGTGGAAAACAAAAACGTTCAGTACCTCTCCCAGGTCCTCACCAACCCGCTCATCATGCAGCTCAAAGGCCAGATCGCCAACCTGGAAACCGAGAAGGGGCGGCTGGGGAGCATTTTTCAACCCGACCATCCGCGCATGCAGGAGCTGAATCAGCAGCTGAACGAGGCGAAGAGGGCGTTGAATGCCGAGATCGGCAACATCGTGCGCGGCATCGAGTCAAGCTATGCAGCGGCGCGCGCGCGCGAGGAGGCGCTCGAGGCGGAGGCCAAGCGCCAGCAAGAGGCGGCGCTCAACCTGAAAGAGGTCGGCGTTGAGTACGCGGTCTTGAACGAAGAGGTGCTGGTGAACCGCTCGCTTTACGAAAACGTTCTCAAGCGGATGAACGAGACGGCCGTGGCGAACGATCTCGCGGCGGCCAACATCCAGATCACGCAGCGCGCCGAGATGCCGACCTGGCCGTCGTCGCCGCAGACGGCCCGCAACGTCATCCTCGCCTCGCTGTTGGGGCTTTTGCTCGGCGTGGGGCTTGCGTTTTTTCTCGAGTACATGGACTTTTCGGTCGGCACTCCCCAGCACGTGTGGAAGGCGGTGTCGCTCACGACGCTCGGCGTGATTCCGAACCTCAACTCGCTCACCCAGCGGTATCATCCGGTGCTTTCCAACGATGCGCCGACCAACCGCCTCGAGCAGCTGCCCAACGCGGAACATCTCTCGAAGGAGCTCGTCGTCGCGCGCAATCAACTGTCGATGATCGCGGAATCGTATCGCACGATCCGCACCGCGCTCTTGCTCTCGCAGGCGGAGCGCCCGCCGCAGGTGATCCTGCTCACCAGCCCGTGCCCCGACGAGGGAAAGACGGTGACGACGCTCAATCTGGGCATCTCGCTGGCGCAGGCGGGACACAAAGTGCTGGTGGTCGACGCGGACTTGCGCAAAGGGCGCTGCCACAAACTGGTCAATTTGCAGAACCATCGCGGGCTCGCGAACGTTCTGACAGGCCAGCTCGATCTGGAGCAGAGCATCCGGCCGACGGCCGTGGATGGATTCTATTTGTTGCCGCGCGGCGTGCTGCCGCCCAACCCCGCCGATCTCCTGCTGTCGCAAAAAATGCGCGAGGTGCTGAACCACCTGCGCGTCTCGTTTGAGTTCATCCTGATCGACTCTCCCCCGGTCATCGCCGTCAGCGATGCCACGGTGCTTTCCGCGTTGAGCGACGGCGTGCTTCTGGTCCTGCACGCGCAGAAGACGACAACGGCCGCGGCGCGCGGCGCCGTCGAGCGCCTGGAGGCGGTCGGCGCCTCCATGCTCGGCGTGATCCTCAACTCGGCCGATATGCGCGACCCGGATTACGTCCACTACCGGTCTTATTACCCCTCGTACTACGCTTCCGTGCAGCAAGAAGCGCTTCTCAGGGGAGCCGACCGGCCGCGCCCGGCGGAGGACAAACCGGCGCCGAACAAGCCCAACGGAGAGGCGCTGGTCACGCGGCCTTTTTTCGACCGGATGATCCTTAGACTGAGCGAGGTCATCGGCCCGGCGGCGTTTACGGTCGTCAAGGAGCAGGTCGCCAATCTCGGCTACTCGATGGACGCGTTCCCAAAAGCGCGCGTCGGCGAGCTGACGCAGCTCGTGAGCCAGGAAATCCTCGAGAACAAGCTCAAAGTGCGGTTCTTGCGGGCGATGTCCGAAGAGATCCGCGCGCTGTGACGTTGGTAAAGCGCCGGGCCGCTGCACGCATGTGAGCGCGCGACGGCCCTTTACAGGTCCGGCCGTCCTTCCGCTCGGCAGCGATCCGGCTGCGGCCGCACGGTTTTCAGTCCGCCAGCAACAGAAAGCTTTTGGCGAATGTCGTTGCCGCTGGTGACGATCGCGATCCCGACTTACAACCGGGCCGGCTCGTATCTGCGCGAGGCGCTCGATTGCGCGCTCGGTCAAACCTACGAAAATCTCGAGGTCATTGTCGCGGACAACTGCTCGAGCGACGGAACGCGCGCGCTTGTAGGCGGCATTCAGGATCGACGGCTGCGCTATTTTCGCCACCGGGCGAACATCGGCGCCAACGACAATTTCAACTTTTGTTTCAGCCAGGCGCGCGGAAAATATGTCCTCTTGCTTCACGACGACGACAAGGTCGATTTCGATTTCGTCCAGGCGTGCATCGAAGCGGCGGCCGGGCGCAGCCCGGGGGTCATTCGGACCGGCGTCAGGTTGATCGATGCTCAAGGGAGGCTGATCCACGAGGTGCCCAACCGCGCCGCCGGCCTCAGCACGGAGGAATTCTTCCGCGCCTGGTTTGCGGTGCGCACGCCGATTTATCTCTGCAACACGCTTTTCAATACCGGTTACCTCAGAGAGATCGGCGGGTTTCGCTCCAAACACAATTGTTATCAAGACACGATGGCGATCGTGCGCCTGGCCGCCGAGTACGGCCGGGTCGACATCGCCGACGTCAAGGCGAGCTTCCGGCAGCATTCGGGCGAGATGGCGTTAAAGAGAACGATGAGGGAATGGTGCGAGGACTCGCTGATCCTGCTCAAGCTGATGTGCGATCTGGCAAAGGATAACCGGGCGATGGTGCTGAGAAGCGGCCGGCGCTTTTTTGCGCGCGCGAATTACCGCCGCGCGAGCATGGCCGACTCGCCGATCAAACGCCTGCGCGCGTATGTGCAGGTGTGGCGACACTTCAATTACCGCTACCTGCCGTCGGCTTCCCGTCTTGTGCAGCTCCTGGCGGGAACGCGCCTGTTGGCCGCGCTACGGACCCTCAAGCGAAATCTCGCTTCCATGGCGTGAAAAGGCCCATCCGGCTCCTTTCCGCGAGCGCTCGAGCCGGCCCAGCTTCTCCATGAAAATCGCCTTTATCGTCGGCCGCTTTCCGGTCCTGTCGCAGACCTTCGTCCTGCGGCAGATCACGGGGCTTCTCGATCGCGGCCACGACGTCGACATCTTCGCGTACGACCGCGGCCGCGAGCCGGTGAGCCATCAGTACGTGCGCCAATACGGGCTGCTCGAGCGGACGTATTATCTGAACGGCGCTGGACCGGCGCCGGCCAAAGCGGCCCAGCTCGTGCGGCGGGCGCGCCTGGTTACGGCGAGCTTTCACAAGGCGCCGCGGGCGTTCGCGCGCGCGCTCAACGTGGCCAGATTCGGAAAAAGCGCGATCTCCTTGGGGGTCGCGCACGCGATCGCGCCTTTTGCGGACAAAGGCCCGTACGACGTTGTCCACTGCCAATTCGGGCCGATCGGCCATCTGGGTGTCTTGTTGAAGCAGACGGGCCTGCTTCGCGGCAAGCTGGTGACCTCGTTTTTGGGCTACGACGTATCGTCCTATCCCATGCATCACGGGCCGCGGGTATACGAGAACTTATTTGCTCAAGGCGACATCTTTTTGTGCGTGAGCGAGCACATGAAAAAAAGGCTGGTCGAGCTCGGCTGCGATCCGCAAAAAGTCATCGTCCACAGGCTGGGCGCGGAGCTGGACAGATCGGCGCCGGCCTTGCGCCGTTGGGCGGCCGACGGCAAGCTCGCCATCGCAACCGTTGCGCGTCTGGTCGAAAAAAAGGGAGTTGAGTACGGCATTCGCGCGGTGGCGAAGGTTTTGTCCCGCTATCCCCGCGTCGAATACAGAATCGCCGGAGACGGCCCGCTGCGCGACCGGCTCTGCCGCCTCATCGAGGAACTCGGCATCGCCGGCAACGTCAAGCTGCTGGGGTGGAAAGAGCAGGCGGAGATAGCCTCGTTGCTGCAGACGTCCGACATTTTACTGGCGCCGAGCGTGACGCCCGAAAGCGGCGACGAAGAAGGCACTCCCGTGGTCATCATGGAAGCCTTCGCGCAAGGGCTTGCGGTCGTGAGCACCTATCACGCGGGCATCCCGGAGGTCGTGATCGACGGCCGGTCGGGATTTCTGGTGCCGGAGCGCGACGTGGAGGCTCTGGCGGAAAAAATCGAGATCCTGATCAACGACCCGGCGCTCCGGCTGGCCATGGGGCGAGCCGGCCGCGAATTGATGGCGCGGGAATACGACATCGAAAAGCTGAACGACCGCCTCGTAGCCATTTACCTGGCGAAAAGCCCGTCCGCGGCAAGCGCTTCAGCCGCATAGACGGTCCGCGGCCGGCCGCGCGGAAACGTCACGCGGCCGAGATCTCCGGGATAAAAGGAACCTTCCGTGGCCACTGTTCAAAGCGCGCCGCCGATCTTCATTCTCGGCATCTCGCAGCGCAGCGGGACGAACTTTTTGTTCGATCTTCTGCGCCTGCATCCCGACTGCGCCGCTCCTTCCACGAACTGGGAGGATTTCCTGCTGTATCACGCCGACTCGCTGGCGGAGTACGTGGATGCGGTCTGTCGCGGATGGCGCCGCCGCGGGATCGACGGGTCGGTCGAGGATCTGCTTTACGCGCGCCTTGGCGAGGCCTTGATTTCGGTTCTGGCCGCGCGCGCTCCGGGGAAGCGGATCGTCACCAAGACCCCCAGCGTGCGCAACCTCGAGTTCTTTTTTAAGCTCTTTCCCGGTGCCTGCCTTCTGATCCTCGTGCGCGACGGGCGCGCGGTCACCGAGTCGAGGGTGAAAACCTTCGGCGAAAGCTACGAAACGGCGATGCGCCGGTGGGCTGAAGGCGCGGATCGCATCCTGCGATTTCGCGCGAGCGCCGATCCGGCTCGTTGCAACTATCGCATCGTAAGATACGAGGATCTGTGGAACGACCTCGACGCCGAGCTAAGAAGGCTGTGCGCGTTTCTCCGCTTGGACCCCGCGCGATACGATTTCCACGCCGCGGCCAACCTTCCGGTGCGAGGATCGTCCCACTTTCACGGCGACGGCGAGGAGCGCGTGCACTGGAAGCCGGTCGCCAAGACGGCCGACTTCAACCCCATCGGGCGGTGGCACCATTGGCCGGCGGCGCTGCGCCAGCGGTTTGACTGGCTCGCGGGAGAAAAGCAGGCGGCGTTTGGCTATGAGCGGGCGGCGGGCGAAAGCCCCTGCGCCTGGAAGCTCCGGAACAAAGTCGCGGACGGCAAATGGAAGCTCAGCCAGCTTTGCCGCTCTTTGGGGCGCGCGGGGAAAAAGATGGTAAAGGCGGTCCTGGGGCCCGCCAGAGCCTCCGAAGTGCGCCGCAGGCTCATCAGCTTTGCCAGGCCCTTGTCCGGCTGATGCAAGCCCGATCACCGACCGTACCGGAGCGAACGGATGCCGCAGGTCAGCGTGATTCTGCCGACGCGCAATCGCGAGCGCTTCCTTGCGACGAGCCTTCGCAGCGCGCTCGCCCAGACGTTTGCCGATCTCGAGGTTATCGTCGTCGACGACGCCTCCGCCGACGGCACGCCGGGGGTCGTCGAGCGCTTCGGGGATAGGAGGGTCCGGTATATCCGGCATCCGGCGCGCCGCGGGGGAGCCGCGGCGCGCAACGCGGGAATCGGGCGCGCGCGCGGCGACTCGATCGCTTTCCTCGATGACGACGATGAGTGGCATGAGGAAAAAATCGCGCGGCAGGTCGAGCTCCTGGCGGCCAGCCCCGAGGCGGTGGGGGTGATTTACACGGGCTACTCCATCGTGGATCGCGCCAGCGGGAAAATATGCGGCCAGAGGATCGCGGCGGCCAGGGGCGATCTATCGTCGGCGTTGCGCCGAGAGAACTGCGTCGGCGGCTCCTCCTCGGTCCTGGTGAGAAAAAGCTGCCTGGACCGGGTGGGATGGTTCGACGAGAGCCTGCCGAGCTTTCAGGATTACGACCTTTGGCTTCGCCTGGCGCGCGAGTTCCAGTTCGACTGCATCGCCCGGCCCATGCTCAACTACTCGCTCCATCCCGATCGGATCGGCACCGATCTTGACGCCTTGAGCCGAGGGATCGACCTCATGTTGCGCAAGCACGGCCGTTCGCGGTCGTTGCGAAAATATTTGAGCTATCGCTGCTTATCGCTGGGCGTCAGGTATTGCGAGCAGGGCGACGCCGCCAGAGGCAGAGAGGCCTGCCTGAGGGCCATCGCGCTTTACCCGCTGGAGATTCGCCATTACCTGAATCTCGGGCTCGCTTTTTTTGGCGGCAAAAACTTTCGCCGCATCAAGGGCTCGCCGGTCTGGCGCGCGGTCGCCCGAAGCCTCGGTCCGGCGGCGTAGCAGCCGCGTCAACGTCGAAGGCGAAACGATGATCCCGACCGTGAGCGTCGTCATTCCCACGCATAACCGCGCCGAGCTTCTGCGGGCCGCGGTTACGAGCGTGCTAAAGCAGACCTTCCGCGATCTCGAGATCGTCGTGGTCGATGACGCCTCGACCGACGACACGCAGGAGGTCGTGCGGCGGCTGAACGCAGACGACGGCAGGATCCGATACATCCGCCACGCGACCAACCGGCGCGAGGCCGGCACGAGAAACACCGGCGTCGGTAGCGCGCGCGCCAACTACATAGCCTTCCTCGACGACGATGACGAGTGGCTGCCGGATAAACTGCAAAAGCAGGTCGATCTCATGGCGCACAGCGCGCCGCGGGTCGGCGCCGTCTACACCGGGTTTCGCCAGATCGACAGGGAGACCGGCAAGCTGCTCGCCGAGTTCGTTCCCCGCCACCGGGGCGACATTCTTTCCGAGCTTTGCCGCGGGAACTGCGTCGGCACGCCTTCGACGGTTCTCGTAAAAAGGCAGTGTTTCGAGAATGTCGGGCGGTTCGATGAAGCGATCGCGTTTGGCCCGGATTACGACATGTGGATCCGGATCGCAAAAGACTTTCACTTCGAATATCTGCAAGAGCCGCTCGTGAACTACTACGTCCACAAGGTCAAGATGTCGGCCGATGACCGGCTGAAGATCACCGGCCTGGAAAAGCAGATCGCCAAGCACGGTCCTTTCTTCGCCAGAGACAGCAAGAGCTTTAGCCGCCGTTATCTCTCGCTGGGGGTGCTCTACTGCCACACGGGCGATCTGGCGCGGGGGCGGGCCGCTCTCGTGCGCGCGATCAGAACCTACCCTCTGGACGCGCGCCCGTACTTCAATCTCTTGCTCACGGCCGCGGGGGCCAAAAACTTCGTCAGGTTGAAAAGGCTCAAGGACCGGAGCCTGGGGCTCTTTTTCCCGCGCTGGAGACACGGCTCGTTTTACGCCGCCATCGAGGATTGACGGAGAAAGACTCCGCCGATCGGCGTGCCGAGAGACTTTCGAAGCCGGTTTTTGCGCCGGGCGGCGCAGAGAATCAGCGTGTGCGGAATCGCAGGAATCGTCGGCGTTCGCGACCAGCAGGAGGGCGTTTTGGCCGCGCGCGCCATGATGCGCTCGATGGCGCGCCGGGGTCCCGACGGCGAGGGGCTTGCGGTCTGGGGCGACGCCGTTTTCGGCCACCGCCGGCTGGCGATTTTCGACCTGAGCCCGGCCGGCGCGCAGCCGATGTGTTCTCCCGATCGGCGCCTCGGAGTCGTGTTTAACGGCGCCATCTACAACTTCAGGGCCTTGCGCGGTGAACTCTCGCGCCGCGGGTTCAGCTTCAACAGCCGCACGGACACCGAAGTGCTGCTTCATGGCTATCAAGCGTGGGGCATCGACGGATTGGTCGAGCGCCTGCGGGGCATGTTTGCGTTTGCCCTGTGGGACGATCGGCGCCGGAGGCTTTACCTCGTGCGTGATCGCCTGGGGGTAAAGCCGCTGGTCTATGCCGCGCGCGAGGGCGCTCTGGCGTTCGCTTCCACCGCGCGCGCTCTGAAAGCCGCAGGCTGGGCGGGAGAGATCGACGACGGCGGCGTGGCCGAGTTCCTGCGCTGGGGATTCGTGACCGACAGCCGATGCATTTACCAGGGCGTCGCGAAGGTCCCCGCGGCGACGATTGTGGAGTGGTCCAGAGGAAGCATCCGCTCACGGACGTACTGGGAGCCTCCGCGGGTTGACAGCGCGCGGCGTTACTGTTTCCCGGATGTGGCGCGCGAGACGGAGCGGCTCCTCGTCGATTCGGTAGCGGCGCGCCTGGACGCGGACGTGCCGGTCGGAGTCCTGCTCAGCGGCGGGGTCGACAGCAGCCTGGTGTGCTGGGCGGTTGCCAAATTGGGAGCCGATCTCACGGCCTACACGGTCGGGGTTCCCGGGGACCCGTGGGACGAGACCGCCGCCGCGGTCCAAACCGCGCGCCGGCTCCAGATTCGCCACCGCGTGCTCGAGCTTTCGCCGGCCGACGGCGCGGAGCTAAACGAACTGGTCTCGGCGTATGCCGAGCCGTTCGCGAGCGCTTCCGCGCTTGCGATGCTGCGCGTGTCGCGCGCGGTTTCGTCCGAGGCGAAAGTTTTGCTGACCGGCGACGGCGGCGACGATCTTTTCCTGGGCTATCCGCGCCACCGCCATCTGTGGCTCGCGGACAAAGCCGCCGCGGTCCTGCCGGCGCAGCTTTGCGCGACTTCGTTAAAACTTGCGCAGAGGATGCCGCAGGTCGGGCCGTTGCGGCGCCTCACGTCGTTTGCGCGATATGTCAGCGGCAGCCTGCCCGGCTTTGAGAGCGACCGGGGCGCTCTGACGAACTATCGCAAGAAGGACCTTCTCGGCCCGCGCCTCAAGAGCATGGCTCTCGAGGCTCGGCCTGCGCTGTGCGTAAACGGCGGAAAGCTCCTGGGAGAGTTTATCGATTTGGAACGCAGGCACCGCTTTGTCGGCGAGTATCTGACGAAGATCGACGGCGCCACCATGCATTACGGTCTCGAGGCCCGGTCGCCTTTTCTCGACCAAAAGCTGTGCGAATTCGCCGCCGCGCTGCCGTTCGATGTGAGATTGCGCCACGGGGCGTTGAAGGCGGTGTTGCGTGAAATTGCGCGCGACAGGATCGCAACCGATGTCGCGCGCCGCAAAAAAAGGGGCTTCGGCGTTCCGGTGCGCCGCTGGCTGGCGGGCGCCTGGGCCGACCGCGCCGCAGCGGAGCTCGCGGACGCGATCGCGAGCCGGGAAGGCTGGATCGACAAAGCGCAGTGCCTGAGCGAGCTTCGCCGCTCGGCTCGGGCGGGTGTCGTGCCGGAGGAGTTGTGGCACATCTTCGTCCTCGAGTCGTGGCTGAAGCGCGAAAGGTCGGCGAGCGCAGACCGCGGGCAGGCGATGACAGCGTGCGCCGCCGAAGCGGGATTTTAAGCGCCGGCCCTTTTAGCCACCGAGCCGCCCATGGCCTCTGTTGTCTTGTCGCAGCCAGAGCCGCGCACAAAGCTGGCGGGCGCCCGCAGCCCTTTTTCAGGCGTCATCGCAACCCGCGCCGCCGTCAAATGGCCCATCCGCTACGCGCTCTATGCGTTTGTGTTCTCGTTGCCGTTCGAAGAAAGCGGCTTCGGGATCGGGCTCACGCTTCCCAAGCTCTTCGGGCTTTGCCTGGCCGCGTTCTGTCTGGTGCAGCCGCGCGCCTGTTACAAGCCGCCGGCCAAAGCGTTCTGGTGCTTTGCCGCCTACGCGCTCGCGTGCATGGCGTCGGCGCTCTACCTGGTTTTGACGCCGCCGCAAGACCCGGAGCTTTTGCTGGGCCTTCGGTCGACGGTATTCAGGCTCGTCCAGCTGCTTGTGCTTTTTTGCATCACTTACAACCTCATGAAGCACGAGCAGATCGTCAAGGGAGTTCTTTGGACGCTGGTGGCGGCAACGATCGTGCTCGCGGTCATGCAGCTTTTGGGGATCACGAGCAACGTCTCGGAGCACGGCCGCGTCACGGCGTTCGAGACCAACCCGAACGGGGTTGCCGCGGTCCTGTCGCTGGGTTTGCTCGCCCTGTTCGGCCTCGCTTACGGGCGCGAAAAAAAGAACTGGAAGGCGCGCCTCCTGTTCTGGCTGACCTCCGCCGTGCTCGCGATCCCGATCGTAGAGACCGGCTCGCGCGGCGCCGTGGTTGCCCTGACCGCGGGCCTGGCGATCTTCTTTCTCCGGGGCAAAGACCTGGCGACGAAAATAAAGTTCGGCGCGATCGGCCTGTTCGGCATCATGATTCTGGCGGTCGCCTCCTACTCGATCGAGCCCATTCGCGCCCGCTGGGAGCAGGCGATCTATGATCAAA
Organism: Candidatus Acidiferrales bacterium; assembly: GCA_035559995.1. Lineage (GTDB taxonomy): Bacteria > Desulfobacterota > Binatia > UBA9968 > UBA9968 > DATMAM01. Next base: position 127,975 of record DATMAM010000032.1, read on the forward strand.
ATGTCGCCGGACGCGACCGCATCTTCAGTCATGCCATCAACATGATTCGAGAGAAACCCCTGACGGGTTGGGGGCCGATCGTGCATAACTGGGAACTCGGCTCCCGCCTGGGGCTTGCGACGCGCGACGAGCACAACGTTTATCTCTGGGTTCTCGCCGAGGTCGGAATCCTCGGAGCGATGCCGTTTTTTGCCGGGTTGTGGCTCTGCTGGCGCGCGGCCTGGAAGGCGAGACGGACGATACAGGGAATTTTGCCCGCCGTCATGCTGCTCTTTGTTCTCGTGAGCAGCCTCAGCGCGAGCCTGACCAACCGCAAATATTACTGGCTGATCCTGTCGTTCGCGGCGGCGAGCGCGACGTATCCTGCGGCGCGCCGCCCGCTTCGTCCGGGCGTGTTGTCGCGGCGCGCCTTTGGCCCCGGTCTCTTTCGGCAAGGCCATTTCGACTCGCGCGGCGCGCCGCCCCGCTTGCGGCAAGATCCCGGCGGGGCCAGCCGTCCCGGGTTCACGCGATGAGGCTCTTGGTCGTAGCGCCCAGCTATCCGCACCCGGGACACCCGTACTCGGGCGTGTTCAACGAGAGATGCGTCGAGGCGCTCGGCAAGCTGTGCGAGACGGTCGAAGTCCTCGCGCCGCGGCCTTATGTCCCTCCGGTCGTCTCGCGCTGGATGCCGCGCTGGCGGGCGTACGGCCATCAGAGGAGCGGCAAGTCCGTGAACGGGACGATGGTTCTCAGGCCCGCCGCGGTTGTGGTTCCCCGCTGGGGTGGCGCTCTTTGGGTCGACCGCGCCGCGTTTTTTTGCTGCCGCAGGACGGCGCGCGCCCGGCACAAGCGCGTCGGCTTCGACGCGATCCTCTCGTTCGATCTGCTCGGCGCCGGCGGTCTTGCGTGGCGAATCGGGCGCGAGCTGGGCGTGCCCGCCAGCGGCTGGGCGACGGGCAGCGACGTCCGCGTGCCGCGCTCCTCCTCCTTCGGCCGCTCGGTGGCGCGCGCTTTGCGCCGCCTGGAGCTGGTGTTTTACCAGAGCCGCGAGCTGCGGGCGCAGGCCGCCGCTCTGCTCGGCATCGCTCCGGAGGAGATGCCGCCGGAGCGACATATGGTGCTGTCGCGCGGGATCGCGGAGCCGCCGCCGCTCCAAAAACAGGAGGTTCGGAGCCGGATCCGGCGGGAGTTGGGGCTCGCCGAAGACGCGGTTCTCGTTTTGAACGTCGGCAGAGTCTCCCGCGACAAGGGCGTTTTCGAGCTGCTCGACGCAGTTTCGCGCGCCGCGCGACACGATCCGAGGATTCATTGCGCGATTGTGGGAGCGAGCCCCGAATTCGACGAGAGCGCGCTGGTGGAAAAGCAGCTGAGCGAGCGTTCGGAGCTCAAAGATCGGGTGCGGCTCGTCCGGGCCTGCGCTCCGGACAAGGTGTGGGAGTATCTCTGCGCGGCGGATATCTTTGCGTTTGCGAGCCACCGCGAGGGAATGCCGAACAGCCTGTTGGAAGCCATGGCGATGGGCGTTGCGGCGGTCGCTTTTGCGATTCCACCGGTGCAGGAGATCGACGCCACGGGAGATAGCCTGGTGCGCGTGCCTTCGTTCGAGAGCGCGGCCATGGCGCGGGAGATAAACCGCCTGGCCGTTTCACCGCTGCGGCGGGCGGAAATCGGCGCCAACGCGAAGCGCGCGGTGCTCGAGCGCTTTCTCACGAAGCACAGCATGGCCACCGCGGCAAGAAAAATCGCAGAGCTCGTCGAGCGACGCAACGCTCGCGGGTGCGGCGTTCGCGCTTATGCCTAGACGCCTGGTCGTGAACGCCGACGGGTTCGGTTTCGGGCCCGGCGCGACCGCGGGCATCATCGACGCGATTCGCCAGGGGGGATTTATCTCCAGCGTGAGCGTCAATGCCAATTTTCCCGAAGCCCGGAGGGTCCGAGAGCTGCTCGACGCCTTTCCCGCGGTGAGCATCGGCGTCCATTTAAACCCGATCGCCGGCAGGCCCTGCCTCTCGCCGAAAGAAGTTCCAAGCCTGGTCGATCGCGACGGATTTTTTCACGGCAAAAATTTTTTGCCGCGGCTGCGGGCAGGACTCATCGATCGCGCGGAGCTAAAAGCGGAGCTCGACGCGCAGATCGCTCTCGTCAAGCGATGGGCGGGCGAGCGGCTGACGCACCTGGATTCGCAGGCTCACCATCACCTTTACGAGCTCGACTTGTTTCTGGCGCTTGCGCGCAAATGGAACATCCGCCGGATGCGAAACAACGCCTCGCTCATCTGCCTGGAATCGCCCATGCCGGGACTTTCTCGTCGGCAGGTCTATCTGCGCCGGCCGCACGTCTGGCTCGCGCACCGTTATCGGCAGTATCAGATGTGGCGCGCGCGCCGCGCCGGCATGCGCATGGCGGACCGGCTTGTGACGGTCGGCTACGGCGGCGAAGGAAACAAGACCGAGCTCAAGAACTGGTTGCGCGTGCTCGAGAACCTGCCCGCCGGCACATACGAGATCTTCTGCCATCCCGCGTATCCCGACGAGACCCTGCGCCGCTGGGCGTCTTACTGCGAAGAGCGCGCCAAGGAGCTCGCCGTCCTGTGCACGCGCCATCTTTTCGAGATAGCGCGCAAGCTCGGCGTGGAGATCGTGAGCTTCAACGCGATTTGATCTTTTTGCCGGAGTCCGATTTGGCCTGTGGTCTACGATTGGAAGATGGAGCTCTACTGGCACCTGCCGGTTTTCCTGCAAGAAGCCGCGCTCAGTCTTTACGCCCGCCATCTCGAAAGGCTCTACTACGGGGACGGTTACGAGGAGTGGCGGCAGAACTTCAAAAAATGGCAGGCGTGGTCGCGCGCCGACGCCGAAGCCTGGCAGGCGCGGCAGTTGCAGTCCGTGATCGCGCGGGCGGCGACCCGGGTTCCCTATTACAGAAAGCAGTGGCAAAAGCGCGACTGGAAAGCGGTCCGCTCGGCCGCCGATCTGGGCGCGCTTCCCACCCTGGACAAGCAGTCGCTCAGGCAGCACGAGCGCGGGTTTATCGCCGAGGGCGTGGACGTCAAAACGCTGTGGATGGAAAAGACGAGCGGCACCACGGGGACCGCGCTCAAGATTTACTGGCCAAAGTCGATGCTCCCCAAATGGTGGGCGGCGACGGAAGTCATGGTGCGAAACGTTGCCGGCGTCGGGCAGGAAATCCCGCGCGCCATGATGGGCGGCCGGGCCGTGGTCCGGGGCGATACCCGCCGTCCCCCGTACTGGCGCTACAACCGCCGCTGGCGCCAGCTTTACCTTTCGAGTTATCACGTCTCCGAGATCTCGACGCCCGGATACGTGGAGGCGCTGCGCCGCTATAAGTCGCAGTGGATTACCGGTTACGGCTCCGCCATTGCCGCTCTCGCGGAAAGCGCTCTCGGTCTCGGACTGGCCGCGGTGCCGATGCGCGCCGCGATCGTCAGCGGGGATACGCTTTTGCCCAGCATGCGCGCGAGCATCGAGAAGTTTTTTCAAACCAAGTGCTTTGACAGCTACGGCCAGTGCGAGGGCGTCTGTATGGCGATGGAGTGCCGGCTAGGAAAGATGCACGTGATTCCCGCGGTCGGCGTTCTGGAGATCCTGCGCGCGGACGGCGCGCCGTGCGCGCCGGGCGAGGTCGGCGAGATGGTGGCGACGGGACTGCTGAACGACGCCATGCCTTTGATCCGCTACCGCCTCGGCGATTATGCGGCTTGGGCAGAAGATCAGGAGTGCGCCTGCGGCAACCGCCAGCCGATCATTACCGATCTTCAGGGCCGGGTCGACGACTATCTGATCACCGCCGACGGACGCAAGATCGGCCGCCTCTCGACGGCGCTCAAGCGCAGCCCGACGATTCATTCGGCGCAGATCGTCCAGGACCGCCCGGGCCACGCGTATCTTTTGGTTCGTCCCGGCGCAGGGTATCGGTCTTCCGACGCGCGCGCCGTGCAGGACGACATTGTGGAAAAAATCGGCAAGTTTGAGCTGGAAGTCCGGGAAGTCGCCGAGATTCCGAAGACGTTACGGGGGAAGACCGCCCTCGTGGTGCGGCTTCTCGACCGGCCGGAAGCGAGCTCCGCCTATGCCAGCGTGCTGCACCATTGACGCCGCTTCGCTCGGCGCCGCTCAGGCCGTCACGAGCGCGCCGCGCGGGCGCGCCTGGCGGGAGCTTTCGCTCGACGGGCTCGATGTCCTGATCGTAACGTCCGGGCACGAAGCGACCGACCATCGGGTTTACGCCAAACAGGCGTGCAGTTTGCGCGAGCTCGGCGCCCACGTGACGGTGGTCGGGTTTTGCGACGGCAACGGCTGCGGCCCGGTTCCGATCCTGCCGGTGCCCAAGCCGGGCGCGCGCCTGCGGCGGTTCTTGGTGCAACCGTGGCGCTGTCTGTGGCGCGCGCGGCGCTTGAACCCCGACATCATCCACTTTCACGACCTGGAAATGCTGTTCGCGCTACCCGTAGCGAAGCTGTGGTGGAGGCGGGCCAAGTTTATTTACGACGTCCATGAGGATTTCGGTAACCTGATGGCTGTCCGAGACTGGCTCCCGCCTTCTAGCCGGCCCTTCGCGCGGATCGTGGTGAATCTCCTGGAGAAGAGCCTGGCGGGGATGGCTGACGCGGTCGTCGGGGTGACCCCGCCGCTCACGGAGAAATTCGCAAACGAGAAAAAGATCACGGCTTTCAACTACAACGCGCGGGAATTTTTTGCGCGCGCGGCGCGGGCGGCGCGAAAGCCAAAAGAGCGCGCGCTCGATCTGGTCCACGTCGGGACCCTCAGCTCCAGGCGCGCGCTGTTCCTGGCGGAGGTGCTCCGCGAGGTCCACCGGCGCAAGCCGGGGGCGCGCTCCGCGATCATCGGAGCCGCCGCCGAAGTTCAAGCGACGCTCGAGCGGGCGGTTCCGGAAGGTTGTCTCCTGTTGGGAAAAGTGCCGCACGGCGAGATTCCCTCGTACTTGGGCAACGCCAAGGTCGGGATCGACGTTCATCCGTGGCTCGAGCCGCATCTCGAAGTCGCCCTCCCGGTCAAGGTCTGCGAGTACATGGCGTGCGGCTGCGCGGTGGTCTCGTCCTCGATGCCGGTCCTGGACCGGCTCCTGGAGGCCGCCGGCCCGGCGCGCAAAGGAGTCGCGCTCCTCGAGAGCGAAGATCCGGCTCGGTATGCCTGCGAGGTCGTTCGCATGCTCGAGCAGATCGACCGCGGCGCGGACCCGGGCTCGGCGCTGTGCGACTTCGCCTCAGAGCACATGAGCTGGGAACAGGAGGCCGGCAAGATCGCCCGTCTGTACCGGAGCCTCGTCGGGGAACCGTGCGCCATTTAATCATTAATGCCGACGGCTACGGCTTTACCGCGGGGACGACGCGGGCGATCGAGGAGTGCATCGCTTTCGGGACGGTCTCGAGCATCTCGGTCAACGTCAATTTCGCGCACGCGGCTTCGCTGGCGGCGCTCGTCAAGCGCCACCCGGGTCTGTCGGTCGGCTGCCACGTCAATCCGATCGTCGGGCCGCCGCTGCTCGGCCCGGAGAAGGTGCCCACGCTGGTCAACGAAAAAGGCGAATTTCTTTATCGCGCCTTTGCGCGCCGTTTTCTGTCCGGGCTAATCCGGCTCGAAGAGCTGCGCGCGGAGATGACCGCTCAGATCGAAAAGACGCGGGAGCTCGCGGGAGAGGCGTTTTCCCATGTGGACTTCCACATGGGCCTGCATCGCTTGCCGACGCTCTACCGGTTGTTTTTGGACGTGGCGGCCGCGTGCGATGTGAGGAGAACCCGGGCACACACCTATGTCGTGGGGATGGAAAGCCGTTTCCCGCGCTTGTGTCATGCCGCGCACCTGATGAAGCGTCCCGCACGCGTCCCCAAATGGCTGTGGAACTACTGCTTGAAAGCGTGGGCGCTCAGCCGGGGGATGGCCCTGCCCGACCGGCGCGTCGAGATAACGGGCATGGCAAGCCGCCCCGAGCGCATCACCGCGAGTCACTATAGCGCGATGCTGAAAAATCTGCCCGACGGCTTTAGCGAGTTCGTCGCTCACCCGGGCTACGTCGATGCGTCGTTGAAGCGGTGGTCTAAGTATCTCGAGCCCAGAGAGCAGGAGCTGCGGGTTCTTCTGAGCGCGGAGTTTCGCCAGGCTCTCGCGCGCTCCGATGTCCGCCTGGCGGGCTATCGGGATATTCCTGTCACGGCCCGCCTGCGGCGGGTTCCGCAGCCGCTTCGCCGGGAGCACGGGACGGCCAACGGGGCCGAAAGAGAAGCCTGGCGCGAGAGTTAGCGAAAGGGGAACAAGCGCGCTCTCGCCGATGGCACCGTGCCGCGTCGCGGGAATAATCCGCCTCAGGGAGCGGCGGCGGCGGAAGGCTCGCCGGCTGGGCCGGCGCTTTTGCACGCCGCGGGGATGGCGCCGAACAGCGCCTCGATGGTGCGCGTCACCTCGACGGCGGCTCTCCGGGACTCGATCATGGCGCGCGCGATCCGCTGGTCCATCGGCCACGGCCAGAGCGGCTGGCTCGTCAAAGCCCCGTCGTGGTAGCGATAGCAAAGCCTCGCGCCCGCGTTGGAATTGAAGACGCTTCCGACGGAGCCAAGTTGCGGCCCTTGGACGATGGAGCTTTTCGCCCATTGCGACTCGATCACCGACGGCGCGCCGCCGATAGCGGTAAGGCGCCGGGCGACGAGGCTCGCGGCGGTGCCGCGCTTGAGGTTGCTCAAGGTGAAGGCGCGTTTGGACCGGTGGCTTCCCGGCTCGATGTACACCGCGGTGTCGGCGATCTCAAAACCGTCGAGATCGGTGACGAAAACGGCCTGCCGCGAGTGAAACTGGTCGCTGGCCTGGACGTAGGCGATGCTTCCGAGGAGCTTGCTGCCGGCGCTTTTCGCGTTATCGGGAAGCCCGTCGACGGCGAAAATGCCGTAGGGTTGATTGACGTTGCCGTCGACGTAGGTTCCGGCGCCACGGCCGGCCCAAGGTCTTCGGTGGTAGTCCATGAGCGTGTAGCTCTGCTTCATGCGCTCGCCGCTCCAGGTGCCGATGCAGTTTTCGCAGATCATCGAATAGTTGTTGTACGCCAACGAGTAGGTCATCTTCGGCCCGATGACGTGAGAGCCTTCCCAGCGCGCCCACATGCGGCGAATGGTGGTGTAGTTGCCGCGCTGCGAAGCCTCGACGATCTTTCTTGCGATGCCCCAACCGGCGACGTCCTCGAGCAGATTGTGATCGCCGTAATGAATGCCAAAAATCGTATGATTGCCGTCGGCGGCGTCCCAGGCGACGACTCTGCGCACGATGTTGTGGCTCGATCTCTCGAGGGCGATCACGGTGCCGTCGCTGTCGTGAGCGTTAAAACCTTCGAGGACGAAGTAATCGTTCTGGCGCAGGCGCACGGGGTAAAAACGGCCCTGCCCATCGATCGTAACCTTGCCGTCGTTCATGGCTCTGATCGTGATCGGGGCGGAGGGCGCGCCGCTGAGTCTTTGCGGCGGGTTGATCATCGAATCGCGCCCCGTGTACTCGCCGTCGAGCAGGCAGAGCGTGTAGCCGGGGCGCGCGCGGCGCCAGAAATCGGCAATCTTGAACGGTTCCGAAGGCGAGGCGCCGCTGCCGGAGCCTGTCGGCGAGGCGAAATGCGTGCAGGCCGGGGCCGCGCTCGAGCGCGCGACTTGCGCCAGGACAAGCGCGAACGACAGGCACGCAATCAAAGATCTCGCCATAGGCTATTCATACAATACGGGCGCGGACAGGGCCAGCAAGCTTGCCTGTTTGCCGCGACCTTACGGAGCCACAACCAGATTCGCCGGAGCGGAGGGAACCTCCGAAGCGGGCTGAGACAGCGAGCTTAAAGCGGGCTCCGAGGACAGCGAGGCGACCGCCGCGCTTTTGCAATGGCTGGGAATCGTCCCAAACATGCTCTGGATGGTGGCGGTCACATCCACGGGAGCGCGGCCCGCTTGGGCGAGAGCGTCCTTGATTCTCTGGTTCATCGGCCACGGCCACAGGGGCTCGGAGGTGAGCGCCGCGTTCCTGTAGCGGTAGCAGAGATTGGCGCCGCTCGTCGTGGTGAAGACGTTGCCGACGGCGGCGAGCGTGGCGCCTTCCCTGATGTAGCTCTTTTCCCAGTCCGAACCGAAGTACGAGGCGGCGCCGCCGACACCCGTAAGGTGTCTCGCGACCAGGTTGGTGCCGACGGCTGTGGCCAGATTGTACAGGGCAAAGCGCCGTTTGCTCGCGTGGTAGCCGGCCTGGATGTAAACGGCGGTATTGGCAAGCTCAAAGGAATCCAGCTTGGTGACGAGCACCGCCTGGTTCGGCTGAAAGCGGTCGCTGGCGCGCACGTAAGCGAGGCTGCCGAGGATTTTGCTCCTGGCGTTACGGTCTTTACCCTCGCTGAAGCCATCGACGGCGAAGACGCCGTAGGGCTGATTGACGCTGTAGTTGGTGTACGTTCCTCCGCCGCTGCCGGTCCAGGGATTGCCGTAGTAGTCGAGCAGCGTGTAGCTCTCCTTCATGCGCTCGCCGCTCCAGGTGCCGATGCAGTTTTCGCAGACCATATAATAGTTGTTGTAGGCGAGCGTGTAGGTCATTTTCGGGCCGACCACGTGGGAGCCCTCCCAGCGCCCCCAGGCGCGCCGAATCGTGGTGTAATTTCCTCCCTGCGAGGAGGAAAAAATCTTCCGGCCGATTCCCCAGCCGGCGACATCCTCGAGAAGATTGTGACTGCTGGACGTGATGCTGAAAACGCTGTAGTTGCCGTCGCGCGCATCCCAGGCGGCGACGCGGCGGACGATGTTGTTGTGCGACTGGGTGACGCTGAGGACGCTGGTCGCGCTATTGCGCGCATTGAATCCCTGAAGAACGAAGTAATTGTTGTAGAGCAGCCGCACCGGCGTGCGCGTCCCCTGGCCGTGGATGGTGGCCTTGCCGTCGTTCAGCGCCCGGACCGTGATGCGCGCGCTCGCGGTGCCGCTCAGGTACTTGGGCGGGATGATCATCGACGCGGCGCCGGTGTATTGCCCGTCCAAAAGGCAGAGCGTCGCGCCGGGTCTGGCGACGGACCAGAAATTCGCGATCTTGAACGGCGCTGCGGCGGAAAGGCCGCTGCCCGTCCCGCCGGGCGAAGCATAGTGCGTGCAGGTCTGTGCCCCGGCGCGCCGGGTCGCGGCCAGGCAAAACACGGGGAGGAGCGCCAAAACGACAAGCGCCGTCTTTGCGGATAGCGTGCCTGAAGGTCGCATCGATTTCTCCCAAGATCAGTAAAGAGCAAACGTGCCGAGTTTGGCGGCGGCGCGCGAGCCGATGTTGCTGCTCTGGAGCAAAGCGCCGCTTGCCGCGGACCAGCGCGACGGCGCGCTCCGGTCGCCTTCGTCGAGAATGGTCCAGCCGGCTAGGTCGCCGGCGCTGAAGTCGTCCCAGAGAAGCGTCGCCCCGCTCGCAAGATCCTCGACCAGCACATCGTCAAACGAGGCGCCCTCGTTGGCGCAGCTGTAAAGCGCGACGGTGCCGCCGTCGAAAGCCGTGTCCGTGACCTCGAAGATGACGCCGCCGTCGATGCGCACCTCGATGGCGCTTCCGCGGGCGACGATCTCGAGGAGGTAGGTTTGTCCCACCGCGTAAGGGACCGAATCGCGCGCAAGCTTCGTAAGCGCGCCGTTTACGCGCTTGACGAGCTCGCGCCCGGCGCTCTGCCGGCCCCAGGAGAGCCGGTAATAGTTGTCGCTATCCTGAAAGCGAAACATCACGCCGATAAAGTCGTCGTCGATCGATCTCAGCTTCAAGCTCAGCCGGTAATCTTTCCAGCTCCCCCTGGTGTAAAGCGCGTAGGTGCCGAGGGCTCGCGGATGCGCAGCGCCGATAGCGCTTTGCTGGCGCAGCTCTCCGGTTGCGGCCGACCAGGAGGAAGGTCCGAGGTTCTTCGTTTCGTCGATGACCGTCCAGCCGCCGAGGCTCCCGTCGTCGAAGTCGTGCGCCATGAGCGTGCTCCCCGATAAAAGATCTTCGACAAGGATATCGTCGAAGGCGCTGCCGGCATTTTGCTGCGAGTAGAGCGCGACCGTGCCTTCGGCTGGGCTCAAGCCGGCGAGAGAAAAAATCGGCGCGCCGTCGATTTTGACTGCGAGCCAGCTTTCGGCGGCGAAAATTTCCACGGCGTAGGTTTTTCCCGGTTCGTAGGCGGCGGCGTCCTGAGCCAGGACTTTGATGGCGCCGCCCGCCTTCTTTTCGAGACGGCGCGTGGCGGTTTGCGCATCCCACAAGAAGCGAAAGAAGTTTTCGCTGTCCCGATAGCCGAAGATGACGCCCATCGCGCCGGCGCCTTCCGAGCGCATGTTGAGCGCGAGACGGTAATTCCGCCACTTGCTCCCGAGAGGGGCGGCGCGCGCAGCGACGGCCGCGCCGCCGGCGGTCTTATCCGGCGCGTTTGCCGCCGCCGTGGCGCACGAGAGATTGGACGGGATTGACGTCCCGGCGGCATTAAAGGCGCGAACGCGGTAGCAATATCTGGCGCCCGCCGTAAGTCCGGAATCGGTGTACGAGAAGGCATTCGCGCCGACGGTTGCGATCTCCACGTAAGTTGCGCCGACAAGACGCTCGATCTTAAATCCGGATTCGACGTCGGAGGTGTCCTGCCACGCAAGCTTGAGGGTTGCCGCGGCGGACTTGCCGGCCGCCGCCGCAAGGCCGAGCGCGACAACGAGAGCTTTGCAGGCAAAGGAAAGCATCGACACACCTCCGCAGCGAAAAGTTCTTTCTGTCTCAGAGCTGAAACGATTGCGGCGTTTTTGAGCAAGCGATGTGCCAGAGATGAGATTTTGCGCCGCCGAAATCGGGCAAGCGGGGCCGCTGGCGGAACGGGATAAAAAATCTGGTACTCAGGCCGGTGAATGAATCTCGCTTCACTGGGAGCGCTGCTGGCGACCGAGGATCGCGCGCGGCGTTTCCTTGTCGCGAGGTGTTGGGCAAATAGCGGCAGGCGTTTTTGCGTTCGTTGCGGCCACGGAAAAGTCTATCGCCTGGCAGAGAAGCGCTACCGCTGCGCTCGCTGCCGGTACACGTTTCAAGACTTTAGCCGGCGCTGGATTGGAAGGTTGAAGCTGAGCGCGCGCAAATGGCTACAGCTTCTCAAGCTTTTTGAGCTGGAGATTGCGGCGCCGGTCATCGCGCGCGAGGTCAAGATCAGTTATCCCACAGCGTTGAAGGCTGCGGGGCTGATTCGTCTGGCGATCGCTCACGAGAGCATCGGCGAAGGCAGCGGAAACGCGGCCGCGCCGGGCGCTCGCGGGAAAAAAGATAAAAGCGGCATCGCGGGAGAAGTTTTCGCGATTTCACAGACGGCGGGGCGAGTCCAGGTCTTGCCGCTCAGGGCCGTGAGCCCCGAGAGCGTTCTTCGAGACCAGATCAGGGTGGTGAAAACAGGCGCGGTTGGCTACACGGATCGATTTTACGACTGCGATGCGCTGGCGTTTTACGTGCCGCGAGCGCTCTATGTCCGTTTTCGCAAGCGCTTTTCGAGCGGCCAGGTCTACGTCGACCGCCGCCACCGCTTCTGGAGCTACGCCAAGAGGCGCTTCGCGCGCCAGGCGGTATCGGCGCGAACTTTCCCGCTCCACCTAAAAGAGCTCGAGTTCCGCTACAACCATCGCCACGAGCAGCTGTTCGATCGGCTGGTGCGCGCGGCGGTGCGGCTGGTGCCAGATCATTGATTCGAGAAAAAGCGCCGGAAAATTTTTTTCCGGCGGCGCCGCGCATGCGAACGACCCGGACGAAGACGCGGTTGTAGGCCTGTTCCTACACCGATGTCCGCAAGATCGCCGGCCGTCGCCCCGCTCGCCGCGCGCTATTTCGCGACGACGAGATTTGTGGGCGCGGCGGGAATCGTCACGAGGGGAGGGGAAACCACGGTGGAGCTCTTGCATTGGCTGGGGATGGAACCGAACATGCTTTCGACGGTGGCGGTCACGTCCACGACCGCTCGGCCCGATTGGGCCGTCGCTTCTTTGATCCGCTCGTTCATCGGCCAGGGCCAAAGGGGCTCGGAGGTGAGCGCGGCGTCCTTGTAGCGGTAGCAGAGATTGGCGCCCGCCGTCGAGGTAAAGATATTGCCGACCGCGCTCAGGGCCGAGCCCATCGCTAGCAGGCTGGTGGTCCAATCCGAAGCGAAGTAGGACGTCGCGGTCCCGACGCCCGTGAGGCTTCTCGCGACCAGGTTCGTGCCGACGGCTGTGGCCAGATTGTACAGCGCAAACGGCCGCTTGGTGGTGTGATATCCGGGCTGTACATAAGCTACCGTGTGGGCGACCTCGAACGAGTCGATTTTTGTGACAAAGATGCTCTGCGCGGGGTGAAAGCGATCGCTCGCGCGCACGTAGGCGAGGCTGCCGAGGATTTTGCTCCTGGCGTTACGGTCTTTACCCTCGCTGAAGCCATCGACGGCGAAGACGCCGTAGGGCTGATTGACGCTGTAGTTGGTGTAGGTTCCTCCGCCGCTGCCGGTCCAGGGATTACCGTAGTAGTCGAGCAGCGTGTAGGTCTCCTTCATGCGCTCGCCGCTCCAGGTGCCGATGCAGTTTTCGCAGACCATATAATAGTTGTTGTAGGCGAGCGTGTAGGTCATTTTCGGGCCGACCACGTGGGAGCCTTCCCAGCGCCCCCAGGCGCGCCGAATCGTGGTGTAATTTCCCGCCTGGGAAGACTCAAAGATTTTTCGCCCGACGCCCCAGCCGGCGACATCCTCAAGGAGCGTGTAGTTGCTGTTGTGAACGCCGAAGATCGAGTGATTGCCGTCGGCGGCGTCCCAGGCGGCAACCCGCCGGATGACATTGTGGTTGGAATACGAAACAGAGATCACGCTGCTCGAGCTGTTTCGGGCGTTGAACCCTTCGAGGATGAAGTAGTCGTTGTAGTAGAGACTCACCGGGGTAAGCGCGCCCTGTCCGTCGATAGTGACCTTGCCGTCGTTCAGCGCCTTGACGGTAATCGGTGCCGCCGAGGTGCCGTTCAGTTTTTGCGGCGGCTTAATCATCGAGGCCGAGCCCGTGTATTGGCCGTCCAAAAGGCAGAGCGTCGCGCCGGGCGCGGCCACAGACCAAAAGTTCGAGATCTTGAACGGGGATGTCGGCGATGAGCCGTTGCCGCCTCCCGCGGGCGACGCGTAATGGGTGCAGGAAGAAGCCGCGTTGGCCAAGCCCGCCCATGCGGCGAGCGCAAACAGGAGAGCCGCAACCTGGATGACGGCGCGGGGAAAAGAACGGTAAAACGACATTCGTACCTCCTCGGCTTTGGGATCTGTAGGAGCGATCTCCAGACCGAGAAGGTACTGGGTCGCCAGGCAGCCCTGCTACCGTATCCCGCTTTACGCGGAACTTAGGCCAGCGGCTTTGCGTCTCACCCTTTCGAGTGATTTGCCCTTAACAGGCTCCCGTGCGGAACTTGTAACGGTCGTAAACGTCCAGGCAAGCCCGATGCCAGCCGCGAACGAAAGGGTTGCCGCGTATTTTCTTCGGGATTTTGCATCGCGCGGACTCAGAGAGGCGCCGCAGGAGACATGTTTGACAGTTCCTGGACGGCTTTGTCACCCGGGTCGATGATGAATGAGAAGGTCCAAGGACCGGCCGTTTCCGCCGTCATTCCCTGCCGCAACGAAAGGGAACACATCGAAGACTGCCTCGAATCGGTTCTGGCGCAGGAGCCTGTTCCCGGCGGCTTCGAGATTGTCGTGGCCGACGGGATGTCCGACGACGGCACGCGTGAGGTCCTTTCCAGGTACGCGGAGAAAGACGCGAGATTGCGGGTGATCGACAATCCGGAGCGAATCGTTTCCGCCGCGATGAACGCCGGTATTTTAAGCGCGCGCGGGCGCTTTATCGCGCTGATGGGCGCGCACAACCGCTATGCGCCCGACTATCTGCGGGCGTGCCTGCAGGTTTCCGAGGAGACCGGCGCCGACAACGTCGGCGGAAGCATGGTGTGCGAGGGGAACTCGTGGCTGCAAAGGGCGATCGCGATCGCGCACCACAGTCCTTTTTCGGCGGGCGGCGCGCGCTGGCACAACCCGTACTACGAAGGTCCGGCCGACACGGTCTTCGGCGGGTTCTACCGCCGCGAAGTGTTTGAGCGCGTCGGCATGTTCGACGAAACGCTCGTGCGCAATCAAGACGACGAGTTCAACCTGCGGCTTACGCGCGCCGGCGGCACGATTTGGCATTCGCCGCGAATCAAGAGCTGGTACCGGCCGAGGGCGTCGCTCAAGGCGCTCTTTTTTCAGTATCTGCAATACGGCTACTGGAAGGTCCGCGTCATCCAGAAGCACCGGCTCCCCGCCTCCGTGCGCCATCTGGTCCCCGGCGGCTTTGTCGCCTGCGTTCTCGCGCTCGCTTTCGGCGCGCCGTTTTTCCCGGCCGCCCGCTGGCTTTCGGGTGCCGTGCTCGGCGCGTACGCAAGCGCAAATTTCGCCGTCTCGCTGTTAACCGCGGCGCGCCGCGGCTGGGAGTTCTTGCCGGCCTTGCCGCTGGTTTTTGCCTGCTACCATTTCGGCTACGGCATCGGTTTTCTTCGCGGCGTCCTCGATTTCATCGTGCTCGGCCGCGCGCCTTCCTTTACTTTCACGCGCCTGACGCGATCTTCGGCTTCCGAGCTGGAGAAAACTTGTTAACGAGTTCGTCGGCTTGAAGGCTTGTTGCGCGGCAAGCCTTCCTCGGCGGATGACCGCTGTTTTTTGAACTTTCAGCAACGCGAGCGTCGGGGCGGCGGCCGGTCGCCCGGCTTGTCGCCCATTGAAGGGAAATTTTTATGCCCGATCGAGCTGCCATTAAGGTTGCGTGCGTCGGCGCCGGATACTGGGGGCGAAATCTCATTCGCAATTTCGCCGAGCTGAACGCGCTCCACGTTATCTGCGACTCCGACCGCAGAAAAGAAACCGAGTTCAAGGCGCGCTACCCGCAGGTCCGGTTTGCGGCGTCGGTGGAGGAGGTCCTGTCCGACGCCGAGATCGCCGGCGTGGCCGTTGCCACCCCCGCCGAGACGCACGGCAGATTGGTCCGCCAGGCGCTCCTGGCGGGCAAAGACGTTTTCGTGGAAAAGCCCCTTTGCCTCTCGGTTGCGGAAGCCGAGCCGCTGATAGAGCTTGCGGCTGAGCGGGGGCGAATTCTCATGGTCGGTCACCTGCTCTGGTATCACCCGGCCGTGCTCAAGCTCAAAGAGCTGATCGATAACGGCGAGCTGGGCCGAATTCGCTATATCTATTCCAACCGGCTCAATCTCGGAAAAATCCGGCGCGAAGAAAATATCCTGTGGTCGTTCGCGCCGCACGACATCTCGGTGATCCTCGGCCTGTTGGGCGAGATGCCGGAATCGGTCGACGCGCAGGGAGGCAACTATCTCCACGATCGCATCGCCGACGTGACGGTGAGTTTGCTCTCGTTTCCGAGCGGGGTCAAAGCGCACATCTTCGTTTCCTGGCTTCATCCCTACAAGGAGCAGAAGCTCGTGGTCGTCGGCGAGCGCCAGATGGCCGTGTTCGACGACGTCGCCGAAGACCACAAGCTGACTCTCTACCCGCACGTCATTCTCTGGAAGGGGCAGGTTCCGGTTCCCGACAGGGCGAAGGCGCGCCCGGTCAGCCTCGACCCGGTGGAGCCTTTGCGCGCCGAGTGCGCTCATTTCTTGGAATGCATGCGCACGCGCGAGAGCCCCCGAACGGACGGGAAAGAGGGCGCGCGCGTGCTCGCGGTCCTCGAGCGGTGCCAGGAGGCGCTGGGGGCCGGAATTCCCGAGCGTTCGTCGAGCGCCGCGACCGCCCCGGCAAAGCCGAGCTATTACGTGCATCCCTCGGCGTTCGTCGACGAGAACGTCGAGATCGGCGAAGGGACAACGATCTGGCACGTGTCGCACATCCTGAAAAATTGCCGCATCGGCAAAGACTGCCGGATCGGCCAGAACGTCGTCATCGGCCCGAACGTGCAGGTCGGAAACGGCGTCAAGATCCAGAACAATGTCTCGGTGTACGAAGGGGTGACTTTGGAAGACGGCGTTTTTTGCGGACCCTCGATGGTTTTCACCAACGTTTACAATCCCCGGAGCGAGATCCGGCGCATGGACGAGCTTCGACCGACGCTCGTGCGGCGCGGCGCCACCCTGGGCGCCAACTGCACGATCGTGTGCGGCGTCACGATCGGCCGCTACGCTTTTGTCGGCGCCGGCGCGGTGGTGACCCGCGATGTGCCGGATTTCGCTCTGGTGGTGGGAAACCCCGCGCGCCTGGTCGGCTGGATGTGCGCGTGCGGCAACCGCGTCCACGTAAACGCCGAAGGCGACGGCGCCTGCCAGGCATGCGCGAAGCGCTATCGCAAGATCGGCCGGGAGCTGCGTGCGGCATGATGAAGATTCCCTTGCTCGATCTCCAGGCGCAGTACGCGACGATTCGCGCGGAAATCCGCGCCGCCATCGACCGGGTGTGCGATGCGCAGAGCTTCGTCCTGGGACCGGAGGTGGCGGCGCTGGAGGGGGAGATCGCCGCCTATTGCGGCGCGCGGCACGCCGTCGGCGTCTCCTCGGGCACGGACGCGCTGCTGGTCGCGCTGATGGCAACCGGCGTGGGCGCCGGCGACGAGGTCGTGACGACCGCGTTTTCATTTTTTGCGACCGCCGGCGTGATCGCGCGGCTCGGCGCGCGCCCGGTGTTCGTCGATATCGACGCGCGCACCTTCAATTTGGACCCAGAAGAGGCGGCCCCGTGCGTCACGCCGCGAACCAAGGCGATCATGCCGGTTCACCTTTTCGGCCGGCCGGCCGACATGGAGCCGCTGTTGGAGATCGCGCGCGCTCAGGGGCTGTGCGTGATCGAGGATGCCGCGCAGGCGCTCGGGGCGGCGGACGAGAGCGGGCGGCAGGCGGGCGCGATCGGGACCCTGGGATGCTTCTCGTTTTTTCCGAGCAAAAACCTGGGCGCGTTCGGCGACGGCGGCATGGTCACGACCAACGACGCCGAGCTCGCCGAGAAAGTTCGCGTTCTGCGCGTCCACGGCGGAAAGCCGAAGTATTATCACCGGGTCGTGGGCGGGAATTTTCGCCTCGATGCCCTGCAGGCCGCGATTCTGCGCGTGAAGCTCAAGCACCTGCGGCGCTGGACGGAGGCGCGCCGTCGTAACGCCGACCGCTACCGGGAGCTCCTCCGGGAAGCGCAGCTTCTCGAATGGGTGGCGCCGCCGGAGGACAGCGCCGGCCATATTTACAATCAGTTCGTGGTCCGCTGCCGCGAGCGCGACCGGCTGCAGGAGTTTCTGCGCGCGCGCGGGATCGAGACGGAAATCTACTACCCGCTGCCGCTCCACCTGCAGGAGTGCTTCTCGGGTCTCGGTTATCGCCCCGGCGATTTTCCGCGCGCCGAGGCCGCCGCGCGCGAGGCGCTGGCGCTGCCGGTCTATCCGGAACTTACCGCCCGGGAGCAGCAATACGTGGTCGATCAGATGCGCGCTTTCTACCGCGGCGGAATCGGCACCCGGGCGGCGGCCGAGGACAAGCGGCGCGCGCTCGTCTAGCAGGACGCGCATGGCTTCCCTCGCCGAGTCGGCGGACCTCGAAGAGGCGCGCATACGCGCGGCGTACGCGCGCCGGCGCCTAGCGCGTGACCGGCGCTATTCGTGGTTTACGAGCGGCCATCTCTTTACCGTGCAGCATCTCGAGCGGCGCGTGCTGGCCTGTCTGCGCGCTCACGGGTTTGCCGATCTCCAGACGCGCTCCATTCTCGAGGTCGGCTGCGGCAACGGCCACTGGCTGCGGGAGTTTGCCAAGTGGGGCGCGTCGCCGGAAAACCTGCACGGTATCGAGCTACTGGAAGACCGGGTCGCCGAGGCGCGCGCGCTTTGCCCGGCGCCGTTTACGATCCGGCAAGGTAACGCGGCCGCGCTGCCCATCGCTGATGGCGCGATGGACATCGTCCTGCAGGCGACGATGATGACCTCGATCTCGAGCGCTTCGGTCAGGCGACAGGTCGCCGCCGAGATGCTTCGTGTGCTCAAGTCCGACGGCCTAATTCTATGGTACGACTTTTACCGCGATAACCCGCGAAACCCCGACGTGCGCGCCGTCAAGCGCGAAGAGATCGCAAGCCTTTTTCCCGGCTGCACGATCGCACTCGAGCGCGTCACGCTGGCGCCGCCCCTGGCGCGCTCGCTGGCGCCCTATTCTTGGATCGGCTGCGAGCTTCTCGCCAAGATCCCGTGGTTGTGCACGCACTATCTCGGAGCGATTCGAAAAAGTCCGCGCGCCCGCTAAGCGCAGGCGCACAGTTTGAGCCGCGCCATGGTCAGATCGATGCCACATCCCGCCGCGCGCGCCCGCGCGCGCCGCGAGCGCTTTTTGCCGTTTCATCGTCCCGTTATCGAGGACGAGGAGATTGCCGCGGTCGTGGAGGTGCTCAAATCCGGCTGGCTGACGACGGGCCGCAAGGTGAAGGAATTCGAAAACCGGTTTTGCGACTTCGTCGGCGCCAGCCATGCCGTCGCGGTGAATTCAGGAACGGCGGCGCTGCATCTGGCGCTGGCGGCGGCCGGCGTCGGCCCCGGCGACGAGGTCATCGTGCCGACCATGACGTTCGCCGCGACCGCCGAGGTCGTCCTGTACCTGGGAGCGCGGCCTGTGCTCGTCGACTGCGAGCCGGACACGCTCAACATCGATCCCGAACGCCTGGAAAGGGCGCTCACGCCAAAGACGAGGGCGATTGTCCCGGTCCACTTCGGCGGCCACCCGTGCGAGATGGACCGCATCCGCGAGTTCGCGCGCGATCACGGCCTGCGCGTGATCGAGGACGCGGCGCATGCGCTGCCCGCGCGCCATCGCGGCCGGATGGTCGGCGCGATCGGCGACATCACCTGTTTTTCCTTCTACGCGACCAAGACGATCACGACGGGCGAAGGCGGGATGGCGACGACGGAAAATGCCGACTGGGCGCAGACGATGCGCGGTTTGAGCCTCCACGGCATCAGCCACGACGCCTGGAATCGCTACAGCGCCGAAGGCTCGTGGTACTACGAGGTGGTCCGTCCCGGCTACAAGTACAATCTTACGGATCTGGCGGCGGGCCTGGGAGTCGAGCAGCTCAAGAAGTGCGAGGCGTTTGCCGCGGCAAGAAGGCGAATCGCCGCGGCGTACGGCGACGGCTTTTCCGATCTCGCCGCCGTGCGCACGCCCGCGTGCCGGCCGGGGATCGACCACGCATGGCATCTTTACGTGATCCAGCTCGAGCTCGAGCGGCTCACGATCGGCCGCAACGAGTTCATCGAGGAGCTCAAGCGCGCGAACATCGGCGCCTCGGTCCACTTTATCCCGCTTCACCGCCATCCCTATTATCGGGACGCCTTCGGCTACCGGCCGCAGGATTTCCCGCGCGCCTCGTTCGCGTACGAGCGGATCGTGTCGCTGCCGATTTATCCGAAGATGACCGGCGAAGATGTCGACGACGTCATCGCCGCGGTGCGCGGGATCGCCGCGAGGTACCGACGTTAATGAAGCGCGCGTTCGATATCGTCGCCTCTCTGGCCGGGCTCATCGCGCTCGCGCCGCTTTTCGCGGTGGTGGCGGTGTTGATCAAACTGGACTCGCCGGGCCCGGTGTTCTTTAGACAGGAGAGGATCGGGAAAAGGTTTCGCCCTTTTCTGATCTACAAGTTTCGCACGATGGTGAAGGAGGCGCCGCAGCGCGGGCTTGCGATCACTGTCGGGGAAGACCCGCGCATTACGCGCCTGGGGCGGATCCTCCGCAGGACGAAGATCGACGAGCTGCCGCAGTTGTGGAACGTGCTCAAAGGCGACATGACGTTGGTCGGCCCGCGTCCCGAGCTGGCGCGCTACGTCGAGCTTTTTCGCGAAGATTACGAGGAGATCCTCAAGGTCAAGCCCGGATTGACCGACCTCGCTTCGCTCAAGTACAGCGACGAGGCTGGCATTCTCGGCCGGTCGCCCAATCCTGAAACGGAGTACGTGCGGCGCCTCTTGCCGGACAAGATCGCGCTCGCCAAGCAATACGTCCGGCGGGCCTCATTCGCGTATGACCTTTCACTGATCTTCAAAACAATCTTTAAAGTTGTCCTTTCCAGGAGCGCTACATGAATTCCGTCGCCGAACTCCCCGTGATCCGGATCGCGCCGTCGCGCGGCTGGGTATCGCTCAAGCTCGGCGAGCTGTGGCAGTACCGGGAGCTCCTTTACTTTCTCACGTGGCGCGACGTCAAAGTGCGCTACAAGCAGACCCTGCTGGGCGTGGCGTGGGCGGTCCTCCAGCCGCTTTTTACGATGCTCATCTTTAGCGTGTTTTTCGGCCGCCTGGCGAGGATGCCTTCGGACGGCGTCCCGTACCCGATTTTCACCTATGCCGCCCTGGTGCCCTGGGCTTTCTTTTCACACGGGCTCTTGCAGTCGTCGAATAGCCTGGTCAACAGCGCCAATCTCATCAAGAAGGTCTATTTTCCCCGGCTTGCGGTGCCGCTCGCGACGACGCTGTCGGCTCTGGTGGATTTTTTTCCCGCCTTCGCGGTGCTCCTGGGGCTCATGGCTTATTACGGCATCGTTCCCGGAATTCGCGCGCTGTGGCTCCCGGCGTTTGTCCTGCTGGCGCTGGTGACGTCGCTGGGAGTGAGCATGTGGCTTTCGGCGTTCAATGTCTATTATCGCGACGTGCGCTACACGGTGCCGTTTCTCACGCAGTGCTGGCTTTTCGCGACGCCGATCGCGTACCCCAGCAGCCTGATTTCGGAGCCGTGGCGCACGGTTTACGGCCTGAACCCGATGGCGGGCGTCGTCGAAGGGTTTCGCTGGGCGCTGCTTCAGACCGGCACCGGACCCGGGCCCATGCTTTTGGTCTCGTCCATGGTGGCGCTGCTGGTTCTCGTCTCCGGCGCGTACTATTTCCGGCGCATGGAAAAAAGCTTTGCCGACGTCGTCTGAATGATTCGGCGGCCGAGCGTCGAACTCTGAAGGGCGCGGTCGTGGCGGCAACCACAGAGGATTGCCCTGCGAAGCGATCCTAGCATTCATTCCAAAACGTAAAGGGGCATTCCATCAGCATGGGGGAGTTGGCGATAAGAGCGGAGGGCTTGAGCAAGCTCTATCACATCGGCCGCGCTGAGCCGCGCTACCTGACGTTACGGGACGCGCTGGCCGAAAGTTTAGCCGGCTCATTGCGCCGCGCGCGCGAGCTTTTTGGCCGCAAGCGGAGCGAGGAGCCGCAAGCGGCCGTCTGGGCTTTAAAAGACGTATCGTTTCAGGTCGCTCACGGCGAGATTGTCGGCATCATCGGCCGAAACGGCGCCGGCAAGAGCACGCTCCTCAAGATCCTGTCGCGCATCACGGAACCGACTTCGGGCTATGCCGATATCCGCGGCCGGATCGGCTCGCTGCTCGAGGTGGGTACCGGCTTTCATCCCGAGCTCACCGGACGCGAGAACATCTATTTGAATGGCGCGATCCTCGGCATGTCGCGCGCCGAAATAACGCGGAAGTTCGACGAGATCGTGGACTTCTCGGGCGTGGAAAAATTCATCGATACGCCGGTGAAGCACTACTCCAGCGGCATGCACATGCGCCTTGCGTTTGCCGTCGCGGCGCATCTCGAGACCGACATCCTCCTGGTCGATGAAGTCTTGGCGGTGGGAGACCTCCGCTTCCAGGGAAAGTGCTTGGGAAAAATGGAAAACCTCGCCAACGAAGGGCGCACGGTCCTTTTCGTCAGCCACAATCTCGGAGCGGTCGAGCACCTCTGCCAGAGAGCGATCGTCATGCAGGAGGGAAGGATCGCGTTTTCCGGCGACACGAAAGCGGGGATCGAACACTACCTGCACAGCGACGGCGGGGGAAACGCGCGGCGCGTCGGCGAAATGATCGATCTTACGGAACACCCGGGCCGGCCGCCCAAATACAAGCCGCTCCTGACCGGCCTGGAGCTCTTCACGGATCGGCACAGGCCGTGCAACGGGCGCTTAAAGATGGGCGCCCCTCTCACGGCCAAGATTCATTTTCGCTTGGATAAGCCCAGCGCCAATTTTAACGTCGGCCTGGGGTTCGACAGCCTTCTCGGGCAACGGGTCTTTACCGCGCACAGCGTCTTCCAGCCGGGGCGCAAGCTGGTGGAGCGGGTCGGTGAGCAAACGTTCGTGTGCGAAATTCCCAGCCTCACGCTCGTTCCCGGCGAATACAAGATCAAGGTCGCGTTGGATCTGGAAAACAGAACGGGCGATTTCGTCGAAGACGCCGTTCGGCTGACGGTGATTCCCGCCGATTACTACGGGACGGGCAAGGTGCCGTGGAACGGCTTTTTCGTGCTCGAGCAGCGCTGGCATCTGCTCGAGGGCGCTGCCGCGCCGCGCGGCCGCCCGGAAAGCGTCGCGGATGCATTACCATCCCGATAAGTTTTACCGGCAGCGCGACGCGGCGACGCGATCTTCCGCCGAGGCGATTTGCCCGCTCGTCCTCCAGTGGACGGCGGCAAAGTCGGTGATCGATGTCGGCTGCGGCGTGGGAACGTGGCTGGACGTTTTCCAAAAGCTGGGCGTCGGTGATGTGTTCGGGGTCGAGGGCCATTGGGTGGACAAAAAACACCTCGTAATCCCCGAAGAGTTGTTCGCGCGCGCGAACCTCGAAGAGCCTTTCAAAGCCGCGCGAACTTTTGACCTCGCAATCTCGTTGGAAGTCGCCGAGCATCTGCCCGCCCAGTCCGCGGGCGCCTTTGTCGGCTCGCTCGTCGGCTTGGCGCCTGCGGTGTTGTTCTCCGCGGCGATTCCGGGCCAGGGCGGGACGCATCATGTCAACGAGCAGTGGCCGGAGTACTGGGCCAGACTGTTTGAAGATTGCGGCTACGCGGTGATCGACTGCATACGGAGAGAGGTCTGGCAAAACCCGCGTGTGCTTTGGTGGTACGCGCAAAACACGCTGCTCTTTGTGCAAAAAGACCGCGTCGCGAGCTATCCGCTGCTGGCGGAGGCGGCGCGAAGGACCGCCCGCTCGCAATTGGCGCTCGTGCATCCGAGCCATTATGCGTCCAAGTGCCAGCGATTGGCGAAACTGGAGGAACAAGCGTCGCGCTTGCAGGAAGAGCTCACCTCGGTGAGGCGAACGTTTAAAGCGCTGACGCGAAACGCGGCCGGCGCTCTGGGCTTGAAGGCGTTTCGGGCGCGCCTGCGCAGACGCACGACCGCGACGGAAGGAGACCTATGGACACAAAACCGGTAACGGTCGGCATCATCGGTTTGGGGGAAATCGGCGAGCTTCATGCGCGCGTCATTCTCGGCGACCGCTACCGCAGGCCGCCCGAGAAGCGCGCGAAAAAGATGGACCTCGTCGGAACCGGCCGGCGACTCGCGCGAACGCTCCTCGGCCGGGGAAGGCCGGCAAGGCCGAAGGAGCCGGATCCGGGAGTGGAGGACATCGAGATTGGCGCCGTTTCGGACCTCGACGAGCGGCGGCTTGCGCTCGTCAAGGAGAACGCCGGCATACGCGACGGTTATACGGACTATAAAAAGCTGCTCGCGAGGAGCGATATCGAGGCCGTGCTCGTGGACACGCCGCCCGCTTCACACCCCGAGATCACGATCGCGGCGGCGTGCGCGGGCAAGCACGTCTTCTGCGAGAAGCCGATGGCGATGAGCTCGGCCGATTGCGAAAAGATGATCGAAGCGACGCAAAAGGCTGGCGTCGTTCTTCAAATCGGCTATGTCCTGCGCGCTTCGAGCGAGCGGGGCAGAATACGCGACGCTATCCTGAGCGGCCAGATCGGGCGGCCGGTCTTTTTCCAGTACATCATGAGCCCGCGCGGCGGATCGCCGCAAAGATGGGTGTTCGACGAGCGGCTGGGCGGCGGCCCTCTGTGGGAATACTCGCACGGTCTGGATTTTGTGCGCCACATCTTCGGCGACCCGGAGGTCGTGTTTGGCATCGGCGGGCGATACAAGCCGGAGAAGACTTCGGCCGTGGACACGCTCGCTGTCTGTTTAAGCTTTGCGTCGGGAGACAAGGTTCTGTTTGCCGATTCCTACGCTCTCCGCGGCTTCGGTTGGGATATCCGCGGCTGCCGGCCGCACCGTCTTCAGATCGATGTCATGGGTCCTAAAGGATTCATTCAGTTTCCGGACAAGGATCTCTCGCAAAAACTGACGATATGCACCTATGAAGACTCGCAGGACCGCGTCGAGAAAATTCCCTGGAAAAGTACCTGGGGCGCAAACGGCTACAAAGAGGAGCTCCGCCAGTTTGCCGACTCGGTGCGAAGCGGGAAACCGCCGAGCGTGCCCGGAGAGGAAGGCCTGAGAACGGTCCAACTGCTGGAAACCGTCATGCACTCGATGGCGACCGGCAGCGTGTGCCGCTTTGCCGATCGCCTCCCCTCGAGCGGTCCCTTGCGGAGGCCGCAAGGCCTCGCTCATCCGTGATCGGCCGCGCAGGAAAAGCCCGCGATGCAGCACCAAGCAAAGCCGACCGTCAGCGTCGTCATCGCCACGCGCAACCGCCGCCCGCTTCTCGAGCAGGCGCTTGCGTCCGTTGGCGCGCAGGAAAAAGCGGGCGAGCTGTTCGAGCTGGAGACCATCGTTGTCGATGACGCGTCGTCGGATGACACGCCGGAAGCCATGCGCCGGCGGAACGACATCCGGTATATACGGCTGGATGTAAATTGCGGCCTTGCGAGCGCGCGGAACACGGGGATCGAGGCGAGCAGCGGCGATTACATTGCGTTTCTCGACGACGACGATCTCTGGCTCCCTTACAAGCTGGCCGTGCTGCTGCCCGTGCTCGAAGCCGACCCTGACAGCGCCGTCGCCTACGGCCAGATTATCGTGAGGTCCGAAAATCGCGTCTCGGTGTGGCCGGACGCGCGCATCGCGCCCAACGGGTCGATTTTTCGCGAGCTCCTGCGCAACAGCTACGCGGGCATGAACAGCTGCCTTGTCCGCCGCGAGGCGTTTGCCACCGCCGGGTGTTTCGACGAGACGCTCCGATCCAACATCGACTACGATATGTCCCTTCGCCTGGCATTTCATTTTCGTTTCAGGTTCGTGCCCGCCCCGGTCGCGATCTACCGGGCGTCCAGACAGGGAATCTTTCTTTCGGCCGCCGCCGAGGAGCGGACCAACTTCCGCCGCGTGATCGACAAGGCTCTCGCTCTGCTCGAGCCTGTGAGCCCGGAAGATGCACAGCTCGGGCGCGAAGCCCGGGCGCGCGTCGGACTGCGCGTTGCGGACCTGCTCGACATGACCGGAGACCTCGAGCGCATGCGCGCGCATGTCCTAAAAGCGCTTCAAGAGTTTCCCTGGATCGCCGGCGAGCCGTGGGCGAGGTCCTGGATCGCGCGCAAGGTGCGGCGCCTCGCGCTTGCGGCCGAGTCGCCCGTGGCCGTCGCGCAGGCGTTCGCGCAACAGGCACGGCAAGCCGCAGGACCGCGAGGGCTCAGAGAGCGGCTTGCGCTGCGGCTGCTGTTGTCCGAGATCTGGGCGGAGCTGGCGTCGGGGCTCCGCGCGATGCGGGGAGCGGCCCGGGAGGCGGGCTATGCCGCTTTTTGCGCCGTTCTTCAGAATCCCGCCAAGCTGGGTCCCGGCCTGTCTCTTATGATCTTTCGGGCGCTGATAACTTGCGGCCCCGCGCGCCTGCCGACCGTGCTGCGCTCGCCGCGTTGATCGCGCGCGCGATTGTCGTCTTTTACGATGTCGTTTGCGGCGCGGCGCAAATATCGCGCGAGCCTTGCGCGGCAGTCGCGCTTTGACGGCTTTCGGCTTCGCGAGGGAGCGAAAAGCCTCGTCAAGGCGGTCCTTCCCGCGGCCGTTATCCGCAAAGTGCAAGAGCGGCGCCGCCGCTGGAGCCGCCGGCCGCCGGTGGGCTGGATCCGCTTTGGATCGCTCCGGCGGGTGCGCCCCATCGACGCAAACTTTGGTTTTGGGTACGGGCAGGTCATCGACCGCTACTATATCGAACAATTTCTGGAACGGCATGCGACCGACGTGCGCGGGCGGGTGCTCGAAGTCGCGGAAGACACTTATACGCGGCGCTTCGGCGGCGCGCGCGTGTGCCGGTCCGACATCCTCTACTGCGGGGCGGGCAATCCGAAAGCGACGATCATCGCCGACCTCACCGATGGGCGCGCGATCGAAGCGGAGATCTTCGATTGCATCATCTTGACCCAGACCCTGCAGTTTATCTATGACGTGCGCGCCGCCGTAAGAACCCTCCATCGCATTCTCCGCCCGGGCGGGACTTTGCTCGCCACCGGTCACGGCATCAGCCGGATCTCCCGCTACGACATGGACCGCTGGGGCGAATACTGGCGCTTCACTTCGCTCTCGGCGCGCCGGCTGTTCGAAGAGCGATTTCCCGCAGACCACGTCTCGGTTTGCGCATACGGCAACGTGCTCGCGGCGGCGGCTTTCTTGCACGGCCTGACGGCGCAAGAGCTCCGGCGCCGAGAGCTCGATTACCACGACCCCGACTACGAGGTCGTCATCGGTATCCGCGCTGTAAAGCCCGGCTCCAGTACAGGCGCGCCGGGACGATCCTAAAATCCTTGCCGTCCGCGCGGCGATCCAACTGCCCGCCCGTTTTCTTCTTACCGAACCATGAGAACTTCGACCTCTGAGCTGCTGAGCGGTGCCCCCGATTGGACAGCCGAACCGCGACGACCCGTTTTTGCCCGCCGCGCGCCTTCTTCGAGCGCGCCGCCAGCGAGAGGCGAAAGCTGCCGTTCTTTTCGCTTCGCTTCAGACAAGCGCTCCAAATCGATCAGGAGCAACCGCATTGGCTTGGTCGGGCAACTCGGAAAAGCAGAGACTGATCGTTTACACGACGATCTTCGGTCCCTATGACCATCTGAAGGGCCACCCGTTCGGCGCCGTCAAGTCGCTCTGCTTTACGGATCAACCGGACGAAACGGCGAGCGGCTGGGAGGTTATTCGCGAGGAGCGGCGCTTCAACTCTTTGGACGAGCAGATACGCGAGGCGCGCCGCTACAAACTGTTGCCGCACAAGGTCCTGCCGCCTCACGACGTCTCGATCTGGATCGATGCCTCGATGCGGCTGGTCGCCGACCCGGCGACGATGGTGAGCTTTCTCGAGGATTGCGGCATCGCCACTTTCCAGTACCCGGACACTTACGGCCGCCGCGAGTGCCTGTATCAGGAAGCCGCGGCCTGCATCGCCAACAAAAAAGACGACGCGCGCGTGATCCGCCGCCAGATGGCCAAGTACCGGCGCATCGGCTATCCCGACAACAACGGCCTGGTGGAAACCACGATTCTCGTCAGGCGGAACACTCCCGAAGTCAACGCGTTCAACGAAGAGTGGTGGAGAGAGCTTTCCTCGGGAAGCCGGCGCGATCAGTTAAGCCTCAATTTCGTCGCCTGGAAGCTGGGCATAAAGTACGCGCACCTGCCGGGCTGCCGGCGCGGCAACCCCTTTGCAAACTGGTCGCCGCATCTGGGCGCCGATCAGGAGAGCGCGCTTCGGGACCGGCAGCGGCGGATCTTGCGCTGGCTTGTCGAGCGGATTGCGGGCCGGCGCGCCGCCGCGGCGAGACGCGAAAAGCTCATCGTTGAACATCCCGAGCTGATCGAGAACAACCACGAGCACCTGCTCGATCGCGTGGCGGAAAGCGTGATCGCGCGCACGATCGAAGGCAGGATCGAATTTTGGAACCGCCGCGCCGAGCAGCTCTACGGCTGGAAAAAGGAGGAAGCCGTGGGCCGGCTGAGCCACGATCTCCTGCGAACGCGATTCCCCAAGCCGAGGGATCAGATCGAGTCGGAGCTCGTTCATAGCGGCGAGTGGCAAGGAAAGCTCGTGCACACCAAACGCGACGGCGGCAAGGTCGTCGTCGAAAGCCGCTGGATTCTGAATTTCAAAAGACAGGGGGCGGTGGTCGAGATCAACCGGCAAGCCGCCGCCGACGGTCAGCCCAATTCCTGACGGCGGGTTTTCCGATCGCCGATCTCCCGGAGCGAAACGCGAAAAAAGATCGGTGGCGCGGCGCAAAACGCCGCGCGCCTTGCATCGCCAAGCTGGACGGCCCCTCGAGCAGCATGGACGCCCACGTCTTCAAGCGCTTTGTGCCCGCGGCCTTCAAAGATCGCTACGCGCGGCTCTGGCGCGGGCTTGCCGGCGCGCCAAAACGGCGGCTTTGCGTCACGACGATCGACCTGAGGCGGCTTCTCGTCGGCGGCGAGGGAATCTACGACGCGGCTTCGTGGGCGGAGCTCACCGGCGATTGGCAGCGGGCGTCGGCGCGTCTGGAAAGCTCGCTTTACGTCGAGTTCCTGGAGCAATACCGCGCGCTGGGTGACGGGATACTGGAGCCCAAGGTGTTCGAGAAAACGGCATACTTTCAGAACGCGGCGCGCTGCATTCGGTTTCTCGGCGCCTACTTCGGGCAACGCGAGCCGGGAGGGATTCGCGCTCAGGCGCGCGCGTTTCTCGAGCTCTACGAGCGCATCAGGACGGGCGATGCCCGCGAGGTCCCCTTTCCGTCCGAGCGGGATCATACCCGGCCCGGGAACCTTCCTGTGGTGCGGGAGACATTGACGCCGCAGGTTTACGAGATCGCCGACGGGCATCACAGGCTGGCGGCGGCCTGGGCGCTGGGGCACCGGCGCCGAACGGTGGCGGTTTTGCGCGCGCCGGCGCCAAGCGGGCTTCAGGCCCTTGTTCTCAAAGCCAGCCCGAACGGGGAAAAAACGCTGCTCCAGCCGATCGAGGCGCCGGAGTTCGATAGCTCGTGGAAAGTTCTGCGCTCCTGCCGCGACGGGCTTTCGGCGATGCTCGCCTTTCTCGCCGAGAAAAATCACCGGCCGGCCGACACATCCGTCCTGGATCTCGCGTGCGCGTACGGCTGGTTCGTGAAGGAATTCGCCAGGCGCGGCTTCGCAAGCTTGGGGGTGGAGGCCGATCCCGCCGCGCTTCACGTGGGGCGCGTCGCGTATGGCCTGACCGCGGAGCAGCTCGTGCAAAGTGATTTTGCCGCCTTTGCGCAAAAATGCGCTCGCGCTTTCGATGTCGTCGTTTTCCTCGGCCGTTTGCGCGAACCGCCGGGCGCAGGCGCCTTTGACCGCTTGGCCGAGAGCTTGCGCGCGCTGGAGCGGCTCACGCGCTCGGTCCTTTTCTTTGATGTCGAGGGCGGCAGTTCGCCGTCGGCCCGGATCGACGCGATCGTCAGGACGGTTATGAAAAACACCTCTTTTGCCCACGCGCGCCGGCTCGGTCCGAGCGCGGGCGGCGTCCGCGATCAGCCGCTTCTTTTCGCCTGCGCGCGCCGGTGAGCGCTTGACCAAAGAATTGATCCGTTTTCTCGGCCTGAAGCGGCTCCCGCGCTGCGCTTCAATGACTCGGGCGCGGCGCGCTTCCGAGACAAGGAGGTATCATGGCAACCAACGGCGAGAGCGCCGGCGCAAGCCGGATCGCGCTCGATTATCTCGAGGCATTCACGGCGCTGTTGCGGCAAATTGATCCGCAGGCGATCGGCCGGGTCGTGCGGCACCTGCGCGACGCGGTCGCTCGCGGCGCGACGATCTATGTGGCGGGCAACGGCGGCAGCGCGGCCACGGCGTCGCACTGGGTCAACGATCTCGGCAAGGCGACGAAACGCCCCGGCCAGGCGCCGCTCCGCGTCATGAGCTTGAGCGACAATGTCTGCTGGCTCACCGCGCTCGCCAACGACGAGGGCTACGAGCGGGTCTTTTCCGGCCAGCTGGAAAATTTCGCGCGCGCCGGAGATGTCCTGGTCGTCATCTCGGCGAGCGGAAACTCGGCCAATCTCGTCAAGGCGGTCGAGCTGGCCCGCGAGCGCGGCCTTCTCACGATTGGTTTTCTCGGCTTCGACGGCGGCTCTCTGATCAGCAAGGTCGACGATTGCATCTGGGTTGCCACCGAGAAGGGAGCTTACGGCCTGGTGGAAAGCGCCCACTCGCTTTTGTGCCACATCCTGACGACCTGCTTGATGCAGCTGCCGCGGGCGGCGGCCAAAGGACCGGGCTCTCCGGCCCGCCTCGCCCCCGCCGGGCCGACTGGCCGGCGCCTCTGAGGGCGCCTAAAACAGCAAGCGCCATGCGACAAGATCGATCTTTGACGAGCCGCCCGACGCAGGCGGTGATTCTTGCCGGGGGACGGGGAACGCGGCTGCGGCCTCTGACCGACACGCGCCCGAAGCCCATGGTGGAGATCCTGGGGAAGCCTTTTCTCGAATATCAAATCGAGCAGCTCCGCGAGCAAGGCTTCGAACGGGTGCTGGTGCTGCTCGGCTATCTTCCCGAGGTCGTGCAGAACCACTTCGGCGACGGCAGTCGCTGGGGCATCAGGGTGGAGTACTCGGTGAGCGCGGTCGAGGACGAGACCGCCCGGCGCGTCAAGCTCGCCGAGCCCTACCTGGAGCCGTGCTTTTTGCTCCTGTACTGCGACAACTACTGGCCGATGCAAATCGAGCGCATGTGGGAGAAGTATTGCGCGATGGGCGCGCCGGCGATGATCACGGTCTACACGAACAAGGACGGCTACACGCGCAACAGCGTGCGCGTCGAGCCCGACGGCTGGGTCTCGGTCTACGACAAGAGCTGCAGCCATCCCGCGCTCAACGGCGTGGAGATCAGCTACGCCATCGTGCAAAAGAAAATCGTCGAAGAGCTGGGATACGAGAATGCTTTGCTCGAGACGACCGTGTATCCGCGCCTTACGGCGCGCAGGCAGCTCGCCGCGTTCGTCACCGATCACCGTTATTACAGCGTCGGCGCGCATCACCGGCTGCCGCTCACCGCGGAGTTCTTCAAGCGGCGCAAGACGATCATCCTCGATCGCGACGGCGTCCTCAACCGCCGTCCGCCGCGCGCGCGCTATGTCCGCAAGTGGTCGGAGTTCGAGTGGTTGCCGGGCGCGCGGGAGGCGCTCAGGCTGCTCAACGAGAGCGGCTATCGCGTGGTGGTGATCTCGAACCAGGCGGGGATCGCGCGCGGCCAGATGACGGAATTGGACTTGAGCGAGATCCACCGCCGGATGCAGCAGGAGGCCTGGCTTGCCGGGGGCGAGATCGAGGCGGTCTATTATTGCCCGCACGGCTGGGAGGCGGGCTGCGAGTGCCGCAAGCCCAGCCCCGGCATGCTGTTCCAGGCGCAGCGCGATCTGCACCTCGACTTGAGCCGCACGCTTTTTATCGGCGACGACCCGCGCGACGGCGAAGCCGCCCGGCGCGCGGGGTGCATGTTCGTCCAGGTCACCGGCGAGCGGCCGCTCCTCTATTGGGCGCAGTCGATGCTCGGCGGCGAAGCGGCTTCGGGAGGCACGCAACATGGCGAAAAAACGAATCCTGATCACGGGGCATGAGGGCTACATCGGCTCGGTCATGGCGCCGGCCTTAGCGCGCGCGGGCTACGAAGTCGTCGGCGTCGACGCCGGCTACTTCAGCCGGTGCACGCTGGTGCCCGATCCGGTGAGCCTGCCGTCGATCCGCAAGGACATTCGCGCGCTCGGCGAGAGCGACCTGCGCGGATTCGACGCGGCGATTCACCTCGCCGCCTTGAGCAACGATCCGGTCGGCAATCTCGACGCCGGCTGGACGCGCCAGATCAACTACGAAGCGAGCGTGCGCCTGGCCGAGCGCGCGAAGGCCGCCGGGGTCAGGCGGTTTTTGTTCTCGTCGTCGTGCATCATGTACGGCATGTCCGAAGCGGCGGAAGTGAACGAGGACGCGCCGCTTGACCCGAGGACGGAGTACGCGCGCTCGAAAGTCCTGGCGGAGCGCGCGATCGCGGCTCTCGCCGACCGCGACTTCTCCCCGACCTTTCTCCGCAACGGCACGATCTACGGCCTTTCGCCGCGGATGCGCTTCGACACCGTCCTCAACGATCTGATCGGCGCCGCCGTCACCACGGGCAAAGTGATCGTCCACAGCGACGGCAAGCCCTGGCGGCCCGTGATTCACGTGCGCGATGTCGCCCGCGCCTTCATGACCGTCCTCGAGGCGCCGGCGGAGAAGGTTCATAACCAGGCGTTCAACACCGGCGCCAACCACTTGAACTATCAGATCATCGAGCTGGCGGAGATCGCGGCGCGCGCGGTGCCGGGCTGCAGGCTCGAGGTCAAGGCGCAGAGCGGGGCCGACCAGCGCACCTACAAGGCCGATTTCGGGAAGTTCGCGCGCGCCTTTCCCGAGTTCGAGTTTCAGTGGAACGCCGAGAGCGGCGCGCGCGAGCTTTCTCGGGCCTTGCGCTCGATCGGCCTCACCTACGGGGACTTTACGGACAAGCGCTTTACGCGCCTGTTGTGGCTCAGGTACCTGCTCGACACGGGCCAGCTGGACGGCGAGCTCAGCTGGCGCGCGGGCGCCGAGCAGCAAAAAATGGCGCGCGCGGGGGAAAGGCCATGATCGACGGCGTCAAAATCATCCCGCTCAAACAGATCGTCGACGAGCGGGGCAAGATCATGCACATGCTCAAGGCGACCGACCCGCACTTTATCGGCTTCGGCGAGATCTATTTCTCCTGCGCGTGGCCGGGGGTGATCAAGGCGTGGCATGTCCACAAGACGATGACCGTGAACAACGCCGTCATCTCGGGACGCGCCAAGCTCGTCATGTACGATTTGCGCGAGCATTCGCCGACGCGCGGCGCGCTGCAGGAGGTCTTTTTCGGCGAGGACAACTACTGCCTCGTGCAGATCCCGCCCGGCATCGCCAACGGCTACAAGACCTTCGGCGACAAGATGGTCATCATGGCGAACTGCGCCACCGAGCCGCACGATCCGAACGAGATGATCCGGCTGGACCCGTTCACGCCGGAAATTCCCTACGACTGGGCGCTCAAGCATGGCTAACTACGCGAGAAACGGCGATCCCGGAATCCTGATGACGCGCACGCCGCTCAGGGTGAGCTTCGCGGGGGGCGGCACCGACCTGGCGGAGTTCTACGAGCGCGCGCCCGGCGCCGTCTTCAGCAGCGCGATCGACAAGTACATCTACGTGACCGTCAAGCGACACGGCAAGGTCTTCAACGAGTCGATCCGGCTCAACTATTCCAAGAGCGAGACCGTCAACCGCGTCGAGGAGATCGAGAACGACATCGCGCGCGAATGCCTGCGCTTTCTCGAAATCGAGCCGCCCATCTACATCAGCACCGTGGCCGACTTGCCCGCGTCCACCGGCCTCGGAGGTTCGAGCGCCTTCGCGGTGGGCCTGCTCAACGCGCTGCACGCGTTTCGCGGCGAGCGGGTTTCGGCGGGGCAGCTCGCCGAGGAGGCCTCGCATATCGAGATCGACGTTCTCAAGCAGCCGATCGGAAAGCAGGACCAGTACGCGGCCGCGTTCGGCGGCCTTAACTTCTTCTCTTTCAGGTCCGGCGGCGTCGTCACCGTGGAGCCGCAGCGCTTGAACAACGGCGGGCTCAAGAGGCTGTTCGAATCGATCCTGATGTTCTGGACCGGGCACCAGCGCGACAGTAGCTCGGTGCTGGCGGAGCAAAAGGCCAACACGCCGGCGAAGATGGAGTCGCTCCTCAGGATGCGCGATCACGCGGTGGCGCTGCAGCGGCTGTCGGGGAACGGAAGCTTCGACATCGAGAAGTTCGGCCGCATTCTCGACGAGGGATGGCAGCTAAAGCGCCAGCTCGCGAGCAAAATCACCACCGCGGAAATCGACCGCTGGTATCGCCAGGCGATGGCGGCCGGCGCCCTGGGAGGAAAGCTCTGCGGCGCGGGCGGCGGCGGCTTTCTTCTCTTTCTCGTCAGGCCCGAGCGGCAGCCGGCGGTGCGCGCGGCGCTCCAGGGGTTGAAAGAAATCTCCGTGGGGCCCGAAGTCCACGGCTCGCAGCTGTGCTCGCCGTTCGTGCAGTAGGAGGTGCGCGCGTGATTGCGGCAGAGCCAGCGTTGGAACAAAGGATCGCGTGCCGGGTGTGCCGCTCCGCCGAGGTCGAGCCGTTTCTCGACCTGGGGCGGACGGCCCTGGCGAACCAGTTCTTGCGGGAAAGCGAGCTTACCCTGGAAGAGCCGCGCTATCCGCTGCGCGCGGGCTTTTGCCGCTCGTGCGGCCACGTGCAGCTCATGGAATCGGTGCCGCCGCACGCGATGTTCGACCATTATCTCTATATCTCGTCGGCCTCGGACACTCTAAAGACCCATCTCTGGGACCTGAGCGACGAGATGGCGCGCCGCTACCGGCTCGGCGCCGCCGACCTCGTCATCGATATCGGCTGCAACGACGGGACCCTGCTCGAGGGATTCAAGCGGCACGGCGTGAGAACGCTCGGCGTCGATCCCGCGCGCAATCTCGCGGCGCTCACCGCCGGCAAAGGCATCGAGCGGTTCACGGCGCTCTTTACCTCGAGCT
The DNA here is from genome assembly GCA_035559995.1 of Candidatus Acidiferrales bacterium. Taxonomy (GTDB): domain Bacteria; phylum Desulfobacterota; class Binatia; order UBA9968; family UBA9968; genus DATMAM01. The sequence goes on from DATMAM010000032.1 coordinate 162,272, forward strand.
CGGCGCGCGCGATCGCGGCGCGCTGGGGCCGGGCCGCCCTGATCACGGCGACCAATACATTCCCCCATATTCAAGACCTCGCCGACTTCATCGCAGGGCTGAAGGCGGCGTTGGCTCCGGGCGGGGCGTTCGTCATCGAGACGCACTACCTTCTCGACCTCGTCGAGCAGGTCGCCTTCGACACGATCTACCACGAGCACGTCTCTTACTGGGCGCTCGGCCCGATGAAGCGGCTGTTTGAGCGGCACGGGCTGCGGATCGTCGACGCCGAGCGCATCCCCCTGCATCACGGGCAGCTCCGGGTGCACGTGCAGCGCGACGGGGAAGGGGAGGTGAGGCCGAGCGTCGACAGGATGCTCGCCGAAGAGCGCGCCGCCGGCCTCGATCGCTTTGAAACCTATCTTGCGTTCGCGGCCAGGGCGCAAAAGATCAAGCGCGACCTCCAGCGCACGTTGCGGGAGCTGGCTCACAGCGGAAAGCGGGTCGCGGGCTATGGCGCGCCGGCAAAAGGCAACACCTTGCTCGGCTTTCTCGAGATCGGCCCCGAGCTTGTGCCGTACATCGCCGATCGAAGCCCGCTCAAGCAGGGGCGCTATACGCCCGGCACGCATATCCCGGTGGTCTCGCCCGAGGTGCTGGCGAGCCGCGCGCCGGAGTATTTGCTGCTGCTCGCGTGGAATTTCGCCGATGAGATTCTCGCGCAGCAGGCGGAGTATCGCCGGCGCGGGGGAAAATTCATCGTGCCGGTCCCCGAAGTCCGCGTGATTCAATGACGTTCGAGGCGAGCGCAGAAAGGGCGCCGGCAGTCGCGCCAGGCGCCGGCGAGGCGATCTATCGGCTGATCGCGGAGCTTTACCCGATTTGCCGCAGCATCACCGGAGAGGGCGTGCGCGCGACGCTCAGGATCTTGCAGGAATATATTCCGCTCGCGATCCGCGAAGTCCCCACGGGAACGAAAGTTTTCGATTGGACCGTGCCGAAAGAGTGGAATGTCCGGCAGGCCTATATCAAGAACTCGCGCGGGGAAAAGATCGTCGACTTTCGCGACAACAACCTCCACGTTCTTGGCTACAGCGTCCCGGTCAACAAAAAGGTCTCGCTCGAGGAACTGCGCGCGCACGCGTTCAGCCTGCCCGAGCGGCCGGACTGGGTTCCCTACCGAACGTCGTATTACGAGGAAAACTGGGGCTTCTGCCTGAGCCACCGCCAGCTCGCCGCGCTGCCGGAGGACGAATACGAGGTCGTGATCGACGCGTCGCTCGAAGACGGCCACCTCACGTACGGCGAGTATCTCGTGCCGGGGCGAATCGAGGACGAAGTCCTCATTTCGACCCACATCTGTCATCCTCAGCTCGCCAACGACAATCTTTCGGGGATCGCGCTCTGCGCCTTGTTGGCGCAGCGCTTAAGCGGAGTTCAAACCAAGTACTCTTATCGGTTCCTGTTCACGCCCGGGACGATCGGGTCGATCACCTGGCTCGGCTTGAACGAGGCGCGCGTCGGCCGCATCCGCCACGGCCTTGTCGTCGCGTGCGTCGGCGACGGCGGAAAGATCACGTACAAGAAAAGCCGCCGGGGCGATGCCGAGATCGATCGCGCGGCGGTCCACGTTCTGGAGCGCGCCGGCGCGCCGTACGAGGTCGCCGATTTCTCGCCTTACGGCTACGACGAGAGGCAGTTCTGCTCGCCCGGGTTCAATCTGCCGGTGGGCTGCCTGATGCGCACGCCCCACGGCCGGTTTCCCGAATACCACACCTCGGCGGACAACCTCGACTTCGTCAAGCCGGAAGCGCTTGCCGACTCTTTCGCCAAGTGCCTGGCCATCCTCCAGGTCCTCGAGCGCAACGGCAGGTTCCTGAACCAGAATCCCAAGTGCGAGCCGCAGCTGGGGCGCCGGGGCCTGTACCGCGCCATCGGCGGCGAGGCCGATGGCAGGCGGCGCGAGCTGGCGCTCCTCTGGGTGCTGAATTTTTCCGACGGCGCGCACAGCCTGCTCGATATCGCGCGCCGGTCCGGGATCGATTTCGAAACCGTGCGCGCCGCCGCCGACGATCTGGCCAGAAACGGCCTGCTGCAGGAGATCGACGCCTGACGAGCCCGGGCGAGATCGAAACCTCGGGGAGGTCGAAGGAATGTCGGCCGGGAATTTTCCCACGCTGGTGCAAGCGCTGCGCGCGGTGCCGACCGAAAAGCCGTTCATCACGATGTGGAAGGGCGAAGACAACATCGAGACGGTAACGTTCGGCGAGTTTTTGAGTGTGGCAAGCGCTCATGCCGCCGGCTTCGCGGCGCGCGGGCTCAAAGCCGCCGACCGGATCATTCTCGTCATGCCGCAAGGCATTCCGCTCATGGCCGCTTTCGCCGGCGCCATGCTGCTCGGGGCGGTGCCGGCGATCCTCGCTTATCCCAACTTCAAGGTCGAACCGAGAAAATACAGCTCCGGGCTCGCCGGGGTCGCCGCGAACCTCAAAGCTTCTCTGGTGATCGTCGACCGGGATTTTCCCGAGGAGCTCCTTAAAACGCTTGAAAAGTCCGCGCGCGCGCCCCTGCTGCGCGCGCCGGCGGCGCCATGCGGGGGCGAGAATTTTCGGGCGCAGCCGGCGGTGGAGCGCGACAATTTGGCCTTCATCCAGCATTCGGCCGGCACGACCGGGCTGCAAAAGGGGGTGGCGCTGACGCACGGCGCGGTTCTCACCCAGCTCGCGCACCTGGCGGCGGCGCTGGCGCTCGACTCCGACGACCGGATTTACAGCTGGCTGCCGCTCTATCATGACATGGGCTTGATCGCGTGCTTCATGTTGCCGCTCGCTTATCACCTCCCGGTTGTCATGCAGTCGCCGCTGGACTGGGTTCTTTCGCCCGAGATGATGGTGCAACTGATCTCGGAGCACCGCTGCACGCTCGCGTGGATACCGAACTTTGCTTTCCAGCTTCTGGCGCGGCGCTCTCGTCGGGGCGATGGAGGCGGCTACGACCTCAGCCATTTGCGCGCGCTCGTCAACTGCTCGGAGCCGGTGCGCGCGCCGAGCATCGATGAGTTCCAGGCCGCTTACGCGGGACTGGGGCTGAGGGAGGACGCGGTGAAAACCTCCTACGCGCTGGCGGAGAACGTCTTTGCCGTGACGCAATCCGACATCCATCGCCCGCCGCGCCGGCTCTGGATCTCGGCCGCGCGCTTCCGGGAGGAGCACGCGGCGGTTCCGGTCGCGGGAGATGCCGAAAGCAGCCTCTGTCTGGTCTCCTCGGGCCGCTGCCTTCCCGGCAACCGCGTGCGTATCGTATCGGCGGAGGGCGCCGATCTGCCGGAGGGGCGGGTGGGGGAAATTCTCATCCAGAGCGACTCGCTCTTCAGCGGCTATTACAACCGGCCCGAGCTGACGGCCAAAGCTTTCCGGGACGGCTGGTATCGGTCCGGGGACCTGGGGTTTTTGCTCGACGGCGAGCTTTACGTCATCGGCCGCAAAAACGACCTCATGATCGTCGCGGGCAAGAATGTCTACCCGCAGGACGTCGAGGAGATCGCCTGCAACCATCCCGCGATCCATGACGGGCGCGCCGTCGCGTTCGGGCTCTACAACTCGAGCGCCGGCACCGAAGAGCTGATCGTTGTCGCCGAGGTGCAAGACGAGAGCTTTCTGGCGGCGGCGCCGGAGATCGAAAAGGCCGTGCGCAACGCGATCGCGTCCGAGCTCGACGTGAGCGCGCGCGCGGTTTTCCTTCGGCCCCCGAAATGGATCGTGAAGAGCACCGCGGGAAAGCCGGCGCGCGCGGCGACGCGCGAGAAGTTGCTGATCGAGCAGCCGGAGCTGGTGGAAAAAGAGCACGAGTACCTCTTCGAGCTCGTCGGCGACAGCGTGATGACGCGCACCCTCGAGGGGCGAATCAATTTCTGGAACCGGCGCGCCGAGGAGCTCTACGGCTGGACGAAAGAGGAGGCCGTCGGCAGGGTGAGCCACGATCTTTTGAGGACGAAGTTTCCAAAACCGCTCGCGGAGATCGACTCGGAGCTCATCGAAAACGGGCGCTGGGAAGGAAAGCTCGTGCACGCCACGCGCGACGGCGGCCAGGTCGTGGTCGAAAGCCGCTGGGTTTTGAATCTGAAACGGCGCGGCGGGGTCGTCGAGATCAACAGGCCGGCGGCGGCCTAGATGGGCCGGCCGCTTCGCCGAAAGGACTTCTCATGCAGGAGCCAACGCCGGGTGATCCGGCGCAGCAGATGATCGACTATATCGTGCGCGAGGTGATCCGCCGCCCGGCGCTTGAGATCACAGCCGAAACGCCGCTCGTTTCCTCGGGATTGATCGATTCGCTCGCGCTGGTTCATATCCTCGCCAAACTCGAGGACGTAACGCAGCGACACATTCCGGCGGGAAAAGTGCTCCCCGAGGACATGGACACGGTGAATCTCATGCTCGCCACCGCGCGGCGCGTCGGCGTGCCGCGGCGCTGAAGCGGCGCAACCGTTTTGGCGCGCGCCGAATCCGGCTTTAAAGAGCGGTCAAATTTTTATGACGGCGGATACTTTAGCGGCGCTTGCGGCCGTTATCGTGACGTGGGTTTTGGCCCGGCGGCTGGAGGCGCGCGCTTTGCGGCAGTTACTTTTGCTTGCCGCGAGTTATCTATTTTACGGCGTCTGGGGCGGATGGTTTCTGGCGGTTTTGATCGCGAGCTCGGTCCTGAACTTTTATCTGGGGGGCCTGATCCGCCGGCGGCGGACGGCGGGCGCGTTGTGGATCGGAATCGCATGCAACTTGCTCCTCCTCGGTCTGTTCAAGTATCTGCCCGCTCTGGCTCAAACGGCAGCGCTCGGCGCGTCCGAGGCGGATCTGGTGCGCCGGATCGCCATGCCCTTGGGAATATCCTTTTGGACCTTTCAGGCGCTCAGCTACCTGTTCGATGTTTACCGCGGCGAGGAGCTCAACCCGTCGCTCGTCGAGTTTTGCCTCTACATGGCCTTCTGGCCGACGGTGCTTTCCGGGCCGGTCTGCCGCCTCCCCCAGATGCTGCCGCAGCTTCGCGAAGCGCCGGGATTCCGCCATGAGGATGTCGTCGCCGGCACCACGCGGATCATCCAGGGGCTCATCATGAAATTTGCGCTCGCTGAAATCCTCGCCGTCGGGCTTGCGCCGGGCGAAGGGGTCGTCGGCGGATTTGACGACGTGCAAGGCGGCTGGGGCGCGCTCGACGTCTGGCTGCTGGCGATCGGATTTGGCTTTCAGCTTTTTTTCGATTTTGCCGGCTACTCGCACCTTGTGATCGGAACGGCGCTCGTCTTCGGCGTTCGGCTGCAGGAAAACTTCAACCGGCCGTATCTCGCGCTCACGCCTGCGATCTTTTGGACGCGCTGGCACATGTCGCTCTCGTTTTGGATCCGCGACTACGTTTTTCTCCCGCTGGCCACGTTAAGGCGCGGCCGCGCGTGGGTCTATCTTGTTCTCGTTTTCGCGATGACGCTGTTTGGCCTCTGGCATGCGCCCAAAGCCACCTTTGTGCTCTGGGGCTGCTACCAGGGGTTCCTGTTGGTGCTGCACCGGCTCGGGCAGCAGGCCAAAGCGCGGCTGGCGCCGGGTCGGCCGGCTTTCGCCGGCGGCTTTCTTTCGTGGGCCGGCACGTTCGCGGCGATCTCTTTGGGCTGGGTTTTGTTCCGCGCCAACGATCTCGGGCAGGCACTGGCGATGTTGGGCGCGCTTTTTTCGCCGGCGGCGTACAGCCGGCTCGCTCTCCCTCATAGCTTCTATGTCCTGGTCCCGGCGGTGACGATCGGCTATTTCGCGTACGAGGCGGTCCGGGCCGTGCTCGCCCGCTGGCGCGAAGAGGAGCGCGGTCGAGCGAACGTGCCCGCCGTGCGGCTGGTGGCGGTCGAGCTGTGCCAGCTTTTGCGCGCCCGGGCATGGTGGTGGCTCGCGCCGGTATGCTTTGCCGCGCTCGCGGTGACCTTGATCCGACTGCTGGAACAGAGCGCGGCCGTCTCCCCTTTCATGTACACGTTGTTTTAGCCGCGCCCGTTCAACGCTCGGGGAAAGCCAAAAAGAGGCGAGCATCGATGAGGCGCGACCACACGCTGGAGCGATGGGCCACGGTAGGCGGAGCGATCTTGATTGGAGGCGGGATCTTTTGCGCCCTCGTCGTTATCTATTTCTTCTATCACTACACCTTGACCGGGCAGAGGCAGTTTACCAGCCCGCTCGCCGCGTTTCCTTACTATTACGTTCCCGCCGCCCTGGCGACGCTTCTGTTCGCCGCTTTACAGTTCGGCCGCAACGGGAGGATCAATCTTGCCATCCTCTGCGCCTCGTCGGCGCTCTCGATTTACGCGGCGGAAGTATTTCTCACGCTCACGGACAGCGCCTCGTTGGCCGGCCGCCCGCTCTGGGGGGACGACCTGCGCGAGCGCAAATACGAGATCCAAAACCTCGCGAGGCGCTTCGGCGTTGACTTCGACACCCGGACCAAGCTCGAGGTCGTCAGCGAGCTGCGCCGCCAAGGGACGGATGCCGTGCCCGCGATCTCGCCGCGAAGCCTTTTGAGCAAAACCGAAAAGGGCGGCCTGAGCTCGCCATTTAGCGTCGACGGGAAGGAGCTCCTGCCGCTGGGAGGCATCAGCAATCGGGTCACGGTATTTTGCAACGAAACCGGACAGTACGCGATTTACCGCAGCGATGAGCACGGCCTGCACAACCCCTCGGGTCTTTGGCGCTCGGGAGTCTCGATCGCCGCTTTGGGGGATTCCTTTACCGCCGGCGGCTGCGTCAGTTCCGATAAGGGGTTCGTTGCGCTGATTCGCAACCGCTACCCGGCTACCGTCAATCTGGCTATGGCCGGGGAGGGACCGTTGATGATGCTGGCCGCGCTCAAGGAATACGGGCCGTCGATCAGGCCGAAGGCGGTGCTTTGGTTTTATTACGAAGAGAGCGACATCAAGAGCTTGCGCGAGGAAAGGCAGAGCCGGCTGCTCATGAATTATCTCGGGAAGGAGTTCAGGCAGGACCTGGTGAACCTGCAGCCGGCGATCGACCGAAGCCTGAGCGCCTATGTGGAAAAGGCGATGGCGCAAGAGCGCGCACCGGAAACTGAGGACGCTCACGGCGGGCTGGCGATCGCGCCGACGCTCGCCCGCATCGCCAAGCTGAGCGCGCTCAGGCAGAAATCAGGCCTGGTCCTCGGGACGCAAAGCATCGAGATCCCGTCGGCGGCCGAGGGCGACATCGCTTTTTTCCAGAGCGTCCTGGCGGACGCAAAAATCAGCGCCGCGGCCTGGGGCGGGACGGTTTATTTTGTCTATCTTCCCGCCTGGCACCGCTACGGGAGCGCGCAAAGCGCGCCGGTTACAGGAATTCGCCACCGGCAGAGCGTCGTCGCGTCCGTCGAGAGTCTCGGTATTCCGCTGATCGATATCGTCGCGGCGTTCGACGCGCACCCGGACCCGCTCTCTTTGTTCTCTTTCCGCCGGTTCGGTCACTACAACGAGGAGGGGCACGGGCTCGTCGCGGACGCCGTGCTCAATTTCTTTTCCCAAAGCGGACGGGGCTGAGATCACACGGCCTCGGCCATTCAACCGGGCGAAGGCGTTCCGCCCGAAATTCGAGGAGAAGCCATGAGCACCATCTATTTCGATTCGGGCGCATCGGAGCGCGAGCGGCGCAGGGAGCTCTATGAAGGTAAAATTTTTGTCTTTTCGCCGACTCCGGAATCGGTCGCGCTGTGCGAGTTCGCCAAGGAGCTGATCCGGGAGGCGTTCGCGCCGCTCGACCCGCGCGCGGCGGAATACGCGCTGCCGACGGACCAATACATCGCCATCCTGGCGCGGCTTAAGCCAAAATTCGTTCACCACGCCACGGCAAAGCGGCTCTTGCAAAGGCTGCTTGCGGCGATGGGCGCCGATCTGGAGAGGACGTATTTCGACGTGCCGCGGCTAAAGACCATCCCGCACGCCGGCCGTCATCCGTCCGGGCTGACGTACGCGATCCATCCGCATCGCGACACGTGGTATTCGGCGCCGCTTTGCCAGCAGAACTGGTGGCTCCCGATCTACGACATCGGCTCGACCAGCGCGCTCGCTTTTCATCCGCGCTACTGGAGCGAGCCGGTCGCCAACGGCTCGAGCCGGTTCAACCATTACCGCTGGAACAAGTACGGGCGGAAGGCCGCCGCCGACGATCCGGAAAAGTACTTGCACGATCAGCCGCGTCCGGAAGAGCCGATCGAGCTCGAGCCGCAGATCCGCTTGATTTGCCCGCCGGGCGGCATCCTTCTGTTCTCCGGGGCGCAGCTCCATTCGGCGGTGCCGAACACGTCGGGCAAGACGAGGTTCAGCATCGATTTTAGAACCGTCCACATCGACGACGTCTTGGCGCGGGCCGGCGCCCCCAACGTGGATTCCGCAGCCACCGGCACCACGTTGAGAGATTTCCTGCGCGGCACGGACTTTATGCGCGTTGCGGACGAGATCGCCGCGCTTTACGACACCGAGCCGCTCACCGACGGCGAGCTGATATTCCAGCCGGCGCCGCCCGCCGGCCGCTAGCCGCTCTTTTATGGAGCCAAGCCGCAAATTGCGCTTCGGCGTGATCGGGACGGGCGAATTTACGCAGTCGTGCCACGTGCCGGGATTGCGCAGCCACAAGCAGGCCGACGTCGTCGCGCTCTGCGGTTCCGACTACCGGCGGGCGCGCGCGCTCGCCGACCGGCTGGGGATAAGCGACGTGCACACGGATTATCGCGAGCTTTGTTCGCGCGATGATCTGGACGGCGTTACGATCGCCACGCCGAACGCGCTGCACGCGCCGCAGGCGCTGGCGGCGTTCCGGCATGGAAAGCACGTGCTCTGCGAAAAGCCGCTCGCGCTCAACCTCGAACAGGCCGTGGAAATGCTGAACGCCGCCGAGCGCAGCGGCAAGGTCCATCAAGTCGCGTTCACGTTTCGCTACGGCTATGCGGTTCGCGAGCTGCGCCGGCGCGTTCGGCGCGGCGATATCGGCCAGCCCTATTACCTGCGCGCGCAATACGACAGCTGGAAGGGTCTTTTGCCCGACTGGAAGGCCGGTTGGCGAGAAAAAAAGGAGCTTGCCGGCGGCGGCATCCTGTATGATCTCGGCGCCCATCTCTTCGATATCGCCCGCTTCGTTCTCGGACCGATAAAGATCGCGACCGGCTTTTTTTTGCACCACCCCAGGGTGCGAAGCCACTGTTTCACCGATGAGCCGACGAGCGTCGAGACGGACGATATCGCGGCGAGCTGGTTTCAGCACCAGAGCGGCGTCCGCGGCCAGTGGTTCATCAGCCGCGCCACGCCTCCTTTCGCCGACAACGGTTACCTGGAAGTGATCGGTCCGGAGGGAGCGCTGCGGGCGGCGTTGAGCCGCGGCAGGATCGACCGGCTCGAGGCCTCGTCGCCGAGCCGGCCGTCGTGGGAGGCGCTGCCGTTGGCCGAAGCGGCCGAAGACGGCGAGCCGCACTGCCTGGGATTGATGATGCGGAGTTTCGTCGACGCGTGCCTGCGCGGCGAGATCGACAGGGAGTTCGACGCGTCTTTTGTCGACGGCGTTGCGGCCCAGGAAGCGATCGCGGCGGTCGCCGAAGCCAACGCGCGGTTCGCCTGGGTGCCGCTCGCGCGCTTCGAAGGCGCCTGAGAGTTCGCCGGATCCTTTCCGCCGCTTCGTCTGACGAACGGATTTTCACGATGGGCTTTACCGGTTTTACAGGCGCGCCGCTTCGGGTGAGCGCGCGCGCCGCCCGCAGGGTTGCGCTTTGGCTTGCGGGGAGCGCTTTGGGCACAGTCACGGGCGTCGTCACCAAAGAACCCCTGATCGCGCTCACCTTCGACGACGGGCCGGACCCCGAGTATACGCCGCGCCTGCTCGAGATTCTCGAGCGCTACGGCGCGCGCGCGACGTTCTTTATGACCGGCGAGGCCGCCAACGCGCACCCGGAACTGGTAAGACGAATCGCGCAGGCGGGCCACGCAATCGGCAATCACTCGTGGGACCATCCTTCGTTCCCGCTGATCAGCGGGCGCGAGCGGCGGGCGCAGATCCGCGCGTGCGCCCGGGCGATCGCTCCTTATGGCGAGCGGCTTTTCCGGCCGCCCTACGGCGAGCAGACCATCGCCTCCTGGTGCGATGCGTTTTTGCTTCGCCACCGGGTGGTGATGTTCGACTGCTGGTCGGACGACTGGCGCGGCGGCGACGCCGCAACGATCGCGCGCCAGCTCGAAAAGCGGGCGCGGCCCGGCGGCATCGTGATCCTTCACGACCGCCTCTGGGACGCGCTCGACCGGGCGTACTTTAACCGCGAGCCGATGCTCGAAGGGCTCGAGATATTTTTGCGGCGTTCGCTCGGCCGCTTTCGTTTCGTGACGGTTTCCGAACTGCTCCGGCGCGGGAAAGCGCGCAAAGAGTTTTGGCGAAAGAGGCCGGATCGCAAGCTGCTGAACGAGCTCATGCTCCCCGACGGGCCGGCGCGCCGTTACGGGCCGCGCGGAGCAGGGCAGCGGCGCGGGTAGCCTAAGTCGTCCGGCGAAGCGCTATGAGACTCAGCGTCGTCATTCCTTGTCTCAACGCGGCGTCCACGATCGGCGCGCAGCTTCAGGCGCTTGCCGAGCAGCGGTGGCACGAGCCGTGGGAAATCGTCGTCGCCGACAACGGCTCCACCGACGGCTCGCCGAGCGTGGTGGACTCCTACAGGGCGAAATGGCCGCATCTCAGGCTGGTGGATGCTTCGGCTTGCCGCGGCCAGCCCTTCGCGCTCAACGCCGGGGCCAGCGCGGCGCTCGGTGAGGCGCTGGTCTTTTGCGACGCCGACGATCAAGTCGGGGACGGCTGGCTTTCGGCCATGGGCGATGCTCTCCGAGAGCACGATTTTGTCGCGTGCAGCATCGATTTCGAAAAGCTCAACCCGCCGTGGCTGCAGGCGATATTTTCCGGCCATGCGCAGCGGCACGGCCGGTTTCAGAAAGCGCGGTTTGCGCCTCACTACTGGCACGCCGGAGGCGGCACGATCGGAGTGAAAAAGTGGCTCTGGAAGGCGGTCGGCGGCTTTAGCGGGGCGCTGCCCTACCAGCACGACACCGACTTTTGCTTCAAGGTTCAGCTTCGCGGAGTCGAGCCTTATTTCGTGCGCGAGGCCGTGGTGCACCTGCGCTGCCGCCCGACGCTGCGCGGCCTCATGCGCCAGGCAGCGAACTGGGCCGAGTACAGCGTCTTGCTGTACAAGATGTACCGCCCCGCCGGCACCGCAGACGCCCGGTTGTGGAAAGAGTTCTTCTGGCAGTGGAAGGCTCTCCTCGGTTCGTTTCCCCGGGTTTTTCTCGACAGGGCGGCCCAGGCGCGCTGGATCTGGCGCTTCGGCTGGCAGCTCGGAAGGCTCCGGGGAAGCCTCAAGCATCGCGTGCCGCCCGTTTGACTCTGGCGCGGCGGCAGCGGTTCGGTCGCGTCGGCGACGCGAACCGTCGGTTTTCAATCGAAGCTAAATCAAAGAAAGGAGCAAGTCGGGCTATGACTCGTCCGGTTAAGGCAGTGGTCGCAAAAGCGCTTCGCAAGGCGCGGCGCTATGTGCGCTTGCTTGAGGAGCAGATCGAGGAGGACGCGCGCGATTACAGCCAAGACGATTTCGTCTACCCGTGGTTGAACTCGCTGTGCCTCTCGCTTCTCAGAAAAGAGAGTTACGCGGCCAAAAAGCCGCAATACGCCTGGGGCGCGATCCAGGGCGCTCACCTGGCGCGCACGCTCGGGATCGGTCGAATTTCGCTCATCGAGTTTGGCGTCGCCGGCGGCAACGGGCTGCGCGCGCTCGAAGAGATCGCCGAGCAAGTCGAGCAGGTTTTCGAGCTGGGCGTCGACGTCTACGGGTTTGATACCGGGAAGGGACTTCCTCAGCCGCGCGATTACCGCGACCTGCCCAACCTCTACCGCGACGCGGCCTTCCCGATGGACATCGCCAAGCTGAAAGAGCGCTTGCGCAAGGCCGAGCTTCGCTTGGGTCTCGTCGAGGACACGATCGAACCTTTTATCCGGGAAGAGCCGCCGCCGGTCGCTTTTATCGCGTTCGACCTCGACTACTACAGCTCGACCGCCGCGGCCCTCAAGATTCTCGCGGCCGACCCGCGGCTGCTTCTGCCGCGCGTGCACTGCTATTTCGATGACATCATGGGATTTACGCATTCCGATTACACCGGCGAGCGCCTGGCGATCGCGGAATTCAACGCTTCGCACAGCGCGAGGAAAATCTCGCCGATCTACGGCCTCAAGTATTTCGTGCCGCCGCGCTTCCGTCACGCGGAGTGGACCGAGAAAATATACCTCGCCCACATTTTCGAGCACGAGCTTTACGGCCGCTACGACGGGCTTTTGCGGCGCGCCAGCGGCGGCATGACCGAGCTGCGCGAGCTTCCGCGCCGGCCGCGGCAAGAGGACCGCGCGACGAAGCGAAGCGTCCCGGAAGCCGTTCCCCCGGTCGTGGACCGGCGCGCCAGCTGAGCCTTTTTCCGAAAAAATCCCACAACAGTGACGACCGCCTCCCAGCCGGGAAGCGGACCAAGGTAACTCTATGAACAAGCGGACTTTGGCCAGCGGCGATCGCCGCCGCCGGTTGTTGTTGCGGTACCGGCGGCTGCCGATCGTGTGCCTGCATATCGGTCTTATCGCGCTCGCGAACTACGCCGCGTTTTGGCTCAGGTTCGACGGCGAAATTCCCGACGAGGAAATGGCAAACCTCATCGCGATGCTGCCGTGGCTGATCGTGATCCGCTGCCTCGTCTTTATTCCTTTTCGGCTTTACGAGGGGCTGTGGCGCTATACGAGCATCGTCGATCTCCGCAACATCCTCGCCGGCACCGCGATCAGCACGGTCCTGTTCTACTTTTTCGTTCACGGCTACAGGGGAGCGACGGACTATCCGCGGTCGGTGTTCATCGTCGACACGCTGGTGGTGATCTTCCTGATGGCCGGCGTGCGCTTGTCGCAGCGCTTCTATCTCATGGTGCGCAACCTCAAGGGCGACAAGAAGGTCGTCATCTACGGGGCCGGCGACGCCGGGGAAATGATCGTGCGCGACATGAAGAACAACGGGGCGCTTTACCGCTATCATCCCATCGGTTTTATCGACGACAACCCCGACAAGCTCGGCCACCGGATTCATGGGGTGCCGGTTTTGGGAACGCGCGACGACATCGCGCGCATTCTCCAGTCGTACAAGCCCGACGAGGTGCTCCTCGCCATGCCGAGCGCCGCGCCCGCGACGATCCGCGAAGCGCTGAAAGCGTTCGAGCCGTTCAAGATACCGATCAAGACGCTTCCTTCGGCGGGCAAGATTCAAAACGGGAGAGTCGGGGTCAGCCAAATTCAGAATCTGGCGGTGGAGGATCTGCTCGAGCGGCTGCCCGTCGGCATGGACGTGGAGCCGGTGCGCGCCTTCGTCAAGGGAAAGCGCGTCCTGGTGACCGGCGCGGGCGGCTCGATCGGCGCCGAGCTCTGCCGCCAGATCGCAAGCTACGAGCCGCAAGCGCTCATCATGCTCGATAAGAGCGAAAGCGCGCTCTATGACATCGAGATGGAGCTGGCGCACTCTTTTCGGGAGATCCAGCGGGCCGCCGTGCTCGCCGACGTCAAGAACGTCGTTCCGTTGACGGAGGCTTTCGCGCGCTACGCGCCGGAGATCGTGTTTCACGCGGCCGCCTACAAGCATGTGCCGATGATGGAAGCTCATCCCGGCGAGGCGGTTCTCAACAATATCGTCGGGACGCACCGGCTCGTGCAGGTCGCGATCCGGCAGAACGTGGAAAAATTCGTTCTCATCTCGACGGACAAGGCCGTCAATCCGACCAATGTCATGGGCGCGACCAAGCGGGTCGGCGAGCTTTATATCCAGGCGCTGGCCCAGGCGCGCGATCGGACCGGACCGGTATTCTCGGCGGTCCGCTTCGGCAACGTTCTCGGCAGCAACGGCAGCGTGCTGCCGTTGTTCTTGAAACAGATCGAGCAGGGCGGGCCCGTCACGGTCACGCATCCCGAAATCCGGCGTTACTTCATGACGATTCCGGAAGCGGTCCTGCTCGTCCTTCAGGCGGCGACGCTTGCCCGCGGCGGGGAAATCTTTGTGCTCGAGATGGGCGAGCAAATTCGCTTGATGGACATGGCGCGCCATCTGATCCGGCTCGCCGGCTACGTACCGGACGAGGAGATTCCCGTGACCGTGACCGGGCTGCGGCCCGGAGAGAAGCTCCGCGAGGAGCTCGTCGCGATGGACGAAATGCTGGTCCCCGCCGAGGTCGACAAAATCATGCGCGTCCAATCCGGCTGGATTCCGGATCTCGAGTTCCTGACGCGCAACATCGCGCAGCTCGAGCGGCTTGCGATCGGCGGCAAATCCGATCGCGTGGTCGAGCTGCTTTACGAAATCGTGCCGACGTTTCGCCGGCTCAACGGCAACTTTGCCGGCCCCACCGGCGAGCGCCGGGCGAAGGGCGGCGTTCCCAAAACGTGGACGATCGTCGGCCACACGGTCTGAGATCTCGTGATCGGAGGGACGCGATGGAAAACCGAGCCGAAGAAATCCTGAACAACATCATCGATCTTGCGGAGCTTTTGGACGAAGAAACCTTAAGAAACGCGGCGGATGTGCCCATCATCGAGCTGGCCAAGTCGGTTTCGATCCAGCGGCGGGCGCCGCAAAGACGCGAGCCGGCCTGCGGCGCCAGGGCGGCAGCTCGCCGCCGTGAAGCGGGGCGCACCGGCTGACGCTCCGGCCGGAGACGGAAGCCCGCTCAACCTGAACAGCGCAATGGAGATCTCGCTTATGTGCGGCATCGTCGGCGTTATCGGTGACGGCGCGGTCGCGCCGCTATTGGTGAGCTGCCTGGAGCGACTCGAGTACCGCGGCTATGACTCCTGCGGCATGGCGACGTTGAACTCGCGGGGAGTCGAAATCCGCAAGGGGGTCGGGCCGGTGCGAGAGGTGTCGGAGCGGCGCGGCTTCGCGCGCGCTCACGGCGGCCTGGGAATCGCCCACACCCGCTGGGCGACCCACGGCGGGGTGTCGGAGGAAAACGCCCATCCGCACTGTAGCTGCGACGGGAAAATTGCCGTGGTTCACAACGGCATCTTCACGAATTATCGAGCGCTCAGAAGCGATCTCGAGGCGCGCGGCCACCGCTTCCGCTCCCAGACGGACACCGAGGTGTTTGCCCATCTCGTCGAGGAGGCCGCGCGCGCGGGGCTTTCGGTCGAGGAGGCGTTTGCCGCGTCGCTCCGCAGGGTCGAGGGGAGCTTTGCGATCGCGATGATCGCCGCTCACGAGCCGGAAAAGATCTTTTGCGCCCGCGAGAAAAGCCCGCTCATCCTCGGTCTCGATGCGGGGACGAATTTCGTCGGTTCGGACATAAACGCGTTTCTCGAGCACACCCGCCGCGCCGTTTTGCTCGAGGACGGCGAATACGCGATCGTCGGGCGCGCGGGCTACGAGGTGCGGGCGATCGCGGGCGGCGAAGCTCGGGAAAAGCGCGCGCTGGAAATCGAGTGGCAGCTCGAGCGCGCCGGCAAGGCGGGCTACGCGCACTACATGGAAAAGGAGATCGATGAACAGCCGCAGACCGTCCGGCGCGCGCTGGAAATTCCCCGGCCGGCCATCGCTTCGCTCGCGGCGTCGTTCGCGGCCGCCCGGAGACGACTCCTGGTCGGCGTCGGCACAACGTATTACGTGGCTCTGTACGGGCAGTATCTCATGGCCGCGCTCGCGCGCGAGACCGCGCAGGCGGTAAGCTCGGATGAAGCTTTGCACCTCGCTTTGCCGGACGCGACGACTTTCGTTCTCGCGATCTCACAGTCGGGCGAGACGTTCGACACGCTGGAGGCCTTGCGCCAGGCGCGCGCCGCCGGGGCGGCGACCGCGGCGATCGTCAACATGCCGGGCTCGACGATGACGCGCGAGGCCGAGCAGGTGATCCTGCAAAATTCCGGGCCGGAAATCTGCGTCATCAGCACCAAGGCGGCGATGGCCCAGCTCGTCCTGCTGAGCCGGCTCGCGGCTCAGGTCGCGTTCCAAAACGGGAGAATCTCGGCTGAGGCGGAACGGGAATTGCTCGCGGCGCTCGCGCTTGCGCCCGAGCGGATCCGGGAGCTGATCGCCCGCCGGCGCTGCGCGCTGCGGCGGCTCGCGCTCCAGCACTGCCGCGCAAGGAGCTACTTTTTTCTCGGGCGCGGCCTCTACACGCCGATCGCCTTTGAGTCGGCGCTCAAGATGAAGGAGGTCACGTACCTGCACGCTGAGGGAATGCAGGCCGGTTTTCTCAAACACGGCACGCTCTCGTTGATCGACGAGGAGACGCCTGCGGTCTTTCTGCTGCCGCCGGCGGTGCAGAAAGAAATCTACGACCTCACGATGAGCAGCGCCGAAGAGGTGCGCGCGCGGCGCGGCAAGGTGATCGGGTTTGGCTTCGGCCCGCGGCCCGAGCACTTCGACGAATGGATCGAGCTTCCCCAGGCTGCGCGCTGGACGGCGCCGCTCCTTCACCTCGTCGCCGCGCAGCTGCTCGCCTACGAAACCGCGGTCGCGCTCGGGCGAAACGTCGACCGCCCGCGTTCCCTGGCCAAATCGGTGACCGTCGCGTGAGGCGGCGGCCGGTCAGAACTCGCCGATCAAAGGAGGCTTTCATGAGCAAGTTCGAAAAGGAGCGAGAGCTTGCGCGCGCGGCGCGGTTCGAAGCGCTCGCCAGCGTGCTCGGGCGCCCGCGGCGGCGCACGGACGTGAGGACGCGGCTGATCGACGGCGAGACCATCGTCCTCGACCGGCGGCAAGAGCTGGTCCACCAGCTCAACAGGACGGCCAGCTATATCTGGCAGCGGCTGGACGGGCAACGAACGCCGGCCGAGATCGCCGAGCAAATTTGTCAAGCGTTCGAGGTGGACGAGGCTACGGCTTTGAAGGACGTGCTGGAGACGATCGCGAGGTTGAGGAAACTGGACCTGCTCGAGAACACGTGAAGCCATAACCGGAGAAAGGAGGTGATGCCATGTTCAATGAGCAAATCAAGCGCCGGGAGTTCATCAAGAGGACCGCGTACGCCGTCCCCGTGGTGCTCACTCTCAAGGCGATGCCGGCGTTCGCCCAGGCGGGCTCGGTGAAAGGCAACAATGGCGTAGGCAACGGGATCGATCCGCAGCCCCCCGGCAATCCGCCCATCAACGATGGGCCGGGCACGGGCCCCGGAAATCCGGGCAACCGTGGCGGCGCCAACCGGTAAAGCCGGTGACCCTCGCCCGCCCGGCGAGCTCAACGAGGGCGGGCAAGGGTCGGCGCTTTAAACAGAAAAAGACCCCGATGAATCGTGACGTGCTCAGGTTTTGTATTTTGGGATGCGGCGTCGAAGTCGAGTGCGCCGATCCCGCGATCCGCGCGCTCGTCGTCGCCAACTACGGCGCGATGCCGGCGCGGCGCGCGGGCACCATCGATCTCGAGTACCGCATCACGCGAACGCGCGCGGCCGGCTTTCGGCTGGAGGGGCGCGGGCGAAGGTCCCTTTTTGCGGCCGACGACGGCGAGCTGATTTTTCTCCTCGACAAAGACCTCACGATCGAGATCCAAAAGCTCAGGCGCGAGCTGTATTTCCTCCACGCGGCGGCGCTGGCGTATGCCGGCAAAGGAACGCTTCTCGTCGGCGGCTCCGGGCACGGGAAGTCGACGACCGCCTGGGCCTTGCTGCATCACGGGTTTCAATACCTGAGCGACGAGCTTGCGCCGCTCGACCTCAAGCGCTTCACGGTCGAGCCGTACGCCCGCGCGCTGTGCCTGAAACGGGAGCCGCCGCCGCCTTATTGTCTTGCGGGCCAGACGGCGCGCACATCGCTCACGCTCCATGTCCCGGTGGCCTGCCTGCCGGGCGGCGGCCCGGCTCGAGGAGCGCCTCTCGCGGCGGTCTTTGTCGTTGAATACCGCAAGGAGATGAACGCTCCTCAAGCGCGCGCTCTCGGCAAAGCGGAGGCCGCAGCGCGCCTGTTCGCGCACGCGCTCAACCCTCTGGCGCACCCGGAAGACGGCCTGGCGGGCGCGGCGGCAATCGCGGAGAAGGTCCCTTCGTTTCACGTGCAGAGCGCGGATCTCGGCCTCACCTGCAAGTTGATTCGCCAAACGCTCGCGCAAGCGCTCGGGCAGAAGAGCCGCGCGCCTCGGGCGCGCGCCGGAGTCGATCGGGCCGATGCGATGTGACGCGCGCGATTCGTGGTCGCAACGCCGCCGGCCCGCGCTTCTCGCCCTGCTGGAAGCGAGCGCGCGCGGGCGCGGCGATCTATCGCTCCAGCGGTTTGACCCCGGCGAGGTGGCGTGGGCGATCGAGACCGGCCTCGGGCCGCTGTTCTTTCGCGCCGTGCGGGACCGGCGGGAGAATTCGGCCGCGCCCGGCTGGTCCTGGCTCAAGGGCGCCGACTTGACGGCGCGCGTGATCGGCGGCGACCAGATCCAGGCGATGGCCGAGATCCTCGACGCGCTTTCGGGAAAAGCGCCGCCTGTGACGCTCCTTAAGGGAATCTCGATCGCCGAGGAGTTCTATCCGGAGGCGCATCTGCGCGTGATGCGCGATTTGGATTTTCTCGTTCCCGAGGAATCGCTTCCCGCCGTGGAGGCCGAGCTCGGGGCGCTCGGATACGAGAAAGGGACGAATCTTGCGGCCGAACGATACCGGCGGCACCACCATAGCGCTCCGCTGTATCATCCCGAGCGAAAAATCTGGGTCGAGGTGCACCGCGCCCTTTTTGCGCCGGACCGAAGAGCGAGCGCGGTCGGGATCTTCCAGCCTAAAAGCCTTTTCGCCCAGAGGCGCGAATCCGATTTCCACGGTCGGCCCGTCTATCGGCTGAGCCCGGAGCTTCAGCTCGCCTATCTGGCGGCGCACTGGGCGCAGGAGTTCCACCGAGTCGGCTCGGTGACGGCGCTCGTGGACGCGATTTACTTGCTGAAGGGCGCCGGCGCGCGCTTCGCGTGGGAACGCCTCCTCCGGTGGGTGCAGGGAAACGTGGCGGCGACTTACCTGTATCTGTTGCTGAGCTATCTCGAGCGGCATCGCCTGGTCGAGGTCGCGCCCGACGTCATGCGCGACCTTTTCAATCAGCAGTGCTCCTTCGGCCGATCGGCGCTCAGGCTGGCGCACGCCTTGATCGATCGCTTTCTGGTCGGGGGTCGAAGCTTCGGCCCGCTCATGAGCCAAAGAAACGTGACGATCGTCTGGAAGACGCTTCTTTTACCGGGCCCGGCGGCGAGAAACTGGCTGCTTGCGCCCATCAACCTGTCATTGCCGTTTTCGTATCGCATTCAGTGAAAAAGCAATCCTAAAGGAGGGAACTCTATGGCATTTTCCGGAGAATCCCCCGTGCTGTCGTCGAGCCGCTCCGCTTTCGCGCGGCCCGAGCTGGCGGAGAAACTCAAGGAGAAAATTCGCGCCCGTTCCGCCAAGCTCGGCGTCGTCGGTCTGGGATACGTCGGCCTTCCCCTGGCCGTCGAGATGGCGCGCGAGGGATTTCAGGTCACCGGCATCGACCTCGTGCGGGAGAAAGTCGACGCGGTCAACTTGGGCATGTCGTACGTGCTCGACGTAGCGAGCGAAACGCTGCTTTCGCTGGTCGAGGCGAAAAAGCTCCGCGCCACGCAGTCGCTCGCGGCCGTGGGCATGCTCGATACCTTGAATATCTGCGTGCCGACGCCGCTGCGCAAAAACAAGGACCCGGATCTCTCGTACGTGATCGCCGCGGTGGAGTCGATCCGCAACCACATCCGGCCGGGACAGCTCGTCATCCTCGAGAGCACCACCTATCCCGGAACGACGCGCGAAGTGGTGCTGCCGATCCTGGAAGAAACCGGGCTCAAGGTCGGCAGGGATTTTTTCCTCGCCTATTCGCCCGAGCGGGTCGATCCGGGAAACACGACCTACACGACGCGCAATATCCCCAAAGTCGTCGGCGGCATCAGCGCGTCTTGCACCGAGCTTGCCGCCTTGCTCTACCAGCAGTTCGTCGAAAAGGTCGTCCCGGTCTCCTCCACCGACTGCGCCGAAATGGTCAAACTGCTGGAAAACACTTTCCGCAGCGTCAATATCGCCTTGGCGAACGAGATGGCGCTGACGTGCCACAGCTTCGGCATCAATGTTTGGGAAGTGATCGAGGCCGCCAAGACAAAACCGTTCGGCTTCATGCCCTTCTACCCGGGCCCGGGGCTGGGGGGCCACTGCATCCCGGTCGATCCTTACTACTTGACGTGGAAAGCCAAGATGAACGGGTGCGAGCCGCGGTTGATCGAATTGGCGGGCCACATCAATAACCAGATGCCGAGCTTTACGGTCCGAATCATCGCCGACGCGTTAAACGAGAAGGGAAAGCCGCTGAAGGGATCGAGGATTCTGGCGCTCGGGGTCGCGTACAAGCGCGACACCAACGACGTGCGCGAATCTCCGGCGCTGCAGGTGCTGGAGGGGCTCAACGCCAAGGGCGCCTGCGTCGAGTATTTCGACCCTTACGTCCGCTCGATCACGGTCGCGGAAAAGCGGCTGACGTCGGTCGAGCTCAACGCCAAGGTGCTCCAGTCCAGCGATTGCGTGGTGATTTTGACCGACCATAGCGGGATCGATTACGCGATGGTCGCGAAGCACAGCCCATTGATCGTGGACACGCGCAACGCGCTCAAGGACTTTCGCGCTCCGGGAGTGGTGCTGCTGTGAACGGCGGCGAAACGGCCGCGGCGGATTCGTCGGTAACGAAAGCCGGACCTAGAGTATAGTGGCTCGGCCTGCGCGGCTCGGCCGCGCGCAAGGCGGCAAGCTCGAGAGCGCGCGGGCAGGCTAATTTGGCAGAGCCGAACTTGGAACGGCCGGGCGCGCGAGGCTGTAGCGAGTCGCCTCCTCGAGAGCGCGCGCCGAACATGCCGCTTATGAACTAGCTTCTCGATACCACCGCCGAATTTGTGGCCGCCGGGCGAACAGCGTCACAGTCAATTCCGCCCGTAAATCCAAGCGAGCCTCAGCCTGCGTGTACGCAGTGGATCGGATAACCAGGAAGCCGTCGATGAAGGAGCTTACGATCGAGGAATTGACTGAAGAGGCGATGAGGCTTCTACCGGTCGAAATTGAGGAGCTCCACGTGATCCTGGGATGCCAGCTCCTGGCGTCGACCAGCCCGGCCCGTCTCGGGGCCATCATGAAACGGGTTGCCGGCGCGCGCGCGGCGCCGAACGACGCCGCGCGCGCGCAAGGCGCGAGCCTGGCGGAGCTTGAGCCGATTTGCGAGGAGCTGAAGCGGGACGGCGTGCGTTTTCTCGCCGAAGTAAGAGAAGATCTGCGCCGCGCGCTCTGCACGGAAGACATTCTCGCGCTCGCCGACGAGATCGATAGCTCGAGCATGCAGATCGTTGTCCTGATCGTCGGCGCCATCTTGAAGTTGCCGCCGCAGATCGAGTCGATCTCAGCGACCGTCGCCGCCATTCTCTGTAGAGTCGGCCTCAGGAACTTCTGTAGGTAATTTCCTGCAGCGACCTTTGCAAGCGTGCGGCAATTCCCTGCGCTCCGCTCCGCTCTTCAGCGAAATTTGTCGCGTGAGTGGAAAAAATTCCCTCAAAGCCTCCCGCGTCTGGGACGATTTTTACTCGTTACGTTCGATAAACCGGGCGCTCCATTCCGTAAAAGCGTGTCGGGCTCGGGTGGCATGCTCCTTGCTGCAGATTCGGGCATGGAATTCCAATGCGATCACTGCGGGGAGATGTCCGACGGAAGGGCATACCTGGTGCTCAGCGAGGAATCGGGTGTGGTCTTGCTCCGGATGATCGTCTGTACGCCGTGTTATCATCAAGCTAAAAGACTCGGGCTTTACGCAAAGGAAATCAGCGTTCACGACTCCTCCCAAAAGTCTCGGTCGAATTTCAGTTAAGGCCGAGCCGATCGACGCAGACGATGAAAAATGGTTCCCGGGCCCGAGCGGCGCATTTTTCCCTATGGCGAACAACGTAAGATCCCTGATCGGACAAAGACGCAAGGCGGCGCGAGATTCGGTTTCCATCGCTTTCCCCACGGAGGAACAAACCTCAGTTTGGCGATCTTTAAAGGGAGGGCTCCTCGAGGCAGGCACCCTGCTCGAGCTCATCCCCTATCCGGGCGCCCTGTGGACCCGCGACCGGCGCCTGTGCGTTTTTAACGACGCCGCCCGCCAGCTCACGGGGTTTTGCGAGCATGACCTGCGCGCGAGCGACGCCCTGTGGCTCGAGCGGATCCCGCCGCGCGATCGCGCAAGCTTTCTGGCAGAATGGAAAAGGCTTCAGAGCGGCGAGAAGCAAATCTCGTGCTCGTACCGCTTTCTGCCGAAAAACCGCGGCAGCGAGATACGGCTCCGCGAAGTCGCGGTTTCGTATCCGATCCCCGGGGACGTGCCGGGCGTGTGGAGCCTCTACATCGAGGAGCCGATCGAAGAGGATCTGACCAGCGTACAGCACGTGCGCGAGCTCCTGCGGGGCCTCACCCACGAGATCGGCAACAGCCTGCAGGCCATCAGCGGCGAGCTTGACTTGCTGCGTCTGTCCGGGACGCTCGCGCCGGAAAGCTCGTCCACGCTGGCGCGCGGCGTGCACCAAATTCGGCGGCTGGCGCGCGAGATCGAGGAATATCTCTCGCCGCCGCCGCTCCACCTCAAGCTGGTCGATCCCGCCACGGTGCTGAATGAGATCATCCAGTCGCGCCAGCGCGAGCTGATCGCCCAGGGCATTCAAATCAGCGTCGTGCTGCGCGAGCCGCTCCCCAAAGTGCCGCTCGACGAGCAGTTTCGAAGCGCTTTGGACCGCGTCATCGACTTTTCCTGCGCGCTGCTCCCGGGCGGCGGCGAGTTGAAGATCGAAGCCGGAATACAGCGCATCGGCGCGGCGGATCATATCGAGCTTACCTTGCTCACCGCTTCGCCCACCTCGATCACGCTCGAAGAGACCGATGTTTTTCGGCCGTTTCTCAAGATCAACGGCTGCCGCGTCGGTTTGAGCATGGCCGTGGCGCGGCAGATTTTGCGGCGGCATTTCGGCAAAATCGTCTTTCGCAAGGAGCGTTCCGATCGGGGCGTCTTCTCGATCCTCATTCGCGTCCCGTCCGACGCCTGAGCGGATCCAACCCTGATGTTCCCGGAACTGGGCAAGAATCGAAATCGGTCGAGCGCGGAGGAAAGCCCGCGCTCGGCCGCGCAAGCCGCGGCGGGAAGCGCCGTCGCGCCCAGCGAGCCGACGCCGCAGCTTCTTGTCGTCGACGACGATCCCACTGTGCGCTCGCAGCTCGAACGCCTGTACGCGCACAGCGGCTACAGCGTGGTGTCGGTGGGGTCGGCCGAGGAGGCGATCGCGCGGCTGCAGGAAGAGGATATCGATTTTGTGATCACCGACATCAAGCTTCCGGGGATGGACGGCGTCCAGCTGATCGCCCACCTCCACGACAACTTCCCGGACGTGCCCGTCATTGCGATTACCGGATACTCCGATATTCAAACGGCCGTGAACGTTCTTAAGCTCGGCGCGAGCGACTTCGTGGTGAAGCCGTTCGATCTGGCGGCGGTGCAGGAGTCCACCCGGGTCGCGCTGGAGAAAAGCAAGGTCTACACGGAGATCCGGCATCTCAGGCGCGCGCTCAAGAACCGCGCCGAGTTCGGCGGCATGCTGAGCAAGACCCCCGAGATGCACCGCGTTTTTGAGATCATCCGGATGGTCGCGCCGACCGACATGACGGTCCTGGTCGAGGGCGAGACGGGAACCGGCAAGGAGCTGGTCGCAAGCGCGATTCATTACCACAGCCCGCGCCGCGAGCGACCGTTCGTGACGATCAACTGCGCCGGTTTCCCCGAAAGCCTTCTCGAGAGCGAGCTGTTCGGCTACGAGAAGGGGGCCTTTACCGGCGCCGATCAGGCCAAAGCGGGCAAGATTGAGCTGGCGCACGGCGGCACGCTTTTCCTGGACGAGATCGAGAGCATGTCGATCGTCATGCAGGGAAAGATGCTGCGCGTGCTCGAAGATCAGAAGGTGCAGCGACTCGGCGGCAACAAGCCCACCCGCGTCGACATGCGCGTGATCGCGGCGACGAACGTGCCGCTAAAGACGCTGGTCGCGCAGGGCAAGATGCGCACCGACTTCTATTACCGCATCAACGTGATTCCGATTCATCTGATTCCGCTGCGCGAGCGCAAAATCGATATTCCGCTGCTCGTCCAGGACTTTCTGCACCATCACCCGGTCGCTGTGAGCAAGGGCATCACGGCGGTTTCCAAGCCGGTCATGACCCTGCTGATGGATTACGCCTGGCCGGGCAACATCCGCGAGCTCCAGAACGTACTCGAGCGCGCGATCGTGCTCACGACGGGAAAAGTGATCGAAGCCGTGGACCTGCCGGATCTCGCCGAAGAGCGCGAGTCCAAAGAGCCGACCTATAGCAGCAAATCCCTCGATGAATGGCTACGGGAACAAGAAAAGCAGTACCTGGCGCAGAAACTGGAAGCTTTTGACGGCAACGTCGGCCTCACGGCCAAAAGTTGCGGCATCGGCGTGAGGACGCTCTCGCGCAAGATGCGCCTGTACGGGCTCGACCGAAGGCTCTTCAAGAAGCGCAAGCACATCCCAGCCGGCCCCGCCTCGAACCCACCGACAGTCCGCTCTCGGTTTTCCCCCGAGCCGCGCGTTTAAGCGCGGCCTCGACTCGCCTTTCGCAAATCTCAGACCAGCGGCAGTTTTTTCTTCGCGCCGTAAAGCGCCCGGCCGGAGGTGTCGTCGCACGCCCGCGCGAAGCTCACTCGCGGACCTGCACGATCACTTCCGTCTCGACCGGAGCGTCCCCGCCGAGAGAGGCGACGCCGATCGCCGCGCGCGCGTGGCGCCCGCGGTCGCCCCAGAGCGCGACCAGGAGGTCGGATTCGCCGTTGATCACTTTCGGCATGTCCTTGAATCCAGGGGCGACGTTGACGTAGCCGAGCACCTTGACGATCCTTTCGACCCGGTCAAGGTCGCCGAGCGCGGCCTTGATAATCGCGAGATGGTTCAGCGCGCAGTTGCGCGCCATCTCATAGGCCTGTTCGAGCGTCACCTTTTCTCCGACTTTTCCCTCGTGCTTGCGCACGCCGTTGATCCGGCCGGTGTTCCCGCCGACGAAAAGGAGGTTGCCCACCCGGACACAGCCGATGTAGTTGGCGGCAGGCTCGGGGACAGCGGGCACCTCGAAGCCCAGCGCATTCAGTTTTTTTTCTATTTCCATGCTTCCTCCGCCGATTGAGATTGCGCCGATGAAGTTTCGCGCGGCCTACTCATATGCCACGCGCCCCGCGGACACAAGAGAGGGCTTGGCGTTTGACTGATTTTGCACCGCTTTGCTAACGTACGCGCCTGACGGAATTAAAAAAATGGCTCTTCGCGTAAGAGTGTGGGTCATTCCGGCTCACTTTAAAGAGCTGGCAGCATGCAAGTGAGAATCTTCAATCGCAGGTACTCTTTATCGCGCAGCCCGTATGCACGTCGTTGGATGACGCGGATCTTGTTGTTCAGTCCCTCGACAAAACCAAGCGAAACTTTGTTCTCTATTGGGCAATAAGCAGCGATTGCATCCCAATGACGATCGATCATCGCAGCGAATTTCTCGTAGGGCTTCAAGCGCTGCCACTTAAGCGCAGCACGCCAGTTCTCAAAGAATCGCCGCGCCCAGCCCTCGCGCTGGTAGCTCCACAGCTGACCGAAGGACTCCT
>DATMAM010000033.1:0-204231 GCA_035559995.1 Candidatus Acidiferrales bacterium
CACGCTCTCAGATTGGCGGCAGAAATTTCTTTCAGCGGGCTCTGCGGGTTTAAAGATCCGGGAGAGGGATGCCCGGGATGAGGAGATCTCTCGGCTCAAGGGGCTGATTGGCGAGATGACGATGCGCAACGAGCTTTTGCGCGAGGCCAACAGGAGGTTGGCGGATGGACTCCCTTTGGGGTTGAGGAGGTCGAGGCGATGAGTGCTTGATTAGGGAACTGGGTCGGACCATGCTATCTTCTGGTAATTTCAGCATTATCGTTCCAAAAGACCGCGTTTTCTACGCTTAGCGGCTCAGTTTCGCTATCCAAATTGCCGTTGTAAGGCTCACTTTGATCGCGTAGTGGTTCGGGCGCGGCATCGGTTTTCCTTAGAGGGTGCGTTTGGACCCAAAAACTGGCCTTCTAAGGGCTTAATCGATGCCTTTTACGCCACGTTATGTTGCTAAATCAAGAACTTATCTTGGTCCGACCCTAACCCTCCAGCTCCAGATGGCCGCCCAGGAGACAGGCTACAGGCTAATGGCCAGTCCGTCCGCCGGGCTCCGGACTCCTCTCCCGCCACGGTTCAACACGTGAGTGTAAGTCATAGTCGTAGACACATCGGTGTGCCCGAGCAGTTCCTGAACCGTGCGGATATCGTAGCCATCTTCCAAAAGATGGGTCGCAAAGGAATGGCGCAGGGTGTGCGGGCCGGCTGGCTTGGCGATGCCGGCCTCGAGCCTTGCATCTTTGACGGCCTTCTGGAGCACCGATTCATGGAGGTGGTGTCGGCGCCTTTCTCCTGTAACCCGGTCTGTGTAGTGGCTGGTCGCCGGGAACACCCACTGCCACCCCCATTCTTTGCCTGCGTTCGGGTACTTTCGTTCCAGAGCGTTGGGCAGACTGACGCGACCCAGGCCTGCCTTGAGATCCTCCTCATGCTGGCGTTTCACGGCCTGCAAGTGTCGGAGGAGCGGGTCCTTCACGGCAGTAGGGAGCATTGTGTAGCGATCCTTGTCGCCCTTGCCGGCCCGAACGACAATTTGATTCTTACTGAAGTCAATATCTTTGACTCTCAAGCGGCAACACTCCATGAGCCGCAGCCCGGCGCCGTACAGAAGCATGGCCATTAACCACGGAGTGCCCTTCAGACAGGCCAGAAGCCTCTGGACTTCTTCTTTTGTGAGGACCACCGGCAAGCGCCTATGTCTTTTGGCGCGAACGACACCTTCAATCAGGCCGATCTTTCTCTGCAGCGCTTCCTGGTAAAGAAACAGGAGGGCATTGAAGGCCTGGTTCTGGGTCGAGGCGCTGACTTTGGCGTCTGTAGCCAAGCTTGATAGGAATCGCCCGATTTCTCTCTCGCCCATCTCGGCTGGATGGCGCTTGTTATGAAAGAAGATAAACCGCTTGATCCACTGAACATAGGTCTCCTCAGTCCTTGGGCTGTAGTGACGGGCTCGGATCGCCTGGCGGACCTGATCGAGCAATCTAGGTTTTGGCGCGACTCACCGCGTAAACTCCAATTCCCTCAGCGGCACCACGATGCTGTGCCCTTTCAGTTTTTTCACCATCACCTCATCAGCCGTGATGAGCGGATATCCCATTTGCTCCGCCAGGGCTACATAAAGAGCGTCATAAATTGTAATCCCATAGGCCCAGGCGATGGCGTTGGTCTTTCGAAGCAAGTCGCAGTCGGCGGGCTTTACTTGGAGGTGCAAATCCTGGAGTATCCGGAGCACTTCGGCGCCGCTCGCTTCTTTTGCCTTTGGGCTAAAACGGATCCCGTTGAGGATCTCTAAAAAAGCAAGTTCGGGAACATAGATGGTAGAGCGGCCCGATGCGTGGAGGTCCCGCAGGGTGGTAGCGCGGTCACGGTCTTGCTCGTCCATGAACCATTTCATCAAAACCGACGCGTCCAGGACATAACCGGCATGGTAGGGAGTGATCATCTGCCGCCTTTCAAATTGGTGTCACGGAATTTGCGGATAATCGCCTGCGCGTCCCAGTGCCCAAGCTTCTTAGCTAGCTGATCCATTTTCTCACACGCCTCTCTCATCTTTTTTCGTTTTTTCTCTTCCTCCCGCATCCGCCGCTTCTCTGCTAAGTAATCCTCTAGTGCCTTCTGAATGAGGGCGCTGCGGTTTACCCCTTCGGCGTCAGCTTCCCGGTTTATCTCCTCAAGCAAATCGTCTTTTAAAAAGACATTCACTCTTGCCATAACACACCTTAATACTCCACTTAAAGCATACTTTTAATATGCTGGCAAGTATGTTCGAAAGGTGGTCTCAGGCCTTCGGCGCCTTATCTTTGAATGGGGCTTAAATAGTAGGCTTCAAGGGCAGGCTTGTAGGCTCGCGGGAGCCAGAGCGGGCGGCGCAGGTTGCCTGGGCCGGGGGCCGGGCGGGCCATTTTAAGCCAGCGCTTGTACACTTCGTGGGCCTTATCGGTATCCACAAAGATGTCTCCGTAGCGGTCTTCAGGCCCGGGCCTCTCCACTCTCACTTTCTGGAGGCGATCCGGGTGGGCGGAAGGAAGAGAGTAGAAACGTGGATATGAACCTGGCAAATTCAGGTTCGAGATTTTGGGAACTAAAAAAGACCTTGGGCCTGGGGTCACTGCTGGGTCTAGCGGTCGTCGTGCTCTCGGGAGAGCAGTCAGGCGGAGGTGCGGAGAGAGCAATGACCAACGAAGATGCGACCGCGATGGCCGCGGCAGGCTTGAGACACATTGCCCAGCTGCTTGGCCAGCTCTAACAGCCCAACTTTCGTCTTGATGATCTTCTGTTCCGTCGTCGTCCCTCTTCTCGCTCCTTTTTCCCGCTCTTCGGGTCCTAAGGGCAGCGAGGACTCTACCACATCTGTCAGATGAAATCTTAGCACATCCATTTTTTACGAAAGTTCGATCCGACCCGCGTCTATATAAAGTAGCCCGTATCAGCTAAGCTAGGCGCCACTCCGAAGCCACTCGCAATTGACACCTCCGGTGGGGAGTCATATAGTCGCCGAAAAGATCGAAACGGACGACGCGGAAGGAGCCGACATGGAGTACGATCTCTTGATCAAAAACGGCCGGGTCATTGACGGATCGGGAATGCCGTCGTTTCGCGGCGACGTCGCGGTTCGAAACGGCAGGATTGTGGAGCTTGGGAAGCTGAGCGGCTCGGCCAAGCGCGTGATCGACGCAGAAGGGAAAGCGATCGCCCCGGGATTTATCGACAACCACTGCCACTACGACGCGCAAGTGACGTGGGACCCGCTGTGCACGTTCTCGTGCTATCACGGCGCGACGAGCGTCATCATCGGCAACTGCTCGTTGTCCGTGGCGCCGGTCAAACGACACGACCATGACAAGCTCTTGGGCATGCTCTCGCAAGTCGAGGCGATCCCGATGGACGTGCTGCAGGCGGGCGTGCCGTGGAACTGGGAGACCTTTCCGCAGTACATGGACGCGCTAGAGAAGAAGCTCGGCGTGAATGTGGGAACGTTGATGGGACACACCGCGATTCGTCTTTACGCGATGGGGGAAGCCAGCCAGGAGCGGCCTGCCACGGAAGCGGAGCTGGACGAAATGCGCCGAGTCGTGCGCGAAGGGCTCGAAGCCGGAGCGCTGGGGCTTTCGCTTTCGCGCAACATGAGCCATTTCGACGTCTACGGCAAACTCATTCCCGCGTCGTTCGCGCCCGAGCCCGAGCTGTTCGCTCTGGCCCAGGTGCTCAAGGAGGTCGGCACCGGCGTGATCCAGAGTGGCGGCGGCACCACGCCGGAGCTGAAGGACCGGCTGATGAGCCGGCTATCCGAAGCGAGCGGGCGGCGGGTGATCTATAACACGATCGCCGAGAACGCGCGCGCGCCGATGCGCTGGAAGAAGCATCTGGATCTCGTCGAAGAGATGTGCCGCCAGGGCTACCGCGCGCTGCCGCTGGCGAGCCCGAACAGCGTGGTGTCGCGCTTCACGATGAAGAACTGCCAGGTGTTCCGGCAGCTACCGACTTGGCTCAAGATCATGAACTCGCCCGATGAGGAGAAGATTCGCGCCTACGGCGATCTCGAGCTGCGAAAGAAGCTCAGGGAGGAGGTCGAGCTGCCGCTCGGCCCCGACTCGCGTTGGGCGAAGCGCTGGGATCTCCTGATCATCGAGGGGCCGGCCCTGGCGCGGAACGAACGATTGAAGAACAGGAGCATTGCGGAGGTGGCGAGCGAGCAAGGAAAGGATCCTCTCGATGTCTTTCTCGATCTCGTCGTCGAGGAGGAGCTCAACACGCTCTTCGCCCTGGGCCAGAACAATACCGACCCGGCGGCGATGACGGAGTTTCTGAGCAGCCCCTACACGGTCGTCGGGCTTTCCGACGGCGGCGCGCACGTGCAGTTTCACTGCCAGGTGAGCTACAGCACGCGGCTTCTCGGCTACTGGGTGCGCGAGAGAGGCATCATGCCGCTCGAGCACGCGGTGCGGCGGCTGACCTTCGACTCGGCGGTGGCCTTCGGGATTTATGATCGCGGCCTGCTTCAGCCGGGCATGGCCGCAGACCTGGTCGTTTTCGATCCCGAAACCGTCAAGCCGCGTCCTTCCGAGGTCGTGCACGATCTGCCGAACAACGGCTGGCGCGTGCGCGCGCTCGCCGACGGAATCGATTACACCGTCGTCAACGGCGAGGTGCTGATCGACCATGGAGAGCCCACCGGGGCGACGCCGGGAAAGATCCTGCGAAACGCGCTTTACAACGTGACGCGCAACGGCGGTCGTTGAGCAGGTTGTGGGCTGGGCTGAGACCGTGCCGGGACCCGTCGCTCCCATCTTCGGGCGGTGGTATCGCTGGCGCTCAACCCGCCTACGGAGGAGCAACGCGCCGGTTTCGTGGAGGGCGATCGGAAAGGAGCGACCGTGGACTACGATCTCTTAATCAAGGGCGGGCGCATCTATGACGGGAGCGGCTTGCCCTCTTATCTGGGCGACGTCGGAGTCAGGGCGGGAAAGATCGTCGAGCTCGGGCGGCTGAACGGCGGCGCGCGCCGCGTGGTACAGGCCGACGGCCTCGCCGTAGCGCCGGGGTTCATCGACTTTCACACGCATCTGGACGCGCAGCTTCTTTGGGACCCGCTTGCGACCTCGTCCTGCTGGCACGGCATTACGACCGTCATTCCGGGCAACTGCGGCTTGGCGCTAGCGCCGGCGCGACCGCAGGATCACGAGGGCATTCTCAAGTCTTTCGTGCGCGTCGAAGCGATGCCGATGGCGGCCTTGAAAGCGGGGGTCAGCTGGGAGTGGACCTCCTTTCCCGAATACTTGCGCAAGCTCGATCAGCGCCTCGGCGTTAACGTGGCGGCGCTGATGGGCCACTGCGCCGTGCGCCAGTACGTCATGGGCGAGGAGGCGTGCGCGCGCGCGGCGACGCCCGACGAGATCCGTCGCATGCAGGATCTCGTCCGCGAAGGCATGCGCGCCGGGGCGATCGGTTTTTCCACGAATCAGAACCCCGTTCACATGCGCGACGACGGCAAGCCGATTCCGAGCCGGCTGGCGACCGAGGAAGAAATTCTCGCGCTCGCCGAGGTTCTCGGAGAGCTCAACGCCGGCTCCGTACAAATCTCGCAGGGCAGCTTGGGAGTCTCCAACGAGACGGAAAAAGCGGTCGGGTTTTTCGGCCGCCTGGCGGAGGCGTCGGGGAGGCCGGTGATCTGGCAGAGCATCGCGCACCGGTGGGATCGGCCGGACCTCTGGCGCGAGCAGCTAAAAATGGCGGAGGAGATTCTCGCGCGCGGGATCCCTTCTTATCCTCTGTGCAACGCGCGCCTGTTCAACAACCGCTTCACGCTGAAGAACGCCCAGGTGTTCGACGACCTGCCGACGTGGAAGAACTTGATGTTTGTTCCCGAAGAGAAGCGCGCGCAGCTTTTCCGCGATCCCGAAGTGCGCGCGAAGCTCCGCTTCGAAGGCGTCGAGGACAGGCGCCCGTCGCGGTTCTCGCGCCGCTGGGACTTGGTCTACTTCATCAAAGCGGCGCGGCCGGAGCACCGCCCCCTGGAACGAAAGAGCGTG
The DNA here is from genome assembly GCA_035559995.1 of Candidatus Acidiferrales bacterium. Lineage (GTDB taxonomy): Bacteria > Desulfobacterota > Binatia > UBA9968 > UBA9968 > DATMAM01. Next base: position 6,021 of record DATMAM010000033.1, read on the forward strand.
GCGGAAATCGCGCGGCTGCGCGGGCAGGACGTGATCGACGCGTTTTTGGATCTGTCCCTGGAGGAGGGACTCGAGGCGCAGTTTCAGACTTCGAGCACGAACGGCGACGAGGCGGCGGTCGCGGAGATTCTCCGCAGCCCCTTCACGCTGGTCGGCCAGTCCGACGCCGGCGCGCATCTCATCTACGACGCCGGCTACGGCTACGCGACGCGCTTTCTCGGCTACTGGATCAGGGAGCGCAACGCGATGACGCTCGAGGAGGGAATTCGCAAGCTCACGTTCATGGTCGCTTCCGTCTTCGGACTCCACGACCGGGGGCTTCTGCGGCCCGGCATGGCGGCGGACCTCGTCCTGTTCGATCCCGAGACCGTCTCCGATAGCGAGCCGGAGATGGCCAGCGATCTTCCCGCCGGCGAGAAGCGTCTCGTGCAAAAGGCGCGCGGCGTTAAGATGACGGTCGTCAACGGCGAGGTCCTGACCGAGGACGGCGAGCACACCGGCGCGTTTCCCGGCCGCGTGCTGCGGAACATTCAAGCCGGACTGTAACGTGTACTACGGCGCGCGCGGCATCGTCGGCCTCGTCAAGCCCACCTACCGGCCGGGCTCGATGGAGAGCTTCATCCGCCTTATGCCCGAAGGCGTGGGCTTCATCCCCGCGCACGTGGGCATCCGGGCGGGAACCGAGGAGGAGTTTCAGGAAGCTCTCGCGATCGCCGAACGCAAGGTCATCAAGCTCGCGCAGCTCGGCGCGAACGTGATCATGATCATGGGCGCCCCTCCCGCCATGGTCCGAGGCCACGGCGCCGATCGCCGGCTGGCCGAGGAGCTTTCCGAGAAGTGCGGCGTTACGGTGCTCACGGCGACGATCGCGCAGGTCGAGGCGTTGCGCGCGCTAGGCGTCAAAAAGATAGCCGGCATCACCTACTTTCAAGACGACCTCAACCGGAAGTTCGCCAAGTTCCTGCAGGACGAAGGATTCGACGTGGCGGCGATGCGCGGGATGGAGGTGCCGTTCAACGACGCCGGGAAAATCCCGGCGGACGAGATTTACGTCTTCGCAAAGAAAGCCTTTATCGACGCAGGATCGGCGGACGGCCTCTACATGCTCGGCGCCGGCTGGCACAACCTTCCGGTGATCGAGCTTTTGGAGCGCGATTTAAAGACCGTCGTCGTTTCCAGCATTCCCGCCCAGGTCTGGGCGACGCAGAAGAGGCTCCGGATTCACGCCCCGGTGCAAGGTTACGGCAAGCTCCTTGAGGAACTGCCGTAAACCGCCGGCCCATGAGAGCCGCTCGAGCGGGCGATTTTCTTGCTTTTTGTATTCCCGATCCCGGAACGGCGCGGCGGCCGGAGCGATTTTTTTCGACGATCCTGCCCGTTGATCTCGCATGCGACTGGTCGTTCGGGATTTGACCAAAGAGTTTGTGGTCGAACAGGGCCGGCGCCCGGCTTCGATCCGCAAAGTCGCCGCGCTCGCCGGCGTCAATCTGGAGGTGCGCGAGGGGGAGTTCTTCGGTATCATCGGGCCGACCGGCTGCGGCAAGACGACGCTCCTCAACATTATTGCCGGGCTGGAGAAGCCGACCTCGGGGTCGGTGGAGTTTGTCGGCGAGCGGCGTGCCAAGGCCCTGGTCTCGATGGTGTTTCAAGACGCTTCTCTGATGCCTTGGAGGACGGTGGAACGTAACGTGCCCCTTGGCCCGGAGTTCCGCAAGGAGCCCGCGCCGCTCTACAAGCGCGCCACGCGCTTCTTTCTGGAAATGGTTCGGATGCTCGATTTCAGGGGCGTCCACCCCACCGAACTGTCGGGAGGCATGAGACAAAAAGCCGCCCTGGCGCGGGCTTTGGCAAACGACCCGGAGATGATCCTGATGGACGAGCCGTTTGCCAACCTGGACGCGCAGACGCGGCTCGTGCTGCGGGAAGAGGTAAGCCGAGTCTGGGAAAGAGAGAAAAAAACGATTATCCTGGTGACGCACAATCTGGAAGAGGCCGTCATGCTTTGCGATCGCGTCGCGGTCATGAGCGCGGCTCCCGGGACAGTCAAAAGCGTGCAGCCGGTTGACGTCGGCCGGCCGCGCAGCTTGAGGAGCATGTCCGATCCCGCGTTCACCGACTGCCTGCAGAAAATCTGGGATCTCCTGCGCCAGGAGGTCGAGCGAGGGATGAGACAAGGCGCGCGCGCTTCGGGACGCCAGGCGCCGACCAACTACGGCGAATGGCGAGATCAGCAGCCGAGGAAGTCTTGATCGCGCCAAAAAGGATTATCCGAGGAGCGAAAATGAAACAGCTGTGTGCCGGCTTGCTGCTTCTGGGGGCAGCGGCGTTGGGCTCGGGGCGTGAGCCGGCTTTTGCTCAAGACTTCGCGGCGATTCTTGCGGCTCCCGACCGTCCGGACGCGGAGCGGGAACTCGATCCGGTCAGGAAGCCCGCCGAGGTGCTCAAGTTCTACGGCGTCAAGCCGGGCGACAAAGTCGCGGATCTCATGGCGGCGCGCGGTTACTACACGGTGATTCTCGCGCGCGCGGTGGGCGGTGGCGGCGTCGTCTACTCGGTTGTGCCTTCGGCGCGAAAGGAATTGACCGAGCGTTTGAAAAGCCCGGATTACGCCCATGTCAAAATCGTCGAGGCGAAAATGGACGCCTTCGAACTGCCCGCGAACACGCTCGATTTCGCGCTGATTCATCTCAACTATCATGACTTGGATCCGGCCACGCGCATGGGCATGAACAAGAAAGTCTACGCCGCGCTCAAGCCCGGGGGAGTTTACGGCGTGGTCGATCATTCCGCGAAGGAAGGAAGCGGCGAGGAAGTCACCAAGAGCCTGCACCGGATCGATAAAGCCGTGGTTATCGAGGAGGTCACGCAGGCAGGTTTTGCTTCGACAAAAGAAGGCAACGTGCTCCGCAACCCCGAGGATACGTTTGACTTCAGCACGACGAAGGTGCGCGGCAAGTCCGACCGGTTCGTGCTCCGGTTCGAGAAACCGAGATAGGCGCTTAGCGAAAGCTCAGGCGCATGAAAGGGTGAAGAATGATGGACAAGAAAATTACCATGCTGGCCATTGTCCTGGTCGTGGTGCTGGTCGGTGTCGGCGGGGTCCTGGTTGGGCGAAGCCTCGTCGGGCGCGGCGATTCGAACGTCGCGTCTTTGCTCGATGAGAAGACGCGCGAGCTCGAGGAGAAGAACCGCCAGATTCAGGAGCTGGAAAGACAGACGGCGCAACTGCGCAAGGACCTCGACGAAAGCGCCAAGCAAGTAGTCGCTTTACAGGACCGGCTGGATCAGGCGAACCGGGGTCTCTCGTCGATTCAGGAGCGGCTCAAGACCGCCGGCCGAGCGCCGCAGGCCTCGCGCGAGGCAGCCGCTTCCGGGGCGCCGCGGGCGGCGGAAGTGGGAAGCTATGAGACCTTGCGCGATACGGCCGTGTACGAAGAGGCGTCTTCGGCTTCGAGGAAAGTGGCGACGATTCCCAGGGGGACGAAGGTGAACGTCGTGGGATCCGTCGGAGACTGGCTCGAGGTGCGCTCAAAGCACGGCAAACCTCCCGGCTACATCCGCCGCGACGACGCCAGATACATGGGAGCGAACTAGATCGCGGTTCGCCGCGGCGCGATTTCCTTTCGGCGGAGCTTGCCTGACGCAGCCCAAGGACTCGCGGCGGCGCCGCCGAGGCCATCGCGCCCGCGCGCAAGGGTCGGCCGTTCAACCGCCGCCGCGCTCCCAGGGCTTATCGATCGGTAAATCGAGCCTGTCTCCCCACTCCTTCCACGAACCGATGTAATTGCGCACCTTCGGGTACCCGATGAGCCTCAGGGCGATATAGCTGTGCGATGAGCGGTAGCCGCCCTGACAGTAGGAGATCACCTCCTTTTCGGGGGTAAGGCCGAGAGCGCGGTACATCGTCTCGAGCTCAGCCGGCGGCTTGAATTTTCCTTCAGCGTCGAGATTTTGCGTCCATTCGAGATGAAGCGCTCCGGGGATGGCGCCGCCGCGGGCGGCGCGGACGTTTCGCCCCAGGTACTCCGCCTCGCTTCTCGTGTCGAGGATCTGGACGTCGGGGCGCGCAAGCGAGCGCTGCACGTCATCGACGGTCGCCAGGATCGCGCGCTTCTCCGAGGCGTTGAAGTGCGCGGCCTTCGGCGGAGAGGCGGCGGTTGTGAGCTCGTACCCGGCTTTGCGCCACGCCTGGATGCCGCCGTCGAGCAGGCTGACTCGCGGATGGCCGAAGTATTCGAGAAACCAGAACGCGCGTGCCGCGCGCATGCCGGACGTTTGCTCGTATACGACGACTTCTTTTTCGGCGTTGACGCCGCGGAGCTCAAACAGGTGCAGCATCATCCACATGAATGCCCTCAAGGGCTGCGGTCGGGTATCGATGATGCTGATGCCGAAAAGGTCGAAATGAACGGCTCCGGGGATGTGGCCCTGACAAAACTCTTCGGCGGTCCGGGTATCGATCACGCACAGATCGTCCCGTTCGATTTTGTTTTTCAGCTCGGCGGGAGTTGTGAGGAGCGCTTGCGGATTGTAGTCTAACGCAGGCATAGGCGACGTATATCAGCAATCGGAGCGCGTCTCAACGCCATGGATCGAATTCGTGCTCGTCTGAAAGGCGAGAGCGCCAGCCTTTTCACGAAAGTTGGACGGGTGGTCGTGTTGGCGGCGGCCTATTTTCTTCTCTGCGCGTTTGTCTATCAGACGGTCGCGCCGGGACGAAAGATCGCGTTTCCGCGCGATCATTTCTCGCATCCCGACTTCAAGACCGAGTGGTGGTACTACACGGGCCATCTTCAGGCCGAGAACGGCGAAGCCTACGGCTATCAGGTCACGTTCTTTCGCTACGGGCTGCGCGATCGCCAGCCGCGGGACGCCGAAAACCCGCCGCTTTTCACGGATCTCTATCTGGCGCATTTTGCGCTTTCCGACAAGCGGCGCAAAAGCTTCCGTTTTTACGAGAGGGCCAACCGCGGATACGGAGGCAAAGCCGGCGCCGAAACGGATCGTTACCTGGTATGGAACGAGGATTGGAAGGTGGAAGGGAAAGGCGACGCGCATTGGATCCGCGCAGGCCATCCGGACACGAGATTGACGCTCGAGTTACGGCCGCTCAAGCCGCCGGTGCTGCACGGTCGGACCGGCTTTAGCCAAAAGGGCGAAGGGGAGGGCAACGCTTCCTACTATTACTCGCTCACGCGGCTCGCCACGAGCGGCGAGTTGGCGATCGGCGGTAAAAGGCTCAAAGTCCGCGGCGTGAGCTGGATGGACCACGAGTTTTCGAGCAACCAGCTGGCGGAGAACCAGGTCGGGTGGGACTGGTTCAGCCTGCAGCTCGACGATCAAACCGAGGTGATGCTCTATCAGCTGCGGCGAAGCGACGGCGCCGTCGATCCTTACTCGAGCGGCACGATCGTGGCGCAGAACGGAAGCTCGCGGCATCTTACGCACGGCGACTTTAGGGTCGAAGCGCTGGAGCGGTGGAAGAGTCCGAAGAGCGGCGCCGTTTATCCGATGAAGTGGAAAGTGACGATCCCGTCGGAGTCCATCGAGATGACCGTCACGCCCTTTTTCCCGGCGCAGGAGCTCGAAACGCGAAAGAGCACGCAGGTCACTTACTGGGAAGGGGCCGCGAGCGTGACCGGAAGACGGGGCCAGACTGCGCTTTCGGGCCTGGCTTACGTCGAGATGACGGGCTATGCCGGAAAGTTAAAAATCTGAGGCGGAGACGGCGCTCAGTCGGTTGCCTGAACGACCAAGTTGTTGGCGACTTTGATGACCCGCGGAATGTCCAGCACGATGTGACCGGCGCGCTGCTTTAGCTCGTTGGTTTCCACTTTGCCGGTAAGATAAACCGCCCTGTTGACGGTTTCGACCTTGATTTTCCCTGCCAGGTCCGGGTCGGCGGCCAATCGAGCCTGCGCCTCGCGGGTGATCGCAAGATCGTCCATCCAGTCGCCCGGCCGCAGCTTGTGCAGGCTTTGCAAGCGCTGCTCGCAGCCGGCGCTCAGAGCGAGCAGCATTGAGCCGGCGAGGACGAAACGTAAAAGCCGCTTGCGAGCGCGGTAAAAGGCCATCTCTCGGTCCGGCTCACTTGCCCTCGGGCTTGAGCGATTCCGGGAAATAGCGCGAAGGCGCCCAGACGTTGGCGGTAAAGTTGCGGCAGCCCAGGATGCGCAGCTCGCGCATGATGCGAATGTAGTCCTGCGAATCGATAAAGTCGCGCCAATCTTCCAGCGATTCAAAGTCGATCGTGATCGCGACCTGCGGCGTGATCTCCAGGGGGTTGCGGTAGTTGCGAATCTCGATCACTCCCCGGTGGGAGAGCGTCGTCGGCAGCCAATCGTTGCGCGCCTTGTTGGAATAGATGGTCAGATTTGCCTTCTGATCCGGAAGGTCCCACTGGATCACGAAATGCACCATTACTGGATCCCCCTTACCAGGCCCCCGTCGACTTGAATCGTCGTGCCGGTGATGTAGCTCGCGCGCTCGGACCCGAGAAAAACCACAAGATCCGCAACTTCTTCCGGGGTGCCATAGCGGCCCAACGGCACCTCCTGCTGCATTTCACGATGGATCTCCTCCACCGGCCGCTTGAGGCGCTCGGCGCGCGCCAGATTGAGCTTGCGCGCGCGCTCGGTGTCGATTCTGCCCGGGCACACGTTGTTGAAGAGAATTTTATCCGGCGCCAGCTCGCGCGAGAGCGTCTTGGCGAGACCGATCACGGCGCTGCGCACCGCGTTCGACAACACCAGGCCGGCGATCGGCTCCTTGACCGAGTAGGAGGTAATATTGATCACGCGGCCGCCGCCCGCCTGCCGCATGTAAGGGACGGCTTCTCGGGCAAGCCTTGCGGCGCTGAGAAAGCTCAAGCGAAAAGCGTTCTCCCAGTCTTCATCGGTAAACTTCATGAACTCGCCGGGCGGCGGCCCGCCGGCGTTGGTGACGACGATATCGACCCGGCCAAAGCGCGCGGCGCTATCGGCCACAAACCGCTTGATGTCTTGCGGCCGGGTCATGTCCGCCACCGTCGCGAGGACATGATCGCCCGCGCGGCGGCGAATCTCCTCGGCCGCTTCTTTGAGCGCCGCTTCGCCCCGGGCGCAAATGCTCACTTTCGCGCCCTCGCGCGCAAAGCCGAGCGCGATCGCGCGCCCGATCCCCTGGCTCGCCCCGGAGACGAGCGCCACCTTGCCGTCTAACCCCAAGTCCATTGGCCTCCTCGCATTTTGGGATTTTCGATTTTGGACTCAATCCAAAATCCAAAATCCAAAATCCAAAATCGAAAATTCCAAATGGGTTACTTCTGCGTCCAGTAAATGTTGCCGCGAAATTCCGGATCGAGGCGCATGATGTAAAGCGCGAGCATGCCGTGAGCGCCGAGCTGCCTGAGCCGCCTGGGATCGCGGGAATCCAAGGCCTGCCGCTCCTCATCCGTGAGATCGTACGCTGCGATCGCTTCCGGCAGGTTTTCGAGCGCCCGCTGCAAGACGGACTCGTTCATCTTGAGATCGAAGAGAAAGCGATTGAGCTCGTAGCGGCTCATAGCACCTCCGGTTTTTCGCGATCGCGCTCGTGGATCAAAACCGTCGGAACAATCCTGCGAACACGAGCGACGAGCGCGCTCACGTCGGTAGCGTCCAGCTTGCAAAACCCCAGCCCGTGGCCACATGGTCGGGCATGTAGAAGGTCTTTTCCGCCTTCGCCGGACCGACGGCTCCAAGCACGACCATCCAGTTCAAGAATTCAGAGTCTCCGGCCTTGAGCAGCTCTGCGAGCGGGTAATCGGCCAGCTCTTTTCCCTTCCCCGCGCGCATGATCTCCAGGAGCTTGTGGTCGAAAGCCGTGTCGATCTCGCCGATCCGCGGCGAGCCGGGAAAATGCGACAAGCCGCCGGTGGCGAGAATCGCGATGCGCTCCGCGCGGTCGCGGGCGACGTCGCGGATGAGCTCGCCCACCTGGTAGCAACGGCGCGGCGTGGGCAGGGGCTCGACCCACGTGTTGACGTAGATCGGGAGAATCGGGATCGCCGGCTCGGGCAGAAGAAAGTACAGAGGCACGACCTGCGTGTGCTCGAGCTCGATGTATTCGCCAAAGGAAAAGTCGATGCCGCGCTCCAGCCCGGCCTTGAGGATCGCGCGCCCCAGCTCTTTATGATTTCGATAGCGGAACTTGTAGCGCGTAAACTGGCCGCGGACCTCGTCGGCCAGGGTGACAAAGAAGGTCGGGATGTTGTCGAAAAAGAAGTTTACGAACTGATCGTTCGCGACCACGACGAGAACGTCGGGACGGGACGCTTCCAAATCGGCGCGCAGGGCGGCGAAGGCTTTCTCCGCTTCCTGCCTGAGCTTGAGCTGCGCCTCGAGCGACGGCTTTCCCGCCAGCGCTTGTGGCGCCATGCGGTAGTGGAGCTTCATGAACTCTTCCCATTCGCTCCCGGGATCGAGCAGGATATTGGGCGCGTGACTTGCGGCGAGCGCGGCGACAAGCGGCATGGAATCGGCTCCTTCGCGCGTCGAATCGTATTATCAAGACAGTAGGAAATCAAACCGGCGCGCCCGCCGCAAGAGCGGGCAGGCGGGGCGTTTCTCGCCGGGCGCGACCTCCGACGGCGTCGCCCGCGAGCAAATCCGTGCCGGCTGACCTCGCTCTGCGCCTACTTGTACTTGGCGTCGAGGGCGTACTTTTCGTTGAGCCCGATGATGTCGTGAAATTCCTCGAAAGGAATCAAGCGATCCATCATCGCCGCGGTCGTGCCGTTTTGCCGCAGCGTCGCGTAAACTTCTTTGAGCGCCTGCGCGCACGCGTAGATCGGGCTCAACGGCCACACGATCAGCTGAAAACCAAGGTCGCGCAGCTCATCGGGGCCCATCGTCGGCGTCGCGCCGCGCTCGATCATGTTGGCGACGAGCGGACCGGGGACGCCGCGGGCGATCGCGCGCATCTCCTCTTTGCTCTCGGGCGCCTCGATGAAGACGGCGTCGGCGCCCGCCTCCTTGAAAGCGTTGCCGCGGCGGATCGCCTCGTCCAACCCCAGCGCTTGCCGGGCGTCGGTGCGCGCCACGATGTAGAGATCGCCGTCGGCGCGCGCGTCGATGGCCGCGCGCAGTTTTTTCAGGTACTCGTCGAGCGGGATCACCTCTTTGCCCCTCATGTGCCCGCAGCGCTTCGGCCAGACCTGATCTTCCAGGAACATGCCGGCGGCGCCCGCGTGGATCAGCTCTTTGACGGTGCGAATCACGTTGATCGCGTTGCCATAGCCCGTGTCGGCGTCGACGATCACCGGTAGCGGCGTGACCCGGCAGATGCGCCCGGCGGCGGCCAGCATTTCGCTTTGCGTCAGAAGACCGAAGTCGGGCTCTCCCAGAAGCGACGCCGAGAGGCTGTAGCCGGTGATGAAGATCACCTCGAAGCCGGCGCGCGTGGCCAGACGCGCGCTCAGGCAATCGTAGGTCCCGGGCATTACCAGGACGCCCCTGTCGCGTAGCAGATCGCGGATTTGCTGAGCCTTGTTCATGAACACCTCCCGAGAAAAAATCCGTCAAGCCTCCGGCCCGCCGAGGTAGATCTCCTGGACCCTGGAATCTCGCCGGATTTCGGCGGGCGTTCCCTCGATGACCACCGAGCCGAGATGCAGCACCGTCACGCGCTCGGCGATCGCGAAGGCGACCTCGAGGTCGTGCTCGATCAAAAGCACCGTGATCGACTTGTCGAGACCGTGAAGCGTGTCGACGACGCGCCTGGTTTCCGCCGGCGAAAGGCCCGCGGTCGGCTCGTCCATCAAGAGGAGCTTCGGCCGGCCCGCCAGCGCCAGTATAAGCTCGACCTGCCGCTGATCGCCATAGGACAGGCTTTTTACCGGCCGATCCGCCAGCCCCAGCATGCCCCAGTCGCTGAGCAGCGCCTCGGCCGCGCGCGCGATGTCGCCGTGGGACGAAAGCGGGCGCAGCATCGAAAACTTGCGTGGCGTAAGCGCCGCGAGCGCAAGAAAAACGTTCTCGCGCACGCTCAACGTGCGAAACAAGTTTGTCATCTGAAAGGTGCGGCTCAGGCCGAGGCGCGCGCGCCGGTCCGGCGCAAGCCGCGTCACATCCACGCCGGAAAAGTAGATGCGCCCTCGAGAGGGCCGAAGCGCGCCGCTGATCACGTTGAACAGGGTGGTTTTTCCCGCGCCGTTCGGCCCGATGATCGCGCGCCGCTCTCCCGGCGCAAGCGAGAGGTTGATGTCGCGCAGCGCTTCAAGGCCGCCAAATCGCATGTCGAGATTTTGAACCGCCAACTGAGAAGGGCTCATGCTAATCCTGAGCGCCCGGTCGCCCCGCGAGAAACCCGACAATGCCGTTCGGCGCCCACGTCACGCTCGCGACATACAAAAGCCCCAGGAGCAAAAGCCACCGCTCCGTCCAAGCGCTCAGCATGTTTTCCAGCATCACGATCGCAAAGGCGCCGAGGATGGGGCCGTAGAGCGTGCCGGCGCCTCCCAGGGTCACCATCAAAAGAACTTTCGCGGACAGGACCAGGCTCAGATCGGACGGGCTGACGAAGTGATTGTAGAACGTAAACAGCATGCCCGCGATGCCGGCCATTAGGGCGGCGAGCACGAAAATTATGAGCTTGTGCAGCCAGACGTTGTAGCCCAGAGCAAGCATGCGCGACTCGCTATCGCGAATGCCTTTCAGCGCCAGGCCGAACGGCGAGCGCACGAGAACGTGCAGAAAGGCCGTGATCAGGACGAAAGCCAGCAGCACGGCGAAGTAAAAAATCGTCGGATCGGCAAGCGAGAGGCCGAAAGCGAGCTCGGGCCGGCGGATGCCGGGAAGCCCGTCGTCGCCGCCGGTGAGCGAGCGCCATTTGAACGCGATGCCCCATAGCACCTGCGCGAGCGCGAGCGTGATCATGAGAAAGTAAACCCCGTGCGTGCGCAGCGCCAGCAAAGCGAAGAAAATTCCGGCCGCGCCGGTCACCGCCAGCCCGGCAACGACGAGGGGCGCCAGCGCCGCGCCCGTCCAGAGTTTCGTCGAAATCAGCGCAACCGCATAGCCGGCCAGGCCGAAGTAGGCGGCATGGCCGAGCGACGGGAGTCCGGTGTAGCCGAGCAGAAGGTCAAGGCTCATGGCGAAAATCGCGTAGATCATCACCTGGACGAGGATGCCGACATCATAGGGCGAGAGCAGCCAGGGAACAACGGCGAGAGAAACAAGGAGGAGAAAAACGGCGCCGGCGCGAATCCAGGTCATCGGTTATTTGCCAAACAGCCCCGTGGGTTTGACGGCGAGGAGCAGCGCCATCGGCGCAAAGATGGTGAAGAGCGAAAGTTCGGGGAAAAGAGCTTTGCCGAAGTTGTCGAGCAGCCCGACGATAAGGCTTCCTACAAATGCTCCCGGGAGGCTTCCTAGCCCGCCGATGATGACGACCACGAAAGAGTAAAGCAGGATCTCGAAATCGGCCCCCGGATAAACGCCGACGAACGAGCCGCCCATGAACCCGCCGAAGGCCGCAAGCGCCGCGCCGGCGACAAACACCGAGGTGCAAAGCACGGGAACGTTGACGCCCAGGCCGCGGCACATCTCCGGGTCGTCGACCGCCGCGCGCGCCATTGCGCCCCATCGCGTTTTCTCGAACAAAAGCCAGAGCGCGCCGGCAAACAGAAGGCCGACGGCGGTGACAAACAGGCGGTAGACGGGAATCACGATCTCGCCGAAAACGACCGATCCGGCAAGCAAGGCGGGTTTGGGCAGCGCCTGCGGGTTCCCGCCCCAGACGACCAGGCAGAGGTCGGCGATGATAAAGAGAAAGCCGAAGGTGAGCAGCACCTGAGCGAGCTCGTTATCGTAAAACCGGCGCAGGAAGGCCGTTTGCAGGACGGCGGCGACCGAGGCGCCGGCAAGCACCGCCGCGGCGGCGGCGAGGAGGAAACTTCCGGTCGCGCTTAAGACGCTGAGCGCGACGTAGCCGCCGATCAGGTAGAAAGAGCCGTGCGCCAGATTGATGACCTTCATGACGCCGAAGACGACCGAGAGACCGGCCGCCAGGAGAAACAGGAGCATCGCGAACGAAAGCCCGTTGAAGAGCTGGATGATCCAGAAGGTCATCGAGAGCCGCGGTCGTGTTCGTGGCTCGTGTTCGTGAGTAAAGCCGGATCACGATCACGGGCGCGAGCACGCGCTATTTCTTCGGTTCCCAGAACTGATCGACGTTGGGGATCTTGTCGATCACGACGCTCTGGAGCCTGTTGCCGGATTTTTCGGTCCTGCGGATGTAAACGGGGTTGATGACGTTCTGAAACTCGTCGAACCTAAACGGCCCGCGCGGCGCCTCGAATTGAACGCGGCGCAGGGCGGCCAGGAATTGCTCTTTATTTTCGAAGTTTCCTTTTACGGCCTTGACCGCCTCGGAGATGACGCGCGCGCCGACATAGCCCTGCTCGGAGAACATGCTCGGGTCCTCACTGTACCTCTTGCGGTACGCGGCGACGAACTTTTTGTTCTCGGCCGTTTCCAGGGTGAGCGCGTAGTGGAGATAGCTGATCACGCCCAGCGCGGCGTCGCCCATCGAGGGCAAAAGCGCGTCATCCACGGTGTCGCCCAGGACAAACAGCTTGAGTTTCTGCTTGACGCCGTATTCGGCAGACTGGTTGATGAACCGGATGGCGTCGCTGCCGGCAAAAAACGCCCACAGCCCGTCGGCCTCGCCCGCCTTGGAGATCACCTGAGCGAGAAACGGCGCCAGGTCCTGCGATCCCAGCGGCGGATAGATTTCGGCGACGATCTTACCGCCCGCCGCCGTAAACGTCTTCTTGAAGCCGGCGACTTTTTCATGGCCGGCCGAATAGTCGGGCGCCATCAGGATCATGCGGCGCATCTTGCCTTTGGTGGCGGCATACCAGCCGCCGGCGCGATCGGTCTGCCCGTTGGCGAAGGAGACGCGGAAGATGTACGGGCTTCGGTCCGCGGAGGTCAGGCGTTCGGCGCCCGCGTTGGTGATGATCAGCGGAATGCGGTTGGCGTCAACGTAGTTGCGGATCGAGTAGGCGACGCCGCTGTGAATGATGCCCGCCAGAATCTGCACCTGGTCCTTTTCGACGAGCTTTCTCGCTTTGGTGAGGCCGACATCGGGCTTGGCTTCGGAATCTTCGGTCTGCAGCGCGATCTTGCGGCCGCCCGCCTGATAGCCGGTCTCTTCGAGATAGAGCTTGAAGCCGTTGTCCATGTCCTTGCCGATTTTTGCGTAGACACCGACATAGGGCGTGAGAAAGCCGATCCTTATCGGTGCGTCGGTCGCGGCGAAGCCTGCTCGGGCCAAAGCGCTGAGGCTCAACGCAAGCAAAACAGCAGGCCGCGGCGCGCGCGCAAAAAGGAACTCTGCGTAAGCCATAAGCACCTCCCGTCGTTAGGGCTATTATACGGAAGCAGCCGCTTTTACAAGGCGACTCGCCCGTCGCTTTTCAAAATGAAACTGTTCGTGTAAAGCATGGATGGGGGGTGCGCAATGCTCTTCATCAACAACCGAGAAGTGGAAGAGTTGCTGAGTATGAAAGCGTGTCTCGAGGTGCTGGAGATCGCTTACGATGATCTTCTCAAGGGCGATGCCGTCTATCGTCCGCGCCTGGACGTGTGGGTGCCGTGCGAGAGGCCCGACGGCTACTACCGCTGGGGAACGATGGAAGGAGCGAGCCGGAAGCTCGGCGTATTCGCCATTCGCATGAAGTCGGACATCGTTCACTGGCCGGACGGCGTCACCGAAGAGAAGTACTGTATCCGGCCCGGGACTTTTTGCGGGCTCATCATGCTCTTCAGTGTTCGCAACGGCGAGCCGCTGGCGATCATCAACGACGGCATCCTGCAGCACCTGCGGGTGGGCGCGTGCGCGGGCTTGGGCGCGAAATACTTCGCGCGGCCGGACGCTTCGGTGGTGGGGATGTTCGGCTCGGGGGGCATGGCGCGGAGCTATCTGATGGCGTTTGCCGAGGTGAGGGAGCTCAAGAAAGCGAAGGTCTACAGCCCCACCAAGGCGAATCGTGTCGCCTACGCCGAAGAGATGAGCAGCAGGCTCGGGATCCCCGTCGAGGCGGTCGATGACGGCGAGGCGGTTGTGCGCGGCGCCGATATCGTTGCGACCTGCACCGACTCGACGCGCGTCGTTTTTGACAACCCCGAATGGCTTTCCGAAGGCGCGCATATTACCTGCGTTCGCGCGTGCGAGGTGGGGCCGAAAGTGGTCCAGCGCTGCGATGTGTCCATCAAGCTGGGCCGAAACACGGTGGACACGATGGACGAGGGCATGGTGCGGCTTCACGGCAACGTGGGCTACATGGCGGGCCAGCCGGAGGAGCGCGAGCGGATTCCGAACCCGCCGGTAGACAACTACCGCGGCGGCTTTTTTCACTACTTCATGGACTATAAGGCGGGAAAAGCGCCGGGGCGAACGAGCCCGAAGCAGATCACCTTTTTTATCAATGCGGGCACCCAGGGGCTTCAGTTTGCCGCCTGCGCGGGCAAGGTTTACGAGCTGGCGCGGCAAAAGGGCGTCGGCCGGGAGCTCCCCACCGAGTGGTTCCTGCAAGACGTGAGAGACTGAGCCGATGGCCGAAGGTCGAGGAGCGAACATCTCGCGGGGCAATCGTGTGGCATTGCCGGCCGAGTGTTGCGGAGACAGGCCGACTGACGGACGGGTCGAAGATAGAGAATAGAGGAGCGAGATAACTGTAGCGGCAGGCCTGCGGTCTGCCCGCGCGGGGCGCGGCCTTCGTTATATGCGACGGATACGGCGAGGAGAATAGCCGCTTCGCTTGCCTCGCTTCGGATCGCCCCTCAGTTTCGCCGCTACCGCCTTTCTCGCGGAATGGGCTCAGTCATTGTCGATTTTGTTAAGGGAGCGGTTCCACAGATATCCGCGCAAAAAAGACATTCGCTGGAATTGTGGTCGACGCGCTGACGATATGGCCGCCAACAGGATCTCTACCGCTATCGGCCGGGCGGAGATCAAAGATTACACCGACCTTGGTTTTATCGGACGTGCGAGGTATCGCTTGGAAGACTACATCCCGCTGGCTCGAAAGAAAGATGCGGGGGTCTCGCGAAGGATGGTTGCCCAACTTCTGTCGGAATTCCGGTTGTCCAAGATTCCTGGATTTATGATCGTCCCTGTTTCTCGCGACGAAGTTCAGGATATTTTCGACCGCTTGCCAGGAAACTTGCTGTAGAGTCTTTCCCGCGTTAGAGGCTTCGCGCGCGCCGTTGCGACATCAGTATCCCAGATCTTCGATCTCTTCGTCGGTCATGCCGAAGAAGTGGGCGACTTCGTGAACGATGGTGCGGCGAATCTGCTTGCGCAGTCGCGACGGCTCGGGGAAATCCCGAAGAAGGGGCTCGGCGAAGAGCGTGATCTTATCGGGCAGAAGAGGAGGGTAAAGGACGGAGCGCTCGGGGAGCGGAACTCCCTGGTAAAGCCCGTAGAGGGTATCCCGGTCAGGGTCCAGGCCCATAGCTAAGAGGTCCCTTCGCCTCGGCCTTTTTTCGATGACAATCTCCACGTTTTCCAAGCGCGCGCGAAACTCTTCCGGCAGCTCCGCCAGCGCCCGCGTGGCTTCCTTCCTGAGCTCCTTGAGCGCCAGCTCGAAAGTCTTGGCTTCCTCTCTCACGCCGCCAGTGTGCATCAAAGGCGGTCATCGATCAAGGCAGAGGCGGCTGCGCTCGACGAGAAGGACTTTCCCGTTGGGGTTTGCGCTCGCTGCGATCTTATCCTTCGCGGGCGCCCGATACGCGCAGGCTGAAGCCCCGTCTTTGCTGGTCGATGACCTCGACCGGGAGTCGTTGCGGCTTGCCACGCGGCGAAGCTTGCAGTTCCTGGAGCGGCTCCCGCCCGAGCGCGTCGTCGGAGAGCTTCCGCGCAAAGTCACCGCGCGCGACGTGCGGGATTCGCTCCAGCTGTTTTTGCGGGGAATCGGTTCGATCGGCGATCCGCAGGAATTAAGCGAGTGGGTCAAGTCGAACTTCGACCTTTACCCCACAACTCCGGCCGCCGGGCGGATCCTGTTTACGGGATATTATCGGCCTGTCCTCCAGGCGAGCCTCGCCGAGACGCGAAGGTTTCGCTATCCGATCTATGGCAAGCCGAAGGATTTGATCGAGGCGGCGGTCGTAACGTTGGTCCCCGAGCGGCGCGTCGCCAGGGTTGTCGGAAGGCTCGAGCGCGATCGATGGCTGCCGTACTTCTCGCGGGCCGAAATCGATCGCGAGGGAAAGCTGAGGGGCCGGGGCTACGAGCTCGCCTGGGTCGACGATCCGGTGGAGCGGTTTTTCCTTCATGTCCAGGGTTTCGGCGTGCTCATTTTACGGAGCGGTGAGAGTGTCGGCGTGACCTACGCCGCGAGCAACGGGCGACCCTACCGAAGCGTCGGCAAAGCTCTGTCGGACCTGGGGAAGATTCCAATCGAAGAGGTCACCATGCAGCGTCTGAAGCGCTATCTGCGCGAGCATCCTGAAGAGCGCGAGCCGCTGATGGAAACAAACGAGAGGTACGTGTTTTTCCGCTTTACGAAAGACGGCGCGCTCGGAAGCCTGGGCGTTCCGCTGACGCCCGGGCGCTCCGTCGCTACGGACCCGCGCTTTTATCCCCAAGCAGCTTTGCTTTTTATTTTAACGAACGAGCCCGAGCTCGATTGGAGCGGAAACCCGATGGGGTGGCGCTCCGTGCGCCGCTTTGTTCTCGGTCAAGACGCGGGCGCGGCGATCCAGGGTCCCGGCCGGATCGACCTCTATTTCGGCACGGGCGAGCGCGCCGGGAGCGCGGCGGGAGTGATGAAAAGTGCCGGCGCCGCCTATGTTCTGATGAAGAAGGCGGCGCCGACTCAGTAGCCCAATTCCTTGTCGACCACGTTCTCGAGCTTCTCGCCGGCGAGAAACGAGCGGAGGTTGCGCTCGAAGATCGGCAGGATGTCGTCCCACTTTCGGCTCGAGATCCCGGCGACGCGCGGGCTCACGAGCACGTTGGGCAGGCCCCAGAGCGGCGAGTCTTCGGGCAGGGGCTGGCGCTCAAAGGCGTCGAGCGCGGCGCCCGCAAACCAGCCTTCGCTCAAGGCGCGAATCAACGCCTTCTCCTCGACGGCTCTCCCTGCGGTCAGATTGATCAGAAACGCCGTCCGTTTTAGCAAGCGCAATTCCTTTTCGCCCAGCATGTTTTCCGTCGACGGAACCGACGCGAGCGAGATCACGACAAAATCGGACTCGGCCAAGAGAGCCGGCAGGTATGCGCTCGTACCCAACACATCGACGCAGTCGGGCTTGACATCGACGCGGCGCTTGATCGCGAGCACGCGCAGGCCGAGCGCTTTGGCCTTGCGCGCGAGTTCGGTGCCGACCGTACCGAGGCCGATGATGCCGAGGGTCTTGCCGGAAACCTCTTCAGGCGCGACCTTTGCCCAGCGCTTTTCCCGCTGGTTTTCCCAGCACTGGGGCAATCTTTTCGCGAGCGCGAAGATGCAGGCGAGCGCGAACTCGGAAAAGGGCAGGCCGTGAATTCCTTTCGAGCACGTGACCACAATCGGCCGCGCTTTGACGGTGGGCGTCAGGAACGGGTAGGCGCCGCCGCGCGTGACGTGAATCCACCTTAGATTGGTCATCCGCCGAACGAGAGCGTCCGGGAAGGGATCTTCGGTAAAAAGCGCCTCGATTGCGTCGAGCAGCGCTTGCGCCTCCTCGTCCTCGAGGAAGTGAACGGCGGAAAAGGTTTGCGCAAGTTTTTCGATTTCGCCTTCCGGAAGCTTTGCCCGGATCCAGAGCTTCAGCGGGTCCATCGAGATCTCCGGCATCGGAGGACCGCGACAGCGGAGTACCGGTCAAGACTGCGCGCTCAATAGCGCAAGCTTACGCCGGCAAAGAAAGTGGCGCCGGGCGCGGGAACGAAAAAAGGGCCGGCGCCGGTCAGAACTCCCGCCGTCGAGTACTTCCTATCGGTCAGATTGCTTATCGTGACGTGTATCAAAAAGGGCTTCCACTCGTAAGCGATCCGCTGGTTGAGCACGAAGTAATCGGCGAGCTTCTTGCCTCGGTTCGGCTCATCGCCGATGAGGAACTGACTGCTCACGTAATTTCCGAACAGCGAAAGGGTCAGGTTCTCGACCGGATGAACGCTTATGCCCGCGCCCACGCGGTGACGCGGTATTTGCGGAAGCTCGTCGCCTTTTTTCACCTGGCCGGAGAATAGCAGCACGTCGGTGTCGAACGTCGCCTTGGTCAGCGTGTAGTTGAGAAAAGCATTTCCCCAGCTCCCGAGCCTGGCCTTCAGCGAGGCTTCCAGGCCGCGGCGCAACGTGCGGCTGATGTTCTCGTTGCGGCCGGTGAAAGTCGCGGGATCGGTCACAACGAACAGGATCTCGTCGCGCACCGGCATGTAAAAGAGGTTGACCGAAGCGTCGAGCCAGTCGCGCAAGCGCGCTCTGGCCCCGAGTTCGTAGTTGCGGCTTTTCATCGGAACGAGATTCGGATTCGAGCCGAACGGCCCTTGAGCGAAGATTTCCGTAACCGTCGGCGTGCGCATTCCTTCGGAATAGCTGAAAAAAAAGCTCAAGCTCTCGGACGGTGCGAGCACGACGCCCGCCTTGGGGCTGATCCGGCTGAAAGCTTTCGCGCCGCTCAAAGACGGATCGATTTTGTCGGTGAAGTCCAGTTTGTTTCGGTCGTAGCGAAATCCCGCGGTCAGAATCAACCATTCGAAAAGGTTGAAGCTGTCCGATAGATAGACGCCGACGACGTCCTCTTCGGTCGACTGCTTCGTCTTGAACGGAAACCCCGAAAATTCGCCGGTGTTGAGAATGGAAAAATCGTTCCCCGCGTACTCCACGCCGAGGTGGATCAAGTTTCTTCTCCCGGCGAGGGTCGAATCGTGGGTGAGTTGAGCGGCCGTGCCGGCGGACAGGATGTCGGTACGAAGCTTGGAAGTGCTGAACTGGCCGTTGACGAAATTTACCAGCCGGTTGTCCCTTACGAATCCGTTCAGCGCGAGCGAAAAGCCCAGCGGGAGCTTCTGGCGCAGGTTGAGGACAGCCAGGTCGAGATCGCTGTCCGAGAAGTCGCCGGGAGTGAAGTTCTCCTTGCGATCGCGATGCAGCACGCTCAGCGGCAGCGAACCGGCCTGCTTTAGGCGGTCGAGCACGTGCGTGTACGACAACGTCACGTCCGTGCTCTCGCCCAAGCGATAGCCGAGCTTGCCGAACAGGCGCGTGATCCGGCCGCCCGAGGACTCGCGAAACCCATCGGTGAGCTCTCGGGTAACGCCAAAGTAGTAATCGAAATTGGCAAGCGGTAGGGGACCGTCGGCCGCGAACGCATACTTTTGCCTGCCGTAACTCCCCCCTCCCAACTCGAGACTGACGTGAGGTCGGTCGGTTCGCCCCCGCTTTGTGGTTATGTTGATGACGCCGCCGAGGGCGTTACGGCCGAAAAAGGTCGCCGTGCCCGGAAGGATTTCGATTCTTTCGATCTGCTCCACGGGGATCAGGTCGAAGTTGATCGTGTTAAAGTCGGGCTCGTTGACTCTCACGCCGTCGACGAAAACGCTCGTCGCGGGCACCGGCTGACCGTTGAACCCGCGCAAGTCCACGGTGGATTGAAACTCGTTGCCGACGGTATCGAAGACCGTCACTCCGGTCTGATATTCCAAGACCTCCTGGATCGTTTTCGCTCCCAGCGCGGCGATATCGTCCGCCGTGATCGCGACGACTTTTCCGGGAACCGTGGCGGCCTCTTGCTCGATGTCCTTTAGCCGGCTCGAGCTGACGATGACGGGCGGCAGAGTCTCGCTCTGCGGGCTCTCTCCCGCGTGCAGAAAGCCGGGGTGGAGAGCGGCAAGCAGAAGTAGAATGGCGACAAGCATAACACCTCCTTTTCCCGCGAAAGGGGATTGTTGCGGCAGCTCGGGTAGGTCTCCTGGCTTAGGCATGACTCGTGGCTCGTGCTCGAACGACTCAAGCGAACACGCGCGCGAAGCACGATCACGACTTTTCCTACTCGCCGCGCCTTCCCGCGGAATCGTTTATCGTGCTCGGTTCTCGTGCTCGATGAAGCGAGCACGAACACGAGTCACGATAACCCACAGTGGCTTTTCTTGCGGCTTTCGTCCGCCATCACAGTTGCGGGGCAGCAGGGGAATTGTCCACACGCCCGTCCGCCACCTCTTCCATTTGCGATTTTAGATTTTGGATAATTTTGGATTTTAGATTGAGCCCGAATTCAATCGAAAATCGCAAATCAAAAATCTAAAATTGGCCGAGGAGGATGGGGAGTGGTGGAGTCACCCCTTTCCCTGAACCCGTCTGCGGTTTTTGTTCTTTCTCGCTACTGTTCCTCCTGGTCTTTGTCGTTCAGACGAAAAACGATCGGGACCTTTACCCAGGCCTCCAGCGCGCTGTCGCCGTACGCCGCCGGGTGGAACGACCATTTCTTGACCGCCTGGAGCGCGGCGTTGTCCAAAATCTCAAATCCCGAACTTTGCTGTATCTCGACCTGGGCGGGTTTTCCGCTGCGAGCAATCAGCACGTTCAGCAAAACGGTCCCCTGCCAGCCCCGGCGGCGCGCGCGCTCAGGATAGCGCGGCGCGGGGCTGTAGGCGTAGCTGGCGCCTTTATAGACGCGCGGCACGTCGTTTCCGCCGGCTGTCCGGTTCTCAGCGGAGGTTTCTCTTCGGGGCGCCGGCGGCTCATCGCCCCAAGGCGAGCTTGAAGCTTCCCCGCGTTCGCCCTCGCGGCCGGAAGTTTCGCGCGCGGCCCACCGCGGCGAAATGTCGCTCCTTGTAGGCTCGGCGTTGAGAGCCGTTAGCGCCGGTTCGTCCGCGCGCTCCGAAAGCGCGGCCGACGGCCCGTTTCGCGCGGCGGCCTCGCTTTGGGCCCGAGAAGGATCGTTTCGGCCAATTCGCTCTTTCCGCGGAAGGAGCTTTCGGGGTGTCGTGGCGCTACTGGCAGCGCGCGGCGGGTTTGCCGGCGCCGCAACCAGCGCGACGGGCACGACCGTTTCTTCTTCGCCCGCCGGCGGAACCGGCGGGAGCGCGAACAGCGCGGCGTGCAGCGCGGCTGAAGCGGCGAAGCAGTAGATGAGCTTCACGGTTTTTTTCCGCTCTGGACGAAAAGAGAGGGGGCTATTTACGGGAGCTGCCCTGGAAGAGAACTGAGAGCAGCTTTAAACCTTTCTCTCTCCGCCGGAGAGGCCAGTTTGCGGCTTCAGGCAGGTTTCCTGGCTTGGGCCTTTTCGCGATCGCGCGCCCGGCTCGTGCCCGAAGAATATCTACTCGACGAACACGAGCCACGAGAAGCGATCACGGCTCTTCTACTCGCCGCGCCTTCCCATGGAATCGGCTGTCGTGCTCGGTTCTCGTGCTCGATGACGAATCACGAGCACGGACACGAGTCACGATAATCCACAGTGGCTTTTCTTGCGGCTTTCGTTGCCCTCACAGTGGCGGGACCGCACCGGAATCGCACCGGTTTCCCTAGTATCCCGACAGGGCACCTGAAGCTCGTGGCGGTTCTTATAGCGGCGCGGGTAACGGTTGTCAAGCCAGCGGCCCGCGCGCGCCTTTTACGGCGCCGGAGGCCGCCGGGGATGGCGCAGCGGGAAGGAACGCGGTTGACAGCGCGCGAAACTCTATCGTATTAAGATATCGTAGCACGATATAAATGGACTCACGAAAAATAAGGATCGCCGATTACCGCGCGCTCGCGGAATTTCGCCACCGCCTGCGGCGCTTTCTTCGCTTCAGCGAGGAGGCGGCCCGCAAAGCGGGGCTCGAGCCGCAGCAGCATCAGCTGCTCTTGGCGGTAAAAGGATTGCCGCGAGGCCACAAGGCGACGATCGGCGTCCTGGCCGAGCGGCTGCAAATCCAGCATCACAGCGCCGTCGAGCTGGTCGATCGGCTGGTGGAACGCGGCCTCGTGCGCCGCTTCCGCGATCCGAGCGACCGCCGGCAGGTGTTCGTGCGCCTGCGACCGGGCGGCGAGAAAATCTTGCGCGAGCTTTCGATCTACCACCTGGCCGAATTGAGCGTCGTCGGGCCCGATTTGGTCAAGGTCCTGAAAACGCTGATCGGCGCCACGACCGGGGAGCGCGCGCGCAGCGCCGAAGCGGCGCGCCGGGCGCTGGTCGCTTCGCTCGCGGGCGCGCCAAAGGGCTCGATGGCCGCGCCCTGGAGGATTTAGCCATGGCTGAGCAAAATCAAACCGCCGAGCAGGAGGTCTTGCTCGATGTGAGGGTCGCCGAGGCTTCGAGGGCGTACAAGTTCTACCTCACGCATGAGAAGAAGATCCTCGGCAGCGGCGCCATTCTGGTATTTCTCGCCGCCTGGGAGCTGACCGGCCGCGTCTGGCAGCTCGTCAATCCCATGTTCATGAGCTCGCCTTCGCTGATCTTTGACGCCGCCGTTCAGCTGTTCAGGTCCGGGGAGATCTGGAACGATCTGCGGGTCAGCGGGATTGAGTTTTTCTGGGGCTATCTGTTGTCGGTTGCGGTCGGGATCCCGTTCGGGATCGCGGTCGGCTGGTACAAGCGGCTGAGCTATATTTTCGATCCGTTCATCAACGCGCTCTATTCCACGCCGCGCGTCGCGCTGTTGCCGCTCGTCATCATCTGGCTCGGCATCGGCATCCTGTCCAAGGTCGGGATCATTTTTCTCGGCGCGGTCTTTCCGATCGTCATCAACGCGCGCGACGGCGTGAAAACGACGCCGTACAATTTGCTCAACGCGGCAAGGAGTTTCGGCGCGTCGGAATGGCAGCTCTTCAAAAGCGTCGTGCTTCCCTCCACGGTACCGTTCCTGATCAGCGGCTTGAGGCTCGGCGTGGGCCGGGCGCTGATCGGCGTGATGGTGGGGGAGCTTTACGCGGCCACCGCCGGCATCGGCTTTATGATTACGGTGGCGGGCGCGACGTTTCAGACCGATAAGGTGTTCGTCGGCGTGCTGATCTTCGCCGTCGCCGGGATGATCTCGATGGAGCTGCTCGGCCGGCTGGAAAAACGCTTCGACAAGTGGCGGCCCAAGGTCGGCGCCGCCGCATAGGCGCCCCGCTCAGTAGGACTTCGGCATTCCCAGAACGTGCTGCCCGAGATAGGCGAGCACGAGGTTGTTGCTCACCGGCGCGACCGTGAGCAGACGCGTCTCGCGGAACTTCCGCTCGACATCGTAATCCACCGCAAAGCCGTACCCGCCGTGGGTCGTGAGGCAGGCGTTGGCCGCCTCCCAGGCGGCCTCGGACGCGAGCAGCTTGGCCATGTTCGCCTCGGCGCCGCATTTTTCTTTGCGGTCGAATTTGGTCGCCGCCTGATAGCGCACCAGATCGGCGGCCTGGAGGCGCGCGTACGCCTGCGCGATCGGAAATTGAATCCCCTGATTGCTGCCGATCGGCCGCCCGAAGACGACCCGGTCGCGCGCGTAAGCTGCGGCGCGCTCGATAAACCAGCGCCCGTCGCCGATCGCTTCGGCCGCGACCAAAATGCGCTCGGCATTGAAGCCGTCGATGATGTAGCGAAAGCCCATGCCTTCTTCGCCGATCAGATTTTCCTCGTCGACCTCGACGCCGTTGAAGAAAACCACATTGGTGTGATGGTTGATCATCAAGTCCAGCGGTTTAACTTCCATCGCGTCTTTGGCTTCGCGCAGATCCAGCAAAAAGACCGAGAGCCCCTTCGTCTTGTCGTCCAGATCCTGGTAGCGGGTGGTGCGCGCCAGCAGCAGCATCAGATCGGACTCGAGCACGCGCGAGATAAAGATCTTCTGCCCGTGAATGACGTACTTGCTTCCGCGCTTCGTCGCCGTGGTCTCCACCCGCGTGGTGTCGGAGCCCGCGTTGGGCTCGGTCACCGCGAACGCCTGCAACCTGAGCTCGCCGCTGGCGATCTTGGGCAGGTATTTCCGCTTTTGCTCGGCGCTGCCGTGGCGCAAGAGGGTCCCCATCGTGTACATCTGCGCGTGGCACGCGGTGGCGTTGCCGCCCGAATGATTGATCTCCTCGAGGATGATGCTGGCCTCGGTGATCCCGAGCCCGGTGCCGCCGTACTCTTCGGGGATGAGGGCGGCGAGCCAGCCGAGCTCGGTCAGCTTTCGGACGAACGCTTCCGGATACTCCCTGCGGCGGTCGATCGCGCGCCAGTATTCGGGCGGAAAATCACCGCACACGCGAGCGATCTCGTCGCGGATCTGAAGCTGCTCCGGCGTCAGGTTGAAATCCATGAGGCCCTCCGATAATTAGGAGTTAACTCAAGCTCAGTATACAGGCAAAGGCGCGCGATCGAAAACTTGCCGAATCGGGGAGGCCGCGATGGGGCTCAAACCTGGCTGGGAGGGGCGCTACTTCGAAGATTTCGAAATCGGCGACGTTTACCAGTCGCGCATCGGGCGCACGATCACCGAGGCGGACAATATCTGGTTCACGCTGCTGACCAACAACACCAACCAGATCCATTTTAACCACGAGTACGGCAAGCGCACCGAGTTCGGCCGCTGCCTGGTCAACTCCGCGCTGACCTTGGCGATCGTCGCCGGCATGGGGGTCGCCGATGTGAGCGAGAACGGCTTCGCTCTGGGGTGGGATGAAATCAAGTTGCCCAACCCGCTTTTCGTGGGCGACACGCTTTACTCGCAATCGGAGGTCGTCGACAAGCGCGAGTCCAAGTCCAAGCCGCAGTGGGGCATCGTGAAGGTGAGGACCCGCGGCATCCAGCAAGAGGGCAAAGTCGTGATCGACTACACCCGCAGCGTGATGGTTTGGAAGAGAGCCTTCGCCCCGAAGAGGGACCTATTTCCGCAAATCAAAGAGTAATCACGACACGTTCTCTGAATCGCAGAGCATTCTTGCGCCTCGCCGTGCGGGGCCTCGTCGGCGGCCTGGCGGGCCTTCCGTTCGAGCCGCGCGCCGCGCGGGCCGCGGAGTCAAACCTTCCCGTTCAGTTTGTTTTTGCCCAGATTCGTTACCGCGGCGGCGATTGGGACCCGCATCCTTTGGCCGCCGCGCCGCTGTTGGAACAACTGATGCTGCGCACGAGCGTGAACGCGGCGCCCGCGCGGCGCGAGATTCAGATCGAGGACCCTGAGCTCTTTTCCTATCCGTTTCTGTACATCACGGGCAAGTACGATTTCGAGCCGTTCAATGCCGCCGAAACCGAGATTCTGCGGCGCTTTCTTTCGTACGGCGGCTTTCTCCTGATCGACGACGCGCTGGGGCAGCCGGGCTACGGCTTTGACAGGAGCATCCGGCGGGAAATGAAGAAGATCTTTCCCGAAGGGGAGCTGAGGCGGCTGCCGTCCGGGCACGCGGCGTTGCGAAGTTATTACTTGCTGCGCCGGGTCGGCGGCATGAGGATGGTCTCGCCTTACCTGGAGGGCATCAACATCGGCAGCGCGACCCCGGTGATTTGCTGCCGGAACGATCTCGGCGGCGCGTGGGAGCGCGACCAGCTGGGCAACTGGGTCAACCCGTGCACTCCCGGAGGGGAAGAGCAGCGCCGGGAGGCCTTTCACACCGGCATCAACGTGATTCTCTACGCGATGACCGAAAACTACAAGGAAGATCTCATTCACGTGCCGTTTATCCGGCGCAGGCTCACGGGGTAGCGCGTGGAAGGGCTTTTCTTTCTCGGAGGCGTCCCGTGGTGGGCGATTTGCCTGGTTGCGGCGGGCGTCTGCGCTCTTCTTGTTTACCAGCACCGGCAACTGCGGCGGCGCTTCGGCCTGCCGAAAAGCGTCCTGCTGACCGCGCTGAGGGGGATCGTTTACGCGCTTCTCGTCCTGTTTCTTTTCAACCCGACGTTTCTCGAGAGTCGCGCCGCCGCCTTGCGGCAGCCGCTCGTCGTTCTCATCGATACATCGCAAAGCATGAATCTGGCGGCGGACCCGGCGCGCGCCGGAAGCGAAAGCAGAATCGAGTGGGTGAAGAAAACGTTGCTCGACGGGCAGCAGCCGTGGCTGCAAAGATTGGCGCGCGACTACGATCTGCGCCTCTATGCGTTCGGCACCGAGGTGAAAGCTCTGACGCCCGGCGCGCTGGCCGCGCTCCAGGCGGACGCGCAGGGAAGCCGTATTCTCGACGCGCTCGATGAGGCGAAAAAGCAGGCCGGAGCCGCCGGCATCATTCTTTTTACGGACGGGATCGCCAACGGCGAGCGCGCGGCGGCCGAAACGGGCGCGCTTTCGGTGCCGGTCGTGCCCGTCGGGGTGGGGTCCGTGGCGGGCTACGTCGACGCGCGGCTTGCCGATTTGAGCGTACCCCGGTTCGCGTTTCGCGACCGCGAGGTCAAGCTGGACTTGGCCGTGCAGGCTTACGGTCTCAAGGGGAAGTCGCTTGCGCTTTTCTTTAATCGCGACCGTAATCTGATCTCCACGCGAACGATTCACGTCGATCAAGACCCGTTCGAACAGAAGATCGCGTTGGGCTACACGCCGAGAGAGGTCGGCA
Organism: Candidatus Acidiferrales bacterium; assembly: GCA_035559995.1. Classification (GTDB taxonomy): domain Bacteria; phylum Desulfobacterota; class Binatia; order UBA9968; family UBA9968; genus DATMAM01. Next base: position 32,452 of record DATMAM010000033.1, read on the forward strand.
CACACAGCTTCACGTTGAGCCTTGCGCCGCAGACCGGCGAAGAGATCACGCACAACAACCGAAAAGAGTTCAAGATCGACGTGCGCCGCGACAAGATCCGGGTGCTGACGCTGTCGGGCTCGCCTTCGTGGAATTATCGCTTCCTGCGCATGGCGCTGAAGCAGGACCCGTTTATCGATCTCGTGTCGTTCGTTTTTCTGCGCACGCCCACGGATAGCGTCGATGTCCCGGACAACCAGCTGAGTCTGATCCCGTTTCCCACCGACGAGATTTTCCTCGAGGAGCTAAAGAATTTTGACGTCGTTGTCTTCGAAGACTTCTCCTACCGGTCGTACTTTAACTCGCTCTACCTCGAAAAGGTGCGGGACTTCGTGCGCAACGGCGGCGGCCTGGCGATGCTCGGCGGCGCGCGCTCGTTCGACAGCGGCGGCTATCACGAGACCGCGCTGAGCGAGCTGCTTCCCGTGAGGAGCAACGGGAAAGGCGCGTTTCTCACCGGCCTCAAGTATCGCGCGGCGCTCACCGCGGCGGGAAAGAATCACCCGGTGACGCGGCTCCTGCCCGAGCCGCAAGCCAACGAAGAGATGTGGAGGAGGATGCCGCCGCTTTCCACGCTCAACCCGACCACGAGCGGGAGCGGCGAGGTCCTGCTCGCGACCGCCGGCGACGGCGCGGACGGCGGGCGGCCGCTTCTGGCCGTGGGAAAGTTCGGCAAGGGGAGAACGCTGGCGCTCATGTCCGACGATTTCTGGCGGTGGAGCTTTGTCGCGGCCGGTCAGAAGGAAAATCCCCAGGGTCATTTGAAGCTGGTGCGCCAGGCGGTGCGCTGGCTCGCGCAGGAACCGTCGTTCGAGCAGGTTGAAATTCTCCCGGTCGGGGACCGGAGGGCGCCGGGAGAAAAGATCCAATTCAAGATCCGCGTGCTCAAGGACGATTTCACCCCGGCCGCGCAGGCGGCGGTCCGCTTGCGCGTCGTCGATCCCGAAGGAGAGCGCATCCCGCTCGACGCCCTTCCGGAAGGGGAGCAATTCAGCGCCGAGTTTGTGCCGGCGCGCGAGGGCTCCTACCGGCTGGAGGCGGAAGCGGAGCTTGCGGGCAGGCTCCTCGGTAAAGACAGCGAAAGCTTTGTCGTGGCCTTTCCCTACGGGGAGCTGGACGACGGCCGGCCGCGCCCGGACTTTCTCGAGGATCTGGCGCGAAAAAGCGGCGGCGAGTTTGTCCCGAGCTCCGACTGGAGGGACGAGCGGTTCGAGAAGGCGCTTGCGCGGCTCAAAGAGCTTGCCCCGTCCGAGATCGTGGAAATACGCCAGGTGAGGCTTTGGAACAATCTCTGGCTGTTTTCGTTGCTGCTCGCGTTGCTCTCACTCGAGTGGTGGTGCCGCCGCCGGTGGGGGCTCATCTAGATCCTCGCTCCGCGCGGGATATCGAATGGCGGGATTTCAAACTGGGACAAACCGCTGGACGGCGGGTCTGCTCTGGGGCCTTTTGCTTGTGCCCGCCTCGGCGTTCGGCTTCTGCCACGAGATCGAAGTGGTGCGCCGGGTCGCGGCGGCCGCCCCCGGTGTCGTTACGTTGGAATGGTTCGGCCACGCGACCTTTCAAATCACCTCCTCGAAGGGAACGCGCGTTCTGACCGATCCGCACGCGCGGAGCGACCTCTACTGGCCGACCTTGCCCCAGCACGTGGTCACCACGAGCCACCACCACGGCGCGCACAGCAATATCTGGATGGCGCGCGGAACGCCGGTTGTTCTTCACGGCCTAAGCCCCGGCGGGGAAACGTGGAACAAGATTCACACGACGATTCGCGACGTGTCGATTTACACCGTTCCGGCTTATCACGATAAGAGCCAGGGGCTGCAGCGCGGGAAAAACGCGATCTTTGTCTTTCGCGTCGATAATGTTTGCATCGCGCATCTCGGGGACCTCGGCCATCTTCTGACGCCCGAGCAGCTTAAGATGATGGGCAAGATCGACATTCTTCTGGTCCCGTTGGCGGGCGGCATGTACACGATCACGCCGGCGGAAGCGCGCGAGGTTACCCGGCAGGTAAAGCCGCGCGTTTCCATTCCCAACCATTACTGGTGGGACGGCGCGGTGGAGGAGTTCACGGCGGGCCACCCGCGCGTCAGAAAAATCGCGGGGCGAGTGTTCACGACCGCCAAAAACCAGCTTCCCGAGCCGACCGAAATTGTTGTGTTGGCTTGGAATGCCCGCTAGTTTTCCAGTCAAGCAAAAATAAACTCAACCGAGGTGGGAGCATGAAAGCGACTCGGATTCATACCTACGGTGGGGCGGATGTGCTCAAAGAGGAAGAGGTGCCGCTGCCGGAGCCCGGCCCGGCGCAGGCGCGCGTCAAGCTCGAAGCGATTGGAGTCAATTTCATCGACATCTACCAGCGCACGGGGCTCTATCAAAATTCGCTGCCGTTCACTTTGGGGATGGAGGGGGCGGGAATCGTCGACGCCGTCGGCGCCAACGTCACCGAAATCCGGCAAGGCGAGCGCGTCGCGTACGCCATGGAGCCCGGCGCGTACGCGGAGTACGCCATCGTTCCGGCGTGGAAGCTGGTGCCGCTGCCGAGGAACATCGACGCGCGCGCGGCGGCCGCGCTGATGCTCCAAGGAATGACGGCCCACTATTTGACCCACTCGACCTACCCGCTGAAGACCGGGACGCTCGCCTTGATCCACGCGGCCGCCGGCGGCGTGGGACTTTTGTTGGTTCAGATCGCAAAGAAGTTGGGCGCGACCGTCTTGGGCACCGTGTCGACGCCGGACAAGGCGCGGCTTGCCCGCGAGGCGGGAGCCGACGAGGTGATTCTCTATGGCGAGGCGGATTTTGTCGGCGAGGTGAAACGGCTGACCGGCGGCCGGGGAGTTCACGTGGTTTACGATTCGGTCGGGCGCAACACCTTCGAGAAAAGCCTCGAATGCCTGCGCCCGCGCGGCTATCTGGTGCTTTTTGGCCAGTCCAGCGGCCCGGTCGCGCCGCTCAATGTCGGCGTCCTCGGGGCGAAGGGCTCGCTTTTCCTGACGCGCCCCTCGCTCGCGCACTATACGAGCACGCGCGAGGAGCTGCTGTGGCGCGCCGGGGACCTTTTTAACTGGGTCCAGGCCGGCGAGCTAAAGCTTCGGATCGACAGAGTCTATCCGCTAGCGCGCGCGGCGGAAGCGCACGCCGCGCTCGAGGGGCGACAAACGACGGGAAAGCTCTTGCTCGTGCCGTAGCGCGAGACTCGAACCTCTCAGTCGCGGGCGAGCGCCCCGGCCAAGCGCAGGTGAATGCGGCGGACGCGCTCGACCTGGCCCTTGGCCGGGAAGCGCTCGTAGAAGCCTTCGGCGCGGAACTCGCGCGCCAGCTCGGACCACGGGCGGACAAGCGGGACGAACGCCTGCTCGGCGCGCTCCTCTTCCCACGCGCGCACGGCTTTGCGATCCCGTATCAGATCGCCGAGCACGCGAATCAGGGCCTTGATGGTGACGTCGCGCGTGAACATGAACTTTTCGTTTTCCCCCCACACTTCGCTCATGACCGCGCGCACGGCCTTGAGATAATCTCGGACCAGAGCGTAGGCGCGGTCGGCGCGCATCTGCAGGTGCTCGTTAAAGTATCTGCGGTTTGTCTGAACGATCTTGTGGATCTCGTTAAAGACCTCCGATTGCAGAATCCATTTTTCCTGGCGGCTCCTGCCGCCCAGGCGGTTGATCTTGTATCGCAAAGGCGAATCCGCTTCTTCGTAAAGGCGGTTCACGATCTTGGCGGCGAACTTTTTTTCCGGGGTCTCCCATGATACGCGCTCATAGAGATCGATGAGATGCGATTTGTTGATGCGCGTGTGGGTCGAGTTGATGATGACGAACATCTCGGTCGCAAAGTCGGCGCTCTTGCCGTCAAAGAGCATGCAGGGGACCTCGACCCGCTCGATCTGATCGGGGTGACGCATGCGGAAGAAGTGGAGCGCCGCGAGGCGGTGCTGGCCGTCAATGATCAAATAATTGTCCCTAGGCTCGCTCAGGTAACCCACCCCTTCCGCGGAATTGGCGCGGCGAAAGCGCAAGGTCTCGTCGGTGAACAGTAGAATCGTCCCGGGGATCAGCGGCTGGTTCACCGCAGTTTCGTAGAAATTCACGATCTGGCGCACCTTTCTCCGGTTGAGCGTGCGCTGGAAGGCCTTCTCGCTCTTTTCGATGCCGGCGATGAAGCGCGCTACTTCATCGTCCGTTGCCGAGGCTTCGGGCTCGATCTGCTCGCCGTCGTAGTAGTAGCGGCTCGTGAATCTCACGTGATCGAGGAGATCGGTCGCTTTGTATGAGATGAAATAAAACGTGCCTTCCTTTTGCTGTATGCGCGTCGCGAGCATGAGGCCCCCTTTTAGTTGTAGTTTCAATAACTATTGTAAGCTTGTGCTTTTAAAGAACAAACGGTTCCGAGCCCTTTTCCGCGGTAGCAAAAGTCAGTGAACTGTAAGGCGTTGCCGGGCGCGTTGTCAACGCTCGTGCCGGCAGGGCCTGCGGCGGCTTTAAAATGAAAAAGAAGTTTTAGCGCGTCAAAAAAGGCCGCCGGCCCGCCTCCGCAGCAGCCAGCGAGCGGCCAGGAAGACCATGAGGAGCGCAACCGCCTGGAGCGCGTGATAGACGGCGTTGGGGTCAAGACGGGGCGGACCCAAAGCAATGCCCTTTTGCTGCCCGGCCGCGGCCAAAAGGGTAAGGAGAAGCCCCGCCGTTCCCAGACGGAGCTCGCGAACTTTCATGTGGCGGTACAGGGAGTGAAAAACCAGCGCGAGGAAAACCGCGGGGACCGCGTAATTGGCAAGGGCAAGCGAGAGGTCGGGAACGACAAAGAGGACGAGCGCGCAATAAAGAAAAAATTCGCCGGTTGCAAACGTGACGACGAGCCGGGCCGCCGCTGCGGAGAGCCTGAGCGCGGCGCCGAGCCCCCAGGCGGCGAGCGCGGCCAGGCCGCCGCTTACGAGCCCGAGCGCGGCTAAAGCGCGGTGCGCCGAAGGGTCCCCTTCGAGAAAAAGCCCGTGGACCGTCCCGCCGGCAAAAGTCGCGAGGCTCAGCGAGGCAAAGAAAAGAATAAACCAGCGCCAGCTCGGAAGGCTCCGGTCGCCGCGGAAGTAGAGAATGGCGGCGAAAAGAGCGCATTCGATAGAGAGGGCGTAGTCGGTCAGGGCTACGTCGGGCTCGGTCATGCTTGAACTGCTGCCATTGTAGCAAATCGCAAGCGTGACCGGTTACCGCTTCGCCTGGCCGCCGCCATCGAGTTCATCCGGGCTGGCGTCGGAGCCGACCGCCCGACTTTTAATCTTGACGGAGGGACGGTCGAATCGATACAGTCGAGGTGATGGCCAATCTTAGAGCGGCGCCGCAGTCGCTTCCCGAGATCCTCCCCGTGTTTCCCTTGACCGGAGTTCTGCTCTTTCCGGGAATGATTCTCCCCCTGCACATTTTCGAGCCGCGCTACCGGAATATGGTCGAGGACGCGCTCAAGAGCGACGGCGTGTTCGGCATGATCCAGCCCGTCGTGCCGCGGCAAGACAACCGCCCGCTCCCGGGAGCCGAGCGCGAGACGCCGGAACTCTACACGATCGGGTGCGCCGGCTATATCGAGCAGTGGGAGCGCCTCCCCGACGGCCGTTTCGTGCTTCACCTGAGAGGCTTGAGCCGGTTTCGCGTCGAGCGCGAATTGCCGCTCGTGCGCGGCTACCGGCGCGTGAAAGCGAGCTATACGGCCTTCGCCGACTTTCCCATCGACCGCAGCTGGCGCTGCGATCGCTCCCGGCTCATGGCGGCGCTCGAGGGCTACGCCAAGACGCACGGGTTGGGATTGCAGCTCGAGCAGGCGGGGGAGCTGTCCGACCTCGAGCTTGTCTCGATCGTCGGGATGACCTTACCCTTTCACCCTGCCGAGAAACAGGCGCTCCTCGAAGCGCCCTCGCCGGACGATCGGGAGGCGGTGCTTCTCGACCTGCTGCGCCTCGGTTCGGCTGCCGTCAGCGCGGAGCCCAGCGCTCCCCCGCGCACGCTTCACTGAAGCGGCAATTGGGCTAGCGCCTTGCAACAAATTTCTTGAGGTCGGCCGCGTTGCGCACGGCATGCCCGTCCCTGTCGTTGTTAAAGTAAGCAAACACGTCGCGGCCTTGATTTAAGTAATCGGCAATCTGCCGCGCCTGCCGCCGCAGAGCCTCCGCGGTGTAGTTTCCGCCGTAACGGACTCCGTGAAAGCGGAGGTAAGTCCAGCTCGCCGTGATCACGCGCGGATGGTCGTCGATCATGTCGTGAATGCAAAGAGCGGCCCGGTAACGTTTTAGCAGTTCGTAAGTTTCGTCAGTTAACCAGCGAGCATCGCGAAACTCCACGCACCAGCGAAAATCCGCCGGCGCCGCCTTGAGGAAGGTCTCCAGGCGCTGGAGATCGATGTCCCAATTCGGCGGCAGCTGCACCAGGATCGGGCCGAGCGCGCCGCGCAGCCTCTTGGCGCGCTCGGTGAAGTTGCGGATCCATTTTTCGGGATCCTTCAGCCGCTTTAGATGGGTGCCGTAGCGGCTGAGTTTGAGCGCGTAGCAAAAGCCCTCGGGCGCCTGCCGGCGCCAGGCGTCGAACGCCCGCGGCTGCGGCAGCCGGTAAAAGGTATTGTTGATTTCGACCGTGTCAAAAGATTGAGCGTAGTGCTGAAACCAGTTCTTCTTGGGCAGGTCTTGCGGATAGAAGATGCCCCTCCAGTGATCGTACTGATAACCCGAGGTTCCAATGCGAAGCTCAGGCATACGGCCCTTTTTAACTCTATAAAAACTTCGTGCGGCTAAAAAGAAGGCGCTAAGGCAAGAATCAGAGGGCGAGTTTGTGTAGCTTCGAGAGAAGCTTCGTGTAAGAAACCGCCATGCGCGCACAGGGCTATGATCTTGCGGTGATCGGATCGGGGCCGGCGGGCCAGAAGGCGGCGAAGCTGGGAAAGCGGGTTGCGATCATCGACCGGCCCACCTGCCTCGGCGGGATGTGCATTCATCACGGCGCGACTCCGAGCAAGACGCTGCGCGAAGCGATCCTGTATTTTACCGGCTTTTATCACCGGCAAGCCTACGGCGTGAGGCGCTCGGGATCGAGCGCGACGGGCGCGGCCGCATTCTCGTTAACGAGCACTTCCAGACCAAGCTCACGCACATCTACGCCGTCGGCGACGTCATCGGGTTTCCCAACCTGGCGTCGACCTCGATGGAGCAAGGGCGCATGGCTGCATGCCACGCCTTCGGAATTCCCGCGGAATCGAATCTCGCCATCATCCCCTACGGCATTTTCACGGTGCCCGAGATCTCGATGGTCGGAAAAAACGAAACTCAATTGACCGCCGAAGCCGTGCCGTACGAGATCGGCATCGCGCGCTATCGCGAAATCGCGCGCGGCCAGATCCTCGGCGACCGGGTGGAAATGCTGAAGCTACTTTTTCATCAGGAATCGCGCAAGCTTCTCGGCGTGCACGTGATCGGCCAGGGCGCGACTGAGCTGGTGCACATCGGGCAAAGCGTGATGGCGTTCGGCGGGACGATCGATTTCTTCATTCACAACACTTTCAACTATCCGACCCTGGCCGAGTGCTATCGAGTTGCTGCGCTCGACGGCTACAGCAAAGTCATGGCCGGGATCGAAACCGCGCCCCGGCCCAAACAGTAAAAAAATTCGCGCGCCTATCGGTGTTTTTTGGCGTGCTCCGCAGTCGTCTTCGGTTTGATCGCCTTTCCCGAATGGCCGACGCGCTCGCCGCGCGTCGCATCGATCGGTTGCAGTTGAAAGTCGGCGCCTGTCGGTGTCTCCCCGGGCTTTAACTTGGGCATCGAGAGGACAAGCACCCCGTTTCCGTATGTCGCGTTGGCAAGCGTTCCAGCGACCGGATGGGGCAGCGTAATTTCGCGGCAGTAGGGACCGATGCGCCATTCTTCCAGAAGCAGGTCGCGTTCATGCTGGCCGACCCCGCGCTCCGCGCCGCGAAGCACAACGTGGGTCCCTGAGATGTTGACGGATATGTCGGCTGCTTCCAGCCCGGGCATCGGCACCGCGATCATGATGTGGTCATCGCTCTGATAGACCCGGACGGGCACGCTCTGCGCTTCTCGCTGCATCGACTCCTCCTCGGGACCTTTCGCCGACCGTGTGCTTTTGGCGAAAGTCGATTCGAAGCTCTCCCTTTGAATTGTTTTGATGAAGGGCAAAGCCCGTGCCAGGGGTTCGGAGGCGATCGAACGCCAGAAATCGGACACTTTAGGGCCGCACGCCCGGCGCCCTTTCGCTTTGGTGAGACAAATAGCCGGCGCAGGCGCGCCGTATTCTCGGCGCTGGTACGGCGGCGGAAGCGCGTCGCGCAGATATTAGCCGGCTTCGCCGATGGCACATTTATTGCCAAAAAAATTTGCGACTTTGACCTACAATCACGACTCGACAGGAGAGACTTGTGAACCAGAAAATTCGCAGGGAGCTTGAAGCCGAGCTACGACGGAGGCGGTCGGCGTTGCTGCAGAGCGTGGCGGGAGGGGACGAGGACTTGAGGGCCGTTGCCGAGGAGCGGGAAAGCGAGCTGGAAGAGAGCGCGCAAAAGGAGAGGCTCGCGCGGCTCGCAAGCTCGCTCAAGGAGCGCGACCGGCGAAATTTGGCGGGAATCGATGCGGCGCTTAAACGTATGGCAGCGGGCGTTTACGGCAAGTGCGAGCGGTGCGGCGAGGATATAGGAATCGGCCGGCTAAGAGCTTTGCCGATGGCAAGCCTTTGCATCGAGTGCGCCAGCGAAAAAGAAAAACGCCAAGCGGCTAATTTGCCTGAAGAAGAGCCGGAGCCCTGGGAGAGACTGCGACCGGCGGGCGATTTCGAAATGGCCGAACTCGAAGAGTAAAGCCTGTGCGACTGCTGCTCAGGCGAGGTTTCGAACCCGCTCGCAGATCCGGTAGCTCGATAAGCGAGCTGGAAAAACGGCTTTAGCTTGAGCGGCGAAGGGGTCGGGCTGTCAGTCCAATCGCTCGCTCCGGAAATCGACGGCGGAAAGGAGAAAGGCTCATCTATATCTCGCGACTCACGTTCCACACGTTGCCGGGAAAAACACAGCAGGTAGAGCAGAAGCTCATGAGGGTGCTGGAATGGGTGGGCGAAGCCGGAGGCGCAGCTCTACTCCGTGACGCGCCAGGGCTGATTGAGCCTCAGGCGTGGCGATCGTTCGAGCGGAAGGCGGGGCGCTGGCGGCCGTGACGGGTGGAAAGCTCGCTTCCGGCCTCAAGACAATCGAACAAGCGCTGGAAAAGAGCCGGCGGGACCCGGCACATTTTTCCATCGAGCGAAAATCCTGCGCCAGCTCGTCCTGTGGCGACTCCACAGCGGCATGCGGCCAGGTTGGTCCGGCGGCGCTCCAGGGCGTCCATTGCGACCGTTCCAATATCGAGATAAAGGAAAAACTAGCGGTGATTGGGAGAAGCTTCGCGGCCGCCGTTTTAAGTTCGCCCGGCGCGGCGGCTCGCGGCGCGGATCTGCCGGGCGCTCGTCGGCAAAAAGCTCATCGTGCTTTTCCAAAGGAGCTGGTATGATCTCACGCGCAAGCGGGCCGCGCGTTTGATCACGGGCGATTGTCCGTTTGCGGTACCGAAAAAAACCGGCGGAGCCGAAACGCTCGTCAAAGGAGGCCGAGTTTATGGCTACGGCTGAACGCGACGCGGAGCAGAAGATCGAACGGCTGGCGGGAGAGATCGGGCAGGTCATTCGCAGCGCCGAACCCGAGCGACAGGCGGAGCTCAAGGAGCTTGCGGTAACACTGGTCCGCGAGGAGGTGGAGCCGCTCGGGTCGAATGAGGAGGCAGCCGGGCGGGCCGCGAGCCGCGCGATGAATCCGCTCGCCGCGGGGCTTGGCCTCATCGTCATCGGCATCGGGTTTTCCTTTGTCATCCCGCCTGTGGGCCTTGTGCTCGCGATCGCCGGGCTGGTCGGCGTGGTTTGGGGGTCGGTCATGAGCTGGACAAAAGCATAGCTAAGAGAAGTATACGGCAGGGACTGCGTCTCGTTTTGAGCTAAAATCCGAAAGGAGGAGTCGCTATGTACGTTGAGCGTTATCGGCAGGAGAACGCGGAACCCATGGTCGGAGGTGCGGCGAGATCGATCCCGTATCCCAAGATCTCGGACGACGATTGGCGCGTATGGAACACGCTGCTTCCTTTCCGCGCCCACACGATGGGCAGCACCGACACTGCCAGCGGCAGCTTCGATCTCCTGTACCTCCACTACGGAGTTCCGTACGCGGTGTCGACCGAGATCAAGAGAGCGGGCCAATATTTCGATCGAATCGAGATATGGCGCGCGCGCCAGCTCGAAAAGGATCCGATTGCAGTCGGGATCTGCGGAGAGGACCGCTACCTGATCGCGCGCTGGGGTTTGGAAAAACTGGTTCCCTTTCATGTGCTGAAGAAATCAATGCCGCTGGTGCTTGCATGGAGGTTCGCGACGAGTCCTCTCGCGGTCGCCAGTTTGGCCGCTCTTGGCATTCTGAGTTTGATCTTCGTCGCATAGCGGGCTTTGGCGACGAAACATTGCGCTCGGGTCAGAGCAGGTTCGCGGGCGGCGCCCGTCCGGTGCCGCAAAAGCGGTCGCCTTCCAGCAGACTCCGAGATGATCATTTTCGTTCGCTCCCGCGCCTGATTTCCGACTCGGCGCGCGCGAAGGCGTGGTGCGGCTTCCAGGAGGGGGGCCAAAGGTTTACCCATAAAGGCTGATCGGCGACGCTCGGGACATAAGCCGTAAAGGGTTCCTCCGAGCGCCGCTAGCTACCGCATCTGGTCGGCCCGGCAGGCGCTTTATCGGCTGTCGGGTTGACCAAAGGCGCTACCCGACTTAGCTTCACCCGAGAGCCTATTGTTTCCGCGAAGCGCGCGATTTTCCGCCGCCGTTGCCGGCAGTTTTTCTCGCGGCGGACTTCGCGCGCGGCGGGCATCCTCCGGAGCGGAGGGTAGCTTATGGCGACACCAACCAAGGAGGAGAGCGTTTCTTTCGCGCCGCCGGACCCGCTTGTCCCCGCGCAGTACTTCGAAACGTTTCGCAGCAGAGGCAAGCTCGAGCCGGAGAAGAGACTTCTGCTCGCCATCTTGGAGGACGCGATTTTCTGCTTTTTCAAATACGCGCGGTCGCGCAGCCGCCACGGACAACGGCTGTTCCGCGATGCCGAACAGTGGATCTTTTCACAAAACAAGGAGTGGTCCTGCTCTTTCGAAAACGTTTGCCTCGCTTTGGACATCGATCCCGAATACGTGCGGCGCGGCCTGATGGCGGCGAAGCAGAAAATGTCCGCGCGCCCGGTCGATTCCGCGCCGCGGCTGGTCGGAAGGAGAGCGCGCAAGAAGCTCCGTTTCGCCGCTTGACGGCGCTCAGGGGTCGCAGTCGTGGTTTTGCGCGCGGCTGGCGGTTTGGGTTAAACTGGTGTTAGGCGAGGCACGGACAGACAATGGACGCGGTGAACAAACGAGAGATTCTCGACGCAATCTTGCAGAACGAAGAGGAGCTATGGATTGTCATCAAGCCGTCGCGCTTGAATCCTTGCGATCCCGATGAGCTCTGCGTGTTCCAAAACCCGGCGCAGTACAAAGAAGCGTCGATAGAAATTCCCACGCGCTGGTTCCGCGACAGGGAGCTGGGGATGATCGAGTCGGCGGTCAAGGACGCAATCGCGAATGCGTCGCCCGGATACAAACACGGATGACCGCTTGTTTTGAATTTGGCTCTGGTTTGATGAAGAGCGCCTCCGCCGACTGCGGGCGAAATCCACAGACAGCGGCGCCTTCTCGGCGAGGCCGCGAGCGAAATTTTTATTGGTGTTTCTCGGCTACCCCGAGCCTTTCGCTTGTCTGCCTATCGAGCTTTTTCGTGACCGGAAGATTGTTGCGTTTTTGAAACTCGCCGAGCGCCTGCTCTGCCTGTTCGTCGATAACTCCATCGACATCGCCAGGCTGAAATCCCCTCGCTGCAAGCTGCCGCTCGGCTTCGAGCATCTGCCCGGCGGATAATTTCGGCTCTCTCTCGGATACGGCTCTGGATCTGTTTGGTTTTGCTGGCTCAGCGGACCAGGCTGTGTTTAAGCCGGCGGCGCCGCTAACGAAGATCGCCAGTAGGACAGCAATATTTTTCACGGAGCCCCCTTGCTGACAGTCTAACAGCAACGGTCGCAAGCGCTGTGCCATGATGGAAAAAGCAATTTGCGGATGAGAGAGAAAAAATCCCCGGAAAAAAAAGGCTCCTGCATCGGGCGAGGGTAGCGCGTTCCAGCAACAAGACAGGTGAGTTTTTTTGTCAAAGCGAGATGGAAAGCCAGCGCATCGGTCTTCCTAACTTGACAACAGGAGAGCCTGCGCTATACAGAAAATAAGCTACTGCCAGTATCCGCTGACGTTTTCTTGCATCTCCCATCGGGCTAACAAACGCCTGAATTCGAATCCGGTTCACGAACGGGTTTAAAACCTTCTTTGCGAGGGAGGAACTCATGCAATTTCGAGAGCACCCCAAAATCGGCTGGCCGCTCACTTGGTCCGACTCGGGCGATCGCTCGGTTCGGGAGGAAAGGGGAATCCTAAAAGCGGTCGATCTTGTCGAGCCGAGAACGCTTCTTCTGTCGAACGATCTCGACGGGAAGCTTTACTTTGCGGAGATCGAATGCCCCAACGGTTTTTTTGCGTCCCGGCTTCACGACAAGATGAGAGGTCTTATCGGACGGCCGATCAAAGAAGTCGGCGAATTGGACCTGGATAGCTGACAAGCGCGATGCAAGCCTCTCGGCACGTGAGTTGGCTGGAGATGAGAGCGATCGCAGGGCGGTGTCATGATTGACTACACCAGGAGCGGACTTCGCTGCCGGGCCAAAAGGACCATTCGCAGTCACGCGGCGGTGATCTTGCCGCTAAGTCAGGGCACGATTGTCTACGAGACCGAAAATCTTGGCCGGCGTCTCATTCTCGTCCAATGGGACGCCCAGGTCTCCACCTACGTGTTCGAGGAGGAGATCGAAATCCTCGACCGCGACAGCAACGCCGACGCCGAAAACACGTTCGGCCAATCCTCATGAAAATAAACAAAGTGAACGGCCCAGAGGTCGACCCTCTTCTGGCTGGCAGTCCTCATTAGAGTCCATTTTTCAGAAGACGGGGCGAATCATGCGCGAAACTCGCAGCACGGTAAGGTCGAGTACTGCGCGAAGCTGGGTCGCGGAGCACCTTGCCACATCCAGGATCGAGCCGCTGACCGAGCGGACACGATGTTGGTTCCTTTCATCGTGCTCGCTCAGGCATTTCAAAGAGTCATCCTGATTCGGGGCCGTTACGCGCGCTGATGAATCCGTGATCGTTGCCGACCACCGCATCGCCGCTCGAGCGGATGCTGGCGCTCTCGGAGTTGCTGTTTTGACGAGCGCAACCGTCCTGCGCGCCGCCGGCGGCGTGCTTCTGGGTCGGGTGCCGATGAAAAGGCAATTCTTGAGAGCTCTCGGAGCGCTGTTTGCCGTCGCGCTGAGGTGAAGACCGTGCGCTCCCGACTGCTCTTCCGTCCCCGGCTTGCGACAGAGTTAGAGTTTTGCATTTCGATGTCGGGATGGTCCATTGGCCCTGCGGGAAAAAGTCTCGCGTCCCCGCGCGCCCCGACCGAAAAATATGAGCGAAGATGAAAGGGCAATTCTGAAGTTTAATCGTTTTGCGACTGGCACCTTACTTGCGAAGGTCCGGTGGATTCAGAGCAAAAAAGGAGGGCTTTGCGATGGCAAGGTGCGAGACCTGTGGCAATGAATACGACAAGGCGTTTACAATTACCGCCGCCGGCGAGTCGCATGTGTTCGATAGCTTCGAGTGCGCGATTCAGGCAATGGCGCCGGAGTGCGAGCACTGCGGTTGTAAAGTCCTCGGCCATGGAGTCGAGGCGGACGGCCTCTTTTACTGTTGCGCGCACTGCGCGAACGAACAAGGAATTCAAGAAGTAGCCGACCGGGCCGAACACAGCTGATTCAGGGCTGTAAGCCGCTTCGGCCGTTGAATATGCCGCTTGCGCTTCGCCGATCTTCTTCGGTTCAACAACGTAAGCGGATGCTTTGGTGACGGGCGATCCGATAAGCGCCCTTGCCGCGTTCGGTGTAAGAAACCGGGCGCGCGCGGATTATTCTCGATGTTGCCAAGGATTGCTGCCCAAGCGTTGTGCCGACATCGAGCTTGCCGCTTGGAGTCCGCGCCCGGAGCGGTCATGCGGCGCCAGCCCATGTGGTTTCTTCCGCCCGGCAACTGCGATACATCGCATCGTGCGGCATGCTACTGAGCGCGCGCCGCGTCATGCGGCGGCACGCCGGTTTCAATCATGCTCTTCATGCGCATGAGGTCGGCGTCGATCTCGCTCTCGGGATCGGCGCCGAAGAGCGCCGCGACCGCGTGGCCTACGGCTCCAGCCGCCGGATGGTAGCTCAGTTTCACCTCGACTCGCGTACTGCCGTCGGGATTCGGCTCGAAGCGAACGATCCCGCCGTGCGCGATGGGCGAGCCCGGAACGGTTTTCCAGCCGATGCTTTCGTTGGGAACGTAATTGGTAATCTCGGCCGTCCACTCAACGGGCGCGCCCGCCGGTCCGGCAACGATCCAGCGCGATCGGTCGTTGCCGATATCCTGCACCTCGCGCACGTTCGCCATGAAGCGCGGAAAATTTTCGTAATTTGTCCAGAACGAAAACACCTCCTCGACGGGCGCGGAGACATTGATGATCTTGTGAACGTCGATGCCGCGGCGGCTTGCGCCGATGCCAAGCAGGCGCTTGAGCTCCATGTTGGTGAGCGCGCGCGCGAGCATGCCGCCGCCAAAAATGGCGGCTGTCGCGCCGGCTATGCCGGTCTGGCGCGCGCCGTACAAGAGCAGCGCGCCGGCGGCCGTGCCCACGGCAAAACGGGCCGCAGGCGACCAATTCTTTTGTAATAGCTCCGGGACCTCTCCGCCCTTGGGGCGCGGCGGCTCACCTTGAAGGCCGGGAATCCCTTCGGCGGTTTCGTGCGCTTCCAGCCGATTGTCGACGCTTTTAACTCCCCTTACCGCGGAGACGCCGCGCAGCAGGCGATCGACTTCATGCTTCAATATCGGACCCTCTAACGTAACGACTCCATCGCTTGCCGTGACCTCAATGGAGCTCGGATGAGTGACGAGAAAGCTGAGCTTGGCGCGCACACGCTCGGCGAGAAACTCATCGCTCACCTCTTTCGGGAAAATCCGGCCGCGCGCCTCGGCGACATATCCTGCGGCGCGGTTCTTCAAGTCGCGCGCGGTTACGTCGATCGCGTCCACGGTCTTGTGCCCGACGCGGATCATCTTGTCGCGGATCATTGCGCGCCGCCGCCGGCCAACCATAGGGTCGAAGAGGTACATGAGAGAGGCCCCCAAACCGAGGCCGCCGAGCAAGCGCAAATTTCCGTCCATAGAACCAGAATTTCTGTTTGTCGCTTTCATCGCTTCTCCTCCGACGGCGGTTGCCGATACGCAGCCATACGACTTTTAAAAAACGCAAGCGACATGCCATCGAGTTTGATCAGTCGAGGCATTCAGCGAAGGTCGTTTAGCTTCCAAAGGCCGCCGCGGCGCGTCGCAGAATCGCGACCCGATTCGGCATTTGTTCTCCGAACGGGACACAGCAATATCTTGAGCAGCACTGTGAGGGAAGCGACAGTCGCAGTGGCCCCAGGAACGGAATCACGATAGCCCGCAGGCTTTTTGCGGGGCGCCTTGGCACGAATACTGCAATCAAGAGTCAGCGGCGCGCGAGCGGCTTAAGATTTGGAAAGCGGTTAACCAAACGCGCTCTTCCCGGAAGTTTCCTCGGACGGATGAGAAAACGGGCGGGCTGGTCTCAGGGGACGCCACGGAAATCGTGCTTGAAAAGATCGCGGAAAGAATGACGCCCCGGATTTCTCGATCCGCCATGATCCGGCTTTGCGCCCTAGCCGTAATGTTGTTTTCTCCTTACGATTTGCCGGCTGCTCCGATTCCCGTGCGTTTCTTCGAGGGGTTGTCGCATGGTCTTGTTCTGCGCTCATCCAAGGGCGAGCCAATTGCCTATGGGGAGCAGCTTCAGGTGACGCGCGAGCGCGGTGTTGAAAGTCGGTTAGTCTTTCGCTTCAAGGACGGGTCGATTCACGACGAGACGGTGAGCTTCACACAACGGGAGGTCTTTGCCGAGAAAGTTCACTTTGTTCCGTTCACGCCAAAACCGAGAGTGGCGCTTTTTCCCGCCGGGGAAGATCCGTTTTCGTTGGGCGGAATAGGAGAAACCGCAACGCGTTATGTGATCAAACCACGGCTCGGAGTTCTCGGTCCTCTTGCGTCGCTCTTCGGTAAGAGTCCCGCCGACTACCACTACTGGATCGCGAATGGAGAGGCTCCGGGGTTTCTGGCATTCGAGGGGCCGCTTTATCTTCATGGCCCGCTAGGGCGGGTCGAATTGGCGGCTCCGGTTTTGAACGGGCGGTCGTGAGACTGAATAGCCCCGGAGTGGCCAGATCACCACCTTTTTTCCTTTTTCCCAGCGGACGAGAAGGACCTCGTGGCCGGTCTGGCGGCCGGTTTCTCTATCGACGTGGAACGCTCCGTAGAATGTACGGATGTAAAGCTCGCCCAGCGCCTCGAGCAGCCGCTCATCGTCGAGCCCGCCCGCTCGCCGGATCGTTTCTTCGATAACAACTCCGGCAGCAAACGCCTGCGCTGCAGGGTAGTCGGGAGAGACGCCGAACTCTCTTTGAAAAACTGCCGAGAACCATTCGGCGCCGGGCCCAATGATGTTCGGGTAGCGGACGCCAGGCTCCCATTGGGAGGGGCCGACAATCCCTTCCGCTTTTTTACCGAGCGCTTGACCAAAGGCGTGAACGCCTGCCGCGACAGCGACGACCTGCTTGGCTCCGCTAAAGTGCTTCGCGATTTTTACATCGTCCGCGAAACTTCCGATCGCGACGAGAACGTCCGCATCGGCGCTCAAGATCAGTTCTTCACACCGGGCGATGGCGTCCGCGGGGGAGTCAAAAGGAATCCGCACAAAGGCAAGCCCGAAAGGTTCCGCCGCTTCCATCAGGCCTCGGGCTACGTGGGCTGCGAAGCTGCCGGAGGACGGGGTCAGACAAACGAGCCGGCGCGACGCCGGTTCGCGCGCCGCGAGATAAGCGGGAAGCGCGCGCAGATAGCTGCTTGCGGGACTGAGCACGCTCACGACATGGCGCGAAGCCTGCCGGCAGATCGTGTCGGTTGCCCCGCCATGATTCCAGAGGATCTTCCGGTGAGTCTCTGCAATGGGCGCAACCGCCAGGGTCAAGTGACTGGAATAGGGACCAAAAAGTAAATCGACCCGGTCCTCCTTTATCAGGCGCGCAACGTTTTTCTTTGCCTGCTCGACTTCACTTTTGTCATCGTACGCGACGAGCTCGACGGGCACATGCCGAGCTCTCTCGTTGAGATAAATCCCGCCCCGCTGAGTGACATAGTCAACCCAAAGCTTTACGCCGCGCAGGGCCTGCTCGGCTTGAAGGCGGAGCCTTCCGCTAAGCGAGATCGACATTCCCACGGTGAGCTTCTCGATCATCCGCCTCGCCGTTGCTCCTTTTGAATTTTGCGCGGGGCTAGGGGCGATCGGCTGCTGTCGCCGCCGTCAAGCTTCGGCGAAAGCCGCGCCGGTCTTTGCGATCGAGCTTTCTCCTTCGGCTACCGGGGGATGGGGATCGGGAACAGGCGGCTTCATCATCAAACCGCAGCGCGATAATGACGCCCCAGCGAGCGCAAGCCCCAGCGCGGCGAAAAGCCGGCGGCGGCTCAGACCCATGCCGATCTCAACGTGCGCTCAGAACCGTCACGCGCGCGATTCCGCTTTCGATTCCCGCTCCTGGCGCGCTCGCGCGAGCAGCTCGCGCACCTCGTCGTCCGTTGTTTGCGAAAAATCTCCGTACCAGCTGCCGACGGACATGAATAATTCAGGCGCGACAAGGCAGACGACGTCGTCCACTTCGCGCCGAAGCTCGGCGCAGACATCCACCGCCGCGACTGGGACGGCAACGACAATCTTCGAGGGTTCCATGCGGCGCAACGCGCGCGCGGCAGCGCGCATGCTCGCGCCCGTTGCCAGGCCGTCATCGACCAGGATGGCCGTGCGGCCGCGTACATCGGGCGGAGGCGCTTCTCCACGGTAGAGCTGCTCGCGGCGCGCGAGCTCGGCCGCCTCCCGCTCAGCCACCGCATCGATCGTCTCGGGGCTTATACCGATCTCCCGGATGACTGTCTCGTTCACGACCCGCACCCCTCCCGTTGCAATCGCGCCCATCGCCAGCTCCTCGTGGCCGGGAACGCCGAGCTTGCGAACGAGAAAAACATCCAGAGGAACTCCCAGCGCCCGCGCGACCTCGTACGCCACGGGGACGCCTCCGCGCGGCAGCGCAAGGACAAGCACGTCGGAGCGATCGGCGTAGTTCCTCAGCTTTTGGGCAAGCCTTTGGCCCGCGTCCGCACGATCCTCAAAAACCGCCTTCATGGCCAGCCTCCACCCGATTTGGAGTGCAGCGAAAAACCTTCGCAGCGCAATTTTCAGCGGCCAAACTCTTTGGCTCACGGGTACCCGGTGACCCGGTTAGCCGCGCCAGGCTGGCGCTGGCTTTTTCACGCCGCCCTTTAACGCGGCCGCCGCCCTCACATTATCATAGCCGCAAGGGCGGATTTAAGCGCGCTGGCGCGGGGCTTGCCGGCGGCGCGCGCGCGTACGCGCGGCTTTTCGCGCGGCCGCGACGCGTCGCCTTCGGCCCTTGGCCCGGGCCGCCTGGCGCTCCGAGGCGGACCGCTCGCCTCTCGTGCGCCGGCGCGCGGCCGAGCGCGCTTGCCGCGCCAGCTCTTTTCGCGCGGCGGCGCTTCGCGGCTCGCGCTTCAATACCCGCTCGCGGGCGCGTGAGCGGCGGCGTGAAGGCTGCTCGCCTCGTTGCCCCGCCTCATACGCGCGCTCGGCGCTGCGGCGCGTCTTTTCGGATACCCTGCCTTTTTTGGGCGGCGGCAACTTTACCCCCGCTCGGCGCGCCTTGGACAGTCCGATCGCAATCGCCTGCTTGGTAGATCGCGCGCCATGCTTGCCACGCCGTATGTGTTCGATCTCCTCCCGGATGAACTCGCCGGCTTGTGTGGTGGGCGCTTTGCCTTCGCGGTTTGCCCTTTTCGCTCTCTCTATCGTGGCTCTTTCAGGCATTTTTTCCTCCTGGCGAGATTGCGTTAGTGCGAGAGACACGCCGGAAGCTTCCCGTAGCTCTCGCAATCGTACGGGAGCAAGCGATATGCCAGCCGCCAGCAAGCGCGGCTATCGGAGGTTTCCTAACTCTGTGACAGCGAACGCTTGACGGATGTCAGCGCCAGGACGAATCGAAGAAAAAGCCCGGGCCGTCAGAACGCCGCATGGCGCTTTTGCATGCGCCGCGCAATGGTAACGAAGCCGGTATGCGCCACCATACGGTGCTCCGGGCGGACGCTCAGGCCTTTGACGTGCCAGAACCGCATCAGCGTCTCGAACGTCTCGAGCGCGGTAAAGCCGCCGTGGGAGCGCAACGAGTCGACGAAGCTCTTCACCTGAAGCGCCGTCGGAACATAGCCGAGCAGAATGCCTCCGGGCTTGAGGCATTCCCAGGCTCTATCCGTGACCGTCCACGGCTCCGGCAGGTCGAGCAGCACGCGGTCGACCCCGGTCTCGGTAAGCTCAAGCGCGACGTCGCCGATCTTCAGCGTCCAATTTTCGGCCGCGCCGTAAAATCGCGCCACGTTTGCGCGCGCCATATCGGCAAAATCGGGGCGGATCTCGTAGGAAACGACTTTGCCTTCGGGGCCGACCGCGCGCAGCAGCGCCAAGGTCAAGGCTGCTGGACCGACGCCGGCCTCGACGACCGTCGCGCCGGGAAAGAGATCGCCCCAGACGAGAATCGCGCCGATATCTTTGGGATAGATGACCTGCGCGCTGCGCGGAAGGTTGGGAATCAGTTGCGCCAGAGTAGGGCGAAAAACGACGAACTCTTCATTGAGCGATGAGCGCACCGCGAGACCTTCTTCGGCGCCGATGAGCTCGCCCGGTGGGATTGTGCCGCCGCGCACCTGAATATCTCTGCCCGCCGCAAGACGCTTTAGATAAAGCCGTCCCTTGCGGTCGAGCAGGACAATCGTTTCGCCCTCGCGAAGCGGGCCGCGCGCGGCGGGCGCGCACACGCGATCAGCCATGATGGCTTGCCGGCAGACGGTCGTTGCCGATGGCGGTGATCGGCGGTCGAAGCAGCCAAACGTTCATGGGCTTTCGGGCATGGTCCCCAAGCGTGATCATGTCAGGTGCTTGTAACCTCTTTTTTCCAGCTCCGCTACGACGGCGCGCAGATCTTGCGATTTTTTCAAATTACCGACAAAGAGCGCATCGGGCGTGTCGATCACGACCGCTTCGCTGAGGCCAAACACGACGGCAAGACGCCGGGGCGAATAGATCAGACAATCGCTCGAGTCCAGCGGCAGCCATTGACCGACGCCCGCGTTGTTGCTTCGATCGCGCGCCAGCAGCCGGTGCAGCGCCGCCCAGCTGCCAACGTCGCTCCAGCCGAAATTTCCTGCGAGAGTGACGACGCGGCCGGCCGCCGCCGCTTTCTCCATCACGGCGTAATCGACCGACAGGCTGGGCATGTCCTTGTAGTGGCGCGCGACGGCGGCGCGGAGCGGCCGCTTGGCCGCGCGCAGGCTTTGTTTGCCCATCGCCGAGCGAATCGCTTCGAGCCGCTCGTAAATCGGCAGGCTGTAATCCCGAAGCAACTCAAGGATGGTCCGAACTTTCCAGATAAAGATACCGCTATTCCACAGCGCGCCGGACCTCAAGAGGCGGGCGGCTTCGTCAAACGGCGGTTTTTCCTTGAAGCCGCTGACGGCCCACGCAGGCCCATTTGGCCCCGCGAGCGATTTTCCCTTCACGATGTAGCCGTAGCCGGTCTCCGGGTAGCTCGGGCGAATTCCGATCGTCACGGCGACATCGCGCTCCGCGACAATCCTGACGCCGGTCTTTAGAAGCCGGCGGAAAGATTGGACGTCGGTAATCCAATGGTCCGCTGGAAGCACGATCATGGCGGCGTTAGAATCCATGCGCGCGAGTTCAAGCGCGGCAAGGCCGATGCAAGGCGCCGTGTTTCTGCCCCACGGCTCCTCGAGGCAGTTGGCTTTCGGGATCACCGCCAGCTCGCGGCGCACGGCCGGCGCGTGTTCGCGCACCGTGACGACGAACGTGCGGTCACGCCCGATAAGCGGGATCACGCGCTCTGCGGTCTCCCGGATAAGGCTTTTGGCGGAAAGTATTTTAAGCAGCTGCTTCGGGTAGCGGGCGCGGCTCGCGGGCCAAAAGCGCGTCCCTCGTCCGCCGGCCATGATCAGGGCAAAGCTTGCGGGCTTCATAAACCGGAGAGATTCGATCTTAAGAGAGCAGCCGAGCGGAAGCAAACGTTTTATGGAACCCCAGGGGCGAACTCAAGCTTCAAACCTCATGGCTTCCTGGGCGGTGGCGCCGGACGAGGCGGGCGTTCGGCTCGACGCGTTTTTACGCCGGAAGCTGCCGCAGCTTTCGGCGCGCGAGCTAAAGAGGATGATCGAGGCGGGCGATTTCGCGGTCGATCGGAAAAGGCGCAAAAAGAGCTACATTGTCCGGCCGGGTGAACTCGTAACGTTTGTCGGCGACCAAAGCCTTCTCGGCCGCGAGCCGCCGGCGAGAAGCGCCAGCGGCGTGCGCACCGTTTACGAGGACGAGGACCTTTTGATCGTCGACAAGCCGGCCGGGATGCCGACGCACGGCTATTCGGCGCGCGAGACGGAATCGCTCGCAAACCATCTTGTCGCCCTCTGGCCCGAACTCAAGCACGTTGGGAAAAGCCCGTGGCAGCCCGGCCTGGTCAACCGGCTCGACCGCGAAACCTCGGGCTTGGTTTTGGTGGCAAGGAACCCGGAGGCGTTTGGCGCGCTCACCGCTCAGCTCCACAGCGGCGAAGTGGAAAAGAAATATTGGGCGCTGGTTTGCGGCGCCACGCCGGCCGCGGGCACGATCGATTATCCTCTCGTTCATGCGCCGAAGAACCGCCGCAAGATGGTCGCCCTCGTCCATCCGGCTCGCTATCCTGGCGAAAAAAGATGGCCCGCGGTGACGCATTACCGGAGGCTCGGCTCGGCGGCGGGGTTCACTTTTGTCGAGGCGGAGATGAAAACCGGCGTGATGCACCAGATCCGGGCGCATTTTGCCGCCCTGGGAAACCCGCTTGCCGGGGACGCGCTTTACGGCGGGCGAAGCCCTCTGCCGGGGCGGGGCGCGCGCCATTTCCTGCACGCGTTCTACCTCGCTTGCCGCCACCCGCGAAGCGGCGCGGTGGTCGCGTGTCAGAGCCCGCTCCCGGCCGACCTGGCCGAAGCCTTACGGCAATTGGGAATCGACTTTACGTCGTTGCGCCGGTAACGCCGCGCTCCTTGGCGCAGGCGGCGCAGAGATTGTTTTGGTTCTGGGGATCTTCGACGAGGCCCTCGTCGAGATTGTGGCAGATGCGCTTGCAAGCCGCGCAGATAAAGTAAATGCCCTCAATCGTCTTGTTGATCTTTTCGCGATTGAGAACGCGCCCCTTGAGCTTTTCGATGCGAATGCCGAGAAGCTCTTCGTAATTTTTCTTGATCTTTAGCCGCCCGGCCTCGTCGCTCGGAAGGTCTTGATCTTCAGCCTCCTCGTGTTCCACATCATCGAGGCTGCGCCGGCTCTTTAGCTTTCCGTCGCGTCCCGCGGTTTTCTTTTTCGCCCTCGCCATGCTCCGTCCTCAATGGAATGCCGAACTGTCGCACCATAAAAAACGCCGGCAAGAAGCGGTTACTTGCCGGCCGTGTAGGCTTTTTTTATAGTGAAGCCTCAAGCTTGTCAATAGTCGAAAGCTCGAGAGCGAGCGCGCTCGGCGATGAAAAGTTTTTCCGCGCAGGCAAAAAAGTCGTTTCCGCGCCGCGGCATTGTCGAAGGGTTTTTCGGGCCGCAGTGGACGTTCGCGCACCGCAGGGCGATGTTCGAGTTCGGCGCGGCGCGCGGGATGAACACGTATTTGTACGCTCCCAAGGACGACCCTTATCATCGAGAAAGATGGCGCGCGCCCTATCCCGAGCCCCAATGGGCGAAACTGTCGCAGCTCATCACGGCGGCGCGCGCGCTCGGGATCGACTTTGGGTACGCCTTTCATCCCGGCGCGGGGCTTTGTTTTGCCGCCCTTGAGCCGATCGAGGCCTTGCTCGCCAAAGCGGAAAGATTCTACGCGGCGGGGGTGCGCATTTTCGCGGTTCTTTTCGACGATATCCCGTCGGCGCTCAGGCTCGCGGAGGATCGCCGTCAATTTGGCGATAGCCTGGCGCGCGCCGAAGGGCTTTGGCTGGCGAAAGTGATCGGCGCGCAGCCGGCTTCCTGGACCGATGTCGAATGGTGGCTTTGCCCGTCGTACTACACCGAAGATCCGCTGCTTGCGGCCGCGTTTGGCGCCTTTGAGCCGAATTTTTTGGAGCGGCTGGCGGAGTCGCTGCCGGAAAACGTCGCCTGCTTCTGGACGGGCCCGAAGGTGGTCTCGCCGAGCATCAGCGCCAGCCACGTGCGGGAGATCGCCGCGCGCCTCAAGCGCCCGGTGATGCTGTGGGACAATTACCCGGTAAACGATCTCGCGATGAGCGGCGAACTGCACCTGGGGCCGCTCCGCGGCCGAGACCCCGCGCTTGTGGAGGAGCTTTACGCTTATCTCAACAATCCGTTGCTCCAGGAGGAGTTGAGCTTTGTTCCTCTCGCGACGTGCTTCGATTACGCCGCCGATCCCTGGAATTACGATCCGGAGCGGAGCTGGGAGAAGGTCGTTGCGGAGCGTTTCGGCGCGAGCGCGCTGCCGTGCTGGCGGGCGCTACGGCTGTTCTGCGAGCGCCTGGAGGAAAAAAGTAAAAAAGGGTCGGCGCCGGCGCTCTCCGAGCACGAGCGCGACGCGCTCGCGGAGGCGCTGGCCTATTTGACCGAACACCAAGCCGAACGCTGGGCGCGGGAATTTCGCCCGTGGCGCGAAATTGTGGAGAAAGCCCTCGAGGCTTGATCGTTGGCGGCCGATGGCCTAAGGAGGAGCGATGACGGCGAAAGGAGCCGCGGAGTTGATCGGAGCGCTGGGCGAGGCGCGCGCGCGCACGCTTGCGCTGGTGTCCGATCTGAGCGACGAGCAGATGATCGGTCCCAAGCTCAAGATCGTAAACCCGCTCCTGTGGGAGATCGGCCACGTGGCCTGGTTTCAGGAGCGCTGGGCGCTTAGACATCTGCGCGGCGAAAGACCGATCCTCGAAGGCGGCGACGCGCTTTACGATTCCGCAAACGTCGCCCACGATACGCGCTGGGAGCTGTGGCTCCCGACGAGAGAAAAGACGCTCGAGTACATGCAGCTCGTGCTGCATCGAGTCATCGATCGGCTGGGCGCCGGCGCTCCCACTCCCGAGGAGGCCTACTTCCACTGGCTGGCGATTTTTCACGAGGACATGCACGACGAGGCGATTACGTATACGCGCCAGACGTTGGGATATCCGCCGCCCGTATTCGGCGTTTCGGGAGACGGTAACGCGCGCGCGCCGGAAGGCGGCCCGCTTCCCGGGGATGCCGAAGTTCCGGGCGGAACCTTCCTGCTGGGCGCGACGCCGGACTTGCCGTTTGTATTCGACAACGAGAAGTGGGCGCATCCGGTTACCGTCGCGCCGTTTCGCATCGCGCGCGCGGCGGTTACGAACGAAGAGTTTCTCGCGTTCGTCGAGGATCGGGGCTATCTCGATCGCCGCTGGTGGAGCGAGGCGGGATGGAAGTGGCGCGCTGAGAACGGCGCTCTGCATCCGGTGTACTGGCAGCGCGAGGCGAACGGGCGCTGGCTTCAGAGAGTCTTCGATCGGTTCGTGCCGCTAAGGCCGCACGCGCCGGTCGTTCACGTGAACTGGTTCGAGGCCGAAGCTTACTGCAACTGGGCGGGGCGGCGCCTTCCGACCGAGGCCGAGTGGGAACTGGCCGCGGCATCCGGCGAGCGCAAGAGAATGTTTCCCTGGGGCGACGAGGCGCCGACGCCGCAGCGCGCCAATCTCGATTGGTCGAACGGCGGCTGTTTGGACGTCGGGGCTTTGCCGGCCGGGGACAGCGCTTTTGGCTGCCGGCAGATGATCGGGAACGTTTGGGAGTGGACCGCCAGCGACTTCATGCCTTATCCCGGGTTTGTCGTCGACCCGTACAAAGAGTACTCTCAGCCGTGGTTCGGCGACCATAAGGTGCTTCGCGGCGGCTGCTGGACGACGCGCTCTCGTCTCATTCGCAATACCTGGCGGAACTTTTACACGCCGGATCGCCGCGACGTTTGGGCCGGGTTTCGCACCTGCGCGAGATAAGCGCACGCTCCGGACCTCTCCATGACGATCGAGCTCGTTACTCCAGCGGCGCCGCTGGCGCGCACGGGAAACCAGATCAGCGCGATGCGCTGGGCGCGCCTGCTGAGAAAGCTCGGCCATCGCGTGCGCGTGGCGCACCGCTACAGCGGAGGAAATTGCGACGCCTTGATCGCGCTGCACGCGCGGCGGAGTTTCGATTCCATTCGCGAGTTCGCAACAAAACATCCCGAGCGCCCTCTGATCGTTGTCCTCACCGGGACCGATCTTTACCGCGATATCAAGACAGACGGCAACGCGCAGCAATCGCTGGAACTGGCGACGCGGCTGGTGGTCCTGCAGTCGATGGCGTTAAAAGAGCTGGCCAAGCGGCTGCACGGAAAAACCAAAGTCATTTACCAGTCGGCCACGCGCGTCACGGCTCGAGCCCAAAACGATGGCGTCTTTCGAGTGTGCGTGGTCGGCCACCTGCGCGCGGAAAAAGATCCGCTGAGAACGGCCTTCGCGGTCCGGCGCCTCCCCGACTCTTCAAAGATATCCGTGATTCACATCGGCGGCGCGCTGGAAGGTTCTCTGCGACGACAGGCCGAGCGTGAAACGCGGACCAATCCCCGCTATCGCTGGGTCGGCGAGCTACCCTATGCCGAGACCCGGCGTCTGCTCGCCGCTAGCCATCTGCTTTCGCTCACCTCCATCATGGAGGGAAGCTCCAACGCGCTCGCCGAGGCGCTGGCTTCCTCCGTCCCGGTGGTTGCCTCAAAGATTCCCGGCCTGATCGGCACGTTGGGGCCGGATTATCCCGGATATTTTCGCGTGGGGGATACCGATCAGCTGGCGCGCTTGCTCCACCGGGCGGAAACCGACCGCGTCTTCTACCGCACGCTCAAGCGCCGCTGCCGGCAGCTCGCGGCCAAGGTGGAGCCTTCGCGCGAGGAGCGGGGGTGGCGCAAGCTCTTCGAAGAGATCGTCTGACGGCCCGCGCGCCGCTACAGTCGCGACGCGGTTTCATTTCGTTTGAGTTCGGTGACGAGGTCCTTGACGGCCTTTACCGCGGGAACGTTTTCGAAAACGACCTCGGCGGTGTCCCGCCCGGCGGAGCTAAATTCCAGAGTCCCGTAGTCGAAGATCCTGCCGGCAAGCGATTGCTTGAGAACGATGTCTTTGATGTCGCGCACGTCGATCTCGTGCGTTTCCTGCGACAAAAGGCCGTAAGTCGCCGAGACCGCGGCGCGCGAAACGCAGAAGCGGTTCGAGAATTTGCTCCAGCAAACCGAAACAAAGAGAAGCGCGGCGCAAAGGAGAACAAAGAGCGCGGCGGCGGTTTTGTATTCCCACGAACTCGCCTGCAGCGCGCCGGCGCCCGCGGCGAGGAGAATCGCGCCGCCGACGCGGCCGAAGTAGGTCCACCAGGAGGGGCTTCCCGTCCAGCGGGCGTCATCGGCCATGAGATTCCTCGTGCACCCAGCGCCTCACCCACGGCAGCAACGCGTAGGCGGGTAGCGACAATAAAAAAGTAAGCGCGAAATAGTTTCCATAGCCGAAGCGTTCCGCTCCAAGCCCGCTCACCGCTCCGACCAGGCGGCCGCTCAGCGCAAAAATCGAAGACAAAAACGCGTACTGCACCGTGGCGTGCTCTTTTTCGCAGACGTTCATGAGAAACGCAAGAAAGGCCGCGGTGCCGAGCCCGCCGGTGAAAGACTCGAACACCGAAGCGCCGTAAAGCCCCGGCGCCCCCAGAGCGGCCCAATCGACGAGCGCGTAGCCGAGGTTGGAAACCGCTTGCAGCAGGCCGAGCGCCCAGACTCCGTGAAACGTGCCATACTTGGAGATAAAGCTTCCGCCGGCGAGCGCGCCGATGACGCTCAGGACGATGCCGGCTCCGGTCGGCACCAGACCGATCTCGACGAGCGACCGACCCTGATCGACCCAGAACGGCTTGACCATCGGCCCGATGGCAAATTCCCCGAGCTTGTACAGGAGAACGAACAGGACCAGCGGAATCGCGCGCCATTTCCCAATCCAGCCGGTAAACCCTGCGAGCCAGTGTTTTCGCGCCTCGTCCGGGATGTCAAGCCTGGGAAGGCGCCAGGCCGAGAAAGACAGCGAGGCGAAAAACAAGGCGGCGATCAGATAGAGCAGAGCCCAGTCCAAAACGCTTGCGAGCGCCACACTCCCGCCGCCAACGAGCACGAGCGCGATCCGATAGGCGGAAGCGCGTAGCCCGTTTGCGGCGCCTTCCTCGTCCCGGCCGATCAAACCAACCGAATAGGAATCGATGGCGACGTCCTGGGTCGCCGATAAAGTCGTCAAAACCAAGATGAGCACCGCCACGGCCCAGAGGGCTCGGCCGACGTCCAAAAAGGGGAGAGCCGCGACGACCGCCGCGACCCCGAGCATGCAGCGCGACACCCAGGCTCTGCGGTCGCCATAGCGGTGCACGACCGGCGACCAAAAAAACTTTAGCGAGTACGGCAGCTCCAGAAACCTGAGGCCGCCGATGGCCGCCAGCGAGACGCCGTGGACGCGGAAGTAAACGGGCAGGACCTCCCAGAGGATGGCCGGCGGGCTACCCTGAATGAAATAGAGAAGCGCGACGACCGTAAGCCGCGCGCGCGATTCGACCGGGAGCTGGCCCGCGCCGAGGAGGCTCCAGAGGCGCTGTTTCATCGATTAGCTGCGGGCTTGCGCGGCCTTGCCGCGAGCGGCGATGGGGTCGCAGTCCGAGCCCGCGTCGCGCGTGATCAGCGGGCGCAGGCTCTCGGTGTGCTCAAGCCAGGCCGAGCGCACCTCTTCAGGCACCGCAAACTCGTCGAGCGTCTCCCGCAAGATCTGCATCCGGCGCATGAATTGCCCGCCCATGATCGGGTGTTTGGCGTGCGCCTGATCGAGGGGCCGCCCTCGATAGGATACCTCCGCGCCGAGAAATGAGGCGGTCAGCTGATACTCGAGCTCCTTCAAGCGAGCCTTGTTGGCGTCGCGAAAGAAAAATCCGATCATCGGATCCGCGAAGACGCGGTCGATGAAGACGTCGATGATCGCCCGGAGCTTCTCCTCGCCGCCCAACTTTTCAAAGAGCGTCGCCGGCATCGAAGCTACGCCTTTCGCTGCGCCTTCTCGATTTTCGCCCACTCGTCGCGCAGCGTGACCGTGCGGTTGAAAACGAGCCTTTTCGGAGACGAGTCGGGATCGACGCAGAAATAGCCCAGGCGCTCGAACTGGTAGCGCTCTCCGGGAGAGGCTTGCGCGAGGCTTGGCTCGAGCCAGCAGTTCTCGAGCACCTCGAGGGAATTCGGGTTCAAGTTGGCGGTCCAGTCCATCCCCTCCGGAACGTCTTCGGGGTCTTCCTTCGCAAACAGGTGATCGTACAGGCGAACCTCGGCGGGAACCGCGTGGCGCGCCGAGACCCAGTGCAAGGTGGCCTTCACCTTGCGGTTGCTGTGCGCCGAGCCGCTCCTGGTTTCAGGATCGTACGTGCAGCGAAGTTCGGTGATCGCGCCCGTCGCGGGGTCTTTGACGACGCCGGTGCACTTCACGATGTAGGCGTAGCGGAGGCGGACCTCCCGGCCCGGCGCGAGCCGAAAGAATTGCTTGGGCGGGTCCTCGCGGAAATCGTCCCGCTCGATATAGAGCACTTTGGAAAACGGCACCGGGCGCGTTCCCATGGCGGGATCTTCGGGATTGTTCACGGCTTCGAGCTCTTCGACCCGGTCTTCGGGATAGTTTTCGATGACGACGCGGAGCGGGCGCAAAACGGCCATCGCGCGCGGCGCGCGCTTGTTCAAGTCTTCGCGCAGGCAATGCTCCAGCATCGCGATGTCGACCGTGCTGTTGCGCTTGGCGACGCCGATGCGCTCGCAAAACGCGCGGATCGCTTCCGGCGTGTAGCCGCGCCGGCGCAACCCCGACAGGGTCGGCATCCGCGGGTCATCCCAGCCGCGCACGTGCTTTTGCTGCACGAGCTGAAGCAGCCGGCGCTTGCTCATGACCGTGTAAGTCAGGTTGAGGCGCGCGAACTCGATTTGCCGCGGGTGGTGGATGCCGAGCTGGTCGAGAAACCAGTCGTACAGCGGGCGGTGGTCCTCGAACTCCAGAGTGCAGATCGAATGCGTGATCCCCTCGATCGAATCGGACTGGCCGTGCGCGAAATCGTACGTCGGGTAGATGCACCACTTGTCGCCGGTGCGGTGATGCGTCGCGCGCAGGATGCGGTACATGACGGGGTCGCGCAAATTTAGATTGGGCGAGGCCATATCGATTTTGGCCCTGAGCGTGCGCGAGCCGTCGGGGAACTCGCCCGCGCGCATGCGCTCGAAGAGATCCAAGTTCTCCTCGACCGAGCGGTTGCGGTAGGGGCTGTCCCGCCCGGGCTCGGTCAATGTGCCGCGATACTCGCGGATCTGGTCCGCCGTCAGATCGCAGACGTAAGCCTTGCCGCGCCGGATGAGAGTGACGGCGTACTGGTAGAGCTGCTCGAAATAGTCCGAGGCGTAATACTCGCGGTCCTGCCAGTCGAACCCGAGCCAGCGCACGTCCGCCTTGATGGACTCCACGTATTCCACGTCTTCCCTGCTTGGATTGGTGTCGTCGAAGCGCAGGTTGCACAGGCCGCCAAATTCGGCGGCAAGGCCAAAGTTGAGGCATATCGACTTGGCGTGCCCGATATGAAGGTACCCGTTGGGCTCGGGCGGAAAGCGCGTGTGAACACGGCCGCCGTACTTTCCCGACCTCACGTCCTCGGCAATGATGTTGCGAATGAAATGAGAAGGCGTGCTCTCGGCGACGCTCATGAAAAGACTCGCTACTCCTTAATGTTGCATTTTTAGGCGTTTTCTTCCATTGATAATCATAACACATTCCTGACGTCGTTTTCCTCTTTGCCGCTTCCGTTTCCTTGATGGCTTCGGTCCGCACACGCTTTGCCCCAAGTCCCACCGGCTATCTCCATATCGGCGGCGCGCGCACCGCTCTGTTCAATTACCTTTTTGCGCGCCATCACGGAGGGACTTTCATCCTGCGCATCGAGGATACCGACCGGGAGCGTTCTACGCCGCAAGCGATCGAGGCCATTCTCCAGAGCCTCAAATGGCTTGAGCTCGACTGGGACGAGGGTCCTTACTTCCAGACCGAGAGATTCCCGCTGTACCAGAGCCGCGTGGAATGGCTGTTGAAGGAGGGACGGGCCTATCCGTGCGTGTGCACGCCCGCGGAGCTCGAGGCGAAG
Organism: Candidatus Acidiferrales bacterium; assembly: GCA_035559995.1. Taxonomy (GTDB): domain Bacteria; phylum Desulfobacterota; class Binatia; order UBA9968; family UBA9968; genus DATMAM01. Next base: position 63,117 of record DATMAM010000033.1, read on the forward strand.
CGCCAGGCGGCGCTCAAGGCCAGGCGCAAGCCGATGTACGACGGCACTTGCCGCCCGCGCGAAGCGCACGAAATGGCCGGCCGGGCGGCGGAGCTCAGAAGGCAGGGAAAAAGCTTTACGGTGCGCTTTCGCGCGCCGAAAGAGGGAAAGACCACCGTCGACGACAAGATCAAAGGCGTGGTTGTGTTCGACAACGGCGAACTCGACGATCTCGTGCTTGCGCGCTCGGATGGGACGCCGACGTACAATTTTTGCGTGGTCGTCGACGATATCGACATGAAAATCACGCACATCATCCGCGGCGACGACCATCTCGCCAACACACCGCGGCAGATCCTTCTCTATCAGGCCTTCGAGAAGCAGCCGCCCGAGTTCGCGCACGTGCCGTTGATCCTCGGGATCGATAAGGCGCGCCTGAGCAAGCGCCACGGCGCGACTTCCGTGATGGCGTACAAGGAGATGGGATACTTTCCTGAAGCCCTGGTCAACTATCTGGTGCGGCTCGGCTGGTCGCACGGCGATCAGGAGATTTTTTCGCGCGCGGAGCTGATCGAGAAATTCACGCTTGAAGAGGTGGGAAAATCCGCCGGCGTGTTCAATCCGGAAAAGCTTCTCTGGGTCAACTTTCATTATCTCAAGTCGCGCCCGCTCGGGCAGCTTGCCGAAGAGGTCGCGCCGTTTATCGCGGCCAAAGGTTACCCGGTTCCCGAAAAGGCGTGGCTGGAAAGGATGATCGCGACGCTGCGCGAGCGAGCCAAGACGCTCGTCGAGCTTGTGGACCAGGCGCACTATTATCTCAGCGACGAGATCCGCTGGGACGAAAACGCGGTTCGCAAGGCGCTCACACCCGAGGTGAAACGCCCGCTCGAGAAGCTGGCAAGAGCGTTGGCAGAGACCGAGCCCTTCGACGAAGCGCACATAAAAGAGGCGTTTGCAAAAGTTTTGGGAGAATTCGGGCTTGCGCTGGGAGCGCTCGCTCAGCCGGTGCGCGTGGCGCTGACGGGCTCGACCGTGAGCCCGGGAATTTACGAAGTGATTGCGGTCCTGGGAAAGAAGCGCACGCTCGAGCGCCTCGAGGCGGCGCTGGAGAAAATTCCATAAATTCGCCGTCAATTCGCACGGCCGCCCGCGCCCTCTCGCCTTGACTCCAAAGGTCGATTCTTCTAGTTTTACCTAGGAAATTGAGGAGTCGGCTAATTGGTAAGCCACCTGACTCTGGATCAGGCGATTGTAGGTTCGAGTCCTACCTCCTCAGCCATGGTCCCATCGTCTAGCGGTTAGGACACCGGCCTCTCACGTCGGTAACACGGGTTCGAGTCCCGTTGGGACCACCACATTTCCCGCCGGGCCGATCTCGGGTAAAATTTTTCGCCGCTTTGGATTGACAACGGCGCGTAAAACAGCTACCGTTAGCCATCCTGCTTCAGTATGGGCCTTCTGGAAGAGGAAAAGAGAAAGCGTGAAGGCCCAAGTCGTCTCTCCCGCGAAACGTTGCCTCAGGAAAACCGACCAGAGCGTGGCTAAGCTATCCGTGTTCTGCTCCGACTGGTGAACCGTTTCTCAGGGTTTAAAGACATCAACATCTCTCATAGGAGGAGAACATGGGTAATAAGCTGTACGTTGGCGGCCTGCCCTATTCCGTTACGGAAGGCGAGCTGCAACAGATATTCGAGGCGCACGGGACGGTAGAATCCGCCCGGGTGATCACGGATAAATTCACCGGGCAGTCGCGAGGCTTTGGCTTCGTCGAGATGGGCTCGGGAGCCGAGGCGCAGGCCGCTCAGCAGGCGCTCAACGGCACACAATTGAACGGCCGGACCTTGACGGTCAACGAGGCCAAACCAATGGTGAGCCGCGAGCGCAACGGTGGAGGCCAGGGGTTTAGAAGCGGTAGCAAAGCCAGCCGCTGGTAAAAACTTGCGCATAAACTAAAAAAGGGGCAACGTCGGTTTGCCCCTTTTTTATGTGTAGCGCTCAAGCCCGCACAAGCCCGGTAAATTTTCCCTTCTCGCCGGTAAAAACTACAATCTGTCGCTGAATCTCCGGCCAAAACTGGCGAAAAATCCAGCAAAGAAGCGGCATTTTATTTGCGTCCCTTAGTTTGCAGCGTCCTCGTTGAAGGAGGTAGGGATGGAACCGAGCATTTTGATCGCCGAAGATCACGAGGGGTTTCGAAACGCATTGGGTTATCTGCTCAGGGACGAGGGATATCGTGTCATCGAGGCACGTGACGGAGCGGATGCGCTGCGGCGGCTCGAAGACGGACGCTTTGACCTGGTCTTGTCCAATCTCAAGATGCCGCGCGCGGATGGCTATGCGGTACTGCGCTACGCGAAGAACAACTATCCAAACCTTCCGGTGATTCTCATCTCCGGCTACGGCGACGAGCAGACGAGAAAGGAGGCGTTAAGCCGAGGGGCTGACGATTACGTTTTCAAGCCGGTCGGCTTGGATGACCTCCTTGGAAAAATCAAAAGAGCCTGTCAGTAGTTAAGTTAGGAATCGAGCCGCAGCGGCGCGAGAGGCCAGAGCTGCCCAAGCGGCAAGGACAGGACGCGCAGAACTTACTCGCGGCAAATCGGAGTCTCTCCGGCACGATCGCCGCTCGCCTCGCGCCCAATGCCGTCGCTTGACGCAGCGATCGGCACGTCTTTGTGCCTTCGGGCGCGTGCGGCGGCGCGGGGTTCGCGCAAGCATGAGAGGAGACGCTGCCATCTTTGATGCCGTTGTCGAGGCTCTTAGGGACACCGACGCCTATCCCCACCGGCCGGCGGTCATCGAGCTAAGGCAAACGCACATCTCGTGCGCCTTTCTGGCCGGGCCTTTTGTCTACAAAATCAAAAAGCCGGTCTGTTTTCCTTTTGTCGATTATTCCACGCTCGAGAGGCGGCGCCATTTCTGCCAAGAGGAGGTGCGGCTGAATCAGCGCCTGGCGCGGGACGTCTATCTCGGCGTTGTACCGATCTTTGAGCGTGACGGCCGAATCCGCGTCGGCGACGGCGCGGTGAATTCCGAGTCCGGCCGGATCGTCGAGTACGCGGTCAAAATGCGCCGCCTGCCCGAGGAGCGGATGCTGAGCGAGCTCGTCGCAAAAAATGGCGTTGCCAAAGGCGATATCGCGCGATTGGCCCGCAAGCTCTTTTTTTTCCATCGGCGCGCCGCGAAGGAAAAGGCGACCCGCTACGGGAGCGTAAGCGTCCTGCGAGAAAGATGGTCCGAGAACTTTCGCGAGACGGCGCCGTTTGTCGGACAGGAAATCGGCGCGCAGGACTACGGGCAAATCCGCGATTACGCGCAGCAGTTCTTGGACCGACACGCGCCCCGCTTCGAGCGGCGCGCGCGCGAGGGAAAAGTGTGCGAGGGCCACGGAGACCTTCGGGCGGAGCACGTCTGCGTCGTCGATGGAATTATCGTCTTTGACTGCGTCGAGTTTAGCGAAAGCTTCCGCTACGCCGACGTGAGCTCTGAACTGGCCTTTCTGGCGATGGATCTCGATTTTCTGGACCGGCCGGGTCTGGGCGCTGAGCTTGTGCAAGCCTACGAGCAATTGGCCGCAGACGAGGAAATCTCGCTTTTGCTCCCGTTCTACAAAAGTTACCGGGCTTATGTGCGGGGAAAGGTCGAATGCTTCAAGAGCCGCCAAGAGGAAGTGCCCGAACCCGAGAGGGAATACGCAAAAGCCAAAGCGCGCCGGCATTTTGCGCTCGCGTATCGCTACGCGAAAGGACCACCGGCGGCGGCTCTGGTTATCGTCTGCGGCTTGCCTGGAACGGGAAAATCCACGTTGGCACAACTAATTCGTGACCGAACCGGCTTTTCGCTCCTCAGTTCCGACGTGACGCGAAAACGATTGGCCGGCGTGCAAGCGACGGCGCCGGCAGACGCTCCCTTTGGAACGGGCATCTATCGCGCTGACTTTACCGACCGGACTTATCGGGCGCTGCTAAGCTCAGCCGAGGAGTCGCTGGTCGAACAGCAGGGAGTGATTGTTGACGCCACCTTTAAAGACGCAAAACATCGCCAATTTTTCTTAGACATGGCCGCGCGACTGGCCAAGCCGTTGGTCGTCATCGAGTGCCGGGCCGCTGAGGCCAAGATCCTCGAGCGCTTGCGTCAACGCGAGCGCGATCCGCAGAGTACATCCGATGCGACGCCGGAGATTTACCGGGGGTTGCGCGACGAGTTTATGCCTTTGACCGATGTCCCCGCCGATCGCCACATCATCGCGGAAACGGACGGGGACCTCCACGCCGCTCTCGCTCGGCTCGACCATTTCCTTTACCCGGCCGCCTAAGCTATTGCGGTTTTCACAGCTGTCCGTCCTGGCGCGCCGACAGGGCGGTCGAAAGCCAAACGCCTGTCAAGCACGCTCAATGGCCCTTTAGTCGGCAGGTGTTTGGAGTCGATTTGTCTGAGGAGGTTGTGGAACAGGAGTTTTTGAACTGTTAAATTTTTTCCATCACGATCTCGAGAGGATCTTCGTATGGCCCTGAAGAAGCAGTATCTCAAAAATAAGCCGGGCTGCAAGGTCACCTTTACGCTGCCGAAAGAAGCAGCCAAAAACGCCAGCGAGGTTTATGTCGTCGGCGACTTCAACGAGTGGAACACGAGCACGATGCGCATGAAAAAGCTGAAAAACGGTAGCTTTACGTTTACGACCACGCTGGAGCGCGGCAAAGAGTACCGATTTCGCTACCTGCTGGACGGCACGACCTGGGAAAACGACTGGCACGCCGACAAATACGTCAGCAACGAATTCGGCGGCGAGAATTCAGTCGTTGTCGTCTAGCGGGTAAGACAAACTCGAAGCTCTGCCGGCTCGGGTTGTTGGTCGGCCAATTTTCGAAGTCAAAACGCCGGACGTAAGTTATTCCAAAGACGTTGGTTACCTGAGACTCGGGACTTTGCATCTGAACGCAAGTTGTTGGCCCCGAGTCAAGCGGCTTTTCTGATCAGCTTTAGCTGAGTGCGAGGAGCCGATCCTTTACCCTTGATCAGGTTGAACCAAACGGCGCGTTCTTCTTCCGGTCGCCCGAACCATCCCAAGGGGAAGACGTCGGTACTGTTGCAGGAGGAGCAGTTCCCTGTTGGCGCTCCATCGAGGACTTCAGCGCAGGAGTAGCAAAGGTAGGCGTGCGATAGCTTCATATTTTCCTCCTAGTGATTCGAAGCTGGATTCAGGAATTATCTTGCGGTTGGCACCGGCGAATTTCAATAGGGCGTACGAAGAGCCCCATTTACAGGCCAATCCTGCGGCCCAGACGCACCCGAGTCGAGCCGTGCGTTGTAGAGAGAAAGGCCGAACGGTTAAGAGCCTTTCGTGGGCGGGAAGGGGGAAAATGCCAGAAAGTTGGGTTAGTAAGGGGTTGTGACCTGCTGCCCCGAGTGGGCAGTAGGGCGGACTCACTCAGAGGCAATGCGTCTCATCCCAAAAGCGGACCTTCTGTCGCTTTCTGCTGTATCCCCGTTTACCTTTTTTTGTTGAATGGGGTCTGCCCGGCCTGCGCGGAAGTGGAATTCGCCCGAGGGGCTTGCGCGATTTTTTCTTGACCACGAGCTGTCGTCTCCCATGCCTCCGTGCGCTCGAGGCGGGTGCACGGAGGCATGCTTCAGGCCGATGCGAGTTTACAGGGACTCGGTTTGCTCGGCTTCGAGTTCTCCGCCCGACTGCAGGACGCTTTGGGACCGCGGCCGCTGGGCGAAGGAGCGGAGCGTGCGGATCGCTTTTTGCTCGATCTGCCGGATACGCTCGCGAGTGACCGCAAACCTTTCTCCCAGCTCCTCCAACGTGTACTCCCGGGATTCGCCGATCCCGAAGCGGAAGCGCAACACGGCTTCCTGCCTGGGAGGCAATGCCGCCAGGGCTTTTTTCACCTCGACCTTCAGATTGGACATCGAGGCCTGTTCGAAAGGACTTGGAGCGTTCTTGTCCTCGACCAGGTCCGCCAGGCGGCTTTCGCCGTCGCCGATTGGCGTCTCCAAGGAGACTGGCTCGCCTTCCATCCGGCTAATCATGAACACTTCCTCGACCGTGATGCCCATCGCCTTGGCAATCTCTTCGGGGCGCGGCTCGCGTCCGAGTTTTCGCATCAGCGCGCGCGCGGTGCTGATCAGCTTGTTCTTTGTCTCGACGCGGTGCACCGGAATGCGAATTGTCCGCCCTGTGTCCGTGATGCCGCGCGAGATGCTCTGCCGGATCCACCAGCTCGCGTAGGTGGACAAACGGTAGCCGCGGCGATAGTCGAACTTCTCGATAGCCCGCATCAGGCCGAGGTTGCCTTCCTGGATGAGATCCAGGAGGGGAAGACCCCGATTGATGAATCGCTTAGCGATGCTGATCACGAGCCGCAGGTTCGCCTCAATGAATTCTCTGCGCGCGACCTCGGCTTGCGCTTCCCCTTCTCGGATAGCGTCGACCAGCCGCTTGATCTCAGCCGCGGGAAGTCCCAGCTTGCGCTCGATTTCCTCGATTTGCGCGCGCAGCGCCACGCGCTCGCTCTCTTTGCCCGCGAGTTCAAGCTTTTGCTCGAGGTCCGCCAGGCGGCGGTGCAAGCTTTTGATTTCGCTCGCCAGAGCATCGATCTGCGAGCGGGTGATCTGTAGCGCCGTCAGCTCCCGAATCAGCGCCGCCCTTTTCTTGTCGAGCGTCTTTTTGAGGCTTTCCCGCCGACGCTTGGACAGGCTCTTCTTGCTCAGCTCCAGTTCAGTCCGGTCGTAGCTCCGGCCCAGGCTGCGAAGCTTGGGAATCGCTCGAAGAAAGCGCTTCCGCACCCGCTCGATCTCCGCCAGGTTCTCGGCCTCCTCGCCTTTGACGAGGATCTCCTGGACGGTAACGTCGCCCGCCTCGAAGCTTTCCGCCAACCGCAGGACCGCCCTGAACGAGTAGGGCGTGAGGAAGACGGCGTTGCGGACCTTTTCCCAACCGGCCTCGATCTCCTTAGCCAAGTAAATCTCACGCTCATGAGACAAAAGCGGAACAGAGCCGGCCTCCTTAAGATACAGCGCTACCAGGTCGCTCCCCTGCTCGGGCTTGTCAAGTTCCGCCTCGGGCTCTTCGGTTTCATCCTCGGTCGCGGGTTCCAGCTCGTCCGTGTCCAAGCTCTCGGTTACGGAGAAATCCGACGGCTCGTCGTAGTCGCCGGGCAGCTCACGCAAAGGGCGGAACTCCTCCGAGGCGATCTCATCGATACGATCATTCATTTGTTTGTCACTCCTAAGAGCTGCCATTACGCAGCCTCAACCTGCACAAAATCCAGGTCCACGGGCGTGGGCCTGCCAAAGACGCTGATCGCCACGCGCACCATAGACCGTTCGGGCCTGACCTCTTGCACGGTTCCAGCGAAGTCACGAAAAGGCCCGTCTACCACCTTGACCCTTTCGCCGACCACAAATCGAGTCTTTGGACGCGGCGCCGCCTTGCTCGATTCAACGGTCCGCATGATTTCCTCGACTTCCCGGTCCGACATCGGCGTAGGCGTGTTGCCTTCGCCGACGAACCCAAGAACACGGGGAATCGAGTGGATAAAATGCCAATTCTCGTCGGTCATGACCATCTGGACGAGCACATACCCCGGAAACAAGCGCCGCTCGACGGTTTGCTTTTTTCCCTTGACCCGGTCGATGATCTTTTCGGTAGGCACCAAGACCTCACCGAAAAGGTGTTCTTTAGCCGCTTCTTTTATTTTCTTTTTGAGAGCGGCCTGAACCCTTTGTTCATACCCAGGCTGCACATAAATAGCGTACCACTTTTTCTCCATTGACCTGCAGCGAGCGCCCTAAGGCGCCCTCTCCTCCTATTGTGACACCACGCTGGGGCGGGGGACACCCGGCCTGTTTCCGGCCCGCGCCGAGAACCTTCGACCTACGTCAAACTTAGAACCAGGGATGCCCGAAAGCTGTTGGAATGCGCGAATAAGGAATATGCTTCCAATTTAAGCATATTGGGCAATATGTCAAGCAGTACCTCAACTTGTGGCCGTGAATTATTTCCGCCAAAGCTTTATGCACGCAACTGCCGTGCCATCCTATACGACGCTCTTATGACCAAAAATTTCGTCCCTCGCGGTACGGGTAAGATCGCGGGCCCGACAGCGTATGAGACTCCCTTCAGCTTGTCCAGGCTTTGTTGTAAACTCAGCCTACGATCTTGGCTCCGACGTATCTTCCTCAGGACGCACAGTAGTTAAGGGAGTCTATTCCGTGAAAAATCAAGAAAAATCGCCGGAAAATGGACGCCCGCGCGTCGGCATCGTCGTCGGCGGCGGCCCGGCGCCGGGGATTAACGGCGCCATCAGCGCGATAACCCTGGAGGCGCGCAGCCGCGGCTATGAGGTTTTGGGTATTATGGACGGGTTTTCGTGGCTAATGGCGGGAAAAACTGACCATGTCCGAAAGCTCGATCGCGAGGAGGTGTCCCGGATTCACTTTCAAGGGGGATCGATCCTTAACACCTCGCGCGCCAACCCCACTAAGAACCCGGAAGATATGAAGCGCGTTCTGGACGGTCTGGAGGCGCTCGGGATCCGCTATCTGGCGACCATCGGGGGCGACGACACGATGTTCGCGGCAAGCGAGGTTGCAAGGCATTCGGCCGGCAAAATCAGGGTCTGTCATGTGCCGAAGACCATCGACAACGATCTACCCCTTCCCGGCGAAATCCCGACGTTCGGGTTTGAGACGGCGCGCCAATTAGGTTTCGAGCTGGTGCACAACCTGATGGAAGATTCGCGCACCACGGGGCGCTGGTATTTCGTCGTGGTCATGGGGCGGGCCGCCGGGCATCTGGCACTGGGTATCGGGAAGGCGGTGGGAGCGACCTTGACTGTGATCCCGGAGGAGTTTCCGGGGCCGGTTCACGTGGAGGCGGTCTGCGACGTCCTGGAAGGAGCGATCTTGAAGCGGCGGCTCTTCAACCGCTCGGACGGGGTCGCGCTGATCGCCGAAGGCCTTATCGAAAAAATGCCGCAGGAGGAGCTGACCCGCATCGAAGGCGTGCGGATCATGCGTGACGCTTACGGGCACTTGCGTTTGGCCGAGCTCGATCTCGCTCATATTCTCAAGATCATGGTGGAGCGGCGTTTTGCAGAGCGCGGTTCGGCCATGACCATCGTGCACAAAACGATCGGCTACGAAGTGCGTTGCGCGCCGCCGATTGCGTTCGACTGCGAGTACGTAAGGGCATTGGGATACGGCGCCGTCGAATTTTTGTTGAACCCAAAGCCGGAGAACGCCAGCCTCAACGGCGCGCTGGTGTGCTTGGAAAACGGAAAGATTTCTTATCTCAGGTTTGAAGAGCTGATGAACCCGCAAACCGGTAAGACGCGCGTGCGGCTGGTCGATATCACCAAGCCTTCGTATCGCGTGGCGCGCGAGTACATGATCCGACTGGAGCGCGAGGACTTCGACGACGAAGCCAGGCTGGAGGCTCTGGCGCTCGCCCGCTCCACCCCGGCGCGAACTTGCACCCCCGCTGACTTTCGAGACAAATTCCAGTATGTTGTAACGCAATTGCACGGAGCAATCTGATCTGAAGGAGGGCGACCATGGCCAAAAAAGAACTCGAAGCGGTTGCGCGCGCGCTCGTGGCAAAGGGCAAGGGGATCCTGGCTGCGGACGAAAGTTCGGGAACCATCAAGCGGCGGCTCGAAAGCGTCAAGGTCGAATCGACCGAAGAAAACCGGCGCGCTTACCGCGAGCTACTGTTCACGACGCCCGGCGTCGAGGAGTTCTTGAGCGGGGTCATCCTTTACGACGAGACGATAAGGCAGTCCGCAAAGGACGGCAGGCCGTTTCCGCAAGTCCTTTCCAGCAAGGGGATTTTGCCCGGGATCAAAGTCGACAAGGGGCTTGCCGACCTCCCGGGGTTCCCCGGCGAGGTCGTCACCGAGGGGCTCGACGGCTTGCGGGCGCGCTTCGCGGAATACGTGAAGCTCGGAGCCAAGTTTGCAAAGTGGCGCGCGGTGATCGCGATCGGAAAAGGCATCCCGACGCAGCAATGCATCTCGGCCAACGCCCACGCTCTCGCGCGCTATGCCGCGCTCGCGCAGGAAGCCGGCCTGGTGCCGATCGTGGAGCCGGAGGTCTTGATTGACGGCGATCACACCATCGAGCGCTGCGAGGAAGCAACCGAGGCGACTTTAAAGAGCGTGTTCGGCGAGCTTTTAAACAGCCGCGTGGCTCTCGAAGGCATGTTGCTCAAGCCTAACATGGTGTTATCCGGCAAGGACTGCCCGCAGCAGGCGGGCGTCGAGGAGGTCGCTCAACGGACCATCGCTTGTTTTCGCCGCGTTGTTCCCGCCGCGGTGCCGGGAATCGTGTTTTTGTCGGGCGGGCAGTCGCCCGAGGCGGCGACCGAACACTTGAACGCCATGAACGTCATGGGGCCGCACCCGTGGGAGATCAGCTTTTCGTACGCGCGCGCGCTGCAGGATCCCGTGATGAAGGCGTGGCGCGGCGACCCGGCCAATGTCGCCAAGGCGCAGAAGATCTTCTACCACAGGGCAAAGTGCAATGGCGCCGCGCGTCTGGGCAAGTACAGCAAGGAGATGGAAGCTCAGGCAGCGTAAAGCGAAAGAGCGATGCAGCTTACGACCGTCAAGATCGACAAGCCCGACGATATCAACTTTATTCTCGGGCAGAGTCATTTCATCAAAACCGTCGAAGACATTCACGAGGCGATGGTGCAGAGCGTGCCCGGCATCAAGTTTGGTCTCGCTTTCTGCGAGTCTTCAGGGGAGAGGCTCGTGCGCTGGAGCGGGAACGATGACGATATGATCGAACTCGCCAAGCGCAACGCGCTCTCCCTTGCGGCGGGTCATTGCTTTGTCTTGTTCCTGGGAAAAGGGTTCTTCCCCGTCAACGTTCTCAACGCCATCAAAATGGTCCCTGAAGTGTGTCGTATCTACTGCGCCACGGCGAACCCGGTCGAAGTCATTGTGGCCGAGACGGAGCAGGGCAGGGGGATTCTCGGCGTTGTGGACGGCGGCAAGCCCAAAGGCGTGGAGGACGCTCAGGGTATCGCGTGGCGCAAGGAGCTGCTGCGCAAAATCGGCTACAAGCTTTAACGCTTTCCGTCGCGCCGGCGCAAGCCTTTGCAGCTCTCGGTCCCGCCTGTTGCTCCGTGAAAAGCGCTTTCAGCGTTTCAGGAAGGCTCCTTGCCGGCGCGTGCGTCGCCGGGGCCCTGTTCGGCTCACCGCGGGTTTTACCCGTAGCCTTTGCCGCGACGCCGGCCTTGCCCGGCATCACGGTTCGATCCAATCTTTCCTACGCCACGCCGGCGCTTTGAACAACCGCCAGACGTTGGATCTCTATTTGCCCCGAACGAGTCAGGGGCTGCGGCCGCCGTTAGTAATTTTCGTGCACGGGGGCTTTTGGCGCTTCGCCGATGATCGGTACGGCATCGGCCGTGCGGTGGCGGAGGCGCTCACGCAAAAAGGCGTCGCGGTTGCGCTCATGAGATACAGGCTCGCCCCGGGCTTTCGACATCCCGCGCAGGCCGAAGATGTCGCCATGTTGGCGGCGCCAGGAAGTCGAACCCTATCGGCCCGTGGTCGTCGTGGGGATCGATGAGGAAAAAAATCTCTTCCGCCTGGGGGCGTTCTCGCAGGCCCTGCGCGAATATTCTTGGAAGCCGGGCCCGCAGCCGCCGCTCATGGCGCGCCCGCTCGGTGCGTTTATCTATTTCCTCAAAGAGCCGCCGCGAGCCTTGTGGCCTCACCCGGCGCAATACGCCTTGACCGAGGAGAGCTTCAGGCTCGTCGAACAGGATCCGCTGGCGCCGATTCGCGCGTTGCCCGGACCGGTTTACGAAGCGCTGACGTTCCAAAATGGGTGCGTCTATTGCCACAGCTTTCGCGGCGCCGGCACAAAAAGCCATCACATTTTGGCTGCGACCGGCGCGCCGCACGGCGGTTTTGCGCTGCCGCTCGAAGACTACCCTCCGGACGTGTGGAAGGAATTTATCTTCAATCAGATCGAGGTCGCAAAGAAAATGGGCGTCTCGCCAACGTTGTCGAGCCGAAGGCGCGCCAATTGCTGTACGGGCTGGTCGTGGAAGCCCGTTCGGGGACGAACAAAGCAAGGTGATCTTCGGGCGCGCGCTGCGGGTTCTCTTAAAATACGGGAACAAGTTCTTGCATGGCCGCGCCCGGCTGCTATAGTCTGGGGTAGGGTTTTTTTTGGCCGTCGTTTGGAGATCGTCCCGCGCCCAGCCAGCTGATCGGCGCGTTTTCAGATATAAAATATCCCTTCAAGGAAAGGACTGACGATGTTGAGTCGAATCGCGATCAACGGCTTTGGAAGGATCGGCAGGCTGTGCTTTCGGTCGCTCCTCCAGCATCACAGAGACAAGCTCACGGTTGTGGCGATCAACGATCTCGCCACTCTCGAGACCAACGCGCACCTGCTTGAGTACGATTCGACCTACGGCAAGTTTCCCGGAACGGTGAAGGTCGGCGAGGGCTTTCTTGAGGTCGACGGCTGGAAGATCGCGGCCGTCAATCAAAAGGAGCTGGCGCGGCTGCCGTGGCGCGATCTCGGCGTCGATATCGTCATCGAATCGACCGGTGTTTTCACGGATGGCAAGGCCGCCCGGCAACATCTCGAGGCGGGCGCGAAAAAGGTCATCATCACCGCTCCGGCGACCAACGAGGACGTGACGGTCGTCCTCGGCGTCAATGACTCGGTTTACGATCCCAAGAAGCACAACATTGTCTCCAACGCCTCGTGCACGACCAACTGTTTGGCTCCGGTGGTCGATGTGCTGCACAAGGAATTCGGCATCGAGCGCGGGCTGATGACCACCACGCACGCGTACACGAACGATCAGCGCATCCTCGATCTGATGCACAGCGACTTGCGCCGCGCGCGCGCCGCCGCGATGAACATCGTTCCCACCTCAACCGGGGCGGCCAAGGCGATCGGGCTCGTTGTGCCGGAGCTGCAGGGAAAGCTTCATGGCCTGGCGCTGCGCGTCCCTACGGCCACGGTCTCGATCGTCGATTTGGTCGCCGATTTTAAGCAGCCGGTTACGGTTGAAGCCATCAATTCGGCTCTGCAAAAGGCCGCGGAGGGCCGGCTCAAAGGCATACTGGAGTATTGCGACAAGCCGCTTGTCTCGAGCGATTTTCGCGGCAATCCCGCCTCCTCGATTGTCGATGCGCCGTCCACGGTGGTGTTGGACAAAAAGATGGCCAAGGTCCTGGCGTGGTACGATAACGAATGGGGCTACAGTTGCAGGGTGGCGGACCTTGCCGCTTTTATGGCCGAGAAGGGTTGATCGGATCGAACGCCGAGCGTTGACGCCGCCGCTGGCGCCACTCCTGCGAATGAAAAATCCTCTAGGGGAAAGCCGTGCTGGATTCAGCCAGGGTCGAGATCGCCTTCGGTTCTGATTCGCAAGCGGCCGCCGCGGAACGGGCGTTGCGGTCCGTCGAGGGCGTGAGCGAAGTCGAGTTCGACCGCAGCGTGCGCCGGCTCGGCGTCTGCTTCAGCCCGTCGAAGGTGAGCATTCCCGCGCTGCTCGAGACGCTGCGGCCGTTTGCCGATGAGGTGCGGGTGGTTTCGGTCATCACGCCCTGCTTTCATGTCGTTTCCTCTCATCCCTAGCCTGTAGCAAACGCGCCCTTCTATAGGCGGTTCCCGCGTTGTAAGATTAGCTGTCTTAGCCCGAGCGTTGACGCGTCCGCACGTATCCGCCGCGGCGGCATGAGTGCCGCCGCGGAGGCACAGCCGGCCGTTCGGCCTTTGCCTTAGAGGAGGCGGTTATGGAAAAAAGACAGCGCGATTTTTCGATCTGGTATTTTGTCGTCGCCTTTTTCGTGATTCTTGCGATCCAACATTACTGGTCCGGAGCTCAGGTGGAGACGATCAGCTACAGCGAGTTCAAGTCGCTGGTTAAAAAAAAGCTCGTAACCGACGTCGTTATCGGCGAGCAAACGATCCGGGGCACCATCCGAGGGGAAGGCATCAAGGAGGTGATGGAGCCGGACAAGCTCAAGGCGCTCGATGAGGCCACCCGCGAGGGGAAGAAAGGCTATCCGTTCGTTGTGGTTCGCGTCCAAGATCCAGATTTGGCGGAGGAGCTGGAGCAGGCGGGAATTCCGTTTCGCGGGGAGATCGTTAGCAACTGGCTTCCCACGTTGCTGTCGTGGGTGGTGCCCGTTGTCGTGTTCTTTCTTTTGTGGGCGTACCTCTTGAAGCGGATCGGACCGGGAAGCGGGCTCATGCAGATCGGCAAGAGCAAGGCAAAGGTCTACATCGAGAAAAAGACCGGGGTGAGTTTTGCGGACGTCGAGGGCGTCGACGAAGCGGAGGAAGAGCTGGTTGAAGTCGTGGAGTTTCTCAAGAATCCCGCAAAGTACCAACGCCTCGGCGGGCGCATTCCCAAAGGCGTCCTCCTCGTGGGGCCGCCGGGGACGGGCAAGACCTTGCTCGCGCGCGCCGTCGCCGGCGAGGCGGGCGTGCCTTTCTTCAGCATCTCGGGATCGGATTTCGTGGAGATGTTCGTCGGGGTGGGCGCGGCGCGCGTGCGCGATCTTTTCGCCCAGGCCGCGCAGCACGCGCCGAGCATCATTTTCATCGACGAGCTGGACGCGCTGGGAAAAGCGCGGGGGATGAATATCCTGGCGAGCCATGACGAGCGCGAGCAGACGCTGAATCAGCTGCTCGCCGAGATGGACGGCTTCGATCCCAACCGGGGGGTGATCATCATGGCGGCGACCAACCGGCCGGAGATTCTCGATCCCGCCTTGCTGCGTCCCGGGCGGTTTGATCGCCAGATCCTGGTCGATCGCCCGGACGTCAAGGGGCGGGAAAAAATCCTGCGCCTGCACGCGCAGAAAGTGAAACTTTCACCGGCCGTCGATCTCGGGGTCATCGCGGCGAAAACGCCCGGCTTCGTCGGCGCCGACCTCGCGAATATCGTCAACGAGGCGGCGCTCCTCGCGGCGCGCCGCGGCAAAGACGCCGTGGAGATGGCGGATTTCGACGAAGCGATCGAGCGGGTCGTCGCCGGGCTCGAAAAGAAAAGTCGGGTGATGAGCCCGAAAGAGAAAAAGACCGTGGCTTACCACGAGTCCGGGCACGCCCTGGTCGCGGAGCTGGTTCCGGGCGTCGATCCGGTCTCCAAAATATCGATTATCCCGCGCGGCGTGGCGGCGTTGGGTTACACGCAACAACTCCCCACCGAGGACCGCTATCTAATGACGCGCTCGGAGCTGCTTGCGCGGATTTACGTGCTGCTGGGCGGGCGGGTCGCCGAGGAGATGATCTTCGGGGACGTGTCGACGGGCGCGCAGAACGATCTGCAACGGGCGACCGAGATCGCGCGGACCATGGTGACGCAGTTCGGCATGAGCGAGACGCTCGGGCTGGTGGCGCTGGAGGGGCGGCGCACGCCGATGTTTTTGCCGGTCCCGGCGCAAAACGGAAAGGAATACAGCGACGAGACCGCGCGGCTGATCGACGAGGAGATCAAGCGCATCATGTCCGAGGCGCACGCCAAGGTGAGAGGCATTCTTTCCGCGCGGCGCGAGGCTCTCGAAGAGCTGGCGAAGCTGTTGCTCGAGAAGGAGGTCGTCGAGCGCCCCGAGTTGCAAAGAATCCTCAAAGCGACCGCCGGCGACGCGCCACGCGAGGAAAAGCCGGCCGAGACGCCGACCCCTTCTTGAGCCTCAGCTCTGCGGATCGGGGCAAAAAGTCGCTCGTCGCCGGCGTGAATCTCGCGCTCAGGCGCGGAGAGACCGTTCTTCTGGGCGGCGCGTCGGGTTGCGGCAAGAGCACGCTCGTCCGCGCCATCGCGGGCATCCGGCCCTTCGGCGACGGCGAAATCCAGGAATCGAAAAATGCCCGGGTTCTGTTTTTGCCGCAGAAGCCGTATCTGCCGATCGGCACGCTGCGCGAGGTCGTAAGCTATCCCATGCCGGCAGGCGGGCGGACGACAAGACGCTGGCCGAGGCGCTCGAGGCCGTCGGCCTTGCCCGGCTCGCCGGGCGGCTCGACCAGGCCGCTCATTGGGCGCTGCAGCTTTCGCCCGGCGAGCAGCAGCGCATCGCTTTCGCGCGCGCGCTCGTGCAGAAGCCCGACTGGCTTTTCCTCGATGAGGCGACTTCGGCCGTCGACGAGGTCACGGAGACGCGCCTTTATCGCTTGGTGCGCGAGCGGCTCGCGGGCACGACGATCTTCAGCGTCGGCCATCGCGCCACCTGCTGCTGCGGCCCAACGGCGGCGGCGCGGCGTCGATTGTCGAGGTCACGGTCGTGCCTGAATCGCACCGCGGTCTCGCGGGCGGCCCCGCGCGCGACAAGGTTGCCGCCGCGGTCGTGTGAAGCGGTATTTTGGCCCCGGAAAGCGCCGGCCAATTCATAGACCCGCAAGCTCCAGGAGCCGGCCCAACACTCGATCCGAGTCGAGGAATTCGCGCGCGAACGCGGCCGCAGCCGCGGCGTGCCGGGCGTAGTCGCTTTCGACTCGGCGGATCGCTTCGGCGGCCGCCGCGACGCCCGTGAACGTCAGCAATCCGGTTCCGGTCGGCAGATGAGCGCCGATCCCTGTATCCTGTACGATCACCGGACGCCCGGCGGCGAGGTAGCAGGCGCTGCGATCGCTAAACCAGCCGGTCTTCGCGGCGGCATAACCGTGCTTCACGGCGGTGAATTCGGCGCGCGAGCGAAAAACGTAATCGCGGTAATTCTGCGGTCCGCCGACGCGGTCGCCGGGCGCGACGAGCCGCCAGCCGTTGCCGAGGAGCCTTTCGCGATCGGGATCGTCCGGGCGTATGTAGAGGCAAAGCTCGAGCGGCGCTGAAACGCGCCGGGGCAGATCGAGCAGGCGCAGGAACTCGTCCGATTTTCGCCCGTACCAGACGCCGTTCCATTGCACGGGGTTGAAGCCGTACCAGTCGGCCACGGTGGTGTACGAGTCGCCCGGAAAAAGCGCGGTCTGCCACTCCTCGACGACGACCGGTGGGAGGGTCGTCTCCCAGCGGATGCCGCACGTCGGCAGCGGGCAATCGGGCTTGCCGAGGTTCAAGCCCACGGTCACGTAAAGGTCGTGGCCGCTGAGGTTCATATCGACGCCGCACTGCTCCTGCCAGAGCTGCGTGTATCCGGGATCGACGTCGAGGTAGAGGCGCCGGCGCACTCTTCCCAGAATCGACTTCGACCGCAGCGCTCCCGACCCGTTAATCAAAAGATCGATGTCCGGCGCGAGAAGCTCAACCTCGCGGTGCGAAAGGCCCACGTGCCCCGGCCCGCTGAGCTCGAGCAACGCGGCGCGGTGGACGAGATCGAAGCGGTCCATGACTTCCCGGAAATAGCGCGCGCTGGTGGAACGCTCAAAAGGCGGCGCTTCTCCCGCAAGCGAATCTCTATTTTCCCGCGCGCCCGTGAACTCGACGCAGTAAACCTCAAAGCCGAGCCGGCACAGCCCGAGAACGTACTGAAGGCTGGCCCACGCCATGCCGCCGTAGCCGTCGGCCGCGCCGGCAATAGAGGTCGTGAACATGACGCGCTTGGGCACGGATTCTCTCTCGCTAGAGGCCCGCCTCCGCGGCGAGCCTTGCCAGCACCGTCTCGGCCTTGAAATATTCGGCCGCGAGCGCGCGCGCCGCCCGGCTGTGCCTCTCGTACGCCGAGTTGATCGTGTCGAACGCCGTCAAGATTTCCGCCATCGTGTTGAATGCAAACAGCCCCTCGCCGGTCGGCAGGAACTTGCCGAACGCGGTGTCTTGCGTGACGACCGGACGCCCGGCGGCGAGATAGCAGGCGCTGCGGTCGCTGAACCAGCCGCTGCGCAGGCGCACGTTTTGATCCTTGGCGACGGTAAACTCGCCGCGCGAACTCAGGATATAGTCGCGGTATGGCGCGAGGTTTTTTGAAAGGCGCATGCCGCTTACGGTCCGCCATCCGTGCTCCGCCAGAAGCCGAAGCGTCGCGGCATCGTCCTCGCTGAGGCCTTCCCACCCCTGGCCGGCGCACGCGCGATCGCTTTTCAGGGCGAGCGCCAGCTCCAGCGGCTGGGGGGTTTTTCGCGGGAGCGCAACAAACTTGAGAAACTCATAATGCTTGCTCCAGGTGTAGCTCTCGCCCTGCCATTCCAGATCTTTTTCCGTCTGGCGCCAGTTGGCGATCGTCGTGAAGCAATCCCGCGGCGGAACAAGCCCGCCGGGAGCGGCGCCCCCCGCCCACCATTCGAGCACGACCGGCTGGCGCGTCGGGCGGTAGCGAAATCGCTCGACCGGGACGCCGCAATCGGGCGCGCCCAAATTTTCGCCGAAAGAGAAATGGTGCGTGTGCGCGGCGAGCATCTCGATGTAATCGGCATCGCCCCTGGCCACCCGGACTTGCGGAAGCACCGGGTCGGTTTCGAGATAGACGCGCACGGGGACGCGCCGGTGCTCCTCGCGCAGGACCGTCGCCGCCGTCAGGTTGACGAGCGCGCCCGCGCTCGCGAACAGGCGGTGGAATTGCCGCTCGGGAAGACCGTAAAGCCGGCCGCCTTGCCGCGCCGCGCGGTAAGCCCAGCGATCGCCCCAGCCGCGAGCTTCCATGACCCGCGCAAGGTAGTTCACCGCGTAAGCGCAGTCGGCCGTGAGCGTGTTGTGCCGCGGGTCGTAAGACCACTGGCCGGTATCCTCGACGTAGTAGACGTCGAACCCGAGCCGGCGAAATCCCTCGAGGTAATGCAAACACTGCCAGGCGACGCCGGCGAGCGGCATGCGCCCCATCGTGCCGAGAACAATGAGCCGCGAACGTTTCGCCATGGCCTTGCGCGCGCCGCGAAAGCCTCAGGCGCGATCGGCCGCCGGCTTCAACTGGTTATGGCGGGCCAGGTAGGCTTCGAGAATCGCTTCTTTATCGAGAGCCGCGCTCTGTTCGGATCGCTTTCGCGCAGTCAAGCGGACGCTACAGCGCCGCTGCTCGCTGTGAGGGGGATAGCGGTCGACGAGCTTGGCCACGATAAAATCCTCGGACACCAGGGCGCAGAGACTTTCCACCGAGAACACCGTCGGCTCGTCCGGGGCCGGCTCGCCGCCGATGTCGACGCTGACAAAGAGGGCGCCGTCGGCGCGCAAAATGCGCCGCATCTCTCGCAGCGCGGCGCGCGGGTCGGGCATGTGATCCAAGGCGTTGCGGCATAAGACCAGGTCGCAGCAGCCATCGAGCAGGGGTAGATCTTCCGCGCGCAGCGACAAATAGACCGTGCGCGCGCCCGCCTCGTCGTCGAGCAGCATCCCCAGTCTTTGATAGACATGGAGCAGCGGATCGATCGCGATCTTGACGGCGGCGGGAAAGGACACGAGATCGCCCGTGCACCCGCAGCCGACGCTGGCGACGACCTTGTCGGCGAACCAGCCCGTGTCGCGTTCCAGATAGGCCGCAACCTCGCTCAACAACAGCCGCGAATAGGCGCGCCGCTCGGCATCGTAGGAGCCGCCGAACTGGGCGCGCCTGTAGCGCTCGTGGTAGAGAAACCAGCCGATTTCGTCGAGGTAGCGCGGGTCGTTTAAGTCCGCAATGCGCTCCATGGCCCTCATCATTTCACGAGGCGAAACTTGCGCTCCTCATCGTGGAGGCCGAACTGGCTGCGGTAAAGCCGCGCGAACGGGCCGCCGCGGCGCAGCAGCTCGGAAAAAGTGCCGTGCTCGACGATCCGGCCTTGCTGGAGGACGACGATCGAGTCCGCTTGCCGCACGGTCGAGAGCCGGTGGGCGATAATGAAGGTCGTCCGCCCGGCCATCAGCCGGTTGATCCCATCGATCACGAGTTCTTCAGTTTCAACGTCCAGAGCGGAGGTCGGCTCGTCCAAAATCAAGATGGGCGCGTTGAGCAAAACGGCGCGCGCGATGGTCACGCGCAGCTTCTCCCCTTCCGAGAGGGTGGCTCCTTGCTCGCCGATCACGGTGTCGTATTTCTGCGGCAGCGCCTCGATGAAGTCGTGAATGTGCGCGAGCCGCGCCGCCGCGACGATCTCGGGCAACGGCGCCTCGGGGCGTCCATAAGCGATGTTTTCGCGAATCGTGATCGGGAAGACCAGCGGCGGTTGCAAGACCATCGCAATCTGGCGGCGGAGCGACTTGAGCTGAAACTCCCGAATGTCGACGCCGCCGATGGTGACTCTGCCCGACTCGGGATCCAAGAAGCGGGGCAGGAGGCTGACCAAAGTCGACTTTCCGGCGCCGGTCGGGCCGACGATCGCGACCTTCTCGCCCGGCGCGACCCGCAAACTGATGTTTTTCAAGACCGGACGGGACGGCTGATAGCCGAAGCAGACGTTTCTGATCGCGATTTCGCCGCGCGCTCCGCCGGCGGGAAAAATTTTCGCGCCTTCCTCGACGCCGCGCTCGGACTCCAAAAGCTCAAACGCGCGGCGCACGCCGGCCTGCGCTCTCTGGACGAGGCCGTACGTCTGGAAAATATTGTTGAGCGGGGTGTAGAGCGAAGCGAGATAGGAGATGAGCACGACCAATTCGCCCAAGGTCAGCTCGCCGCTCAGAACATGCCGGGCGCCGAGCCAAACAACGCTCGCCGTGCCCGCGGCGATCAGCGTGTTCACCAGCGCAAAGTAAAAATTTTGCACGGTGTAGAGCCTGAGATCGGCGGCCAGGCTTTCCTGACTGGCCTGGAGGAAAACCTTTTCCTCTTCCTCTTCCTTCGTGAACGCCTGCACGACGCGAATCGCCGACAGCGTCCGCTGGACCACGGAATAAACGGCGCTCTCTTTAAGGCGCGCCTGGGCGGCGGCCGAGGACATCTTCTGGTTGAGCGCCGCGATCGCGCAGAGCAGCGGCGGGCACACGGCGAGCGCGAGCAGCGTCAGATACCAGTCCACCGAGAGCATAACGGCAAACATGCCGCCCAGAAGAAGCGTCGCCGAGACCACCGGAAAGAGGCCGTTCATGGTGAGCGTCTGCAGCGCCATCGTGTCGGAGGTCACGCGATAGAGGAGGTCCCCGATCTGGCGGCGATTGTAAAAAGAGAGCGAAAGCCGCTGGATGTGGCTGTAGAGATCGCGGCGCAGATCGTTGACCATCCGCTGCCCAATCTTGATCGTCAGGTAATCGGTGGCGACGTTGAGCGCGCCGCTGAAAAGATAGATGAGAACCAAGCCGACGCAGGCCAAAGCGATCAGCGTCTCGGGGGAGCGGTCGGCGAGGACCGCCCACGGCAGCGGGTTGTGTGCCAGCACATGGTCGATGATGATCTTGAGCGGCCACGGTTTGAGCAGCTCCAACGCGTTGATGAGAACGACCTGGAGCAACGCCACGCACAACGCCGGGCGATAGGGGCGGAGATACGAGCGAATGGTGGGTCGGGTCATCGGTCAGCCCTGCGTCAACGGTTGAAGGCTCTTTTCGAGCGGTAAAAATCCGAGCCGGTGCGCGACGGACTCGACGTTGTGGTAAACCGCGCGCGCGAGATGGAATTTCTGGTGCACGATCCCTATCGCATGGACCAGGCCGGCCCCGCCGACCGCCAACGACACGTGCCAGCCGGCAAAGAGCGCGGCGAGGGCCGCCGCGAGGAGGTAAGCCGCGAGGAACGCCACCGAGATGCGCGACATTCTCAAAGAGCAGCGCACGCGCACGAGCCTTTTTTGCCCGGCATGATTTTCGGTGGCCGTTTTGATTTGCGCCTTGGCCCAGGGACTCTGGCAGATCTCCAGATCCCAGTCGCTCCATCCCTGATCGATCGCGATGAGGTACTTGCGCGGGAGCAGCGACTCCATGATCCCGTGGAGAAGGCTTTCCTTTTCCCGCCCCTCCTCGTTCCAGTAGCCGAGGTAAAACGCGCGCTCGCGCCAGGAGATCCGCGGCGGCTGGGTCGGCCCGTTGGGGGTCACCGGCGTGAGCTCGCGCAGGCGGCGAATCCGCCAGCGGTAGCGCTCGAACGTGCGGGCGAGCGGGCCCAGGTAAACGAGAAGCGCCACGAGCAGGGTGGCCTTCCAGCCGGCGTGCTGCGGCGGCAGGCGCGCCCCCGCGGCGCTCGCAAAGCAGCGCCCGAGGGCGATGCCGAGGGGCAGAAGTCCGAGCCAGAAAGGACCGCCGAGCAAAAGCGCCGACGCGGCCAGCGCAAGCGCGATCGCGTTCCATTCGAGCGTGAGAGGCAGATACGAGATCAGCGAAGGTGGCGGCTCGTAAAGCGTCTGGAAAAGACCGCGCCCGAAGGCGCCGGAGTAGATGCGCGGCTGTCGCCGGAGCAGAAACGAGGAGATGTCGCCGTAGATTCTCCCGAACCAGCGCGACTGGCCGAGAACGTTGAAGCGGTAAGGATGCTTGAAATAGAGGAGAGTCTCGGCCTTGCCGTAGCCCCGCTGTTGCTTGAGATAATCGCGCACCGTGTTCCGGCGAAAGTGCCACACGACGGCCGCGGGAGAGAACCCGATGCTGTATCCCTGGTTCTGCAGCCGCCAGCACAGGTCGACGTCGTCGCCGGCGGCGCGAAAAATCGGATCGAAGCCGCCGATCGCCTCCAGCGCTTCGCGCCGAAACGCCATGTTGCAGCCGGGAATGTGCTCCGCGATCTCGTCGTCGAGAAGAACGTGGGTGGGCGCGCCGGGCGAAACCGCCACGGAAGATGCGACCAGAGAGTCGTCCGGCGGCGAGAGATTGGGGCCGCCGACGGCGGCAAAATCGGTCGAGAGAAAGCGCGCGACCATGTAGGCCAGCCAATCGGGATCGGCCACGCAGTCCGAATCCGTATACGCGATGAGCACGCCGGTCGAGGCGCGCAGGCCCACGTTGCGCGCGGCGCTCAGACCCCTGTTCTCCTGATTGATGAGGCGGACAGACGGGTGGCGCTCGGCGATCTGGCGCGTTGCGTCGGTGGAGCCGTCGTTGACCACGATGACTTCGTAGTTGGGATAACGGAGCTTTTCGAGCGAGGCGAGGCACGGCTCCAAGGTGCGCTCCGCGTTGTAGGCGCAAACGATGACCGAGACCTTGGGATAGTGCGGAAGTCGCGGTGGCAAGGGACCGTCGTAGCAATTCTTGACGGCCCAAAAAGCCGGCTTGCGGCGCCGCTCGCGATCGACGAGCCCGAAGGCCCAGTCGTTCACCTGGAAGCCGCCGCTCCCGGAAAGCGGAAACGCGTACCAGTCGTCGGTCCAGGAGAAAATCACCGTTCCGGCCGCGCCGGTCTCGAAGGCGGCGCGCACCTGCCATGAGAGGGTTTTCGCCTGCGCGCTTCGGCCCTCGCGGATCGAGTCGATGCCGATCTCGGTCAACACCAGAGGACGATCGCCGGCGAGAATATGCAGGTGCGACAGGTAACGGCGAAAGTCCTTCTCGTTGTGCAGGTAAACGTTGAAGGAGAGAAAATCGGCAAAGTCCGTCTCGAGATACTCGGTCGAGGGAAAATTGGCGTAGCTTACCAGAGCGGCAGGATCGATCGACTTGGCAATGTCGGCCAGCTCGCTGAGAAAAGCGCGCACGCGCCGCGCGCCGTACCAGCGGACGATCTCCGGCGGCACCTCGTTGCCGACGAGGTAAGCCAGCACGGCGGGGTGATCTTTACAGTCGTTTACCGCGCGCGCGATCGTCTGGCGAATCTCGGCTTGAAGCGAAGCGGAATCGAGAAAGCACAGATGCTCGGCCCACGGAATTCCGACGATCGTCCTGAGACCGTACGCGGCCGCGGTATCGAGAAGCCATTGCGGCGGCGGCGTAAAGATGCGGAAGCAGTTCGCGCCCAGCTCGACCATCAACGCGAGATCGGCCTCGACGACCGCCGGCTCGGGAAAGGGGCCGCCCCTGCTGGACGGCGAGAACGGCCCGTAAGTGACGCCCTTTATAAAGAACTTCTCCTCCTGCTTGAAGAAAAATCGTCCCTTCAGCGTGATTTTGTCCGAGCCGGTTAGCGGAGTCGGACGCGGCTCAGAGTACGACGGCATGGGGAGGCTCACGATGCGCTGCTCCTTGCTCCGAAACTTTGGATCGTCCCGCGCCTGAGAATCGGGCCAAGCAAGAAAAAAGGTAAGGACATGCCCGACGGCTCGCCCATCATGCGCAACAAAGATGCCAGCCGCGTGCGCGAAATTTCGCTCGGTTTTAGGGGAGCTCGGCCGCAAAGCCGAGCTATTTATGGAGGATTTCTCCTACAGTCGCGCGCTTTTGGCTTTCATTCAAGAGTAGGCCAACTTTGGCGCTTCTCGGCGGCGCGCCATTCGCGGCCACCTAAGAGGCTCACGGTGAGCGCGCTGCGCGATCTAGAGATTGAGAATTGCGGAAAGGCGGTAGTCGAGGCCGCGTCGGAAGGGAACTCAGCGAATCAAGCTCAAGCATTTCGCTTTTGCCTGTTCGCGCGCCTCGTCATTTTCTTCTTGATTCGCGAGAAAAAGCTCGTTGGCTCTGGCAAAGCTCATGAGATAACGGCTCATCACGAGCATCTGTGTCTGGTATTCCAGCAAGCTTTTTCGTTTGTTCGCCAGCTCGGCCTCGGACAGTGACAACGAGAGCCAGTCGGCTCCTCCCGCAGCAAAGCCCTCGGGAGGGTTGAGGTGCGAGCCGGTGCCGGCCCCGCTACCGACCGGCCATTGGCGGAAGTGAACCAGGTAGGTCAGGATCTCGGGATCGACAGTGGGATGCTTCTTTCTGAATTCGTTCAGCGACGCGAAAACAAAAAAATAGGTCGAGCAATGATCGGCATGGCGGTCTCTGGAATCGGGGACGACAATCAGGTTCGGGCGGAAATCCACCAGCAGTTTTTCGACCTCCCGCTTCACGTCTTCGCCGGTAAACTCGATGTTGGCAAGCAGCGCGCCTTCGTCGAGCTCGGGGCGATCTTGTAGCGTGAAAGGAGAGCGAAAATAGGGCGTTCTGTCGAGCCAGTGCTTGCCGAGCAGGTTACGCAGCCCGCCGTCGGGAAAATTCAAAAAGATCACGTCCTCCCTTTTCATCCCGAGAACGCGAAGCGCGCGGCGAGCTTCCTTCTTGCGCAGCTTGCCATAGTTCCGGTAGTCCTCGGCGCGCGGCCGGGCTATGCGGTTTTGCTTTTCCACCCCTTCGGGAAAACCGTCGCCGCTGGTCATGAACACGACCTTGACCGCTCCGCGGAGGCCGAGGACTCGCTGGATGAGGCCGCCGGCAGCAAGCGTTTCATCGTCCGGATGCGGAGAAAAGACCATCAGCCGCGTATGGGCCGAGAGCAAAGGCTCGAGCGGCCGCAGAGGACCCGTTGCGCCGGCGCTTGCGACCAAACCTAGCGCGCTGAAAAGGAAAGCGAGCAAAGCCTCACGCGGCGGAGTCACTGTCCTGGTTCCTTACGAAGCCGGAGCTCAGCTCAAAACGGAGTTAGACGAACCGGCCGGCGGTGTCAACCGCCGAGATCACGATCGGGTCACTGCGCCGCGGCACTGATCTGATGGTGAGAAAATCGTCTCGCATGCCGCACAATTGGCGGCTCTTTATGACTAACGCACCGCCTCGAACGCCATCGATTCCCAGCGGTTCACGATCCAAAGGTCGGAGCCTTCGTTCCGGGTGCGGATTTCCGCTTCGCGAAAGACGGGATCGGTCTCGGTGTCGACGGCATATTCGGCGATCTCAGTGAATCCCGCCAGCTCGAGGCTTTTCCTCAGCGTGGGCGGGTCGTAGAGGAACTGCGTGCCCCAGTCGCGCATTTGCCGGTTAAAAATATGCACGCCCGTAACGGGATTTTCACGCCAGCCGTGGAGGCGCGACTTCGCCGCCATGAACCGGCGCGCGTCGGCGTCCGGATCCTCGTTGAGCAGCTGAACGAATTTTGCGAGGTTCGGGGTCACGATGCGCAATTTTCCTCCCGGCGCAAGGACGCGACGGCATTCCTTCAGCATGGCCAAACCGCCTTCCCAGGAAACCGCCTGAATCATGTGCTCGCTGAAGATGTAGTGAAACGATCCGTCGGGCAGGGGAAACGGCTTGGTCGCGTCGAGGTAAACCTCGTCGCGGTTAGGCGCGATATCGGTATTCAACCACCCGGGCGGGTCGTTGCCGCCGGCTCCGATGTGGAGCTTCCGCACCGCATGAGTTTCGAGATAGTCACGAATGACGGCTGGATCGCGGAACCAGCGGCGGTAAAGATCCGCGGCTTTATTCCCCAAGTCGCCCGCGGCCCACAGGCCGGCAAAGGCGATCACGAAAAACAAAATCCAGGAAAACGAGCGTGCCTTCATCGACTGCGTCTGTTGGGGAATTCAAGCATGTTCGGCGATCCTTGGGACGTGAAAGCCGCGCCGGCAAGGCCACTGGGGGCCGCGCCGCAAGCGAAACGGAGCCATCAATCGGCCGCCTTCTCCAGCACGTGGATGCTGTAATCGCGCGCGCCAAACGGAAGCGACCAGCTGTAACGCCGGATTTCCCTGTAGCCGGGAAGCGGGCTCGTCGCAACGAGGTAGCGCTTTTCCTCGTTGGTCGTGACGAAGGGGACGTCTCTTTCGCGGAGCGCGCCAGGCGCTAAGTTCTCCGGGTGAGCGTACAAATGCCAGCCGTTGAGCGCGTAGCCCGCGTCGATTTCCGAAAAGGGCACCCCCCGGTCGCGAAGCCAGGCCAGCGCCGCGGCAGCTGTGCGATTGTTTCGGGTCTCGCTCCAGGTCATGAGCAGCGCGACGAGAAACAAGACCCCGACACCCGCGAGGACCGGTTTGAGCTTAAGCGCCCCGCCCGCCAACAGGACGAGGAGCGGCGGCAACAACACGATCGAGTATCGGTCCGAACCCCAAGCGTCGAAGAGCCAAACCGCCACGATCAGGCCTAGTTGGGCGAGCGCGTACCCAGCAAAAAGGCGCAGCGGCTTTTCCCGGGCCGCCGCGTCGCCGCATTTGACGGACATCGAAGCGGCTGACACGAGCGAGAACGCCAGCAGAGGGTAGTTCAGCCAGAAAGGAAACAAAGGCGGATCGGGAAAGCCGCGCAACAGCCGGCGCTCCTTGCCGAGGGCCGCCAAGTTCCACATTCCCTCGAGAGGTTTGGGGGTCTCGGGCGTGAACACGATCGAGCAGACCAGCAAAACGGACAAGAAGGCCAGGGCACCCCAAAACAGCGCTCGCCGATACCACCCGGCCGCCAGCGTCATCGTAAAGGGAAACAGCGCGAGCCCCATGTGAACAGCGACGCGCAGAAAGCCGGGGATGCTGAGCTCGTGGGCGTTCAGCCATTTGCCGAGGACCCATTTTCTGTCGGTGTATGCGCTGGTCAGACCAAAACTTTGGGCGATCCAAAAGGCCGTTAAGCACATGGCCAGCGACGCAAAAAGCGGAGGCAAGAGAAACCTGCGCGACTTGAAGGAGGGCTCCATCGAGGCGTACAGGAGAACGGCGGCGGGGATGGCAATGGCAATCTGCCGTATCAAGAACGCAAGCAGCGCAAAGCCGCAGCCCACGTAGAGCTCGAGGGGGCGGTCTCTCAGGAGCCCGCGCACAAGAAAAAAGAAGGCGATGTTGGCTACGCTCACGAACGGCACGTCGGTCATGAAGCTGTAGCTGAGGACAAAAAACACCGGGTTTGCGACGAGAGCGACGGCCGCGGTAAGGCTTTCGATCCGCGCGCGCCCGAGCTCGCGCAAGGTGCCGTACAGGGCCAAGGCGCCAAGCCACGCGAGGGCCGCGGTCGAGATCCGCAGGGCGGAAAAAGAAAACCCAAAAGGCAGACAAAAGAGCGCGCCCCAGAGAACCTGCGCAAAAGGATAGTGAATGGACCAGTCGAGAACGTCGAGCTCCCCGACCTTCAGAAGGTGCTCGACGCTCCAGGCGTAAGTCCAGTCGTCGTGGAACGGAACGTCGGCGAAGAGGCCGAGCGGCAAGGCGGCGCAGAGATAGATCAGGAGCAGAATCGCGCCCGGAGCCGATCGGGCAAAAAAGAGAGCCAAGGCCGAGCCGCGCGCGCGCGGCGCCGAATTTACTCTTTGGGTCGCCTCCATCGGTCGCTGTGCCGTCAGCACGAAGCGCCTCCCCGGCGAATCACCTCATGGATGACGTTTTCGCGTCCTGCCCAGGGCATCCGCGGGTTCCCGCGCCCCGGCCTGAGCGAATTCGGATCTCGCCCGGAACGGGAACGACCTCGGTCGAGAGGTGATGGATGAATTTCCCCAGGCCATAGCTATGGGTGTAGAAATCTTTCTCAAACTTCTCGCCTCGCTTTCGCGCCGAAGCGATTCCGAGATAATCCAAAGCCAATTTTCTTTCGCGAATCATTTCAGACATGACGCCGTTGCCGCAGCCGACGTCCAGCACGGATGGCATACCTTCAAGCAAGCGGAGCACCTCGATGCGAGAGCGATGACTCTTTCGCTCCGGACCGCAGCGCAAAAAAATCTTTGCCCGCTCGAAAGTCCGGTAGCGCCGGTTTTCTTTGATCTTCAGCGCTGATCGAGGCATGGGTTTTTACTCCACAGGGCTTAAAAGAGAACGGAGCACTTTGTCGGCGGCAAAGTATTCGCGCGCCACCGCGCTCGCGTGAGCGCTCGCCGCATCGTAATCGCTTTCGATCGCGCAAACCGCGTCCGCCGCTTCGCCCAGCGTGTTGAAGGCGTGCAGGCCGGGCCCGAGAGGGAGCACGCCGCTGAACCCGGTGTCCTGCTCCACCGCCGGCCGCGCCGCGGCGAGGTAGCAGGCGCTGCGATCGCTGAACCAGCCGCTACGCAGGCGAACGTTCATGTCTTTGGCGACGGTGAATTCCGCGCGCGAGCTTCGGATATAGTCGCGGTAGCGCCATGGATCGGCGGAGAGCGAGACGGGGTCGACGATCCGCCAGCCGTGCGCGCCGAGCAGTTCGCGATCGCCCGGAACGCTGTCGACGTCCATCGCCATCTCGAAACTGGCCGAAGTTTTGGCGGGGAGATCCAAAAAGCGGAGCCATTCGGTCCGCTTGCGCCAGCGAAACGTTTGGCCGGCATAGGATAAATCTCGCTCTTGCGAGTTCCACTTGCCCACGGTCGTGTACCCGCGGCGCGGCGGGCCGGCGTGGGCCCAGAGATCGATGATGACCGGCTGGCGAGTCGGGCGCCACGTATAGCCGCCCGCCGGCAGCGCGGCGGCGCCGTTGCCGATGTTTTCGCCGAACGTGAAATGCACCGAGTAGGCATCGAGCAGCGCCGCGAGACTCTTGTCGCCGTTGGCGAGCTTGAGCTGCAAGTAGACGGGATCCAGATCGATGAAGACGGAAGGGCGTCCCGGGGGCCGCTCCGGCGGAAAGCGGTTCACGGGTCCGAGGCTCACCAGGATATCCGATTCCGCCAGAAGCGCGCGGACGCGCTCGGCGCCCGGGCCGTACTTGATACCCCGCCGATGATCGACAAAGACCCACCGGTCGCCGAAACCAATGCTCGTCAAGAAATTCGCCGCCGCGCGAATCCCGTAGTCGTATTTGGGAGCAAACTCTCCCGTCACGGGGTTCAAAGCGAATTCACAGTTCAGCTCACCGGTGTCCTCGTAAAACCAGGTATCGTAGCCGAGCGAGCGGAATCCCAGGAGATAGTGCGCCGCCTGCCATGCAAAACCTCCGATCGGGCAGCGGACCAGGTAGCCGGTGAAAACGATGGTGGGCATCGCGGAATGTCCCGCTCAGGCGCGCGCATTCATCGCAATCTCCACAAGGCGCCGCAAAACCTTGTCGGAATCGAAATAGGCGCGCGCAATTTCTCGCGCGGCGTTCGCGTGACGCGCGTAATCTGCCTCGACGCAACGGATGCCGGCCTGAGCTTCCTCGAGCGTCGTGAACGCGACGACGCCTTCGCCGACGGGCAGCAGTGCGCTAAACCCGGTGTCCTGAACGACGACGGGACGTCCCGCCGCGAGATAGCACGCCGAGCGCCCGCTGAACCAGCCGGACCTTCCCGCCACGTAACCGTTCTTGGCCACGCTCCATTCGCCTTTCGATTGGCGAATGTATCGGCGGTAGCTCTCAAAATCGGGGCAGACTTCCGCGGCGTCCACGACTTTCCAGCCCGCGCGCTCGAGGTCGTCAACGGGAGCCGAAACGGAAAAGCTCCGCGGGGTCTTGAGCCGCGGCTTGTAGAGGGCGATTTCCAGGCGCGTCGGGAAAAGCTTCCGCGGCAGGTCGATAAACTTGACGAACTCGACGTCTTTTTGCCCGTAGCGCCTGGACTGGTAGGCGATCGGATCGTAGCTTGACCAGTTCATGACCGTCGTAAATGCGCTTCCCGGCGGCGAGTCGTTCCGCCACTGGTCGAGAAGCACCGGATGCTTGGTCGTGTTCCACTTGCGGCCCGCCTTCGGGATCTCGTCGTTGGCGTTCAAGCATTCGCCCACCGTGAAAAATACATCATGGGCGTCGAGACGCTTGGACATGATCGCCGAATCGGCGCCGGCCACCGCCCCTATCTGACAGAAGACGGGATCTGTATCGATGTAGATCAGCTTTCCGACGCTGCGGTAGTCCCACGGCTTTTCCAGGGTGCCCGCGACGTTGATGAGCGCGTCCGCCGACCGGACGATCTCTTTTCTTCTTGCATCGGACATGCCGAACCACTCCGACTTGGGTGGAAACCGATAAGCCCATCGGTCTTGAAGATCGAAGGCCGACATCACCCGGCTAAGATGCTCCACGGTCGGCCGCGGGTTCCAGTCCGTCCAGTCCCTTCCCGACGGGCCGCCATCGTGATTGTAGGGCCAGCATCCGGAGTCTTCGATGTAATAGACGTCGTGCCCGAGCCGTTTTAGCCCGAGGACCACGTTCAGATAGTCCCAGGCGACGCCTCCCAGCAGCCGCTGGTGGCCGATGAAACCGGTGACGATCACGCGCAAAGAAGAGGGCGCCATTCTTTCAAAGCCCGCTCGCGCCAACGCGGCCTCAGGGGCTTCCATGCTCGTCAAGCGGGATCGAAGGCGCGGCTTTTAAGTTCATGGCGATTGCCAAAAGACGCGCGAGCACTTTGCCGGAGTCAAAATAGGCTTCGGCGATCTCCCGCGCCGCTTTGGCGTGGCGCTCGTAGTTTCCTTCGACCTCGCGGATCCCTGCTTCGGCTTCTTCCAGCGAGCTGAAGCTGACGATGCCTTCCCCGACCGGCAGCGCGCGGCTGAAACCGGTATCCTGAACGACGACTGGCCGGCCCGCGGCGAGATAGCAGGCCGAGCGGCAGCTGAACCAACCGGACCGGCCGGCGACATAAGCGTTCTTGGCAACGCTCCACTCGCCTTTGGACGCCTGGATATAGCGGCGATAGCTGGCGAAGTCGGCGCAAACCTCGATCGGATCGACGATGCGCCAGCCGCGCTCTCGCAGTATCTCTCGGGGCGCGGAGCCGCAGCGCCCGGGGTCGGCCTCTTGGCTCGGCCAGCTAACGGCCTTGTGGAGCGCAAGCTCGAGCGGTATCGGCGACACCCTTTGCGGGAGATCGAGAAATTTCACGAACTCGATATCTTTCTGGCCGTAGGTTCGCCCGCGATACCTGATCACGTCGTAGCTTGACCAGTTCATGACGGTCGTGAACGCGTTGCGCGGCGCCGCGGTAGAGCGCCACTCGTCCAGCACGACCGGTTGGCGCGTGGGGTGCCAGAGATGGCCCGTATCCGGCAGCTCTTCGCCGAGAGTCTCGCCGAAGCTGAAGTGAACGTCATGCGCGTTCACCCGCGCGCGGAACTCCGGATCGCTTCCTGCGGCCTTGATTTGCGTAAAGACAGGGTCGGTATCGACATAGACGAGCTTCTTCGCCTGCCGGTAGCGATCCGGCCTCTCAAGAGTGCCGGAGACATTGATGAGCATGTCGGCCGATCGAACGACTTCCTCCCTTTTTCGATCCGATAGCCCGAACCACTGCGGTCGGGTGGGAAAGTGATACGCCCAGTTGGCGGCAAGACCGAACGCGGCCATCACGCCGGCGAGATGATCCACGGTGGGCTTCGGATCGTAAGCGATCGCGCCATCCAGATGGTACGGCCACCCGCCGGTATCTTCGAGATAATAGACATCGTGCCCGAGCCGTTTTAGCCCGAGGACGACGTTGAGGTAATCCCAGGTCACCCCGCCCTGGAAGCGATGGGTCGCGATCAGCCCCGTTACAATTATTCTGAGCGACGATTCTCGAGGCATCGCCATGCCGCAAACGGATGTTTTCTTTTTTGGCCGCGAGCGCTCTTTTCGGTTCGAGCCATCGTTACGGCAATGCCTGCTCGAGCAGCTTGCTCGCGACCTTGCGCGCGTCAAATAGCTCTTCGGCGAGCGCGCGTGCCAGCCCGGACTGCCTCTCGTAATCGGTTGCGACCGTCTCGAGATACTGCGCTGCTTGGTCTATATCGCGAAACCGAAACAGGCCGGCGGATTCGGGGAGAAACCGGCTCGGCCCCGTGTGCTGCACGACGGCCGGCTTGCCGCTCGCCAGATAGCAAAGCGTTCGGTTGCTCAGCCAGCCGTTTTGCAGCTTCAGGCAGGCGGGCTTGGCGCAACTGAACTCCGCCAGCGAGCCCTGAATATAGGCCTGGTATTCCCAGGGAGTGGCCGCAACCCTGTGCGCATCGACGACGCGCCAACCGCGGGCTTCGAGCATCCACCGTTGCTCGTCCTCCGGCGCCAGGTCGAGCGCCAGCTCAAGCGCATGCTTTGAAAGGCGCGGCAGGTCGAGAAACGGCAAGAAGCCGCTTCGCTTGTCGTCCAAGTGCGCGAGCGCATCGTCTTCCAGCCATCCGCCCGCGTACCAGTGCGCTACGGTAGTGAACGGCGCGTCCGGCGGCGGCCGATGCGGCGGCCACCAGTCGAGAGCCACGCAGGGGCGGGTGTAGATCCATTTTAATCCGAGATCCGGGATCCCGGATCCCGGCTGGCCCACCGTTTCGCCGGTGGTGAAGTACAGGTCGTGAGGCGTCAGTTTTATTCTTCCCTTGCTCACCCAGGCCTGCGATAAACCCGGGTCGATATCGAGAAGAGCGGATCTCCGAAACCGGCTCACGACATGCTGCGGCGTGTTGTAGCGGAAGTCGAGAAGGAGGTCCGCCTCTGCGGCCGCGTCCAGGTCCAGGCATTCCCGGTTCTGCGGCCATGAAGCCTGGCGTGGTTCCGCCGGGTAAAGGGCCAGGCAATTTCCGAGACCGTAGGGCTCCAAGCGAGTCGCGAGCGCGGCGACATTGCTCTCTATTTCGCCGCGCGGAGCGTCGCGAGGGACGACTTCGAGCCAGATGACCTTGCAGCCGAGCGCACGAAGGCCGAGGGCCCAGTTGAGATATTCCCACAGGTGCCCGCCGCCTTTCGGGTACTCCAGCGTTCTCACCGGAGCGACACAAACGGTGCTGCTCATGCGGCGCGCCCGGCTATCGCCCGCCACAGGCGGCGCTCGACGGTTGTTTTACCAGGTATCGGCGCGAGCATCCTTCATCAGGCGAGTTTCTCCTCGCGTGCCGTCCAGTAATCTCTGTGCTCGAGAAAGCCGGACGCCTCGGCAATCGCTTTCGAGACGTCCGAACGGACGAAGGCCAGCCGGCCCTGGTCAATGCCGAGGAGCAGATCGCAATGCTTAAGCGTGGATAAACGATGCGCGATGATAAACACGGTGCGGCCGACGCTCAGGCGCTCCATCACTTCGATGATTTCCTTTTCGGTCCTGATGTCGATCGAGCTCGTCGGCTCGTCGAGGATGAGAATGGGAGCATTTTTCAGGAAAGCCCGCGCCAGCGCGATCCGCTGGCGCTCGCCGCCGGAGAGCTGCATGCCGCGCTCTCCGACCAACGTGCGGTAGCCGTCCGGGAGCCGGCTGATGAACTCGTGCGCGCGCGCCGCCTTGGCGGCGGCGATGATTTCGTGCTCCGAAGCGCTGGGGGCGGCGTACGCGATGTTCTCGGCGACGCTGGTGGAAAAAAGGATCGGCTCTTGAAGGACAATGCCGAACTGATTTCTGAGGTCGGCCAAGTTATAGTCTCTGAGATCGATACCGTCCAGAAGGATCTGCCCCCGGGTTGGATCATAGAAGCGCGTCAGCAAACTGACCAGAGTTGACTTTCCCGCGCCCGTCATCCCCATGATGCCGACGCGCGTGGCCGGGGCGACCGCAAAGGATATGCCTTGCAGAACCGGGCGATCGCCGTCGTAGGCGAAAGAGACGTTGCGGAAGGTGATCGCGCCCCTGGCGCGGGAAATGCGCACGCAGTCTTTTCGCTCGATAACGTCGGGTGTCTCGTCCAGCAGGGCAAACGCGCGTTCGGCGCTCGCCAGCGAGCGCTGCGTCCGGCCCGTCATCTCGCTCAGCAGCGCCAGCGGTCCGAAGAGCTGGACGAGGTAGGTCATCACGAACAAAAGCTCACCCAGGGTGAGGGCGCCCGACTGGACATGACGCGCGCCCAAGAACAAAACCGCCGCGGTGCCGGCGGCGGTGGTGACCCCGATCAACAGGTCGAAGGTGCCTTCCGACGCCGCCGCGCGCACGCGCGCCAGGACACTGGCGCGCGAATGCCGGATGAAGCGATCCTGCTCGCGCTCCTCTTGGCCGAACGCCTTTACGATTCGCAGCGCGCCCAGCACTTCCTGCACCACGGAGAACGCGGAGCCTTCCAAGTGCGTCGCGTGCCACCAGCGGTCGCGCAGGCGCGGCGTGAAAGTTCGCGCGCCCAAATAGAGGATCGGCGAAATGGCGAGCGCCACGAGCGCAAGCTGCAGATCGAGCCACCCGATGACCGATATCATCGCCGCGAAGGTCAACGCGGCGACGACAAACGGTATGAGCCCGTCGACGCAAATCCACTGGATCGCAGGTGCATCGTACTGAATGCGGTAGGTGGCGTCCGCGCTGCCGCGCCGGTCATGATAGGAGATCGACAGCCGCTGGACGTGGCGAAACAGCTTCGCGCGAAACGCCAGCGTTAGCTTCTCACCGGTATAGACGCGGAGCCACAGCGTGGCGACGCGCTGCAGGCCGATAAAGAAAGCGATCCCGATCGTCAGCCCGGCAGCGAACAGAAGCAGGGCATCGGCCGACCGGCTTATTTTCTCCGGCAGCAGCGCCTCGAGAGAAGCCGGCAGGGGATGGCTGCCGAGCACGCTGTCGACCACGATCTTGAGCGGCAACGGGACCAGAAGAGAAAGCGGCGTCGACAGCAGGCTGACGAAGAGAATTCCCCCGATGTGCCAGCGATAGGGCTTTGCTTCAGAAAAAAGCCGCCGGTAAAGTTCGAGGCTACTGTAGCGCTTCTTGTCCGTCACGGATGGCTTCCGCGTGTTGAAAGGTACGGAGCACGGCCGCGCAGGCGCTGCCGCAGCTGCGCAGGCCGTGCGCGACGACCAGGAGGGTCAACAGAGCCAGCACGGCACAGGCCGCCCATGCGCGATCCAGAGCCGCCGCAAGCGCAAGGGATGCAAACAAAATTGCCGGAGCGATCTCCAGAAACGAGCACCAAGGCCAGAACCGAAGCCGGACAAACTGGTTGCCGGCTCCGTGATCTTCCACCGCCATGAGCAGGCGCGCGGCCCCGAGCAGGCCGGCACGCACTTCGAGATCCCAGCGATCGTACTCGCCGCCGCGCCGGACATAGACTCCCGCCCGGCGCAGCTCTGTCTCGAAAGCTTTAAGCCGCTCGTTGGGATCGCGCCAGCACGCCGTCCAAACGGCAAGCCGGCGCGGCCGCGGCATCACGAAACCCGGCGCGGTATACCGCCAGAAAGTGAGCCCGGAGCGAAAGCGGCCGCTGAGGCGCGCAAGGGGTTGAAGGACATGAAGCAGCGTGGTCAGGCTGCGCAGTTTCAGGCGCCGCCAGCGGGCGCGGCGAGGGACGGCAAAGCAGACGCGCGCCGCGCTCAGCGCCGCCTGAAAAATGGGCGCGGCGAGAGCGAGCGCGAGCAGCGAAAAGGCGTAGAACATCGGCGGCCACAGCAAGCCGAGCGCGCCGACAGGAGCGAGCGCGGCGACGCCCAAGTGCCACTCCGGCATCGACAACCAAGATTCCAGCGTTCCGGCCGCTGTGGGGTAGATCGACTGAAACGGCGCGCTTCCCCACACGCCGTGATAAATTTTTCCCCGGCTCCACGCCTTGTACTGATGCCCGTTGCCGTAGACGCGGCCGGCCCATGCGACGTGGCCCGCGAGATTATATTTTTCCGGCCATTTTTTCTCCAAATAGGCTTCCGCCTTGCCGTAGTTGTACTGCTGTTTCCAGTACGCGCGAATCGAGTTGCGCCTGTGGTGCCAAACCACCGCCCCTGGGCTGTATCCCAGGGTCCACCCCTTCTGCTGGAGCCGCCAGCAGATGTCCACGTCGTCTCCGGCAATGCGAAACTGCGGATCGAATCCGCCGACGGCTTCCAGAGCCGTCTTGCGAAAAGCCATATTGCAGCCGGGAATGTGTTCGGCCTCGGTATCGGAGAGCAGGATGTGAACCGGGTTTCCGGGAGAGTGGGCGACGCAATCGGCAACGATCCCGTCCCCGCCGGGCGCGATGTTCGGGCCGCCCACGCCCACATGTGCGGAATTCATGAGCGTCGCGCACAGGTAACGGAGCCAGTGCGGATCGGCGTAGGCATCGTCGTCGATGTACGCGACGATTTCTCCGGCCGCCGCCATGAGCCCGGTGTTGCGCGCGGAGGAGAGGCCGCGGTTTTCGGTGGTGATCACGCGAAAGCCGTAACTGTGCGCGATCCTGGCGGTCGAATCGGTCGAGCCGTCGTTGACCACGATCACTTCGTAGTCGGGATAATCGAGCCGCGACAGACTCTCCAGGCATTCGGAAAGAGTGCGGCTGCCGTTGAACGTGCAGACGATCACGGAGACCTTCGGCCAGCGGAGATCCTTCGGGAACGGAACTTTCGCAAACGCCTCTCTTACCGCTTTGAGCGCAGGCTTGGGGCGGCGTTCCCGAGTAGTGATGCCGAACGCCCAATCTTCGACCTCCGCGCCCGCCCTGTGCCATTCGTCGGTCCAGGAGAATATAAACGCGCCGGCGCAGCCGGACGAAAACGTCGTCCGGAGCTGCCAAGCGAGCGCGCTCGCCTGGAGGGCCTCGCCGTTGCGCATGCTGTCGAGACCGATCTCGCTCATGACCAAAGGACGGTCCCCGGCGATGTTGTGAAGCCGGGCCAGGTAAGCCTCAAAGCGGTCCTGCGACTCGAGGTAAACGTTGAAAGTAACCAGGTCGAGGAAAGGCAGGTGGAGATACTCGGTCGTGGGATAGTTGACGTAGGTGACGAGAGCGGTGGGATCTTCTTCTTTGACCGCCCAGTAGAGCCGCTCGAGATAATTTTCGACCCGCCTGCGGCCGAGCCAACGCACCACGGGAGCGGCGATTTCGTTGCCGAGCGCATAGCAGAGAAGCGCCGGATGGCCCGCGCAGCTGCGGACCTTGGCCCGCACCAGCTTCTCGATATCGGGAGCGCCCTTGCGGTCGATGAGATAGCCGACGTATTGCTCGGCGGAGAGCCCCGCCATGACGCGCAGCCCGTGCCGCCCAGCGATGTCGAGTAGCTGGCGCGGCGGCATGGTGTGTGGAATGCGCACCGCGTTAACGCCGTTCGCGGCCATGAGAGAAAAATCCCTCTCCAGCGCGTCTCGGTCATGATACTCCCGGCCGTCGGGTCCGGGCCTGAATGCCCCGTAGGTCACGCCACGGACCCAGAATTTGGCGTTGCCGATAAACAAAAACTTGCCGCGCGCTTGCGGCCGTTGTAGCCCGGCGAGCTCAAGCTCCGGGAGCGCCAGCGAAAGCGGGCTCCGCGTCGCAACTTTGGTACTGGAGCGGGCGCCGTCGAAAAGAAAAAAGCGTGCCGGTCGGGGCTTTTCGGACTGTCTTCGCGAGACTGAACGCGACTCAGGGTGCGACGACAAAGGAAAGCTCAAAACTAGATTTCTCCTTGTTCTGAAAACTTTCGGATGTCTCGCGTGTGAAGAACCCGGAATTTGAAATAGCAACAGAGCGAGACATGTCAAGAGGGTTGCCCTCGGGCGCGCAACAAAGATGCCAGTCTCGGGGCCAAAATTTTGCTTAATTTCAAAGGCGCTTCGGCGCAGAGAAGGGATTGTCGTGGAGGAATTCTCCTGCAGTCGATGACTTTTTACTCTCACTCGCAGCAGGCCAGCTTTGGC
The DNA here is from genome assembly GCA_035559995.1 of Candidatus Acidiferrales bacterium. Lineage (GTDB taxonomy): Bacteria > Desulfobacterota > Binatia > UBA9968 > UBA9968 > DATMAM01. Next base: position 101,099 of record DATMAM010000033.1, read on the forward strand.
GGCTGTCGCGGCTTTGCCGCCCCAGCAATTGAAATCGGTATCGCCGCTTGTTACATACTAGGCGCATTTGAGGGTATGAAGCGGGCTGTTTTCCTATTTTTTGCGATTTTGCTCTCCTGGGGCTCTCTAGCTTCGGCGTGGGCCGGTTGTTCGGAGCGTGCGAGCCACATGCACGGTTCAGGCGACGGTTACACTCGCCTTCGAGGCTTCACCGGCCCTTTTCCGAGTTCCGGGCATTCTTTGCTTTGGGTTCATTGTCCCGCCGCCAAATATCGGCTGGGACCGGCCATCGTCAGGGGCCCGTCGACGAAGCTATCGATCAGCCTGGTAGCCTCGCCTGATCAGGTTTTGGGGGCGTGGACCGCTTGCCATCGTGCCGGGAATTCACAGGCGTCGGTATCGGCAGAATGCGTCTTCGCGCGCGGCCTGTACCCGGGTCTTCCGCGCCATCTTTCGCTTTCCGTATTGCTCATCTGATCGATCTTCCGCCTTACATCGCTCGGTTGATCCGAGCGGGATCGCAGAAGCCTGACCTTTGTTGAGCTTGGAATGGAAAGGAGGACAGGAGCATGCGGGAGGCAATCGTATCCGCTGGAGTCGGAATGGTTTTCTTGTTGACCTGCACTGCGCGGCTCGCGGCCGCGGAATACGAGATGCATCATCCGAAGGGCTGGATATTCACGATGCCGAAAGGCGATCCGACCAAGGGACGCGCGGTTTTCGAAAAGTTTAGCTGTTACTCGTGCCACGAGGTGCGGGGCGAGAAATTTCCCGCGCCCAGCGGAGAGGCGGTTGGCCCGGAGCTAAGCCAGATGGGCCCGTTGCATCCGCTGGAGTACTTTACCGAGTCCACGATCAATCCAAGCGCCGTCGGCGCGAAGAAGTATCGCGGCCCGGACGGAAAATCGAAAATGCCGAGTTTCAATGAAGACATGACCGTCCAGGAGCTGATTGACCTGTCGAGCTATCTTGCGTCGCTCAGGCCCAAGGGTGTGCCCAGGTCTGTCAGCGGAGTCGGTAAAGTGATTGCCTTTGTTCCCGAGAGCCAGCAGGTCGTTGTGGATCATGAAGAAATCAAAGGGTTCATGGACGCCATGACGATGGGATACAGAGTAAGCTCCAATGGGCTCCTGAAAAGCGTTCAGCCCGGAGATAAGATCCGCTTTACCATCGACACCGAGAAGCGCGTGATCACAAAAATCGAGAAGCTCAAGAACTGATTCGAGCTTGGACCGGACCGTGCTTGCGAGCTAATCTCGGCGTGAGTCTTGAAAATCCGTGGCGCCGACGTTAGAAGTCATTTCGTTCCCATGAGACCGTTTGGGGTTATCGTTCTTGCTTTCTGCCTCTTGCATGCCGGAGTCGCGCACGCGTTGGCGACTTGCCTCAACGACAGCGAGCATGCGGGTCATGCGGGCAAAGCCGAGGCGGAACGCCACTCGCATCAGGGGATGTCCGAAGAGCGAACTTCCGACCATCGTGATCATCCCTGTCATGACCTCAAATTTAAGCTCGGGCCGGGATCGGCAGGTTTTTTCGCATCGTATTTCTCCGCCGCGCTCCAGCTTCCCGTGCCGAACTCTCTCACCACAAGTGAAATTGGAGCAAAGTCGGGGACCGATCTTTGGCTGCGAAACGTTTTCTGGCAGTTTTCGGGACCTTCGCGCCTGATAGGCCTCTCACGCCACATTTTTCTCTCCGTCCTGCTGATCTAGCGCAAGCAGCGCGGCGCTGATCTCGCCGCGCTTTGCGCATCTTTATTTGCGTTTTTCAGATGGCTAGCGCGGCCGCGCGCTAGTACCGCACAGGCATCTCGTCAAGCGAGGTTGGTTATGGATGCTCGAAGGTTCGGCGCGGTTTCTTTGTCCTTCTGGGGTATGGCTCTCTTCTTCGCGGCCACCGAGGCATTCTCACAACAGCCAGCGATAGAGACGCATCACCCGAAGGGCTGGCAGTTCACGATGCCAAAAGGCGATGCGACCAAAGGCCGTCAAGTGTTCGAAAAATACGCCTGCTACGTGTGCCACGAGGTGCGCGGCGAGAAATTTCCCGCCGCTGCGCCCGGCGGGGCGCTGGGACCCGAGCTCAGCCAAATGGGCCCGCTGCACCCGCTCGAGTACTTTACGGAGTCGGTCATCAACCCGAGCGCTCATGCGGCAAAGAAATACCGGGGACCGGACGGTAAATCGACGATGCCGGTTCACAACGAGCGCATGACGGTTCAGGAACTGATCGATCTATCCACCTACCTCGCGTCGCTCACGCCCAAAGGGGTGGGCAAATCGATGACCGGTGACGGAACCGTTATCGCCGTCGTTCCTGAAAGTCGAGAGATCGTGGTCGATCACGAAGAGATCAAAGATTTTATGGACGCGATGACGATGGGATACAAGGTGAGCTCGAACGCGCTGCTGAAGGCCGTTCGACCGGGAGATAAAATTCGCTTCACGATCGACACCGAAAAGCGCGTGATCACGAAAATCGAGAAGCTCAAGAACTGATCGAAAGGAAAGCGAGATGAAATTCAATGACGACTTTTTCGCCGTTACTCTGTTGGTTCTGGCGGGGTGCGCTGCTTATGAGCCGCCGCCCTTGACGGCCAGCCATCCGGCACACCCGGATGCGGCGGTTTCGCCGGCGCGCTTTGTCTCCAAGACCCTCGCCTACACAAAGGCCGACAGAGCGCCGGCGGAACCGGTTGCGGCGGCGCAAGCGGAAACGCATGGGCAGCAGCATGGGGCTCCTCTGTTGGCCGGCCCGACCGTGGTGGGCGAGGGCAAGGTCATCGCAACCGTTCCCAACGCGAGCCAGATTGTCGTCGAGCACGGGGAGATCAAAGGCTTTATGGAAGCGATGACGATGGGATATCGCGTCGATCCGCCGTCGCTCTTGGAAGGGCTGAAGTTCGGCGACCAGGTGCGCTTTACGATCGATGTCCCGAAAAAGGCCATCGTAAAAATCGAGAAGTTAAACTAGCGCGACGGGCGGAAGGAGGGCGGGCGACGAATGTTGTGGAGACGAAGCATTGGATGGTTGACCTCTGTGCTGGTCTTTATGAGCGGGTGCGCCTCGGTGGCGCTCGATTCGGGATTTGAGCAAGTAAGGGCGACGGTCGAAGAGCGCGCCGCCGTAAAGATTTTCTGGAACAATGGAACCGCGCTCGACAGAGAGGCCGCGGCCAAAATCGCGAGTTTGCTCAAAACCAAGTTGACGGCCGAGGAGGCGATTCAGATCGCGCTGCTCAACAATCGCGAGCTCCAGGCGGCTTACTCGGAGCTGGGCGTCGCCCAGGCCGATCTGGTGCAGGCGGGGCTTCTCAATAATCCGATCTTCGACGCGGCGATCAAGTTTCCAACGTCGGGGCCGCGCAAGCCCGATCTGGAGCTGAGCGCGGCGATGAACTTTCTCGACGTCTTCTACCTGCCTCTGCGCAAGCGAGTGGCGGCCGCGCGCTTTGAGGAAGCCAAAACCAGGATCACCGGTCAAGTGCTCGATTTCGCCGCGCGCGTCCGAAGAGCCTTTTACCTGCATCAGGCGAATGAACAGATGCTGGAGTTGCGCCAGACGATCGTTGAATCTCTCGGCGCTTCCTTTGAGGTCGCGCGGCGGCTTCATGAGGCGGGAAACATCACCGATCTCGAGCTGGCCAGGCAGCGGGCTGAGCTAGAGGCGGGCAAGCTCGCGCTTCGCAGCGCCGAGGTTTCGGTTCGTGAGAGCCGAGAGGAACTGAACACGCTGATGGGTCTGTGGGGCAAAGAAACAGAGTGGGAAAGCGATAGGCGCCTCCCTGAAATTCCGGAGGAGCCGATGTCCACCCGAGACCTCGAGCGGCTCGCGGTGGGCCGAAGCCTGGATCTTTTGAGCGCCCGGCAGCGTGTGAGCGCCGCCGGCGAAGCGCTCGGGCTCAGCCGCCGGAGCGCGCTCGTGCCGGAGATGCATGCCGGGCCGCTGGGGGAGCGCGAAGAAGGTGCCTGGGAGGCGGGGCTTACGCTGGAGTTCCCTATCCCCATATTCGATCAAGGCCAGGCTCGAGTGAGCCGCGCCGCGGCCGAGCTGCGCCGCGCGCAACAGGAATACTATGCGCTGGCGGTCCGGGTTCGCTCGGCGGCGCGCGCTGCCAGGGATCGCCTGGAAGGAGCCCGCGACCGAGCGCTCTACTATCGGGATATCTTGCTGCCGCTCCAGGAACGGATCGTCAACGAGTCGCAGCTTCGGTACAACGCGATGCAAATCGGTCCGATTGAGTTGCTGCGCGCGCGCGACCAACAGATCGAGACCGCCGCTCAATATGTCGCAGCGCTGCGCGACTACTGGCTGGCGCGAGGGGACATCGCGCAAATTTTGAGCGGCCGGCTTCCCGCGGTCAATGGGCGACCGGCAGGCGCCGCAGCCCCTCCGGTCGGAATGAACGACGGCGGCGGGCATTAAAGCGAAGGAGTCGTAGCGATGGGTAAAAAGATCACGCGAAGACAAATGCTGGGTCTTGGTGCGGCAACGATCGCCGGGGGCACGGCCTTGCTCGACGGGCGGGCGGCTGCGCGGAGCCACGGCGGCGCGACGGAGTATCAACCGACGAAAGGCGAGGATTACAAAAAGGCCGGCCGTCCATACTGGGAAAAGAGCTACAGCGGCGGGCCGATCGATGTGAAGCCATTGCCGGCGGTTCTCCCCGGCAAAGGCTACAACCCCGTTGTGGTCCCCGACGGCGGGGCGCTGCCTTTCAAGATCGTCGATGGAGTCAAGGTCTTCCACTTGATTGCGGAAGAGGTGGAGCACGCTTTCGACTCGGGCTTGCGCGCCAAATGCTGGGGGTACAACGGCCGCGTCAATAGCACGGTCATCGAGGCCGTTGAGGGGGAGCGGGTACGAATCTATGTCACGAATCGTCTGCCCGTTTCCACCTCGGTCCACTGGCACGGGATTTACCTCCCCAACGGCATGGACGGCGTGGGTGGGCTTACCCAGCCCTACATCAGGCCCGGGGAGACCGTCAAGTACGAGTGGACGCTGCGCCAACACGGAACTTTCATGTTTCATTCCCATCACGATGAGATGACGCAGATGGGCATGGGCTTGATCGGCATGTTCGTCATTCATCCGAGAAACCCGCGGCCGGAATATCGCGTCGACCGCGATTTCTCGCTGATGATCAGCCAGTGGGTGATCGAGGCAGGCACGAGCCGTCCGAACACCGTCAAAGACAGCGGCTTCAATGTTCTCACGATCAACGGGAAGGTTTTTCCTTCGACTTCTCCCCTGGTCTGCAAGACCGGCGACAGGGTTCGAATCCGGCTCGGGAATTTGGGCGCGATGGAGCACCATCCGATGCACATCCACGGCTATCATTTCCGCGTCACCGCGACCGACGGCGAAGACATTCCGCTCTCGGCCCAATGGCCGGAGACGACGGTCTTGGTCGCGGTCGGCCAGACGCGCGCGATTGAATTTATTGCCGACGCTCCCGGCGACTGGGCTTTCCACTGTCACATGACGCATCACGTGATGAACCAGATGGGCCACGATTTTCCCAATATGGTCGGCATCGATGCCAAGGGCCTCGATGAGAAGCTGCGGCCGCTGCTGCCCGCCTATATGACGATGGGCCACACCGGTATGGACATGGGGAAGATGGCGGAAGTGGCGCCCTATCCGCGAAATTCCATCTCGATGAAAGGCGCTACCGGGCCGTTCGGCGACTATATTTCGATGGGCGGGCTCTTTACGATCCTCAAGGTCAGAGACAATTTGCGAAGCTACGACGAGGATCCGGGATGGTATAAACACCCTCCAGGAACTGTCGCACTGAAAGCGAGCGACGAGGAGCTGCGTCGAGATGGGATCGATGTCAAGCCGTGAGCCAAAGGGGTAACCGTGGGGGCGGCAGATCCCGGCGCGATGCATCATGGCAAGATGCACAAATAAAAGTACCCGACCATTCTTGGCCGTACGCTATCCCTGCCAGCCTTTGCGAGGCTCGCGGCTTCTCAGGTCTGAGAAAATCAACGGTGTGGTTTCGCAAAAACGCCAGCGGCCAAACGAAAACATGAGGACAACATGCCGGAAACACGTGGCACGCTTCATGCTCAGTAAAGTAGGAAATCTTCCGTCCCCGATGCTGCGAATGCTTTTCCGGCGATTAAGCAGACTACTCGCCATCGTCCTCTCGACAGGATTTCTCTACTACGGCGCGGCAGGGGCACTATTGAAATGCCTGCATGAAGACGCGCCCTCAGGCGCGAGTTTTTATCGCCAGAATAGCGAGGGTCCCTGCAACTTCTTAAAGTCGGGTCATGGCCGCACAAGCATCGAGTGTAAGACCGGGTATCTTACGGAGTCCCTCGGTTTATCCGCAGCGCAAGTCAGGCTTGCCCAGAGAGGAGAGAATGTCTTCCACCTGGATGCTCCCGGGCACGTTCTACTTGCCGCGCCGCGGCAGAGCGATCGTTTTCTTCGCCTGCTCTTTGAGCGCCCCGGCACGCTGCTTGGTCCGATTCGTTCTTACCTTCCCCTGTTTGTTCTGCGGATCTAGCCTCGAAGCCCCTGGCGTTCTGTCTATCTTACTTCCGGGCCGTGAGTGGGCGAGAAGCTGCGGCCCGATCGCGGAGGGAAGTCGTGGTAATCAAAGGAGGAGCTTCATGGAGCTGGGTAAAAAATTTCCGGTAGGCGCGCTCCTGATCGGCTTGGCGCTCGGTCCTGAACGGATTCTTTCAGCGGCGACCGTTACGGCGCAGTCGGCCTCAGCGGGTGGCGTTACGGCAAAGGTTGCCTACCTGAATCCGCAAAGCCGCGATGAGCCGCGCTTTCAGGTAGTGCTCGATACGCATTCGGTGGACTTAGACGGTTACGATCTCAAAACATTGACTCTGCTTCGCGACGACAAGGGAAAAGACTATTTCCCTTCGCGAGCGGAAAACAAAGGAGGCGGACATCACAGGGAGATTACTCTGATTTTTCCTAAGGTCGCCCCCGAGGCTAGGCGCCTTGAGCTCGTGATCAAGGATATCGCGGGCGTCAAGGAGAGAATCTTCGGGTGGAACTTGGAATGACTCGTGAGAGGGAAAAAAATCATGTTGTCGACTACGAAGTACTCGGCGCTGTGCAGCCTGGGCACAGAGGTATTGTATGGGCTGTGTCTGAGCTACGGCTTTTTGCTTTCAAGTAGAGCAAAGGAGTTGCATCATAGTCTTTTCGAATTGCTCCCGGGTTTTGTCTGGGAAGATCCCGTGAGGATGATTTGGGGCGGAATGATTTTGGGCATATTCGCGGCGATCGGGGGTTGGTACATCGCGTGGATGCACAACACGAGTCTCGTTGGCCGAAAGTAAAACGCCGAAAAGTTGAGCTGAGAACGACTAAATAAAAAAGGAGGGTCGCTATGAGGCAGTTTCTTACGGTGTTGATGGTATCGGGGGCTTTAGGGGCGTTTCCTCTCATGGCCCAGGAGAAAAAAGATATGCCCATGAAAGAGGGGATGCCGATGAAGGAAGGCATGCCCATGAAGGGCGGCGGCATGATGATGGAAAAGATGAAACAGATGCAGGGCAAGATGGGCGAGATGCGCAAGGGCATGGGAGGCATGATGAGGGGCCAAGGCATGATGAAGAGCGAGGAGATGCAAGGGATGGGAAAATCGATGGGCGAGATGTCGGGCATGATGGGCGATATGAGCCAAATGATGGGAAGCGGAAAGATGACGCCGGAGGAGATGGAGCAGATGTCAAAGATGATGGGCGAGATGTCCGGCATGATGAAGCAGATGTCGGATCGAATGAAGCGGGGAATGAAAAAGACACAGTGAGATGCCTATGGCGGTACGGGCATTTCAGTGGCTGTCGTTTGTTGAACTCCCGGCGCAGGGCCGCGTTTACGAATGGTCGTGGGAGCACCCCATGTGGTGGGGTTGGGGGCTCGGCATGTTTTTTATGATGCTTTTGTTTTGGGGGCTCGTCATCGTCGGGCTCGTGTTGGGCATCCGCTGGCTGATCAGCCAAGGGAAGGAGTCGCGGTCGGATTCCGCTCTGGAAATTCTGCGCCGACGATACGCGCGCGGGGAGATCGATAAGGAGGAATTCGAGACGAAAAAGAGAGATCTTTCATAAACCAGGCCAAGTAACAAAAAGAGGAGGAAAGAAATGAAAAGGCTGATTGCAGCTGCGGCACTGCTTTGGGCGTTGGGATTTGCAGCTTACGCGACGTTTGGCGAAGCCGGACAAGCGATGGGCCAGGGGCCGGCGGGCCACGAAATGATGGAACAGGCGGGTCCCGGGATGGGCATGATGGGAGGCCATGGGCACGGAATGGGTATGATGGGTGGCGGGATGATGGGCCCCGGCATGGGAATGATGCGCTTCATGATGGGATCACCCGAAATTATGGGATCGATGATGTCGATGCATGGCGAGATGATGAGCCTGATGGGTCAGATGATGCAGAAGTACGGCGACGCGAGTCAGATCAAGCCCGAGGACCAGCAGAAGATGCGGAGCGAAATGATGGATCGGATGGGAGAGATTCTCACGAAGCATGGGAATGCTTTGAGACAAAGAGCCAAGGCTCTGGGCAAATAAGCCACGATGTTTTGAGCGAAATCTCGCGGTCAACACGAAGCGGATAGCGGCTCCGATGATCGGAGGCATGGTGACGTCCACGATGCTAACGCTGGCCGTGATTCCGGCGATCTACGCGCTATGGAGAGAATGGCAAGGTCGTCTGAGAGAAGAACACCTTCCGGTAGGACAAACCAGCTGACCGCTAGAGCGTGCTCGGCATAAATCCGAACCGGGCAGCGGTGCGATTGGAGAGGATGGCTCGATAACGCGCCTGGAACTTACGCCCTTCCGTGAAAGTCGATTGACAGACGCGGCGGCGGTGGTAGGATGCGGCCACGTCAAAACGAGATTTCCTGAAGGAGAAGCGCCATGGTTGACTGGCCGCCGACGATCGATGCCGATGGGCATGTCTTGGAACGGCAAAGCGATATCCGAAAATACCTCGAGCCGCCGTGGAACCGGCGCAATACCGGCCTCTGGCCCGCCGATCAGCCGTTCGACACGGATCTCTTCGACACGCTGGGCTACCCCGGTTACAAACGCGGCATGAGCCCGGCCGAGCAGGTCGAGCTGTGGCTCAAGATCATGGACGAGTACAGCATCGAAGAGGCCGTGCTTTTCCCGACCGGTTCCGGCAACATCGCCAAGTTGCGCGAGCCGGAATTTTGCGTTGCCGCTTGCAGGGCCGCCAACGACCACTTCGCCAAAGAGTACAACGCGCTCTCGGACCGCATTCATTGCGTCGGCGTGCTCCCGCTCAAATGGCCCGCGGAAGCGGCGAGAGAGCTGCGCCGGGCGGTCACCGAGCTCGGCTTGATCAGCTTTGAGCTGCTTTCGATGGGGCTCCCGACCGCGCTCGGCGATCCGATGTACGATCCCCTTTACGAAGAGGCACAGCGCCTCGCTGTGCCCCTTTCGATTCACGGCAACCGCAGCGCCTCGCACGAAGTCGGCGCGGCCGCGCTCAGAACCTTCGCCGAAGTCCATACCTACACTTTTCCGGTCGGGATGTTTTTGCATTTCACGAGCATCATCTTTCAGGGCGTGCCCGTGCGCTTTCCCAAGCTCCGGCTCGCCTTTCTTGAGATCGGCGCCACCTGGCTGCCTTACTGGCTGGACCGCATGGACGAGCACTGGGAATTGCGCGGCGCGTTCGAAGCGCCGCATCTAAAGAAAAAGCCGAGCGAGGTCGTGCGCGAGTGCAAAATTTACGTGAGCCTCGAGGCCGAAGAGAAGCTTTTGCCTCAGACCATCGAGTACGTCGGCGACGGGCATTTTCTCTACGCTTCAGACGTCCCGCACTGGGACGGCGAGTTCCCCAAGAATCTGGAGTATCTCTGGAAGCACCCGGAACTGTCGCAGAAAACGAAAGAGAAGATCGCCTATCACAACAGCCGCGAATACTTTGGACTGAAGAAGCCAGCCGCCAGCGCCGCGCGAAAGGCAAACTGAAGAAAACGCAAAGGGCGCGTTGCGCGCCGGCGGGTTTTCCCGCCGTTATCCGAACTGCGCCTCGAGGCCCGCGCTGCGAACTTTCAAGGTTTGCGGTTCGCTGTCCGAGGCCAGCGACCGCAAGGTGACTCCCTGCAAGGCTCGCTTGACGGCCTGGTCGCGCCGCTCCAACAACTCCGCGACCACGCCCCTCTTGCGTACTTCGCCCGCCGCTTCCGAGCCGCGCACGATGTCCAGAACCTCCTCGACGGTTACCTCTTCCGGCGGCCGCGCCAGAGCGATCCCTTCCGGTTCGGAGGACCGGAGCAGGATTGCGGCGCGCACGAATTTATCGAAGTGATACTCCAGGCCGGACACGCCGAGAACGCCCGCCAGCTCGGTGCTCCGCCAGGGCGTCGCTCCGGCAAGATGCCGGCGCGTGATTTCGACAAGCGCGCTGAGCGCCAGCCATTCCTGAAAGAAATGGGCTCTCCAGTCGAGCAGCCCCTCGCGCAGAAAAGCTTGCGGGTGCTGGTGGAAATAGGCGATCTCGCCGCCCACGAGAAAAATCAACCAGCCGACGTAAAGCCAGATGAGAAAGACAATGGCGGCGGCAAAGCTGGAATAGATCGCGGCGTAGCTTGCGGAATTGGCGACAAACGCGGTGAAAATGTTCCCCGCGACCTGCCAGAGGATGCTCGCCGTGGCGCCGCCGATCAACGCCGAGCTCAGCTGTACCCGGGTGTACGGGACGAGCCTGTAGAGAAAGGTAAACGTCGCGCACATCAATAAAAATGGCATCACGCTGGTCGTAAGAGCGAAGAAGTGCTCCATGAAGGCAAACTGGGCGAGTCGCTCGACGAGCCAGTAGCTCTGCGCCGAGGCGGTCAGCGCGAGCGCGGTAAAGACCATGACCGGCCCCACCAGAACGACGCTCAGGTAGGCGGTAAACCTTTGGCCCCAGCCGCGGGCGTGCGGGATGCGCCAGATCAGGTTCATGGCGTCCTCGATTTTCGCGATAAGGCTGACGACGGTGTAAAACAGCATGGCGAAGCCGACCGCGCCCAAAATTCCAACCCGGATGTTTTCCACGAAGACCACGATCCGGTTCGTGATCTCCGCTCCCTGATCGCCCAGCGGCTCGAGGATGCGGAGCAAAAAAGGCTCGAGGAAATCTTGCACGCCAAAGGCTTTGAGGACGGAAAACATCACGGCAAGAAACGGCACCAGAGAGAGAATGGTCGTGTAGGTGAGGCTCATCGCCTGCAGGCTCAGAAGGTCGTTGTAGTAGCGCGCGCGGGCGACGACGGTGAGGTGGGTGAGAAAATTTCTCGTTTTAACGAGCCACGCGGGAGTCCCGGGGGCGCCGCGAAATAGACTTCGCATCTGTCGAAATGGAAAGAAGGCCAACGCCAAGATTGGCGCAAAGATCGTGCCCGCCGGGTGGGATGCGTTTCGGGAGCTACTGTTTCAGATATGGGATGGCGCGCGGGCCAGCGCGCAAAACGCTCGCAGCGAGGATCGAATCGCGGCCCGCGGAGCGGGCGCGGCGTCTTACCCGTGGCCCGTCCGGCCCTCGTAAACGGCGACCAAATCCTGGTTCGTCGCCGGTCCGCCGGCGCGCGCGTTCGCCTTCATTTGGCGCACGCCTTCATCGACGTTCGTGTCGATGATGGGATGATCGGGATCTCGGTAGACGCCGATCGGATCTTCGCCGCGGCTAACCTTTTCAATTTCGCGCTTCATCAGTTCGCGCAGCATGACGACGCCCCGGTCCGAAGTCGCCAGCCGCTCGCGCGTTCGGTCGGCGATCGGTCCTTGCGTCTCCCAGGCCATGTGATCCTGCGGGATCACATGCTGGAGCGTAAAGCGCGTAAATGGATGAATTTTGTCAGGCGGATCTTTGTAGGGCTCGTTGTACTTGATCGGAGGATTCCAGGCGTCTTCGGGCTCGCTGCCGTCTTCGGTGGGCAGAAACAGCACGTGGATGTGCATGGTGTGCTCGTCGTCGATGGGCGTTCTGATCTGCGTGCTCGGCCCCTGGCGGAGAATCGTCGGGAACAGCAGGGGATGCTCGTCAACGACGCCGTTTACGTATGTCCGTTTCTTCATGATGCCGTGGTCGGTGAGATAGAACTCGAAGCTCGCCACGTCGTCTGTGAATCCCCGCGTTGTGCTCGGCGGCTTGCGCGCGCCCCGGCCGTAAAACTCCTGGTGAAGGATCTGGAGATGCGCCGGATCGACGGAGTTTTCCATCGCCTGAAACCAGTTGCAGTCCAGTTGCGGGTGAACGACGATCTTTCGATGCCCGTCCCGGCGAAAGAGCGTGTCGTAGTGGGTCAATACGGGTGCCGGGGCGGGGCCCATGTACGCCCAGACGAGATTGAGGTGTTGCTGGACGGGATAGGCGGTATGTTTGACGGTCAGATGAAACTTGCTGCCGGGAGGCTCCGCGGGACATTCAAGGCAAGTCCCGTCGATATCGTAACGCCAGCCGTGGTAGGCGCAGGCGATGCCGCGCTCCTGGACTCTGCCGTAGACGAGCGAGGCGCCGCGGTGCGAGCAGCGTTCGGCGAGCAGCCCCAAGCGACCGCTCTTGTCGCGAAAAAGGACGAGATCTTCGCCCAGAACGCGAACGAACTTGGTGGGCTGGGCTGCAGTAAGCTCCGTGGCCACCGCAATCGGATGCCAATACCGGCGCAACAGCTCGCCCGCCGGAGTTCCCGGGCCGACGCGGGTGAAAAATTCGTTCTCTTCTTTGCTCAGCATATTTCCTCCGCAGGATCGGTCGAGTTCGCACTTAGAGCATCTAAAATAACATCACGGATGAGCGGCGCGTTCAATAACCGTTCTGTCGCGGCCCTGCGACAGGACGGGAGTGCGAAAACCATTCTTGCGACACCTCGGCGTGTCGGAGCGACCGTTGTCGTTCGACATACGCCGGTACGGCTTTTGCGCCACCGCTTGGGTAACGACAGGAGTATGCGACCCGGCCGCGTCATGATGGCCGGGAGGCACGCCCATGACCAAACGAAAACGTCGGGTGCTGATCGGGTTGGGCGCGATCGTTGGCGTCGTCGCGATTGCCGCCGGAATTTTCATCGCGACTCTCGATTCCGACAGGCTCAAGACTTACATAGCGGCAGCGGTCACCAAGGCCACGGGACGCCAGTTCAGCATCAAAGGTGATCTCAATATCGACCTCGGTTGGATATCGCGCCTGCAAGCCAGCCAAATCCAGTTCCAGAACGCCGAGTGGAGCAAGCATCCGCAAATGCTCGAGGTCGGAATGTTCGAGGTCGAGCTGGACGTTCGCCAGCTCCTCAAATGGCGGCTGGTTTTCCCCGCGGTCACCATCGCGGAACCTAAGCTCATCCTGGAAAAAAACGCCGCAGGCGCCGCGAACTGGGATTTTCGCGCCGCTTCGCCGACCGAGCCGGCGGCGCCCGAAAAGCGCGGCGAATTTCCCGTCATCGAAAAGCTCATCGTCAAGGACGGCACGGTCCTCTTTTCCAATCAGGAGACCAAAGCTCACCTCGAGTTGAAGCTCGCGGAGGCGGAGGCCGCCGGCTTCTTGGAAAAGCCGGTGAAGCTTACGGCGAAAGGCTCCTATCAGAAGCTGCCGCTGGATTTGTCGTTCGGCGGCGGCTCCTACGAGAACCTGCGGAGCACCGACGAGCCGTACCCGGTCGAGATCGATCTGAGCGTCGGGCGACTGAAAGCCAAAGTGAAAGGCAATTTAACCGAGCCGCTGCAGATGAAGGGCGAAGACCTCACGCTCGATATTCGGGGCGACGACATGGCCAATCTCTTCCCGCTGATTCGCCTCGTGTTCCCGTCCACGCCTCCCTATCAGCTGAAGGGCCATCTGAAGCACGAAGGAAACCTGTGGTCGTTTTCCAACTTCTCGGGGCGGGTCGGCGATAGCGACCTGTCCGGCAACATCCATGTCGATTTGGCGCCCAAACGCCACCTGATGAAGGCCGAGCTTGTTTCCAACCGGCTCGACTTCGACGACCTGGCCGGTTTTATCGGCGGCAGGCCCAAGGCGGACGAGAGCGAGGGAGCTCCGGCAGAGAAAAAGAAAATTTCGCAAGCGAACAAGAAAAAGCCGGCAGCGTCGGGTCAAGACGGCCGGATATTTCCGGATCAGCCCTATGACCTGGAACGTCTAAACGCGATGGACGCGGAAGTGAGCCTGCGGGCAAAGCACATTCTCGCTCCGAATTTGCCGATCGACAATCTCAACGGAAAGCTGAGCCTCAAGGAAGGCGTCTTGCGATTCGAGCCGGCGGCGTTTGGCGTCGCCGGCGGCCGCGCTGAGCTCTACAGCACGTTCGACGCGTCCGCGCGTCCCGCGAAGGTCAAGATCGACCTGAGAGCGCGGAAGCTGGATCTGAAGCGCTTCTTGGCCAACAGCCAGTTTGCGCAGAAAACGCTCGGGCCGATTGGAGGGCGCGTGAACCTCGCTGGAGCGGGTCAATCGTTTGCCCAGCTCATGGGAAGCGCTTCCGGCGACATTTTTCTGGCGATGACCGGGGGCGAAATCAGCGGCCTTCTCGTCGAGCTGGCGGGACTCGATATCTTTGAATCGGTGGGCGCGCTCGTGAAGGGAGACAAACCCGTGCCGATTCGCTGCGCGCTGCTAGATCTGCGCGGCACCGACGGCCAAATGGCCGTTCAAACGATGGCTTTCGATACCACGGACACGGTGATTTATGGCGAGGGCAAGATCGATCTCGCCAACGAGAGGGTGAATCTTGTGATAACCCCGGTGCCGAAAGATTTCAGTCCTCTGAGCCTGCGCTCCTATATCCGCGTAACCGGACCCTTCAGCAATGTCTCCGTGTTTCCGGACCCGCTCAAGACGGGAACCGAGTCGCTCCTCGCCAAAATGTTCAACGTCCTGGTGATGCTCGGCCTTAGCCCTTTGCAACCCAGAGATCTCTGGTTCGGCCGGGACGTCGACTGCGACGGGCTTTTAGCGCGCCTGCAGGAGAAGGATCCGAAGGGAGTCATCCTCAAGGACCTTTACACCGAAAAAGGAAGCGCTCCGCCGGCGCAGCAGCCCGCGATGTCGGAGCCCCGCAAACCCGAGCCGGAGCCGGCTGAACCGGCGCCGCGAGAGAAGCGCAAGCGCACGGACTAGCGAAACGACCCTCGTCAAAGAGCTTCAAGCGCTTTGAGGCGAAAGTCCGCAGCGGGAGGCCAAGACGACGATTGTCGCTCGAGGCGCCGCAGAAAGGAGGACGGTATGTTTGTATTAATTCTCGGTGTTATTTTTGGCTTAGGCATCGCGTACTTCGCCACGCAGAACACGACTCCGGTCACGATCCACTTTGCGAACTATATGCTGGAACAAGTCCCTCTGTATCTCGTGATCGTGGGATCCCTCTTCGCCGGGCTTTTGATCGCGTGGATACTCTACGTCGCGAGGTGCGTCTCTTCGCGGGTGGCGATTTACGAGAAAGACACCGCCGTTCGGAGGGCAAGACAGACGGCGGCCGATCTTGAACAAAGGGTGCGCGAGCTGGAAGCGGAAAACGAGCGGCTGAAGCGAGCGCACATTTCTTTGGCCGAGCGCTCGCCTCATGCGGCGCCTTGAACGGCGGCCGTTGATGCGTTCGGGTGCGGAATCGGGCGGCGGGTATCGCTTCGCGCCACCCGGGGCTCATCGTCGCTGGCTCGCGCTCCTCGCGGCTTTCGCGATCGCGCGCGCGGCGTAAACTCGGGCGAGGTGAGCGCGAAATTCGGCGGACGCGTGAAGGTCTTCGAGCGGGTCGATCCCGTTTGCGACCGAAGCAGCGCTTTCCTCGATCAGCTTCGGGCTCAAAGAACTCCCGCGCAGGCTTTTCTCGACAGCCGCGGCGCGAAACGGCTTCGCAGCCAGTCCGGTCACGCCGATGCCGATGTCCTCGCAGCGGTTATTTCTTCCCAGGCGAAGCCAGACGGCGATCCCGACAATCGCAAAGCCGGACGCCGGCTGAGGGACTTTTAGATACGCGCTGCCGCAGCGCCCGGAGAAAACCGGCACGCGGATCTCCGTCATGATCTCGGCGGGTTCGGCTGCCGTCGCCATCGGGCCGAGAAAAAATTCCGCCGCGGCCAGCGAGCGCTCCCCTGCGGGTCCTTTGAGCGCAAGCTCTCCGCCGAGCGCCAGGATGGCCGCCGGCCAATCCGCCGCGGGGTCGGCGTGGCTCAAGCTGCCGCCGATGGTGCCGCAGTTGCGGACTTGAACGTCGCCGATCGCGCGCGCCGTCTGGCAAAGCAGCGGGCATTTTTGCAGCGCAAGCTCGGAGCTTTCCAGCTCGCAGTGCGTCGTGAGCGCGCCGATGACAAGTTTGCCGCCGCGCTCGCGCACGCCCCTAAGGCCGGGAACTCGACGAAGGTCGATCAGCACCGCGGGGTTCACAAGCCTGAGTTTCATCATGGGCAGGAGGCTGTGCCCGCCGGCCAGGAGCTTCGCTCGTTCTCCGTTCTCGGCAAGCGCGCGCACCGCCTCGTCCAGGGTCTCGGGGGCGAGATAATCGAAAGGGGCGGGAATCATCGTTGTGCCTGTGCCGTCGCCTTCGCTTGCCGGCACGCGCGCCAGATCTTTTCCGCAGTGAGCGGCATGTCGATGTGCGTTACGCCGAACGGCGCGAGCGCGTCGATCACGGCGTTCACGATCGCGGGCGTGGAGCCGATCGTTCCCGCCTCGCCAACGCCCTTGATGCCGAGCGGGTTGACGGGGCTCGGCGTTTCGGTCCGCGCGAGCTGGAGCCGCGGCAGGCCCGAGGCGCGCGGCAGCGCATATTCCATCAAACTGCCGGTGCGCAGCTGGCCGTCCTCGTCGTAGATGACTTCCTCATGGAGGGCTTGTCCGAGCCCCTGGACGATCCCGCCCTGAAGCTGGCCGTCAACGAGCAGCGGGTTGATCACTTTGCCGCAATCGTCCACCGCGACGTACTTGTTTATCGTGATTTTGCCGGTTTGCGGCTCCACCTCGACGACGCAGACGTGCGCGCCGAACGGGAACGTATAGTTCGACGGCTCAAACGTCACGTCGGCGGCAAGGCCCGGCTTCATCCCGGGCGGCAGATTTTTCTTGTCCTGAGCCCGCTCGGCGATTTGCTGGATCGTGAGTCCTTTTTTGGGCACGCCTTTGACAGTGAATTTTCCGCCGGCAAAGACGAGATCGTCCGGATCGACCTCCAGGAGATGCGAAGCGATCGCGCGCGCTTTCTCCTTGACTTTTTCCGCCGCCTGGTAAACGGCGATTCCGCCGACGGCCGTGGCCCGACTGCCAAACGTGCCGATGCCTTTCGGCACCACGGCGGTATCTCCATGGGTCACGGTCACGTCGTCGAGCGCGACTCCCAGCTCGTCGGCGACAATCTGCGCGAACGAGGTCCGCTGTCCCTGGCCATGGGGCGAGGCGCCGGACAGGACTCTCACTCTGCCGCCGGGCTCCACCTCGACCTTGCCGTACTCCCACATCCCCGGCCCCATGGCGCAGATCTCGACGTAAGTCGATATCCCAATCCCCAGATACCTTGCGCGCGATCTGAGCCTCTTCTGGTCCGCCCGCAGCTTGTTGTACCCGGCGAGGGCAAGCGCGCGATTGAGCGTCCGCTCGTAGTTGCCGCTGTCGTAGGTGACGCCGGTTGCGGTCTTGAACGGGAACTCCTTCGGCGCCGGGAAATTTTTCTTCCGCACCTTCACGGGATCGAGCCCCAGTTCCCGCGCCACGCGGTCGACGATTCTTTCGATCACGTAAGTCGCCTCCGGCCTTCCCGCTCCGCGGTAGGCGTCCGTGGCCATCTTGTTGGTAAAGACGCCGGTCACCTCGATGCTGATCGCGGGGATTTTGTAGCAGCCGGAAAGCATAAGCCCCGTAAAGGGCGGAATGGCCGGCGTGAAAAGCTGATGGTAGGCGCCGATATCGGCGATGACCTTGTATTGAAGCCCGAGGATCGTGCCGTCGTTTTTGACCGCCGCCTCCACCTCGCCAACTTGGCCGCGGCCGTGAATCGTCGCGCGGATATTTTCTCTCCGCGCTTCGATCCACTTGACCGGACGGTTGAGCTTGAGCGCAAGGTAAGCGAGGAGTCCTTCCTCAGCATAGACATTGAGCTTGCTGCCGAACCCGCCGCCGACCTCCGGCGCGATCACGCGCACTTGATCCTCCGGCAGCTTGAGCATCTGCGAGAGATGGCCCTTCAGCATGTGTGGAATCTGGGTCGAGGACCAAACGGTAAGTTCCTTCTCGGCCGCCAGGTAGCGCGCGACGACGCCGCGCGGCTCGATCGCAATCGGCGCCAGGCGCTGGTGCACGAGGCGCTGCTTTACCACCGTGTCGGCGTCCCTGAAAGCTCTGGCCAGGTTGCCGTGCTTGAGATCGGAGCGGAACGCGACGTTGTCCGGCCATTCGGGGTGGATGACCGGCGCGCCGGGCGCCAGCGCCTTTTCGGGATCCGAAACGACGGGCAGAGGCTCGTATTCCACCTGGATCAGGTCGGCCGCATCCCGAGCGGTATACAAATCCTCCGCGACCACCGCCGCGACTCCCTCGCCGGCGTAGCAAACCTTGTCGACCGCGAGCACGTAGTGCCGGGGAACGCGGAGCGTCTCGTTGCCGCCGCTCACCGGCAGCGTGCCGATCTCGTCTTTGACCTCGGCTCCGGTGACCACCGCGACGACGCCGGGGTGGCGGCGCGCCGCTTCGGCATCGATTTTTGTGATCTTTGCGTGCGCGTAAGGGCTTCGCACTAGGGCGACATGGCACATGCCCGGAAGTTTGACGTCGTCGACGTATTGCCCGAGGCCGCAAAGCAGCTTCGGGTCTTCGCGCCGCTTGATCTTGGCTCCTACGAGCTTGCTTACCGGCATGAGTTTTTCCGATTTTAGATTTTGGATTTCCGATTTTGGATTTTCGGCTTGCGAACGCCCGTTGCCCGCGCTCTTGCTGCCGGCGCTTTCGGGCGCATGGACCTGGCCGCTTGCTGGACGGCATCGACGATGTGCTGGTAGCCGGTGCAGCGGCACAGGTTTCCGTCCAGAGCGTGGCGGATTTCATCTTCCGTGGGCCGGGGGTTCCTGAGCAGCAGTTGGTGCGCGGCGAGAATCATACCCGGGGTGCAGTAGCCGCACTGAAGCCCGTGGCAGTTCCAAAAAGCCTCCTGCAGCGGGTGGAGCCTCTCTGCCTGCCCCAGGCCTTCGATGGTCGTGACCTCGGCGCCATCGAGCTGAACCGCGAGAACGGTGCAGGATTTGACCGCGCGGTTGTCGACCATGACCGTGCAGGCGCCGCAGATGCTCGTCTCGCAGCCGATATGGGTGCCCGTCAGACCTGCGACATCGCGAATAAAGTGGACAAGGAGAAGCCGCGGTTCTATTTCCTCGGTGTGGACGGTACCGTTGACGGTTATGGAAACCCGCTTTTTTCGCGCTTCAGTCATTTGCTCAACTGACCTATATCGCCCGGCGCGCCGCCGATCAAGCTGGCTCAAAGAGAAAAGGAGCGTTGGTCCGACGACCGAAAAAGCGCATGATGACAGTTGCCGCAAGAAGCGGTAACGTCGAAACCGGCGGTCAAAGGGCGCGTCCAGGGGACCGTTTGCGTTGCGCCCGAGCCGTGAATCCGTTATTCCTGGTGGCACGCGGAGCGATCGATGCCGCTCGTTGAAGAGCTGGAATCCGTAGGTGATTGGCTGTTTCGCTGGCGCAGTTATTTGCCTCTGGCCGCGGCGGCGTCGGCTTTTGCCGGTCTCGAGGACTTCAGGTATCCCTACGGCTCCCATCTTCTCGACGAGCTTTGGGAGGCGTTTTGCCTCGCCGTCTCGTTTTCGGGCCTGGCCATTCGCGCGGTGACCGTCGGCTCAACGATAAGCCGCACCTCGGGCCGGAATACCGCCGCGCAGCTTGCCGCCGATCTCAACACCACCGGCATGTACTCGATCGTGCGCAATCCCCTCTATCTCGGGAATTTTGTCGCGGTTCTCGGGGTTGTGATTTTCCTCAGGGTCTGGTGGATTGCGCTCATCTATGTGTTGACGTTTGCGCTATATTACGAGCGAATTATTTTCGCCGAAGAGATGTTTCTCAGGCGCAAGTTCGGCGAGCGCTACGTCGAGTGGGCGTCGCGAACACCGGCTTTTTTCCCCCGCTTCAGCCAGTGGCGCCCGCCTTCGCTGCCGTTCAACTGGAAGAAGGTTCTGCGGCGGGAATATCACGGCCCGGCCGCCGTCGTCGCCAGCATGTTTTTGCTGGAGGCGGCCGGCGACCTTTATTCCGGCCATGGACTTGAGATCGACAGCTTGTGGAGAATTCTGCTGCCGCTGGCTTTCGGGTTCTATTTTGCCGTGCGCTTCTTGCATAAACGGACCGATGTTCTCCGAACCGGTAGGAAAGGCCGCGAGTGGGCTCGGTCGTGACCGGAGCGTGCCGCAAGTCCGGCTCCTCGCGCGCGAACCAGAAATATCAAAGGGGGCGGTGGCGCTCCGTGGGCCCTGTCGGAACCGAATCGCCGCTTGCGGCGGCTAAAAGACTGGCGCCTGTGATCCGCTCGTCGGCCGATCGGAGCGAGGCGGATCGCGAGCTCCCTCGTCCGCTCTTCGAGGCGCTGGCCGATGCCGGGATGTTCCGGTTGGCCCTCCCGCGCGCGATCGGCGGCACCGAGATCGATGTGCCGGCGTATGTCGAAATTCTCGAGGAGATCGGCAAAGCCGACGCCAGCGCGGCGTGGATCGTCAACCAGTGCGCGATCTTTGCCACGTACGCCGCGCGCATGCCGCGCGACGTCGCCCGCCTGATCTGGATCGACACGCCGCGCAGCGTGGTCGCGAATACGCCGCTGCCGACCGCGCAAGCGGTCGTCGTGCCCGGAGGGTATCGAGTGAGCGGCCGGCAGGGGTTCAGCTCAGGCTGCCGTCACGCCGCCTGGCTTGCGGCGCGCGCGCGGGTGCTCGAGAACGGCCAGCTGAGGCTGCAGGACGGCCAGCCCGAGCAGCGCTACCTGTTTGTGCCCGCGGGCGAGGCCGAGCTGCTCGACACGTGGAAAGTGCGTGGCATGCGCGGCACAGGAACCCACGATTTTGTCGTGAAGGGCGTCTTTGTGCCCGAGGAGCGCACCGTTCTCCAGAGCGGCGCGCCGCTTGTCGAAAGCGGGCCCCTTTACCAAATTCCCCGAACGCTTTTGTTTGCGAGCGGTGACGCCGCCATCGCTCTCGGCGTGGCGCGCTCCTGCCTCGAGGCGTTTTTCGAGCTGGCTGCAACCAAAACGCCGCGCGCGATGGAAGCGACCCTGCGCGATCAGCCGCTCGTTCAGGCCACCGTCGGTCATGCCGAAGCGAATCTTCGATCGGGCCGCGCCTTTCTCACCGAAGCGGTCCAAGATCTGTGGGCGGAAGTGACAGCGACGGGCGCGACGACACAGGAGCGGCGCGCGCTGTTGCGACTGGCGACCACGCACGCGATTCGGCTCGCGGTTCGGGTCGTGGACGCGATCTACAACGCCGCCGGCATGACGGCGATCTACGAGGGAAACCTCATCCAGCGTCACTTTCAGGATATTCACGTGATCAGCCAGCACATGCAGGGACGCCTGTCTTATTACGAGCTGATCGGCCGCCACTTGCTGGGGATCACGATCGACCTCACGCGCCCGTAAAAGCGCGCGGCGCGAAGCGCTTTGCCGCGAGCGCATGAATCAGCGAGTCTCAGCTTTTTGCCCTTCGCTTGACGGCGCCCTTCGCTTGGCCTATTTTGACACCGCGTTTTTGCCGATCGTGATTTTCCCGGGAGGCCTCAAATGAAATTGCTATTTTTCGATGACTTTAAGCTCGGCGTGCTGAAAGGCGACACCGTGGTCGACGTCTCGCATGTCGTGCAGGACATCCCGCACACGGGACCGCACAACCTCATCAGCGGGCTCATCGAGCGGTTTTCCGATTACCGTAGCGCACTGGAAAAGGCGGTCGCCAGCTCCGCCGGGACGCCGCTCGCGAAGGTGCGCATTCGCCCGCCCTTGCCGCGGCCGGTCAACATTGTCGCCATGGCGGTGAACTACATGGAAGACGGCACGCGCAAGGAGCCGGCGCCGATCAATGCATTTCTTAAATCGCCAAGCTCCGTTATCGGCGACGGCGATACGATGATCCTGCCGGACGTGCCCGCGACGATCTTCGAGGGGGAAGCGGAGCTGGCGCTGGTGATCGGCAAGCGCGCGAGCCATGTGCCGGCGGAAAACGCGATGGAGTACGTCTTCGGGTATGTGAATTTCATCGACGGCTCGGCGCGCGGGCTGCCGCCCGCCGGGAACACGTTCTATCAGATGAAGTCGCGCGACACTTTCGCGCCGCTGGGGCCCTTTCTGGTGACCGCGGACGAGGTGAAGGACCCGCACAATCTCCAGGTTCGGCTGTGGGTCAACGGGACCTTGATGCAGAACTACAACACGAGCGATATGGCGCACAAAATCCCGCGCTGCATCGAGTGGGTTAGCTCGATTCACGCGCTCGAGCCGGGAGACGTTCTCGCCCTGGGAACCAACCACCGCGGCCTCAACCCGTTCCAGGACGGCGATCTGGTGGAACTGGAAACGGAGCCGCTCGGCCGGCTGCACGTGAAGGTTCGCGACGATCTCAAGCGCACCTGGGCGAGGGAGACGCGGCTGCAGCGCCAAGAAAAAGGGCTCGAAGGCCACACGCCGCAGCTAACCGGAAAGTACGCGAGAGCGAAAGAGTAGCCGGCTCCCGGCGGCCCGAGAGCTCCACTTCGTGCCGGCTCCCGTCCTCCGATGGCATGCGCCCCATCCTACAGGTGCATTGTGGGTGGGTTGAGCGAAGGGATACCCGCCGCGGCGATTGTTTCTTCACGGAAACCTTTGGAAACGCGCGAAAGGGTAGCCGCTTGTCCTCGACGGCAGCGTCCTCAAATCAAAGACCGCGTCCCGCGCGCTTAGGATCGGGTCTTCCATTTCAAGGCGCGCGGGGGTAAATAACCCCCATGGCCGACGCGCATCATCACGCTCATCCGCACTCGCATGATCCGGTGGAGTTTCGCTTCTGCCCGCGCTGCGGCGGAGGTTTAGCGCGCCGGCGCGTCAAAGCCAACGAGCCGGAGCGACTCGTGTGCGAGCGGTGCTCTTATATTTTTTATCAGGACCCCAAGGTCGTAGCCGCGACCATCTTCACGATTGACGACGCGCTTGTCCTGCTCCGGCGCGCGGTAGAGCCGGCGTTGGGGCGCTGGGTCTTTCCCGGCGGCTATGTCGATCGGGGAGAGAGCGTGGCGGACGCCGCGATCCGCGAAACGAAAGAGGAGTCGAATCTCGACGTGCGGCTGCGGGCGCTGCTCAACGTCTATTCGTACACGGGCTCTCCCAACGTCGTTGTCGTTTACGCCGCGGAAGTGATTGGCGGCCAGCTGCGCGCCTGCGACGAGTCGGACGAGGCGCGGACGTTTACGCCCGCGCAAATTCCGTGGGAGGAGCTCGCCTTCAAGAGCACGGGAGACGCGCTCAGAGACTATCTCCAGCTTTACGCGAAGCGCTAGTTTCTGCTATAGGGTGATTTCGGTTTTCGCCTAAAATTCTTTGCGGAGGTTGATATGCCGATGCCGAATGTCGGAGAGAAGGCCCCGGACTTCACGCTGCCGGTCGACCGCGAGCGCAGCGTCGGGCTCAAGGACTTTCTCGGAAAGAAAAACGTCGTGCTTTGTTTCTATCCGCTGGATTTTACCGGCGGCTGACAGCAGGAACTGACGAACCTCGAGGCGGATCGCGCCGCTTTCGAGGCGAGGGACGCTCAGGTTCTGAGCGTGAGCGTTGACTCGGTTTTTTCGCACAAGGCGTTTGCGGAAAAAATGGGCGGGATCAATTTTCCGATGCTTTCCGACTTCTACCCTCACGGCGCGGTGTGCGCGCTCTACGATTGCCTGCGGCCGGCGGGATTCCCGAAGCGCGCCGTCTTCATTATCGACAAGCAGGGCATCATTCGATTTCGCAAGGAATACGAAAAGGGAATCCCCGACAACAAAGAGCTTCTCGCCGAGCTCGACAAGATCAACCAGGCGTAGCGCCAGGGGGACGGTCGTTCAGACTTCCACGAACAGATCGTCCCCCTCGACCTTCACGGGGTACTTCTCCACCGCCATCCCGGGATTGAACTCGTTGGCGCCGGTCGTGACGTCCCAGCGCCAGCCGTGCCACGGACAAACCACGATTTTCCCTTCCAGCTCGCCTTCACCCAAGGGCCCGCCGCGGTGGAGGCAGGTATCGCTGATCGCGTGATAGTTGCCGTCGACGTTGAAAACCGCGATCGGCTTTCCCTTCGCGTCCACCGTCCGCCCCGAGCCCACCGGGATATCGGTCGTTTTGCAGACTTTAACGAATTCACCCATGCACGATTTCCTTCCTTGTTTGGTTTGGTGTCAAAACGCAAATCGGCGAGAATCTATCTCAGCCCCGCGCTCATTTCAAGGCGCTAAGCCGGCGCGCGGCCGAGCGGTTTTGCCACAACGACAGCGCCGATCTCTCTTGCGCCGTCCTTTACGGTCAGGCTCGTTCCCGGCTCGGCGAATCCCCGCTGCACGTAGCCCAGCGCCAGCGCCGTGTTTCGTCGCGGCGAAAAGGCCGAGCTTGTCACCGCGCCGAGTTGCCGCCCCGCCTGACAGATGGGCGAGCCCGCCGCTGCCGGCGCGCGCGTTTCGAGGCCCAGGAGCACCAGGCGCTTGTTGACGTGGCCGCGGGAGCGAACCCGCTCGACGATCTCCTGTCCCAGATAGCAACCCTTTTGAAAGCTCACGGCATAGTCGAGACCGGTTTCGAGCAGCAGATTGTTTTCGTTCATGTCCGTGCCGTAGCGCGGGATACCCGCTTCCAAGCGCAGCATCTCCTGAGCCTCCGCGCCGACCCAGCAAAGCCCGTGCGCGGCGCCCTTCTCCTCGACGAGCGACGCGCATCGGACGGCTTCGCCGCGCGGCAAAACGACGTCGTAACCTTCCGCACACATGAGGCTTACGCGGATCAAACGCACCTTCACTCCGCCGATGGACGCTTCCCCGTGCGCGAGCTCGGAGGCGGGAAGCCGCTCGAGGTCGGCGCTTTCCTCGAGCAGGGCCGCGGCGCGCGGCCCTTGAAGCGATAGAAGAGACCACGCCCCCGAGAGATCCTCGATTTGAACCTCATCGGCGACGAGGTGGCGCTCGAGGTGCCGCCCGATGATCTCGCGGCGCTCTTCCGGAACGTCGACGAGCAGCGCATCTTCGGTTGCGAAGATTCTCGCGTCGGCGAGAATCTTTCCCTGAATGTCCAGAAACGCGGCGTGAAGCCCGTGCCCGGGAGCCAGCGCCCGTACATCGTTAGAAACCATGCCGTTCAAGAACGGCACCCGGTCGGCGCCCGAAAGCCGAAGAAAGCTGCGCGCGGACAGATCGAGCAGCCCGACGCGGCTCTGCACGGCCTCGTACTCCTTGAGCGGGTCGCCAAAACGGATGGGAACGAGGCGGTTGTCTTGCTCGATGATCGCGGCCCCGCGGGCGCGTTCCAATTCCAGCAAAGGCGAGGCGTTTGCCATAGTTCGACTATAAACGCGGCTGCGCGCAAGGGCAACCGAGCTTTCGCGCGCCGGCTCGGCTTTTGCTATGATTCGCGCCGGTGGGGACGGAAAAAATAAAAGCCGATCTCGATCTGCGAAAGCTGGAAATCTTTTATTGGGTCGCGGAACTCAAAAGCTTCTCCCAAGCCGCGGAGTTGCTCTCGCTGCGGCAGCCGACCGTCAGCGCCCATATCCAGGAGCTCGAGCAGCTGGTCCAAGGAGAGCTCCTCTATCGGATCCGCGGTCGCGTGAGCCTGACCCCTCTGGGCCAGCTCCTGTACGAACGGGCGAAAAATCTCCTCGCGTTCAAGCGGGAAGCGATCGCGGCCATCGAGCAATTCCACGGCGCGCCGAGCGGCGAGCTGTGGGTCGGCGGCAGCAACAACCCGGGGGAATACCTGCTGCCGCCAAGGCTCGGCGCGTTCGTGAAGAAGTATCCGGGCATCAAGCCGATCCTGCGCATCGGCGACTCGGCGAGCATCGTCGAGGATCTGCTGGACGGCAAGGTCGAGCTCGGCTTCGTCGGCGTCAAAAATCGCGACGAGCGGCTCGTCTTCGAGAAGATCGGGGACGACAAGATGGTCCTGGTCGTGGCGCGAAACCACCCGTGGACGCGCCGGAAGTTTGTCCAATTGTCGGAGCTCCGCGGCCAGCCCTTTATCTCGCGCGAGCGCGGCTCGGGAACGATGGATTCTTTGCGGCGCCTTTTGAGAAAAAGCGGCCAATCTCCCGAGCGGCTCCTGCATGTCGTGATGGAACTCGGCAGCACCGAGGCGATCAAGGAAGCGATCATGGGCGGCTACGGGGTTTCCATCCTGTCGCGCGTTTCCATTCGGCACGAGCTCGCGCACGGAAGCCTCGTCGAGGTTCCCATCCGGGGATTCAAAATGGAGCGCGACTTCTATCTCGTGTACCACCGCGGGCGCCCGCTGCACCCCAACGCCCAAGCCTTCCGGGATTTCCTGAAAAACGGCTAGGCGGCCCGCCTGCGCCGGCGCCGTATTGCACCGGAGATCTTCCATAGGGATGTGCGAAGCTTCGCTGCGTGTCCGACGGCGTTCGCGGCCGCGGGCCTTTGCCGACCAAAGAAGGAGGAAGGGGCATGGCAAATCTGGAAGGAAAGAAGGCACCCGGTTTTAGCCTGCAAGGGAGCGACGGCAAGACGCACGCGCTCGAAGACTACCGAGGCAAAACCGTCGTGCTCTACTTTTATCCCAAGGACGACACGCCCGGCTGCACCAGGGAAGCGTGCGCCTTTCGCGATCTCGCCGCCTCGCTAACCGAGGCCAACGCGGTGGTGTTGGGCGTGAGCAAAGACAGCGTCGAGTCGCACAGGAAATTTGCCGCGAAACACAAGCTGCCGTTTCCGTTGCTCTCGGATCCCAAAGCCGAAGTCATGCGAAAGTACGGCGCCTTCGGCAAAAAGGTCATGTACGGCAAAGAGGTCGAAGGGACGATTCGCTCGACGGTGGTGATCGGTCCGAGGGGCGATATCGTGAAGCACTGGCCCGCCGTGAGGAAAGCCGACCAGCATCCGGCCGAGGTTCTCGCTTACCTCAAAGAGGGCGCTCGAGGCGTTGCCGATCGCCAGCAATAGAAAAAATCGATTTGACTTATAGCCGTTTTGCGATTAGGTAAGCCGGTAAGGGTGCGAGAAAGGACTTCGAGGTACGCCATGAAAAGGACGGCCGTTTCGATGAGTGCCGGTTTCGCGTTGATCCTGCTGGCGGCGGCTGCTTTCGCCCAGGCGCCAAAGGAGCTGAGAATCTCCGCGATCCCCGACGAGAATCCTCAAGAGATGCTGCGCATCTACTCGCCGTTCGCGGACTATCTGTCCAAGGAAATCGGCGTTCCCGTCAAGTTCACGCCGGTGGTCGACTACGCGGCGACCGTCGAGGGCTTGGCGGCGGGAAAGCTCGACATGGTTTGGTACGGAGGGCTGACCTCGGTGCAGGCCGCCCGGCGCGCCAAGGGCGCGCGGCGCATTATCATGCGCAAGGAAGACGCCGAGTTCAAAAGCCATTTTATCACGCGCAAAGACACCGGCATTCGTTCTCTGGCGGATCTCAAAGGAAAGACCTTTTCGTTCGGGTCGGTGAGCTCGACTTCGGGGCATCTCATGCCGCGCTACTTTCTGTTAAAAGCGGGCATCCAACCGGAGAGGGACTTTACCAAGTTCAGCTTTAGCGGCGCGCACGACGCGACCGCCGCGTGGGTGGAAGCGGGGCGGGTCGATGCCGGCGCGCTCAATTTCCTGGTCTGGGACAAACTGGTCGAGACCAAGAAAGTGGATACGGAAAAGGTCGCCGTGTTTTACACCACGCCGCCTTACGTGGATTATGTCTGGACGGTGCGCGGCGGGCTCGACAAAAATATCGTCGATAAAATCTCGAGCGCGTTTCTCAAGCTCAACTACAGCAATCCCGAGCACCGAAAGCTCCTGGACTTGCACCGAACCAAGGGCTACATCCCCGCCAGAGACGAAGACTGGAAAAGTATCGAGGAGGCCGCTTTGGCTGCCGGCCTCATCAAGTGACGCGCCGCGGCTCGGGCCAATCCCATGATCCAGTATCGACTCGAGCGGGTGACGAAGGTTTTTCCCCGGCACCAGGTCGCGATCGCCGGCCTCGATCTCGAGATCCGTCAAGGCGAGCGGATCGCTTTTATCGGCCCGAGCGGCGCCGGCAAGACCACGCTCTTTCGCATGCTCAACTGCACGTTGCGGCCGAGCTCGGGTAAGCTTTTCATCGCCGGCGAGGACGTCGATGGCCTGCACGGAAAGCGCCTGCGCCAGATGCGCCGCCGCATCGGGACGGTCTACCAGCAGCATAACCTCATCCCCCGGCTCAAAGTCGTGCACAATGTCCTCTCGGGCCGCCTCGGGCAGTGGTCCACGCTGCAGTCGTTGATCTCGCTCGTGCGTCCGAGCGACGTCGGCCTCGCCTACGACGCGTTGCGGCGCGTGGGAATCGAGGACAAAATTTTCGCGCGCACCGACGAGCTTTCCGGAGGGCAGCAGCAGCGCGTCGCGATCGCGCGTGTTTTGGTTCAGGAGCCGGAAGTCATCCTCGCCGACGAGCCCGTTTCTTCGGTCGATCCGAGCCTGGCGTCGGTGATCATCAAGCTCCTGCTCGATATCAGCGACAGCCTGCGCAAGACGCTGCTCATCAACCTCCACAGCGTCGATCTGGCCCTGGCCTACTTTCAGCGCGTCATCGGCATCAAGCGCGGCAGGATCGTCTTTGACCTCTCCCCGGACAGGATTTCCGACGTTGTGTTGGACGATCTCTACTCGGGACATCGACCGGAGGAGCAGGAAGAGAGGCTGGCCGATGACAGAGACCGACCGCTCGTTTACCAGTAAGAGACCCAAGTCCCTGTTCCCCTGGCTGTTCGCGCTGTTCTTCGGCCTCGCGTTCGTCGATAGCTGGCAGCGGGCCGGGATCGACCCGCTGGTTTTGTTCGAGGCCCAGGGAAGAGAACACCTCTGGAAGTTCGCCCGCGGCATGTTCCCGCCCGAGCTTTCGGCGCGCTTCCTGTCGCTGATGCTCGCGCCCGCGCTGGAAACGATCCAAATCTCCGTGATGGGAACCTTGATCGCCGTCGCGATTGGCTTTCCGCTGGGAATTCTGGCCACGCGGACGTTCAGCGTGAGCGGCATCTTGAACGAGGCGGAAGTCAAGGGCGCGCCGGCCCGCCTGGCCGCGCGCTACGCCGTGTATCTTTCCGCACGCGCTCTTTTGAGTCTGTTTCGCTCGATTCCCGAGTTCGTGTGGGCCTTCATGTTCGTCCGCGCCGTCGGGCTCGGTCCGTTTCCGGGCGTGCTTGCGATCGGCGTTGCGTACGGCGGGATGCTCGGGAAAGTCTATTCGGAAATTTTCGAGGGCGCGAGCGAGCGCCCGCTCGAGGCGCTGCAGGCGACGGGCGCCAACAAATGGCAGACGTTCTGCTACGGCTGGCTCCCGCAGGTGTTGCCGAACTTTATCTCCTACACGTTGTACCGCTGGGAATGCGCGGTGCGGGCGTCGGCCATTCTGGGTCTTGTCGGAGCGGGCGGCCTGGGGCAGCAGATCGAGATATCCATGCGCATGTTCAATTTCTCGGAGGTGCTCACGCTGCTGGCGATTCTGTTTTTCATGGTTGCCGCCGTCGATTTCATCAGCGCGAAAGTGCGGGCGATGTTATGAGCGACGGTTCGCCAGCGTCAGCGCGCATCCCCTGGCCGGCCGGCGAGCGCGGCGAGCGGGCCAGATTCTCCAGGCCGCTGGTAGTGGCGGGCTTGGTCGTTCTCGTCGTGTGGAGCTATCACGGTTCGGAGATCCGCCTGAGCCATCTGCTCAGCCGCGAGGGCGGACTCCAGATCGCGGCTTACCTCGTCAAGCTTTTTCCGCCCGACCTGTCCCCCGAAGTGCTCAGGGAAGCGATGAAGGGAACGCTGGAGACGTTCGCGATATCTTTTATGGGGACTTTGCTGGCGGTTGCCATCGCCCTCTCGATCGTCTTTTTTTCTGCGCGCAATCTCATTTACTCCGGCCTTCTCTACGAAATGGAGGCCAAGCAGCGCTGGCGGCGGGCGCTGCGCTTTGTCCCGTATCTCGGCGCCAAGGCGCTGCTCAATATCCTCAGGACGATTCCCGAAATGGTCTGGGCTTTGATCTTTGTGTTCCTGGTCGGTCTCGGCCCCTTCCCGGGAGTCCTCGCCTTGGGCGTGCACACGGGGGGAGTTTTGGGAAAGCTCTTCGGTGAGGTTCTCGAAGACGTGGATCCGCAACCGATCGAGGCGCTTCAGTCCACGGGAGCCGGCAGGCTTCAGCTCCTTCTCTACGGCATTCTCCCGCAGGTTTTGCCGCAATTCATCTCGTACACGCTCTACCGCTGGGAAGTGAACATACGGGTCGCGGCGGTGTTGGGCTTTGTCGGCGCCGGCGGCTTGGGCCAGCGGATCCATATTGCGATCAGCCTCTTTTTGGAAAACCAGCTCCTGACATTGATCATGGCGATCTATCTTCTGGTCACCTTGGTCGATTATCTCAGCGCCTATCTCAGGCGCCGCGTCATCTGAACAGCCATCTCCCACCGAAGGCGATGGGTAAAGCCGGGCGGGTGCGCGCGGTTGTTTCGTGAAAACTCGGGGGACATGCTAGAATAGCGCGCCGCGCGGCAGCGAGCAGCCATGAGCGCGTCCAGCACTTTAGAGCCGGGTGACCGGCCGCGGGCCGACGAGATCGAGAGGCTGATCGATCAAGAAAGGTACTCGGAGGTGATCGCCGCCCTCGAGCCCCACCGCAAGCGCGGCGATTTGTCGCTCGAGCTGGCGCTCTACCATCTCTATGCATCGATGAAGGTCGATTCTTTCGCCGCGCACGAGGAAAGGATCGATTCGTTCGTGGCGACGAGGGCCTTTTCCGAAAAAGAAAAGGAGATTCTCCGCCGCGTGTTCGTCGTCGGTTTCGAGGAGGCCAAGCGCGAGAACCGCGCCGATCGGGTGCGGCTCTGTCAGCGGCTGGCGCGCCGGCTCGTTCTCGATCAACCGCTGGCGGAGGTCTGGCGCAGCCAAAAGCGCCTGCCGCCCGGCGAAGGCCCGAAGCGCGCGCCGGGCGATAGCGCAGCCGCCGTGCGCGACCCGAGGCCGGAGCAGCGGCGGCTTGCGGAAAGGAAACCAAGGATCGTCCGTTTGGCGGTCTGTTTTCTCGCGGCCGCGGGCATCGCGCTTGTTTATCCGCGAGCGGAAAAAGCTCGCGGCCCAAGCCAGCCGGCGCGCCTGGCGGCCGTCGAAGAGGGTCCTGAAGCTTTTGTGGAGAAGGCTCGCGCCTTGTCCGGGGAAAGGCCGCACGAAGCGGGCGGGCGAGCCGAGCCGTTTCTGGAGCGGCAAGCCGCGCCGCCGGCAAAAGCGGCGGAGGCGCCGGCGATGCGAAAGGAGCGGGCGACAAAGCCGGCGCCGGCAAAGCTCGCCGAAGCGGCGCCCGCCGGGGGGACAATGGCCAAAAAGGCGCGCGGCCTGGTGCGAGTTCGCGTGCCGGTGCCGCTGCGGCTCGAGCCTCGGTTCGGGGCCGCACAATCCGCCACGCTTGAAAGCGGCGCGATCGTGACGGTTGTCGATCAGCGCGGAGACTGGCTCGAGGTCCGAACGGATGTCGGGCCGGGCAGCGGATATGTCCGGAGGGAATTCACGTTCCCGGTCACGGGGGAAGATCAGAGCGGCGCTGCCGCGCGATAAAAGCAACCGTCGCACAAATTTCGCGTGGGGGTTTTACGGTGAACTGGGACTTGGCGAGCTTTTTTGCCGAATTCAACGGCGCCGAAATGGTAAGTTTCAAGCAGCGCCTCGCGCGGGACATCGGCGCGCTCTGCGAAAAGGCGGCAACTTTACCCCCGCTCTCCAGCGAAAATCAGGACGCTTGGGAGGAAGTTTTTTGCGCCTACGAAGATATCCAGCGCCGGTTGTCCCACCTGGGTTCGTATATCAGCTGCCTTGCCTCCGCGGATAGCCGAAACGAGGCTTATCTCAAGGAATCGGCTTCCCTGGCCGTGGTTCGCGCGGAGTTTTCCAAGATCCGCGTGCAGTTGTTGCGCGCGCTCAAGGATTGCGCGGCGGAAACTTTCGCGCTCTTTGCCGACCGCCCGCGCTTGCGCGGCGCCGGCCATTTTCTGGCGCGACTCCGCGAAGACTCGCGCCGCTCGATGGATGCCGAGAAGGAAAATCTCGCTCACGAGCTCGCGGTCGACGGCATTCAGGCGTGGGGCCGGCTGTACGACAGGGTCTCGGGGAAGCTCGAATTCGACATGGAGTTCCCCGACGGGGGGCGCCAGCGCCTGCCCATGTCGCAGCGCCGGTCGCTGCTGGAAAATCCCGACCGGCGAATAAGAAAAGCCGCGTTCGACGGCGGGAACGCCGCGTGGTCAAGCGTGGAAGACGTGGCCGCAGCCGCGCTCAACGCGATCGCGGGCGCGCGGCTGACGCTCAACCGCCACCGGGGCGTAAGCGATTTCCTCGAGGTGGCGCTGTTTCAGTCGGCGATCACGAGAAGAACTCTCGACGCGATGTTCGAGGCGGTGTTTGCCAATCTCGAGCTGCCGCGGCGCATCTGCCGTCTGAAAGCGCGCGCGATGGGCCGCGACCGGGTTGCCTGGTACGACTTGGCAGCGCCGCTTGCCGTCGCCGATCAGGAGCGCATCCCGTGGGAGCAGGCGACGGCGATGGTGGCTAGTTGTTTCGCGCGCGCCTACCCGCGGCTCGGCGATTTCTTTCGCGAGATGGTGCGCCGCAACTGGATCGAGTGGGAGCCCCGGCCCGGAAAGCGGCCGGGCGCTTTCTGCACGGGGTCGCTGCTCACCAACGAGGCGCGGATTTTTATGACGTACGACGGCTCCTTTGGCGACGCGGTCACGCTCGCGCACGAGTCCGGCCATGCCTATCACGGCGAGCTGATGCGCGATCTCCGGCCTTTCGCGCGCGCCTACCCGATGACGCTGGCCGAGACCGCATCGACCTTCGCCGAGCTCGTTTTCCTCGAAGGCGCTCTGCGCGACGCCGGCGCCGGCGAT
The DNA here is from genome assembly GCA_035559995.1 of Candidatus Acidiferrales bacterium. Taxonomy (GTDB): domain Bacteria; phylum Desulfobacterota; class Binatia; order UBA9968; family UBA9968; genus DATMAM01. The sequence continues at coordinate 134,202 of DATMAM010000033.1, forward strand.
GCGCGGCAATGTTTTCTTCTCGACATGGAGCTTGGCCATGCCGCGGTCTACCTGCTGGACATTCCTGTTCGCTTTGCATTTGAGAAGGCGCTCTACGAAGAGCGCGGCGGCGGCGAGCTGGGCGTCAGCCGCTTGAAGGAGCTCATGGTCGAGACGCAGCGGCGGATCCTGGGCGATGCGCTGGAAACGGGCGGCGAAGATCCTTACTTCTGGGCCTCAAAGCTGCATTTTTACATCACGGGAACGACTTTCTACAATTTTCCGTACACGTTGGGGTTTTTGTTGAGCCGCGCCCTGTTTTCGATGTTTCGAAAAGAAGGCAGCGCGTTTCTGCCCAAGTACGAAAACTTCTTGCGCCTTTCCGGCAGCGACACGGTCGAGAACGTCGCGCGGCAAAGCCTCGGGCGCGATCTCGAGTCGGCCGGGTTCTGGAGCGAGGCGATCGCGAGCCTGGAGGAACCGCTCGCGCGGCTCGAAGAGCTTTTGCCGGGAGTCGCGCCGGCGTCCCGGGCAGCCTCGCATCGTGGGCAAGCCGACGCCGCCAATGTATGAACGACATCTTTCTTAGTTACGCCGGCGAGGACCGCGAGCGCGCCCGCCAGGTGGCGGGAGCGCTCGAGTGCCTGGGGTGGAGCGTCTGGTGGGATCGGGAAATTCCGCCCGGGAAGAGCTTCGATCAGGTGATCGAAGAGGAATTGAACGGCGCCCGGTGCGTGATCGTGCTCTGGTCGCAGGCGTCGGTGCGCTCGCGGTGGGTCAAAACGGAAGCGGCGGCGGCGGCCGACAAGGAGCGTCTCATTCCCGTTCTCATCGACGATGTGCCGATCCCTTTCGAGTTCAAGCGCATTCAAGCGGCGCGGCTGGTCGATTGGTCCGGCGCGCCGGCTGGCGAAGAATTTGATCGGCTGGTGCGCGCCGTCAAAGATGTCCTCGGCCAGCCGGAGCAGGCGAAGGCCGGCCGGGAAAACTTGCTTAACCGAGCGCCGCGCCGGTGGCGCGCGCCCGGCGCGGTGATCGCGGCCGGGCTCGTTATCGTGGCGGCGGGCCTGATGCTTGCAAGGAGCGTCTGGCAAAGAAGCGATCGAGGCCCGAACGCGCGCAGTTCTGGCCCGCCTGGGCCCAGCGCTCCGAGCGCGATCGCTCCCACGGAAGCCTCTCCTGTGGCGAAACCTTCCGCCGCTTCGACGGGAGCTTTTCGCATTCGGATCGGAGACAAAATCGGCGATGGCGTGCCGGCCGAGGGCGCCGGAAACATCGAGCTTCCCGGCACGGAAGACGTGTATTTGTTTACGGCGAAGCCGCGGCAAAGGGTGTACTTTCGCATGCTGGAGCACGGCCCGGGAATGCACCTGGTTTCGTGGCGGCTCACCGACGAGCTGGGCATGGAGCTATTCGACTCATGCCTCGGCTGCGGCGATCCCGGCGCGCACACGCTCACCAGAGGCGGTTCATACACGATGACCGTCGGCGGGAAGAATAACCCGGCAACCGGCGTCTACCGGCTCCAGCTTTTCGACGTCCCGCCGCCAGACAAGTTCTCCGTTCGCATCGGCGACAGGATAACGGCCGGCGGGCCCGGCGCCGGCGCCGGACTGATCGAATCGCCCGGAGCAGAAGATGTTTATGTTTTCACCGCCAAGTCCGGACAGAAGGTGTATTTTCGGATCGTCGAGCACAGCCCGCAAATGGCTCTCGTCCGGTGGCGGCTGGTCGACGATAATGATATGGAAGTGTTCGACAGCTGCTTGGGCTGCGGCGACCCGGGCGTGCACACGCTGTTCAAGGGCGGCACTTACAGTCTGATCGTCGGCAGCAGAAATGTCCCGGCGACGGGAGGCTATACGCTCGAGCTTGGCGGTCGATAAGGCTGGCACCACAACCGATTGAAGATCGCTGCCAGGCCGGCGAACCGGCAGGAGGCAAGCTCATGATCTTTCGCGAGCTCAATCGCGCCAAGTGCAAGACTTATCTTATCGCCTGCGAGGCGACGCGCAAAGCGGCTCTGGTCGATCCGCTCCGCGAACGGGTGGACCGCTATCTGGCGTTTCTCGCTTATCAGGGGCTCAAGCTCGAGGCCGTCATCGACACGCACACGCACGCCGATCACCGCACGGCGAGCATCGAGCTCAAAGATCTAACCTCGGCAAAAGTCGTGATGCATGAACGCGCCCCCGCCCCGCACGTGGACCGTCACGTCGAGGAGGGCGAGACGATCGCGATCGGAGAATTGGAGCTGCGCGTCCTCCATACGCCCGGGCACACTCCCGATAGCATGAGCCTCGTTCTCGGAGAGCGCGTGCTCACCGGCGACACCTTGCTCATCCGCGGGACCGGCCGGTGCGACTTTGCCGGCGGCGATCCCGGCGAGCAGTACGATTCGATCACGAAAAAAATCTTCGCGCTGCCGGACAGCACGCTGGTCTTCCCGGCGCACGACTATCGCGGCAACACCCACTCCACAATCGGCGAGGAGAAGCGCCTCAATCCGCGCCTTGCCGGGCGGACCAGGGAGCAGTACATCGAGCTCATGAACAGCTTGGGCCTGCCGCTGCCCGACAAAATTCAGGAAGTTCTCCAGCCGAACCAGTCGGCCCTCGACGATGACAGCCTGAAATTCCCGTCGCTTGCGGAGCTGAACCAGGTCCGGCAGCTGACGCCGCAGGAGGTCCAGGCGATGATGGCCGGGGCGTCGCCGCCGCTTTTGCTCGATGTCCGCGAGCCGGAAGAGTTCACAGGGGAGCTGGGCCACATTCCCGGGAGCGTTCTGATCCCCCTCAAAGAGCTCCCGTCGCGGGTGGCGGAGCTCGAGCGGTATCACGGGCGGCAAATCGTCGCGATCTGCCGGGCGGGAGTCCGCAGCACGACGGCCGCGGCGATCCTCACGGGCTTGGGCTTCGAGCAGGTGTTCAATCTCAAAGGCGGCATGCTCGACTGGAACCGTCAAAAACTCCCCGTCGAACGGGGAGCTGAATCCTACTTTGGCGGCGGCCCCAGGACCACCTGAGCGAGCCGGCCGAGCTCGATCCAGCGGGCAAACGCGTCGCGCACGCCTTGAGCGCTGAGCGCGTGGTAGCGCCGGGCGGCGCGAACGGGTTCGTCGAGCGGCAGGTCCTTCACGGAGCGTTCGAGCAAGCCCGCGGCGATCCCGTGCGTGCTGGATTCGCTGAGCGGAATGGCGCGCAGGAGCAGCGTCTTTGCCCGCAGCAGCTCTTCGGGCGAGACCGGCTTTTGCTGCATGTCGCGCAGGTTCCGCTCCACCAAAGCCCGCGCCTTGCCGACGTTGGGCGGATCGCAAGCGTAAGATACGACGAAGACGGAACGCGTCTTACTGCTTTGCAGTTGCGCCTCGACGCCGTAAACGAGGCCCGTTCTCTCCCGCAGGTCGCGGTAAAGGCGGCTCGCATAAAACCCCCCGGAAAGGACTTGCAGCCCGAGCTGGAGAGCGTAGTAGTCGGCATCTTGTCGCGTCAGCGGAAAAGTTTGACCGAGCGTCACGTCGTCTTGAACGCGGCTCGAATCCGGCACGTGGATCGCCGCCGCTTCGTTTCTAGGCACGGGAGGCAGATCGGTTTCAGGTTTGCGACCCTCGGCGCGCCAGGGGCCGAAATATTTTTCCACGACCCGTCTGGCCTCGTCGTGGGTTACCCGCCCGATCACGACGATGCTCGTGAGATCGGGACGAAAGACGCTTTGGTAATAGGCGCGCACGTCCTCGAGGTTGAGGGACTTGACGGTCTCGGGCGTCGCCTGGCGCAGAGCGGGATCGCCTTGCGGGTAAAGCGCCTGCAGGAATGCGCGATGGGAGAGATAAACGGGGCTTTGCAGCCGGCCGGCGACAGCCTGAGCGGTGCGCTGCCGCACCGCTTCGAATGCCTCTTCCGGTAGCCGGGGTCGCAAGAGATTGTCCGCCAAAAGCTCGACGCCGCGTTCGAAATCGCGGGCGAGCACCCGAAGGGAAAAATTCGTTCCCGCCGTCGCCTGGGCTCCGATGGCATCGAGCGCCTGCTGAAAAGCGAGGCGGTCCAGGCCGGCGGAGCCGTACGAAAACAGCTGGGCCAAAATCTCGTCGACGCCTTCTTTTCCCGGCGGCACCTGAAGCTCGGCGCGATTCTTGACCTGGCCGTATAGCGTGACCGTGTCGCTGATATCCTCGGTCTGGACGATCAGCTTTAGCCCATTTGCAAGTTCCGCCGCCGCCGGGCTCACTCTCGAGGCAGGGATCGCTACCGGCGCGAGCGTCTTTTTCGCCCACGCCGGTAGCGGCACCGGTCTGACTTCTCTCGGCGCAAAAGACTCCGCCGGCGGCCGGGACTCGGCGGCGGCCACCGCTTTGCCCGATTCACGCGGCGTCAGTATGACGACGGTTGCGGTCTCGTTGACGAGATACTTGCGGGCGACGCGGTCGACATCGGCAACGCTAACCCTTTTGAGCGCGTCCGTGCTTTCGTCCGGTGAGTTGCGCCCCTCGACGGCGAGCGCTTGCGACCACTCGGCCGCAAGACCCGGTATGGAATTCTTGCGGAACTCGGCTTCCGCTATCTGTCGGCGTTTGGCGGCCTCCACGAGGTCCGAGGAAAAGCCGCTTTTCACGTAATCGTCGACGATACGCTTCATTTCGGCGGCCAGAGCCTTGCTGTCCTGTCCGGGAGCGAACGCCGCATTGGCGAAGCCGAGGGCGACGTCGGGAAACGCGATCCCGTCGAAGCCGCCGGTGAGAGACTTTCCTTCGGCCGCCAGCGCGTACAGCTCACCCCTGCGGCTGTCGAGGACGTCGGCCAAGATCAGGCCGGCGGCAAAATCGGCGTCGCGGTAGCCGGGAAGCCGGTAAGCCACCGCCACGTGGCCGTAAGGGAGATCGGTATCGATCTCGATCGTTGCCGGTTTGAGCGGCTGAAGCCGGACCTGCGGACGGGCCGGCACGGCGCGCCGCGGAATGTTTTCGAACAAGCGCCTGACGGTCGTCAGGGCCGCTTTGGGCTCAATGGCGCCGGCGATCACGAGGATCGCATTGTTCGGGGCGTACCATTTGCGGTGAAAGTCCCGCAGCATCTTCGCCGTTGTCTTTTGAAAAGAAGGGCGCGTGCCCAACGGGTCGTACGCGTACGGCGTTGCCGCAAAGAGCTGCCGCAGCACGCGCGAGTAGGATAGATACTGCGGGTTGGAGAGATTCTGCGCCACTTCCTGCTCGATCGCGCCGCGCTCCTGGCGCCAGAGCTCGGGGCTGCTCACGATGCCGCGCATGCGGAGCGCCGTCTCGAGATCGCTCGCGGCAACCGTAAAGAAATACTGCGTCACAGTTTGCTGCGTGGCCGCGTTAAAGTGGCCGCCCATCGCCGCCATGATGCTCGAAAGCTGGGCCGCCGAAAGCCCGGGACTGCCGCGAAACATCATGTGCTCGACGGCGTGCGCCGTGCCGGGAAAGCCGGGAGGGGATTCGTTGGAGCCCACCAGGTAGTTCACCTGGGTTGTCACCACAGGCGCGAGATCGTTTCGCACGATGACCACGCTGAGCCCGTTGGCCAAGGTCGCGCGCAGGACATCGGGTTCGGCCGCGGCCCTGCCGGCGGCCGCGTTGAAGACGAGGGCCAGCGAAGCAAAAAGCGAAAAAAGGCGCTTCCAGCGGGCGCGCGCGCGTGTCTTTGAAACGATCTTCACGGCAGGGTCTTTCCTTTTAGCAAAAGCAAGGCGGCCAAAGCGCCGCTAAAAGATACAAGGCGGCGCGCGGGCGGGCAACTAGGGCGGGAGATTCGGCTCAGCGGAGCGAGCGTCGCGGCCCGCAAGCTGGGATCACGCGCTGCAGGCGCTCGAGTATTGTGTCGGGCAGGTAAGGCTTGTCGACGAAGCACGTGACGCCCGCGCCGACAATTTTGGCTCGAAACTCGGGATCGATGTAGCCGCTGGTGACAATGAGCTTGCGCTGGGCGTTTTCGTCCTTAATTTGTGAAATCACATCCCACCCGGCAATTTTCGGCAGGCCGAGGTCGAGCAGGACGGCGTCGATTCGGTGCTTGTGCTCCCGGTACAGCGTAACGGCCTGGGCGCCATCCAGAGCCGAGATGACTTCGTAGCCGCTCTCGCGTAAACGGTCGGTTAAAAGACGCACCGTCGCCCGATCGTCCTCGACAACGAGCACCGTCGCCCGGGGCTGAGCGGGCGCCGTTACCGGCGACGGCGCGCGCGTGCCGCCGGGGATTCTCTCGGACGCCGTGGCGATCGGCAGATACAGCCGGAACACGGCGCCCGCGCCCGGCCGGCTTTCCACGTCGATCTGGCCGCCGTGGCTCTTTACGATGCCGTAGACGATGGCGAGCCCGAGACCGCTTCCTTCGCCGACCTTTTTGGTCGTGAAGAACGGCTCGAAGATACGATCTTTGTCCCCGGGATCGATGCCTTTGCCGGTATCGCTGACCTCGATGCACGCATAGCGCGTTGGCTCAAATTCCGCTTAGCTCGCGACCGCGCGCGTGCGAAGCGTGAGCTTTCCGCCGCCGGGCATCGCGTCGCGGGCGTTGATGCATAGAAGTTCCTCCACGGTTTGGTCGTCAGCGATATAGATAAACTGCTCATCGCGTCGGAGGCCGTCCTGGATAAACGGAACGAGCGCGGGCATTTGCTCGGCGGGATCGCGGTTGTAAAACAGGCACAGGTGATCGCCGGGCCGAAGCGCGAGCATCTGTCGGGTGAGGTCTGAATTCATGACGAGATACAAAACGCCGCCGTTTCGAGAAATCCAAAGTAGAAGCAACAATCGAAGCAACCGACGGGCCAAGCTTGAAAACTTTTCTTCCCGCCGCCGCGTGTTTCGTTTGTCTCGTTTCCGGTAATTAGGGCGAGCTTCGATCTCGCTTCTGCGACGATCGGCCCCGCGCTCCTCCGGACTTGCGACATCCTTTTGTGGTACGCATCTTGCGCCGCCTATTTCGCCTGTCTCTTCGCTTTCGCGCACAACTTCACTGTCAGGTCCTCGGCCGGGCGGCCGAGAACAACGGAGGATAACAATGGCCGTCGTGCGGCTGATTTACGTCAAGGTGGCTCCCGAGCAAGCAGGCCATGCGGAGCGGCTCTGGAAAGAAAGTTGCGCTCCGCTGATGATTCAAGAGCCCGGCTGTCTCTCAGAGGAGCTGCTGAAATGCGTCGAGAGCCCGGGAGAGTACATCTCGTACTCCGCGTGGGAAAGCCATGAAGCTATCGAGGCCTACCGTCGGAGCAAAGCGCACGACGAGATCAAGAGGCACGCGCGAGGGCTTCAGGGCGAGCGACCGGTCGTCAAGCGCTACGAGATCGTGCCCTGATCTCCGCGCCCGAGAAGCAAACGTGCCGGATTTGGTGCGCGATCTTGAGAGGAGGCAAAGTCGAATCGGAGGGCAAGGATGAGCCTCCGCTGGGCTGGAAAGCGTAGCGCCAAAAAGGAGGAGCGATGGAGGAAAAGGATCTCGAGCAGCGGTTTCGCCTGTTGATGCAGCAGGTCGAGTCGGCGGTTTCCTTCTGCCAGGAAACGAAGCGCAACCTGCAGGCCGCGATCGACAGCCTGAGGATCGAAGTCGAGACGCTGCGCGCGTACCTGGAAAAGCGCGATCCCGATCTGGCGCGCACGTACGCCAAACTAAAAGATGAGATTCTGGAAAAAACCGATCCGGAGTGGCCGGAGCGGCCGCGGCGGAGTTAGCGGACGCGGCCGTAAATTCTCCCAAAAAATTTTGGGAGAGGGCTGAAAGTTCAAAGCCGCCGCAAAAAGCTCTGGGCCTGCTTAAGGCGGGCTCATCCGGGGCCGCCGGTCAAGCCCGCCGCCTGGCTCGCTAGCGGCGCCGCAAGTCCTCTCGAAGCTCCTGGCGCGCTTCTGCCAGCCGCTTTTCGCTCAGGCGGACTTCTTTTTGCGCTGCGGCGACTTTTTCCAAGTCCTCGCGGATCTCACGCCGGTCCTGGCGGATCTCTTTTCGGCCCGCGCCGTCGCGGCGATCGCGCCTCAGCTCGGCCCGGTCTCTTCTAAGCTCCGCGCGGTAGCTTTCCAGCTGCTGGCGGTCCTCCCGCAGCTCCCTGCGAGCGTCGCGGACATCTCGGATGTCCTCTCTTATCTCGCGCCTGCTGGTACGGCGATAATCGCGCTCGTCGCGAGCGTAGCGGTAGGAACGCAGCTCCTCGTGGCTCCACCGCCTGTCGCGCCCGACAAGCCAGGCGCCCGGAGGAACCTTCCGCCTGAGCGCGCGGCAATCACCCGGCGGCGGCTGATGTCCCGGGGGCGTTCCCGGATACCAGATGCGGCACTTGCCCGGGGGCGGCAAGTGGCCTGGCGGCACGTGAAAGGGACCGCGGTCGTCGGCCAATGCCCGCGCTCCCGGAAGGGCCAGCGCCGTGACCATAAGCCCGCGCGCGAAAAAAAGCCTTAGGCTTCTCATGTGCATCCTCCTCGTGCGGCAGCCGGAAGATCGTTTAGCGCTGCCCCTTCTTTGAGTGGCCCGACAGCTTTAGCTTTTTCCCTCCCTCGTCGAGGCCCCGGGTGAGCGAGCCGTCCGCATCCTTCTTTTTCTGCAATCCGGAAGGGAGATCGCCCTTGTTCTCGATGTGTTGTTCCAAGCCAAACGGAAGCTCGCCTGCTTCGCGGCCGTGGTTTTCCTTAAGCGCGGCTATTTTTCCCTTCCCCTTTGCTTTGCCGTTGTCCCCTGCGGCTAAGTCCGCCGCCGAAAGCGCGACGAAAGCGCAAGCGGCCAACGCCAGCGAAAATTTCCTCACATAAGCTGGAGTGTTCATACGCGTTCCTCCCTGAATAGAATTCTTTATGTTTGAAGTTGGCGCGTCACTTGCCGTAACCTCCGACGGCGCCGTGTCCCTTCATGAGCTAACGCATGCCCAACCTCGATCTAGCAAAGGTCCTTTAGGCAAGCCCTGTACCATGGAGCCGAAAGGCAATATCGACCACGGCCTGCGCAATCGTGGCGCAACGAAGCGGCGTGACAGCGGAAAAACATTACGGCGACCGGCAATTTTGTTGTCACCGTTCGATCGGCTGGTGTAGGATCGTAACAAGTGTAGAACGTACCCAGGCGGGCCACAGCGAGTAGCCGAAGCCGGAAGGAAATAAACGCGCCGCGGAACCACAGCGCGAGGCGGCACAAGAGCGAAAGGGAGATTCTATGGGTGAAATTATTGGCTGCATAGGCACGGCCCACGCTCCGCAACTGCTGATGCCTCCCGAAAAGTGGCACGAGCTTCCGGACAGGGTGAAGGACCCGGGACCGGAGCGACCTGAGCTCGCGAAGGAACTTACGCTCGAGGCGAAGCAGGCCAAATTTGCTCGCTGCATGGCGGCGCTGGCATTGCTCCGGCAAAAGCTCGATGAGTGGGCGCCGGACGCCTTGATTCTCATCGGCGACGACCAGCGCGAAAATATTTTCGAGGACAACACGCCGCCGTTTACGTTTTATATCGAGCGGGAAGTTTATGCGACGCTTCACTTCAGATATTTCGGCGAGTCGCCGCTCGCGCAGAGAAAGCTCTACAAGGTTCATCGCGAAATGGCGCATTCGCTTCTGGACGGGCTCATGGAGGCGGGATTCGATCCGGCGTGGTCGCGAAAAACGCGGCTTGAGGCCGGCCTGGGGCACGCCTTCGGAAGAGTGCTTCATTTTCTGATGCCGGAGCGGAACTATCCCATCGTGCCCATCATGGTCAACACTTATTATCCGCCGGCGCCGACCGCAAAAAGATGCCTCGCGTTCGGCAAGGCTCTCGCAGAGATCATCCGCGGCTCTGGCGGCGCGGAGAGCGTGGTCGTTATCGCATCGGGCGGGTTGAGCCACACCAAAATCGATGAAGAGCTCGACCGCCAGTTTATCGCCGCCTTGAAAACCCACGATTCCGCTTACCTCGGCGGCATGCCTTCGTCCGTTTTGATTGAGGGGACTTCGGAGTTGCGCAACTGGATTATCGCCGCCGCCGTCGCCGGCACAGGAATAACGATGATCGACTACGTGCCCTGCTACAGGACCGCCAGAGGAGTCGGCTGCGCGATGGGATTCGGTTATTGGCAGTGAACTCGCGACAAAGGAGATCGGCGGGTGTTGATCCTTTTCGCGGTTTGGTATTATGTTGGGGTTCGTCGGAGCTAAAAACGAACAAGGAGGCAACGAATGGAAGCAACTGCGGCAGCGAGATCGGAGACCAAAGAGACGCCCAAGGCGCAAAAGTTTTCGCTCAAGACCCCTTACATGAAGCAAGGACGGATTACGCAAACCGTTGCGCAGACGGACAACATGTGGATTGCCGTCAAGATCAACGCCGAGGGCGGCGAGAACGAGATTCACACCCACCTCAACCAGGACCACGCTTTTATCGTCCTGGAAGGCGAGATGAGCGTGTTCGACGAGAAGGGCAACGAGATGAAACTAAAGCCTTACCAGGGCGTCATGCTGCCCAAGGGCGCGTACTATCGTTACCTGAACACCGGCGAGGGCAATCTCGTGGTGCTGCGCGTTGCGGCGTACACGCCGGATAGGCCGCCGAAAAGCCAAGCCGCGCGCGTCATGCCGGACGGCACGCCGATTGCCGGCGGATCGGTGGAGAACAAATCGCTTCCGCCCATTGAAATGCCCGGCAAGTTTTTCGCCGAATCGGCCGGGTAGCGCTCGGCTCATCTCCGTCCCAACAGGCGGTCGGTGGCCGCCAAGGAGCCGGCCACCGACCGCGCGTGTCCAAGGCTCTGCACCAAGCCACTTCGAAGCATCCGCGACTTAGAAGATGAAAACCGATTGGAACGGGAAATGAATTCAGGCCTGGAGGAGATAAAACGCGAGGTTGCCGCGGCCAATCGCGTCCTTGCCAGCCTCGGGCTGGCCACCGGTGTCACCGCGGCGCTCGGTCACGCGAGCATGCGCGTTCCTTCGGAGCCGAACCATTTTTTCGTCAAGGGGCGTGAATACGAGTTTGACGCGCTCGCGCTCATGGAGCCGGACGACATGGTCATGTGCGACGCGGAGGGATATCTCGTCGCCGCCCGGCCGGGTCTGACGCAGTGCTCGGAAGTCAAGATCCACGCCTGTATCTACAAAACGCACCCGGAGGTGCAGGCGGTCGTTCATGTGCACCCGCGCTACACCGTCCTCATGAGCATCCTTACGGGGACGCTCAGGCCGATGTGCCAGGAAGGGGCCCATCTGGTGCGGCGGCGGCTGCCGATGTACCCTCACGTCAAGACGATTCAGAGCGATGAGGAGGGGATGGAGGTCGCCAGCCTACTCGGCGATCACAAAGCGATGCTGCTCCTCGGTCACGGCGCGGTGACGACCGGAAAGAGCCTTTCGGAGGCCGTGATGAATATGGCGCAGCTGGAGGAGCAGGCGCGGATGAACTATCTGGCCTACTCTGCCCACGGTAGAGAGTACCCGCACCTGAGCGACGAGCTTCTCGACGAGATGGTCAACCGGCCGCCGCTCTACGAGCAGCCGCACTTCAAAGACGTCCTCAAAGGCCGCGGCCCGCGGCGTGACGGCATCTGGAACTATCACAAGCGCGCGGCGTCGCGGCCGTAGAAAAGCGCCGCGCCTAAGTTTGGCTCTTCGCTGCGAGAATAGTCCGATGGTTCGGGCCAACCCTGCGCGCCTACCAGGACCAGCTACCGGTGGGCAACCGAGATGCTGGTGACCTGCGGCAAGCCGCCTAGAATTTGACGGAAGGACGCGCCGCCATTTTCGCTCAGCCAGACGGTACCGTCCGTCATGCCGGCGAGGAATGTATCCGGATCTTCAGGGTCCACGGCAACCGCCCGCGGCGCGGCTCTGAAGTGGCTGGGCAATCCGCCGGAAAGTCTCTCCCACGATTTTCCTTGATCGTCGCTGCGGTAAAACGCCGATGCCGCCCCTTCGGGCCGCCGCCATGCGGACGGCGGAACCGCGGCCGCCGCCGTGAAGAGCGTGGCAGGGCGCGCGGGATGGACGACGAACGGCGCCATGTAACGGCAGGCGAGGCCCATGCTCGAATCGGTAAAGTTCTCGCCGCCGTTTTCGCTGCGATAGACTCCTTTGCCGGACGTCACGATGACGATGTTTTCGTTGTCCGGCATGAGCGCGATACAATGGGCGTCAAACTCGACGCCGTCTTTGAGATTTTGCCAAGTCTCTCCCCCGTCTCGGCTACGAATCACCCAGCCTTCCTCGACGGCTCCGAATACGACATCGGGATCGTTGGCGCTCAGCGCCAGCGACTTTACGTGGCTCACGTGGGGCGGGCGGGGAAAAGTCCAGTCGATCGTTTCCGGCAAGTTTCGCAGCTGCGCGCAATCGATCCATGTATCGCCGCCGTCACGGCTTTTGAAGATCGACGACGGGCCCGTCCCGGCAAACAGCTCCCCCGTCCGCGGGTGCTGCGCGATCGACCAGACTTCTTTGTAGATGATCCCGTCGTTGATCTCGCGCCAAGTTAAGCCGGCGTCCTCGCTTCGGTAGACGCCAGCGCGAGTGGTTCCGGCGTACAGGAGCCGAGGGTCGGCGCGGTCAACGACAACCGGAGAGCGCACGGCGCCTTTGCCTTGAAGCGCGAGCGCTCGAGACCGGAAACCGCCGTCTTCGGGTTCGGCGAAATAAAGCCCGTCTTCGGTTCCGAGGTAAAGGATCCGCCTTGAGCTGGAAAGCATAATCCCTCCTTTGGCGCTGCGTTTTTGGCTTGCCCGCGGTGTCCGCTCACATCGATGGAATTATTGCGTTAGCCGGTACGCGGACCAGGTTGCGCGGCAAGCCCCCCTCCGGCCAAGCCCTTCCGAGCAGGTCAACGGGCTGTCCTCGTTGCGGAATTGCAAATGCCGGATCTCAAACCCCAAGGGCGCGGCCCTCGATCGCGGACCACCAGCTGCTTTTGACTTCCTAATACTTGGATGGGCCCCGGCGCATGTCAATAGTGATCGTCTACCGGAGTTCGTTGACTTCTCGGAAGACGTTGTGATAGCCGAGCGGCAGGACGCCATACGGCTTTCGGCTAAACTTCGGCGGGTCGGCAATGGGGCTGCGCGTCAAAGGCGAACAGGTTTTCGCAGGACATGGCGAGCGTGCGCCCGGCTCTGCTCCCACGCCGCGTGGGCGCGGGACCGTGAAGCGGAAGTTCTGGCGAACGAGAAGGGCACTCCTGGGCGCGTTGTCGGCGGCTGTTTGGATTACCTCGTCGCAAGGAAGCGCTCAGGCCGCGGCATTGGGCAACACGTTCGAGGAGGTCGTGAGGCTTGCGGGTAAAGAAGGCAAGCTTCGGATTGGCGCGAGCCTCGCCCGGGAAGACGCGGCGATCGTTCTCGAGGCGTTCAATCGAAACTACCCGGCGATCAAGGCGGAGATTGCGCGCACGAGCGGCGTTGAGCCCGCGGAGCGCGTGCTCAACGAGGCGCTGGCGGGCGTGTGGGAGTACGATCTATACGATGTCCCGGCCGCCCTGCAGCATCGATTCGTCAAGGCGGGAATTGTCGGCGGGCCGATCGAATGGGCAAAACTTTTTCCCGCGTCGCCAAAAGTTCACTTTAGCCCGGACGGCTATTTCACCGCGGTCGGATTCAATCTCCGAATCATCGCCTACAATACGGCCCTGGTGCCTCCCGAGCGGGTCCCGAAGAACTGGTCCGATTGCCTGGACCCGTACTGGAAGGGAAAAATGGCGGTCGATACCACGCCGCGCTCTTTCGTCGGGCTGTACAAAAGTTGGGGCGAGGCAAAGATTCTCGAGTACGCGCGGCGGATCAAAGACAATCAACCTCTCTGGAAGAGCGGCCAGTCGGAAGCTTTGGCCCAACTTGCCGCGGGGGAGTTTTCGCTGCTGTGCGGCGCTCACTACGCGAGCATTCACCGCGTGCTCAGGCGCGATCCCAAGGCCAGGCTGGCGATGGCGGTGCCGGGCGAGGTGCCCGTCAGCTTGGGGGAGATGATGGCGGTCATGAGGGGAGCGCAAAGCCCGAACGCGGCGGTGCTCTTTTCCGGTTGGTCCAGCTCGTCGGACGGGCAAAAAATTTATGACCGTCTCGGCAGGGGCTCGCCTTTTGTCCCTGGAACCGAGCAATGGAAGCTAATGCAAAAAGCCGGGGCGAAGGCGGTATTCGAAGGATGGGATAGAAGCGATTACGAGCCGATCATGTTCAAGAAGATAGCGGCCGTTTGGGGATTCCCCGTAGGAAAGTAAGAAATGACGGTTGAGAGCGACGGCAAGCGAACTTGCCGCGAGCGACGCGCAATGAAAGTTCTCAAGTCGCGCTCGATCGGCGCCACGGCCGTGATTGCGGCTGCGGCCATCGCGAGTCTGGCGCACGCGGACGCGGACTGGCGAGAAGAGTGGCACAGGACTGTCCGCGCCGGAAAACAGGAAGGCAAGGTTGTCGTCTTTACGTTTCCCGGACTGGAACGCGTGTTCCAGGAATTCGAGAGGAGTTTTCCGGATATCAAGGTTACCGTGGCCGCGCTTCGAGGATCCGAACGGATCACGAGAATCCTCACCGAAAGGCGCGCCGGAAAGTACCTCGTCGATTTTCTGATCGGCGGGGCCGGCTCGGCGCAATCGGGCTTGCTCAAAGCAGGCGTTCTCGATCCGATCAAGCCGCTGCTGATGCTGCCCGAGGTGTTGGACTCATCGAGGTGGTGGCGGGGAAGGCACATCTACGCAGACGAAGAGCGGAAGTACATTTTCTCCTTTGGCGGCTCGCCGGTGCACTATTTCCATTACAACACGACTCTGGTGAATCCGTCTGAGTTTAAGTCCTACTGGGATTTGTTGCATCCCCGGTGGAAGGGAAAGATCGTGGTTGCCGAGCCGCTTTCGAGCGGAACGTTCGAAATCTTGCAGTTTTTGTACCACCATGACGAGCTGGGTCCAGAGTTTATAAGACGCTTTCTCACGGAAATGGACCTCGGGGTCACGCGGGACTCGCGCCAGTTCGTGGACTGGCTCGCCCAGGGAAAATATGCCCTGGGCGGTTTGCAAAATGCCGACCGCATCGAGCTCTGGGCGGCAAAGAAGCAGGGCCTGCCGGTGGACACGTTTGAGCTGGCGAGGTTCAAGGAAGGCGGCTTGATTGGTCCAGGCGGCAGCAATATCGCTCTCATCAACCGGGCGCCCCATCCCAACGCCGCGGTCGTTTTTGTCAACTGGCTGCTCTCTCGCGAAGGACAGATCGCCTATCAAAAGTTTGCGCAGGGAGGGCGGAACTCTTTGCGAGTCGATATCCCCAAGGATGATCTACCGCCGCACTCGCGGATCAAACCGGAACTCAAGTATGCGATCGCCGATGAAACTAAGGATCCGGAAGCGTTCCGGCGTTTTGTCCACGACGTGTGGAGGAAAAAGTAGGCGGCGGAACGCCGGCGGGCTTCGATCCCGGGTTCAAAGCGGAAAACGAGCGCCGATCGCAAACGCGGCGGGCCGCAACCAGACACGCCGCGGGCACCGGTGCGCGTTTGGAGTAGGGGCACGATAGTTCCAAAGGAACGGAGGCGGTTATGTTCGAGATCGGTGGAAAGAAAATACCCGCCACATTGGCGGAGATCGTCGATCCGAAGCGCACGGCGCTGCTTCTCTGGGATATGGAGCGCGCGATCGCGCCCAACGCTTTCAATTACAAAGAGATCGCGGGGAAACTGAGAGAGCTATCCGCGTTGGCGCGTCAGGTCGGCGTGCCCGTTTTCTATTCCGTCCAGACCGGATTCGATCTGGTCAAAGAGGAGGCGGGAGTGTGGGTGCGCATAAGGATGAGGCGCGCCAGAGTCTCGGACCCGAGCGAGCTCCTGAAAGAAAAAGAAGATCCGAGGGGAACAGAAATTGTCGAGGAGCTAAAGCCGCAGCCTCAAGATATCGTCTTCCGCAAAAGGCGCCCCGACGGATTTGTCGGCACGGACTTCGACCTCATGCTTCGGAGCAAGGGCACCGGATCGATCGTTATCGGCGGCGTCGCCACAGAAGGCGGTGTGGAAGGTACGGCCCGGACCGGGCGCAATCTCGGATACGACGTGGTGATTCTTAAGGATTGCGTTGGCTCGAGACATCGCGAGCTGCACGAGATGGCCTTGCGGCTGATGGAGCAGACGCATTTCGATATCGCCAGTGCAGGCGAAATTGCCGAGATCTGGCGGAAAAAGTAAATCGAGCGCGGCGCTTCGACCGCGCTCGATCCCTCATCGAAGCGAAAGCGCCAGCTTTTTTTTGTCAGCACGCTTTCAGGCCCGATGACAGTGATAGTGGCCCGAATGATAGTGGCAAAACTCGCGGTCGCGCCGGCGGTAGTAATCGCGGTCGTAGTATCGCTCGCGGTAACGGCCGTAGTGTCGCGGCGGATCGTAGTCGTAATAATAATAATCCCGGCGCGTGTAGGTGTCGTAGTGGCATCCTGCGAGAGGGACCAGGAGCGCCGTCAGCAAGCCCCCTAACAAAACGCGTCTCAAGTTTCTCCGCTCCATTTGCATAGCCTCCTTCGGAGAGTGTCCTATCTCCGCCGAGAATTTCCCGGACAGAACGCCATAAACGTGAGAGCCGTCCGCGCCCGGGTTTCCCAAGCTCGACGCTGCAACGGTCATGCCAGCTAAAAAATCGGCTCGGCTCGAGTTCCGGTGCCGGGCGCGCGGCAGCAAAGGCGTAAAAAAGTTACGGCGGAGAGAAAAAAATTACCGCTCCGGCCCGGCCGGCCCTGTCGCAAACGCGAAACAAAAAGAGCAAGCCGCGAACGCGCCGCGCGCCACTTGACAACGAGTAGCCGCTGCAGGATAAGCGCAGACGTGCCCCGAAGACGCGCGGCTTCGGGTTCGGAGCTTTGCCGAGATGAAGTTTGGAATCTTTGTTTTTGGCGATAACCATCCTGAGCTCGGCCGCTCGAACAGTGCTTTTTACGAAGAGACTCTCACGATGGCCGAATGGGCGGAGGAGCTGGGCTTTGTCTCTTTCTGGTTCGGCGAGCACCATTTCTACTGGTACGGAACGCTGCCTTCGCCGCCGATGTTGATTGCCGCCCTCGGGAGGCGAACCCAGAAAATCAGGCTCGGGCCCGCGGTCAGCGTCCTGCCTTTTCATCACCCGCTCCTCCTCGCCGAGGAGTATGCGTTTGCCGACAACCTCTGCGGTGGCAGGCTCAATTTCGCGGTCGGCAGCGGCTTTTCGCCGGTCGAATACAGGACGCTGGGGATGTCGCTGGAAGAGGCGAGAGAAAGATATTGGGAAGCTTTCGCCGTGATCCTGAAGGCGTGGACCGAGGACCCGTTTTGCCACAGCGGGAAGTTTTACCGCATCGAAAACGGCTCGCTTTACGTGAAACCCGTGCAAAGGCCGCATCCGCCGACCTGGGTGGCGGCTTCAAGCAGCGAGACTCTGGCAAGGGCGGGACGGCTCGGCTTCCCGATCATGGGAATTCCCTTCGTGCGCTCGAACAGCCTTCGGGAAGTAAAAGAGAAAAACGACCTGTTCAAAGAGTCTTATTTTGGCGCGGGGCACACAACCGAGCCCGATATCATCGTGGCCCTGCACTTCTATCTCGACCCGAACGACGAGCGGGCGGTCGAGCTGGCGCGGCCGTACTTTCACCGGACACTCTTGTTTCACAAAACCTACCGGCGCCCGGGAAGCAAGATTCCCGATTTCGACGACGTTAGAAACGAGAAGCTCGCGATCTTCGCTTCGCCCGAGCGCGCCGAGGAGATTCTGCGAGAATACGAGGCGATCGGCGTGACCCACGTGATTTGTATGGTCAACTTCGGCGGCGTCTCGATGCCGGAGGTGCGACGAACCATGGAGCTCATCGCGCACGAGTTGATGCCCCGGCTCGCTTAGTCAGATGGCGCCGGCTATGCAACGAAAGCGAAGGCTGAAGGGGCCGGTTTTGGCCGTCTCGCTTTTGGGGTCCGCGGACTCCGGCGCGGCACCGCTGCGCTTGTCTGCTCCGCCATCGCGCCTCCGGTCGCGGGGGCGGGTCGAATGCGCGCTCAACGCATGGCGAAGGCGTCGCGGTGGTCGCGCGCGATAAGGAGGAATCAAAAACGGAGGGTCGAACCATGTCCGTGTGGCAACGGGGTGAGGTTTCCATCTATTACGAGACCTACGGTTCGGGGTTTCCGTTGTTGCTGATCGCGCCGGGCGGGATGAACTCGGTGATCGAATTTTGGAACCGTTCGGCCTTCAATCCGATGGAAATCTTCTCGAAACAATACTGGTGCATCGCGATGGACCAGCGCAACGCCGGGCGATCGAAGGGGCCGCTGGAGATGGAGGATCCCTGGGGCAGCTACGCCGGGGACCAGCTCGGCCTGATGAATCATTTGGGCATCGAACGATTTCACGTGCTCGGCTGCTGCATCGGCTGCTCCTACGCTTTGAGCCTGATCCAGCGCGCGCCCAAGCGGGTCGTCGCGGCGGTGCTCGAGCAGCCGATCGGCATCTCCGACGAGAACCGAAACGTCCTCGCTACGAACCTCTACGGCCGCTGGGCCAAGGCGCTCCCGGAAAAGCGTCCGGAACTCGAGCCGGCGGCGGTGGAAGCGTTTGGCAAGCGCATGTTCGCGGCAAACGACTTTGTGTTCAGCGTCACGCGCGAATTCGTCAAGAAGTGCCGGACGCCGCTGCTCGTCATGCCCGGCAACAACCTGGACCACCCGCGCGCGATCGGACACGAGATTGCGGCGCTGGCGCCGAACGCGGAGATGATTCCGGAATGGCGCGAGCCCTCGGATCTCGTGCCGCCGGCGGTTGCGCGGATCAAGAGCTTTCTCGGCGCCCATACGCCCTCAAGCTAGCCTCTCCGCGCAAGGCAAAGAAAAAGGATAGGCCTTTGACATGAGGGACAGAGAGCCATGAAAAACGGCTTTAGGATTTTCGACACAGACACGCACGTCCGGCCCACGATCGAGACGCTCGCGCCTTACTTCGACGAGCGCCTGCGGCGGCGCTTGCCGGAGCTCGAGCCGTACAAGCGCGAAAACCGGCGCGACGTCGAGGGAATGGTCGTGGGGCGCCATTCCTACGCGTTCGGCGAGCGCGTCGCGTACTCCCGGATGCTGGGCAAGGCGGCGGCGGAGCCAGGCGAGTTCAGGCCGCGGTCGAAATACATGGGAACCCGCCACGCGACCAGGGGCGCCATCGATGACGATGCGGGCGCGCGGCTCAAGGACATGGACGAAGAAGGCGTGGATGTGCAGTTCTTGATCGGCGGAGCGGGCTCGACAAGCTCGCTCAACGATCATGAATTCGACGTTGGATTCATGCGCGCTTACAACCGCTATCTCCACGAGTTTTGCGGCGAAGACCCGCGCCGCCTGAAGGCCGCGCCTCCCGTTCTCCTTACCGCCGTCGACGAGTGCGTCCAGGAGATCAGGCGCTGGGGAAAAGAGCGCTGGATGGTCGGTATTTTGCCGGAGTCGCGAAACGATATCCCCTTGGACCATCCCGATATGGAGCCGGTCTGGAAGGCGTGCGACGAGCTCGGCCTGGCCGTTGTGTATCACAGCCACTACGCGGGCCCGCCCTACTTTCCCGGCTATCTCGATCTGTGGGCGAACGCGTTTCTGGCGCGCTCGGCCGCGCATCCGTGGGGCGCGATGCGCGCGCTCGGCTCCTTTGTAGGCTCAGGAATCATGGACCGATACAAAAATCTGCGCTTTGGAATCCTCGAAAGCGGCTGCGGCTGGTTGCCGTTCTGGAGCCGGCGGCTCGACGACCAGGCGGAGTACGTGCTGGGGAGCATTCCTGCGCTCGAGCACAGGATCAGCGACTACCTAACCGGAGGGAGATTTTTTTCCAGCATCGAGATGTCCGAAGGCCAGGATATGATCGAGATGGTGATCGATTTCCTCGGCGAGGGCGTGTTGATGTACGCTTCGGACTACCCGCACTTCGAGTGCCGGTTCCCGAACTCCGTCGACTGCTTTCTAAGCTGGAGCTTGAGCGACAGCCGGCGGCGAAAGCTTCTGTGGGAAAATCCCGTGCGCTTTTACGGCGAGCCATAAGCCGCCGTTGCTGCGGCAGATAGCGGCCGGGCCGGACGCCGCGGCGAAGTTCAAAGCGCAGAGATGGCAAAATCCGAGCCGTGTTCGCGCTCGTTGATCGTGTTCGCCGCCACGATCACGATTTAGAGCCGTGATTTGAAGCGTGGCATTTTAGTTTTCATTTTGCACTGAGGCGCTGCAGAGAGCCCGATAGTTTTCGCGGCGATGATTGGTCGCAGCGGACCTGGGTGTCCGCCCCGATGAGCGTTGAGCAACCGCACGATGCTGGAGGAGCAACATGGGAAAAACGGAGACGGCGTTCGCCGATTTCGCGATCAATTTCCCGACGGAAAGAATTCCGCCGGACATTATGCATCTGGCGAAGCGCTGCCTGATGAACTATGCGGGCGTTGCGCTCTACGCTTCTCTGGATCCGGCGATCGACATCCTGCTGGATCTGTTTAAGGCCGAAGGCGCGGCGCCGGCGGCGAGCGTCATTGGCAAGGATTTCAAGACCTCCGCGGCGAACGCGGCGCTGGCAAATGGCTTTTTGGGCCATTTCGAGGATTTCGACGACACTCACACGACCGTGATCCATCCAAGCTCGCCGATACTGCCTGCGGCATTGGCCATCGCCGAGCAGAAAGAGGTGAGCGGGCGGGAGTTGCTTGCGGCTTTTACGATCGGCGTTGAAGTCGCGTGCCGGATCGGCCTGGTGATCACGGCGCACTTTCGCGAAGGCGCCGAGCACTGGCACATCACGAACACCTGCGGGGTTCTCGGAGCCGCGGCGGCGGCAGGCCGTCTTTTGGGACTCACGCAGGAACAGATGGTCTACGCTTTCGCCATTGCCGGGACGCAGGCCTCGGGCGTGCGCGAGGTTTTTGGCTCGATGTGCAAGCCCTTCCACGCGGGCAAGGCGGCGCAAAACGGCCTGACCTCGGCGATGCTGGCGAAACGGGGTTTCACGGGCACCGACGGCATCTTCGAGGGGCCGCGCGGCCTGGTCGGCGTGATGGCGAAAGGCCACGATATCAACGAAGCGACCGAAGATCTCGGGCAGCGCTGGGAACTGCCGGCCAACGGGCTCAAGCCCTACGCCTGCGGACAGGCAAACCACGGATTCATCGACGCCGTGCTCGCTCTAAGGAAAAAGCCGGGCGTTACACCCGAGGCGGTAAAGCGCATGCACGGGCGAGTGCGCCAGACGGCGCCGGCGCTGGTGCGCCGGCGCCATCCGCGGACGGGCCTGGAAGCGAAATTCTGCTACTATCACGCGATGGCCGTCGCGCTCATCGACGGTGAGGCGCTTCCGGCGCAGTTTACCGACGCGCGCGCGAACGATCCCGCGGTCGCCGAGCTGAGAAATCGGATCGAGGTCAGCGAGGACCCGTCGCTATCGCGGCGCGCCGCTGTCGTCACTCTCGAACTGAACGACGGGACGGCGTACACTGAGACGGTTCCGTATCCTACGGGCACGCCAGAGAATCCGCAGACCGACGACATGGTGCAAGAGAAGTTCAAGCGCTTGGCGGCGGCGGTGCTGCCGCCCGAGAGGGTCGCCAGAGCCGCGCGCGCCCTGTGGGAAGTCGATAAGCTTGCGGCCGCGCGGGAGCTGATGCCGCTCTTGAGCAAGTAAGCCGAAAATTGGAGGTTGTCATGATCACCGAAGTGACCGCGGAGATCCCCTACACGGTCGACACGGGCGAAAAGCTCGTGAACGAGACGTTTGGGCCGAACAATATTCGCCGGCGCAGAACGGGCGTGCACGAACTCAAGCCCATGACGATCCGTAACGGCCGCCTCATTGCCGATCGGCTCTCGCTCGAAGAGCAGGGCTTTGTCTTTGTCGAGCACGAAACCAAAGTCAAGGATTTCTTCGACGCCGCGGAGCTGGAGTCGGTTTATTATCCGGAGATTGAGGCGCTGATCAAAAAGCTATCGGGCGCGGCGCGCGTGGTGATCTTCGACCACACGTTGCGCTCGGGCGATGAGGCGGAAAGAGAAGAAAAGCTCATCCGCGAGCCGGTGCTCTCGGCGCACAACGACTATACCGAGTGGTCCGGCCCGAACCGCCTGCGCGAGCTTTTACCGGATGAGGCGGAAACGCTGCTAGCGCGCCGCTTCGCGATCGTTCAGGTCTGGCGGGCGATCAATCGGCCGATCCAGAAGAATCCGCTGGCAATTGCCGACGCAAAAAGCGTCGACATGGGGGATTTCCTCGTTGCGGAACGGCGCTACCCGCACCGCGTGGGAGAGACCTACCGGCTCAAGTACAATCCCGAGCACCGCTGGTACTATTTTCCGGAAATGCGGCGCGACGAGGCGCTCGTCTTTAAAGTCTACGATTCGGAAAAGGACGGGCGCGCGCGCTTTACACCCCACACGTCTTTTCAGGATCCCACTTCGCCGCCGAGCGCGCCGCCGCGCCAGAGCATCGAGGTGCGGGCGCTGGCGTTGTTCGGCTCCTAAGGGCGCTTTGTTCTTTTCCTGTCGATGCGGCCCCGCTAACTAAGCGCGGCCGGCGCGTTGAACAGCTTTCCCTGATGACGCAAGGCGCGCATTTTTGGCGTACCGAGACAAAATTTTGCTCGACGCCAATCGAAACAAGGGCAAAACTCCTGAAAAAACGACGCCGGATTTACGCAACAAGCGATGGTATGCGTCTTGCGTCCTATGCCTTGCCACGCGGCGGCGCCGGCTGCGGCGAAGGCATTAAACGGAGAACGAGGTGAACGCCATGCACGGCAGGATACATTTCGGGCTTTCTGTTCCGGTATTTTTGTTGTGGTTGTCACTCATTTCGCCCTCCATCGCCCAGGAGGCAAGAGGTTCAGGAGGCGATGGGCGCACTTTGGAGTTCGTAGACCAACTCAAGGACGTCATTCAAAGGGCGGAACGGAGTCGCTCTGCGGACCCCGGAGTTCTTCAGGAACTGCGCGACCTTGTCCGGCGCTACGACTGGCCCTGGCGCGCTTCACTGCTTTACGACGATTTCCGCGACGGCGACTACACGTTTGATCCCAGATGGACGACGATAAACGGTGATTTCTGGGTAAGCCAGAACGCCGGGTTGAGGACGCGCTTCGAGATTGCGGCCGCGACCCGAAGAGCCTCCAGCAGCGGACCGCTGGATATTCTAGAGGGGATTTTCCGCGGCGCTTCGGCAAGTCGAGGGCAGGACGTCGAGCCGCAGTCTGCGTCCGCAGCTCATATCTACACGGAAGTGCCGATCACCAATGCATTTGCCGTGAAATTTGAAATAGGGTCCAGAGGGTATCCCCAGGAAGGAAATCGAATCGAGTTCGGTCCTTTCCGCGGAGCACAGCAGGACGGCGGCTATCGACTCGCGTATGAGCCCGGAAAGAGGCCGTCTTTCACGCTGCTGCGCGTCGCGCCGGGCCGGTCATCCATCATCGAAATGTACGATGAGGTAGTGGATCTCGACGACGGCCAACTGCACCAGATCGAGTGGAGGCGCGCTGCCGACGGGACCATGACAGTGTTGTTGGACGGCAAAGAGATCATTCAGACGTTCGACCGCGCGTTTAACCATTCGTTCGATGGCTTCGTCATCTCGAATAAAGGCGGGGACTACACGATCAGGCGGGTAGCAATTTTCGGCACGCAAAAGAATTATGTCCGTTGAAGTCGCACGGGACTAACCGGCGCTGCCGCTCGATGGGCTCGGCGGCCCGTAAGTTCCTGCCGATACAACGGCGTGATGATACGGCAAGAGGGGAAACCACAATAGTTTCCCCTCTTTTATTTTCTGAATGACTACATCTTTTTTTCCTTGGCCATGGGCTCTTTGGTTTCTTTCTTTGTTTCCTTGGCCATTGCTTTCGGCTTTTCCACCCCAAGCTTCTCGGCAGTTTGGTCGTCGAGCCTTCCTGTACCCTTGAGACCGCTCGCCTCCTGGAAGGCCTTCAAGGCGGCGCGCGTCTTGGGACCCATGACGCCATCGATCGGTCCCGGATCTTGTCCTTTGGCTTTCAACGCCTCCTGAAGCTTCTTGGTTTCCTCGGAGCCCCGGGCTGAAGCCTTTGGCTCGGCCTTTTGGGCTTTCTCCATTTTTTCCTCTTTGGGAGCGGCAGCTTTTTCCTCGGCCGCCCAAGCAGGCAAGAGGAGAGCCAAAAATAGCGTTCCCGCCACGACGCCCGAAACCCATGACTGTCTCATCGCTTTGCCCTCCTTTGAATTAGATTTCTTTTGACCCCACTGCGAACATAGGACCGTCCAAGAGGAGTGTCAATGCGGTTTGGGAAGCACTTTTCCCTTGGCACATGCACCTGATCGCGGGCGTGGCCAACGGCTGGCGCGTGGAGTTTCACGTGCCGATGTGGGTGGCGGGAGAAATGATCTATCGCGACCCGCCAAAACCGGCGCGCGGCACGGTGACGCTGACGGAAAAACCGGGTCTGGGTCTGGAGCCCAACGAGGACGCGTTGAGAGATACTCTGGAGGCGTAGAACTTTCCAGTCCGGCACGAATGGGGGAGGCCGCGGCAAATTGAGCTTTGTCGTCGGCTTGAGCCTGAGCTTTTTCTTTGTGCGCGAAACGCGCGCGCCAGAGGCTTTCCCGAAAAGCGATCGAATTTACCGTCCGCCGGATGAGTGCCGCCGCTATCTCGAGAGCGACGAGAAAAAACGCGCCAGATCGTGCGCGGGATGGAGCCGATCAGGTAGCGGATCGAGTCGAAAGACGCTGGCCGCGCGGCATGAACAACCTCCCGCGGCTCCTGCCGGATTGCCGCGAGGAGGTTTTGCGTTTGGCCGCGAGCCGATCCGTAATTTGAGCCGCGCGGGCAACCAATCAATCACGGCCATTGTTTTTGCCGGGACTTTTTCCGTGCCGCGCTTAAGGATAGCCGACGCGGCTTTCTCTGCGAGAAGTTTCTGGCGCCGCAATGTGTGGAGGAGATCTACGTGTCACGCTCGTCGGTAGGGCCCACTTCGCCGGTGCACCAGGGGATGAAGGCTTTCATCCTGCAGGTGGCGCCGTTGGCGGCGAGCTCTTTTTCGAAGATCTCGTGGATCTCGCGGTCCTCGTCTTCGTACTCGATCTGCCAGCCGCCCTCCTTTAGGCTCCTGTCGGCGTATTCGCCGCCGCCGCCGCGCGGGGAGTAAAGCCCCATGTCGCCCGCCCGAAGCGCCAGATAGCGGGCGCGCGTGCTTCCGGAGTTGAAATGCTGGTGATAGCAGTTGTCGTTGGGAACGATCACCATCGAGCCCACCTGCCAGTCGCACTTGACCATGTCGGAGCGGTCTTCCTTGGTCCAGAGAAGCGAAAAGCCGGCGCTCCCGCTCAGCAACAACAGGTGCGCGCCGGGCCCGTGGCGGTGGGCTTTCTTGTACGTGCCGACGGGGAATTCGGAGATGTGGCTTTTTATGTTGTTGCCGGCCATCTCGAGCATCGCGTTGATCCCGCCCGCGCCGCGCTCTTTCCAGCCGTAGAGGAGCATGTCCGGCGCGTTGGCGATGAAGTTCGATTCCCAGATGCGGCGCTTGAAAAGCTTGCCTTTGCCGCTGAAGTAGTCCTCCTCGCCGGCATAGCGGCTCTTAAACTTGAAGTCGCAGTTGAAAATGAAATCGTAGTCGCGAAAAAGGCGCATCATCGGCGGAGCGTTGGTCACGGCGATATAGCGCGCCGGCTCGTCGCCGCTGCCGTTAAAGTTCTGGTACCAGGCGTTCAGCGGGATCGAAAAGAGGCTCCCCGCGTGCCACTCGAAAGTTTGCTTGCGCTTCTCGTCGTGCCAGATCATCGTCGCGCCGCGGCCCGAAAGGACGTAGATCATGATCTCGTACATGTGGTGCTCGGGCGCGGATTTGCCTTTGGGCTTGATCTCGATGACGTGGCAGTCGTTGGGCAGGTGGCGGTTGGCGATATGAATGACCGCGCCGCTCCCGCCTTTGCGTTCCCACGGCCCCAGCTCGAGCGTCGCCAGGTTCGGAAAATAGAATTCCTCGTAGACTTTGACGCCCTCGTTCTTGAGCCAGGTTTCGTAGCCGTCGAACTTCTTGTACTCTTCGAGACCTTCTTTCGGCGTCGCCGCCACTTTCATATCGGTGCCCAGCATGACCACGGTCGAACCCTCCTCTGTGAGTTTAACGGCGCGGCAGCTTATCAAAGCCGCGGCCGGCGACTTGCACTTCTACGCTTTTTGAAATATCCGGTATCCTACTCTTTTGTCAACGAGACCCGGCGGCTTGCGACAGGTGTGAACTGCGGCTGTTGAAGTCGCGAAAGTCTATCCTGCAGCTTTGCGTTGGCGTGGAGCGATGGCGTTGTTCAGGGCTTTACCGGGTCGGCGATTTTGCAGAAAAACCTAGGATGACGATGCGGCTTTCAAGAGGGTTCATTGCGGGATTTGTGCTTGGAGTTTGGCTGAATCTGGCGGAGGCGGCGACGTGGCAAGCTGAATGGGAGGCAACCGTCGCGGCCGCCAAGAAGGAAGGGCAGGTCACGGTCTATCACACGCGCGGCCCGTTCGAGAAAGTTTTCGCGGAGTTCTCGAAGCTCTATCCTTCGATCAAGGTCGTGTCGGTCACGGGACGCGGCGGCGAGTTGATGTCGCGCATCATGGCGGAAAGGCGCGCCGGAAAGCACCTGACCGATCTTTATTTCGGCTCTTCCGGCAGCCCTCTCGATGTTCTTTATCCCGCGAAGTTTCTCGAGCCGATCGCGCCAAACCTGGTCCTGCCGGAGGTCAAAGATGAGTCAAAGTGGTTTCAAAAGCAGCACCACTACGCCGATCCGGAAAACAAATACATCTTCGTTTTCGAGGGCGTGGTGCGCTCCGATATGGCGTATAACGCCAAACTGACGGACCCCAAGGAGTTCAGCTCGTATTGGGATCTCACGGCGCCCAAATGGAAGGGAAAGATCGCGGCGATGGATCCCAAGCTTCCCGGCTTTCCGAGCGGGCTTTTGCAATTCGCCTATTATCATCCCGACCTCGGCCCCAAGTTCTTGAGGCAGCTCTTCGGCGAGACTGAGATCACGCTTTCGCGCGACGGCCGCCAGCTCGTCGACTGGCTGGCCGTGGGAAAATTCGCGATTGCTCTTGCCACCTCGGCGAGCGATGTCGAAGCGGCAATGAAGCAGGGCCTGCCCGTGGGGCGCTTTGAGCCCAAAGCATTCAAAGAAGGCATTTACATGCGCGCGACTCAGGGGTCGCTCAGCATTCTCGCCCGGCCGCCCCATCCGCACGCGGCCAAGCTTCTCGCCAACTGGTTGCTGTCGCGCGAAGGGCAAATTCACTATCAAAAATATTTCCTGAGAATCGATCCGGTGTTCAGCTTGCGCGAAGATGTTCCCGTCGACCCTGCCGTCGCGCCTTACAGGCCCAAACCGGGCGATAAATTTATGCCGGTTTACCGTCCGGAGTTCAGGGACCTCGACGCGGCGTTTAGGGTGATCGATGAGGCTCTCAAGAGATAAGACTTCGCCGGGTCACGAGAGCGCGTCAAATTTGCCTCACCAAGGCCGCCGTTTTTTGCTATAATGGGCGCGCCGATAGCGGATTCTCTGGAGCTTCCGCCATCACCGGTCGTATAAGCCAAAGCGCGACTTTCCTGCGGGAGAGGCAATGCCCACTCGGCCGTAAAGCCGCCGGGTGACGGCACGATGGAGTGTTGCTTCTGAACGCCAGCTCCATCGCTCCCGCGAGCTCAGCTTCAGAAAATTAAATTTTCCATTCGTGGAGAGATGAGACAAGCATGTCTAGACCGATGCTGAAAACCGACGCCGCGACATCCGCGGCCGCAGCGCCCCGACCGAAGGGGACGCTCACCGCGGTCGAGATGGGCGCGCGGCAGCGGGAAATTTCCGTTTCCGAATTCTTCACCAAAAACCGCCATCTGCTCGGCTTCGATAATCCGAGAAAGGCGCTTCTCACCTGCGTCAAGGAGGCGGTCGACAACGCGCTCGACGCCTGCGAAGAGGCGGGGATCTTGCCCGACGTCGTCGTCAAGGTCGAAGTCGTCGCAAACGGCAATCCGCCGCCGCCGCCAAGCCAGGCGAACCGCTTCCGCATCACCGTCATCGACAACGGGCCGGGCATCGTGCGGCAGCAGATCCCGCCGATCTTTGCGAAGCTGCTCTACGGTTCGAAATTTCACCGGCTGCGCATGAGCCGCGGCCAGCAAGGGATCGGCATCTCGGCGGCGGGGATGTACGCTCAGCTCACGACGGGAAAGCCCGTGCAGATTATCTCGCGCACGAGCGCGCGGGCGCCGGCGCACTATTTCGAGGTTCAGATCGACACGAAGAAAAACGAGCCGCGGATTTTCGAAAACAAGAAGATCGCATGGGAAAACGAGCGCGGCACCCAGGTCACGCTCGAGATCGAGGCGCGCTATCAAAAGGGCCGCGCCTCGGTCGAGGAGTACCTCGAGCAGGTCGCGATCGCGAACCCGCACGTCAAGCTTGTCTATCACACGCCCGAAGGCGAGACGAAAGAATACCCGCGCACCTTGGCCGAGCTGCCGGCGCAGCCGCGCGAGATCAAGCCGCACCCTTACGGCATCGAGTTCGGCATGTTGCTCAAGATGCTGCACGACACCAGCAGCCGCTCGCTTGCGGGATTTCTGGCGAGCGACTTTAGCCGCGTGTCGGCGAAACTGGCCGAGGAGATTTGCAAGACGGCAAAAATCCCGCCGCAGACGGCGCCGCGGACCATCCATGGCGCGACCGCGGAGCGGCTCTATCAGGCGATCCAGTCCACCAAGATCATGGCGCCCCCCTCGAACTGTATCTCGCCGATCGGGGAGAAGGCGATCCTTCATGGGCTCTACAAGCAGATCAAAGGCGACTTCTACACCGCGGTGACGCGACCGCCGGCGGTCTACCGCGGCAACCCGTTCATCATCGAGGCCGGGCTGGCCTACGGGAAGGGAACGGCCGGCGAAGAGGAGCGGCCCAAAGGCCCGCTCGCGGAAGGAGAGAACCGGGACGAGGAAGAGGAGCTGGCGCGCGTCATTCGCTACGCCAACCGCGTGCCGCTTTTGTACCAGCAGTCGGCCTGCGCGACATTCAAAGCCGTGCTCGAAACGAGCTGGCGCAACTACGGCGTCCCGCAAGCAAAAGGGGCGCTGCCGGCCGGTCCTATGGTGATCTTCGTCCACATGGCGTCGGTCTGGGTGCCCTTTACCAGCGAGTCTAAGGAGGCGATCGCCGACTACGATGAGATCCGCAAGGAAATCAAGCTTGCGCTGCAGGAGTGCGGGCGGCGGCTCGGCGCCTTTCTCAGGCGGCGCGAGCGCGCCAAGAGCGAATTTCGCCGGCGCAATATCTTCGAGCTTTACATCGAAGAAGTCGTCGAGGCGTGCAGCCGGCTGAAGGGCGGAAAGCTTGCGAAGGAGAAGCTCAAGGAACAGCTCAGGAAGATCGCGATGAAGCGGACCGGCGGCGAAAAGACGACCGAGCTGCTCGGCCGCGACGGCGGCCCCGAGGGTCTGCCGAACTCGATTATCGTGACGCCGGAAGGGGTGGAGGGAGAAGCGCCGGCTTTGCCCGGCGACGGCGCGCTTTCCGAGGGGGCCCCACCGGAGCCGGAGCTCGCGCTGGCGCTTGCGAACGAACGGAGCGCCGGCGTCGCGCCGAAAGCAAAGCCGGTGCAAGTCAAGCGGGACCTGGCAAAGGGCGAAGCTCCCCAACAGGCGGTCTTGCCGTTTGTGGAGAGGGAGAAATTGAAAAAGAAAAAGTAAGCGCCCGGAAAAGCTCGGCGAGAAAAAGCAGGGAATAGAAATGGCACAGAAGCAAGCGAAGAAAAGCGGCATTGTCGAAAAGAAGCTCGTCGGAATCGCGGACGTGGTCATCGCGGCCGCCGAGCGCGGCAAGGACCCCACGCTGGCGATTCCGGTCCGGAGCCTGGCCAACGTCACCTTCGACCAGAAAAGAGGCATGATCGAGATGGGGCGGCGCAAGCAAGCGCGGTCGTTTTTTAACGTGGGCATGGCGAAGAAGTTCATGCAGACGGTGCTTGTCGCGGACGCGCTCGCCGAGCTACAGCGCTCGAATCTCACGACCTCTCTCCGCGAGATCTACTACCGGACCAAACACACGATTAAGAACTCGCACGAAAACACGTTCGACGGCCAGAACGAATCGGATCCGCTGATCGAAGACCTCGAGGTGACGCTTCAAGCGCTGCGTGAGGAACTGCACGTGCGCGCCGAGAACGCCGGCACCGTCGTGGGACCGCTGGTCCTGATCGACGACGGCGATCGGGTGGACTGCACGCGGCTGGGGAAGGGCGGCTACTCGGTGCCGTCGATCGTCGAGCCGGAGTACATTCAGATCGCCCGCTGCACGGCGGATTTCGTGCTTCTCGTCGAGAAGGGAACCCAGTGGAACCGCCTCTCGGAAGATAAATTCTGGCGCCGGTACAACTGCGTGCTCCTGACCGGAAACGGCCAGCCGCCGCGCGGCGTGAGGCGCCTGGCGCGCCGGCTCCATGAAGAGCACAATCTTCCGGTGTATGTGCTGGTGGACAACGATCCGTGGGGCTACTACATCTATTCGGTCGTCAAACAGGGTTCGATCAACCTCGCCTTCGAAAGCCAGCGCATGGCCATTCCCAAGGCCAAGTTCATCGGCTTTTCCAGCGCGGATCCGGACCGCTACGGGCTGCCGCGAAACGTCGGCATCAAGCTGAACGACAAAGACGTCACGCGCGCGCGCGAACTCCTGAAATACCGCTGGTTTCAGAAAAAAGAATGGCAGGAGGAGATCAAACGCATGCTCGCCAGCGGTCTCAAATACGAGCTGGACGCGCTCGCGAACAAAGACTTTCAGTATCTGACGAAGAACTATCTTCCCAGAAAGCTCAAAGAGAAAGACTGGTTGGATTAGGCGGCGGCTTTTCCCGGCGTTGAGGGCCCGAAAATCTCGGCGCTCGGCTAGTCGCCGTTTTTGTCAGGCGCTTCTTTGTTCTGCTCGCCCGCCAGCTGTTGCAGGCGTCGAAGGGCGCGCGCCCGGCACTGGCAGCATGCGAGGTTGGAGAGAGAAACCTCGCGGCAGCGCCGGCACTTCGGGTGACCGCAGATGACGCACTTACGATCGAGATCGTTCAGAATCATAAATCCGCGCCTCGCGAGGCGCGCCCCTTTGCCCAGCACTTCCACCGGAGGCGGTCAATCGCAGGCGTGAATTCCGTCGTCAATCAGGACAGAAACAGCTTCAGGGCTCGGGACTCGTCAGCGTGCTCGGGATACGATCGGCTCGCCGGAGATACATCTTCACGAACAAGCCGTAAAAGAACGAGCACTGAAAATATTCCT
The DNA here is from genome assembly GCA_035559995.1 of Candidatus Acidiferrales bacterium. Classification (GTDB taxonomy): domain Bacteria; phylum Desulfobacterota; class Binatia; order UBA9968; family UBA9968; genus DATMAM01. The sequence continues at coordinate 165,400 of DATMAM010000033.1, forward strand.
GCCTGTAATTGCTTTGATCGGACCGGTACCGGAGACTCAGGAACTGGTCGCGTCTAAAAATTCCCAGCAGAGGGACTCTCTTCAACTCGAGATAATGGCCGACGACTCTGAGAAGCTCAGCAACGCCGAAGTCGTCAGAGCTTCGGGTTGGGTTCCCGCGCCGGCGCGTAAACTCGCGCGCCAGGCGCGAGATTTCCGACGGGGTAAAACAAAACTCGATAGCGCCCGCCCTGTTGTCTTCGCCGCGGTAACGGGTGGCGCCCATAATCCAGGCGTGCCGCCTCATCAGCGAGCCGAGCCTGCGGTGGGCGAGGTGGGCGCTGACGAAATAGTTGTCGTCGAGGATGCGAACGTCGAACTCCTCGACGCCCAAGATCTCTAGCGCCTGACCCACGATGCGCAGTATGTTGGCGTAGCCTGGGTCCCGCAGCAGAGGAATGACCTTATGGGGTACTCGGTATCGACGGTTGGCGACAGGTTTCAAGAGAATGCCTGAAGGGCGAATTTTTATAGCAATCTATATGCCGGTGCCAAGTGGCTGATATTTAAAGAAAAAAATCATGCTCTTCAGAGGGGGAGTGTTAAAATACTTGTCATTGGTCCGGCGTAGAGCTTGCGGCGGAAAGGGTTAATTATTTGATCTTGCGAGCAAAATTGCAGTTTTGGGACACTGTTAACTTTTTTAGCAGGCTGAAAAGGCCGGCGTGCCCAGCTTGTCCGTGGCTTAATTGCCGGAAACGGAGCGGTGCGGTGCAGCGAGAAAAATTGACTCCGTTTTAGCAGCCGTGATAGGGTCAGCGTGCCGCCGGAGCGCGCAATTTATTTAAACGAGTTCAGATAGTTTACTGTGTATCTTTCGATACATGTGAGGAAAACGGCGGCAGAGCGAGATAGCTTTGGGCCGGAAGCCGGGCTTGCGCCGTAAAAAAGTTTCGTGCTAGAGCCAATACCGCTACGACATTCAGCGTAGACCTCGATCGTGGCTCAGCTTAGAGTCAGGGCGCGGGCCGGGGGAGTAACCTCAATCAGGGATTTGCTGAGGGAGGTCGTATGGCGATCATCACGATTTCTCGAGGGGCATTTAGCGGCGGCCCTGAGGTCGCCGAGCGGGTGGCGGCAACCCTCGGGTATCGCTGCGTAAGCCGCGAGGTGCTTTCGGAGGCGAGCCAGCGCTACGGCATCCCGGAAGCCAAGTTTACCGAGGTCTTGGAAACCAAACCCCACTGGTGGGAGCGGTGGCTGGAGAGCCTAAGGCTATACCGAATCGTCTTGCAGGCGGCCATGTGCGAGGTCGCGCAAGGGGGCAACATGGTCTACCACGGCCACGCCGGGCACGAGCTGCTCCCGGGAATCCGTCACGTGCTGAAAGTTCAGCTGACCGCGCCGATCGAATATCGCATCCAACAGGTGCGCGAGCGCCAAAAGCTGACCGAAGAGGCGGCCAGGGTCTACATCGATCAGGTGGACAAGGCGCGGACGCGCCGGCTCCAAGCCGTTTTTGGCGCCGATTGGCGCGACCCCAGCCGCTACGACCTCGTGCTCAACGTGGCGCGCATGTCGCTTGACACGGCCTCGCTGCTGATCGTTAAGGCGGTGCAGCAGCCGGAATTCCAGCCGACGCCGGAGTCGGAGCAAGCCTTTCAGGATCTGGCGCTCGCGGCCAGGGTGCAGGCCGCTTTGATCACCTCGCCGAAAACGCGGAATCTCAACGTCAACGTCAAGGCCGAGGAGGGTGAAGTCCGGATCTCCGGCATTCTGACGTATCCCGAGTTCGAGCAGGAAATCACGCAAATTGCGGAAGCGGTCCCCGGAGTAAAGAAGGTCGTGACCGCGTTCGAGTCGCCGCCGATCGAGTACATGTACCCGTGACAGGATAGAGACAGAGCCCTGTAGTTTTCCGCGGCCGGCAATCCCGCAGACTCTCCCGGAAAAAAATGATGGAAGCCGATCTTTCGTTCATGCTTGAGGCCTTGGAGCAGGCTCAGGAGGCCGCGCGCGCCGGGGAGATTCCCGTGGGCGCCGTCATCGTGAGAGGGGGCGCGGTGATCGCCAGGGGGAGAAACCGCCGCGAGGCGCTTCAGGACCCCACGGCGCACGCGGAGATGCTCGCGCTCAGGGAGGCCGCGCGCGGGCTAAACAGCTGGCGGCTTAACGAGTGCGCGCTCTACGTGACGTTGGAGCCGTGCATCATGTGCGTCGGCGCCATCTTGCAGGCGCGCATCCAGCGGCTTGTCTTCGGCCCTCCCGACCCCAAGGCCGGCGCCGTGATGTCGCTGTACAGGCTCTGTGAGGACGCGCGCTTGAACCATCGCGTCGAGGTCGTCGGTGGAGTTCTCGCGCAGGAATGCGGCGAAATTTTGGCAAATTTTTTCTCCGATTTGAGGCGAGCGAAGAAAACTCCCCGTCACTTGTCCAGCCAGACATAGTTCATCCCGCCGCCCCACCAGCGAAAATCGCCTTCGTGATTGGTCGTGAAACCCTTGACAAAATCTCGCATCGCGAAAAAGCGCGGCGTAAAGCCGATAAGAATCTCGGGCACGTCGTCGTTGATTTTGGCGATGATTTTCTTGAGCAGCTGCCGGAGATTTTCCTCATCGTGCTCCGCTTGCGCCTCTTTTAGCCACGCGTCCATCTGCCTGTCGCAGTAGCCGGTCTCGTTTTGATTGCGCCTTCGCGGATCGGGCTCGCAGACGTGAATCGGCAGATAGCTATCGACCGGGTCGGGACCCACGCTTCCCCCGCCGGCCAGCTTGAAGGCGTATCGGCCCTTGCGTCGCGCCTCGAAGGCGGCGCCCCGATCCATCATCCTGATTTGCACGTTCATGCCGATCCGCCTGAGCTGCGACTGGATGACGGCCGCTTCGACCTCAGCTTGCTCGCCCAGGTTGCCCATGATCTCGATCGGCTCGCCTTTGTAGCCCGCTTCTCTGAGGAGGTTGCGCGCGCGGCTCACATCATAGGCCGGCGCGGGAACGCCGTCGATGTACCACCTGTGTCCTTTGGGATATCTCTGATCGGAGACCTCGCCGAAACCGAAGTAGGCTGCGTCGAGAATCTCCTTGCGATCGATAGCGTGCGCCACCGCGAGGCGAAGCTTTTTGTTGTCGAACGGGGGATCGACAACGTTAAACTCGATCGCCCGGCCCCCCGCGTAAGGCGCCGGCACGAAAGAGAGCCCTTTGAGCTTGCCTTGCGCGATTTCTTTCACCCATTCGTAAGGCGCGCGCTCGATCATGTCGACGTCGCCGGCGCGGAGCGCGGTGAAGCGAACGGTGATGTCGTTGATCACGCGAAGAACGACCTGCTCCACCAGCGCTTTCTGCCCCCAATAGCCGTCAAACCTGGTCATCACGATCCGCTGTTGCGGCAGCCACTCGGTAAACTTGAACGGGCCGGTGCCCGGCGCGAACTTGCCGGGATTCCTGACGCCTTCTTCCAAGGAGCCCTTGGGAATCACCGAGAAGGCGGCGATGTCCGTGAGTAAATAGAGAAAGGCTGGGATCGGCCGTTTCAGATGCATCCGAAGCGTGTACTTGTCCGCCGCCGTGACATTCTCGACGACGGCAAGCTCCTGATAACCGCGGGCGCCGTTCTTGGGATTCATCGTGTAGTCGATCGCGAATTTGACGTCGTCGGCGGTCATTTCCCGATCGTTATGGAATTTCACTCCCCGGCGCAGCCTGAAGGTGTAAAGACGCCTGTCCGGTGAAACTTCCCAGCTTTCGGCCAGATTTGGCCGGAGGTTTCCCTGCAGGTCGATTCCCAACAGGGGCTCAAACATGAGTTCGCGAATCCTGGCCTGGGTGGAACTCGTGTCCACCAGCGGATTCATTACGGTCATGTCTCTGCTGACGGCGAGCGTGACCGTGCCGCCGCGCTTGGGCGCGGAGGAAGCGGCGAGGAGGTCGGCAAGAGCTCCCAGGACAAAAGAGAGGCCGAGCGCAAAAACAGAGGCACGCTGCATCACCAATCCCCCCCGGGCGCCGGTCCTGTCGGCCCCTATCGCTTGAGCATCTCTTTTAAAAGCAGGCGGACCTTCTCGCGCGTCTCGCGCTGGTAGGTCCAGTCGCCGCTGTCGACTTTATAAACGACGTTGGGACGCGGGATCGTTTCGGCCTGGACGAACGATTTGTCGATGTCGGTCCGCAGCGGGTTATCGAGCTGCGAGCGCGCGAGCGTTTCGACGCCTTCGCGCGAGGCCATCCAGTTGACGAAGACCTTGGCCGCGTTGGGGTGCGGCGCCTTGTTGACGAGCGCGATCTCACCCGGTCCGGAGGAGAGATAGCCCGGCGCGTCGGGAATATTGTTCAGTTGCGCCACCGGAAAGCCTTCCTTGGCGAGCCGCTCGAGCTCTTGGCTTTGCGCTCCGAGCGCGACCGGATGCGTGCCGCGGACCAGCCAGTCGGCCATCTGGCGGCGGTCGCGGCTCACAACGACTTCCTGGTCGACGTAGAGCCGCTTCAAGAAATCCGCCCCGAACAGGACGTAAAAGTAGGCGGCACGCGAGTTGCCCGTGCCCGCAATCGTCGGGTCGTGAGTCGATATCTTGCCCTTCCATTTCGGATCGAGAAAGTATTTGACCGATTTTACGTCCTCGGGCCTGACGTGGCGCGTATTGATGTCGAACACGGCGACCACGTTGAGGAGGATGCGCAGAACGTACTGCTGCTCGGGATCGCTAAACCAGAGCTTGCCCTTCTCCCATTTCGAGAGGTCCAAAACTTCGGGGAGCACAAGAGCGGGTTTTAGCGGATCGAGCATTTTGTCGTCGTAGATGACGGGATCGACACCTCCAAGCAGAGCGTCGATCGTGTAGAGTCCCGCTGCTCGCTCCGCCTGCAGCCGTGTGCGGATCTGGCCGGAGGTGCCGGCGATATATTCCACGGGGATGCCGTAGCGCGCGGTGAATCTTTCCGGGATCATTCGCCTGACGTCGGGATCGGGATTTGCGGCGATGGTAACCTTGCCCTCCTTTTTCGCCGCCAAGAGAATCCGGTTCCACTCTTTCTCCCAGTCCTTGACCTGCGCCCCGGCGGGAAGCGCAAAGCTCAGGAAGACAACCAGTGCTATCCAAGCGCGCATAACGTAGGCTCCTTCGATGGCTTATAGGATTCGCCAGAGGATCGAGTCGTCCGTCATACTTCATGGCACGCGGCTAGGCGCGCGGGCTTTTTTTCTTCCAAAGGCGGCGCGACGGTCTTGCACTTGCCGACGCGGATCGGGCAGCGCGGCTCTAGCCGGCAGCCGGGCGGCGGATTCACGGGGAAACTGACTTCCCCTTTGAGCGGCGACTGGATGCTGTCGGTGAACGAACCCACCACGGGATTGGAGGCGAGCAGCGCCTTGGTGTAAGGGTGCAGCGGCGCCGTGAAAATATGCTCCGCGGACGCGATTTCCACAATCTTTCCCGCGTACATGACAGCGACCACGTCGGCGAGATAGCCGACGACGTTAAGGTCGTGCGAGATAAAGATCAGGCTCAGCTTGAGCTCGCGCTGAAGTTTCTTGAGAAGGTTCAGCACCTGAGCCTGAACCGAGACGTCGAGCGAGGAGACCGGCTCGTCGGCGATGATGAGCTTCGGTTTGGCCGCGAGCGCGCGCGCGATGCCGATCCGCTGGCGCTGGCCGCCGCTGAACTCGTGCGGATAGCGGTAAAGCTGCTCGGGACGGAGCCCGACCAGCTCGAGCAGCTCGACCACCTGATCGAGCCGCTTCTGGCCTTTGAGGCCGTAAAAAAGCGTCAAAGGACGGCCGACGATATCGGCGACGCGCATTCTTGGATTCAGCGACGCGTAGGGATCCTGAAAGATCATCTGAATGTGCTTGCGCAGCTCTCGGACTTCTCTTTTCGGAAGGCTGAGAACCTCCCGTCCCTCGAAATAGACCTCGCCGGCGGTCGCGGGAACAAGCCGCGTGATCAGCCGCGCGGTCGTCGATTTCCCGCAGCCGCTCTCGCCGACGAGCCCGAAAGTCTTTCCTTCGGGAACGGTAAAAGAGACATCGTCAACGGCTTTGAGAATTTTGGCTCCGCTCAAGAGCCGGTGTAAAAAGCCGCCGCTGATGTCAAAGTGCTTGGTGAGGTTTTTAACTTCGAGCAACGCCATCAGGCACCGGGAAAATAGCAGGCCGCGAGGGTCTCGCCGAGCTTGAGTTCGAGCCTGGGCGGGGCGGTCTTGCACAACTCTTTGGCTTTGGAGCAGCGCGGGTGAAACTTGCAGCCCGGCGGCGGCGCGAACAGGTCGCAAACGGTGCCGGGGATCGCGCGCAGCGATTCGTGCCGCCGCTCCGGGCGCGGGATGGCGTTGAGGAGCGCGATCGTGTAGGGGTGCTGCGGCCGCGCGAACAGGGCTTTCTTTTCGGCCAGCTCCGCGATCGAGCCCGCGTACATGACCCCGATCCGGTCGCAAAGCCGTCCCACGACGCCGAGGTTGTGCGAGATGAAGATCAGCGCCATCTTGAGCTTCTCTTGAAGTTCTTTGAGCAGCTCGAGAATCTGCGCCTGGATCGTGACGTCGAGCGCGGTGGTGGGTTCGTCGGCGATCAGAAGCTTCGGCTGGCAGGCGAGCGCCATCGCGATCATGACGCGCTGGCGCATGCCGCCGGAAAGCTCGTGCGGGTAACGATCCGCTATCGTCTTCGGCGACGGCAGCCTGACGAGGCTCAGCATATGCTCGGTGTAATCGCGCGCGACCTTCTTGGAGTGGCCCAAGTGAACGCGGTAGCATTCCGCGATCTGCTCGCCGACGGTAAGCGACGGATTGAGCGATGTCATCGGCTCCTGAAAGATCATCGAAATCTTTCGGCCGCGGATCTTTTCCATCTCCCGCTCGCTCTTCTTGAGCAAGTCTTCCCCTTCGAACAGGATCTTGCCGCCGGCGATCTCTCCCGGAGGGGACGGGATCAGACGCAGGATCGCCAGCGATGTGACGGTCTTGCCGCAGCCGGTCTCGCCGACGATGCCGAACGTTTCGCTTTCCGCCAGGGAAAACGAGACATCCTGGACTGCGACCAAAGTCCCCCGCTTGAGGTGAAAATGGATGGTCAGGTCTTGGACCTCGAGAAGCGGGCTGGCCACCGTTAGCGCTCGTACTGGCGTGGATCGAAAACGTCTCTCAGGCCGTCGCCGAGGAGATTGAAGCCCAGGATGATGAGCGAGATCGTCAATCCCGGAAAGAAAGCCGCAAGCGGCTGCAGCTGCAGGAACGGGGTCACCTCCTTCAGCATGAGCCCCCAGCTCGCGGTCGGCGGCGGCAGGCCGAGCCCGAGGAAGCTGAGCGAGGATTCGGCCAGGATGGCGTGCGCGAAATCGAGGCTGAGACGGACCAGGAGAGGTGAAAGACAATTCGGCAGAACCTGGAAAAAGAGAATGTTCAAGTCGGACTCCCCGGTCATGCGCGCCGCCTCGACGTATTCTTTCTCCTTTTGCGACAGCACGACACCGCGAACGATGCGCGCATACGAGGGAATGGAGTTGATGCCAAGCGCGATGTAGAGCGAAAACAGCCCGCCGCCCATCGAAGCGACGAGCGCGATCGCCAAGAGCCGCCCGGGAAACGCCATGATCGCGTCCATCACCCGCATGATCGCCGAGTCGATCCAGCGGCCGGCGAACCCGGAAATCGCGCCGATCGGGATGCCGAAGAAAGCGCCGAGAAAGACGGCGCCGATCGCAACCTGAAGCGCGGTTCGCGCGCCGAAGACAATGCGGCTGAAGGTGTCTCGACCGAGGTAGTCGGTTCCCAGCCAATGTTCGGCGCTCGGCCCTTTCAGTCGATTCGCAATGTTGATCTCGTAAGCGTCGTGGGTCGCGATGTAGGGCGCAAAGAGGGCCGTCAGTAGCCAGATCCCGACGATGATCAGCCCCAGAAGCGCGAGGCGATTTCTCGCGATTACGCGGCAGGCGGCGACAAAGCCGGAGCCGGCCGTCTCGGCCTCCGGCCACGCGACTCGCGTTAGCGCTTCTTCCTTCATCGGGCTTCGGTTACTCCAGCTTGATTCTCGGATCCAGCCACTTGTACACGATGTCGACGAAGAGATTGATGAAGACGTAAGTGACCGCGATCAGCAAAACCGATCCCTGCACCACGGGATAATCGCGCGAGTAGATCGCCTCGATCAGGAGTCTTCCCACCCCGGGCCAGGAAAAGACCGTTTCGACGATCGTCGAGCCGCCGAGGAGCTGCGCCGTCTGCAGGCCGACGACCGTGACAGCCGCAATCAAAGAGTTCTTGAGCGCGTGCTTGACGATCACCATGCGCGAGGGTAGGCCCTTGGCCCACGCCGTGCGCACATAATCCTGCTTGAGCTGCTCGAGCATCTCGGCCCGGATATAGCGCGTGAGTGGAGCCGCCAGATCGGTCCCCATCACGACGGCCGGCAAAAGCGCGTGCTGCAGGAAGCGAAACGGGTCTTCGAGCGGGCTGGCATAACCGATCGACGGCAGCCAGCCGAGCTTGAGGCTAAAGAGGACGATCAGCATGAGGGCGAGCCAGAAGTTGGGCATGGCGATGCCCCACAGGGCAAAGCCCATGGCCGCGTAATCGACCTTGGTATTTTGGCGAATCGCGGCGATGACGCCCATGGGGATCGCAATCGCCAGGCCTGTGAACAGGGCGGTGACCGCCAAGTAGATCGTCGCGGGGTAGCGCTCAAAGATGATCTCGAAGACCGGCCGGCGCGAGCGCAGCGACAGCCCCAGATCGCCCTGAACGATCTTGCTGACCCAGTTCGCGTACTGGATATAGATCGGGCGGTCAAATCCGAGTTGCTGCCGCAAAGCCTGGTACTGTTCTTCGCTGATGCGCACCCTTTCTTCAGGGTCGATGCCGAGCATCACCAGCACCGGATCGCCCGGGATGATGCGCACGATCAGAAACACCGCCACACTCACCAGGATGAGCACGGGGATGAGCTGCAGGAGCCGCTGGATGATGTAGCGGATCACTCGGAGCCTCGTTTATTTATCGATCCACGCGTTCGCGAGCCCGCCGCCCCACGGCTGAAAATCGCCGCTCGCATTGGTCGTGAAGCCCTTGACGTAATCGCGGAACGTGAAAAACCGCGGCGTAAACCCGATCGCCACAACCGGGAGATCGTCGAGCCACTTGGCGACGACCTGCTTAAAGATCGCCCTGCGCTTTTCGAGGTCCACCTCCGCTTCCGCCTTTTTGATCAGCGCGTCGTACTCTTTGTCGCAGTAGCCCGACTCGTTGAGCCGGCGATTTCTCGGGTTCGGCTCGCAGACATATTCCACGTAGGCCGGCAGCGGGTCGGGGTAGTCGCTTCCTCCCGCCAGTTTGAACATGTATTTTCCCTGCCGGCGAAGCTCGAGCGCCGAGGCGCGCTCCAGGATTTTGAGCTCCACCTTGACGCCAACTCGCTTGAGCTGGGCCTGGATGGTCGCTCCCTCGATATCGGCGACCTCGCCGCGATTTCCCATCAGCTCGAGCGTCTCGCCCTTGTAGCCCGCCTCCTTAAGGAGAGCCTTCGCCTTGTTCGGGTCAAACTGCGGCGCGGGCACGTCCGGGAAGTGCCAGTAATGCCCCGTCGGGAAGCGCTGGTCCGCCGTGTCGGCCAAGCCGAAATAGGCCGCCTGCATGATCTCCTTTTTGTCGAGCGCATAAGCGATCGCCAGGCGCAGCTTTTTGTTGTTGAACGGCGGATCGACCACGTTGAATTCGATGTTGCGCGCGCCCGCGCGCGCCGCCTTGGCGAAGCCGATCCCCTTGATCTTGCCCTCGACGATCTGCTGCACCCACTCGTACGGCGTCCGCTCGATGATATCGACGTCGCCCGCCTGGAGCGCCGTAAAGCGCACGGTCGCGTCGCCGATCTCCCGCATGATGACGCGATCGACCCACGCCTTTCGGCCCCAGTAATCGGCAAAGCGCTCAAAGACGATGCGCTGGCCCGGTTGCCACTCGACGAACTTGAAAGGGCCCGTCCCGGGAGGGAAGGTCGTCGGCTTGCGCACGCCTTCGGGCAGGGACTCCTTCGGGATGACCGAGAAGGAGCGGATATCGGTGAGAAGCGTTAGGAGCAGCGGATTGTGGCTTTTCATGTGGATCCTGAGCGTGTACTTGTCCACGACCTCCGCCCGGTCGACGGCTTTCAAGTCGTCGAAGCCGTAAGCGCCGTTTTTGGGGTTGAGCGTATAGTCGATCGCGAACTTGGCATCGTCCGCGGTCATTTCCTTGCCGTTGTGGAACTTTACGTTGCGCCGCAGCCGAAAGGTGTAGAGCTTGCCGTCCTTGGAGACCTCCCACGATTCGGCAAGGCGCGGCTGGATCACGCCCTTGAGATCGCGCGCCAGGAGCGGCTCGAACATGAGCTCGCGAATGCGCGCCTCCGTCGAGCTGGTGTTGACGAGCGGGTTCATCAGCGCCAGCTCCTTGCTGATGGCGAGCGTGATCGTGCCGCCGCGCTTGGGCTCGGCGGACGCGGCATCGAGCGATGAGCTCGCCGTGAGGAGAAAGACCAGCGCCAAGTTGAGAACGAAACCTTTTCGCATAACGCCTCCTCTTGTTATCTGTTTATCGCCTGTACTAGCCAGACGCGAATTCGGCCCGCCGGCCGCAGGAATTCTCCGCCATAGGCCGTCGATCGGCCTGCCTTTTAGCCGGGCTCGTTGGGGTCGCACGCGGGCCGCACGACTCCCTCGATGTACCATTTGCGCCCCTTCGGGTAAAGCTGGTGAGGGGCCTTCGGCGGCAAGGCGGAAGGAAGGATTGGGACGAGCGCTCATATCGGGCGGAAAATCGACCGGCGGTTCATTGCAGCCTTCCTAGCCCACGTCGGCGGCTGAGCCGCGGAGCGGATTTACCAAAATCGCGACCGGTTCGGTTGTTTGGAGTTTTTCCGTCTCTCGAAAGATCGGCGGAGCTCGCTTGGCGGAGCGGCTTTGGCTTGTCCGAACTCAAGCGCGAGCGAACTCCTCGCGAAATCCTGTTCATCGGCGAAAGCGAATTACTGAATCCGGTACAGCTTTGCGGCGTTCTCCCAGAGAATCTTTCTCCGGTCCTGTTCCGGGACGTCTTCAAAACTGCGCGCGATGTAATCCCGGCTGTTCGGCCAGGTCGATGTCGCCAGAGGGAAATTCGTCGCCCAGAGGATATTTTCCGTGCCGACGAAATGGCGCGTCTTGAGCGCGGCGCGATCGTACCAGCCGACGAGATAGCACTGGCGCTTGAAGACCTCCGACGGCGCCAGCTCATAGCCCTCCAGGTGAAGCCGGTCTCCCTTCGCCTGAAAGTCCGTGTATTCGAGAAGGTAAGCGCCCCAGCCGAGCGCGCTTTCGCCAAACACGACTTTGAGATTGGGAAAGCGCATGAGCACGCGCGAGATCAATAGGTTCACGACGACGGACACCGTGCTGACCGGCCGCGTGATCGCCCTGAGCGCCGCCGCAATATCGTCGCAATAGCCCTCGTAAGGACGTATCTGGATCGCCTCCGAGGCCCCCGCGTGAAAGCACACCGGCACGCCGAGGTCCTGGCAGGTCGCCCAGATCGGGTCGTATACCGGCTCGTTGATATGCGGCACGTCGCGTAGCTCCATCGGCACCGCCGGGTAAATGACGCCTCGGTGCCCCTTGGCCACGGCGCGCTTGATCTCGGCGACCGTCGCTTCGGGCGGGAAAAGCGGCACGATGCATTGAGGAATAAAGCGCGGGCTCACGCTCGCCCACTCTTCGACGAGCCAGTCGTTATAGGCTTGCACGCACGCCAGTTCGAAGTCCGGATCGGCGAGCTTGCCGAAAACCTGCCCGGCGACGCCCGCGACGCTCGGATAGAGCACGGAATAATCGACGCCGTCGGCGTCCATTGCTCTGAGGCGCTCTTTGGGATCGTAGGCGGCCTTGGGAACCTCATCCCAGCGCAGCGGCTCGCGCGCCCGATCTCCCATGAGCGCGCCCGTTTCGGCGACCCCTCTGAGCCCGACTTTGCGGCCGTCGACCACCCAGGCCTCTTCGCCGTTTTCCAGTCTTTTCAGCCGGGGAATCCGCTCGCCCCACTTTGTCCTGGAAAGCCGCCTCGTCCACACCTCGGGATGCTCCTGGACGTGGTCGTCGGCGCTGATGAAACGCTCGGCTCGTACCATGGCGGCAGCTAAGAAAGGCGGTACAACCGCACCGCGTTTTCGTACAGCAGTTTCTTCCGTTCGTCCTCGCCCACGTTAAGCCCGTCGAGCGACCACTCGACGAACTTCCATGACTTCGGATAAGTGGAAGCGATGTGCGGATAGTCGGACTCCCACATGATCTTGTCGATGCCGATCTGATAGCGCAGCTCCATGCCGGCCTTCTCGTACCAGAAGTCGACGTAGACCTGGCGGCGGAAAAGCTCGCTCGGGCGCGTGAGAATCCCGGCCGTCCAGAGATGCCTCCGCTCCCACTCGTGATCGCAGGCCTCCAGGACATAGCTCACCCAGCCCAGGCCGGTTTCGGCGCATACCCAATTGAGGCGAGGATACCGGTCCAGCAGACCCGAGAGGATCAAATTCGGGATCAGCTGCGCCGGCGTCGCGCACAGGCGCGAGGTGGAAACGGTGTGAAATTGATTGCGCGTAAATCCTTTCCATCGCGGCAACGCCAAGTGGCTCGCCAAGCCGGCGGAGCCGTGCCAGTGAATCGGCACGCCGAGGTCTTGGCAGGCAGCCCAGAGCGGCTCCCAAAAAGGATCGTTGAAATGCTTGAGCCCTTTTTTGGTCGTCGCGGGCTCGGCCAGCATGATCACGCCGCGGTGGCCTCTTTTGACCGCCCGCTCCACCTCAGCGACGACGACTCGGATATCGCTCAAGTAGGGTATGATCGCCAGCGGGACGTAACGGTCGGTCGCTTCGCGCCACTCGGCGATCGCGTCGTTATAGGCCTGCACGCACGCCAGCTCGTATTCCGCGTCAGCCTGCAAGAAAGCAAAATTGCTCACCGGGTTGTTCGGGTAGAGGACTTCCCCGTCAACGCCGTCCTCGTCAAGCGCTTTGGCGCGCTCGATCGGGTCGTACACTTTCGCCGGCACCTCCTCCCAGCGCTGCGGGTAGTAGCCGCGCTCCACGCCGCCTTCCATGGCGGCCGGGCAGTTGCAAACGGTATCGCCCGTGACTTTGCCGTTGACCATCCAGCGGTGAACCAACCGGCCGGTCTTCTCGTCTTTGACTTCGACGACCTGCGGGATGCGCTCGCCCCATTTGGAGCTGGACATGCGGCGGGTAAACGCGTCTTTGTCCAGCTGCCCGTGCGAGTCGCAACTGATGAGCCCGTGCCGAATCCGCATTTCCGAAACCGTTCCTCCCTCAGTCGCGGTAGAGATTGTCGATGAACCCGGAGTTATCCAGCTCGCGCAGATAGTGCAGATCCCAGAGCGCGAGGGGGCTGATCTCCCTCGCCTCGGGGGACTTGATGCACCCGAGCTCGTAGGCGTTGATGACCCCCTGCGGGTCGGGATAAGGTTTTTTCGGCATGCGCTCGAAGGTTCTGTACTGATAGGACTCGCCTGTCCTCCGGTTCAGGTTCTCGAGTATCTTCTCCGTTTCGGCGCGGCGCGTCTTGACAAAATGAATGCCCAGCACCATCGCCTTGACCAGCCGCTCGCCGAGATCTTTCCTTTTGTGCAGCACGGTATACGAGGTCGTCAGCGTGGGCCCGTTGATCATCGGAAGCGGGCCCAAAGGCAAGACGTGAAAGCCAAGCTCCTTGTAGCGCTCGCCGCTGCCGCCGATGAAGCGGGCGTCCGCCTTGCCCGATTTTAGCGCTTCCATCTGCGCCTCGGCGTCTTCGTGCTCGACCCACTGAACCTCGTCGATGCCGATGCCCGCGCGGATGAGATACATCATGTGATTGCCGCGCCCGTGATGAAATCCCCCGTCCCTTCCCTCCATCGGCGTGTCGACGATGCGCTTGCCGCGCAGATCTTGAATCGAGCTTAGCGGCTCGCGCGAGGCGACGCTCGCGTTCTGGCCGTTGACCGGCGACGCGAGGCTCACGATCGGCTTTCCGCGCGCGACCAGCCCGTAGGGCGTGAGATGGTCGCCGGAGATGAAGTCAATCTCTCCCTTGAAAAGCGCCGCCTCCGCGTCGGGAGGCATCGCGCAGTACTCGAAAGCCGCCAGCTCCAACCCGACTTTCTCCCAGATGCCCGCCTGCTGCAGCACCTCCCACAGGGGGAGGTGGCTGGGTGAACGATAAACGCCGCGAATCTTGATTTTGCGTTGTGCCATCATCTCTCCTCAAGCTGCTTCTGCCTTGGCCGTGCAAAACGGGTGCTTCCCTCCCATCCTGCAAGTGACTCCCGCTCGCGCCAGAGCGGCCTCGAAGTCGCGATGAATCGCGGGGTCCTCGTCCTCGTACTCGATTTGATCGCCGCCTTCTTTGTGGCTCTTGTAAACGTACTGCTTGCCGCCGGCTTTGGGCTTGTCGCTGCCCCAGCCGATGGCGAGAAAAAGCACCGGATCTTTCCCGGTGTTGAAGTGCTGGTGAAACCACATTTCCGGCGGCACAAAGACGCTCCCCGGCTCCCAGTCGATTCTTTCGACCGGCTTGCCTTCCTGCCACATGAGCGAATAGCCGTGCCCTCGCAGAATCACGACGTGTATGCCGGGGCCGTGCCGATGCGCCTTCTTGTAGGTTCCCACGGGCCAAAACGAGCTGTGGGACTTCATGGTGCCGTTGACGAGCCCGAAGCCGAGCGATTTGACCCCGATGCCCCTGCCGCCTTCGTTCATCTGGCAAGCCATCACGTCCGCGACAAAGTTCGTTTGCCAGCGGCGCGAGTCGGGCTTGCGCTCGGCCTCTTTGAAATAGCCCTCTTCGCCGTTGAACCGGTCTTTGAAGACGAATGGGTTCTCGAAGACAAACTCGTAATTGTCGAAGGTGTCGATCACGCGCGGCGCGCTCGTCATCGCCACGTAGCGGGCGGCCTCGGTCCCGGACACATTGAAGTGCTGGTGCCACGCGTTCATCGGGATGGCAAAGTAGCTGCCCGTGTGCCACTCGAACGTTTGCTTTTTGGATTCGTCGATCCAGACGGAGGTCGCGCCCTGTCCTTTCAGGATATAGATCGTCTCTTCGAAAAGGTGCCGGTGGGGCTTGAGCGACTTTCCCGGAGGGATCTCCGCGACGTAAGCGTCGTTGAAGCCGCCGGTTCCTTCCAGGTTGATGAAAGCGGCCAAGCCGTCGCCGCTCGATTTCCACGGCGTGAGCTCCAGTTGCAAAAGATTCTTGACAAAATAGCCGCGCACGGTCGGCAGCCCTTCGGCCTCCTTCCATCTTTCGTACGGCGACTTGTAACTTTCGGCTTCCTTGACCATCTCGCGCTCGGCGCGCACCATCGTGCTATCTACGGTGGACATCGTCTCCCTCCTCAACGGTGATTTGTAGCCAGCGTTAGACCGCCGCGGCCTCTTCCCGGTAAAGGTTCAGCGCGACTGCCGCGGGGCGGTCGGTGATGGAAAACAGTATCGCGTCTTCATCCTGGCGGTTCTCGTGGCTGTGCCAGTACCACGGCGGCACCAGGAAGATATCGCCCTGACTCCAGGCGAAGGTTTCGCCGCCGATGACCGTCGCTCCGGACCCGCGAAACGCGTGGTAGACGGTGGTGCTCGTGTGCCGATGCGCGCGCGTCTTTTCTTTCGGCCGCAGCAGTTGAACTTCACAAGAAAAAGTCGGCAGGGTGGGACCGCCCGTGAAAGGGTTGGTGTACTCGAGCAGAATGCCGTCGAAAGGATCGCCTGCGCTCTCCTTTAATGCGCTGAGCGCGGCATAAGTCTCCTGCCATTCGTAACGAAACGGCGGCGTCTGGTGCGAACTCTTGATCCATCGCGGCCGCGCGCGGCCCAAAATTTTTGCCGAATAGCCTTCGGGCTTCTCGATCGGCTGCTGGTCTTGCTTGTAGTTCTCCTGCAGCATCGCTCCCAGATGGCTGACGAGGCGCACGTCCAGCCCGTCGAGCCAGACGATCGGTTCCGAAGAGGCGTTGTAGTGATCGTGCCACGTCCAGTTGGGCGTGGTGATGAGATCTCCTTCTTGCATCGGAAAGCGCTCGCCTTCCACCACCGTGAATCCTTTCGGGGACCCTTTGAGGACATAGCGGATCGCGGCGGCGACATGCCGGTGCGCTTTCGCTATTTCTCCCGGCTTCACGAGCTGAACCGAAAGGTGGATCGTGTTGGTCATTCTGCCGTCGAGCGCCGGGTTACGCAGCTGCACGGTGCGCCGCGCGGTCTTGTCCATGGGGATCAGCTCGGCGGCGGCTTGAAGGCCCTCCCAAATATCGGCCCACTTCCATAAATAAGGTCGCGGCATGGGCAGGGGATGATGCGTTTCCCAATGGCCACCGAGGCTGCGTTCCGCGAGCCACCGGTTGAGCGACTCCATGTCGGCGATTTGCGAAACTGCCATGAATTCAACCTCCTCGACTTACGTCGTTTACCTTAACGGCCGCACCTAGTCAACGGCGCGGCGAAGTCCAATACTTGAGATAAGAACGATCCGGCGCGCCAAGCGCTGTCGGCTTTGCGCCGGGCAGAAGTGGCGCGCGCGTTAGCTCAGAGGCGAAGAGAATTTAATCTGCCTGAGACTCTAATGGCCGCGAAAAGAGGGGATACGGGAGAGCAAACGGCGGAGGAGCGGCGGCTTGACGGGCTCGGGCGTCTTGTCTCTGTAGACGATCTTCAAAGACTCCGTGACGACGGCCTCGTAGACCAGCCACTGGCACATGTTCCGCAGCTTGGGATCGAGCTTTTCGATGACGTGAATCGCCTCCGCGAGGGTGGGAGCCGTTTTCAACTGTAGCTCGGTGCCGTCCTTGTACTGGCAGACGATTCTGAACTCCTGGCGCTGGTGGTGTTTTTCCTGTTCCATCAGTCGAGTTCGGCGGCAAACACGGTGCCAATCGGGCGGCCTGAGCGGAGCCTGAATCTCCTAAATAAACTAGCGCTAAAATCGAGACTTCGAAATAGCTTCCGCGCGCTCGACCGCCGGCGCGAAACTTCGGCGGGAAAAAAATTCCGCGGCGGGAAAAAATGAATTCCCGTCGCGCGCGCCGCATCGCGTCACGAGCATTTAATGGCCTTTAAGGGCGAAACTTTGCCCGAGGCCCGGCAATTTGCTAAGAAGTTCAATTCGTGCGGAGAGGTGGCCGAGCCCGGTTGAAGGCGCCTGACTCGAAATCAGGTCTACCCGGAAGGGTAGCGGGGGTTCAAATCCCTCCCTCTCCGCCAAAAACTTGCCTGATTCCCAGTAGGTCATCCTTTCTCGCGGTTCCCGGTCCGGAGTCTGTGCGAAAGATCAAAGTTTGCTTCGCTCTGGGCACGACAAGTGTGCAAGCGCAGAACGCGTGGCAAGTGGGAGCGATCGCGGCAGGGTTGATGGACAGCGTGTCGATCCGGACAGGGAAGTCCTGTTTTCGTTTCCGTTGGCTGGATTCTTACCTCCGTTATTATCGCCCAAAGGAAAGCAGGGCCGGTAACTGAGAAGTGGTGCGCCCGCCGAGACTCGAACTCGGACTTAGGGTTCCGGAGACCCTCGTGATGTCCTTTTCACTACGGGCGCCCGTGAAGACAATTCAAAAAGAGTCCGATTGATCCTCCTTTTAGCTTTGTACCATCGCGCTCGCAACCAGCGCAAGGTTGGGACAAAACTTAGCCGCCCGAATTGAGTTCGGCCATCAGCGCGAGCATCTCGGCGTGAATTCGCCCGTTCGAGGCGAGCGTTTGATCGCCCCAGATGGAAAATTCTTTGCCGGCAAAATCGCTTACAGCGCCGCCTGCTTCGCGCACGATCAAAGTCGCGGCCGCTGTGTCCCAGGCATGCAGCTTCCATTCCCAAAAACCGTCGAGTCGACCCGAGGCGACATAACAGAGATCGAGCGCGGCGGAACCGGCGCGGCGGATTCCCTGGCAAGCGAGCAGGAAACGCTTGAAATACGCCAGGTAAAAATCCGGGTTCTCTTTTCGATCGTACGGAAAGCCCGTCGCGAGCAGCGCGTGCTCTAGGCGGGCAACGCGCGAGGTCGCAATCGGCTCCCCGTTCAAGAAAGCGCCGCTCCCTTTGATCGCATGGAAGCTCTCGTCCCGGAGCGGGTCGTGCACGAGGCCCATTACCACCTCGCCTTCCGCTTCGAGGGCGATCGAGACGCAAAATTGCGGGTAGGCGTGAACGAAGTTCGTTGTTCCGTCAAGGGGGTCGATGATCCAGCGATAGCTTGCCTTTCCCGCCTGCGTCGTTTTTTCTTCCGCGACAATCGCGTGGTCCGGAAAGCGCTCCCGGAGGATCCGGACGATAATCTCTTCGGAGCGGACGTCGATCTCTGTCACGAGATCGATGGGGGTGGACTTTGCCCGTGGCAGATTGCTCTGCCGCCAGCTGTCGCGCAGCAGCCTTCCGGCCGCAAGGGCGGCTTGTTTGGCGACGGCGAGGAATTCGTTCATCGGCGGTCCGGCTGAGTCGGGTGATGTCCGAGAAGGCGGAAAAGGTTTTTCGCGAAGTCCGTGTTGTCTTGATAGCCGCCGAATGTGTCGGCGCCGGGGCCAAGCGCGGCGACAAAGACCGGCTGGCCGGTGTGGCTCGACGTTGACCAGTATGCGTGGGTGTTCGAAGCGATCATCGCTCCCAGGGCCGCGGCGGTTGGGCTTATGGAGAATGTCGGCCCGGGAAATCTTTTCTCGACAATCGCCTGAACGACCTCGGGAGCGAGCGTAAACCCCGCGTAGTATTGCTCGACCAGTTCGCGCACCGCCTCCGCCGTCGGATTGGGGCCGAGAAGCGCAAGCGCTCGGCGGACAGAGATACGGACGGCGGCAAGCTTTTTGATATCTTCCGACGTGGGACCGACGCGCGTAACGCGGCCGCTCGCTCCCGGGCGCGCCGTGCTCGTCAGGTTCAACCCGCCGGCCTCGTGATCCGACGTCACCAGAAGCAAAGTCTCGTTTGGGTACTTCTTGTAGAAATCATAAGCGAGCCCGATGGCGCGGTCGAAATCGCGCAGCTCGTGAATCAGCGAAGGGAGGTCGGACAGATGCGCGGCGCTATCCACGTGCTCGTTCTCAATAAAGAGCACAAAGCCGTTTTGCAGGTCCTGCGCCAGCAGGCGCAGCGCCGCCGCCAGCATATCGGAGAGCGAAGGCTCGGCGCCTTTGTCCTTGTCGATTTCAAAGCTCATGTCGTTGACGCTAAACAGCCCGAGTATCTTGGGACCCGCGGCGCGCTCCAGCGCGCTCTTATTGTCGATGTAGGTATAGCCCTTCGCCTCAAACGAGCGAATCAGATCTTTGTCGTCATTGCGGCGGCTTTCCGCCCGGCTGCGCGCGACAAACAGATCCCTGCCGCCGCCCATAAGGATATCCGGTTCGAGGTTGAGATATTGCTCGCAGATGGACTCGACGGCGCCGCGGCTGCCGGCGTGGGCGGCAAACGCCGCCGGGCTGGCGTCGTAAACCTCGGCGGTCGTGATGAGGCCGATGCGCATTCCTTTTTCTTTCGCCGCCTCCAGGACGGTTTTCGGGCGGCTTCCGTCCGCGCACATGCCGATGGTGGCAAGATTTGTCTTGCAGCCGGTAGCGAGCGCGGTGGCGGCGGCGCCGGAGTCGGTCACGAGCGCATCCGCGGCGTGCGTGGTCAAAAGGCCCAGGCGGCCTTCTTTCATGATCTTATCCGACAGGATGAGCCCCTGTCCGTGGACGAAGGAGTTAAAGAGCCTGGCTATCTCGATATGCGCGAGGCCGGCGCCGTCGGCGAGGAAAATGAAAATATATTTGGGCGCAAAGTGAGCCGAGCTGTGACCTGTTTTCGGCAGGACAAGCACAAACAAGAGGATTAACGCCGCCGCCGATCGCAAGCGGGCGCGTTTTTGCCTGGGATTCATCCTTCACCTCTTTGCCATCGCTTCGCTTCCAGCCAAAGCGAGAGCGCGGCGTAATAGATGGGGTAGAGCAGAGACAGAAAAACCAGGACCGGGTAGGAGGCGGGCAGCAGGTAGATGATGGAAACGATCAGCACGCCCCAAACGGCGCCGAGCGCAACCGTCAGCGAGCGGTACACCGGACTTCGGCTCGGGTAGACGTAGCGGAGCGGAACAAAGACAAGAAACGACAGCACGACAATCACAAGCGCGTTCAGCCAGCGCGGCGTTGGCAGAACGTAAAAGTAAAAAGCGACGATGTTCCAGTAGGATGGAAAGCCCAGAAAAAAATGGTCCCGCGTTTTGGCTTCCTTGTGGCAAAAGCCGTAAGCGCTCGCGATCAAGGGCAAGGCGGCAATCCACAGAGCAGCGCGCTCGGGCAGCAGGTCGGCGCGCACGAGAAAGTAGCTGGGGACAAAAACGTAATTGAGGTAGTCGATTACGTCTTCGAGACGGTCGCCGTCGAACCACGGGATCCGCTCTTTGACCCGCGCCAGCCGCGCCAAAGTGCCGTCGGTCGCGTCGATCAAGACCGCAAGGGCCATGATCCAGAAGGCGCCGCGAAACCTCCCCTGCGCGATCCACAAAAGCGCCAAGAACGAAAGAAAGGCTCCGGAAGCGGTATAGGCGTGAACGAACCAGGCGAAGGCGAGCTGAAAAGACGTGGCTTTCTCCGCGGACAGAGAGCGCTCAGCTGGCCGACGCGGCGAAACTCGGGCGCGCTTTGAGGCGCTCCATCCAGGCGAGCATGTTCCTGTATTTTGCGCCCACCGGAATTTGGAACCGCTCAAGAGAGTCGAAGTTGGCCATAAAAGCGATGTCGGCGATGCTGAAAGTGCCGGCGAGATATTCCTTGCCTTCAAGCTCTTTCTCGATGCGATCGAAACAGGCGAGCACGCGCGCTTTGCTCTGCTCGATTCGCGCCGTGCTCTTTTCGCCCTCCGGCTTGCGTATCTCGTGCATGATGTCCACGATCGGCGGATTGAGGAAATTGTCCCGGAAATCTTCCATCAGCCGCGCGCGCGCTCTACCCTCGGAATCGGGGGGGAAAAGCGGGGGATAGGGGTACTCGTCTTCGAGATACTCGTTGATAATCGTGGAATCGTAGACGATAAAGCCGTCGTCGTCTAAAGCGGGGACTTGCCCAAAAGGGTGAATTTTCAAGTACTCGGGAGACTTTTGCTCTCCTTTTGTAAGATCGACCAGGACACGTTCGAACTCCAAGCCTTTCTCCAACAGAACGATTCTCACCTTGCGCGAGTTTGTCGATAGCGGAAAGTGGTAGAGCTTAATCATGCAGGCAGACCTCCTTGGCGAAACAACCCTTGATTAAAATACCACAAGGTCTTGTCTTTCCGCCACCCGAAACCCCGAAAAATGCCCAATTTTTGTTCAAAAAGGGAGTAGAGCTGTGCGGCTGCGCATAAAACGCCCGGGTCTCGGCCGAAGCGCTTGATGGGATTTACACGAAGCGGCGGACTGGTTTACGGGTCCATATAGGTCGAGATCTCGATGAGATTCAGATCGGGATCGCGAAAATAGATCGACATCATCGGCCCGCGGGCGCCTTGCCTCTCCACCGGGCCGGCGATCGGTTGAACGCCGCAGGCGGCCAGGTGTTGACTTACTTCCACAAGCGGCGTCGACGTGACGAAACAGAGGTCCGCCGAGCCCGGCGTCGGCTTTGCAGCGGCGAGGGTGCTTTCTTTGCCTTGCTGTTGCAGGTTGATTTTTTGAGAACCGAACGACAGGGCCTTCCGCCCGGCGCCAAAGCTCACGACTTCCATTCCCAGCACCCTCGTGTAAAAGGCGCAGGTCGCGTCGATATCTTCGACGGTCAGGACCAGGTGATCGAGCCTGTCCACTTTCATGACCATCCTCCGGCGAACTAGGTCGCTTTCCCGGTTTCCAGCCGCTCGACAAACGCCTTCGCCTCGGCCAGGTCGACGCCTGTCACGGCGCGATAGCGCTTGATCGCCTCGATTTTGTTGCCTCGCTCCAAGGCCTCGAGGACGCCTGCGGGAACGTCGGCGGGAGCCGCTTCGGCCTTCTCCCGAGCGGTGGAAGCGCCGTCTAAGAGGCGGTCGATTTTTCCTTCCAGGCGCGACCAGCGCGCTCGCTCTAGCGCCGTCGCGATGAGGGATGCTACGGCGGCGGCCGCGGAGACGACGACGAAAATCCAGAGGAGGTCCCAAAGCTGTAACACGCCGGAGGGCATACCGTCAGTTTCGACTCAGAGCCGCGTTATCGCGCTACCCGGCCCGCCAGCGGGCATTCTTGCGCGTTCTTGCCGTCTAAAAGCGGCATGAGCTTGGCCGCTCCGCGGGCGCCGGCGGCGCGGGTCGAGACGGCAAAACCCCTGTCGCAGCCGTTTAGGCATTCAGCGAAGGGCCACGTTTTGATTGGAGAGAACGACATAGCCGTTACGCTCGGCGATAGTATGCACCCCGATCATGGTCCGAGCAAGCGCGGAGCTTGTAATAACCAGCGACCGCTCGGGGCTTTTTAGGCGCGCTTCGAGGGCGTTGATGTCCTGCCGGCGCAAAATTGTTACGGGGCGGCGGGCATAGAACAAAACGCTTGGCCTGTTCAGCCCGAACACGATCAGTGTATCTTCGGGACGCGCCGTTTGCGCCGCGATTTTTGTTACGGCGCGCAACGGCTCCTGAAGATGGGCGGCGACTCTGGGCAGTAGGCCTTCAAAAAGGCCAAACGAGAAAATCATCGTCGATGCGGCAATGGCCGCAAACCCGTCGGCCGGGCTCCGGGCGCGCAAGAGAAAAAGGAACGCCGAAGCGGCGGCCGCCGACGCAAAGGCTAGAAAAAGCGGCGCCCACCCGAGATCGAGGGAGAGGCCATGGCGCGCGCTGCCCAGCGCCGACATTAGCCGATCGAGACGAAACTGGGCCAGCACAAAAAAGATCCCGAGGCTTAAGGCGGTGGCACAGCCGACACAGGCGGCAAGGCGGGCGCGCTCGCGCCGGGTGAACAGGAAGCGGTCAGCCCACCAGCCGACGGCAATGCTCAGAGCCGGAAACAGAGGCGCAACGTAGTTGGGCAGTTTGGTTTGCCCGAGCGAAAAGAAGATCAAGACGATGCCGATCCAACAAAGGAGAAAGGCGGGCAGCCGGTTTTGATCGTCGGCCGCTCTGGGATCGCAGCGCCATGCGGCCCGGAGGGATGCCGGGAGAAAGACCGTCCAGGGTAAAAAGCCGACGGCAATCACGATCAGATAGTAGTACCAGGGGCCTTGATGACCGGAGTTAACCGAAAGATAGCGTGCGACGTTGTGCGCGAGAAAGAAGACCCGGGGGAATTCGCCGCCGGTAACGAAGCTTTCGGCAGCGTACCACGGGAGAGCGATCGCGCAGAATAGGGCGGAGCCCGGGAGCGGGCGGAGCGCGGCCCATCCGGCCGACAGGCGCGCGCGCCAGATGAATAGAGCGCTACTCGCGAGCGGAAAGAGGATGCCGATCGGGCCCTTGGTAAGCACCGCCAGCGCGGCGGCGGCCCAGCCCAGCATGGCCCATTTGCAAGAAGGCGGCTCCGGGTAGCGCTGAAGGGCGCAGTAAAAGCCGTACGAGGAGGCGGCAATAAACAGCGTCAATACCATGTCCGTGATCGCAAGGTGCGTGAGCAGCAAGACTTCCAGGCTGGTCATCAGAATAAGGGAGGAAAAGAGCGCGCAGCGCAGGCCGGCGGCGGCGCGCGCGAAGAGAAACGTCGCTAGAACGAGAGCGCAGCCGGCCGACGCCGACCAGAAACGGGCTGCAAATTCGCTCTCTCCAAATAGGGCAAAGCTCGCGCTCATCAGCCAGTAGATGAGAATCGGTTTATCGTAGCGCGGCGTGCCGTTGTACGTCGGCGTGAGCCAGTCGCCCGTTGCCAGCATCTCGCGCGCGGCCTGGGCAAAAACCGCCTCGTCGACGTCGAAGAGGGAAAAGGCGCCGAGCCGATAAAAGAAGACGATGCCGCTGATCGCAAGGATCGTCGCGCCGAGAAAAAGATGCTGGCGCTGGCGCTCGATCCTCTCATAAAGCCCGAGCGCCCGGTCGGAGAGCCGAACGAGAAACGAGCCACACAAAAGGCCTAGGAGAGATCCGGCTACAACATCCGAAAAATAGTGGGCGCCGACGAACACCCGCGAAAAGGAGATGGTTAGCGCCGAAGCCCCAAGCCACCAGCGCGCTTTCGGGTAGCAGTGGCCGACGATCGCTGCGATTGCAAAAGTGCTGACCGCATGCCCGGAGGGAAACGAGTCGAGTCCTTCCAAGCCTGCTCTGAGATTTGGCCCGCTGAACGCATACATGTGCTCGAGCAGGCGGGGACGGGGCCTTCCGGCGAGGTGCTTGACGAGATGAACCGCGACGGTGGCAAGCACAAGCCCAAAAAGGGAAAGAACGCCCGCTTCCGACAAGCGTTTTTTGTGCAGCGCACAGCCCAGGACGACCGCAAGCGCGGCGAGCAAGGTGAGCGACCAGCCCCGGCCATAGTAGCTGACCGCGTCCATGAGCCTGAACGCGGCATCGGTGCGCAGGCGCTGAACGACGGCTGCCATGGAGCCGTCGAGCCAGAAGCTTAGCGCAAGAAAAAAAAGGCTCCCGCAGAAAAGGAGCGCGGAGCGCTTTTGTATCCGCACGTTATCTCTGCCGGTCAAGCGAAAAGGCTGAGCTGATCGCCCGAGGGGCGGCGAAAGGCATCCGCTGAAAGGTCGGGGCTGTGGCCGTAAATTCCGAACTTCTTGCACGCGGCGCGAAAAAGGCTGTCAATCTGCTCGGCGAAGATTCCCTCTCCGCGCATCCGGCTCCCAAAGCGCGGGTCGTTGAGCTTACCGCCGCGCACGGCGCGAATACGGTTTAGCACCTTTTGCTTTCTGTCGGGAAAATGTTCCTCCAGCCAGGATTCGAACAGTTCCTTGACGGCGTGCGGCAAGCGCAGGACCACGCGGCCGGCATAGCCGGCGCCGGCCTCCACGGCTGCCTCGATAATCGACGGGATCTCGTGGTCGGTAAGCCCCGGAATAACAGGAGCGACCATGACGCCGGCAGGAACTCCCGAGCGCGCGAGCGCGCGGATGGCGCCAAGGCGCTTTTCCGGCGCCGAGGCGCGCGGCTCCATGAGCCGCGCGAGCGCGGAATCGAGGGTCGTAACCGAAACGAATACCGCGGCGGCCCTCACCGCCGCCAGCTCGGCGAGCAGGTCGATGTCGCGGGTAACGAGGTAGTTTTTTGTGACGATGACGACGGGATTACGAAACTCGGCCAAAACCTCCAGGCATCGGCGGGTAAGCTTTAACCGGCGCTCTGCCGGCTGATAGGGATCGGTAACGCCGCTCACCGCAAGCACCTGAGGCCTCCAGGCAGGCGAGGCGAGCCGTTCTCTCAGCAGCGCCGGCGCGTCCTCTTTGACCATGATCTTGGTTTCGAAATCGAGGCCCGAGGAGAAGCCGAGATACTCGTGGGTCGGGCGAGCATAACAGTAGACGCAGCCGTGCTCGCAGCCGCGGTAAGGGTTGACGCTGGCATCGAAGCCTACGTCTGGGCTTTCGTTGAGCGCGATGATCGTGCGCGACGTGTCGCGGAAAAGGGCCGTGGGTGGCAGGGGCTGCGAGGAATCGCCGGTATCGCCGTCCTCGGGTTCGGGCTCGTAGGAGATTCGCTCGAAACGGTTTGGAGGATTGTGGGTCGCGCCGCGGCCGCGCATGCGCTAGCCTTTCGCCTGCTCCTCCCAATCGAGCCGGTAAGCCCGCCGGTTCAAGCCGAGCGGGCGCCGGCCGATCGTCTTCGAGGAGCGCTATTTTTTTCCCAGGAGAGCGAGAGCCTCTCTGGCCTTCTTGGTCGATTCGCCGTGGTTGCCCGCGTCGTGCGCCTTTTGCGCCTCGTTCAAGAGCGCCCTGATCTTTTTCTGCTCTGCGGCCGGCAATTTCGAGGAAGAAAGAAGCTCTTTTCCTTCTTTGATCAGGGTTGGGCACTCGAAGGCCCAGGCGGGGGTAAAGCCAACAAAGATAACGCTGGCAAGCACAAGGCGGGCAAATCGTTGCATCGGTCCTCCTGCGATGGTTAGAGGCCGAGAAGCTTTTCTATCCTGGCTTGATCGAAGCCGACGATCACCTCCCCATCGATGACCGTGACCGGGGTGCTCCTGTAGCCCATGGAGAAAAGCTCCTGCAGCGCTTGCTGATCATCGCGCACGTTTTTGTCCACAAAGCTAACTCCCTTTTGAGAAAGAAACTCTTTCTCTCGGTGGCAGGGCCCTCAACCGGGCTGTGTATAGACGATCACGCTCTTTGCCATTGGATCCCCTTTCTGACCGCCTCGCTTGCGTCGGCTGATCTCGCGAATGTAGCGTCCGGCGAAACGAACGTCAACTAGCCGGCGCCTTGTTTGCCCAACGGCAAAGCGGCCCGTGCCGATTTCCCTTTTTCTTTACAAGGCTATTTCGGTATGCTACAAAAGCCGCAGGAAATAAAGGAAAGGAAAGAACGAACGGAGGAAGCATGGGGATTGCTCAGGAGCAGAAGAGGGAAATCGTTGAGCAGTTCAAGCTCCACCCAACCGACACCGGTTCCCCTGAGGTACAGGTCGCGCTCCTAAGCCAGCGTATCGACCATCTCACGGATCATTTTAAGGTGCATGTCAAAGATCACCACTCGCGCCGGGGGCTTCTCAAGCTCGTCGGACAGAGAAGGAGACTGCTAGACTACCTGAGAAAAACCGATTTCGAGCGGTACCGGAGTCTTATTCAACGGCTGGGTATAAGAAGATAACGCAATTCCGCGCCTCCCCCCTCCTTGCATTTGTCTCTGTGATTCCCCCGATTCTGAGGGAACCCCCATATGATTAAACGAATTGAGGTCGAGTATTTCGGCCGGCCCCTGACTATCGAGGTTGGCAAGCTGGCCAAGCAGGCGGACGGCGCCGCCCTGGTCCGCTATGGCGAGACGGTCGTTTTGGTTACCGCGGTCGCGGCAAAGGAGGTCAGGGCCGACACGGATTTCTTCCCCCTGACGGTCGATTATCAAGAGAAAACTTTCGCCGCAGGGAAAATCCCCGGCGGATTTTTCAAAAGAGAAGGGCGCCCTTCGGAAAAGGAGATCTTGACCTGTCGTCTCATCGACCGCTCGATCCGGCCGCTCTTTTCGGACGGCCTCAGGGCCGAGACGCAGATCATCGCGACGGTGCTCTCCGCGGACAAGGAGAACGATCCCGATGTGGTGGCCATGCTGGGAACGTCGGTTGCGCTCGAGGTCTCCGACATTCCTTTTAACGGGCCGATCGCGGGCGTGCGGGTGGGGCGGCTGCGTGGGGAGTGGGTTATCAACCCGACACTAGAGCAGATGAAGAACAGCGATGTCGATATTTTTCTTTCCGGAAGCCGCGACGCCATCGTCATGGTCGAAGGCGGGGCCGGCATCGTTTCCGAAGATGTGATCCTGGAGGCTCTGTTCCGCGGCCATGAGGCGATACAGCCGCTTTTGGACTACCAGGAGGAGATCAAGCGCGCCGTCGGGAAAGAAAAGCGGCCTGTTCCCGTCGTGGAGAAAGACCCCGCGCTGGTTGCGCGGATCGAACAGATCGGGCGCGAGCGAGTGCTCGCGGCCATCGCCATCGCCGAAAAGCAGCAGCGCTACAAGAGACTGGATGAGGTCAAAAACGAAATTATCGCCGCGGGCTTGGCGGAGTATCCCGAGCGGGAAGCCGAGGTCAAGGCGGCGTTCGACGAGCTCAAGAGGCGTTGTTTTCGCGAGCAGATTATAGGCGAGGGGAGGCGCATCGACGGGCGCGGCCTCAAGGACATCCGCCCCGTCAGCTGCGAAATCCAGGTTCTGCCGCGCACGCACGGCTCGGCGCTGTTTACCCGCGGCGAGACCCAGGCGCTGGTCGTCACCACTTTGGGAACGGCGTCGGACGAGCAAAAGATCGATGCGCTCATGGGCGAGCATTACAAGAAGTTCATGCTGCACTACAACTTTCCACCTTTTAGCGTCGGGGAGGTGAAGTTCCTGCGCGGCCCCAGCCGCAGGGACATCGGCCACGGCGCGTTGGCCGAGCGCGCGCTGCTGCCGGTGCTGCCGAAGGAAGAGGACTTCCCGTACACGATCCGCATCGTTTCGGAGGTTCTCGAATCGAACGGCTCCACCTCGATGGCGACGGTGTGCGGCGGGTCGCTCTCGCTGATGGACGCCGGAGTGCCGGTGTCGGCGGCGGTGGCGGGAATCGCCATGGGGCTGATCAAAGAGGGGGAGCACGTCAGGATACTTTCAGATATTCTCGGCGACGAGGATCATCTGGGGGACATGGACTTCAAGGTCGCGGGCACGCGCGCCGGCGTGACCTCGTTGCAAATGGACATCAAGATTAGCGGCGTCACGCGCGAGATCATGCGCGAGGCGCTCTACCAGGCGCGCGAAGCGCGGCTCCATATTCTCGACATTATGGATGCGACGATCGCGCGGCCGCGCACGGATATCTCCGGCCACGCGCCCCGTATCATCACCTTGAAGGTGAAACCGGAAAAGATCCGCGAGATCATCGGCCCGGGCGGCAAGGTGATTCGCGGGATCGTGGAAGAGACCGGGGTCAAAATGGACGTCGAGGACGACGGCACGATTACGATCGCTTCGAGCGACGAGAGCGCGTCGCGGCGGGCGATCGAGATGGTGCAAAGGATTACCGCCGAAGCCGAAATCGGGAAAATCTACCGCGGTACCGTCCGGCGCATCATGGATTTCGGCGCCTTCGTCGAGATTCTGCCCGGAACCGACGGGCTCGTGCACATTTCCGAGCTGGCGCCGCACCGCGTCCGCCGCGTCGCCGATGTTCTCAAGGAAGGCGACGAGGTCATGGTGAAAGTGCTCGATATCGACAAGCAGGGTAAGATCCGGCTGAGCCGCAAGGACGCGTTGGCGGAAACCGCGGAGTCCAAGTAAGCGCCGGGCCGCGACCAGAAACGACAAGCATGTTTGCCAAAAGCGTGCTCGAAAACGGCATTCGCGTCCTCTCGGAGGAGATCCCCGGCTCGCGTTCCGTGAGTCTGGGAATCTGGGTCGAAAACGGCTCGCGCCACGAGGTGGCGAGCAAGAACGGCATTTCTCATTTTATCGAGCACCTGCTGTTTAAAGGGACGGAGCGGCGGAGCGCGGCGCGCATCGCCGAAGAGATGGACTCGGTCGGCGGCGTGCTCAACGCGTTCACGGGAAAAGAGTACACGTGCTACTACGCCAAGGTTCTGGATGAGAATCTGCCGCTGGCGGTCGACCTCCTCACGGATATCTTTCTCCACTCGATTTTTGATCCCGAGGAGATCGAGCGCGAGCGCACCGTTATTCTCCAGGAAATCTCGCAGGTCGAGGACACGCCGGACGACTACGTCCACGAGCTGTTCAATCTGGATTTCTTCCGCGACCACGCGCTCGGCCGGCCCATCTGCGGCCAAGCCGCTACGGTTCTGAGCTTCCAGCGCGACGATTTCATTAATTTCTGGAACGACCGTTACCTGCCGAGCCGGGTGATCGTGGCGGCCGCCGGGCACCTCAGGCATCAGGAGCTGGTAAAGCAGCTGGGCGAGACGCTCGGCAAGGCGGATATCGCGCGCTTCAAAGGCGAAGATAACGACGCCGCCCCCGACGGCCGGCCGTCCCGCCAGAGCGGAGTTTTCAAACACCACAAGCCTCTGGAACAGGCTCATCTCTGCCTCGGAATGGACGGTGTGCCGCAGGCTCATCCCCAGCGCTACGCCGTTTACGTCTTGAACGCGATCTTGGGCGGCGGCATGAGCTCGCGCCTGTTTCAGGAGATCCGGGAAAAGCGCGGCAAGGTTTACTCGATCTATTCGTTTCAGTCGGCGTATCACGACATCGGTTACCTCGGGGTGTACGCCGGCACGAGCGTCGAGTGGGTGGCCGAAGTGACGGAGCTGATTGTCAAAGAGATGCGGCGCATCGCCGACGGGGATCTCAAGGAAGACGAAGTGGAGCGCGCGCGCAACCAGCTCGTCGGCAGCCTGAGCTTGGGCTTGGAAACATCGGACGCGTGGATGGGACACATCGCCAAAAACGAAATCTACTTCGCCCGGCCGGTTTCTCTCGACGAGATCGCGCGCGGCATTCGCGCGGTGTCGCGCGCCGAGGTCGTTGAACTGGCGAATGCGCTGTTCCAGCCGCGGTCGATGGCGCTGACCATTCTCGGCGATCTCGAAAAGAAAGACCTCGACATTAGACTTTAAGCCGGCCCTCTTGCGCGCTTTCAGCCGGCGCGCGGGCCAAAGCAAAACCTTCCGGTTGGCTCCCGCGTCGGCGGGTTTTCGTCTTTTCGGAGCGCCAACTGAACGATGGAAGAGATCGAAGTTCAGATCCGCCGCGTGCGGCAATCTCCGGATACCTTGCCGCTTCCCCGGTATATGACCGAAGGGTCCGCGGGCATGGACCTCTACGCCGACCTCGATAGGGAACTCGTGCTACAGCCGCTGGAGCGGGCGCTGATTCCAACGGGAGTCGCCGTGGCGCTCCCGCCAGGTTTTGAGGCGCAAATTCGTCCGCGCAGCGGCCTTGCGCTGCAACAGGGGCTGACGCTCGTCAATAGTCCGGGGACGATCGATGCCGATTTTCGCGGCGAAATCCACGTGATCGCGATCAATCTCGGGCGGGAGCCGGTGGTGATCCGCCGGCTCGACCGGGTGGCGCAGATGGTCGTGCAGCGGGTTTGCCGCGCGCGCTGGCGGGAAGTGGACCTTCTGCCGCCGTCGGAGCGCGGAGACGGGGGTTTTGGACACACCGACAGCAGGGGAGCTGATAAACAGGACGAAGGATTGGAGTAACCGGACGATTGCCCGTGCGGGAAGAAGATGATTGAGCGATACACGCATCCAAAAATGGGAGCGGTTTGGTCGGAGCAAAATCGTTTCCAGAAATGGCTCGAGGTCGAAATCCTGGCGGTCGAAGCGCTTGCGACGCTGGGCAAAGTGCCGAAGGCCGTGGCCGAACGAATCAAAAAAAAGGCGCGTTTTGATCTCGCGCGCATCCAGGAGATCGAAAAAGAAACGCGCCACGAAACGATCGCGTTTCTGCGCTCCGTCGCCGAATCGCTGGGCGATGACGCGCGCTTTGTTCATCTCGGCATGACCTCGTCCGACGTTATGGACACCGCGTTTGCCCTCCAGCTCAAGGAAGCCGCCGCCATCCTCCGGGACGACATCGCGGCCCTGATCGAGGTCCTCCGCGATCTCGCGTTCAAATATAAAGACACGCCGATGATCGGGCGCACGCACGGGATTCACGCCGAGCCGATCACGTTCGGGCTTAAGCTCGCTTTGTGGCATGCGGAGATGAAGCGAAACCTGGCGCGGCTGGAGCGGGCAGCCGAGGACGTGTGCGTGGGGAAAATCTCCGGCGCGGTCGGCACGTTCGCGCAGGTCTCGCCCAAGGTGGAGGCTTATGTCTGCAGGAAGGCCGGCCTCAAGCCCGAGCCGGTCTCGAACCAGATCGTGCAGCGCGACCGCCACGCGGCTTTTTTTACGACCTTGGCGGTCATCGCCAGTTCGTTGGAAAAGATCGCCGTCGAGATCCGCCACCTGCAGCGCACGGAAGTGCTCGAGGCGGAAGAGCCCTTTGCCGAAGGCCAGATGGGATCGTCGGCGATGCCGCACAAGCGCAACCCGATTCTTTCGGAAAACGTAAGCGGCCTGGCGCGCCTGGTGCGCTCTTACGCGATCGCCGCGCTGGAGAACGTCGCCCTCTGGCACGAGCGCGATATCAGCCACTCTTCGGTCGAGCGCGTGATCGCGCCCGATGCCACCATCGCGCTCGATTTCATGCTGCGGCGGATGACCTACGTGCTGAAGAACCTCTGCGTCTATCCCGAAGCGATGCGCCGCAACCTCGAAAAGAGCGGCGGGGCGATCTTTTCCGAGCGCGTGCTGCTGAGCCTTGTGGCCAAGGGCCTGGCGCGCGACGCCGCCTACCGGATCGTCCAGCGGCACGCGCACAAGGTGTGGAAGAACGGCGGCGATCTCAAACAGGAGCTGCTGAACGACCCCGAGACGCGGCGATACCTTTCCGCGACCGAGATCGAGAAGCTCTGGGACCTAAAGCCCTACCTTAAAAACGTCGATCTGATCTTCCGGCGAGTCTTCCAGTGAGCGGCTCGCGCGCAGATCTTTTCCGGCGCCGCTGCGAGTGGCTTGTCCATGCGCGTTAAGGTTTATGTTACACTTAAACGGGGCGTGCTCGATCCGCAGGGAAAAGCGGTGGAGCGGTCGCTTCACTCTCTCGGATACACCGCCGTGGAAGAAGTGCGCATGGGCAAGTATCTGGAACTTAAGCTCGGGCCGATGACGCAGGAAGCGGCCGCCCAGCAAGTGCGGGAAATGTGTGAAAAGCTTCTTGCGAATCCCGTCATCGAAGACTTCCGCTTCGAAATCCAGGAGCCCTAGCGTGCCGGATTCAAGTCCATCCCTCCGGCGCTCGACGGGTTCGGAGTTGCTCGATCTGAGGCCGTTGCGATGGGGCGTCGTGGTTTTTCCCGGCTCCTGCGACGATCACGATGTCTATTACTGCCTCAAGAAAGTCCTGAAGCAAAAGGTGGATTTCTTGTGGCACAAGGATGAGCTTAAAGGGGAGTGGGACTGTATTGTCCTGCCCGGCGGGTTCTCTTACGGCGATTACCTGCGCACCGGCGCGATGGCGCGTTTCTCGCCCATCATGGAAGGGGTGGTGAGCTTCGCGCGCGCCGGCGGATTGGTTCTCGGCATCTGCAACGGCTTTCAGATTCTCTGCGAGGCGGGGCTTCTCCCCGGCGCGCTGATGCGCAATTCGCGCCTGCAGTTTGTCTGCCGGCCGGTTTTTCTTCGGCTGGAAGAAACCGATACGCCGTTTACGGCGCGCGCCGCCAAGGGGGAGATTCTGCGGATCCCCATCAAACACGGCGACGGCAGCTACTACGCGGATGAGGAGACGTTGGCGAGGCTAAAACAAAACCGGCAAATCTTGCTGCGCTACGTGGACGGGAAAGGCGCGGCCTCGGCGGAAGCCAATCCAAACGGCTCGGTCGAGAACATCGCCGGCGTTTGCAACGAAGCGAGGAACGTCTTCGGTTTGATGCCGCATCCCGAGCAGGCCGCGGAGAAAATCGTCGGGAGCGATGACGGCCTCAAGATCTTCTCGTCCATCATCGCCGCCTGCCAGGAGAGGAGGCGCTAGCGTGGCCGTTTCTGAGCGCCCGGTCTTGAGCCAGCCTCGCGTGACGCCGGAAGTTGTCGCCAGCCACGGGCTTACCGCCGAAGAATACCGCAAGATCGTCGAGCTGCTCGGCCGCGAGCCGAACTATACGGAGCTGGGCGTTTTTTCCGTGATGTGGTCGGAGCATTGCAGCTATAAAAGCTCGAAGCGGCTGCTGCGGCTTTTGCCCACCACCGGAAAGTGGGTCCTGCAGGGGCCGGGAGAAAACGCGGGAGTCGTCGGTATCGGCTCCGGCCTCGCTATCGTCTTCAAGATGGAAAGCCACAATCATCCCTCGTTTATCGAGCCTTATCAGGGCGCGGCCACGGGGGTCGGCGGTATCCTGCGCGACGTGTTCACGATGGGGGCGCGGCCGATCGCGACGATGAACTCGCTCCGCTTCGGCGCTATCGATGCCCCGCGAACCGCGTATCTTCTGCGCGGCGTGGTCGCGGGCATCGGCGGCTATGGCAACTCAGTCGGCGTGCCCACGGTCGGCGGCGAGGTTTTTTTCGACGAGTGCTACAACTCGAACATTCTCGTAAACGCTTTTACTCTCGGCGTCGCCAAAAAGGGCCGTCTCTTCAAGGGCACGGCAAGGGGCGCCGGCAATCCGGTGATCTACGTGGGGGCGAAAACCGGCCGGGATGGGATTCACGGCGCCACGATGGCGTCGGAGAGCTTCTCCGAAGAGGTCGAAAAGCCGAGGCCGACGGTCCAGGTGGGAGACCCGTTCACGGAAAAGCTTCTCCTCGAGGCGTGTCTCGAGCTGATGAAAGAGGACTGCATCGTCGGGATCCAAGACATGGGCGCGGCCGGCCTGACGAGCTCCGCGGCCGAGATGGCCGCGCGCGGCGGCACGGGCGTCATGCTGGACTTAAGCCGGGTGCCGCTGCGCGAAGAGGGCATGACCCCCTATGAGATTCTGCTTTCCGAATCCCAGGAGCGGATGCTGCTCGTGGTAAAGAGCGGAGCCGAAGAGAAGGTTAGGAAAGTTTTTGCAAAATGGGATCTCGAGGCGGCGGTGGTGGGAACGGTGACCGACGACGGCATGTTCCGCGCCGTGTTCGAAGGCTCGGAGGTGGTCCGGATCCCGGTCGCCGCTTTGACGGATGAGGCGCCGGTTTACGAGCGGCCGGCGCGGCGGCCGGAACGCCAGGACGAACTCCAATCGCTTGAGTGGGGCGAGGTCGCTATCCCCGACGATCTCGGCGGCGCGCTCAAAAGGCTTCTCGGCTCGCCGAACATCGCGTCGAAGGAGTGGGTCTATCGCCAGTACGATTACTATGTACGGAGCAACACCGTGGTCGGCCCCGGCGCCGATGCCGCCGTCATTCGCTTGAAGGGCACCAAGAAGGGGCTCGCGCTCACCGTCGACGGCAACGGGCGCTTTTGTTACCTCGATCCGTACGTCGGCGGGGTGATCGCGGTCGCGGAAGCCGCGCGCAACCTCGCGTGCGTGGGCGCGGCGCCCGTGGGGCTGAGCGACTGTTTGAACTTCGGCAGCCCGGAGCGCCCCGAGGTCATGTGGCAGTTCGCGGAAGTCATCAGGGGCCTGCGCGCCGGATGCCTCGCTTTGGAAGTTCCGGTCGTGAGCGGCAATGTGAGCTTCTATAACGAGACCGACGGCCAGCCGATCTTTCCCACGCCGACGGTGGCGATGGTCGGCTTGCTCACCGATGTCGGGAGGCGGGTGACCTCATGGTTTAAGTCGCCGGGCGATCTCGTCGTTTTGCTGGGGCGCACTCGTGAGGAAATCGGCGCCAGCGAATACCTCAAGGTTATTCACGGGATGGTCAAGGGAGCGCCGCCTGCGATTGACCTCCGGCTCGAACGTGCGGTACAGAGGTGCTGTATCCGCGCCGTCAACGAGGGTATTATACGTTCGGCGCACGACGTTTCTGACGGCGGGCTGGCGGTAACGCTCGCGGAGTGTTGCGTCATGGGTCCCGAAGGGTCGATCGGGGCGGAAGTCGAGTTGGCCGAGCCGGTGCGCGCGGACGCGCTTCTGTTCGGCGAATCGCAGTCGCGCATCGTGGTTAGCGTCGGCGAGAAGGATTTACCCCGGCTTTCAGAGATCGCCGCCAAAGAGAGGGCGCCTTTGGCCGTCATCGGCAGGGTTGGCGGGGAAAATCTCCGCATTCGAGGGATGCTCGAAGCTCCCGTGGACGAGCTGCGGGAAATTTGGCGCGGCGCGCTGGAGCGCTGGCTCGGATAGGATATCTACCTTGTTCGATAAGTTTCGCGAAGAATGCGGCGTGGTCGGGATCTACGGCCATCCGGAAGCCGCTAATCTGGCGTACCTGGGGCTTTATGCGCTGCAGCACCGGGGGCAGGAGTCCGCCGGCATCGTCTCATCCGACGGCGAGAACCTGATCGCCCACCGCCAGCTCGGGCTGGTTGCGGACGTCTTCAGCGAGGACATTATCAAGCGCCTCAAGGGCTCCATTGCGATCGGCCACAACCGCTACTCGACCACGGGCGAGAACCATCTCAAAAATGCCCAGCCGATCGTCGTCGAATACGCCCAGGGGCCGATGGCCGTCGCGCATAACGGCAACCTGGTAAACGCGCAGATCCTGCGCGAGGAACTCGAGGCGTACGGGTCCATCTTCCAATCGACGTCCGATACCGAAGTCGTCATTCACTTGATCGCTACGTCCAAGGAGAAAGACCTGATCGGCAGGATCGTGGACGCGCTCAGTCGGGTGCGCGGCGCTTACTCGCTCGTGTTCTTGACGCTCGACCGGCTGATCGCGGCGCGCGATCCGATGGGCTTTCGCCCGCTCGTGATCGGCAAATTCAAGTCGAGCCGCGCCCGCAGCGGCTACGTTGTCCTTTCCGAAACTTGCGCCTTGGACCTGATCGAGGCCGAGTACGTGCGCGACGTCGAGCCCGGCGAGATCGTCACCTTTGGGCCGCAGGGGATGGAATCGCTCAAGCCCTTCGCGCCGGTAAGCCACGCAAAGTGCATCTTTGAGTACATCTACTTTTCCCGGCCCGACAGCAATCTTTACGGGCGCAACGTTTACCAGGTGCGCAAGGCGCTCGGGCGGCAGCTCGCGCGCGAAAGCCCGGTGGAGGCGGATCTGGTGACGCCGGTCCCGGACTCGGGCGTGCCGGCCGCGATCGGCTACGCCGAGGAGGCGAAGCTACCGCTTGAGTTCGGGCTCATCCGCAATCACTACGTCGGCAGGACCTTCATCGAGCCGCAGCAATCGATTCGGCACTTTGGCGTCAAGATCAAACTCAACGCGCAGCGCGAGGTGCTGACGAACAAGCGCGTCGTCGTCGTCGACGACTCGATTGTGCGCGGCACGACGAGCCGCAAGATCATTCGCATGCTGCGCGATGCGGGCGCGAAGCAAGTCCACATGCGGATCAGCTCGCCGCCGACAACCGGCTCCTGCTACTACGGCATCGACACGCCGACGCGCCGGGAATTGATCGCGTCGTCACACACGATCGAAGAAATCCGTGAATTCATCGGCGCGGACACGCTCGCCTATTTGAGCCTCGAGGGCATGTACGCCTGCCTGAACGGCGGCAGCAGCGGATTCTGCGACGCCTGCTTCAGCGGCAACTATCCGGTCCATTTCGAAGACGAGGGCCACACCCGCCAGCTTCATCTATTCGACGCGCTCAGCCGGTGAGGCTGAATTCGCGGCCTTGCCCCGTAGTGCAAAGCCGCGCGCTCAGGTGCGTGGTGGGATTGCGCAAAGGGCCGAGAACCAAGGGCAAAGGGCTACCCCCGCGCTTTGGGCTTGCGCTTGCGCTACGCCCTTGCGTCCCGGAAGCGAAATTACTTGACGTGCTTGCTGACGAGCTTGGTCATGTCGAACATGGAGACCTGTCTCTTGCCGCCAAACACGGGCTTGAGCTTGTCGTCGGCGTTGATCATTCTCTTGTTCTTTTTGTCCTGAAGCCCGTTTTTCTTGATGTACGCCCAGAGCTTTTTCGTCAGCTCGGTCCGCGGCATCGCCTTGGTCCCCACTACGGCTGCGAGCGCGGCGTCCGGCTGCACGGGCTTCATGAATGCGGCGTTGGGTTTGCGTTTAGTTGCGGGCATTAGCGCCTCCTTCAGAGTGAGATTTTCGTCGGAATTTATACCACTTGGAAGATTTTTGCCAGCACTTTTTACCCCCTACCCGGATAAATTCCCCGGTTCAGCCGCGCGGGTAAACCCCTCCAAAGCTTGTTCGGCAGAACGCGGTCGAACGCTCGCGGCGCGATCTTTACGGTTTATCTCTTGCGGCGCCCCGGAGAACGGCCGTCCTTGCGGCGTTCAAGCCTACCCCGCCAGGAGCCGTGTCGATGGCGACGCCGTAGTCGCGCTCGGCGCTTTCCAGGGAAACATAGCCGTGAGTCACATCGAGAAGAACTTTCTCCGGATCGCGCTCGCGCGGATCGCCGATGCCGCCCCCGCCTGGCCTTATGATTCGCACGAGGTCGCCTTCCCTGAGAGCGAAGTCACCGAAACGCGACGGGAGCGAACGCGCCTCGTCGGTTCCAGGATTCACGAGGCAGGCTCCGGTAGCGCCCGGCTTACCCCCCTCGGCTCCCCAAGGAGCGATCCTGTGCTTGTCGGTGCGCAGCGAGAAGCGGCTCTCGTTCAGAATTCTATAGTCGCGCACGAAACCGAGCCCGCCGCGCCATCTTCCCGCTCCCCCCGAATCCCGGACAAGCTCGAAACGCTCGATCCGCACGGGAAACTCGGACTCGATAATCTCGATGGGGGCGGTCTTACAGTTGCTCAGGTGAAAAGCGGTTGCGGACACACCATCCCGGCCCCAGCGGGCGCCGCTGCCGCCGGTAAGAATCTCATAGTGGACATAGGGGCGGTCCGATTTCGGGCTGCGACCGCCTAACGCGATCGCGCTGCTGCCCGAGCCGCCGGCAATTCGCTTCTCGGGAACAAAGCGGCCGAGGGCCCTGAATATCGCTTCGACCACCGCGTGCGCCGTGGGCATGTAAGTGTTCACGGCGGCGGGGAACCGGGGATCGAGCACGCTCCCCTCGCGGAAGGCTGTCTTTGCGACCCGCGCAAGTCCCGCGTTGATCGGCAGATACGGATCGACCAGGCAGACCAGAACGTAGCTGCAACACGCCCGCACCAGAGGCGGGCGGATGTTGGCTGGACCCTGCGTCTGATCGCTGCTTTGGCTGAAATCGAAATGAAGCCCCTCGCCGCGTTTTTCGACAGCCACGTGGATCCGAATCGGGCGGCCGAGATCGATGCCGTCGTGATCGATGAACGATTCGGCTTCCGCAAAACCGTCCCGCCAGGACGCGATGGCTTTTCGGAGTCTCGTTTCGGTGTAGTCGGAAAGCAAGCCCATCGCAGATAGGACCGTCTCTTTGCCGTAGCGGCCGAGCAGCTCGCAGAGCCTTTTCTCTCCGACCCGGTTCGCCCCGACTTGCCCGCGGATATCGCCGATGACGACTTCTGGCGCGCGGCTGTTTGCGGTGATGATTTGCTCAATTTCTTTCCTGAGTCGAAATTGCGCCACATACTTGACCGGCGGCAGGTGCAGGCCTTCCTGATAGATCTCGCGCGCCTGGCCGGAACCGCTACCTGGGACGGTGCCGCCGATATCGCTCTTGTGCGCCATGCTGGCGGCAAAGCCGACCCACTGCCCGCGATAAAACACCGGCGTCAGGACCGCCATGTCCGGCGCGTGCGGGCTTCCCCCCAAATAGGGATGGTTGGTGATAAAGGCGTCCCCC
>DATMAM010000034.1:0-11239 GCA_035559995.1 Candidatus Acidiferrales bacterium
ACGTGGCCGCGCTGAAGCGCTCCGCGTGGGCGCGGATGGCGAGCGGGTCGAAGGTGAGGTCAACACAGCGCCGCACGGCCTCGGCCAGCGCCTCCGCCGTCTGCGGCGCGAACAGCACGCCCGTCTCCCCATCACGCACCGTGTCGAGCGCGCCGCCGCCCGCGTAGGCGACCACGGGCCGGCCCGCCGCCTGCGCCTCCACGGGCGCGATGCCGAAGTCCTCGAGGCCCGGGAAGATGAACGCGCGGCAGCGCGCCATCAGGTCGCGCACGGCCGTGTCGGGCAACCACCCCAGGAACTCGATGTTCGGCCGCGCCCGCGCCTGGAGCGCCGGGCGGTCGCGGCCGTCGCCGACGATCTTGAGCGGCCAGCCGAGCTGGTTGAATGCCTCGACAGCCAGGTCCACCCGCTTGTAGGGCACGAGCCGCGCGACGATCAGGAAGAAGTCGTCTGGCGTGCGGCGGGGGGTGAACCGCTCGACCTCCACCGGCGGGTAGATGATCGTCGCCTCGCGCCCGTAGTACTTCCGGATGCGGGCGGCGACCGCCCGCGAGATGGCCACGAAGCGGTCGACGCGCTGGGCCGAGACCACGTCCCAGAGCCGGAGGTAGTGGATCACGAGGGGCAGGGCGCGGCGGAGCAGCCCGCCGAGACGCTCGCGCTCCACGTACTCGCGGTAGCTCCAGGCCCAGCGCATAGGCGTGAGGCAGTAGCAGATGTGGAGCGTTTCGGGCGGGGTGAGCACCCCCTTGGCCCAGGCCGAGCTGTTGCTCAGCACCACGTCGTATTCCGCCAGGTGGAAGCTCTCGAAGGCGAAGGGGTAGCACAGCAGGTACGGCTGGTGGTGGCGGTGTACGCCGGGCAGGCGCTGCATGAACGAGGGGCGCACGTCCAGCTGCCGGTAGTGTGGCGGCAGCCGCGCGGGGGCGAAGATCGAGGTGTAGATGGGCGCGGCGGGGTACAGCGCGTGGAGCTGCTCCAGCACGCGCTCGGCACCCCCGTACTGGTTGAGGTAGTCGTGGACCAGCGCGAGCTTCACGGCAGGCTCTAGTACGCGCCCCGCCCGCGGAAGACGGCAGGGATGGTGCGCAGCAGGATCCGCAGGTCCAGCCCCAGCGACCAGTTCTCGATGTAGTAGAGGTCCAGCATCACCATCTCATCGAAGCTCAGCTCGCTGCGGCCGCTCACCTGCCACAGGCCGGTGATCCCTGGCGACACCTCCAGCCGCCGGTAGTGCCAGGGCTCGTACTGCTCGACCTCACGCGGCAGCGGCGGCCGCGGGCCGACCAGGCTCATCTCGCCCTTCAGCACGTTCCACAGTTGCGGCAGCTCGTCCAGGCTCGTCCGCCTGAGCCAGCGGCCGACGGACGTTACCCGGGCATCGTCGGCGGTCGCCCACACCGGCCCGGTCTCCCGCTCCGCGCCTTCCACCATCGTGCGAAACTTGAGCATCTCGAAGCGCCTGCCGTCGAGCCCCATCCGCTCCTGCCGAAAAAAAACCGGCCCCGGGCTCGTGCACTTCACGAGGAGCGCGATGAGCGCCATTACCGGCGACAGCAAAACGAGCGCCGCTCCGCCGAGACACACGTCGAGGCTTCTCTTCAGAACGGAGTTCCAGCCGTAGAGCGGCGAGCCCTGCAGCGTAATGATGGGCAGGCCGTCAAACTCCTCGACCCTGCCGCGCAGGATCACCTCGGCCTCGAGACCCGGCACGAAATGCGTCGTGATCGGCTCATCCCCGATCCAGTCGCGAATCTCGCGCAGCCGGTTCGACTCTGCCAGAGAGAGCGTGATGAACACCTGGTCGATCGCGCCGGCGCGGAGGAGCGCCAACGCCTCTTCCTGTGTTTCCAGCAGCGGAATTCCTCCAAAGGAAGCAATGCTCTCGCCGTTGTCGTCGAGCAAAAGGACCCCGCGGATTTGTAAGCCCAATTGCCGATGCTTCTCGAGCGTCCGCACCAGCCGCTCCGCTTGAGGTCGCGAGCCGATCACGAGAATGTGCCGGAGATTGAAGCCCTTGCGCCGGAGAACGCGCAAGACCTCGCGCACGCCCACATGGCTCAAGTTCAAAAGAACGACGCTCGCGACCCAGAAAAGCACGACCACGATCCGCGAGAGCACGATCTCGCGCGCGAGAAAGACGACTCCGAGAAAGATTAACAGCGCGAGCAGCGAACCTTTACAGAGATCGACGATCTCGCGCCGATGCGTGGAGACGCGCCGCGGGCGGTAGAGATCGAGCCATTCGAAAACGCCCCCCCAGATGGCGAGCACGAAAACCCAGGCGACGAGATAATCGCCAAACGCGTACGGCTCGGGCGCCGGAAAAAGAGGCGACAAGAAGCGCAAGTAATAGGCGCCCCACCAGGCGAGCGTGAGACAGCCGAGATCGCTGAGAACGATCAGGCTCTTAAAAAACTGCTGGTGCTGCTTAAGCAACCCTGGCGGCTCCCTTCCATTCCCTTACGCGCTCTTCTACAAACGCGCAAATCTCGCTTTTGAACCGGTCGCGCGAAAAGAGCGCCGCGCGCGCGCGCATCGCTAGGGGATCAAACCGGTGCTTGTTTTTTTCAAATTGCTCGACCGCGCCGATCAGGCTCGCTACCGTGAGCTTGGGGAAGAATATCCCGGTCGGAGCTGTTTCGGGGTCCGGCGCCAGCGGAATTACGCTCTCCAGAACTCCTCCCCTTCCGTATGCGATGACCGGGCGGCCGCTCGCGTGCGCCTCGAGCGGGGCGATGCCGAAATCTTCCTCGCCTGGAAAAACGAGCGCCTGGCAAGACGCGTAGAGCTCCGCGAGCGCTTCGTCGGTCACCCAACCCAAAAATTCCACGTTGCCGCGCGCGCGGCGCTGCAATTTTTTTTTGAGCGGTCCCTCGCCGACAATTTTTAGCGGCAGTCTAAGCTCGTTGAAGGCTTCGACCGCAAGATCGACTCTCTTGTACGGCACCAGAGCGGACACGACCAGGTAGTGTGGCTGTTGCGCCTTGCCGATGCGGAAGCGGTCGAGATCGACCGGCGGATAGATGACCGCGGCGTCCCGCCGGTAGATCGCTCTCACTTTACGGGCGATGTTCTTGGAAATCGCGACAAAAAAGTTCACGCGCGCCGCCGAGCGCACATCCCAGCGCTGCAAGGAGCGCCGCCATAGCGCCATGCCGAGCCGCCCCGCCCATGAGGAGTCCGGGCCGAAGTACGACTCGTACAGGTCCCAGACATAACGCATCGGCGAGTAGATATAGGAGACGTGCAGCGCGCGGCGCGCCACGCTTCCCTTCGCGACGCAGTGGCTGCTCGAAAGAACAAGATCGTAGCCGTCGAGCTTGAAGCTCTCGATCGCGCGCGGGAAGAGCGGCAAGCAGTAGCGGTAATAGCGCTCGATTCCAGGCAGCCGATTGAGCCACGAGGTCCGAACCTCCATCGCGTTGATCGTCGGCGACATCCGCGCGGGATCGTACAGCAGCGTGTAGAGATGGGCGTCGGGGAAGAGCTCGCAGAAAACCTCGAGGCACTTCTCGCCGCCCCGCATTCCGGTGAGCCAGTCATGAACGAGAGCGACCCTCATGCCGGAGAAACCCCCCAGGTGCTTACCGCGAGCGGCAATGTTTGCGGCATTCGGCGCGACAGGCCGTTCACCAGGAGCGCATTCCGTTGGCGGCAAACGAAAGATCGTGCTCGACCATGATGCCGACCAACGTTTCAAAACTCGTTTTTGGCGTCCAGCCCAATTTCCGCCTCGCCTTGGAGCAATCCCCCACCAGATAGTCGGCGTCTGCGGGTCGGAAGAATTGGGGGTCCACGCTGACGACCGCCGCGCCGTCCGCCTTGTTGATCCCGCGCTCATCCAAGCCCAGGCCCGACCACTCGAGCTCGATCCCCACCTTCGCAAACGCCACCTGCGCAAACTCCCGCACCGTGTGCGTCTCGCCGGTAGCGATGACGTAATCGTCGGGCTCGGGCTGTTGCAGCATCATCCACATGGCTTCGACATATTCGGGCGCATAGCCCCAGTCGCGGCTCGAGTCCAGGTTCCCCAGGCGAACCTCTTTTTGCCGGCCAAGTTTGAACCGCGCGACCGATTGCGTGATTTTCCGCGTCACGAATTCCGCGCCGCGCAGCGGCGACTCATGGTTGAACAAGATGCCGGAGCAGACAAACAAGCCGTACGACTCCCGGTAGTTAACCGCCGCATGATGCGCAAAGGCCTTGGAGAGCGCGTACGGGCTTCGCGGGTGAAAAGGCGTATCTTCCTTTTGCCGGCGCTCGCGAACCTTCCCGAACATCTCGCTGGATGAAGCCTGATACACCTTGATCTTCGGATTGATGGCGCGCACGGCCTCAAGGATTCGCAGCGCCCCGATGCCGGTAACCTCGGCCGTAAAAATAGGCTCCTCGAAAGACGCCGGCACCGAGCTCTGCGCGCCGAGATTGTAGAGCTCGTCCGGTTGAATCTTTTCGATGGTCCTGTAAATATTTGTGAACTCAAGCAGCTCCATTGGAACGTACTCGATCTTGTCTTCAATCCCCAGAAATCGGAGGCGATCGAACTTGACGTCAGACGCCCGCCTGTACGCTCCATAGACGGCGTAGTTCTTTTCGATGAGAAGCTTCGATAGGTAAGCCCCATCCTGACCGGTGATTCCCGTGATGAGCGCCTTCTTCATTGCGACCTCAACCTTTCACTCCCATAATTCTTTCAAAAACGTCAAGCGTTTTTCTCGCGGTCTCGTCCCAACTGAAGAGCGCCGCGCGTTTCAACCCTTTTTCGATCAGCGACTGCCTCAGCGTCTCATCGCTCAGCACTCGGGTGATGCCCTCGGCGATGCTGGAGACATCCGCCGGATCAACGTAGTAGGCGGCGTCGCCGCAGACCTCGGGCAGCGACGCGACGCGCGAGACGACGACCGGACACCCGCAGGCCATCGCCTCCAACGGCGGCAAGCCAAACCCTTCGTAAAGGGAAGGAAGGACAAAAACCCGCGCGAGGTTATAAACGCACGAGAGCGCTTCCGTGTCCAGATAGCCGGAGACGATCACGCGCTCAGCGACGCCTTGGGTCCGGGGCATGGCTTGCTCCCAGCCCTGAGGACCTACCAGAAGCAGAAAATATTTGCGCTTCAGTCGTGCTGGCAGTTCCAGGTACGCCTGGAGCAGGCGGGTGAGGTTCTTCCGCGGCTCCCGGGTGCCTACGAACAAGATAAAATTTTCCGGCAGGCCCAGCTCGCGCCTCCGTTGATCCAGAGAATTCTTGTCCCGCAACTTGAACGTCTCGTGCTCGACGCCCAAAGGGATCGCGGTGATCTTCTCAGCCGGAAACCGAAGAACCTCCACGGCTTCGGCCCGCACGTATTCCGAGTCCGTGATGAGGTGGTTGGCGCGGTCGATGCCGCGGGCAAAGTTTTTTTCAAAGTGTTCGATCCTGTCCTTCGGGTGCGCATCCG
This sequence comes from Candidatus Acidiferrales bacterium, assembly GCA_035559995.1. Lineage (GTDB taxonomy): Bacteria > Desulfobacterota > Binatia > UBA9968 > UBA9968 > DATMAM01. The sequence goes on from DATMAM010000034.1 coordinate 5,442, forward strand.
GAAATAGACGAAACGAGAAGTCGTGAACGGTGATGACGAGCTTTTTCGCCCTGATCGCGGCGGGAATGAAATTGGGCTCGAAATAAAGATCGAAGCCCTGGCCATAAAACCTCGGGGCATGGGCGACCGCGTACCTAAGCCACTTTTTGAAACCGGGAATCCTGAACAAAGATTGCTTTAGGCTGTAGGCCGCCTCACTGCCGCAAAACGCCCTGCGGCTAAAATAGCCGTAATAGTACAGGTACTCGTAATTCGGCGAAAGCGGTCGAAGCCGCCGGATGATCTGCCTTGTGTAGTGTCCGATGCCGGTGAGCGGACTTAAAAGCGGAATCGCATTGATCGCGATCCTCACCCGCGGACTTCGAGCGGCGTTCACCACGAGATGTCTATCCTAGGTTTTGAGGTAATCTTTCTCGATCAGGTACGCGCGCAGCGCCGCTTTCCACGGGCGAGGCGAAAAACCCGTGGCCTGCGTCAGTTTCCGGGTGTCGAGGGAGGAATTTTTAGGTCTGCGGGCTTTGGCCGGATAAGAGGCCGCGCCGACCGCCCCGATTTCGGCCGTAACGCCGGCGAGCTCGAGCGCGGCGGCGGCGAACTCAAACCACGTGCAATGGCCGGCGTTGGCGCCGTGATAAACGCCGGTGGCTTCCGAGCGGATCAGCGCTTCCAGCGCATGGGCCGCGTCCCGCGTGTAGGTCGGAGACATCGTGATATCGTTGACGACCCGAAGCGGTAGGCCCGCGCGCGCCCGCGCGAGGACGGTCTCGACAAAGTTCCCCCCTTTCGCGCGCGATCCTCGAGCGCCGAAGAGACTGGCGAGCCGCACGATCAACCAGCGCGACGCCGCCTGGCGAACGAGAAACTCGCCGGCGAGCTTGGAGACGCCATACACGTTGACGGGGAGGACGGCATCGTCTTCTGCGTACGGCGCGCCCTTCTCCCCGTCAAACACATAGTCGGTACTGATGTAAACGCACAGCGCGCCCGCGTGCGCGCAGGCGCGCGCGATTTCGAGGGCACCCTGCGCGTTGACGAGAAAGGCGCGCGCCGGCTCGTCCTCGCAATCTTCCACTCGGGTGAACGCCGCGCAGTTCACCACGGCATCGAGACCGTTGCTTACGATGGCTTTTTCGACGCCTTGCCGGTCCGTCACGTCGAGCTCAGCGCGCGAGAGCGGCACAACGTCGTAGCTTCCCGCTTCGTAGAGTACGCGGATAAGATCGCTTCCCAACTGCCCGGCGCTCCCGATCACAGCAACGCGCATCACGCTAGCCTGCATTATTCACACCCTTGTATCTTCATTCTGACATGTCTGTATGAACATAGTTCATACCAACACCCTCCAATACCACCGTTCGCCCTCGAGTACCTCGTCGCCGGGGTTACAGAAAGCAGGTGCCCTTTTCACGGCGATCTTCTCGCCGCTAGCTACGACATATCAATCGCCATGTCAAACCTCGTTCGACCGCTGCCGCTATCCTCAACCCTTGCCTTGAGGGACAAGGCCGCGCCATGTTATCGTCTTTGGCGAGGTGGCTACCAAAAAACGCACGACCAAGCCTTCGGCCGGGGACAGCCGCGGCAGACTCCGCCGGGAGCTTCTCACGCTATTGCGGCAAGATCCCTCCTTCCGCCAGCGACTGCAGGAAATCCTGAGCGACTTTTTTCCTTCAAGAGCGGAAGTTTCCGAGCTCAAGGCTTTGCGCGAGGATTTCCAGAAATTTGCGGCGGAAGCTCTTCGACGCTTCGAGGCCATGGACCGGCGCTTCGAGGCCATGGACCGGCGCTTCGAAAGTGTGCTCAAGGAGCTGAGAACGCAAAGGCTCCACCTTTCGCGCCTTTCGAATCGGCTCGGTTACGGGCTTGAGTACCTGGTGCGCGAGATCGTGGAAGAATTTGCCGGCAAGAGTCTGGTGCGCTCGGAGCGTCTTGTCCTTCAGGACCGGGAGGGGGAAGTCTTCGGCGTTCCGGCGGAGATAGAGTTTGACCTCTTCGCCTCCGACGGCCAGGCCTACCTCTGCGAGGTGAAGTCGCACATCGAGCCGGACGATGTTTTAACCTTTAATCGCAAAGCCGAGTTCGCCGCCAAGCACATTGGCCGCCCGTTCAGCCGGGTGATGATCGGCGCCAGCATGGAAAAGCGGGCCGGGCAGCTCATGAGCTCGCTGGGAATCCAATCCATCGTTCGCGCCGTGATCGAGCCTGAACCACCAGAGCCCTCCAGCTGACCGAGCCAGGGACGACGCGGGCCTCGCCGCGATGACAGCAGCTAGCGCACGCTCATGGTGGACAGGTGTGTGCCGACGAAGGAAAAACAATCGACCGACCTCTTTCTTTTGTTCAGATAACTTGCCAGCGCCTCGCGTATAATTTCTATTTTCTTCTTGGAAAAGGCGGCGTCCCTTTCAGCAGCAGGAACGACCTGGCCGATTCATGATCCCGTCGGCGGCGGAATCGGGCGCAAGAGCATGAGCAAGAAGTTTTGTTGAAACAGCCCAAGCCGATCGGCGCCGTGAGCGGTTTATCCGGAGTACTCGAAATTGCTGTCGGCGTTCTCGAGCCTCGGAAGCTGCGCATCCTTGGGCGAAAGCAGCGGATCCTCGATCGGCCAGTCGATGCGCAGCGTGGGATCGTTCCAGATAATACCGCGCTCGTGCTCGGGCGAGTATTCGGCCGAGACCTTATAGATCACGTCCGCTTCTTCGCTCAGCACGACGAACCCGTGCGCAAAACCTTCCGGAATGTAGAGCAGCCGATGGTTTTTGTCCGACAGGATCTCGCCGACCCATTGGCCATACGTCGGCGATCCTTTGCGGATATCCACGGCGACATCAAAGATCTCCCCGCGGGCAACCCAAACAAGCTTGGCCTGCGCCGCCGGCTGTTTCTGAAAGTGAAGCCCCCTCAAAACCCCGCGCCTCGAGCGGGAGTGGTTGTCCTGGACGAAATTACAGCGAATGCCGCCGCGCGTAAGCTCTGATCTCTTGTAGGCCTCCAAGAAAAAACCGCGTTCGTCATTGATGGTCTTGGCTTGCGCCAAAATCACATCCGGAATCTCTAGCGACGTTATCTGAAATGGCAAGCTCGGCCTCCTCTAATTCTAGCGCGATTTTACGGCACAGCGGCAACGACAGAAAGAAAGGCGCGCAACTGACCAAAAACCAACCTCAAAACCTCAATATCCATCTCCGCCTTCCATCCGCTGCGCCCGTTTCAACGCCTCGGCTATTTTCGCCGAGAAAACCATGCACTCACTTTCTAGAACGCGGACACCAAACGGGCCAGCCGCTTGTGCTTTCTGAACGTCTCGCTGAATATCGGTGTCAACAGCGACGCGATATAGTCGTCCGAAACCTTTTTCGTCCTTTGGATAGCTGCCCGTTTTTTCAGCATGATAGGAACCATCCTAATAGCATCCAGTTTAGCGCGCAAAAACGGTCGCCACTTGCCGCGACGTATGCAATACCCAAAGATGTCCATCAATTCCTGACCAATTTTATGATGCGCATACCGCAACATAAGTTTTGCCGGCATGTTTTTGATCCAGACAAACTCAAGATTTCGGTTGTGATAATAGACATGCAGGTCGCTCAAGCGGCCTGCCGTCGCCTGCCATTTGTGAGAAACAATCGCCGTCGGTACATAGACGCATTTCCAGCCGGCAAGCTGCGCCCGAAAACTCAAATCCACATCTTCACAGTAAAGAAAGAAATCTTCGTCTAGAAAGCCAATCTCGTCGAGCATCTTCCGGCGATAGAGCGCTGCCGCAGCACATGCTCCGAACACAAATTCGGAGTGGTTGTATTGCCCCGTGGCCTCTCCGAGTCCGCGGTCATAACCGACCCCTGAGCTCGTTATCGCGCCGCCAGCGCTGTTGATCTTCGCCGTTGCCTCGATGACGATCTTCGACGAACAAAAGCCAACCCGTTCATCCTCAAGCATTGGCTTCAGCAGGTTCTGTAGCCACGCCTTATCAGGCCGCGCATCATTGTTGACAAGTGCGAGAAACTCACCCCGCGCGATCCTCGCGCCTGCCTGGTTTCCTCCACTAAAACCAGTGTTCGTTGACAGCTCTACGACCTTTGCTTGGGGAAAATGTTGGCGGACACGAGAAACGGAGAAATCGGCGGATCCATTGTCAACAAAAATGACTTCGTAGTGCGGATACGTTTGGCAGAACAGCGCTTTGAGGCATTCATCAATAAGTTGTTCGCCATTCCAGTTTACAACAATAATGCTCACCTCCTTTGTGCTTGTTTCTGCACACGATTTAATCTCTTCCAGAGGGACGCGATGCCGCATCGCCTAACACCCATGAACCAGGGGTTCGAACATAGACACTACCTTAATTAGCCCGGCTTCACGAAGCTCGGCTCAAGGATCGGCGATGGGCACGGGACGTACGGTTTTAAGCGGCAACCCACGGTCCGCGCATCACTCGGAACAGGCATTCCAACTCAGAGGCCGCTGAAATATAGTCGCTCCCCCTGTCGTTCCACAAGCGACCCGCCGCTATCCTGAGACTCCCAGCGTATTGGCCGAGCCACTCTGGCGACCGTCTGCAAACAGTGGAGTGCGCGAGAATCCCTATGGCGATTTTCTCGACGTCCCTCCAATCGTTGTCAATACCGACAACGTGGAGCTGAACGTGTTCAGCGAGGTACTCGCGCACATTGGCAACCAACTGTAGACAGTCGCTGCAATTCCTGGAGTCCGGACCGCCCCGATGGGAACATAGTACAAGTTCCCATCGGTGTGCGAGGGCTGAGCCAATGTGCTTGACGACAGCAGAGCCATTGCAGTTCTGGCTTCGGTGTTCAGTCGCCCGCGCCTGGAGTCGTCCCGGCGAATCATGCGAGCCGCATCTGGTGATGCGACCCCTCGGCGCCAACTTGTGCGTCGATGGTTCATCACTCTCGCTGACGAAATACAGGCCATCCGATGGCGACGCCCGCAGTGGCGAAGAATTCGGAAGTTTGGTGCAGTCGGGCGCAGGCTTCGTCGATTGTCATCACTGTGGCTTGCCTGGCTAACTACCGAACGTGAGGTGAGCGGCACGCAACGGTCGGTTGATTCATCACGTCAATTCGAAAAACTACCGTCTCGTCCCGCTCTGCAAGCTGTTCGCCGACGCGCTCAGGCAATAAGTTAACGGTCAGCTCTACGCTGAACCTCTGCAGGCAGTTCGGAACTGCGCCGTGGTATGGAGATCACAATTTTTCCGGATCAAGCTTCTCGGTCCGCCCAGCACGGTGCTCTGCGAATGCTTTATCGGCAAGCTCTACAAGTAGATCGTGCGATCCGGCAAAGGTTCTTCCCAGCGTCCCTCAGAGGCAAGCTCCTCCAGCAAGATGCGACCCCAGCGCGCCCTGCTCAGCCTCGGGGAGCCTCGAAGCCTCTTGGAGTAGCTTTGTCATCGCAACTCTACCAACGGATATATCAAAAAGCCCTTTTCAAATCACCTTTAAATAGCACGGGGTGATGTACGGTTTTATGTGCAAATTTGAATTTTGAGGGTTAGTGGAAAGAAAAAAGCTTTCATAAATGCCCCAGGACGAACGATCTTGAGGGGAGATAACCAAATACCCTAACCCGAAAATTTCTCTTCTCAGCAAAAGCAAGGGGTGCTACCTCAGCAAAGTGGCAAGCTCGGCTTTCACCTGATAGAGCCTTAGCCGGTGGCAATGAGCGCGCAGTCTCTCGATCTGGGGCGTGCTCATAGCTTACCCCCGCTTTGGCTTAGCCGCTCGTAAATATCAAGGTCGCGCACCGCCACCTCTGCGAGCCCGAGGTAGAGC
>DATMAM010000035.1:0-48569 GCA_035559995.1 Candidatus Acidiferrales bacterium
CTTCTTTGCGCGAGGTGATGTAGCCGCACCATTTCAGACAGGCCAAATGGTTCGAGATGTTGCTCTGTGGGATCTTGAGGAGCTTGATGAGGTCGGAAACGCTGCGCTCCTTTTCGAGCAGAGCCTCCACGATCCGAAGCCGTGTGGAATCCCCTAGTCCTTTGAAAAACTTGGTTAAGATTTCGTCTGATACCGCAATCGCTGCTGGCTTTACTCTAGCCCGGCCCATAGGAACATTATATTAAAGTCTAATGTTTGATAAATCCACAGGAGCACGCCGGCCGCGCCGGGGCCAAAAGGCGGGGGCGGAGCTTCCGCTACGCCTGCGGCCGCGCCAACTTGTCGGAGTCAAGCGGCTTGCCGTTCAGGGTAACGGCCCGCTCGACGGGTACGGGACGGAGCAGGGTTTGCAATACGTAGCAGCCGTTCTCGGCGTTGCGCACGACCGCCGCGACTCGTTCGGGAGGGTCAGGTGAATCGATCTCCAGGCGCGTCTCGAAACCCAGGCCCTCGGCCTTGACGGTCTCCGCGAGGACCGAGCCTTCGCTTTTGAATTTTCCCTTGACGTACACGCGCGCCTTGTCGATTTTGGTCTTCATCATTTCCCCGTACCGGGAAATCTGGGTGAGGAGTCAAAAGCCGAGCGAGAGCGTGAAGTACGCCAGCGGTGACGGCGCGGAGTTGTCTCCGCCCCGCGCCTCGTCGCAGTAAACGGTAAAACCGCGCGCATGGCCTTCTTTTCGCATCTTCTCCAGAGTTTCGGCGTCGGCCTCGATCACAATTTCTCTCTTGACCTGAATCTCTTCTGCCACGGCCCGCCTCCTTATAAAGTAGATTCCAGGCTAAAGCTAGGGTGAAAGCGAGCCGATTGCAAGGCCGGCAGAGCCGCGCTCGGCTTGTGGCGAGAAGGCAAACGCAGCAAAGACGACGCGAATCAGGTATAATCGGACCTTGCGCCGGAAAGGCGAAAATAAATTCTTCGTTGCTTTGGGAGGAAACCTTGAAGACGCTCTGGGTGGTTTTCGTCAGCGTGCTTATCGCCGAGCTGGGCGACAAAACGCAGCTTGCGACTCTGTTATTTGCGACAGACCCGAACAAGAGCGCCGTCGGCGTTTTCGTCGCCGCGTCGCTGGCGCTTGTGTGCTCGAGCCTGATCGCGGTTCTTGTCGGCACGCAAATCGCACGTTTCATAAGCCCGTCCATGTTAAACACCGTCGCCGGGATAGGCTTTATCGTGATCGGTGTGTGGATGCTGTTCGGAAGAAGTTAGCGGGTTAAGAAAAATCGAGCCCCCGGGCGCCAAAAGGAGCAAGCTCTTCATGACGGATCCGATCTGCCAGATGGAGGTGGAACCCGCCACGGCCGCCGGCAAGCACGAGTACAAGGGCCAAACCTATTACTTCTGTAGCCTGTACTGCCTGGAGGCGTTCAAAAAAGATCCCGAACGTTTTGTCGAGCAGCCGTCCCGGGAGCCGGCCGCGCCGCGGCCCGCCGCCGCTCGCTTGCCCGAAGCAACCTACGTGTGTCCGATGGACCCGGAGGTGCGCGCGTCCAAGCCCGGCGCCTGTCCGAAATGCGGTATGGCTCTGGAGCGAGAAGCTCCTCCGGCTCCTTTCGTCAGAACCGAGTACGTCTGCCCGATGCATCCCGAGATCGTGAGGCCCGAGCCGGGTTCGTGCCCGATCTGCGGCATGGCGCTGGAGCCGAGAACCGTCACTCTGGAAGAAGAAGTAAACCCAGAACTTGTCGACATGACGCGGCGGTTCTGGATCAGCGCCGCGCTCACCGCTCCCATTTTTCTCCTGGCGATGACGGAGTTTATTCCCGGGCAACCGGTCCACAAGAGTTTTTCGCCGCACCTTTTGAACGTGCTTCAGCTCCTCGTCGCCTCTCCGGTTGTCTTGTGGGGGGGATGGCCGTTCTTTCAGCGCGGCTGGGCGTCGATCGTCAACCGGAGCCTGAACATGTTCACGCTGATCGCGATCGGCGTCGGCACGGCCTATCTTTACAGCGTGTTCGCCGCTCTCTTCCCGGGGATTTTTCCGCCGTCGTTCCGCGGACATCGGGGCGAGGTGGGCGTCTACTTCGATGCCGCCGCGGTGATCACGACTCTGGTTTTGTTGGGCCAGGTGCTCGAGCTGAAAGCGCGCAGCCGAACGAGCAGCGCGCTCAGGGCGCTCCTCGGGCTTTCGCCAAAAACGGCGAGACTCATGCACGACGACGGGAGCGAAGAAGACGTGCCGTTGGAGCGGGTGAAACCGGGCGATCGCCTGCGCGTGCGGCCGGGCGAGCGGGTGCCCGTGGACGGGGTTGTGCTAGAAGGGACAACATCGATCGATGAATCGATGGTGACCGGCGAGCCGATTCCCGTAGAAAAGGGGCCGAACAGCAAAGTCACCGGCGGCACGGTAAACGGCGCCGGGAGCTTCGTCATGCGCGCCGAGCGCGTCGGCAGCGATACGCTGCTCGCGCAGATCGTGCGCATGGTGAGCGAGGCGCAGCGCACGCGGGCGCCGATCCAGAGAACGGCCGACGTCGTCTCGTCGTACTTCGTCCCCGCCGTCGTCGTGGTGGCGATCGTGACTTTCGCGGTCTGGGCGGCCGCCGGTCCGGAGCCGCGCATGGCTCACGGTCTTGTCAACGCCGTTGCGGTTTTGATCATCGCCTGCCCGTGCGCGCTCGGCCTGGCGACGCCGATGTCGATCATGGTGGGAACCGGCCGCGGCGCAACGGCGGGCGTCCTGATCAAGAACGCCGAGGCGCTCGAGATTCTCGAGAAGATCGATACGCTGGTTGTCGATAAGACCGGGACCTTGACGGAAGGAAAACCCAAAGTCACCTCGGTTTTGGCGGCGGACGGACTCGACGAAGGAGAGATCCTGCGCCTGGCGGCCAGCCTCGAGCGGGGTAGCGAGCACCCTTTGGCGGCGGCGATCGTCGCCGCGGCATCTGAGAGAAATTTAAAGCTCGTGGAGGCGAAAGAGTTTCGCCTGCTCACCGGCAAAGGGATCACCGGCATCGTGGACTCCAAGAACGTCGCGCTTGGAAACCAGAGGCTTCTGGCAGATCTCAATCTAACAGCCGGTAGTTTCGCCGACCGCGCCGAAGAGCTGCGGCGCGAGGGGCAAACGGTCATGTTCGTCGCCGTCGACGGCGCCGTCGCGGGCGCCGTCGCGGTGGCCGACCCGATCAAGGCCTCGACGCCGGAAGCGATCCGGCTCTTGCATGAGGACGGAGTAAGAGTGGCGATGCTCACCGGAGACAACCGCACGACCGCCGAGGCCGTGGCGAGAAAGCTCGGCATTGACGAGGTCTATGCCGAGGTGCTGCCCGAGGAAAAAGGCGAGATTGTCAAACGGCTGCAGGCTCAAGGGCGCATGGTCGCCATGGCCGGCGACGGCATCAACGACGCGCCCGCGCTGGCGCAAGCGCACGTGGGAATCGCGATGGGAACCGGAACGGATGTCGCGATGGAAACGGCCGGGATCACGCTGGTGAAAGGCGACCTGCGCGGGATTGCGCGGGCGCGCAGGCTAAGCCGGGGAACCATGCACAACATCCGCCAGAACCTTTTCTTTGCCTTTGTCTATAATGTTCTCGGCGTCCCCATCGCCGCGGGGATCCTCTATCCGTTTTTTGGATTGCTCCTAAGCCCGATCATCGCCAGCGCCGCGATGACGCTCAGCTCGGTTTCCGTGATCACCAACGCGCTGCGGCTGAACCGACTGCCGCTCTAGCGTAGTTTGGAGGATGGGTTGAGGCGCTGTGCGCCGATACCCAACGTCTCTGCTGCCAAAGCAGTACGGCGCCTCAACGGCCGCTACGAAATATCCTGTTCGGGAATGCTCCGGATCTCCTCGAGCCACGCCGCCGCCTCGCTGTCGCTCGGCGCGCGGTAGTCGCCGCGCGGCGAGAGCGAACCGCCCGAGCCGACTTTGGGGGCGTTCGGGATACAGCTGCGCTTGAACTGGCTCAGCTGAAAGAAGCGAAGGGCGAAGACGGAAAGCCACTTCTTGATCTCCCCGATGGTGTACTGGTGGCGGCGGTTGACGGGAATATCCGGCCAGCGCCCCTGGTCGCGGTCGCGCCACGCCGAGTAGGCGAGAAAGGCGATCTTCGACGGCAGATAGCCGAAGCGGGTCGTGTAGTAAAGCGTGAAATCGTGAAGCTCGTAAGGCCCGATGACCTCCTCGGTTCGCTGGGAAGGTTGGCCGTGTTCCTCGCTGCCGGGTATCAACTCCGGGCTGAATTCGGTGTCGAGAATCGCTCGTAAGATGCGGCTCGTCTCCTTGCCCAGCTGATCCGTGCTCGCGACCCAGCGGATCAGGAACTGAATCAGCGTCTTGGGTACGCTTGCGTTCACCGCGTAGTGAGACATGTGATCGCCGACGCCGTACGTGCACCAGCCCAGCGCAAGCTCGCTCAAATCCCCGGTGCCGATAACAAGCCCCTGGTGGAGGTTCGCCAGGCGAAAGAGATGGCTCGTTCGCTCTCCCGCCTGAACGTTTTCGAAAGTCACGTCGTAGACCGGCTCGCCCTTCGCATAGGGATGGCCGATGTCGCGCAGCATCTGCTCGCAGCTCGGCCGAATGTCCAGCTCGTGCGCCGCGCAGCCGAGCGCTTTCATCAAAGCCTTCGCGTTCGCCAAGGTGTGCTTGCTCGTCGCGAAGCCCGGCATCGTGTAGGCCAGGATATTGGCGCGCGGTAGCTTCAGTACATCCATCGCGCGCGCCGCCACGATCAGCGCGTGGGTCGAATCGAGCCCGCCGGAAACGCCGATAACGACTTTGGAGATGTGCGCGCTCTTGAGCCGCTTGACCAGCCCCTGGACCTGGATGTTGTAAGCCTCGTAGCAACGCCGGTCCCGCGCGACGGGATCCGAGGGAACGTAGGGGAAGCGGTCGAACTGGCGCCGGCATAGCAGCCGACCGCTTCGCGGCAGCTCGAGGTCGAAGTAGACCGTGCGAAAGCCGCTCAGCTCCTCATGGTGGCGTTGCATCGCCTGGCCGAAGCTATTTTGTCGCATGCGCTCCTGGGTCAGCCGATCGAGATCGAGCTCAGCGACAACGAGCTGGGAGTCGTAGCGGAAGCGCTCCGATTCGGCAACGAGGTTGCCGTTTTCGTAGACCAGCGCGTGCCCGTCCCAGGCGAGATCGGTCGTCGATTCGCCGGTGCCCGCGGCGGTGTAGAGATACGCGGCCAGGCAGCGTGCGGACTGCGTCGATACCAGGCTCTGGCGGTACTCGTCTTTGGCGATCGTTATGTTGGACGCGGACAAGTTTAGGATGATCGTTGCGCCGGCAAGGGCGGCGGCGGACGACGGCGGGACCGGCACCCAGAGGTCCTCGCAGATCTCGACGAAGAACGTAAACTCTTTTTGCGCGCGCGCTTGAAATAGAAGGCGCGCTCCAAAAGGAATTCCGCCCTGGCCCAGAAGCTCGACAGCGGTGCTGCGCGCGGCGGCGGCCGGCGCGAACTGGCGGTACTCGTAAAACTCCCGGTAGTTGGGCAGATAGGTCTTGGGGACGATCCCCAGGATTTTGCCGCGAGCGACAATTACGGCGCTGTTGAAAAGCAAGTGGTCGACCCGTAGCGGCATGCCGACCACGGCGATGAGCTCGAGTCTTTCGGATGCCTGGAGAATCTTCCGCAGCGCCTCGAGCGTACCGTTGAGCAGCGCCTGCTGGTGAAACAGATCCTCGCACGAGTAGGCGGAGAGGCCCAGTTCCGGAAAAAGCACAAGCACGGCCTTTTCCCTTTCGGCCTTCTCCATGAGCTCAATCGTCCGAGCGCCATTGAACGCCGGGTCCGCGACGCGGAGTTCGGGAATTCCGACCGCAACCCGGACGAGCCCGTGATTGTAAAGGTTAAAAAAATCAGTGCCTTGCATGCCCGTGCCGCCTTTACCATCGAACTATGTCTGATTTTTTGGTCGCGGGCAAATGCAGGAGCGGAACGTGCCAAGGGGAACCGGGGGGGCGGATTTCTAGGAAAGATTGCCGGCCCCGTTCGCGTCTGAAGTCAGGCGCGAATCAAAAGCACGGGATCGCCCGAGTTGCGGACCACGCGATCGGCCACGCTCCCGAGCATCCAGCGCGCTAAGCCGGTTCTCCCGTGGGTGCACATCACGATCAGCGTCTCGGGCACCGCCCGCGCGTGGGCGATAATTTCTCCGGCCGCGTCGCCTTCGGCCAGAAGACTCGATACCCTGCGGGCCCCTTTATTGCGTAGCTGCCGGACCTTGCGCTCCAGATATTTCTGAGCGTCCGCTTTGATTTTCTTTTTCCGAAGATCGAGATCAAACCGGTACTCGTCGGCGATATAGGCGGCCTCCATCACCCGATAAACCCGCAGCAGCACGACATCCAAGTTGAGCGTGCCGGAGAGCGCCTCGACGTGGGGCAGCACCTTTTCCGCCAGCGCCGATCCGTCCAACGGAACGAGGAGGCGCGCGAGAGAGGCGATTCCCGAGACGTCGAAGTTTTCGGCCGGGCGCACGAGAAGGAGCGGGTTGGTCGTTGCGGCTAAAACGCTGCTGGCGACGCTCCCCAAAAGCCAGCGCTCGATGCCGGAGCGCCCGTGAGTTGCCATCGCGACGAGGGTTGCCGGGCGGGCAGCGGCGTGGCCGAGGATGACCTCGGCGGTTTTCCCGATCTCGAGAGCAGAGGTAATCTCGGCGCCGCGCGGAAACGAGGCGGCGATCCGCGTCAGGTAGCGGAGCGCGTTCTCCTTAATTGAACGCTCGACGCTACCCCGCGCGCGCCCGCCGGGCTGGCGCGCAGCATCGATGATCTCGGGATCGATCACATGGAGCAGCTCAACCGGGACGTTAAAATCGCGCGCAAGCCGCCGAACATAAGGGAGAACGCTTTCCGAGAGATTCGACCGCTCGAGCGGAACCAAAATATGTTTGTACATGGGGCTCACCTCCTGCTCGGGGGCTGCCGGCAACTTACAACTGTTACGCAATTCGCGTACCAGGAACTCGCTCTCGAGCCGAACGTTCGCAAAGCGAGTCCCCTAAGTTCTCAGAAGGCGCCGGCTGGCGCAGGGATGCGACAGACCGTCGGCCATTTTTTTTAACAGGCCGGCGGCTTACGGCGCGTCAGGACTTTACGGACGTAGCGGCCTGGCTTGGAGCGGAATTTTCCTTGAGCCTTTCACCGATCGCCGGCGCGAGCAGCTTGATCACTGTTACCGGAAGCGCGCTGGTGAATTGATACTGTCCCGCCTCTTTTCCCGGCACGAACGACGTGATCACGCCGTAGTAGCGGTCGCCGATGTAGAACACAAAAGTGGCGGTTCGATTCACCGCCCGCGAAGAGGTCTCGTTCCCGTAGCGGTTGAACGTCTTGTAGCGATTGTCTCCGGAGCCGGTTTTGCCGCCGACCTTGATCGGATTGCCCTCGGCATCGACAAACGCCCCGCGCAGCCGGCGAGCCGTTCCCAGCTCTACGACTCCGGCAAGAACGTCCTTGAGCGCGCGGGCCACTTCCGGCTCCATTACGCGCTCGCCGGAAGCGGATTTGGGCGTGAATGTGGTCTCGTAAGGGGTTGCGGCGGCAAAGCGAAGCGCTCGCATGGCGACCGCGGGGCGCCTCACGCCGTCATCGGCGATAACGCCCATGAGGTCGGCGAGCGCCGACGGCCGATCCGAGGAACTCCCGATCGCGGTTGCGTAAGACGGGACCAAACGCTCGAAGGGAAAGCCGAGCCTCTGCCAATACGGCGTCATGCGCTCGAAGGCGTCCTTCTCGAAACGAATGCGCAGCCGCAGATCCTGCGCGCGCCGGTTTCGCGGCGAAAGCAGCCAGGCATAGCTCGTGCGGCGCGGAGCGCTGCTCCGGTTGAGCACTTCTTCCCAAGTCATTTCGGGCTTGCGCGCCAGCTCGCCGGCGCACCAGACGTGGAGCGGGTGAATCGAGAGAAGATAGCCAAAGTCCGCAAGATCGAGCTTGGGGTTAGCGTAGGCGCGATAGAGGCGCGCGACCTCATCCGCGGCCACGGGATAGTAACGGTTCAGCCAGGCGGCCAGAGCTTCCTCGTCGCCGTTTCGATTCCAGGCGAAAAACAGGATCGCATAGCGGCGCGCCGATTCCTTTCGGCCGCCGAGCAGCCGCTTCACGATCGTGTCGACCGGCTGGCCGCTGTAGAGCCGGTAGGCCTGAAGCAGGACGGCTTTGCTTTCTTCCTCCGCCTCCTCGATCAACAGGGCGCGCCGCCTGGGATCCTTCGGATCCGAAAGCACGGCGGCGGCGTCGTACGGCAGGCGGGCTTGATGGTAGCGGACAAGGTCGCGCATCAAACGGATAAAGACGAGATTGGTCGAGTGCTGCAACGCTTCGCGCACGGAAAAAATGCGCGTGTTGTCGAGCCGGTCGAAGTTCTCGAACGTATGCAAGCCCCTGCCGGTAAAGAAAGTCTCGTACGGGCTCGCCGAATAGCGGCGCTCGAGCGCTCTGTCGAGGAACTCCCGCAGAGTTAACCCCTTCTCGGCCATTAAAGTTTCTGCCGCCCACCGGGTGATCGGGTCGCGGCCGCGCTGAGACCACTGCGCGAGCAGGCCCTCTTCCATCTCGGAAAACTCTTTGTGAAGAAGGGCGACGATCTCGAGATAGTGGGCCAGCGTGCGCAGCTTCGCCGTCGAGCCCAGTTCCAGCTTGACGCCGCTGTTGATATCGAACGGCTGGTCGAGGTTATCCGCCTGAACGCGGAGGAAATTGCCCTCCGGGGTGCGCTCGAACAAAAGCAGGCTGTAGATGACCTTGCGGGCGTCGGAATCTTCCAGGAGCCGCTCCTGGTTCAGTCCGTGAGAGCGGGCGAATTCCGGGTCCGTGAGCGAGTGAAAGAGCCTCGTTGCGGCGCTTTGCAAGCCGGCGTCGATCGTCGTTTCGACTTCAAGATGCAGGCGATCGAGGCTGTAAAGATCGGGCATGTCGAGGACTTGGAGCAGCGCAGCGCGCGCGGCGTTGGCCGCTTTTTCTTTGCTGAAGGACGGCGGGTTGGCGAGAGGGGCGGCCGGCGCAAACTGGATAGGCTCTTTTACGAGCGCGGTAGCGAACTCGCTATCGATGATCCCGGCCTTTTCCAGAAGCCGCGTGTAGACGTTCACCCGGCGGCTGAGCGCGCCGCGGTCTTTGATGAGAAAACTCGTCGGCGCCGGGAGCGAGACCAGAAGAGCCAAAGCGTGTTTGTAGGCTTTGATCTTTGCGGCAGCGAGGCCGGGCGCGTGCAGCGCTTTCCACACGGCGTCCGGCTGCATGCCGAACCACGCGTAGAGACCCTCCCCGATGCCGTTGACCTCGCCGTAGCCGGGCACGGCGGAGAGCGGAACGCTGTTCAGATAGTCGAGGATAATCTCCTGGCGCCGCGGCCGAGTGTCGGTTCCGTCGCGGTAGGCCTTCAGGCTCGCGCCGACGATCTGGCGCGCTTTGTCCCATGCAGACTGGGTACGCCCCTGAGGCGAGTGGCGGAATTTCTCTATTTGGGTCGCGAGCGTGCTGCCGCCCTGCACTGAATCGGACAGACCCAGCTTGCTCTCGAGGTACAAAAGGCCGGCCTTTGCGAGCCGCTCCCACTGGATCACGGGATTGGTGCGCGGGCTCGGCGGAGCCTCGAGCTCCTGATTTTCGATGAAGAGCAGCGTCTTTACGATGAGCGGCGGAATCTCGCCGTAGTTTGAGAAGAAGCGGTGCGTCTGCGCGGCGCGGTACAGAAGTTTTCCGGTCGAATCGCGGATTTCGAGTCCCGGCGTAGCGGGCTCGCGATAGGGCGGAGCGATGCCCCAGCGGATGAGCCGCGCGAGCGCGGGCGAAAGTCGCGCCTGCTCTCGTATTTCAAACCCGCTACTCTGCAAGCGGCTCTGAAATTCCGGAATGCGCGAATAGCCAAGCCGCTCGTCGTAAGGGCCGTGTTTGGGAAAGGCGATCTCGGCGCTCGGTCCGGCGCCCACAGTGTAAGAAAGCCGCTTCGAGTAGCGCGCCAGCAGCCAGGCTTCCAGCGTCGAGGTGCGAAGCTCGTAAGCGACGAGGCCAACAAAGCCCAGAAGGAGCAGAATCCGGATCGACCAGCGGCGGACAATTTTGACAGCGGGGGCGTCGGAGTGAACAAAATGATTCACCCTGGGACCAAAGAGAGACGGACTGAAAATCTGGAAAAAACCGCGCAGCGAAGGGCTATTTTTCATCTAAGGTCGAGGTGAGCCAAAACGCGCTCTCCGGTGGGAAACGCAAGGCACGTGCCAGTGTAGCGCAAAAGAACTCCGCCGGGTAGCGAAATCGTAAGCCCACCGGTTGTCCTCTTCCGAGAATCTCTAGTAGACCTCTGCGGGTACGCCTGCGCGCCAACGCGTAAGATTGGCAATCGCGCACAGGGTGGAAAGACTGACCGGATGGATTTTGCTGTCTGCGGGAGCGCGGTCCAACGTGTAGACCTGGACGAGCGCCGGGCGAATCTCGCCGATCTTGTCGACCCACGCCGCAACCGAAACCGGGTCGGCGTTCGTGAGTCGGCCTTGCACGAACATAGACTGAATGTAAACGTTGTTTAGCTGCCTTAAGGCGTCGACGATAGCGCTGAGATCGACGGGCCCTGCCGGATGATTGAGGCGGCGGATCAGCTTTTCACTTCCGGCATCGAGCTTCATGATTTTTAAATCCACGAGATTGACCGCGGTGCGCACTCGTTGGCTTGTGATGGTTGAGGAGTTGGAAAAAATGGCAACTTTGGCGTCGGGCAGATGCTTGTCCCGCAGCCGCTTCGTCATCTCGACGACCTCGCCCAGCTCGGGATAGAGAGTGGGCTCGCCGTTGCCGCAGATGCTGATCGAGTCGACGGCCCGGCCTTCGGTCGATAGTTGCTCCAGGGCCTTCTCGAGCGCCGCCGAGACATCTTTGGGGCGCGGCAAATCTTTGAGCTGTGAGGCGGGCCGGAGCGTGGGTCTGAACGTCCAGCCATACTGGCAATACACGCAGTTGAAAGAACAGAGCTTGTACCCGGTGGGAAGAAGGTTGATCCCCAATGAGACACCGAGGCGCCGCGAACGCACCGGCCCGTAGATGATACCCCGCTGCAAGGAGACGGTTCTTAAAGGCTGCACAGCCAAAATACCTCCAGAGTCAGGCCCGTTTAGAGATGAAACTCAAGAGTGCTTCATCCAAGCATGTCCTGAGCGCGCCGAAGGCTTAGCACGAACGGAAAATCTCCGATAACTTCAACGGCTCCTCCGTCTGGTCCCTTCGATAAACTCAGGGCTCTGCGGCCCTCGAAGGATGAACGGACGGCTTTCCGGCAGAATCCTTAGACCGGCATGATGCCGTGTTTCTTCTTTGGCAGCTCGTCGGACTTGTTCGCCGAGACCTCCAGAGCTTTGATCACGCGCGAGCGAATCTCGCGCGGGTCGATGATGTCGTCCACGTGCTGCTGCGCCGCCGAATAGTAAGGATTCACGTAGCGCGCGAAAAACTCATTGAGCTTTTCCGAGCGCACTTTGTCCGGATCTTTGGCCTCGGCGATTTCCTTTCTGAACAGGATGTTGACGGCGCCTTCGGGCCCCATCAGGCATACCTCCGCCGTGGGAAGCGAAAAGACGAAATCGGCTCCCAAATCCTTGCTGCACATGGCGAGATAACCGCCGGCGTAGGCTTTGCGAAGCACGACCGTAATCTTCGGCACGGTCGCTTCCGCGAAGGCGTAAAGCATTTTCGCCCCGTGGCGGATGATCCCCTTGCGCTCCATTTCGTTGCCGATCAGAAATCCCGGGATATCTTGCAGGCTCAACAGCGGGATGTTGAAGGCGTCGCAGAAGCGGATGAACCGCGCGCCTTTGTCGGAGGCGTCGACGTCGAGGCAGCCCGCCAAGTGTTTGGGGTTATTCGCCACGATTCCAACGGGACGGCCGTGAAACCGCGCAAACCCGATCACCAGATTGGGCGCGAAATCTTTTTTGATCTCGAAAAACTTCCCGCCATCGACAATGTGGTCAATCACCTCGTGAATGTCGTAAGACCGGCGAGAGTCCGCGGGAATGATCCGCAGCAACTCCTCGTCGCGCCGCTCCGGGTCGTCGCCGCACTCGATCCTCGGCGCGGGCTCATCGCAGTTCGACGGCAAATAGCCGAGCAGCTCCTTGGCCCGATCGAGGCAATCGCGGTCGCTCGCCGCGGTCAGGTCGGAGACGCCGCTGATCTTTCCGTGAATCGCCGGCCCGCCCAGTTCCTCGTTGGTGGTTTTTTTGAAAATCACCGCCTCGACCAGCGGCGGGCCGGCGATGAACATGTAGCTCGACTTTTCCACCATGAAGATGAAGTCCATGAGCGCAGGGGAGTAAGCCTGTCCGCCCGCGACCGGCCCCATGATCAGGGCAATTTGCGGGATGACGCCCGAGGCGCGGACGTGGCGGAAGAAAAGCTGCCCGTACTCGCTCAAGGCGCCCATCTGTTCGGTCACGCGCGCTCCGCCGGAGTCGTTGATGCCGATCACGGGGAC
Source organism: Candidatus Acidiferrales bacterium (assembly GCA_035559995.1). Taxonomy (GTDB): domain Bacteria; phylum Desulfobacterota; class Binatia; order UBA9968; family UBA9968; genus DATMAM01. Next base: position 12,487 of record DATMAM010000035.1, read on the forward strand.
TCCCATCCGGCGTGCCAGATCGATCGTTTTGCAGATCTTTTTGCCGTGCCTCTCGCCGAAAGTGCCGGCGATCACCGTGAAGTCCTCGGAGTAAAGAAAAACATCCCTGCCGTTGACCTTTGCGTGGCCGGTGATCACGCCGTCGGCGGGCACCTCGGCCTTATCGAGCCCGTAATCGGTTCCGATATGACGCGCGAAGAGATCGAACTCGACGAAACTTCCGGGGTCCACGAGATAGTCGATCCTCTCGCGCGCCGTCATCTTTCCCTGCGCGCGTTGTTTTTCCTGAAGCTTGACCCCGCCGCCGAGCTTGAGTTTCTCCCGGCGCGCATCGAGTTCCCGGAGCTTTTCTATCATGTCGCCCATTTCGACGCCCCTGTTGTGAATCGTTCAAGACGTTGTTTCGCTAGACGGGAAGCAAGAGATGGTCTGAAACACCCTGAACGGTTTGCGCGAGTTTAAGTGCCTCACCGGTTCGCCTTTCTGTAACCCAGCGCATCCTGGGCGATGATGAGTTTTTGAATGTTCGACGAACCTTCGACGATCTGGTACGACTTCGCGTCACGCAGGTAGCGCTCGACGGGGAATTCCGTCGAGTAGCCGTAAGCGCCCAAAATTCTAAGCGCCGCATCCGCGTTGAACGCCGCCGCTTCCGCGGCCGCATACTTGGCGATCGAGACCTCGCGGTTGTAAGGTTTGCCGCGGTCCGCGAGGTTCGCGGCGCGATGAACCAGGAGCCGAGCTGCCTCTTCCTGAACCACCATCTGAGCGATGAGGTCCTGAATCATCTGGAATTGGCCGATCTTTTGCCCGAACTGCTCTCTCTGATTCGCGTAACTTACGGCGGCCTCGCGCGCCGCGCGCGCCACGCCCACCGCGCCGGCGGCGCAACTCAAGCGCGTGTGATTCAGGTGGCGCATGCAGATCTTAAAGCCATCGCCTTCCTGTCCGATCCTGTCCTCCTCTGGAATCTCGAAGTTCTCAAACGTCAGCTCTCCGGTGGGAGAGGCGTGCGTGCCCAACTTGTCCAGCTCGCGGCGGCTCACGCCGGGACGGCTCAGGTCCACATAGAATGCCGACATGCCGTGATGCTTGCGCGACCGATCCGTATAGGCGAAAACGATGCCGCAGTCCGCCACCGTCGCGTTGGAAATCCACGTTTTGGTGCCGCTTAGAAAATATTTCCGGCCCTGGCGGGTTGCCGTGGCGCGCATCGCTGCCACGTCCGAGCCCGCATCCGGCTCCGTTATGGCGAAGCAGCCGACGGAATCCCCGCTCAGTAACCCTGGAATCAAACGGTGCCTTTGCTCGTCGTCGCCGAACTCGAAGATCGTTACGGCCGGTCCGGCCTGCATATTGAGGTAGACCCTGATGGCGCTGTGGACGCGCGCGATCTCCTCGGAGATGAGCGCGTGCGCGAGAAAGCCGAGGCCGTTCCCGCCATATTCCTCCGGAATGAGACAGCCGAAGAAGCCTAAATGGCCCATCTTTTTGACCAGATCCCTGCGAAACGTGTGCGCCCTGTCGTCTTGAGCCGCTCTCGGCGCGATCTCTTTTTCGGCAAACTCGCGCGCCAGGTCGCCGACCGCCGCCAGCTCTTCGGGCAGTTCAAAATCCATCGGTTACTCCTTGCGCAAAAGACTTTTGGCGATGATCAGCCTCTGAATCTCGGAGGTCCCTTCATAGATCCTGAGCGCCCGGACATCGCGATAGAGCCGCTCGACGGGAGTGCCGGCGAGAACGCCCGTTGCGCCGTGAATCTGCAGCGCCGCGTCGACAATCCTTTGCGCGGCTTCGGTCGCGTAGAGCTTCGCCATCGAGGATTTCGTCTTGAGGTCTTTCGCGCCACAGTCGTTTGTCCAGGCCGCCCGATAGACCAGAAGACGGGAAGCCTCGAGTTCGGTTGCCATATCGGCCAGCTTGAACTGGGTCGCCTGAAACGCGGCCAGCTCGCGGCCGAACTGCCTGCGCGTGAGGCTGTAGCGAAGCGCCTCCTCGAGGGCGCGCGCCGCCAGTCCGACGGCCGCGGCGCCTACCGTCGGGCGCAGCATGTCCAGAGTCGCAAGCGCGATCTTGAGGCCCTCGCCCTCACGCCCGAGGAGATTTATCTGCGGCACCGCGCAGTCCTCGAACGCAACCGTGCCGATCGGGTGCGGGGATAAAAGGCGAAGTCTTTCCTTGAGGGCCACGCCTGGCGTGTCGGCCGGCACGACAAACGCGCTGACCTGCCTCTTGTCTGGAGCAGAGGCCGTGACCGCAAACACCACGTAGTTGTGCGCGATGCCGGCGTTGGAGATGAAGCGTTTCACTCCGTTGAGGATGTATTTCGCTCCTTCATTGGTCGCTCGTGTTTCCATCGCGCCGATGTCCGATCCCGCCTGCGGTTCGGTCAAGGCGAAGGCGGCGATGGCGCGCCCGCTGGCGATATCCGGGAGGTAGCGCGCCTTCTGCTCCTCGCTCCCCGCGAGCGTGATTGGATAGCTTCCGAGCGCCTGCACGGCGAACATCGTGTCGGCCAAGGCCGACCCGCGCGCCAGCTCTTCGCGAATCACGCAGAGATCGCGCGCCTGGACGGTTTCGCGCGCTCCGCCGAATGCCTTCGGAACGGCGTGAGCGAGAAAACCCGCTGCGCCGAGATCGCGCACCAGGCGGCGCGCGGCATCGTCGTCGTCGTTCTCCTCCGCGGCGCGCCCGATCAGGTTGTGCTCCACCCACGCTCGGGCGCGCTGTTGAAGCCTGAGATGCGCGTCATCCAAAAGCGGGTTCATGCATTCCTCGCTCAGGCGCCAATCTCTTTTTGGAAGTGAAGCATTCTGCCCTCCGTAAAGCCGAGGCGGCGGAAGAACTCGGCCATTTCGGGGCTGTCATTTTTGACCAGCGTAAAGACCGTCGTAATGCCGTGGTCCTCCGCCGAGGCGACGAATTGTTCGAGAAGAGCGCGCGCGATGCCTTGTCGACGGCAAGCGGGGTCCACGCCGATGATCTCGATCCAGGCTACGGTTCCGGGAAGTCCGAATTCCAACTCGCCGGCCCTGCCGAAGGTGAATCCCACGACTTTTCCTCCCAGTTCGGCAACCAGCGACCCCCAATGAGGGCGTATGGCCTCGGAGATTTCGATCCGCTTGGCCCAGTAGTCCGGCCGCTGAACCCCGGTGAGGCGCTCCTCGATATCGACGATCGCGGGCAGATCTTCCTTGCGCAAATTTCTGATGTGAATGTTTTTTTGCATGGCTGACTCCTGAACCGGCGAAATTTCCTCTCTGCTCACCCCGCCGCCTCTCTGTCATTTCGACCCCGTCGGCGGTGCTCAGGGGCAGGTCCGGGAGAAATCTCTCTTGGATCCCTCACGTGCGTTCGTGACGACAAACGGCCGGACCATTCCGATACCGTCTCGCGATCCTCGATCCTCGACCGAGGGGCGCGATCCCCTATCTTCGATCTTCTGTCCTCGGCCCTCCATCCTGGTTGAAGCGCGGCGGGCGCTTTTCCAGGAAAGCTCGGTAGCCTTCGCGGAAGTCCGCGGTCTCCATACAACGCGCTTGCGCCTTCGCTTCCAGCTCCAGCGCGGTCTCAAGATCGGTATGCGCCTCCATGCGGAGGAGCGTTTTGGTAAGGCCGAGCGCGAACAGCGGCCCTTCTTTGAGCCGCCGCGCCAGAGCGTAGGCTTCATCCATCAAGCTCTCGTCCGAGACCACGCGCGTCGCCAAACCGATCCGATGGGCTTCCTCGGCGCCGATCGGGTCTCCCAAAAAGAGAAGTTCGGTCGCCCGGGCCTCGCCGACGATCCGCGGCAGCAGATAGAGCGCTCCCATGTCCGCGCCCGCAAGCCCCACCTTTACGAAGAGAAAGGCGAACTTGGCGCTCGTGGCGACGATGCGGAAGTCACTCGCCAGCGCCAGCATCGCGCCCGCGCCCGCGGCGATACCGTTCACGGCGGCGATGATGGGCTGCCTCAAGCTGCGCATGTTCTGGACGACGTTGCAGGTCATGCGCGTGAAACGGTAAAGGTCGCTACCCTTCATCTCCACAAGTTTGCCGATGATGTCGTTGACGCTGCCGCCCGAGCAAAAGCCTCTCCCCGCGCCCGTGATGATTACGACCTTGACGTCGCGATCGTCGGCGAGCTCGGCCGTCAGTGTCTCCAGCTCCTTGTAGGTTTGGAAGGTGAGGGCGTTCAGCCGCTCGGGGTTGTTGAGGCGAATGGTACCGATGCCCTCGCTCACCTCGTAAATGAAGCTTTGATAAGCCATCACAATCTCCTTCCTAATGGACCCAATGGAGTAATGGAGTGTGGGAGATGGATAAACCGAATATGGCCGCCCCTCCATCCCTCCAGTTCTTCATATCATTACCGCTCCGCCGTCGACGTTGATTGCCTGGCCTGTGATTCCTTTCGCGGTCTCGGAAGCAAGCACGACCGCCAGAGAGGCGACCTCTTGCGGATCGATGAGCCGCCTCTGAGGCGAGGTCGCTCTGAAGATATCCAGAGCCTCGTCGAGAGACTTCCCTCTTTTGTCGGCCATCAGCCGTGCGTTCTCGCGCGTGGTTTCGGTGTCGACATATCCTGGGCAAATCGCGTTTACCGTAACGCCGGACTTGGCCACTTCGACCGCCAGAGAGCGGGTCAATCCCAGCACCGCGTGTTTGGAGGTCGCGTAGGCCGATATGTGAGAGTAAGCCACTTTGGCGACTGTCGAAGCGATGTTGATGATCCGGCCCCATCCCGAGGCGACCATCTTCGGGAGAAAGACCTTGCAGCAGTTATAAGTCCCCGTCAAATTGACACGCAGCACCTTCTCCCAAAGGCTGTCCTCCATCTCGAGAAAACCGGCGGCAGGCGCGATGCCGGCGTTGTTAACCAGGATCTGAACCGGTCCGAACTGGCTTTCGACGTCGTGCTGCAGCTCCTCGACCGCGCGCTTGTCGGTGATGTCGCACGGGCGAGCCAAAGCTTCGGCGCCGCGCTTGCGGATCTCGTCGGCGACCTGACCGAGCGCGGCCTGGGTTCTGCCGGTAATCGCAACTCGGCTCCCTTCAGCCGCAAATGCGAGCGCGATCGCGCGGCCGATCCCGCGCCCGCCGCCGGTGACCAAGACGATTTTGTCTTTCATACCCCACATAGACTTTAGAGCGCTCTTGACGCCTGCTAGTTTGGGCACAAAGCGTGCCAAGGGATTGTGAAAGTGAAAGGGGGAGTTCCCGGCTCTCTTTCTCAAAAAGTCCAATTGGCCGCGGATCCTTTCGCAGAAGTTGGAAAGTAGTCCAAGGGCTTAACGGTGGAAGACAAAATCAGGAAAGAGGGCAAAGAATAGGATCACGACGATTAGGAGCGGCGCAGCCGCAAGCGCATATAGGAGGGGCTTCTCATATTTGAGGTGCATGTAGTTTAGGGCGACCAAAAGGGCCTTGACCAAGGCAACAGTGAAAATCAACAGAAGCGCGGCTGACTTGGGCAGGACAAGGCTCGCCGAAGTGGAGACGATAACAAGAAGCACTAGCCATACCCAAACGCGGAAATAATCGGGACGATGCCCAGTGTCAACCGCCATTGTAGACCTCAAGTCAAGTAAAGAAGCGGGAAAAGAAAAATCCAGACGATGTCCACAAAGTGCCAGTACAATCCGGCCAGCTCTACGCGGTGCTCATGGGGTTTGAGAATCTCTCCTAGTGCCGCGATCAGAACGATGGCATTGACGACAACCCCGGCAAAAACGTGCAGCGCGTGAAGGCCGGTCATCCCGTAATAGAAGGACCAAAAAATCCCCGCTGCGGGGGTGTACCCTCTCACGAACTCGCCGCCATACTCGAAGGCCTTGATAGTCAGAAAAGTGAGGCCCAAGAGAATCGTAAACCCGAGATAGGTCCGAAGCCCCTTTGGATCCTTTTCCCCCACAGCTTTAAAAGCCAGGACCATGGTCAAGCTGCTGGTAAGGAGGACAAAAGTGTTGACTAACCCGAGAGAAAAGTTTAAGCGCGCCCCCGCCTCGGACCATCCAGGACTTCCAAGGCGAACCACGATGTAAGAAGCGATGAGCCCGCCAAATACCGTGATCTCTGATGCGAGAAACCACCACATCCCTACCTTTCCAGCAGGAATGCCCGTAGCGATTAGTGTTTCCACTTTGCTGTTCAACTCATTCCTCCTTGAACGATTCAACGGCTTGAAGGGCGAAACCGGTAAAGTGTTCAGGACTCCGATTGCCTCACCCCTGCTGGCGGAGTGAAAGGCCGATCCTGGGGTAGCCAGTCTTCGGCGACCTCCGGTAAGCCGTACTCGTACGGGTTTCGATACACGGTGGGAACCGTCTCGAAATTGCCGTGCGGTGGCGGCGAAGCGGCGCTCCACTCCAGCGTGTTGGCCTGCCATGGGTTGCGCTCAGCTACTCTCCCACGAACCATGCTCCACAAGAAATTGATCACGAAAGGGATCTGGGAGAGCAGCAGCAGGATGACGGCAACGGTGATCCATTCATTTATCGGCTGGAAGGGCTTGAGAAATTCATACTGCGTCGGGTTGGCGATGCGCCGCATCATGCCCCTGGTACCGAGGAAAAACATCGGTATGAAGGCGGCATTGAAGAAGATGAAAGTAAACCAGAAATGAACTTTACCCAGGGTTTCCCACATCATGCGGCCGAATATCTTAGGAAACCAAAAGTAGAGCCCGGCAAAGCCTGCAAAGAACGTCACAGGAACGAGCGTGTAGTGGAAGTGGCTGACAACAAAATAGGTATCGTGGATATAGATATCCACTGGCGCCGAGCCGTTGAAGATGCCAGTGAGACCGCCAATCAGGAACGTGGCTAGAGTGCCGAGAGCAAAGAGCATAGCTGTTGAAAAGCTAATGGACCCACCCCACAGAGTCGCGATCATAGCAAAGACGATAAGGGCGAAAGGTACGGATATGATGATCGTGGTAATGCTAAAGGGCATTGCGAGCCGGGGATCCATGCCGCTTATAAACTGATGGTGCGCCCAAACAACGAAACTGAGAATTCCCGCGGCGATCGTCGAGTAAACGATGGGATAGTAGCCGAAGATCGGCTTGCGGCTAAAAACGGGCATGATCTCCAGGACAATCCCAAGGGCTGGAAGAAGGACAACGTAGACCTCGGGATGGCCGAAGAACCAGAATAGATGCTGCCACAGAAGAGGTTCTCCGCCACCCTCTGGAAGGTAAAAGGTGGTCCCCGCTATGCGGTCCATCAGAAGCATGATTGCCCCGCCGATGAGCGGGCCAACAGAGAGCATAAAGAGAACCGCCGCAGTCAGCTGCATCCAGACAATCAACGGCAGGCGGAAAAAACTCATGCCCGGCGCCCTGAGATTCATAGCTGTGGTGAGAAAGTTGATTCCGCTCATGAGAAAGGAGACAAACTCAAGGGCGTGGGCCAAGAGCCAGAGATTCAAGCCCCAATTGACTCCTGTATACTCCACTTTGGCCGACAGGGGCGGGTATCCTGTCCAGCCCGCAGAAGCGGCGCCGCCCGGGACGAAGAAAGAGAGGAGCAAAATCAACGATGCGAGTGCAAAAACCCAGACTGAGAGCATGTTAAGCCGAGGGAAGGCCATGTCCTGTGCCCCGATCATAAGCGGAATAAGGAAGTTGCCAAACGCTCCCAGCAGAATGGGCATCGCCACGAAGAAAACCATGATCGTGCCATGCATGGTAACGAGCACATTATAAAAATCAGGTGCGATAAAGCCCCAGCCCGGAACTTTGGTCTCGGGATAGGCGAGTTGCCATCGTATCAGGTAGACCGTAAACCCGCCGACGATTGCCCAGAATAAGCCCAGCGAAAGGTATTGCTTAGCAATCGTCTTGTGATCGGTGGAGAAGAGGTAGGTGTGCCAAAAGCCTGGCTCCTCGTGGTGCGCTTCCTTTGAAGCAACTTCGTTCATTGCGGGCCCTCATTCGTGTTCGTGCCTCGTTACTCGTGCTCGTCACGAACACGAACCACGAACAACGAGCACGTCATTTCTCCGCTGACCAGTGCTCTTTGGCCCATTTTTCATAATCCTCTGGAGTGGCCACGATAAGCCACCCGTTCATTCCGGAGTGGCCAAAGCCGCACAGTTCAGCGCATGGCATTTCGTATTTGCCGGGCTTGGTCGCCTCAAACCATGCGTGGATCTCCCGTCCCGGCACCGCATCTTGTTTAAGACGGAGATTCGGGAGGAACAAGCTGTGGATGACGTCCTTCGACTGGAGGACGATACGAACAATCTTACCGACGGGGACGTGCAGCTCGTTTTCCAGCTGCAGATCGTCTCCGGTTCCCAATTTCCCATCCGGGCCAGGGTAGACGATTTCCCAGTTAAACTGCTTCGCTGTGATCTGTACTTGCAAGTCACTGGATGGCATTTGGCCTTTAATCTTGCCCCACACCTGCGCGCCGCGGATATCGATCCAGAGGTCAAGCAACAGAACGATCAGCCCAAGCATGAGAATCCACGCCAGTTGCCTGCGGTTGTTTCCCTTGACGTATGTAGCGCGCTGCCCCTCTCTGCGCCGATACTTAATCGCAAAGGAGAGGATGAGGCCTTCAGTGATAAAGAACCAGACGACGGTGATACGGAAGATAAACCAAAAGATTTCGTCTATGTCAGCGCCGAAGGTTGAGACATTCTCAGGAAACCAATTTTGCATGACGCCACCTGCTTTTGTACTGCTTCGCCGCCATCCCTGCCGTCAGCCTGGGCCGGCGTCAACGAAATCGGTTGCCGCGCGCTACCGTGTTCAACGGAAATCCCAGTGAAATCTTGTCCAAAGCCATCACTCACAACAGCGTCGCGCGCGCCGGCCGCTGGAGGGAGTCCTCAAAGGGGCTTTCGGTCCCACTGTTCAGGGGGACGGCTGCGATCATCCCAGCCCACCTGATCCATGTCGCAGTAAAATTGGATTGTGTTGCCGTCGGGATCGGAGAAGTCGATGGTCTTGTCCATGCCCGGACCTCTCTGCTGTGGGCCGGCGACCTCCATTCCTTGCGCCCTCAGCTCTGCCGCCTTCTGTCTCAGGTCATCAAGCCGGTCCACCTCGTAGGAGATCTGCTGAAGCTCCACCCGATCGTTCTGAGAGCGGCCCGCTTTCTCGGGAGGAAGCTGGAACAGAACGGTATCGTGATGGTCGTGACCGCACCGCATAAACACCGCCCTTCCCGGCAGCTCATCCGAAACCTTGAGGCCCACCACCTCGGTGTAAAACTTTTTGGACCTCTCCAGATCCTTGACAAAGACACCCACGTGTCCGAGTTTCCTCGGTCTGAGCATATTCAGCCCTCCTTTCAAAGCCTAAGTTTTCTCGTATTAATCAGCAGAATGTTGGACATGAACCTTCGGTTCAACCTGGGGCCATGAAAGCCGCGGGGGCTCGGGTGAAGAACAGAGACGCGGAGGTAATCAGGTGCTGCCGGGCCCGCACCGTTGGCATGAGCAGCCATGGAGATGATGGGGTGGCCATTGAGGCAGAGGCCCAGCGGCTGCGGATGAAGCCACATCCGCGCAGCGCTTTTCAGCGGAATCGTTTTCTGATCCGTGACACCCATCCGTTGTTGGCCCCTCAGTGTTTGGCCTCCTTTCCATTCAGATGGAAGAACTCGATGGCATTCCCCGCCAGGATCTTGTACTGCTCGTCCTCGGGGACGCCCGCAGCGGCAAAGCGGTTCCCCAGTACAGTCCGAGAGTGGGGCCAATCGGACTCCACATGGGGGAAATCCCCCGCCCACATGATCCGGTCCACCCCAACCTCGTAGCGCAGCTTCAACCCCACGGGGTCATCAAAGAATCCCCAGTACATGTGCTCGCGGGCGTATTCGCTCGGGAGACGGTCGAGAGGTTTTAGACCAAAGATCCGCTCAGCCCAGTAGCGGTGGCGGGCGTAGTTGTGATCCATCTGCTCGAGGTAGATCGGGATCCAGCCGATCTGGTTTTTCGCCCAGTAGATGCGGAGCGTCGGGAAGCGGTCGAAGATGCCCGCCATGATCATTTGGGTGGCATTCAAAGCGCCACGAATTCCATATCGGGCCAAGCGCTCCACATAGTCTGCCGGACGCAAGTGACTTGGCGGCTCGATCGGATAACGGAAGATGGGACTCCCCCGACTGGGTTGACGCGCGAAGGCGATATGCACTGTTACCGGCATCTCCATCGCCACCACGGCGGCCCAGAAACGATCATCCTCTGGCGTTGGATAGGCTTTTCCGCTAGGAAACATCGCCAGTTCAACGGTCTTGAAACCGACCTTAGCGCAATAATCGAGTTCCGTGAGGGCGGCCTCGAGGCCACGTTCCGGGATACATCCCACGCCAATAAGGCGATCCGGATTCGCTGAACAGTAGTCCTCAATCAGCCAACTGTTGTAAGCACGGACCATAGCGTTGTAGGCTTCGCCATCCTGGATTCCGCGAGTGATGCCTCGCACTCCTCCCACACCCGGGTACAGCAGCTCCGCGTCGATGCCGTCGGCATCTTGTTCCGCCAGCCGCTGTTGCGGAGTGCCGGTCCCTGGCATCTCATCCCACTTGAGGCCAATGGGGCTAAATTCCTGCGGAGTCTTGCCGGCACAGAGGTTCATCCCCCCTTGATAGATGCCGCCCTCCACCAGGAAGCCGTCACCGCCATTGGGCAGCCGAATCCGCTTCGGCGCCAGATCCCGGTACTTCAAGGGCACGCGCCGGCCCCACTCATCCGGCGGCACCTCGATGTGAGCGTCGGCAGAGATGATTCGGTAAGTCCTGTTCATGGATACCTCCTTTCAACTCGGAGTTGCCGCTTGTGCGACTTACGCCGTCACGACGCCCTACTCTTTTTCCTCGCGGTAAAACCCGAGAGACTGAATGGTGGGTCGATCGGTTATGGAGAACAGGATGGCGGGCTCACGGGGAGAGAGGTTCCGATGCTGGTGCCAGTGCCAAGACGGCACGAAGAAGCAATCCTTCTCGCTCCAGGATAACCCGTTCCTTTCGTTTCTCCCCAAGATAGTTACGCCTTCCCCTTGCACAGCGTGATATACAGTGCAACTCGTGTGCCGGTGAGGCCTTGTGGTTTCCCCGGGCCGCAGCATCTGGACCCGGGCGCCAATCGTGGGCAACGTGGGTCCGCCAGTAAGAGGGTTAGTGTATTCCAGAAGCACGCCCTCATAAGGGTCATCGCTTTCTTTCGCCGCAGCCAGCGCCTCCAACACAGGCAGCGTCTGTTTCCACTTGTACGAGAACGCCACTGCCTTGTTCTGTATGGCATCGGTGTTGGGCCGCACTGTTCCGAACCGCCAACGCGAGTAGCCGTCAGGCTTAATAAGGGGTTGGGCCGCGCCCTCGGCATAGACCTCTGAGAACATCGAATCCAGGTACCTTGTTAGGGGATGGTCCAAGAGGTCCAGCCAGATGGCGGGCTCGTCGGTTGGGTTCGTGTGGTCGTGCCAAGCCCATCCGGGCTGGATCAGAAGGTCTCCCGGCTCCATGATCATCCGCTCCCCCTCGGCCGTGGTGTACATCCCCTTCGATTGGATCACGAATCGCATTGCATTGAAGGTGTGCCGGTGGCATTCCGCGGTCTCTCCGGGCTTAACCAACTGGACGGATACCTGGAAGGTTCGCGTGGTTGCTCTCTCGGCCGTGAGAGCTGGGTTAATGAGCTGCACTGTGCGCCGAGCGGCGGCGTCGCCGGCGCCACCCAGTTCTACAACCTCGCCCGACTCCTCGAGGCAAGAGTGAATCACCGCCCAGGGCCACAAATGGGGCTGTAGAGGTTGAGGACGCTCTCGGCTCTGCCAGTGGCCCGACAGAGAGTTGGCCGCCAGGCGCGCGTGAAGCGCCTCGAGTCGGTTGTCCCCGCGCTTAGTTGTGACACTGGTCATCGCTTTACCTCCAGCTATTTTTAGATTGGTGCCTTTGGTACCGCGCTGCAAAATGGCGTGGGAAAAAAGCGCGTGCAGGCCACGCTGAGCCCAACACGGTAGTCGAGCATCCGAGAACCCTCCTCTAGTTTCTGGAGGAGACAAAGATCACGGATGGGATCGGCCATAACCCTTTAAGGTAACTGGAGGCGCTGAACGTCTTGAAGTTTTGCCCTAAGGGATACGCTCGGCCCTTGGTTGGATCGGGCACCTGAAGGCCCATCTGCCATCAGGACTAACCTCGGCTGCCGTCCGCGCCACGATGAGTTGATTGATCGAGCTTCTTCTCGACATAGAGGTGGGGACCTCCGATCCCGCAGTCGGCTTGAATCGTCAGGAGCCCCCGCAACAGCTCCTGGTACCCGGGGATTGTCTTTTCGGAATCCTTAAGTTCGACTTTGTCCGTAAAGATCCAATACCTCCTTGGTGTCGCTGGTCGTCTGCGACGCCCTTCATGAGCCGCGCTCGCTCGTCGCTGCCAGAGCGCTCAGCTTGCGCGCCTCACGGATGAGTTTGGGATCGCGAGAGTAGTCGTGGATAATCTCGCTAATCTTAAACCAGTGAGCTTCGAAAGGCCTCCATTCTTCCGCAAGGTTCGGCACTAACGAGCCGATGCCTTCTCGATAGAGCAGATCGGCCTCTGTCTTCTCGATCTCCAGGGCCAACCGCAGGGCGTCAAGAGAAGAAATCCCTCGCAGGTTATCTTCTCTTTTGCGCTTCAGGTTAAAAAGGAATCGAGACAGCGCTTCACTTCGGGCGAATTCCGGCGGCCGCTCGAAAACTCTAAGACATCGCTTGGCGTCTCTAAAAACCCACTCGTGGTATTTTTCCTCCTGGGCGAGCGAAGCCCAGAACTTGACGAAAGTATTGTCACGTGCCGAACGAGATAGCGTGAAATAAACCCTCGCAATCTCGCATTCTATTGACATCAGCATGTTTACGAGGTCGAGAGCACTCCGCCCTCGACACTCCAGACGTTCCACTGTCGAGGCGTTGACCCGTCTCACAAAACCTGTGGGATTTTCCTCGGTCGGCTCCTGGGCTACAGCTGCGGGGTGCCGGTAGCGTGGCCGCAGCTCGCCTGAGGGCGTTCCCGGACCAACTTTAGTCGACGTTTCATTTTCTCCCTTGGTCAGCATGTTGCCCCTCCCTTCCGATTTCGGAGGCCGGTGCGTGTTGCGCCCTTCTGCGAGGACCGGGATGGTGAGATTAATTTTTGATATCTTCCTCGATTCTGCTGAAAAACCCTCCGTTCACTCTTCGAGGTGGCTCAGACCGGAGGGCTATTGAAATCGTTGATGATTTTGCCGCTTGTGCCGCGCTAGCCGAAGTATGAGCGGCCTTTTTCAGCAGAATTCTTCTCCTGGTCTGATGCCGCGGCGATAATCGTCGCATCATTGTACGACTAGAAAGCACGGCCTTTGAGGCCAATTGTTGCTACCGCTGATCGAAGTCAATGTTTCCAGTAGGCAAAGCCCATGGCGCACCCGATTCCCGTAAGCGTTCTGTAGCACGGCACATAGTCGATCATCGTCGCAGGCGCCCCAAAGGCCGCTTCGGTGACAATCCAGTTCCTGAGCTCGGAAGTGCCGCTGGTCAGAACAGAAGAGGGCATGTTACTCAGGTAACGGGTATCATAACTCTCAATTGCTTTGATAAAATCACGGTCCAGTTCTTCGTCGATTCTAAAATGGCTGAGCCCCCCTGATCCTAACACGGCGACTTTGAGGTCATCTTTGTGCTGCCGGAGAGCGGAGCCGAGAGCTTGCCCAAACTGGAAACACCGAGCGGCGGATGGTGCGGGAGAATAGAAGGTGTTCACTGTGATCGGGACAATGGAGTAACGGGCGTCGGGCATCAAGAACTTGAGCGCCCTCCCAAAGGCGTGCCCTAGACCAAATTGAGCGCGGGTCTTTTTCGCCCAAGCGGGATCAAAGCCCTCCTCCATAAGCTGATCTAAAAGGAATTGCGCCAGGGCTGAATCGACTCGGTATCGGCTCCTTTGGGCCAAAGGAGATTCCCCAAAGTATTTGAAATGGAGTGTGGCCTCCACCTCCTCTCCGATAAAAACCGTAAACGGAGGCATGTTGTCCTCCATGACATTCTCGGACTGGTCGTCTCCTATGATAACCACAGTATCAGGGGCGAACTTATCCAGTTCCTGGCACAGGACCTCTATGGCGTCATTGCAGCGCTTCCACTTCGCCTGTTTGGCCTCTGGCGTCAACTCCCTTTGCAATTCCGGCCTGACCGCAGGCGCCTCAATCCGATCCGGAATCACGTCCCACTTGTCCGGAGGGGTTAGCAACATGGGGCTGTGTGACATAGCCAAACAGCCGACAAGCTCAGCCATTTTTTACCTCTTAATTTGGCGACCGTGACATTTGTGCCCCTTACCATTGAGCGATCAAATGTTGCTGCGCCGCTTCTTGCCAGCGGGCTTCCTTCGGCAGCATGATGTCCGCCGGGCGAATCTTCCGATAGGTGCCGGGATCGGCCCCGGCAGGGTCTTTCCCGTTCTGAACGTCGCGGATCGCGTCAAGCAGAACGCGCCTGCACATGATGATCGCTTTGTCGGTGCTTCCCAGGTGCTCGCGCGAGCGGTCCACGATCGGCCCCATGCTCTCCTGCACCGCCAGGTCCTGCGTATTGAGTCCTTTGATTCCGGTGTAGGTTTTCGTTCGCTGCACTTCGCGGTCAATCAGCCAGTCGTTGGCGCGCGTCTGATGGCGAATCGTGCCCTCGCCGCCGGGCCCGCGGCCGGCGATCCTCTCCATCCTCTCAATGAACTCCGGGGTCAAGGGCTTGTTCTCATCGGCGGCGAGCATCCAGTTGTAGATCATGGTGTTCTCGTCGTCCATCGGAACCCACATGTGCCCTTTGATCAACGGTATCGACAAGCGAGCGCCGGTGCCGGCGTCGTAATCGACCTGATGCGACCGGAACTGGTGAAACGGCATGACGAACTGGTAGATGCGGACGTAGTTACCGATCTCGCCGACGTCGCGGATGCCGGCGTAGCGGAAGCCGTAAGCGGTCTTCTCGACTTCAAGCCTCGGCGCGGTATCGATCCGCTTAAAGTGGCGCATGTTCGACAGGTCGTTGTTGTGAAGAAAGGACGAATGAACGGTGTCGATGCCGCCCTCGATGGCCTGCAGGTAGTTGCAGTATTCAATCGTCTTGGAAACGAACCGATGCGTTTGGGGCGCGCGCGTCCACTCCATGCCCGGCCCTTCGGGCTTCTTGTCCGGCGGCCCCATATAGGTCCAGATGACTCCTCCCTGCTCGATCGTGGGGTAAGACCGCATCCGCACCTTCTCTTTAAAGCGACTCTCGATCGGCTCGTTGGGCATGTCCACGCAGGTTCCGTTCACGTCGAACTTCCACCCGTGGTAAACGCAGGTGAGGCCATTGTGTTCGTTCCGCCCCAAAAACATCGAGGCGAGCCGATGAGGGCAGTACTCTTCCAACAGGCCGATTCGGCCCTGAGTGTCGCGGAAGGCGACCAGCTCCTCGCCGAGCAGCTTGACCCGCACGGGCGGGCAGTCGGGCGCCGGTATGTCCTCGGACAACAGCGCAGGAATCCAGTAGCGACGCATGACTTCGCCCAGCGGCGTGCCGGGGCCGACCCGAGTCACCAGTTCATTGTCTTGCCTTGTGAGCATTCTTCATTCCTCCTTTACGAAGCTTTGTCGGAGCGAACTTTTTTCCGGATCGATCCAGTTATCCGGGGTTGCGGGTTCATCCTAAAGCGCTCGCTTTGCCGGGATTGTCACTGAAATCACTCTGGGTTTTGCGCCGAAGGCTTCGAGCGTTGAAAGAATCAGAGGGATGTCGACTTGAGTGGGGTCGAAATAAACGGTCACTCTCCGGATCGCGGGATCAAAGACGATGCGACTCGAGCCGTTTAAAGACTGTTGAATTGTTTCTAAGTCATTCGCGCAGGGACAGGTGGGAAAAACCGGAAAAACAATCTCAGCCCTGGCGAGCGGGGTATTATGAAGAGCAAGCTGCATTGGCGACGCTGGTTAGGCATAAAAAGTGCCACCGTCATAAGTGCTTGATAAATAGAGTTGTAGGAAAGGAAGGCTTTCCTATTTGCTGGAAAGGCGAGAGCAGAAATTCTCAATTTCGGGAACTGTTCATCCTAGCAGGTCACGCAGTTGAACGACTCTCTCTTCCGTGTTCTGGCTTATAAAAATTGCGGGATCCAGGGTGAAGTGTCTATGCAGTTCGCGCAATATCAGGCATAGCAGTAGCCTTTACCGTGACGGCGTTGGCCGGGGAGTGCTGGAGTTTTTCAGCAGAATCTTTTTGGTATCGTAAGCTTCAGCCGGAGGCTGATCCGCCTCTGGCGGAGCCTGTCCCTTTGCCGAGAAGTAGCCACTCCTAGCTTAGCTAGCGCGGGGAAAGGCGATTCTCAACTCGAAGGCTATCGATCAATGCAGGGTTGGTTTTGGCTTCGGTTGCACGAGATCAACGTTTTTCACTACGCTGCTCGTGGAGTGGAGGAGATGCTTTAGACCCAGCACCCGTTCCGTGGCATACAAAGGACTTCCTGCCGCAGCGGCGATGGCTACCCCATCCTGCGCAGAGCAAGAAAAGAGTTCGCCACCGGCATCAACTCGAGCAAAAAGAAAGCCCTCCTCGTCCCAGTCCAACACGATCTTGCGGAGAGCCGAGCACGATGACGCTAGCAACTGGATGACAAGATCGGTTAGAAACTTCTCCTGCCCGGAGTTCTTACATCTGCGGGAAATTTCTCGCGTTTTGATTGCATCCAGCGCGATACCGAAGCTGTGTTCGCCGTCCTCGGTCATCACGTACGCCACCGCCCGGTGACAACGTGGGCAAGGTTTTAATCCAACTAAGATAAACCTCTTCACGCGACCTCCTCCTCGGGTGTCATGACGGCCCCACGTGTTTTTTGCGAGATTGCCCCCTCCCCTTTGATAACAATTCCTTTTTCCGCTCAACCGCAGTTCCCATCTCCTCCAGGGTGGTTTTCTTCAGATACTGGAGCAGATGGACTCGAACAGACTTCCAGGTGTCGTGCAGGGGGCAGGGTGCAAAGTCGTTGCACTCCGCCAGGCCCACCGCGCAGCGGTCCAGGTCCTCCACTCCGTCCACAACGCGAAAAATATCGTAAAGACTGATTTCCTTCGGGACCCGAGCCAGGCTGAATCCTCCGCCCGGTCCCTTGAAGGAATTAATGAGCTTGCCCCTAGCAAGCTCCTGGAGCACTTTGGCCAAGAACGGGGTGGGAATGGCCTCGGCCGCGGCGATCTCCTGCGCCTGCACGCGCTTGTCGGGCCCAACCCTGGCCAGATAGGCCATGGTGCGGATAGCGTATTCGCAAGGGCGGGAGTACAGCACTTCAGAAAAAAAGACCTTTTTCTCCCAAATACGCCCATGCGCAATTGCTGTCAACCCGCCCTAGTCGCCGGTGAAATTCGGTCTTCTCTTTTCCAGAAAAGCTTTCGTCCCTTCGATCAGGTCGTGGGTGGTCGCGAGAGCGCCGAAAGAGCGCGCCTCCAGTTCCAAACCCGACGCCACATCCATTTCCAGGCTTTTGTTGATGAGCATCTTCGATGCTTCCATCGCGAGACGAGGGAGGGAAGCCAAACGCCAAGCGAAGGTGTTCGCCTCTTCGAGCAGCCGCTCTTTCGGCACCACTTTCGTGACCAGCCCGAGGGACAAGGCTTCCTCCGCCGTGATGGCATCGCCGGTAAAAATGATCTCCTTCGCTTTGGCTATTCCGATCAGGCGCGGCAATCGCTGGGTTCCTCCGCCGGCAGGAAAAGCGCCGATTTTGATCTCCGGCAGGCCGAATCGGGCGGTCTCCGACGCGATGCGAAAATCGCAGGCCAAGGCGAGCTCGCATCCTCCGCCCAAGGCGTGGCCCGACACCGCGGCGATCACGGGCTGAGGGAGGTTTTCGATCCGATCGAACAGCGTCTGAAATTCCCGGGCATGCTTGTAGGCCGACTCCGGAGAGCGGGCTTCCTCGATTTCGGCGATATCGGCCCCGGCGCAAAAAGTGTCGTTTCCCCCGGTAATCACGACGACTCGGATTTTGTTGTCAGCGGCCACGTGTGCGAGCGCCTTTTCGAGCTCGGCCCTCAAGGGGCCGTTAAGCGAATTCTTCTTTTGCGGCCGGTGAAGCTGGATCGTGGCGATGGCTCCGTCCTCACGGAAAATCAGATTTTCATACATACGGTCCTCCTGAACTGCCGCGGGCGCCGCGGACGGCGCCAGCCGGGATTCGGCGCGCGCAGTGGCGCCGTTACGCGGCGCGGATCTTGGTCTGGTTGTTCTGGACATACGGTTTTGCCGCTCCGTGCGGCTTAGCGATAAAGCGCCTGACCGATGCGTCGCTAGCGAAGATCTTTTGCGCGCGGGCCGTGTTGACCTCGAGCGCGATGATATTCGGGTCATCCGTCCGCGATTGGCGAAAGACGCCGTAATCAATCATGCGCTGAACGGACAAACGGTTGTCGTCGGTCGGCGTGACATAGTGGACCAGGTCGGTCTTATAGCGATGCAGGAGAAAGAAATGCATCAGCGTCATCAAGCGCCGCGAGCGGTACTGCTTCACCGTGTTCTGGTCTTTGACGGCGAGAAGCTTTCTCCCTTGCCTGTCCTTGTCGACGCGGAAGATGATTTCCGCGATCTTGTCGCGGGCCTCGTCGAAGACGTTGAGCATCATTTCTTCCGAGCCGGCCCATCTCTCTTTTAGCTCCACGCTCAGGTCGCCCTTCTTGTAGAGCCCCTGTTCGCGCCAGTGCTCCACCCACATCCGCAGCCATTTCTCCAAAACGCTCGTGGGCACTTCGACCGCTTTTCGATGTTGCGCTTCGGTGGACTTCCCGCCCATCGACGACGTCGTCAGCGACGGCCCCCGAGCCGCACGGCGGAAGCGGTCCGCCCACGGCCCGCCGACAAACGTTTGCGGGTACTGCGCGGGGTCATTCGCGAGCCGCAGGGCGCGCTGAATGAGCCGGACAAACCCAAGCACGCCCTCCTCCCGCAAAGCGCGCGCGAGCCGCCCGTTGGTCAGCGCTTCGGCCTGGTGGCCGGCGTAAGTGATAAAGTTAAACACGTAGCCCATTTTCCCCAGCTCCGCGGCGAAACTCCGAATCTGCTCGTCGGTGAAGCCCCAAGCGTCCCAGTTCCATGAGGGGGAGAGATTGTACGCTAGCATCATATCGGGAAAGACGGCGTGAATAGCGTCCGCCCACAATCGGTCGTCGGCGAGGTCGGGTTTGGCGGTTTCGCGCCAGAGCAGATCGGCGAAAGGCGCCATCGCGAGTCCTCTGGCGACCGCCATTTCGCGGCCTCCGGTAATCTGATAGAAGCCGTCGGGCGTTCGCGGAAGGTCCCAACTCCAAAAGATATCGATACCCATTTCGCGGGCGCGCGCCCGCGCTTCCTCGTGGGAAACCCCGGCGGCGAATTTTTCCCACTGCCCCACCGACAGCGGAGGTCTCCCCTCGTGACCCAGCCGCTCGCGTATCGCGTCCGCGACGGCGGCGGCGTAGGTTTTAAGACCCGCCTTTTCCGCCCAGGCCGCGCGGATCTCCGCCAGGACGTTGTCCAAGGTCTCTTCGGCCAATTTTCTCACCCCTAACTCGCGCGCGGCGAGCTCGGCGCGCGTGTTTTTAAGGGTCTTGCCTTGCCGCCGCGCCCGGCGGTGGGATTTTTTCAGCAGGGCCATCTCGTTACGGAGGCGCGTGATGCCTTCGCGGACGCGCCGTGCGAGATGTTCCCGCTTCAGCCACCGCTCTGCCTCTCGATAGGAGTTCTCCGAGATTCGGTGCAGCAGGTGACCGTTGATCTCCTTGAACCCGGCGCGATAAAACTTGCGGATCACCGCCAGATTGACGTTTTTGAAAGGCGCGATGTCCGGGTTCGTCGCCCCCAAAACGAAAGGATGATCGCGCTCGTCGTCGATGCTGTCGATCGCGGTGGCGTCGTTCGAATCGGTTCGGGCGACGATTACCCCGGGCACGCCCATGACGTCGAACTGAAGCCGCGCCGCGTTCAGCCGCGAGATCATCTCGGCCGTGGAGACCAGAACTTTTTGCCCTTGATGGCCGCAGACCTTGCAGCCGGGTCTTTGATCCTCGATGTGGATGGCGCCGATCTTGCTCTCGACGAACTTCTTCACGAGGTTGCGCACGTGGTGTTCCCCGCCGTGGCCGGTATCGCCGTCGGGGATAATCAGCGGCGGAGCAAATTCGACCGGCGGGGATTTTTTCCTCTGCAGCGGCGTCATCCTCATCCGGTTCGAGCGCTGGATCTCGTCCTGGTGGAGCAGGGCGCGGACCCACGACGCCCCTTCCTTGGGGACCCGATCGAGAGCGTAGTTGGCCAGGTCCGCGCCGGGATCTTCGGAATCGGAGCCGCGCGCCGAGGTCGCCCAGCCGCCGAGGTAAAGGACCTTGATGCCTTCCATGACCGCTCGAACCGCTCCCGTCGGCGAGAAAGGACCATAGGTGATTTCTTGCTTCTTCTCTTTGAACAGGCGCCGCAAGTAGTCGTACATTTTGGTCGCCGCCGCCTTGGCGACCGTGTAGTCTTCACGCGTCTCGCCGCGGAGCGCGACGACTTCATAGGGCGTGTGGAGTCGCGTGATGTGGCTGAACCTCGGGCTTTGAAACCAGGCTTCGGTTTCGCGAAGCTCCTTCGCCCAGCCGATCGCTTCCGTATCGCGCCTCGAGTCGAGTCGCGCGATTTTTCTATTTGCGGCGCTCACCGACGATCTCTCCTTTCTTCGGCTCTAAACCCGACGACAGCCTAAACAACTGGACCGCGTTGTCTCGAAGGAGCTTTCGCTTGGCTTCCTCTCTCAATCCGAGATCGTCGACCTGAGCGAGGCTCTCTTTCCACGGCAAGCCGTTGGTTCCCCAGAGCGAGCGATCCTGACCCATCCGGCTGTTGATAAACTGGACGATTTCGGGCTTCAGATACTTCGGCATCCACGCGTCGACTCCGAAGTAAACGTTGTCCCACTTGTAACAGACCGATATCAGCTCCTCGACCCACGGCCAGCCCGTGTGCGCGCCAACCATCTTGAGATCGGGAAAATCACTGGCAATGCGATCGAGATAGATGGGCCGAGCGTGCTCGCTCGGCATCGCCTCGAGAACGTGGCCCACCTGCATGGAAACCGGGATGTCCAGCTCGACGCACTTCGCGTAGAGCGGGTACATCTTCGCGTCATGGAGGGGAATGTCGAAGCCGTAGATGTGCACATAGACGCCTTTGAAGCCGTACTCTTTCACCGCGCGCTCGATCTCGGCGAGCGATTCCGGGATACGAAAAGGATTGTAGCCGGCGAGACCCACGAAGCGATCCGGATAGCGCGAGAGGTACTGCGCGACGTCTTCTAAACGCGTGTCCATGTACATCCATTTGTTGCGGTACGACCACATCTTGCACTGCGTGATGAAAACTTTCTCGACGCCGGCCTCGTCCATCTTGGCCACCATCGCGTCGATCGTGTCGTACTGAGGCAACCCGCCGATCGCGCGCTCCATGCGGCAGACCAGCTCGCCTTTTTTCGCTTCGTTCCAGCGGCGGATGAAATCCGGCGTGGCGACGTAATACATGAAGTCGATCGCTTTAATATCGTTTCCCATCGCTTCCCCTCTCACTCCTCGTGTTCGTGCTCGATATTCGTCACGAACACGAATCACGATCACGATCCATAGCTCACACCATCGTCAGCCCGCCGCTGACGCTGATCGTCTGGCCGGTGATGAAATCCGCGTCGCGAGAGGCCAGGAACAAAACCATCGCCGCGATCTCTTCCGGCTGCGCCGCCCGCCTCAAAGGTGTCGCCTTGATCACGGCGTCGATAATCTTCTGCGTTTGCTCGGACTGGGCCCGGATCGCCTGAAGGAGAGGGGTGTCGGTGATCCCGGGGCAAACGACGTTCACGTTGATGTGGTGGCGCGCCGTCTCACGCGCGAGAGTTTTTGAAAAGGCGATAACCGCGCCCTTGGCGCCCGAGTAGACCGCTTCCCAGGTCGAGCCGACCCGCCCGGCGTCCGAGGCGATGTTGACAATCTTTCCCGAGCCGCGCGCGATCATGTGGGGAAGGACGGCTTTGGTGGTGTGCAGCACGGTCTTGAAGTTGATCGCGATAATCTTGTCCCAGGTCTCCTCGTCGCTTTCAATGAACGGCTCCAGCCGGTCCCAACCGGCGCAGTTGACCAGGACGTCGATCTGTCCGAACTCATGCAAGACATCTTTGACCATGCGCTCCACTTCACAGCGCTTGGTCAGATCCACGGGACAGGCGATCGCGGAGGCAAATCCGCAGTCGCTTGCTTCGTCTCTGACTCTCGCGGCGTTGTCCTTGGCGATGTCGGCGACGGCGACCCGGGCTCCCTCGAGGGCCAATGCCATAACCGTGGCGCGCCCGATGCCGCTGCCGCCACCGGTGACGATTGCTGTTTGTCCTCTGAGCTTCATGTGAACTCTCCGTTCTTTGCCCTGGATTCTGAATTTCTGTATTCTGAATTCTGGCTTCTGTGCCGGTGAATCGAGGACCCAGAAGTCAGGATTCAGTAGTCAGAATTCGGTAGTTGGAATCCCGGCTGTTGCCTGTCCTCCTGGCGAATTTTTTCCAGCCGCCGCAGGCCCAACAACGCGGCTCCCAGCGCGCCGACCATCTCGGGCGCGTCGCTGACGTTGACCTTTCTCCCCAGAGTTTCTTCCAGCGCTTTGACCATCCCTTTCTGCCTCGCGACGCCGCCGACGAAGGTAATCTCGTCTTCGAGGCCGGCGCGCTTGAGAAGCGCGAGGGCGCGCGAGGCGAGTGATTTGTGAACGCCGAACAAAATATTTTCCACGCTCTGGCCATTGGAAACGTGGTTGATGATTTCCGATTCAGCGAGCACGGCGCAGACGCTGCTGATGGTTTCGGGATGATCGGCGCGCAACGACAGCTCGCCGACATCTTCGATCCTGATTTCGAGATATTTGGCGGTGCGCTCGATGAAGCCGCCGGCGCCGGCTGCGCACTTGTCGTTGGTGCGGAAATCGCGCACCTTTCCCGTCTCGGTGACGCGAATCGCGCGCGTGCTTTGCGCTCCGATATCGAGAATGGAGCGCGTTTTGGGAAAGAGAAAGACCGCCCCGCGCGCCACGCACGTGATGTCGGTGATCTGAAGATCGCGGAACGGCACGTTATACCGCCCGAATCCGGTCGTGGCGATGTACTGGATGTCAGGCTCCTTCAGGCCCGCCTCCCTCAAGGCCATCGCAAGCGCGTCCCGAGCAAGTTGGGGAAAATCCGGTCTCGTTTTGATCGTCACGCTGGCGCAAATTCGCCGCTGGTCGTCGAGGATGACGCCCTTGGTCAGCTTGGCGCCGATATCGATACCCGCAACGAAAGGCATGAGACCTCCTTCACCGATAGGCAACGGCCCCTAGGCAGTAGGCCCGGCCGCCGGTGTCGCCTGTTGCCCCTTGCCTACTGCCTGACGCGCCCGCTCCAATGCGAACAGAGCCGCCCCCAGCGCGCCGACGAAGTGGGACTCGGGGCTTACGTTGAGCTTCATCCCGAGCTTCTCTTCCAACGCCCGCACCATGCCGACGTTGCGCGAGACGCCGCCCGTGAACGTGACCTCGGGCTCGATCCCGACCCGGCGCACGAGCGAGATCGTTCGGGCGGCGATCGCGCTGTGAACGCCGCCCAGGATGTCTTCAATCTTTTTTCCTTGCGCCAAGTAGGACATGATGTCGGACTCGACGAAAACGGTGCATACGGTCGTGAGCCGGACGGGATTTTTGGCCTTTAGCGACAGCTCGCCGATGTCGTCGAGCGAAAGGCCCACGGCCTCGGCGGCGTTGGCGAGAAATCTTCCCGTGCCGGCGGCGCATTTATCGTTCATGACGAAGTCCCTGACCTCGCCGTTTTCCCCGATGCTGATTCCCTTGGCGTCCTGGCCGCCCATGTCGATCACGGTGCGGGTGCGGGGAAAGAGATAGCTCGCGCCCCGCGCGTGACAGCTGATCTCGGTGATCTGCGCATCGCCGAAGGTTACCTTGTATCTCCCGTAGCCGGTCCCGACCACGTAAGCGACGCTTTCCCGGCCGATTCCCGCGGCGGACAGAGCCTCGGCGAAGCATCGCTCGGCGGCGCGCGTCACGTTCGCCCCGGTGTCGATCAACGCCCGGGCGACGATGGTTCGCTTCTCGTCCAGGATGACCCCTTTGGTCTGCGTGGAGCCGACGTCGATGCCTGCGGCGAAAATCATGCGGGGCCTCCTGCCGCGGCCGCGCCGCGCAAAATCTTTTTGTGCTCGAGAGACTCGAAGAACGCGTCGATGCGGTTTTTCATCTGCGCTTCGGAAAAGTACCGCGGGTCTTCGATATCCGATTCGATCAAAAGCGTCGGGATCCCTAGCTCCTTGGCGAAGTATTCCCGCATGTCGCCCTGACCGGCGGAAAAAAGGCGGCAGCTCTTCACGGAATGAATCACGAGCGCATCGGCCGACCACTCCTCGACATAGCGGCGGATCTGCTGGTAGCGCTGCAGGAAATTGCGATTGGTGAGATTCCACTGGAGCATGTGCTCGGCGATCGATTCGAGCGGGCGGTTGGCATCGTGCTGGAAGCCGAACTCCCAAAGCCCGCCGACCGTGGAGTAGGTGGAAGCGACGGCCACTGCTCCCCAACGCGAAAAGAGATCGCGGAAGGTGCGCAGGTAAGGCCACGGCGGAGGGCCTTCGATCACGAAGCGGAAGCGCTCCTCGGGAAGCGGCCCCATTCCGAGCCGTACCTTCTCTTCCATCTCGTTGTAGGCAGCTTCGAAGAACCTGAGCCCCTCTTCGCTACCCCTCAGGCAGTAAAGCGGCGCCATCATCGTGACCGAGTCGAAGTAGGCGTCGAATGGCGACGGAACGTTTTTGGTCAGCGCCTTGATGCGAGACCAGAGCGCGCCGGTTTCCCCTGAACGGCCGACGATCTCTTTGAGCCTCGCGTAGTCGAGCTTCTTCCCCGTTATCCGCTCGCAGATCTCGATCACCTCTTCGAGCTGCCGCACCACGTAGGCAACGTCTGCAGGCGATGGTTTATCGGACCGCTCGCGCATGAAGGGAATGTCGAGGTTGTACAGGGTTCCGCCGGCGTACTCCGCCAGGTGCTCGAACCACTGGAGGTAGACGTTGCACCCCACATAGTTGCAAAGAATCAACGAAGGGAGCGGAATTGTGGCAAACGGCGTCTTGCGTCCGCCGAAAAACAGCCCCACATCCGCCTTCACGTAGGCGCAGTTGTCCATCGAGTAGCCGATCTCCTCGGCTTTTTGGATGAAGGGAAGGGAGGCCTTCTTGACGGCGAGCTGCAGCGCGTTGATCTCGGGGTATACCGGGATCATGTCGAAGGCCAGCACCAGCTCAACCGGGTTGCCGCTGATCAACATATAGACGGCTTTCCCCTCGCCTTGCTCGGCGGCGCGGGTCAACCGGTCGAAATAGCGCCCCATGATCTCCTTTTGCATGAGATGCATCTGGCCCTGGTACCGGCTTCTTACGGGAGCGGTTGACTTGTTCATTTCTCTCCCTGCCCTCTCCTTCCGCGCTCGTGATTCGTGTTCGTGCGCGAAGCTAAAATTGCGCGCGACGAGCCATGAGCACGAGCGGCGACCTAGTCAAACAGCATCGACTCCACGAAGGTTTCCACTTCGGTTCGTGCCTTGTCGAAAATCCACATCTTCTCCTCAAACTCCAAATAGAGATGGGGAATACCTTCCTTCTCTAAGGCCCGGCGATAGAGCGCGTAATCGAAAAGCGCCGGTTCGCAGAATTTCGCGGCCAGGATCACGACCGCCGACGCTCCCGTTTCTCTCACCTTGTCGATCAGGTGTTTGGCCTTGGGTTCGCGGCTATCATGCTTTACCCCGGAGTAGACGCTACCGTTGATATAAGCTTGCGCGAGGTTTCGGATCGGGTCTCCCTGCGGGGGAATGTCGGCCGTGAACCAGCGCCAGCCCAAGAGGAAATCATCGTCGAGGATATAGCAGCCGGCGGCCTCAAGTCCTTCGATCAACTCCAACGGCGGCTGCTCGCAGAACGAACCCTCCAAGACGACCCGGACGCGGTCCTTCGGCTTTTCGTTTCTCCGACCGAGAGCCGGGAGAGCTTCTTTCAAAACGGCGATGTGCTCCTCGGGAGAAAGAAGCGTCCCTATGCGCGTCAGGACATAAGTCTCAACCGTAGACAGGTTTTGTGGATTTTCGGCCCGCAGGCGGTAGAGGTCGCGCAGGAGCCGCCGCTGTTCGTTGTAGGTCCCGATACTTTGCCGGAGGCCTTCGTCTGTGATCGGCCTGCCGGCGACTTTTTCGTAGCTCGCCCTTAGCCTTTGGTATTCCGCCGCCAGATAATCCACGCTGTGGGGCGACGTCATGTTTTGAGGAAAGTGAATGTATTCAACCGCCAGATGCGGGAAATTTCGCTGGTAGACGCTCGCCAAGTTTCTCGCCGGGTCGCAGATCGAATGAAAAACGATACCGTCTAGGAAATCGAGCTTTTTCGTCAAGCCGAGCTCCAAGGTGCTTTTGACGATCGAGCAGACAAAGGATTGGAAGCGGGAGTCGGCGTGGGCGATCTCGAGGCGGTTGCCGCCGCCGAGAATCGCGACCGGTCGCATGCCGGCGGCGTGGATGATCTCGACGGGCGTGTACACAGGATAGCAGCCGATGACCTTGGAGCCGGGATGCCGCGTTTTCCATTGCACGACGTGCTCTAACGGGGAGTTCTCCAAAAGTTCTTTGTACTGTGAAATCAAATTCGCGATCGACATGGGACTTCCTGGATTCCCCGTGGCTGCTGCAAGCTGCAAAGATAGTGGCAAGTTGTATGCCACAGCTCGGATTGTCGTTGTCGGAAGGAGATCATGTGCCGGCCGATTGGATCTCATACTGGCAGTTTGCGGCAGACGGGCGCGCATCCGCTCGCGCTTGGGCAAACTCGACCGGCGGCGCTCTTCTTAGCATTGAGAAAAATCAACGAAAGATTCTCAAATTTCAGAGTGCGCCTTCCATTTCCCTTGGCAAGTTCACCTGGCACGTTGCTTGCGCCACACCACTCTAATGGGACCGGCGAGATGGAGGGCAATGATAAAGCTCCCCTCGTAGCTCGAAGGAGAAAGGAGGTTAGCGATATGGCGAAAGAGTCGAAGCCCGAACCCGTGGACCTGGTTACGCGCGGGTTGTTGGACGCGTTGGAAGGAGGCATTCCCGAGTCGCCCGAAATCTCCGCGGTCGAGCGGCTGATGAACCGCTTTCAGGCGCATGAGCACGAGGAAGAGAAAATAATCCAGCGCTACCGAGAAATTGCCAAAACGTCGCCCAACGCCCTTATTAAGTTTCTCCTGCGGATGATCATTGCCGACGAAGAAAGACACCACTCGGTGACCAATCTCATCATCGAAACGCTCAAAGGGGACCTGACCTGGACGAAACGGGAACCGACGGTGGAGGCGCTCTACGAACTGCCGGAGGACCGGGAACTTCTAAAGATCACGGAAGATTTCATTCGCCTCGAGCGCGACGGCATCCGAGAGTATCAGAGCCTCATGAAAGCGAGCAAAGGCTATTACCGAGGACTCTTTGCGTTGCTGTGCAAGGGCATTGTCCGCGACTCCGAGAAACACGTTGAGATGTTGGAATTTCTGCGCGATCAGCTGAAGGGACGTTAGTTCGGATCGTTCGCGGTGTGCATAACGACCGCCGCGCAAGCGTCTCCGCTCGCGGTCAGCGGGCCTCGGCCTTGCGGGTTGTTCACGCCGCCGAGAACTCTTTGCTCGATGAGATCGACCAAAGACTCGATGTCGTTGCGATCCAGTGCCGGTATTCCGTCTAACGGCGCGGGGGCGCCGACTAGGGCGAGCAAGCCGGTGCCCGATTCTATTGCCGGCTCGATGCCGCGCGGCTCAGCCACCAGCCTAATTTCAAACCGAGCCCCCGAGCGAAAGCCCTCGACCAAGACCAGATCTACCCCGCTCAGGTTGGCGATGGTGTCCGCCAACGAAGGGGGCGCGTCGAGCTCTTTGAAAAGCGCCGTCTCGCAGGGGGAAACAATCGCGACGGCTTTGGCTCCGGCCTTGCGATGCCTCCACGAATCTTTGCCTTGCCAGTCCAGTTCAATCGGATCGCGAGCGTGATGGTGCTTCACCGTCGCCACCCGATAGCCACGCGCGGAAAGTTGCGGAATGATTTTTTCGATCAGAGTGGTCTTGCCGGAGTTTTTCGGTCCCACCACATGAACCACGCGCGGTTCGGCAGTTTCGACCTCACCGCGCCTGCTTTGGGCACAAGGGATGCAGAGAGCCTTTCCGTCAATGGTGACTTCGCGCTTGAAATTGATGCCTTCCCCGCATTCGCCGCAGGGCACCCGTGAGCCTCTCGCTCCGGGCATGTCTTGCGCGTCGATCTGGATGCGCACGGGCTGAAAACGAAACAGCAGCTCTTCCGGCATCACGCCGTAAGCGATCTTCTCTGCTTCTCGACGATTGAGGGAATCGGTTGCGACATAGGAGACGACGTGATCCCGAGCATCGTCGCGCGCAATGACGCGCACCGCTTGCTGGCTTTGGATGTTTATGAAAGTCGCCGCCATTTTCCCGTAATCGAGAAATTTGAGCGTTCTTTTCCCGAGCGAGCAACCCGTCACGGCCTGGATCGCGTCGGTCGCGCAGCGGTCGATCTCAACGTAGACGATGAGCTTCTTGCAGCCCTTGGGTTCGTCGATGCCGACCTCGCGGCATCCCGCCATGGCCATGCGGACCCCAAGCACCTGGCCGGCGCAGAGGTGGCCGTGAACGGAGGATGATTCTTTCAACAGTTCGTCGAGTGAGCGCACGGTTGTCCTCGTTTAAGTGCGCGCCGCGGCGCCGGGGAGCGCTCTCGCCGCGGCGAGCGATAGGCGGCGGGCGCGATAAAGGTCCGCGCACTGGATACAGAGCCCCCGAGAAGGATCCCAAGACGGAAAATCGCGGCGAATCTCGGTGATGGTCTCCTCGTCCAACCCTGCGGACTCAAAGTCTAAGGTTGGAAAACGGCACAGAGGGCAACGCGTCGGGTTTTTCGTCGCCGACGCCGGGTAACCCCTATCGGAAAGCGGCTCCGACGCGAGCGCGAGAAGCTCCGCATGCGTATGGGGCTCCTGGTCGAAGAAGCGCGAAAAGATCGCTTCGGTCTCATCGCCAAAAGCCGGGAAGGCCCGGCGAAAGCTTTCCAGCTCCGCGGCGCGCGCCGAGGGATCGAGCCAGCCGCGCCGCACCATCCGGCCGTTGATCGTTGCGTCCCACAGAGCCCGGTATCGCTCCTTCAGTAAAGCATCGTGAGCCGGACCCCGTTGGGCTACGGGTAGCGAGGGTTCATAACCGAAACTTGGATCGAGCATATCGGCGATGTGAAAGAGTTCGTGGCGCAAAAAAGTGAGGAGCGGCTCGGGGGCAAGCAGAGACTCGGGGCGCAGCAGAATGGCGACGCTGCGGCGCTCGCGTTCGCTCAGGCTTGTTTCCGGGCTGACGAAAAGCTCCGCCCCTTCTTCCTTTCTTCCCGCCGCGCGGGCGACGGCGCACCATTTGACGTTGGCTCCGATAAGAGGCTGCTCGCCCACCGCCTTTTCAATCGGCGCCGCCAGCTCCAACCGCTTGAACCAACTCAAGTTGAACTCCTGAAACGCTCGGTCGCGCTGATCGATGTCCGCAATCTCGTAAAGACGGTTGCGCTCCCTTTGATACCGGCGCGCTTCGCGGCTCTGACGGGCGCAGCAAAAGACCGCTTCTTCGATGAACGCGGGATGATAGCGAAGCAGCTCAGCGGCGTGCATTGACGCTACTCCTCGGCCGCGGATGTGCCGGGCATCGCCGGGCACGCCGCGCCACTCCCGCAGGCCATCGGAACACGGTCGTCGGGGGCTGGGCGAAGCCCTAGACTTTGCGAACCGAGGGGAACGCCGAAACGCGCGCAATCGGCCGCGACGAGCTCCCCGCAGAGGTTTGCGAGCGCGCCGTAGAAACCACCGTCGGCTCGCCGCTTCAATCTCGCGCTGAAGGCGGGAGCGAAGCGCCCGAGATGGTCCCGCAAAAAAAGACGCGTGGCGCTTCGCGTTGCTTCCACCAGAGCAGCATCGCCCTGTTCCAGCGCGTAAGCCTCTTTGAGAGCGAGAAAGCTTAAGAACTCGCACTCGCAACTGATGTGGTCCGGACGCTCGTGCTCGCTCGGATTCAATGTAAGACCGAAAGCACCGTAAAACCCCATCAAGTCGCCCATTTCGTGCGGCTGCTGAAACAGGGTTTCCGTGCCGTACTCGGTCTCATACGGCGTGACCGCGCCGCGCGCCGTGTGCCCGAAGAGGCGGTCGAAAGAAGACGCGAGTCGGGCGACGGACAAGGACTGCGAGCGCGCGAGACTCTTTACGGCCGCGGCAAGTCCCGAGTTGGCCGTTGCCGCCAAATCGTTCTGATTAATTTCCCTCGCCCCGAAAGGGAGAGGGTCCAAAACAGCCGCGGCGTCTGTCAGGGCATCGACGCTTTCCTCATCGACCAGGCGGCGCAGCGTGTCTTCGGTTGGCCGGCGAAAGCCGAGAGCGAGAGCGGAATAGAGAGCCGCTCGGGCAAGCGCGAGATCCGTTTCGGCAGCCTGTGCGTTTGTTTTTGAGAATTGTAGCTCCATTAGGGATGAGTCCTTCTCAATGCAAGATGCAAAGCGGAAAATGAAAAACGACAAATGGACATTTGGAAGCCGCCATCTTCATTCTTGCAATTTGCGATTTTCGTTTTGCATTCATATCGAATTCGCATGCTGCGCGGGCCGCACATGAAGCGGCTCCTCCACGGTGGTGCGGAAAATCTCCTTGCCGTCCTGGCCATAGGCAATGACCGTATCATTGTACACGGTGATCTTTCTGCCCCGCAGCTCGGCTTCGTAAATCTTGGCTCCTTCCTTGATCTCGTAGCGGAAGATGATGCGCTCGGAGCGGTTGAAGAGCTGAAGCACCGCCAGAAGCTCGCGGTCCGGATACGTGTAGCGTTCGATCGCCGCGTCCACCCCGGGACCAAACATCTGGCGGAGATAGGGCCGGGGGACCCAGCGCGGCGGGATGTAGAAGCCGTTGGGGGAGGTGCCGAACTGGGGATAGAGCGGTAGCGCCACCTTCGCGACGTGGACGAGATAGTAGATCGGGTTGTACCGGTCCTCCGTCCAGGTGCCGTCGCGGTTCATCTGGACGAGCCCCTGGAGACGGATCTGTCCGATGCAGGCGGTCATGCAGCGTGTCTGCATCGGCTGCCCCTTGCTCGCCGGATCCTTCCCCTCGATTCGCGGGTAGCAGGCGATGCACTTCTCCGAGACGCGGGTGTTGCCGCGATACATCGTCTTCTTGTACGGGCACGCCTCCACGCATTTGCGGTAGCCGCGGCACTCTTTCTGATCGATGAGGACGATTCCGTCCTCGGGCCGCTTGTAGATCGCCTTTCTCGGGCAGGCCGCGAGGCAGGCGGGATAGGTGCAGTGGTTGCAGATGCGCGCGAGGTAAAAAAACCAGGTCTTGTGCTCCGGTAGCTCCACGCCTTCTTTGTCCAGCTCGCCGCGGACGCCTTTCTTCCCGACCGGGTTGTCCTCGTAGATGTTCGGCGAGTTCCATTCCTCGTCGGTGGGCAGGTAGCCGAGAACGCGGGAGCTTTCCGGCGTCAAGGCCTTGCCCGCCTCGAAAATCGTGACGCCGTCGAATGTCCCGTAAGGCTTTTTCTTGTCGGCCGAGGGCTTCCCCGACCAGACCTGACCGTCGGGGTTGGCCTCCTCCAAGAGCTGCAGGATTTTGACGTCCCAGAACTGCGGGTAGCCGCCGTAAGGTTTGGTCTCGACGTTGGCCCACCACATGTGCTCTTGCCCCTTGTTGAAAGTCCAGGTGGATTTGCAGGCCATCGTGCAGCTCTGGCAAGCGATGCAGCGGTTGATGTTGAAGACGAACGCGAATTGCCGCCGGGGGTACGCCGCGGCGTACGGAAAAGCCATTTCCCGGCCGATCTGCCAGTTATGGACCTTAGCCATCGTCTGTCTCCTTAAGATTCGTGCTCGTCATTCGTGCTCGTGGCTCGTGGCTCGGGTTCGGGGTCGCCTCTCCCGGCGAACACGAATCTCGAACACGAGTCACGACCCCGCCCCACGCCGCCAGGCATTCGCGTATGATCTTGCGGATAGCTTCATCGCCGAGCGCGCGATAAGCCTGGTGCGCGCCCGCGTAGAACGGCGTCCGGAAGAGGCGCAGCAAGGCGTCGGCGTCATAGCCCATCTGGGCGAACTCTTCGGCAAACGCGTAGGCCATTTCCTCCATCGCTTCCGCGGTCGCGGGTAGAACGACGCCGATCAGCTCCATCGGATCGTCGGCTTCAATCTCTTTGTAGGTCATGGTTACCTTCCGATCGCGTTCGTGGCTCGTGTACGTGAAATACGCCGATCTGCCGAGCACGACCATACCTTACAAGCACGCTAGGATTCCCCCACCTTCGTCAGCTCCCCCGCCAGATACCTCTTCATGAACTCGCTCTCGTTGTCGGGGGTAAAGCCGGTCGTCGCTGGCTTCCACACGCCTTTGCCGCCCAGGCCGCCGTCCTCAGCCTTGGTGACGCGCACGAGCGTTTCCTTGGGCACGGTGTTGAGCGCGTGATTGTCCGCCTCGCCGCCGAAGATGAAGCCCATGAAGACCTTCGACTTGTGAAACAGACTGTCGGTCTGGTGCATCGGCATGTGCCAGTTGCGCGTCACCGACTGCTGCGAGCCATAGCGCAGGTTGGCCTGATAGCCGGTGTTTTCCGAGAGCGCGCGGCCGTCGGGTCTCGTCTCGTGCGCCTTGACGCTCTTTTCCGTAGCGATGAACGGCGCATGTTTCATCATGACAATATTGTAGGGGTACGCGTGGTTGTATTTGACCCTGAGCATGCAGCGCGCGACGCGGTAGAACGGGTCGTCGGGCTTCGCTCCGTAGTACGGCCGGTCGGCCGGATTGGCGTCCACGTAAACGTAGTCGCCGTCGTTGATCCCGAGGTCGCGGGCTGCCTGCGGATTCATGTGGAGCTGGTGCTCTCCCACCGAAGGCGCTCGCTTGTCGATCCGGTAGGGATCGCCGAAATTCGAATCGTAGAGCATGTGCCAGTCCACGTTCGACCAGCTCGAGTGGACGCGATGGCGCGTCTTCGGCGTGAGGCAGTAGAACTGGAACCCTTTCTCCCACAGGAAGTTCTTCGTCTTCTTGACCTCCTTCCAAGGCATCTTCACGTTGCGGATCGTGCGGTGATCCCAGTGCTCGTCGTCCGCCGGGATGCCGTAGTCCTCGGGCCGTATGTAAGGATTCGAGCTCACGATCACGTTGGGCAGATAGGGCGTCGCCTCGGGCCCCTCGCGGTGGACGATGAAGTTCTCGCCGTACTCGATCGCCTCGGGCACGTCCGCGTAGGCGTGAAGCCTCCCCGTGTCAGTATGGAAGGGCTCGCTGTCGTGCACCTGCTCGTAAAACGGAATGCGCGGATAGGTGCGGAAGTTCATGAGGCAGCCTCCCGGCGGGCCGTATTTGCCTTTCATGATGTCTTCGAGCCGGTAGCCCACGGTCGTCGTGCAGGTGTCGAGCAACCTCTGGATGTAAACGCCGCGCTTCTCCGGCGCCGCGAAGGCGAAGTAGTCGCGGAAGCGTTTGTCTCCGGTAACGTCCGCGAGGGCTCCGGCGATCCCCGCGAGGATCATGACGTCGTCCTTGCTGTCGAACACGGGCGGGATGCCGCCCTTCCAGATCTGCAGGAACGGGTTCGAGCAGCTCGCGGTGATCTCGAGCCCCTCGAACTCGAGCCACGAGTTCGCGGGCAGCGCCAGGTCGGCGTACTCGATCGACGCCGTCATCTGGATGTCGATCGAGACGATCATCTCGACGTTCGGGTTGACGTTCTTGATCATCCCGTACGCCCACTTGGCGTTGTTGATGAGGTTCACGTTGGTGAACAGGAGCGCCCTCGTGGGCGTCGGCATGTGCGTCTCGCCCGTGAAGTTGCGCCGGCCGTACTTCGGCGTGTCGACCACCAGCGCGCGGTCGCCGTGGTTCCAGTACGCGGGCTCTTCGTCCTTCGTGTAGGCGTGCGCGTGGACGTCCTTGCCGTCGGCCGCCGGGTCGAGCGTCGGCTCGAACGGGTCCTCGGCCACCCAACCCTTGAAGCCGGGGCCCGTCCACGGCGAGCCCTGGAAGATGGCCGCCTTGTAGTTGCCGGCCCACGTGTGGCAGCCGGCGCCCGGCACGCCGATGTTGCCGGTCAGCATGAGCGGCAGGTAGGCGGCGCGGTTCATCTCCGTGGCGTGGAACCAGTGGTTGATGCCCTCGCCCTGGTGGATCGACACCGGCTTGGTCGTCGCCAGGTCCTCGGCGAGCCGCTCGACCAACGCGCGCGGCGCCTGCGTGATCTCGCAGACGGTGTCGAGGTCGTAGTCGCCGAGATGGCGCTCGTAGAGCGTCCACAGCGTCGCCACCTCGACGTGCTTCCCGTCCGCCAGCGTCAGCGTCCAGCGGCCCGCGAGCGCCGGGCGGACGCCGGCGGCGGCGAGACGGCGGCCGACGTCGTCGCGGGTCACCGCCCGCGGCGCGCCGCTCGCCTCGTCGAAGACGACGAAGTCGCCGAGCTTCGCGTGCTGCTCGGCGGTGAAGCCCTGCGTCTTCATCGACGGGCCGTCGGGGGCGAGCGCCGAGCGGTAGTCCGGGAAGAGCTCGTGCGCCCGCAGGCGGCGGAGCGTGTCGGTGCGGACGAGGAGCGGGAAGTCGGTGTAGCCGAGGACGAAGTCGCGGTCGTAGGCGCCGCGCTCCATCAGCAGGCGGGTGACACCGAGCCACAGCGCCGCGTCGGTCTGCGGCCGGATGGGGATCCAGTAGTCCGCCTTCGTCGACGGCGGCCCGTACTCCGGCGCGATGACGACGATCTTCGCGCCGCGCTCCATGCACTCGATGAACCAGTGCGAGTCCGTCAGCTTGTTCTCGACCAGGTTCTTCCCGTCCATGATGATCAGCTTCGAGAAGCGCAGGTCGTTGAAGTCGCAGTCGGACGTCTGGAGGCCGTGCACCCACGGGTGCCCGGGCGCCTGGTCGCCGTGCCAGGTGTAGTTGGACCAGTTGCGGCCGGCGCGCGCCTCCTCCGGCCCGACGCCGCGGATGCGCGCGTCGAGGAGCGCGAGCGAGTTGTTCAACCGGTACATCCCGTACTTGCCGATCACGCCGAGGAGCCCCATGCCGCCGCGCATCTTCACGGTGCGCGTCCCGGCGCCGCCCATCTCCTCCACCATCTCGGGCTGGTAGCCCTGCGCGAGGAGGCGGCGCTTCCCCTCCTCGCCGCTGTAGCGCGTCGCGATCGCGACGAGCGCCTTGGCGACGAGCGCGAAGGCCTCCTCCCACGCGAGCTGCACGAACTCGTCCTCGCCGCGCGAGTCGAAGCGGTACTGCGCGCGGAGCGCCGGCGTCAGCTCCGGGAAGCCGGCGTCCGCCCACGCCTTCCAGCCGCGGCGGACGATCGGGTGGCGCAGGCGGTAGGGCCCGTAGAGGACGCGGTGGAAGGTGTAGCCCTTGGCGCACTGGCGCGGGTTCCAGTTGCTGGTCGCCTTGTTCCCGTACGCGTCGGCGTAGTCCTGGTAGTCGTACGTCTCGCCCATGCGGACGACGACGCCGTTGCGGACGTAGGCGCGGACGCGGCAGGCGTGTGTGTCGTTCGGCGAGCACACCCAGTCGAACCAGCGGTCGTAGCGGTACTGGTCGCGGTAGATCTCCTCCCACGCCCGGTCCACCGAGCCGGCGAGCGGGTTCTCGCCCGGCCGGGCGGCGCCGAGCGCGCGGAGCGGCAGGTGCGTCGTGGCGACGGCGGTCCCGGTGCCGATGCCGAGCCACTGGAGGAAGGCGCGGCGGCTGACGGCGTCGAACGGCCCCTGATCGTGTCCCATCGCGTCGTTCCCCCTCACCGAGCGAGCTCGAGGTCCTGCCAGATGGTCACCGACTTCTTCCCGTCGCGGTCGCCCGCGGCACCGTCCCACACGGCGAAGGCGACCGGCAGCGTCCGTCCCGGCCGCAGGCGCGCGGCGTCCGGGCCGCTGCCCTTGAGCGCGCGGCGGAGAATCACGCGGTAGGTCGACTGCGCCCAGACGCCCTGC